>CP070718.1:1910146-1934345 GCA_020350565.1 Phycisphaerales bacterium
GGTCGTCGCGGATCTCTTCTTCCTCCCGGCCCGACGGGGGCCGCTCGTGATCCTCGACGTCGACCTCGGTCAGGTTATCGACATAGGCGAGCGCGCTCCAGCGCTCGGTCAGCAAGAGGAAGTCCTCTGCCACCAGGTCCCGGGCGATGATGGCCAGCCGACCCGGCCGCCGTTCGTTTTCACCGGCGAGCAGAAGGGAGAGCGTCCGCTGCTTCATGCTCATACGCTGCTCGAGCCAGCGGATCCAGCCGGCCACCTGCACCTCATGGGTGATCGAACGGGCCAAGGGGAATCGCAGCGTCGGCCTGAAATGCCGACCGTCGTGCCGGGCGATGTCGTCTCCCCAACGGTGGGCGAGTCTCTGCCACGTCGCCAGGTCCTTGACCAACAGCCCTTGCGCCGCCGCAGCGAACCATTCCTCCATCGGCAGGGCCTTGGCTTCGTCAATCCAGCTCTCGTCCTTTTCGTTGACCTCCATGCCGCCCAGCTCGACCTTGCGCTCACCCACCATGGTCTCGAAGCGGCTGGGCGTCTTGATGAATCGCGGGATGTCGCGTCCGAGGCGCATCAGCTGGCCGATCGCCCGGGCTGCCGGCATCACGTGAGCGCTGGTCGGTCCGGGCCAACACGAGGTCGGCAGTCCCACGTACAGACAGATCGGGAAAGGCCGCCCGCGCATGTCGCCCCCGAAATCCATCACGTACGACAGAACCGTCATGCTCGACTTGGGAAGCCGCACAATCACCGCGCCGGGCGCGATGCGGGGGACACGCGGCGAGTCGTTTGCCACGAAGCCATCCGAACTTTCATGCCGGGCCTGGTAATACTCGAAGCCCTTGATGATCCACTCGTTAAACTCGACCGCCCACGCCTCGTCGCCACGCGAGCGATAGTAGTCCTGGTAGGTGGGCAGTTTCCCGAACCACCTGATCTTCGGGTCGGCCTTGAGCTTCGCCGACCTGGATTTAAAGAGCTTCATCCAAACCATGTTTCACGGGTGCCGGAACGGCGCTTTTCATGCAAAGCCGAGCGACCGTACCGGGGATTCCTTCGCTGCCTGGAGCAGGCTGCCGGCGATGCTTGCCGGCGTGCCGGAATGAGCAATCCAGCGACATCATCGCTCCGAGTCCTGCGCTTGCGGTACAGTCAGGTCCAGCTCCTTCATACACGAAATCGGCTCAGGGAGCTTCTGCCCCAGTTGAATCATGAACTTATGCCCCACCATTCTGTCGCTGGCCTCGCTGGTATCTTCCTCGATAAGCTTGGCGGCGGAGTCGTTACCCTGCTTTCGATAGAGCGCGGGAATATCGCAGACCAGCGCCACCCGCCACGTGCGACGATCGTTGCTCTGCCCGATGCTTTCCAGGAGTGCGGGCAGCAACAGACGGTGGATGTTGCCCAGAGGGACTTTGAGGGAAGGCAGCCCCTTCTTCCCGTTCGAGCGGATGAGGGCGGCCTCCCCGCCGCCTCTGGGCCAGCCCCATTCACATCGCCAGACCTGGCCGCTTTGATCGGTGGGAAAGCTGATGCGCTCAGGACCCTCCTTCAACGAGAGGCCCAGGGCAAGCTCCACCTGACGATGGAAATTGGGCCCCGGGTCGCCCGGGGGCTCGCCGTCCCACCAGCGACCGTTCGCGGCGTCCCACCAGCGATAACCCTCGTGAGCACCACGAAAATCGCTGTCCGCCTCGACCCGCACGGCCAACGGGCGGGCAAACGGATCCATCCCCGTCAGGAAATCGTGCCATTCCTTGCACTGACGATAATATCTTTCCCGCTCCTCATAGCCGGCGAGACCGCTGTCACCAAGCTGCCGAAAGTGTCCCTCGGCGGTCGTGATGTCCCGGACGAACTTCTGAAACTCGTCCGGATTCACCGTACGGAGGATCCCCTCGCCGGGCCCATCGACGTAAGGGAGTCTGTCGGAGGCAAAGGCGTAGTGTTCCTGCCGCGCGACGATCCAATGCTGAATCTCGGCGGCCTTGAGCCGTCGCCCATGCCGGATGATCTCCCCGAGACTCTGGGCAAAGCTGAGATCGGCCAACGCGTTCAGCTCTCCGGGCAGAATGTCCCAGCTGATCTCTTTTCTCGCCCTGTTGGCCGTCCCGCTCAGGAAATCGCTCGGCAGATCCGGATCTCTCCAGACGGCGGTCGCGAAGGTGATCCAGGCGTCCAGCGCTTTGCCCGCCACTTCGTCCCATGGTTGATCTTTCGAGTCCGCTCTGGGCCATGTGCGCAAAGGCTCCACGAAACCGACGTCGGCCCACGCACCGTTGCGGGCGTCTTCCAGCAGGCTGAGATCGTTCCGCGATCCATCCGTCTGCAAACGATCATCCGCCCAGAGGACATGACGGAGAAGATCCGCCACAGCGGTCCGATACTGTCCGCCGACATCCACGTATTCGCCTCTCATGCGGGCCTTGAAGCCGGCCCAATCCTTCTCGTCAAGAAAGCCCCCCACCCGTTCGGCGAAGGCCGGCCCGGCAGCGTCGTAAGCCCTGCGCCATTCCTGGAAGTAGCGTGCCAAGTAGGTTCTCTTGGCTTCTGCCAGGGCTCCCCGGCAAGCGCCGGGCAGGTCAATTACTCCGCCGCCCAGGCAGTCCGCTCGGCTGATCGTGGAAAGCTCATCGGTCAGCGTTCCGCACTGCGTCAAGGCATCGACGAGAAAACGCTCCGTCGCGCATTCCATGACACCCGCACCTCTTCGCGTGAGGCCGAGCCGGGCAGTGACTGGTTGCAGTGGTGCTTCGGAGGTTTTTGGTTCGCCTTCGACCGCTGGACGCGATGCTTCAAATGGCTCCGCCGCGCGTTCCTCTTCCAAGTCCTGGGGCTCGCCGGGTTCCGGGGCGACCGCCGGTGCGTCCGGGCTCGAGCGGATGCGGTAGAAGCTCGTAACGCTCCGATCGTAATCCTCCCACAGCTCGGCCAGGCCCCAGCCATCCGGGCCGCCAACCGCTCTGAAGCTTTCGGTGGCGTCGGCGATCGCGTCGGTCAGAGCGGCCTTGGCGCCCAGCAGGCCCTGCGCCTGGATGAGCTGTTCCAAGGCGCGCGGCTTCCATTCAACCGCCACCTCGATTTGCGGCTTGGGTTCCTGTTGCGCCTCGTTCACTGCCCGCCGCGCCTCGCGAATGCGTTCGGTCATTCTCTCCGGCACCTCGCGTCCTGCAGCGCCCGCAGTGACGACCTGTCTGCTCAAGCGCTCGGCGAATGACGCGAGGTGGCGGCGGATGACTTGTGCGTCGGCGCTCAACTGAACGTCGACGAGCCGATCACCTTCAAAGACCGGTGCGATGATTCGATCGCAGGGAGCGTATTGGTAAACCTCCCTCAGGCTGGTAAGCAGGTCGTCGGAAACTTGCTCACGTTTTTCGATCAAACCGACCGCAATGAGGCTTTGGCAGAGAATGTCGTCCAGACCGTCCGGCGCGTCGGGCTCGTCCGCCGGTCTGCGTCTCAGACCGTCGATGGCCGCTAAGATCGACGCCTCATACGGCGGAGCCTCTTCCGAGGGTTCGCCGAGCTCTTGCGGTTCGGTGGCCGGCGCGCGGGAATCCTCCTCGGAGGCGGCTGTCGGTGTGTCGCCGGTAATGAGCGGGCCCACTGATCGGTAGGCATGGACCCAACAATCCCGCTGATCCAACCACCGGCGGCGCTGTTCGTTCACAGCCTCTGCGAATCCCTTGATGTCGGCAGAACCGGCAACCGCATTCCACGTGCAGCTATTGAGACTGCTGTCGATGGTTTCCAGGCGTTCCTTCAGGTCGGCGACGTGCGCCGCGAAATCGGCTGCATTTACGGGCACCCGGTCGGCGGCCTTGAGCAAGCCGGCATACTCTTCGAACACGGCCTCACACTGCTGGCGGATCCGCAACCACTCGGCCAGCGCCGCATCCGCGCCGCTGTCCGGGCTGGCGACGGCGGCCAAGTAGTCGCGATAGGCAGCGACGGCTTTGCCCACAGTGAGAACGGGGTCGAAATCCGCGCGGGCCAGCAACCGGGCGGGGCTGAATCTCGCGGGGTTGCTACGGGCCGTCTCCAGGTACGCGCTCATTTCCCGCTCGAAAGAAGGCCCATTCAACTGGTCGAGCGAAGGCCTGCCCTGCCCGCGAGCGAATATAAAGAGCATCGTCAACTCTTTCTCGCTCAGGCCCGGCGGGAAGAGCTCGGCATCCTTGAATGCGGCCAGGCGAAGATAGACGGATAGGCAATCGGCAAGCTGACGGGCTTGAAGATCGGCGGACTGCTGCCCGTTGCCGTACTCACCGAGTTCGACCTCGCGGAGGCACTGCTCCACTTCGCGCAGCCCACGATACAGGACGCCCTCATAAAAGATGCCGGAGCGGACGGTCTGGATGCAGCCGACCGGCCGACTGCTGGATATACCCAGGGATAGAATGAGTCGGGGCCAGGGGTTTGTCTCCAGCACTTGTTTGTGCCGCGCCAAGGTCACACAGGCCTCGAGGGCTTTCGATGCCGAGTCGCCGGCCAGTGCGGCGGCCTGCGCCGGTCGATTCTCCTGCGCTCTGAGCAACTCGCGCGGCGCACCGATCAGCCGGTCGAATGCAATCGTACCCCAGATCAAAGCCGCCAGGAGCACGACCGTGAGCCCCACACCGCCGACCTTGACGACCTTGCCGAAGGTCCGGTTGCGGGCAACCTGCTGCTCATTACGGAACACGATGCCGTGTTCGGGGACGACCTTTCGCGTCAGCAGGTCCTTGATGAAGAAGGGTTTCTTGCGCGGGTACAAATCGAGCGGCGCGAACTGATCGGCCGCCTCCGCACCCACCGCCTCGATGAGACGCTTCAGGCTGAGTCTCCCCTCCTGCGTCGAGCTGGTGAAGTAGATGCCGCGGAGGAACAGGTTCTTTACGGCGCGAGGGCTATCGAACTTTTGGAAGAGGATGTTCACACAGGTATTGAGAGGCTCACGCAGCTCCCGGAACTCCTCCGGGAAACTGTAGGCGATCCCCAGGGCTTCAGGATTCTCTTCCTCGTTAATGCAGCGAAGACGCAGCTCGTTGAGTCGGCTGTACAGGTCGGAGAAATCGCTATCGAACGATTCGGGATCATAAATGTCGTCCAGCTTGCCGGGCCGGGACCAGCCGAACATCTGGTTGCGGACCTGGACGTTGGTCGCGGCCTGTTCGAAGAACTGGAGAAAGCCGACGATCTTGTCGCATTTCGTGACCACCAGATAGGTGGCGAAGGTCACGCCGAGCTTGCGGTGGAGGTCTCGCAGGCGTTCGAGCATGGTGTTGGCATCCTGCTCGACCTTTTCCGGTGGGTCTTCGAGGAGATGATCCGCAGAGACACAGACGATCGCGCCGTTGATGGGAAAGCCCTTTCGGCCCTTCCGGACCATGTCCAGGAAAGCCTGCCACTCGCGGTGATCGTCGTCTTCCTGGGGGTTGCAGAGGCGCCCGGCCATGTCGATGAAGATGGCCTTTTCCGTGAACCACCAGTTGTAGTTCAGTGTGCCGAGCTTGTAGCCTTCGGGCTTGCCAAGGGAGAAGGTCAGACCGCTTTCGTTGACCAGCTTCGTTTTGCCGCAGCCGGAATCCCCGAGCACGATGTACCAGGGCAGGGCGTACACGTCGACGCCGGCGTTTTTCTTCATCTCTCTGACGGCGCTGAAGAACTTCTCGTTGTTGGCCTTGATGGCGGCTGCGGCGTCCATGGACACGGGACCGCGGTCGGAATCGGCCGCCATGGCGCCGGCCATGCGACGCTGCCGGCTGGCCCGCCCCTGCCCGAGCACCGTCACCACGGCGAAGCCGACGAGGAAAAGAAAGCCGACAACCATGAGAAATCCGACGATCAGGGCGAAATAGCCGGCGTCGGGGAAGAGGAATCGCTTGAGAAAGTAGATGATCAGAATCGGGGAGGTGACGCCTGCCAAGGCCAGAAAGGTCTTCATTTCCGGCGGAAGCGACCTGTACAGCTCAAGCAGCTTCTTCATGGCCACGACCTTATTCGCGAAAGGCGGCTCCGGTTCGCCCTAATTTGATGGCGGCTCCCCGGGAGCGACAGCTCCTCTGCGCCGCCAGGAAAGATCAGCCGCCGGATTCGCCGGCAGACTCCGCCATCCCCACCTTGAAGTACGTTTCGTCCTCCACCTGCTCCGCAGCCGTCGCGATGTCCCCGACCGCACTCTTCCACGCGACGTGGAAGGTGATGCCCGCCAGAACCACGATGACCACAAAGATGGTGACCATTACGGTCAAGCTCATGCCCAGGTTGTAATTGATCTTCACTTCCCGGTTATGACGGTAAGAGTCCGGGAACATCTCCTTGGCCCGAGTGGAGGCATGAGCCGGCAGGCGGCTGAAGAGGCGGCGCGTATAGTCCGCCAGTTCCTGGGGCCTGTCCTGATACTGCCCTTTGAAGCCCAGGCGGAGACAGATGAAATACAAGCCGAGAAGCTCGGCCAGGTTCTCCTTCTCGCTCAGATCGCGGCGCTCGGCCAACTCGAACTCTCTTTGAATCTGGTCGCAATCTTCGAAGAAAACACTGCCGCCGCGGACGGCTTCATGGCCGAGGATTTCCGGATCGGTCTCGAACGGGCCCAGCCGCCAAGCCTCCTGCCCGTTCCAGGGCGTCTCCGTCAGCACATAATCGAGCAGATAGACCATCATGGGCCTGACGCGCTGCTTCCAGAGCTTGTCTGAGGAAGGATCGCCGGCTGGAATTTCCTCGGCATCCCGTAGGGCGGTGACCGCGTCAAAGCGTACCTGTTTGAAATCCTGAGGCATGCCGTGCTGGACCCTGCGGCCGAAATCGGTCAGAAACTGGAACACCGGCCAGCAGACCTCGGTGAGTCGAAAAGTCAAAGGTTCGTCAACGATCTCGGCCATAGGCTAACCTTTGGACAACACGGTGATGGGGCCGCAAGCCAGCCCCACACACGAATCCGCCTCGTTCTGCCCGGCTCCCACACCCAAGGAGCACACCGCCATCTTTGACGCCACCCGTTACTTTGATGCTGCCGGAGCCTCCGGTTTCTTTTCCTTGGAAGGACTCCGAGACGAGGACGTGGACTTGCCCGTCACTTCAGCGGACGTCTCGTTGACGTGCACGGCGAGCTTTCCCCCGTGCCGGTAGACCGGGGCGAAAACGGCCGGCCGCGTGGGCAGCACATCCTTGCCTTCAGCATTCTGGAACTTGCAGAACACGTAGACCACGTACTTCTTGCTGAACCAGTTCAGCGGGTTGCTCGTTGTCGGCAGGTCCTTAACGATGATCTCCGGGGCATCGCGATAGTTGGCCCCCAGGATCGCCCCGCCGCGTCGCTCCCCAAAAGCCTCCTCGTCATCCGTAAAGCAGATGATCTGGGATTTCGGGATCTTGAAGTGGTAGGTGTCGCCCATCTTGTTGATCGACTGCACGGTGGGTCTACGTTCGAACCACACGTCCGACGTGATCATCGCATCAGGCAGAAGGTCCTGGTTGGCCTCCTGCTTCTCTTTCTTAAAGTCGCCGGGGAAGACGGTGACAATGTCCACTTCGAGCGGCGCGCCTTTGGGGACGAACGCCGTGTTGATGTAATCGGCCGTGGTGATTTTCATGGCTCGGCCGCCGCATCCTGCGGCCGCGCAGGACAGAAGGACCATCACCACACCACTCAGAAGTACTTGTGCCTGACGCCGACACGTCTGATTCCACATCGCATGCCTCCCTATCGATTGAATGTGCTCCGCCGGTCGCCCTCCGCCAACCTTACACTTTCCCGAATGTTTCCAGGAGCTTTTGCGAAAGAAGAGCCAGCATATGCTCCATGAATCGATCCGGACCGTCATTCTCCTCAATGTAGTTCTTGATCGTGCACTTCGGGTCGCCACCCAAACCGACCGGGCCCAGGAGATGGGCGCGCAGCTCGGGCTCTATGGAGTGCAAAGTGCTGTCGGCGGCAGCCATGGCCGCCACCGTCCACATCAGCAACATCCTGAGTCTGGTCTTCAGAAAGCTGACGGGCCGGGCCGTCTCGGGTGACACGATCTCCGCGGCGACCTCCGAGAGCGTCGGCCCGCGAACGTAGGCTTCCCAAGGGCGTTTCAACGTCGGAACCTGCTTTGTGTACCGGTCCAAGAATACGCGAACGCTCTGATCGAAGTCGTTTCCGAAGCGTACCCATTCAATAAACGCGTCGACGAGACGTTCCACGGCCCGGATATCCGGGTTTTCGGCGGCGACACCCAGCGGCGGATCCGTCGCGGCCAGACGCGACCACAGGTCTTCCAACAGGGCTTGGGCGGAACCAGGTGCCGGAGGGGATCCTTTACCTGAGGCAGCGGTGGCGCCGGCGCTTGGGGCAGTGCGATCCCTGCGGAGCTCCTCCAATTTCTGTTCAAGCCGACCGATCTCCTGCCGCAACTCGTCGTTCACCGTTCGGAGCCGCTGCAATTCATGATCGTCGGCGCCAACCGAGGCAGCCGCGGGGGGGCCGGAGGAGTGGTCCTTACGGCCTTCGTCACGGTCGTCCGCCAGCCGCGTCAGCATGGAGGCGATGATGCGGTATCGCTGTGGTTCGTCGGCGCCCATGAAGCGTTCGCGCAACGGTGCAAACGCCTCGCATTGCGCAATGGCATCGGCCAGCACCTCAGCCACCTGTTCCTGCCCGGCACTCATGGCTTTTCGCTCACGGTCCGCGAACTGCTCGGCCCGATCGATTCGCGATGATCACCTGCGCAAGGGCTCAGCACGGCCCATCGTCCGCGCCTTCCCCCTGCTCAGAGAGGAGCTAATATACGATTGGCGACTTGTCGTGTCGACCACACACTGGGGGTATCTTCCAGTGGCGCCGGAATGACGAGGGGTGTTGACGGCGAGGTCGGAGGTCTCGCCGATCTTCGATCGTTGGAATCTCAAGAGAACGGGCCTTTCGTGCCGATTGTACATCGACGGGTCATCCTGAAACCGCGGAATCTCAGTGCGGCACAACACGCGCAGCTCGCCGACGAACTGATCGCCGCCATCGATCTTCAGCGCCAAGCCGCCACCTCCTCCGCCCACGTTCTCCAACTGCAAGGCGAGTTGCAGGAAAACGAACAGGCATTCTTCATCGCTCATGAACCCGCGGAGCCGGTTTACGGCCTGGAGCTCTACGATCCTGAGGCCCCGCTTGCCGATGAGCAGGAAATCCTGAGCGTCACGGCGGCCGTTCTCGATGCCCTTGCGGCGGTCCATGGCTTGAAGGGTGGGCGGCCGGGCGTTCACGGAGGGCTGTGCCCCAGTGTGTTCGTACGTACGTCCGATGGGGTGGAGAAACTGACCGACTTCGGCTTCACTCGAGCCATCTGCAACTCGCTCGGTGTGGACGACTACTTGAACCTTGCGGTCAGCCCCCGAACCGAGGGGGATGAAGCGATATTGGGGACGGGCGTTTGGCAAGTCCTGGCTGCGGACGAAGATCAACGGGACGACCGCATCTGCTCGTTCGTTGATCCCGAGAAGTACCTGACCGGGGCGCTGAATACGTTCGAGGCCGGTTCGGACGTCATCGCGGCCGGCTTCCTGCTTCATCTCCTCGCGGAGCACAAGCATCCCTATCTGTGGACGGACACGGGCGAGGTTCGCCGGCTGGTTGAGTTGTGCCAGTTCACACTGCCCACGGTCATTTACAACGGCGCGCGTCGCGCCGATTTTCGCGATTCCAACAACCCGGCGATTCGAACCTGGTGCGAGTTGATGGTGGCATTATTGGCCAACCTTCCGCATGAGCGGCCATCGGCCTCGGGGGCGCTGGAGAAGATCCGTCTGTACGTCAGGCCGATTGATCAAGGTGAGCTTCTGCGGCGGTCGCTGCGCGCCCTGATCAAAAGCGTCCGCGAAAAGCCGCCGGCTGAAGCGAAGGGCTGGCGGAGCGTTCAGGGTCTGGCCGGGGTTATCGCAGCCAATGCGGAGGCACCGCTGGACGTCGCGGATGAGGCCAGGGCTTTCCAGCGGGAGGCTGAGGCGCGGACGCACTTGCTGGCGGCGGAGGGGCTCCTAAGTGGCGACGATTGGGCTTCCGCGGAAGGGGAGATCAGCCGCGTGACGCAAACGTCGGCCTTGCCGGCCGATATGATGCGTGTTGCCGAAGAGCTGGCGCGCACTTTCGATCGCAACCGCAACGTCGCGCGCTCCCTTCAGAACATGAAAGGCCGCCTGGGGAGCATCACGCTGGAGGACCCACCCAGAGCGGTCGACCTCCTCGAGCAGCTCATCGCTGAAATGGAGGCCCTGGGCGAGGACGATCAACTGGTGCCTGCCGTCCGCGACGAGCGCCAATCCCTTCGCGATATTCTGGAAGTCCAACTGGCTCGTGCGAAGGTCGAAGAGGAAGAGGACCAGGCCAACCACCAACGGGCGATGGATTGGCTGGCCGATCTCGGCACGGCGCTGGAGAAGCCGGACTTGGACGCTTTCGGTCGGCTTCTTGAGAACGAACCTGCCATCGGACGCTGGCATGACCAGATCAGGGATCCCCTCAGCGCACTCACAGATCGCTTCGGACAATACCAAACCGCCTGCTCGTGGATCGATCGGGCTCGCGAGCTCGTTGAGAGCGCAGACTGGGATGGCGCGCGACGGCTGCTGTCCGACGAGAAGCCCCAGCTCGAGCACTGGCCCGGGGACGTCGTCGAGCGGGCAGACAAGCTGAGCCGGAAGGTGGAGCTCGAATTCAAACGTCTGACTGATGATCGAGCGGCGCGAGCCTACGTTTCCGAACTCACCGCCCTGGTCGACGAGGAGAAGTGGCTGGCAGCAACCGATCGACTCGCGCGTCGGCCCGGCGACATCGAACACTGGCCGAAGGACGTCCTGAAACAGGAAGAGGCGTTTCGCAAGCAGATAGAGAGCGGTGTCAAGGTCGTCGAGGCTGATTTCAAGAAAGCCCGCTTATGGATCGCACCTGCGCAGAAGGCAGGCGCGAAGGAGCAATGGGACAAGGTCCGCAAAGTCCTCGACCAGCCCCCGAAACTAGCGCATTGGCCGGAGGATGTGACGCTCGAAGCGGATCGCCTGTCGGCAAGCGCGTGGTTTGCCTCCCTGGAAAAGGCGCTGGATGAGGGGCAGGTGGATGCATTCGACCGGCTGGTCATCGAAAGACCGGAGATCGTTCACGAACCTGAGGGCTTTGATGCCGGCATCGCCACACTTCGCAAACGTCGTGCCGACTATGAGGCCGCGACTTCGTGGCTCTCCAAAATCCGCGGTGCCGTCGAGGTCGAGGACTGGGACCAGGCTGAGGCTTACTTCGAAAGCAAGCCGGAAGTTGAGTATTGGCCCGAGCGGGTTCGC
Organism: Phycisphaerales bacterium; assembly: GCA_020350565.1. Lineage (GTDB taxonomy): Bacteria > Planctomycetota > Phycisphaerae > UBA1845 > UBA1845. The sequence goes on from CP070718.1 coordinate 1,921,430, forward strand.
GACGAAGCCAAGTCGTTGGCCCAACAAGTGCAGAGTGCCCGGAGAATCGAGGCCGATCACGCGGCCGCGCACGAATGGTTCGACCGATTACGCGCCGCCGTCGATGCCGATCAGCCCGATTGGGCGGTAGCCGGCGAAATCCTGTCCCAAGAGCCCGAGTTGGAGCACTGGCCTGATGCTGTTCAGAAATCGAAGGCGGACTACCGAGAGCGCGTCGTAGAGGCCGTGGAGGCGGAACGGTTGCTTCGGCTCAGGATGGCCGAGGACCAAAAGAAAGCCAAGCAGTGGTGGAGTGAGGTTGAAACGGCAGCCGGAGGGCAGGACTGGAACGCGGCGGCTGCCCTTCTGAATGCACCGCCGGAGCTGGAATACTGGCCGGGAGGATTGGAGGCCGAGGCCGACGCTCTGCGCGTCGAGGTCTGGCGGCAGCGTTGTCTGGGAGCGCTCGAGGCCGACGACCTCGACACCTTCGACAGGCTGTTCGAGAGCGCGGCTCAATTCACACACCGAGAAGAGGCGGTCGAAGGGCCCCGAAATCAGTTGAGCCAATGTCGCGCGGACTTCGTGGCGGCGCGGGACTGGACCGACCATCTTGAACACGCCATTCAGACCGAGGATTGGAAGGAGGCCAACGCGCTGGCGTCGAAAAGGCCGGAGGTCGACTACTGGCCGAAACACCTCGAGGAGAAAGCGAGCGACCTGGTCCAGTTCCTTGAAAGGTTAATCGACGAGCATGCCAAGGCCCGGGCGTGGATCTCGGGACTCAAACAGATCGTCGAGTCCGAGGAGCCGGACTGGTTCAGGGCGGGGGAGATTCTGACGGGCAAACCAGAGCTGACACACTGGCCCCAAGACGTGCTCCGGGGAGAGCCTGCACTAACGGCGCGCGTGGAGGAAGGCATCAAGGACGAGGAGCTGCGCCGGCTGAAGATGGCCGAGGACCGGCGCAAGGCCGAGGCCTGGCTCGACAAGGCACGGGCAGCCGGGGAGGCGGGTGAGTGGGCGGAAGCCCTGGCCGCTCTGAAGGCGCCGCCGGAACTCGAATACTGGCCCGAAAACGCGAGAGAAGACGCGGACCGTCTTCATGCCACGATGTGGTACCGCCGCTGCGGGGACGCGCTGGATCGCGGCGACATCGACGTATTCGACTCCCTCTTCAATGAGCCGCCCGTGCTTGAACACGAGCCGGGTGCGGCCGTCACGTATCGCGAGGAACTCGAGACGCGGCGAAAGGACTTCGCTGCGGCCTCTTCTTGGCTGAACGAGCTGCGGGAGCACCTGGATGCTGAGCGGTGGGAACGGGCGACGACGCTGTTTACGCAGAAGCCCGCCCTTCAATACTGGCCTGCGTCGATGCGGCAAGAAGCCGATGATCTGGGCGAGCGCCTCCAGGAAGCGCTTGCGCAATTGGCTCAGGCGACCGACTGGTTCAACAAGGTCAAAGCGGCGGTCGACGTGGACGAGCCGGACTGGCGGGCCGTATCAGCGGCCTGGGAGGGGCGTCCTGATGTGCAATGCTGGCCGGAGGAGATCCTCCAGCAGCGGACGGCGTATGAGCAGCGAATCAGCGACGGTATTTCCGCTTTCCGCTGGCTACAGGAAGCTCAAGCCGTCGTACAAGGCGGTAACTGGCCCCAAGCGCTGTTCATTCTCGAACGTCCCCCGGAGTGCAAGCGACTGCACCCCGCTATCTTGAGAAGCGTCTCGGCACTACGCGAACAGTGCACGACGAGGCTCAAAAAGGCCGTCAGGCAAGCGGCCGGCGCCTTCGTCACCGAGGTCGTCAAGCAGCAGTACGGCAAGGTCCTGGACCCTGGATTGGTCCAGGTCGACACGGACGACGTGAACTTCTCCTGCAAGGAGCCGGTGATCGAGGGCCGGGCGACCTTGTACGCCAACCTGATCGAGCGTGTGGCTGGGCCGGAAGAAAGCAGTACCAGCAGCGCGTTCACCTTCGATGTCAAAGAGGGCCAACTTGTTATTGAAGACAAGGACGGCAAGGTCGGGCGGCGCCTCACCACCCATTTCACGAAGCTGTTGACCGACCTTCAGAAGACGCGCCTTTCACAATTGGTGAAGCCCATCAGCAAGGGGATGTTTCCCCAAGCGCGCGTCGAGGTGCGACTCGACGGTCTGCCGGAGCGGGGGCGCGGCGTCTGGAAAGTGCTCGGTCCTGAGAACGCCGCCGGTTTTATCGAAGAGGAACTCTCCTGGGATCGCAGCAAGCTTCGCTGGGTGCACGGTGACCTGGCAGCGTTTACCCAGCGGCTGGCGGACATAGCGGCTGACGAGGCGCGAAGAATCGTTTTCGAAAGGATCGTCAGCGGCGTGGACAGCCTGGCCGCTTATCGGTCGATCTGCTCGTTGGACGTGGAGCCGCAGTCCATCGACTCAGTGGGAGAGGTGCCCAGAACGATCACGCTCGCGTGCACCCTGAGATTGAGACCCGTTGACCGAGGAGCTGAGCTGGCGTTGCCATCGTTTTCCGTGCAATGCAAACGGGTGGGGAAACTCACCTCGTCGCCGGACATGGCATCAATCGACAACCATCTCCGCGAGGCGGTTCTCCAAAGACAGCACGCCACACGCGATGAGATCACCCAAACGTTGCGAACCTGCATCAAAGAAGCGGGTGGCAAAGTGAGGTGTCGTCCTGTGCCGCGGCATCTCAGGCACTTCCTGCCGGAGATGCATTTCGAGCTGAAGCCTCGAGGTGTTGAGGGCAGGCGGCTCGCGGCACGCTGGCAGGCGGAGCGGCTGGCCTTTGAGCTGTCTCCCGATTGGGAGAAGGAACTCGAAGCCGCCACCAGGGAGGCGGCAGGGGCCGGGGCCCCCACGCGCTCGCCCTGGGCGGTCATCGGTGCGTGCGTCGCCGTGATCGCCGTCACGTATGGAACCTGGACGCTCCTCGATTCCGGAAACGGGCCACCTCGAGAGCTGACGCCCACGAGGGCCGATGTCGACCGGCTGGCCGGGGAAATCCGGACGATTCTGGCCAACGAGATGCCGTCCGCTCCAAACGTGAGCGATGCGCTGGCGGTCCAGCCGCATCCAGGTCCACCGACGTCACTGGATTGCGCGCTTCCGGCATTTGCAGCGCGGATCATCCCTGTGCAATACGATTCTGAAAACGAACTCTGGCAAATCTCCGAAGAGGGCCGGACGGCAACTGACACATTTGCTCGGCAACTTCGCGATGCATTCGTCACCGAGCCGGGAAGACTCACCGCCCTCGTTGTTGATCGCTGCGTGCGGGAAGCGCCTATTGCGGGCCTGCTCGACCCCACGTCGGTCCGTGTGGCGCCTCCGCGATCGCCACCCACCTGGACCCTGAAAGAAGGCGATCGCTGGACTTCTACGACCGAGCTGATGGTCGATATCGGTGGTGCGGGTACGACGACGCCGCTGCCTGTCGAGCTGCAGGTTGCGGATGGCGAGGTTCGACTGGTGAACGGAGAAGCCGGCGCGAAAGAGGAGCTGACGAGGCAGATCCAACAGAAGCTGGTCGAGATACAGAATGCATCTCTCCTCGTGTTGTTGAGTGAAGGACGCGGAACGATCGAACCGAAAGGCGGCACGCTGACGCCCGCCCCGGAACGCATCGCAGAACCTCAAGAAACCGTTGTATTCGGCATCGAGATTCCCGATGAAGGGATGTCCTATAGCGTGGAGGCGCACTGGAACAGCGAAACCCTGGCCTATCAGCGGTCCGGGCCCTGGTATACGCCGGCAAGCGTCCCTCCCGTGACGCCCGGTGACGTCGAGCATGTCGTCGGAGAGATCGTCGCCGTGTTGACCGAGGGTGTGCCTTCGGTGGAAGCCTTCGGAGAGGCGATCGAGATCCTCGAGGAGCCGGACGCGACGGGTGAGCCATCGATCAGCTTCATGGTACCGGGCTTTGGGCTTCACAAAGTCCTGTTGGATTACGACCATGCCGGTGGTGAATGGGGACTGGCGGCGGAGGATCCGGAGGCCGTTGAAGCGCTCGCCCGGCGCATTGACAATGAGTTGAGCAACGGGCCCACAAGACTCCTGGAAGGTCTGCTCTACCAGGTCCGCCAGGACGGATCACTGAGCAGCATAATCCCGACCAACAGCATCGAAGGAGCCATGTCGCCTGCCTCCTGGCAGCGCTCGGCCGACCGAAGCGGATGGGAAGCTTCGACGTCGATCACTCTTGAGGTCAACGGCGAAGCGATTGGCGACGCCCTGGACGTCACCGTGGTCACACAAGAAGAGCAAGTGCGCTTCGTCTCCGAAGTTGAAGTTGGCGACGAGGTGGCGGTCAGGTTGTGGGCCTTCCTCGTCGCCAAGCAGAACGCCCGGATGGAGGCGTCACTCCAGAGACTGCAGGACCGCCTCGCGCCGCTGGGGGCCATCGTCCGGGCCAGCGAGGAACGCCTTACCGAACCCGCGCGGGTCGTCTCCTACACGATTTCGAGCGAGGTGCAAAAGCAGGCTCAGACCATCGAGGCCCAGTGGAATCCGCAGTCGCTCGCCTATGAGCCGGCGTCAGAGTGGGCCGACACACTGAGCGGCACGATCGCCGGGCTCAGTGTTCTGCAACTCCTGAACGAAGACCGTGGCGCCGTGCCGTGGCTCGACGCGCTGCCTGCGGACCTGCGATTCCACGTGCTGGACGACTCCACGGACTCGACGCTGTCCCTGGCCGTGACTGCTCCCTGGGCAAGTGACCTCGAAGCCTTGCCTTCTGAACTGCCCGTCGAAGAACGCCTGCCGCTTCAAGTTGATCTAGCGCCCGTACAAAGCGCGGTCAGCGATCAGCTTGAACTGGACAAGGCCGTGGTGACCGGGGCGGTGCAAAAGCCGGCCTATTGGCCCTTGATGGTGCGCTTCATGGACCTGCGAGGCACCAAGCAGGATTTCTCCATAGTGGACGCGTTCTCGCTTCGACGTCGCTGGATTGCATTGCCACCGAACGTGAAAGGGTCGTGTCCTGAACTGGAGGATTACCTGTACGGTCCGGATGCCCCTCAGATGATCGTGCCGCATGTTGAGGTTCTGGCTCAGCCGGCAGCATTTCATTCCGGCCCCGATCCGGAACTGTCGTTGCGCTATAAAGGGGATTGGGATTTGGCTCCCGGTGCAAAGGACGTAGAACTGAATCGCGACCAGACGACAGGCTTGCTGGAGCTGTGGCGCAGAAGTTTTGAGGGCACTTTCACGCTTGTACCGGCACCGGCTGGTGGCGCCAGATTCAAGACGACGGGCAGCGAACTGGACGAGTTCCTGAGAAACCTCTGCCGGACGTTCGGAGAGGCCCGACGCGTGAATGAGAGCCTTACGGGATCCGAAGCACGCGCCACGTTGGAGGCGGAGCTGCGCGGCGCACTTTCCGTCGGTGCCGACCGCAAGGCGCTGACGGCCGACGAGGCCTTTGGCTTCCTGTCGGGCATCTGGGAAGCGAAACGTGCAACCATAGCCGACGGGGACTTGAACGCGCTTACGCAGTCGATCCGTGACAACCTGCCACCTAGAGTGCGAGGCAAGAATGACACGGTTGCGCCCACTGTGTTCTGCGAATACTTCGTGGGGCCAGAGGAGGCTTTTGCGATTGTCTGGAGTGCCGTCCCCGAAGGCGCGGTTGACGAAGGTCCGGTCCTCCTGCGTCTCGGTCCGATCTCTGAACTGAGTGAGGAGAATCCCGCCCTCGGGGAGACCGTTCTGGCGAGGGTATTCGACGAAGTGACGGGAGCGATTCGGGCGGTCCGGACCTTCGACAAGCAGCTTGGCATCGTGCTCGCCCTCGATGAGCCTTTGACGGGCATGGGCATTCTGAACCTATCTTTTCCGGCGAGGAAATCGCGCGTGCGCCCTGCCGGCGAGGCGGAGCAGCGCATGGAGTTGGAGTGGGACCGGCTCGCAGACCTGGAAAGCGGCGGCTACCTCTCTGCCGTTTGGCTGGTGCCGTCCCTGGCCGAGCCCACACCACAACCGTAGCCGAATCCATTCAGCCGGGCCGGGCGGTGGCATTCAGGAAACAAGGGGATAAACGTGGCCCCGCGCGCCGGTCCCGGAGCCCCTCGAGTTTCCCGTTCTGTGGCGATCTCGGGTAGGGTACCACCCATGTTGCACGGTTTCTGAGAAAGCCCCAGTCGGAGCGCCACGCAAACGCGGCGCAGCGGGTTGACAGTTGTTACCGGGCTCCTTCCAATATGCGTCTTGAGAGGGCGCAACCTGCTCTCACCTGTCGCCGCATCCTGGGCCTCCTCTGAGGAGCAGGGGTCTGAGCCTTTGGGAGGAATCCGCTTGGCGAAGCTCAGGGCAAGGTAGCCGAACAGCAACTTTGGCGACTTTTTTGGACGCATTGTTCCATGAAGAGACGAATGGACCGAGCCTTGAAGTTTTTTGCGAGTGCGGGCTTATGCATCGCAGGCGGCTGTGCGGTCGACCCGGACATCCTGCTGAATGCCCAGTTGACGTTTCTTTCCGATCTGGCGGTGTTCCTGCTGCAGAACGCCGTGGCCGGCGCCACATAGTCTTAGCCGAACGTCGGCGCGCCGGGAGTGATACAGGTCGCTTTGCATCTGCTCCGCAAAAAGCTGATTTGAAAGGGATCGTGCATATGCGCAAGACGAACCGACGCCGACTGCTGACGATGCTCCTGGCCGGCGGGTGCCTGTTCGCGGGACCGTGCGGCATCACGACGCTGCAGTTCAGGGATTTTCTGACGAACAGCCTCATTCAGACGAGCGTTTCCACGCTGGCCAGCCTCGTGGAGGCGGCCATCGTCAGCCAGGGCCAGGAAACAGAGGCGAACGGCGGCGGCTAGCCAAGGCGGCTTTTCCGCGGGCTCCGGCGCGCCGGGGCTGCACCTCTGCCGATGCGCTGCTCGTTTCCAACGGCTGCGCCGTGTTGCCAGCCTCGGAAGTGGTGGTGTCCTCATGATCCAGAACGCTAGAAGGGGCAGTCAATGGCTTACCCACGGACCGGTCTGACGGCGGTTACCCTTCTTCTGTGCATGATGGTGGGACCGTCGCCCACCCTTGCTCAAGAGAGCCCTCCCCCCGATGTTGTCGTCGACTTGAACCAAGGCATTTACCTTTACCTGCATCAACCTCCGGGTGAGGCGATGGAGGGATACCAAAGGGCCATCGAGCAGTTCACCCGCGTGCTCGATCGGGATCCGGAGAACCAGATCGCGCTGCTTTTTCGTGCGTTGTCCCACGGGCAGATCGGGCTTTTACATCACATTGAGAAGGTTCGTGCGGAGTTTGACGCCAGGGAGCTGGACGGCATTCTGGACATTCGGCGCAAGCCGGACCTGCTGGAAGAGAGGCGTGCCACGCTGGCCCAACTTGAGGATCGGCTCGCGGATGCAACCCTGGGCCAGGTTGAACGCACACTTGCGCGAATCGAAAAGCAGCGTATCGAAGACCTGCTGGATCTGATCGCGGATTATCCCGAGGAGGAAGTCTCCACCGAGGAATTGACCGCGGAAGTCAATCAGAACAGACGACGCCTTCACCTGGCCGCCCAAGCCGAGGCCGACGCTTATGGGCGGATGATCGACGACGTCCGTCGCTTCATGAGCCTCATCGACCGCCCGGACCACATCATTCGTCTCCTTGAGGCCGTTGGGATCTCCAAGATCGCGAGGATTCGGGAAGGGGAGGCCATGCGACTGCTCACGCATGGCGATGTGCTGGAAGATCTGGCGTCCGGACCGGTCGTCGAACTCCGCGGTGAGGCAAGCAAGCTGCTGGAACAGACTGCGGACTTACTCGAGCGTGTTCGACGCGACGAACCGCAGGGCATCGACGCACTCCGCACCGAGTTTTTCCTCGGTGTGATTCGCTACCGTCAGGCCGTCCCCATGCGTGCCGAGAACGAGGCGGCGCGCATCGATGAGGAGATGCTGGCGGAGGCGAGGCAGTTGATGCGGGGGATTGCGGAGAACGAGGAGACCGATCCCCTCTGGCGAAGCTATGCGGCGCTGTATCTCGGCATCATCATTCCGTTCGAAGGCAGTCTGGCGCCCACGACCCAGCGCCGCCGTGAGGCCTATCTCGAAGCCCAGGACTGGATCTACCGGGCGATCGAACTGGACCCCACGGAAGTCGATGATCCGACCCAGTCTCCGGTGGTGCGTGTGGCGGCTCGCCAATTGGAGCAAATCAAGGATCTGCTGGAGCGTGCCGAAGAATTATCGGTCGTGACCGCGCTGCGCAACGACATCACGCTGTCGTTGTCATTCGGACTTCATCACGACACCAACGTGGTGTTGCTGGGCGAGCGTACGGATTTGCCCCGCGGCGTCACGGATGAGGAGGACTCCGGCTTTACTTCAAGCTTCGTGATTGACTATACTGTAGATCTCGATGAAAAGTGGACACTCGGCGTGCAGGGGCGAGTGTCGGGCATATGGCACTGCAGCATAGACGAGTTCGACGAAGAGCTCTACGGGGGCAGTGTCGCGATACAGAATGAGACGATTGAGGAGGAGGGCGATTTCGGGCCGCTCTATCTGCGGCTGCAGTATGATTACGAGTACACGCTGCTGGGCCGGTCCGCTTTCCTGGATTTTCATTCCGTCACGCCCAACATTCGGATGTTCGCGCTCGACCGTAAGGCGGAAGCGGACGTGTACTTCATCTATTCGCATCGCGATTATCACGAACCGCTGAACGACCTGCGCCTGGACCGAGACGGAACTTACATGACGCTTGGAGCGATCGGGCAGCTCAAGACGGTTAACATGACGGAATGGTACAGGGAGCGCGGGATCGAGCCCTGGGGGCATCCAAACGATGACCAGTTCAGCCAGGACGATCCGGACTATCCGAATCGGTACCTGGAGCCGTTTCTTGGGGCCCGCTACGCATGGGACGACACGGACGGGGACGAGTTCGACCAGCAGGGCCCAGGGCTGACCGTCGGGGTCTCGGTGCCACTGCCTTACGGCTGGTTCCTGGACACGATGGCGGACTTCGAATGGCAGGATTATCGCAACCCGAGTTTGCTGGACTACCATCGGCGCAAACGGCGCGACTTCATCCAGCAATACGGTATGGCGCTCTCGCGGTCGTTCGTGCTGCGCGGCGGGCAGCCGCAAAACCGCTTCCGGCCCGATGTGGACCGCGTGGTGATGACCGTCAGCGGGTACATGAACTATACGGACGACGACTCAAACGTGGTGGACCGCTTGGGACAGGCGATTTTCGAGTACGACCGGGCAATCTATGGTTTCTCGGTCGCCTTCTCGTTCAACTAAGTTTAACTCTTTTGAGGTGGACCATGGTACGATTCACCTATGCAGGGGCGGGGATCGTGATGTCGGGGGCCTTGCTCGTTGCCCCGATCGCCGCAGGGCAGCAGCAGGAGACCGAGGCCCGCCCGCCGATGGCCTACGTTACCGCCGTGACCGAAAACGCCGCCTCCTGCGTCGACACTTCGGGTGAGCTCCGCCAGCTCGATACGCGGAGCTACCGTTTCTCCGACGAAAACAACGGCGTGCACCTCGGAGAAAGCGTTCGAACTTCGATGGATGGCTCAGCCATGGTCACGCTCTTCGACCATGGAATCGTTATTCACCTTGAACACTCTTCCGAGCTGGCGTTCTTGCCCGCGCCTCAGACAGATGATCTTGTTTCGTTCGTGCTGATGTTAAGGAGCGGCAGGGCCTATGTCCTGCGCCGCGGTGATGTTGACGACTGGCTGCTGGTTGCCTGTGAAAGCCAGGGCGTAGCCGGCTACACATTGTCGAGAGGTGCGTCCCTGGTGGTGCGAGCGGAGGTGCCCGGCGCGGCTTTCACCGTCTCGCACGGCCGCCTGGCCTTCTTCGAGGGCGACGTTCCGGAGGTGCTGCCCGCCGACGGGGCGGCTGCGTGGGCCGGGCTCGGCGCCGCCGTCGATGCCGGGCGCAGCATCACAACCCGTGAACCCGACCGTGCTATCGAAGACGCCTTACCCGTAGCCACCGCGACCAGCCGCCTGAATCGTGAGATGTACAAGTTCGGCGTGGAAAGCAGCGCGCGGTGGGTGGCCGAGGCCGAGCAGGGAGACTTCACGCCGGTGCGCGGTGCGGCGCGCGGCGAGCCGGGATTGATCAGCCAAGTGCGTCAGGAGGCTTTCGTGTTTGATCAGCCTCGCACCTCTGTGATCCCGGCTCCAGCGACGCAGGCGGAGATTCTCACTCGGGCAACGCGTATCAGCCCGGCGGAGGCGTCGCTGCAGTCTCGGATTCCAACCGCAGTGGTCGCGGCCTCGCGGTTCCTTAACGCGCGATTCATCGGGTCCAGTGGAGGACTCCGGGTGAATAGAGAGATTCGGCGGAACATCGTGTTCGGGAAGTGATTGCACGCTTATTGTCTCGACCGCAGAAGGATCGCCGGCCGGGTTCTTGCATTGCAGGGAGGGCTAGAGGGACTAGCGCAGTGTGAGTCCCGGCGCGCCGGGACCACGTAGAAGGACGGCGTACGATGAACGTTTACAGATTACTCGTACTGGTCGGCATGGTCTGCCTGGGCGGGATTGTCTTGGGCGCCTGCACGGGCGAGGTGCCGACCAACCTGCCGGGCCGGGGCGAGCCGGGCGGAGACCAGACCAGCCCAGCACGCTCTGAGACGGGGTTGCTCTCGGCCAATCGAAGTCGAATCATCCGCGGCGACGCCAACGAGGGGCACGCTACGCTGACCTTCGAGGTCTCGGCTGAGGCCTCCTATCAATGGTTCGCTTGCATTCTGGATGGTGATGGACTGCGGCAAGCATCCTGCTCTGACCGACCTATTGTTGATCTGCTTGCTTTCGATCTCGATTTTCAACCTGCGGCGGACGGCGTTTCCTACACAGCGGACGGCGGATCGGGCACAACGGTCGCCCGTCTGCGTATTATGGAGGTGCTCAGCGATCCCGGACCGAAAGGTGCAATCGTTCGCATCACAGCCGTCGCCACGTTCGGCCCGCTGGCTGACGAGGAAGAGGCCGACAATGCCGATGGCGAGGCCGAACAGGTCCTCAGTGACATCACTCTTCTGGTCGTGCGCCCTGAAGGGGCCCTCGCCGTATCCGTCACATCCCTGGAAGGAACCAACATTGAGCCCGGGCAGCAAGTTACGTTGACGGCCGTCGTGACGGGGGGGACGCCCTTTGAAACGCCGGGTGGGGAAAGGCCATGCCCCGAGAATCCTACTTTGCCAGGTGCACCGCCTTGCGATGTGTTCGGCGGCTCGCAGCCACCGAATAGCGGGGAGCCCTACGAGGTGACCTGGGCGGTTCAAGGCCTTTCCGGCGGAAGTCTTTCGGTCCCCTGTCTGTGTGTCCGGAATGAATTGACCGTTTCGACCGCCGTTTACACCGCGCCGATCGATACAGGGAACGTGACCTTCTCCGTGGAGGCCACGGACGCCACCGGCGTGAACACGACCTCCACGCTTTCGTTACGTGTCGCGCCGAAGAACGAGCTGGCTTTTACGGTCAACGCCGAAGGCACGGTCCTCACTCCCGGGCAGACGGTCGGCGTTTCGGCCGAAGCCGCGGGAGGCTTGCCGCCTTACACGATCGCCTTGGAGACCACGGCTCAATCGCCCCGAGTGGGTTTCCTCCTGGATTCCGCTCCCGATCCCGATGCGTCCCCGGTCGATTGCGGCGAGGATGAGGGGCGCAGCCAACTGCAATACGGCCCCCTGCCATCGGGGAACGGAACGGTGCAGGCGTACTACCGGGCCTGCCCGAACCGGACCGGCAGCGACGTCATCACGGCGAGGCTTACGGACGGCCTCGGCGTGACCCTTGTTCGGACGATTCCCGTTACCATCGCGTCGCCGCTCGATTTGAATATCGAAGTCACCAGCGAATTCGGCATCGTGTTCCCCGGCGAGACCGTGGATATCGAGGTAGCCGTCGACGGAGGTACGCCGCCCTATAAGGTCTGCTACTTTGTGGACGCCGGACGATTGAGCAATCCCCCCGGCGACCTTTCGGACTGCGAACCGATCACGATCGGGGAAACGGAGTTCGAGAACTGCACCTGCCCGCTTGGGGACCTGCAGACGGCCGGCTTCGAGCAGGTCTTTGACAGTCGTCGCTTCACCACGCCCGTCGCGCGGGACAGTGTTCCCGTCCGGGTGGCGGTTGTTGACGCCGTGAACGATCGGGCAACGGCCTCATTCACCATCGAGGTGACCAGCCAGATCGATCCCGGCGGCGGCGGTGGCGGCGGCGGCGGTGGCGGCGGCGGTGGTCCGAGCCCCGTGAACATCACCCTGACGGCGGGCGACGCGAATCTGTGCCTCGGGGAGGAGACCATCATCACCGCCAACGTCAGCGGCGGTGCCGGCGACACCGAAGTGACTTTCCCTGATCACCTGGACAATCCCGCACCCGGTGAAGACCTGGAAAAGCTCAGCGACACGACCGCCCGATACACCGCTCCGACCGAGGCGTTCAGCCGGCAGATTACGGTCACGGTCACCGACGAGGGGGGCGGCTCGGACAATGACACGATCGTGATTACGACGCAAGAACCGCCGGATGCCACGATCGACGCGGACGACGTCTGCCCGAACTCATCGGGGAACACGGCAAGCGTGCCCAGCGCCGGGACCGGGGCGGCGTATTCGTGGTCCGTCTCCGGCGGCACGATCACCGCAGGACAGAGCCAACGGGTGGTGACGTACGACGCGGGCGCCGGCCCGGACGTGACACTTGATGTCACCGTCACCTCAGGCGCGGGCTGCACGAACAGCGAGCAGAAAACCGTTGACGTCCTGGATCTGCCGGATGCCACGATTACGGCCGCGGCAACGGTGTGCCAGGGCTCCACTGGCAATACGGCGGAAGTCCCCAACGCCGGGCCCGGTGCCGCCTACCTTTGGGAAATCGTCGGCGGCACCATCACTTCGGGGCAGGGCAGCCGCTCCATCACGTATACGGCGGGCTTCGCTTCTGAAGTAAC
>CP070718.1:1934445-1962748 GCA_020350565.1 Phycisphaerales bacterium
GAGGAGACGGGCCAGATCTTTCCGGTCAACAGCTCCGCTGAGCACGGCGTACTTGAGGCGTGGTGGTGCAAGGAAGGGGCTTATGCGGAAGGCGTCTATTGGCCCAACAAGGTAGTGACTTACGATTGCGCGTGGAATTGCGACCCCGGCAGACAGATCGTCATCGCATCGCGGCAGGGCGCCGCCGGATATCCGGCGGACGTAAGCGGTGGTTATCCCATGGGCTCACAGCTCTATGCTGTGGGCGATGTGGGCACGGATGAGTTCGGTGTGCCGGGCTGGAACCCCAACGACGAGCACGCCATTCTCCTTCCCGTCGGGGGCAAGCTGAAAGTATTTGCGGTTCGCGACGACAACAACTGGGGCGTTACGACCGGTCACCCCTACGTGCTGGTGGAATATCCGGATCCTGATAATGAGGATCTTTGGGGGATGGGCGCGCATTGCGTGGTGGCTGAGTACGGTTCGGACGACTTCTATTACGACACCTATACGGCGATCGATGAGGAATGCGGCTGCGGTGAAGACGGGAAGTGCTTCGGCGGCTGGACCGAGGGCGACGACTGTGAAACGGGTGCTGATTGTGTCTGCTCCATCGAAGTGCCCGTGGTGGCAGGTCAGCCGATCGATCCGCTGTTCCCGGTCAACTACGCGTCCGCGGTGTGCATGGACGACCAGGACCCACCTCAGCCGAAGACGGAGGTGCAGCCGATTACCGGCGACGCCCTGTGGGTGGACCGCAAAGGCGGCATCTGGGCGGTCGAAGATTGGGACGAGCCGGAAAGTGCCGACTGCGAAGTCGACCCGGACGCCCCGAGCTGCGTGCACAGCACAGCCGACATCTACATCTGGGAGAACTGGGCGGCTGATTTCGGCTGCCAGCCGTGGCTGGCTAACGGTCCGGGCGGGTCCGGTGGGGACGGCGTGACGCCCTGGCCGGTAAGGTACGACCCGAACTGGCCTCCCGTTGATCCGAACCCCAACGAAAACGTACTGGGAGATGCCTGCACCTACCCGGACGAGCCGTTGTGCGCGCCGCTGCGCCATATCGGGGCGACCTTCGATCAGAGTGGCCAATGCGGTTCGATCGAGATGCTGCACGACTCGGTAGGCGTGCGCATCATCGATCCGGCATACGAGGTGTCGGTGCCATACGCTACGCCGCTGACGGACGATTTCTTCGCACCGCTGCCGCCCCATCTTTCCAGCGGTGAGATTGGGGGCGGGGGCGAGTGGCCCGATCGCATCTGGTACGACTTCCTTACGAATGAGCTCGTTTTCCGTGGTGTGATGAGTGATCGGGACAAGGAGATCCTGCTGGATCTGGATAACGACGTTGATTACCAGGATGCCATTGACGACCTGTACATCCTGTCACGCGTGCAGATCGGTAATTATGACCTGGGAGAGAACATCGGCTACTGCGTCGGGGACAACGACGGCGCTGCCTGCCACGATGATGGTGACTGCTCGGGCGGGACCTGCGTGCCCTTCGAGGCGACGAGCAGCAAGTTCGTCTCGCTGGCGGATCAAACGGCCGTGGAAGGCTGGGTGACCATGGCGGTCCAGAACGACCAGGACTGCGTGGATGCGGGTCTGCCGGTGAGCGTATACGTCTGGCGCGTGGAGTGTCCTCCGGATCAGGGACGTATTCGCGTCATCGTGCCCGAGTGTCCGCTGAGCGAGAAGCAGGTTCTGCAGTTCTCCGGTGACGGTGGCGGCAGGCCGGAGCTTCTGTACTTCCAGTGGCAGTACTCCGATAACTACGACTCGTTCGCGCCGGAGTCGGCCGTCTGGAACGACTACAACCCACCTACCGGTTTCGAAGACGGGCTGGCCCTTCGCGAAGTCATGATCGAAGGCGCGTCTCAATTCACGCTGGGGGATAGCTATTGGCGAGTGCGCTACCGCGGCTACACCAGTTGTCCTTGTATCGATTCGGGTGGCTCGCCGTGTACTCCTGTTGACGGCAACGGCGATGGCCTTCCCGACGGCGATTGCGACTGCAATCACGGCGCGGACGGCTGGCACATCGAGGGAGAGGGCACGAGCATCAGCGAATGGACCGAGGTCCAGTTGGCGGAGGGCTGGGTCAAGCGGGTGATTCGCGGGATCAACCCGTTCGATCAGCGTGTTGAGGATTTCCATGTCAACGAGGCGGCCACCTACGTGGACATGATCCGTCAGGCGGGCAAGCGATACATGGATCCCGTTCCGCTGAACTGCGACCCGGAGAACATCAACAAGATCGGTTTGATCGAACTGTATGAGACGGTCCTGGGCCGGGCGCGGGCATTCAGCATCGACCAGGGCGGCACTCCTACGGACCCCATCATCAAGGCGATCCTCCTGGTAGCGGGAAAGATCTCCGAACTGTACATGCTTCTGGGTAACGAGGCCTATGCCGATGCGCTCGATCCGACGATCGGTGTCTTTGCCGATCAGGGGGAGCCGTCGGGTACCTACGACCCGCACGCGGTGTTCTGCTTCGAGGACCAGGTAGAATCGTTGCTGGAAGAGGAGTTGGCGCTGTTGCGTGGCCGGGATTTCTCCCGCTCACCGGACTACGATGCGGACGGCGCGATCATCGCCACGGTGGATAACCGGTTGCCCTGGAACTTCACCAGCGGCAATGGTCAGATCGCCTACGCCAATAACTACCAGATGGGTGACGTCGAGGAGGCCGTGGCCACTTACCCGCAGGGTCACGGCGATGCGTGGGGGTATTACTTGACCGCGATCAAGGAGTTTTACGCCCTGCTGCAGCATTGGAACCCCGACTTCGAGTGGATCAACACGACGGAGGATGTGCTCGTAGGCGGTCAGCCGGTCCCGGTGGGCTACAAGTACGAGCGCAAGTTCGCGGTGGCGGCCGCGGCGCGCGCCCGGGCCGGAGCGGGGATCACGTCGCTGACCTTCCGCCAGCGGTACACCCCCGATCCGCTGGACCAGCAGTTGGGATATCCGGATGCCAACGCGACTCGCGCCTGGGGTGTGGCGGACTGGGGTCGTCGCGCCGGGCAGGGCGCCTACCTCGACTGGGTGGTGGCCAACGCGATGCTCCCGGCCGAGGACACTACGCATGAGGGGATCCAGAAGATCGATCGCACGACGGTCGCGGAGCTACGGGAGATCGCGGCGTATTACGCGGAGATTCAGACCATTCTGGACAAGGCCGACGCGGGCTTGAACCCGCTCGGGATGGCCGCTGACGTCGTGCCTTTCGGCCTTGATCCTAAAGACCTGGCGGAAGAGGGCTTCACCCACTTCGATCAGGTTCTCCAGCGAGCTGTCATCGCATTGAACAACGCCAGCACGGCATTCAACTACGCCAATTCGAACACACAGCGTCTCAGGTCCATGCAGGACAGCCTCGACAACTTTGAGGATCTGATTGAGGAGCGCGAGTTGGATTATGTCAACCGGCTGATCGAGATCTACGGCCAGCCTTACGACGAAGACATCGGTGTGGGCGGGGCTTACCCGGACGGTTACGTCGGTCCAGACATCTTCCACTTTGCCTACATGGATGATTCGGTGTTGCTGCAGTCGGACGACGTGAGCACCAACAGCACGACGGGCACGACGACGATTTCGGTTACCTTTGAGAAACCTGATTTCAGTGTACTAGGCGCTCGGGGAGTCCATTTCCGGGATGCAGAGGAAGGCTGGAAGCTGGTGCAGGGGCCGCCAGGAGAAGATGTGGGGGAGATGCTTGAGGACCTGGACGAATGGGTGGTCGATTTCAGCGTGTCGACAGACGGTCTGGGGTTGGTCAAGCCCGCAAGCTGGGGTAGCCGGCCGGTGCCGGGCGAGATTCAGTTCGCTCGCGCGGAATTGCTCCAGGCGGTGGCTCGTTACAAGCAGGCGCTGCTGGCTTACGAGATCTCGATTGATGATATCGAGGACCAGGTCGATCTGCTGTGTGACCTGTATAAT
Source organism: Phycisphaerales bacterium (assembly GCA_020350565.1). Taxonomy (GTDB): domain Bacteria; phylum Planctomycetota; class Phycisphaerae; order UBA1845; family UBA1845. Next base: position 1,938,385 of record CP070718.1, read on the forward strand.
CTCGACGACAACGTTCTGGGGGCGATGATCGCAGGGCGGAACAGGCAGTCGCTCAAGAACGATCTCATTCTGGCGGCCCGCATTGCTGCGGCTGCAGCCCGCACGGTGGCCCGTATTGCCGACCGCGTCGCCCAGGCGGCGGCTGAAGCATTGCCCAAAAACTTCGTTGCCGGCATGGCCTCGGGAGGCGATTTCACTTCGGTGCCTCGATCAGGCATATGGACGGCAGGTGTGATCGGCAGCGAGATAGCGAGCGCGCTCGCGGATGTCTCGGATATCCTGGCGGTATCGCTGCAGCATGACAAGGAGCTGGTCACGTTAAATCAGCAGATCACGATCACGGGTCTGCAGAATATGTACCAGGAGGAGCAGCAGGTTGTCGCGTTGAAGCAGATGATCCGGGGCCTGGCCGCTTCGCGCCTGGAGCTGTACAGCCTCGAGGAAGCGATCAAGCAGTCGACCAGCCGCTATCACGCGGCCGTTGCACGCGGTTTGCGTTTGCTCGAGCAGCGAACGGCCTTCCGAAATCGCACGGTCGACGACATCACCCAGTACCGTTATCGCGACATGGCCTTCAGGGTGTTTCGCAATGATGCTTTGCAGAAGTACCGCGCCCAGTTCGACCTTGCCGCCCTGTACGCGTACCTTGCGGCCAAGGCTTACGACTACGAGACCAACCTGCTGGGCAGCGACAGCCTTAGCGCACAGCATTTCCTGGAGTCGATCGTCCGTGAGCGCAGCCTCGGCGTGACGGACAACGGCGTGCCCCTGGTGGGGAACGGTCTTGCGGGCAAGCTCGCCGAGATGGCCGCAAACTTCGGCGTGCTGCGCAGCGAGTTGGGCTTCAACAACAAGGACCACTTCCAGCGGACGTTCAGCCTGCGGTGGGAATTGTTCCGCATTCCCAACAGCGTCGCGTACGACGCCAATTGGCGCACGGTCCTTACCAACAGCGTGGTGCCTGATCTCAATGAACTGAATGTCTACCAGTTTCATTGTCAGCCATTGCTGCCGGTGCGCGAGAGTGAGCCGGCGATCGTGATTCCGTTCAGCACGTCAGTGGCATCAGGCCTGAACCTCTTCGGCTGGGATTCGAGTGGCGATGAGATACTGCCCTCGGATCGGTACGCGATCAAGATTCACTCCTTCAATGTCGGGTTCAGCCAATCGTACGCATCGCCGCCGCTGAACAAGGAGGTGCACGCCTACCTGGTGCCGACGGGCACCGACTTCATGCGTGTGCCGACGGATGGGTCGATCCGTGAGTGGAACGTTTTGGATCAATGCCTGCCGGTGCCATTCCCGGTCAGCGAGGCAGAACTGCAGCAGCCGGACTGGATGCCGTGGGACACGCTGGTGGGGGGCTCGGCCGAGATGGTACACCGCCGCCGCATTCCGACGGTCACCGCCCGCCCGATCACCGACGAGACGCAGGATCTGAGTTACAAGCTGACCGGACGATCCATCTGGAACAGCCAGTGGTACCTCATCATCCCTGGATCGGAATTGATGGGCGAAGACCCGAACCAGGGTGTTGATTTGCTGATCAACGGTGAGTCCGGCACGGGCGTCCGCGACATCAAGCTGACGTTCGAATGCTACGGATACAGCGGCGATGTGCAGCCGGACCTCTGATCCGGCGGAAGCCGGCAATGAGCTATCGAAGGGGGGCTGTTCCCATGAGCGACTCTCAACGGACCAGGAAAGGGAAGACGATGAACGTGAAGATACTCGCCTTCGGTTTCATGTTGCTGATGTCAACGGTTGCGAGCGCTGACATCGCGCAACCAGACGGCATTGTCTACGGCGCGCTGCACATTGACGGACAGGTGGGCCGCGCGACCGAGGGTTACACGATTATGGCCCGTGTAGACGGCTTGGAGGATCCGGTCTCAGTTTACCGGATGGGGAACAACGCGGCCGCAGGTGATCGGTACGTCTTGCACATCCCTCATGCCGTTCAGGCTGACGGCAGAACGCCGTCTGCGAACACACCCCAGGCAGGCGCGCTGGCCAGGATCTACGTGCTGGACGGAAACGGCAATGGTGTGCATGCAGGTGACGTACGAATCCCGGCCAGTGGGAAGGCGCAACAACTCGACCTGTCGGTTGCGTCTAAGGATCTATACGCCGGTTATCTGCTGAACAATGCCTCCGGGAGCGGTTGTGGCTCGGGAGGAGGGATGTGCGGAGCCGTCGGGGTGATCAGCCCGCTTCTGATGTTGTGCGGGCTCGCCGGGATGAAGCTCCGTCTTCGACGCTGAGAGGTCGTGGGACGCCGGGTGTTGCCTTGGAACCGCCCCCGGCGGATGAGCGTACGGTGTGGGGTCTTGGGAATCGGCATCACGGCTTTGTCCTGCAGCTTTGACGGTTCAGTGTTCAAACGATGCCCCCGTCCGCTTTTCGAGGAATCGATTCATGACCCGACATGCATGGACAACCTTTGTGTTGTTCACCGCGCTGCTGGGTGCGCCGGCATTAGGGTCCGACGATAAGAACGGCGTATCGCCCAATACGATTTCACGTCCATCCGGACCTGGCTCCCTGGAGGGATTGGGCGATGCATTCCAGCCGACGTTAAACAGCGGCATGTCCCGATACGCGGTCGGGCTGGTGCTTCCGGGGGGCATAGCCGGTTTCACGCCTGCGCTCTCGCTTCGTTACGATGCAGGCGAAGGTTTCGGCGTCGCGGGGATTGGCTGGTCTTTCGGTCCCGGCTGCATCCGTCGTCAGACGGACGAAGGGCTGCCGCGTTACGGTGAAGCGCCGGATGGCGAGGACATCCCTGACCGTTTCCTGGGCATGGAGGGCGAGGAGCTCGTTCCGCTGGTAAACGGCTATTACCTCGCGAAGGTGGAGGGCCTGTTCATCCGCTATGCCCGCATCGGGGATTACTGGGAGGCCCACACCAAAAGTGGCATCAAACTCGAGTTCGGGCTGACGTCGTCGGCGCGGATCGCCAGCCAGGACGGAACGTATGTATACGCCTGGTGCCTTGAACGTCAGACCGACACGCATGGCAACGTCATCGAATACAGCTACGAGCTTCCTGTCCCCGAGGATCGTCAGATCTACCTGAGCGGGATTCGCTACGGTCCGGGTGGTGGCCCGTGGACACATGCGTATGCAGTGCAATTGACGTACGAGGATCGCCCCGATCCCTTCATCGATTGCCGCAGCGGGTTCCGGGTGCGGACGTCGAAGCGGCTGTCGCAAGTGGATGTGCTGTACGATGAGCAGCTCATCCGGCGTTACATCTTCGGGTATGAGGCCCATGCACACTGGTCGTTCCTGACCACAGTAACCCAGTACGATTCGGATGGGGTGACGTCGTTGCCGATGACCACGTTCGGCTACCAGACCTTTGACATGCCGGATCCGGGGACGCCGATCTCGGCCTCGGGGTATGTCATGGGCGCCGTGGGCGAACCGCCACAGGGTCCGGACAATGCCAACGTGGATTTGATTGATCTGAACGCGGACGGTCTTCCCGACCTCTTGTCAACCGGCGCCGGGCACGTTGCCTATCTCAACCGAGGTCGCCACGAAGATGGCGGCGATCCATATATCCTGTGGGAAGGGCCGATCGACGTCGCGGCCGTGGAGAGCCGAGCGCTGCAGTTTGAGCTGTCTTCGGATCAGGTCCACCTGGCGGACATGACCGGCGACGGAATCTCCGACCTGGTTGTCACCAATGGAAGCGACTACGTCGAGTTCTTCGCCAACACCGGGCAGACCGGCTGGGCGGCGGGGCAACTGATGTCGGTGGAATCGAACCCGCCGCCGGCGCCCTTCGGCGCGGAAGGCTCCTCGGTGCTGACGTCGGACCTGGGATTCAACAAGCGGATTGACGTAATCCAGAGCCAGTCCGGTGCATACTTCAGTTGGTTCAACCAGGGTGACGGTTATTACACCGGACCCATCGTAACCGACGCGGTCTATGAAGGGTCTCAGCCGATTGAATTTGGTGACCTGGGTGTCTCGCTGGCCGACATGAACGGCGATCGGCTGAACGATGTCGTCAAAATTACCACGTACAGCGTCATCTGGTGGGCGAACAGCGGCTACGGCCGCTTCGGCGATCGGGTGGAGATCATGCTGCCGGACCGCTCCCTGGATGATAGTGAGGGCGGTAATCTCCATCGTGCCAAATTGGTGGATATCAATGGTGATGGGCTGAGCGACCTTACGGTGGAACAGGCGCAGGGGACGGATCTTTGGTTCTGGCAGAACCTGGGCGACGGCACGTTCGCCACGTCACGCGTGATCATCGACCTGCCGGTCACGCCAGATGCTCAGGTCCGCTGGGCGGATCTCAATGGCAATGGAACGCAGGACCTCATCTATGCTGACTCGTCTCTACCCGACTCGCACATCCAGGCCGTGGATCTGGCGGAGCTGCTCGGAGGCGCGTCGCATTACAACCTCTTGACCGGCATCGACAACGGGTATGGACGCAAGACGGCCGTCTCGTATCGCTCGACCACGGATTACACCGTCGATGCCTACGACGCAGGGCACCCGTGGAGCACTACGGTTCCCTTCCCGGCAGCGATCGTCAGTCAGGCGGAGACAACCATAGGGCTGGACCTGGACGGGTACGCCGACGAGGGTCCGGATGGTGACCGTTACGCGACCGACTTCTCCTATCGGGACGGCTACTACGACCCGATCGAGCATCAGTTCCGGGGCTTCGCATTTGTTAAGCAGACCGACCATGGCGACGAACGGTTCGGCGGCGATGACGCGCCGACTCTCGTGACGAGGTACGCGTTCCACACTGGTGGTCCGGATGGCATCGACAACGACGGTGACGGCGAAACGGATGAAGAAGGCGATCTGTGGATCGGCCGTGAGGAAGAGCCGCTCAAGGGTGTGCAGCTCTGGGTGGAGACGACCTCTCTTCCAGATGATCCCTTGCAGGACGGGAGCTATGCGGATGATTCGCTCGTCTTTGAGCGCACCGTTACCACGTGGCAGGTCCGCGATCTCTGCAAGGCCGATGGGGGCGCGCTGGCGGATCAGCTCGGCGCGAGCTACTGGACCGATGACACCTACGGTCGCCAGGTGCGTCTGGCCGTGCAAACGGTTACGCATCGCTCGGTCATCGAGCGCGGCAGCGGCACGGCAAAAGAACTGGAATCGCATTCAGATGAGGACGCTCTAGGCAACCCTCTCTTCGAATGGGACTACGGAGATCTCTCCAACTCGAGCGACGATCTGTACACCGGATACGAATATGCCCTCAACGAAGTCGCGTGGATCATGGACCGCGCCAGTCGCACCATTCAGACCGACGGGGGCCCGGGTGGCGCGTTCGTGTCGGAAACGCGCAATTATTATGACGGCAACGCGTTCGAAGGTTTGCCGCTGGGGCAGATGGGCGATCGTGGCGTGCTGCATCGCACCGAGGCGCTTATCTCTAAAGATGCGGTGCCTTCGCTCACGGAGCGGTCATTCGCCATCGGCGATCCGCGCGATCCGAACGGGATTGTGGACACGTTCCGGCAGCAGGTGGATGCGTACGGCAACCCGATCGTGCTTCGCGATGCCAACGGCAACGACCGCATCCTGCAGTACGATGATACCCTGCATAAGTTCCCGACTGTCGAGACGATCGTTGTGGGCGGCGGCAGTGACGATCTCGAGTTTTCAGCCACGTATGACTACCGGCTCGGCAGGCTGCTGACGCTCGCGGACCTGAATGGTCACGAGTCGCGATTCACCTACGACACCTTCGGCCGTCTGACGGAGGAGTTCCTGCCGGGTGATGACCCCGGGACACCTACCAAGACCTACGGTTATGACCTGGGTGCTCCGGTCAGTTCCATCACCACGGTGGCACACGACAATATCGCCGGCATGCCCGACCTTACCACGACGGTGTTCTTTGACGGCCTGGGTCGCAAGCTGGGGGTCTACGATGCGGGCGGCGGGGTGATGAGCGAGGTGACACTCTATAACACCCGCCGTCGGCCCTGGAAGGTGTATCAGCCCTATTTCGGCGGTGATGGTACGTGGTCGTTGCCACCAGGCGGCGTGCCGGCCTCTACGAATGCGTATGATCCCGTTGGACGAGTGATCGAGACCGTCTCGCCTCCGGACGACGATGCACAAACGGCACGAACCGCTGTCGTCTACCTGCCGCTGACGGTCATGGAGTACGATGGCGAGGACAACGTCACCGGAGGGATCCACGAGGACACGCCGAAGACGCTGGTCTACGACGGCCTGGGTCGCCTGATCGAGGTCCACGAGATTGAGACCCTCTCACAAGTCGACGCGGGGACATTCATCACTATCTATCGCTACGCCTTGCCCGATCTTCTGGCGGAGATTGAGGATTCGAATGCCAACGTCAAGTACATGCGCTATGACGGTCTGGGCCGGCGCATCTTTATGAACGATGTGGATCAAGGCCACCTGACGTATACCTATGATTCGGTGGGGAACCTGATCAGCCGGGTCGATGCGCTGAATCAGGAGATCGTCTACACCTATGACGGCGTAAACCGCGTCCTGACGGAAGACTATCTGGACGACGCTCATTCGCTGAGCCTGCACCGCACGCCCGACGTGGCGTACCACTACGATCAGCCGCACCCCGATTATCCCTTGCTGGACAATGTGAAGGGCAGGCTCAGTTGGGTGGAAGACCTGACGGGGGCGCAGATTCACGGCTACGACCAGCGAGGTCATCTCGAAACCGTCGTCAAGCGGATCGATCAGCCCACCGGCTCGAGCGAAGACTATATGACGGTCTCGCTGGCCAACAATCTGGGGCAGGTGTATCGAACGACTTACCCGGGCGGAGATGTGGTTGAATTCACCTACGATACGCGTGGGTTTCTGGCAACGGTTCCGGGCTTCGTGGACCAACTGACCTACGAGGCCGGCGGGCAGAAGGCGACGTGTCTGCACGCCAACGGTGTGCTCACTTCCTACACCTACGACCCACGTCTGCGACTGACTCACCTGTTTGCACAGTACTCGACCGACGTCCTCCAGGATCTGTCCTACGACTACGATCAGGAAGCCAACATCGTGGGCATTACGGATGGCCGTTCACTTCCCTCGGATGACCCACGCGATCAGACGGCCACGTTTGGTGTGGACAACCTCTACCGCCTGTCCCAGGCGATCGGCACCGGCTACGGCACCATCCAGTACGATTACGATCGCCTCGGCAACATGGCACTCAAGACCAGCCCCGACATCAACGACCCGGATGTCAACCTCGGAGCAATGTCAAGCGGAGGGAGCGGCGGGACAGGCGGGCGCATCGGTCGCGAACCGAGCGACCCGCCGGGCCCGCACGCCCTGACGCTTACCGATAACGGCCAGGAGCAGCGCGCGCTTGACTACGATGACAACGGGAACATGACCGACAACAACGGCGACCTGTACATATATGACTTCGCCGACCGATTGCGGAAGGTCATCAAGGATGACGCCGATATTCGCTACCTGTACGACTATACGGGCCGCCGGGTGATCAAGCGTGTCGACGGCGTGCAGACCAGCTACATCAGCAGCGCCTGTGAGGTTCGCGACGGCAAGATGCTCAAGTACGTCTCTGCGGGTGGCAGCCGCCTGGCCCGGGTGGACGGGGCGATTTCGGTTGCGGGCGTTGTGTCACAGGACATCGATCTTTCCGCAGGCTGGAATCTGATCAGCTTCCAGGTGGACCCCGGCGTGACGGATCCGTCCACAGTGCTGGCGTCGATCGACGGACTGTACGCCGCCGTCTATGGTCATGATGGCAGCGACTACACCTATCACATTCCGGGCGGCGGCGGAAATACACTGACGGAACTGCTCCCCAATCATGGCTACTGGATTCTCATGACCGTCCCTGGGCAACTTCAGCTTCAGGGCCTGGTCAGCGCGGTGAGCGTCAACGTCCCCGCAGATACGCGGGTTCTGGTCGGTTTCCCCGGCCTGACGGCACAGGGCATCGAGTCGGTGCTTGAGCAGTATCCTCAGATCCAGGGCCTGTGGGCTTACGCGGGTGCCCAATCAGGATGGGATGTCTACCAATCCGGGATTCCGGCTTACGTCAACACCCTTACCGGCACGTCCTCGGGCCGGGGCTACTGGATTGTCAGTAGCGAAGCGATCGCCCTGACGGCACCGCCGCCGGGCGATGTGCGTTACTATCACACGGACCATCTCGGCTCGACCAACGTGGTGACCGATGCGAACGGTGAGCTTGTATCCGAGTTTTACAGCTATCCCTTCGGCTTCCCGCGTCATGAACATCATGCCGGTGACGTGTTCAATCCTCACTACCAGTTCACGGGCAAGGAACAGGATCAGGAAAGCGGATTGCATTACTTCGAGGCCCGGTCATATGGCAGTGTGATCTGTAGATTCACGCGCGCGGATCCGCTGCTGGTCAGCGATCCCGATCCGCTGTGGCCGCAACGGCTGAATGTGTATGCCTACGCGCAGAACCGCCCCCTGACACGGATCGACCCAACCGGCACCACGGATGAAGAGTCAGACGAGCCGCCCGACGATGACGATTCGGATCCTCAGGTCGTGCAGGATGTGGTGGCGGTCGTTGAAGGAACGATAGAGCGCACGCCGGAGATTCTGCAGCAGACAGCGGTCAAAGCTGGTGCCACCGCCGTATCCAAAGCGCATGAGCTGACCGATCCTGACCCGGCTAAGAGAGCAGAGGCGGCTACGCAATTCGCGACAGATGTTGCGGGTGCGGCGGGCGGAGTCGCGGGTGAGACCGTTTGGGAAGAGATTGACGAGAATTGGAGTTGGGCCGTGAAAGGCCCCTTGATCGGAGTCGGTAGTGTGACTGCCTACCTTCTCGCCGCCCTGGATGTTGCCGCTCTTCCGGTGCCCTCGCCCACGCTTCCGATCTACACCGGGTCCGAAGGAACCTTCACGCTTACACCGTCGGTGAACCTCGGCGCGATAAACCCGGAAGAGGAGCAGTACATGCCCGGCGTGGGGCTCAGTGCGACCTTCACGCATGGAATATCTACGCAGACTATGGGAGTGACCTACGACCCTGCGGCCGGCTTCAGCGGATCATACGGCCAGACCTTTGCTGTTGGCGAGGGTCTGAACGTCGGTGCCACCGTGACAGGGTCAAGGGAAAGTCTGCAACTGGGCGTCGCGGGATCATGGTGACCGGAGAGCCCATGATGAAGGGCAAGAGTGCAGTTCATACCATTCTGGCAGTTAACCTCGTGGCGTGCGGTGCGCTGGCGGGCATACCCGAGCCGAGCGTCGTGCTCCACGGCACGCTTACCGTTGACGGCCAGGCCATCACGTCCGCCGATGGTGTTACGGTCGTGGCGCGGGTGGACGGCGTGCCCGAACCGGTGGGCACCTATCATATGGGTGACAACCCCGCGGCACAGAACAACTATGTGCTTAGAATCCGGATCGAATCCCTTGCTGACGGCAGCAGCCAGAGCGACGACGCAGCGCTCGTTGGCCAGATGGTCCACCTCACGCTGTATCAGGGTATCGGTCCGGAGCGTCCCGCAGCGGATTACGAGATCACCGCTTCAGGCGTCGTCGCCAATCTTGATCTGTCGGTGAGCGGGGGCATCACGTGGCACAGGGCGGCCTACTACGACGTGAGATATCCTTCGGTATGGACTTCCGGAACCGAGATGCGCGATCTGCTGGCCAATCAGGGCTACGAGGTGCTCGACGCCGACGCCCTCAAGCTCTGGATGGATGCTCGAATCGCCGACAGTGAGCCGAGTGTCGTCGTGTTCACCCAGGACGCCGCTCCGGATACGGTGACGGAGACGATGTCGCCCGGCTGCACGCTCCGGCAATACCTCGATGCCGGTGGCAAAATCGTCTGGTACGCCGACATCCCGCTTTATTACCAGGGTCATGCCGATGGCACGACGACGGCCTGGGACGTCCAGGGATCGATCGAGGTCCTAGGTTTCCATGCAGCAGACGGTCCCTGGGACAGCCAGACGGAAGTATCGTTCACCAGCGATGGCGTTGACTGGGGCCTGCGGCGGAACTGGAGGTCACTGCGCCCGACCGAGGTTGGTAGTCAGCGCGTGCTGGCCCGCGACGGGGACAACTATGCCGCGGCCTGGGTGATGCACTACGTGGAGGGCGACACCTATCGCGGCTTCGTACGATTGTACGATCGCGGCGGCAGGCCCAATGGACACGACGTTCGCCAGCTAGCGGCTTTCGCCAATCAACTGCCACCGCCGCTCGACCACGACTGGGACGGAGACGAGGACGTGGACCTGACGGATTTCGTGCGATTCAATCACTGCTTCGACGGTCCCGACACACCGCCCACTCCGGTCTGGGGTGGAATCACCGTCCAGAACTGCCTGGCTGCATTCGACTCCGACGATGACGCAGACGTGGACCTGGCCGATTTCACCTCGTTCCAGACGGCGCTGGCCGGTAGCTGAGTCTTGCGGAGCCTCACAATCGAGTTGATCGACTGCCAGCATGCTCCGTCATAACTGAGCACGTCATCCGGTCCATCAGCAATCACCTCGATCGCCATCAAGCAGATACACGTGGGAGACTTTGCCGGTGGGTCGCATGTTCATGCGTCGACCTCATAGGCATGATCCTGGCGACCTACTAATGAATGGCCAGGTCGGCGAAGGCGACCGGGGTGTCCACGACGGCCAGCAGGTGCAATTCGCCCGGCATGATGACTCCGTCGGCGGTTCCGTTGTCGACGAACGCGTAGAGGCCGGCCGCGTCGCCGGATGAGTTGTTGATCACGAATGCCGCGCGGTTGTTGTCGCCGTCGTTGGTCACGGGGCCGATGGCAGAAATCACGTCGTGTTCCCTCGAGAGCGTGGCCGCCGCGACATCATTGATGAAGATGAAGCCGTGGACGCTGAAGTCCACACCGCCTTGAGGCACGTCGCTGGCGACGTCGTTGTCCAGGAACGATCCGGAAAACGAGAGGGTATCCTCCCCGGAAGCGAAGGCTTCGATCGAATCGGCCGCGTCGAGGTCAAACGATCCGGTGAGGGCTTGGCCCGCGCCGTCGTTCCGGTCAGTGTAACGGAAAGCGTCACCCCCGGCGCCTCCCGTCAGCTCATCCGCGCCCGGGCCTCCAGTCATTGCGTCGTCAGCATCTCTGCCGTCAATCGAGTCGTCGCCGGCACCGCCGGCCAGCGTGTCGTTGCCGCTGCCGCCGGTGACCGTGACGCTAAGGTCGTCACTTCTGACGCTTACGTCGCCGGTGGCCTGCGAAGCGTCGATTGCCGTCGCACCGATCAAGGGCTCGATGATCGTGACCGAGCCGGCACCAATCAACACCACGCTTTTGAGCCCAGGAGTGATGAAAGCTTCGATCTCGCTGTCACCGTCGAACAAGATGTTGACGGTCTCGAAGCCATCGTTGCCGTCGGCATCCTTCGCGACGATGTCTCCGCCGCCGGCATCGGTCAAGAGAACTTCAAGGCTGTCGTCATTTCCGACCACAAGTTCGTCATCGAAAACGACGGTGAGGTCCGAGTTTTCCTGATCGCCACCGGTCATGCCGATGGCGGCCAACTCATGCAGCTGGGTCAGCGTCACATCCACTGTCCCACGGTCGTACCAGAGCTCTTCGTATCCGGTCCAAAGATCCAGGGAGATGCTTTGCCCGGGATACGTGTTTCGAAAAAAGCCATGCTCAACGTTGATGATTTCGGCGACGTCAGGCTCTTCGCGGACGGTTGTGAGATGCAGGCTATCGGGCCCTCCTCCACCATCAAGGAAATCGCCCGTCTCGTAAGTCTCATCGCTGGCAATGCAGGTATGTGCGCCGTCGGGCAGGAGAATACGATCCGGGCCGACGCTGAATATGCACTCCCAATCTATGTAACAGGCATCAAAGTCTTCGTAGCACGGCTCGCCTTCACCGCACGGGTTTCCAGGCGAAACGCACTCGCCGGTCTCGGGATCGCAATACTCGTAGCCGTTGCAGAACAGGTGATCATTGCAGTCTTTCGGCGTGGAGACGCATTCGCAATCGACGCAGGTGTTGACGGTGCAGGGGTCGCCGTCGTCGCATTCTTGATCTGAGATGCACAGGCAGGCTTCGACGCATCGGCCGGTGGCCGGTGCGCACAGTTGACCATTGGGGCAATCCTCATCGCTCAGGCATTCGAGGCAGGCCTTGTTGCCCTCGACGCAGAACTCGCCCTCGGGGCAGGGCGCCGTGCCCGCGACGCACGCGCCCGTCTCGAGGTCGCAGGTTTCCACGCCGTTGCAAAACAGGTCGTCGTCGCAATCAGCGTCGGTGAGGCAATCAACGCACGCGTCGGTCTCTTCCACGCAAATCCGATCGGCGCACGGGGGTGCGCCGGCGACGCACTGGCCATTGGCCGGGTCACAAGTCTCCTGTCCGTTGCAGAACACCTCGTCATCACAGTCGGCGTCGGTGAGGCAGTCAGCGCACGCATCAGTTTCCTCGTTGCAGAGCACCGTCTCGGTGCATGGATCGTCGCCGGGCACGCAAGTGTTGCTCTCGCCGCACGATTCGACGCCGTTGCAGAACAGACCGTCGTCGCAGTCGGCGTCTTCGAGACAATCGACACATTCGCCGCTTTCGGGGTGGCAGACTTGACCTTCAGGGCAATCGACTGGTTCGTACTGGCAGACCGCTTCGCCATCCTCGACGGCGCAGCTATCCACTGTGCAGGGATCGTTGTCGTCGCAATCGACTCGGGCGCAGCGGTCGACAACTGGAAGACAAGCGGACACGAGAAGAAGAGTTGCAGTGCAGATAAGGGAAATTCCAAAAGAGCCCTTCCAGGAGTCGGAGTGTTTGTTGCACGGCATGGTGATGATCTCCCAAGGTGACGCTTGCTAAGGCGGCCAAGACATGCAGGTTCTTCGGGCACGCATCGCCGTCACCGATGTCCGTGGCATCATACGCGGACCCAGGAGTCCGATCCATGTCATAGGACGATGTGTCTGATTGCCCCGAGGGACATGAGGTCGACCGGCTCTAAGGGACGGGCTTGGGGCCTGCGCTTTCCCCGGCCGCCGGGGGATCTCCGCCGCGCGTCATGCCGTCATAGACAATCCCGACCCACAGGTCGGGCCCAAAGGCGCGGGCCCACTTGGCATCGAGGTCGGCGGTTGGCTTGGCCGCGATGACCTCGTCTCGTGATTTACCCTGATCCACAAGCGCCTTCACGCGATCGCGGGCGGTCGCCAGCATCTCGCGATAGGAGCGCAAGGACGCCAAGTCGGACAGCGGCCCGTGACCAGGAATGAACTTCGTCTCTTCGTTCGCCAGGGCCAGCGCCTTGTCCACGCCCTTGATCATCCCGTCGATGGAGGCTCCGGTGTTGACGTCGATGAAGGGGTACATGCCGGCGAAGTACAGATCGCCCATGTGTATGACGTTCGCTTTGTGGAACAGGACGATGCTGTCGCCGTCCGTGTGGGCTGGCTCCACGTGCAGGATGGTCACCTCGTCTCCGTTCCAGTGGAATGTGAGGCGATCAGTGAAGGTGACGGTGGGGAGGGCCCCGGGCGGTGACGGCGGCACGCTCCGATCGAGCCCGAGCAGGTGTTGTTCGCTGCTCATCCGTTTGCGGACGTTTTCATGTGCCACGATCACGGGACCTGCCTTGGCCAGCGCCTCGTTGCCGCCCACGTGATCGAAGTGCCAGTGCGTGTTGACCACGAAGCGGATCGGCCGGTCGCTGATGGCCTTGACGGCGCTGATCATCTTATCCGTCAAACCTTCGTATTCGCTGTCGATCAGGAGCACGCCGTCTTCACCCACGGAGGCGCCGAGGTTCCCACCGGCCCCGGCTAGCATATAGACGTTGTCGCGCACCTGCGTCGTGCGAAACTCCACCTCGGGCCGCGTCTGAGCGCTGGCGACGGCCCCGGTGACGAGCAGTAAAGTCGAGATCACGTACAAGTGCATGCGGTTCATGACTGAGCTCCTCTTTGAACAGGAGAGAAGGGCACACGCTGCTTTTCTGGAACGACTCCACCTCCCAGGGGATATTCTGGCCGAATCCTCACGCGTGACCAGAACGAACCGACGCTGAAAACGTAAGAATGTCTCCGTTTCCGCCCTTGCCCCTCGGGGAAAGATGCTGCCCCGCTACCCGAAATCCGGTCCGGTGGTCATCGAAGATGCGGCCCGCAACGCCCATCCTCGACCGGTTCCTGCATCATGCCGACGTGATTACGTTGGGGAAACGGTGTCGGGATGATTCTCTTGGAATCCCATCGCGCGTCGCCCGGCGCCGGGCACCACGCTACGCCTGCAACGACGCAGATGCAAACAGCCGCAAAAACCATCGCTACCTCTTCTTCGTTGCTCCGCGACAACTCAATACATAACCGCGTACCAGCACGGCGCCAGACGAATATAGGCGCCTCCAGACTTCTGATCATCCGGACGATAAAGGAATCCGACTCGGTCAAGACCTGAGTACCCTGTCAGGAAAAACACGTCCCCCGGTTGCGTAAGTCTGACGTCTATGACGCGATAAGAACCGATCTGTCTCGGCAGTTCTCCAGGGTCTTTTCCACTTTGCACGCTGTACGCCGCGTCCTCGAATGCTTTAAGACTTAGATGAAATCGGATTCGCATCGGCCAGAGGGATATTACAGCGGAGATCAGAACAGCCACACATACGGGCAGAACAAACCACCTCAACCAGTGTGCGTGTTGCTGCTTTGCCTTATCCAGCGAGGCTCGACGCCGGTCGGCGGTGATGGCGACAACTCTAGCAGCATAATCAATGCCCAGGATCAATAGCAGAAGCATTCCCGCAGGAATTATCAGCAGCGCCCACAGGTCAAGCACACCGAGTAGCCCGCCCGGTTTGGTTGAGCAGCACAGGTATGCGACCGTCAGCAGTGGAGCGCTTATTAGATGCCACGCACGCGGCTCGCATGCCCAGCGCCGCCAACTCAGGCGTCCTCCATCCTCTTTGAAGGTGGTTCGCTCGCCCGGGATGAACGCTCTCCCGCACTCTGGGCAAACTAGCTCGGAGAGCCCGCGCAGCGAGTACCCACATCCTATGCAGACGGCCGTCTCTGGAAGCGGATCACTCATGCTGCCGCCTTCCTCCACGCTCCGTAATGATCCCCGGATACACCTGTACCCCTCGCCGCGAGGAAGTGTCTTTGCATCACTATCAACCTTGGCGCCTGGCCGATTGGAGGTCCGTCTGCCACCGTCACGATCATTTGCACATGGACTTTGGGGGGGCGGGTGTTCCATCTCCTATGCATCGGCATGGGCCACGCCGCCCGCGAGCCGGCAGTGATACTGCCGCGCGGCCGCGGGGCCGAAGACAGGCCGAAGCAGGTCGCCCACTGAGGTCGGCGCTCCGGAAGACCGGATTAAAGTCGCTCGAAGCGAATGCCCTGACGCCCCGGGATGATTACCTCGCATCCGGTACTTGGGCTCGGGACTGGCCTGCTCCGGCACACGGACTATACCAGCCGGGTCCGCGAACGGCAAGACTTCCGGGGCCGATGGACACGACGGTACGCAGTCCCGGGAGATGAATTGGAGAGGTTTACGACTGGCTTGGCCGGCGGGTTCCTACGGTCCCGTGAATGCTTCGGTGAACTCGATGAAGTCGACCAGATCGACGTCGTTGTCGGCATCGAGATCCGCCTGTTGGCAGGGGGGTTCCACGTCGGTGTTGGGCCCGGCCAAGCAATCCGCGAAGATCGAATAGTCGGCCAGGTCGACGACGCCGTCTGAGTTCAGGTCGCCGCGAAGGTACCGAATCCCATGTTGCGCGGCACAGACCATGGCGTCGTCACAGGCGAAGAGGTCCAGGGCATTGATGTTGTCATCCGGGTGGCCGAGCCCCAGATCGGCTGCCGAAACGAAAACGGAGGGCGTTCCCCCCGGTGTCACCGTAAACACGTCGGCAGCAGCACCTTCCGAACTGGCTCCGGGAATGGTAGCGAGTGATGGGGAGCCGGGGGCCAGAGAGAAAAGCACCTGGTCGGATTCATCAAAGTATGTGCTTGCGTTGGTATCAAAGATGATCAGCGCGTCTAAGTCGTCCTCCTGCACGAGGCCCATATCCTCATGCATGGCGCATAGCGTGATAGGAGTCCATATCGGTGGAATCTCGTCGAAGTAGATGTCCGCGCCGCTCGGGCCGCCATCATGCGGCAGCGTGCTCAGCGACGGCGAGTCTTGCGTCACGGAGTAGTACACGTTCATGACCGTTCCATCGACGCGAGCGAGCGCGGCCGTTGCGTTCACATCGTCCTGCTGCTCGGTCCCGGCGAACTCCCATGCGGACGTCGGTGGCTGAGCAGAGAAATCGGTGCCGCCCTCGTCAAAGTTGTTACGGACCAGCACGTTGTTGAACAGATCGCCGTCCGAGCTGCCCATCCGTGTAAGCAACCTCGTGGACATGAACTGATCGCCGGCGGCCTGGCCTTTCGCGGCCTGATCGGCCACGTTGTAAGGCACGTCCAGTGCAATCAGCGCGGGATCCGGCAATGCCACGCCGACGGTCTGCGCATCTACCGAAAACAGCAACACGAACGTTTCGTTAGGAGCGATGAGGGTGTTGCCGGCGGAGAGTGCATCCAGGTCGTCATCGGTTGAATGCAGGCCGAGCGTCTCCCGGTCCAGCAGCTCCGCAGGATAGGGGAAGTCCAGAGTCAGGACGTCACCGGCATCAACGAGGCCCGCGCTGACGGTCCATGAATCGCCGGAGAACGAGTAGTCGGGGATCGGAAGTGGGTCAATTGGCGGCGCTGCTTCTGTTGTGAAGGCGACGGCCGACGCACACAGCAGCCAGAGCCAATACGTGAGATCGGCCCGTCGGTGCTTCGGGCGATAAGTCGTAATCGTTGTCACCGCATTCCTCCCTCTCTGTCACGCAGTGGCGCAATGAGCTGCTCGGCGCTCAGGCCGATGGGGGCTTTTGTCTCGTCACCCGCGGATGCGGGAATCCAGGCGGGCCACGAAGGATCCTCTTGCATTAGGATTCCGATGAGCTTTGCGTGGTACGTGTAGCGTCGTTCACCGTCGAACGAGCGGTATGCGCGCATGAAACCTGCCAAAGCGGCCTCGCGATTGCCCTCCGCCAGACGCATCGCCGCGGCGTGGAAGTGTGCCTCGCCCCACAATCTCCACGGCGTGTGCGCCTCCTCGGCCAGAGCGTCGAGGGCGGTAAGCTGTCCTCCCTCACGGCAATACGCATACAGCGCCTGCACCCACTCCTCCGACTGCGGAGGAACCAGCCCTGCCGCAAAATCGACCAGGTGCTCATGCTCATCCAACAAAGCGTCGGCCTCATCCGGCCGGCCCAATATTCGCAGGCATGTGGCGGACCATAGGACTTCCTGGGCGTGCTCAGGCGCCTCGGAGGCCGGCGCGCGGGCGTGAGCCAGTGCCGTGGGCATGTCACCCATCTCTGCGAAGATCAGGGCCGGATAAACGTGGGCGTAAAAGCGGCATTGTGGGTCGTAATCTGCGGCCGCCGTCAGATCCGCCAGCGCGGCTTCCAAGGCTCCCGTCCAGTAGTGCAGACGCCAGCGATAGTGGTAGCTTTCCCACCGCTCAACATCTTTGGCAGCCAACTCGATTGCGCGCGTGCGTGCTTCGATCGCATCGGCGTACAGGCCCATACTCTCCAGACACTCCGCCTCCGCGGCGACCGGTCGGTCGTAATCCGGTTCGACCTCCTGCCCGCGGCGCGCCCACTCCAGTGCCTGCTCATAATGCCCGGCGACCAGCGAGTCGTCGCTGGTTCCCCGGCTGCCCTGATGAATCTCTGCCGCTAATCGGTGCGTGATGGAGAGAAGATAGTACGGATAAGCACCGTATTGTTCGTGTTCGATGAGCTGTCGCAGGCTCGCGTCGGCGCCGACGAAGGGCTCCAGGCTCCGGGTAGTGTAAAGCCGCTGATTTCGTGCCCGGGCTAGGTGCAACACGGCCTGGGGGTAGATGGCGTGGTCTCGCGCGCGGAGGGCATTGGCCTGACCGTAGGATTCGATAGCTATTGCAGGCTCGTCAAAATGGATCGCCAGCCCCCGGAAGAACCACGTGTCGGCGCTCATGAGTGCGCCGTCCAACCTGGCGCGCTCTGCCTCGTCAAAAGTTGCACGGGCTGACGCCCGCTCACTGTTTCGCCATTGGGCCCAGGCGAGTAAGTACCATGCCCGCAAGTCCGACGGATCGTCCTCCAACACGACCTCGAGATGGCGGATGGCGCCGGGCTGATCGAAGGCACCTAGGCTGGCTAACGCCCGTACGAGGTGAACATCTGTCGCATCCGCGCCCAGGTCGGCAGCGCGGTCGATGTCGGCCGTTACCTGCTCGGGCGCGCGATAATCAACGTAAGCAAGCTGGTCATAAGCGTCGCTCAGCAGCCGCTGGGCTTCGTGGTGACGGCTGGTACGGGCGCTCCAGCCCAGACCCACGGCAACCATGAACATGGCTGCCGCTGCCGCCAGCGCCGTGGTCAGTGTCTTGTGTCCACGCACCCACCTGGCGGCTTTTTTGAAGCGGCTGATACGCCGTGAGAGAATGGGGCGTCCTTCCGAAAACCGCCGCAAATCCTCCGCCAGCAGGGCGGCTGAGCGATATCGCCGTTTCGGCTCCTTCTCCATCGCCCGGAGGCAGATCGTTTCCAGCTCGACCGGGATCTGGCGGTTCAACCGGCGGGGCGCGACCGGCTCGGCCGTGCAGATGCCTGTAATGATCTGATCTCGTGTCTCTCCATCGAAGGGCTTGCACCGGGTCAGCACTTCGTAGAGCGTCACACCGAGTGAGTAAATGTCCGTTCGGTGATCGATCTCGGTGTTGCTGCCGCGGGCCTGCTCAGGAGAAAGGTAGGCGGGCGTTCCCATGACCTCGCCGTCGAGTGTCAAGTGCGCGTCATCCGTCAGCCGGGCCAGCCCGAAGTCGGTCAGGTGCAGCCGGTTGTTTGTCCCGAGCAGGAGGTTGTGCGGCTTGACGTCACGGTGAATCACGCCGTAACGGTGTGCGCAGTCGAGGGCATCGGCTACCTCGGCCATCAGCGCTGCGACGTGTCGATAGTCCTCACGCCCGTATTGCACGACCGGCGCCGCCGGCGCATCCGATTCAGGGATGGTAAGCGGAGACTCACCGGCATCGGGCAGCGCACGCTCTTTCGGTCTTTCTGTAAGCCAGTTAGACGATGAACAGCTATGGACGCATCCTGACTTGAGCAGATCCGGGCGACTGTGGATCACGGCGTCCAGGCTGGCCCCGTCAACCAACTCCATGGCATGGTAGAAGTGGCCGTTGTGCTCTCCCTGCGCGTAAATGGGGACGATGTTGGTGTGATGGAGCCGGGCGGCCGCTCGCGCCTCAACCCGAAACCGCTGAAGTGCCTTGGAGCCATGTCGGGCATAATCCGGCAGCACCTTCAGCGCCACCTCGCGGCCCAGCGAGACCTGGCGCGCGCGATACACGATCCCCATGCCCCCGCGTCCAAGCTCGCCGACGATCTCAAAGTCGCCCAAACGGCTTCCTGTCGGCAACGCCGTCGTAGGGGGGCGAAGGCTGGACAAAACGTTGCTCTTTGCGAGACCACGAAGTCGGCAGGGTCCCGGGGACCTGAGCGCCTCCGCATCGAGTTCGAAAGCTTCCTGCAAGTCGGCGACTAGGTCGTTACATTCGCCGTCCGGTTCGAACGGGGAGGCCTCGAATTCACAGACCTGGGCCGACACTCCGCGCGCGTCGGCAGCATCCGACGCGGCCAGCAGGCACCCGCATACCGGGCAGGCCTCAAAACCTGCACCGACACCGTCCGCAAGCGCGGCAGAGCAGTTCGGACAGACCACTTTTTTCGCCGTGCTTTCGTCCATCTGCCACTACACCATATAGAAATAGACCGGATTGAAGTGGCTTTGACATCGGATCTGCCGCACCTCTGAAGGAAACATCCGATAAGGCGTGCATTCCGTGCGTCGTCACTCATCTTCGATGCTCACCTGCCATCCTCAACCGGCACTGAAAGCCTGGGCATGCAGAATCCGAACAGCCTGGGGTCGTGCCCAGAGTACGCGAATCGAAGGGCGATCACGTCACGTGCAGAATGGAATCAGCAGGCGCTCGTACAGTGCTATAAATCTCTATCCATCTCCTTTGCGGCCAGCCGGGCTTTAAGGCACTTCAAGATCCGGCTCTTGGCCTGGTATACGCTCCATTTGGTGAGCCCCAGTATCTCGGCGGTTTCGATGACGGAGCGGCCACCCAGGGCGTGCATTTCAAAAGCCTTGAGGGTCATGGGTTCAAACGTGTCGGCCACGGAACGCATTTCCGATCGGAGGCGATGAAACCGCCATTCGCGCTGCCACTGCTCGTCGGCGTTTGCCTCTTCCTGACCGGCCAGATATTTAAAGGCATGCGGGTCCAGTCCTGAAGGTTGTTGGGCTTCCTTGCTGGCCTGGCGGGCTAGAGCATGGACCACGGCCGCACGCAGGTAGGTGCGGAATCGGCCCCTGCGCGCGTTATATTCGAGGCTATCGATCGCTCTGAAGAGGTACATCTCCACTTCCTGCACCACATCTTCGGCGTTGACGTGGCTCGCTCCCCGGCTCCGAGCGTAACGGTAAAGGAGCTGTCCGTACTTGTCGTGGAACTCGTTCCAGCCCAGCTTGTCCGCCCGATCGCGAAGCCGCAATAGGAAGCTCAGGTGCGTGGTATTGCCATATGTCATTAGGGATTATTGTGCCAAAAGAGCGTTAAAGTAGCAACATGACTTGACCATCGGAAGGCCCTGTAATTGCCCCGTCCCGCGCGCTCAACCGACGGCACCATACGCGCTTTCAGTGACAGTGTTACTGAGGCGGTCTCGTGTCAAAGACTGGCTCAGGTCGTCTGTATGTCAACCGGGAGGGGCAGCTTTCCTCGTCCCCAATGCCCGCGCGCCTTGAGGGCCGAGGGGAGAATGCATGGGGACCGTAGTTTCAGGCGCGCTTTGGGGGTCGGTGTGTGGTCCTTCAGTTGGCTGTCCGTAAGGGGACGAGGTGCTAAACGCGTACGGGGTAGTCAAGTCACAATGTTATCGGGCCGCGGAGATGGGAGGCTCAGGTCACTGAATCCGGGTGCCGGGTAGAAACTAGAAAGGAGTAGGAACGTGAAACGCATAATGGCCGTCACATCACTTGCGGTAGTCTGCGCTCTTACGATGGTGGTCAGTTACACGGTCGCAGCAGGCTCGGAGTCCGGAGTGGACATCGTTCCCGCGAAGTCCGCACAGCCCGAGCAGGAGGTTTTCCCGGACAGCACGCCGCCAAACGACGTGCCGAGCACGCCGAGCACCATGGCGCCCTTGGGCGATCCTCCGCGCGTCAGCGAGTACGCAAACAGCGGATGTCAGCGTGACGTCGCGGGCGCATGCGAAGAGGACGACGTGATTGAGTTCACGGTAGACGGTAACACGCTTCATGTGCTCCACAGCAACGCTACGTACAACTGCTGCCCGGACGATATCGTGATCTCGCTGTCCATCGAGGGCGACGTCATCAGCCTGAAGGAAGAGGAGATCCTCACGCTGCCGTGCTATTGCGTGTGCTGCTACGACGTTGAAGCAACCGTAGTGGATCTCGCGCCCGGCGAATACACCGTCGAGTTTTCCTGGTACGACTACGAGTTGTATGAAGAGCGCTGGTACTCAGAGGACATCGTCATCGGATCGGGCGAGCGGTTCCTGCGCGATGGCGGCGGTGGAAGCGGCGACGATTCCGCCGTCAGTCCGGACCACGGCGGCGCACGCACCCCTGTGCCTATCGAGCCCGTTGCCGAGGACCGTGACCACACGCCGCACGTGGACGAGTACTCAAACACCGGATGCAGAGATGATGATTTGGGGCCCTGCGACGAGGACGACGTGGTGGAGCTCACGGTAGACGGTACGACGCTCCACGTGCTTCACGCAAACACCACGTACAACTGCTGCCTGGATGACATCGTGATCTCTCTGACCGTGGAGGGCGATGTTATCACCTTGACGGAGGAGGAGATCGCCACGATGCCGTGCTGGTGCATTTGCTGCTATGACGTTGAAGCAACCATCGTTGATCTCGCGCCGGGCGAATACACCGTCGAGTTCTGCTGGTACGACTACAACCTGTATGAAGAGCGCTGCGTCTACGAGGAGATCGTGATCCCGTCGTAGCGCTATCGTATCGAAGCGGGCCCGTCGACATGCTAAGGCGGGCCCGCCGCTATGTCGGAGCGGCTCCACCGCGGCGGCATGCAGGCTACCCAAGAACCGCGACAGCCGGCACGCCGGTTGCAGATAGTCCAAGCCTATTCTCTCCGCAAGACCCTTACGCAAACGACCTCGCCTACGGCGCTCGGGGTACCAGACGCTCCCCGCCCCGAATGCTTCCGTTGTCCTTGGAACAGTAAGGCGAAGGCGTGCGCATCACACTGCGCTGCCTCTCGGGCGAGCCGATCTGTTTCGATGAGTGTGCGGGCCCGGAGCAGGACAGGCAAAAGGAGGAAGCCTTCAAAGACGGTCGCACACGTGACAAACCCATCGAGCCTTTCATCCGCGACTTCCCTCAAGAGCCACGGGCCCCGATTTCCATCATTGCGAGTCAAGAGCAGGTCTCTTGATGCTGTGGCCCGAGAGCCTGGTCTTCACCGGATAGGGCAGAGTGCTGCGGCAGAACAGTGAGGCTGAACTCGCCACGGTGCGGTCGTCATGGCCCGGAACGTCCAGTTTCACCTTGCCGTCCTGAAAGCGGCCCCGGCAGCCGTTGGCAGACGAGAGAGCCGCGGGGAGTGCGTGGAGTGCCTCGGCTTGCGTTTCCGGCGCAAGCCGTCTCTGGCGGACGAAAAGAGCCTCAGCCCTGCTCCTGAAGGACGTGGCCTGACGCATGCACCGATGTATCGTGTGTCGTGTCCTCTCTGAAGCGGTCAAATCCACCGACGCCGCCTCTAGGATATGCCGCGCCGGTATTCGCTGGAACTTCACAGCTCGTGCTGCTTGGCCTTGGAGCCGGGCGGAGTTCGCTTGGCGCGAATGCTCTCAAGATGCCGGGGCTCTAGGGAGGTTCATATTAGCGTACGGGACGATGCTGTTGACGACTATCCGGGTGCCCCTGAGAATAGAGATCGTGCCATGTACTACAGCCCTGACAACAATGCCACCATAATGCTCGAATCGGATGAGGTCAGAATTGTCACAGCTCATGGGGGAAGACCGTCATTGGCCGGGGGCTAAAGGATCCAGGAGTCATGTTCATCGGGGAGAACGAGGGGAATCTGAGGTTCTGGTTCGCTGAGCCCGAATTAGGAGCGGACATTATTGAGCGAGATATCATCCTGGACTATGACGGAATGGGCCGAATCGTGGGTGGCGAAGTGCTTAACATCGGGGACGACGTTAAGGGCGTAGCGCGGACTGTGGGCGTTGGGAAATACTCACCTGAATGCGACGTCTTGAGTTTCTGGCTCCTGGACGATCCAGGTCCGACAAAAGGAGAGGTCGTTCGTGGCAAACTGATCGTTTCCGGGAACACCGTGGTTGGAGTTGAGGTCCCGGCGACGCCTGAGATTCGCACAGCTACCTTGCAGTTGTTGCGTAACCGTCTTGTGGACCCAAACTTGTTTCCGCCTTCCCCGCGCGGGCATCATGAAGACTGAGGTGTGTGATGACGCAGCGCGCGTGCAAGTGGCGGACGTGGCCGGCGGCATGGGGGGGTTGGAGGAAGGTGGTTGGGTGGTTGCGGCGAACAGGAGTGCCCTTTCGTTCGGTCGTAGGGTGCGATCACGAATTGCGGGTGGAAAGCGTGCTCAGTCGGGGTCTACACGGCTCAGACTGCCACTTGCGCGCGATCTTTTGTGACAGGAGTCTGGCACCGTGCCCTTGGTCGGCGGATCGTTTTCGTGCTTCTCTTCTGAGTTTCCGTGTCGGGCGTATCGTAACGGGCCGCCGTCTGAGCCATCTCCTTGCGGATGAAGTCCTGAAGCTCTTTCGGTTTGAGCACCTGCGCGTGGCTGCCATACGCAAGCACCCAGCGGGCGATCTCATGCAGCCCCCGCACCCGCGCCTCAAAAAGAAGGGCCCCGTCCGGCTGCCACTTAGTTTTCTGCGTTCGATGCCAGCGGAACTCGTCGACCTCGCTTGCGGCCGGCGGAAAGAACCTGATCTGCACAAGTTGAGGAGGTTCCTCGAGGTGTAAGTCCCAAGTCGAACTGAATTCCTCCACGTTGAAACGCGAATCTCGTCGAAACGTAGCGTTCACCGTCTTGAACTCGATGATCCGCTCCAGTTTGATCATCCGCATTCGCCCCGAGTTCTCCATCCATCCGACGACATGCCAGCCCCCGTGGATGTGGATGAGCTCATAAGGATGCATGAAGCCGGTTTCCGCATGGCTCTCCTGATGACCG
>CP070718.1:1962848-1970906 GCA_020350565.1 Phycisphaerales bacterium
ATGCGCTTCAAGGCCGATGTAGTGCGAGAGGACCCGCGGGAGCAAACCGACCGGCGCGTCCTGCTCAATTTTGGCCACACGCTGGGCCACGCCATCGAGCGGTGCGGCGAATATCGCTATCGCCACGGCGAGTGCGTCGCGCTGGGGATGCTGGTCGCCTGCCGGCTTTCGCATTCGCTGGGATTGCTTTCGGCCACCGATGTAGATCGCGCGGAGGCCGCGCTGCGCCGATTCGAGTTGCCCACGGTCTTGGAACACCCGCCTGAATGGTCCGATGTATTGGCTCGCATGCGCATCGACAAGAAAGTCCGCCAAAACAAAGTGCGATTCGTTTTGATAAACGCGGTTGCCCAGCCCCTCGTCCGTGATGATGTCCCCGAGTCCGCCGTCAAGGCGGCTTATGAATCGCTCTTCCCGTCGTAGCCGCATGGCAGCGAGAGAATGTCAGATGCAAAACGGCGCATTAAGAGCGGCTTGCTCCAGCCCGGGCGATTGCTTAAGGCTGTGGGATGTGGGGCTTCTCCGGTTGCGTGTCGGGCGAGGCCATCGGGCGGATGTTCCATGACGCCAGCATCTCGCTGAGCAGTTCCATGGGCAGGCCGACGACGTTCGTGAAACTGCCGTTAACGCGTTCGACGAAGGCGTCTCCTTTGTCCTGAATGCCGTAGGCGCCGGCCTTGCCCTCCCACGCGCCACTGTCCAGGTAGGCTTCGAGCTCTCGACCACGCATGGGCCGCATCGTGACCTCGGTGACATCGTGGGCGATGAGGCGATCGTCCGTTGCGGCATTGAGCAGCGTCACGCCGGTGATGACCTCGTGCGTGGTACCGGTGATGGTCTCCAGAATGCGGCGAGCGTCTTCGCGATCCACCGGTTTCCCGAAACACTTCGCGTAAAGTGCCACGACGGTGTCGCCACCGATGATGATGCCCTCCTCGACCAGATGCCGCACACTACGGGCCTTGAAGTAGCTGAGGGCCTCGGCTTGCATCGTGGGCTTGACGTCCGCGCTGAAGTGGTCCGGCTCATGATGCGGTGGCGCGATCACACGGAAATCGTACCCATAGGAGCGCAGCAGGTCGGCCCGCCGGGGACTGGCTGAAGCCAGAATCAGCGGCGGGTGCACGGCACCCCGTTGTTGCTGCTCCGTGGCCATGATCCATGCCCACAAATCACCGAACGACGCGTTCGAAAACAACTCGGCCCTGAGCCTGACGACGCCATTATACCCTAAGATGCCCCGCCTCGTCGATGCCCCGTACGCCCCCCCACGCACGCTTAAAGTGGAGCCGGCGTCTCTGCCGGCTCAGGCGAACGCGCCTGCGAGCGGACCAGACCAATGAGCAATTCCCACGTCGACGTGTGCGAGACAGTATCCTCGCACCAACGGCACTTTCCTGCCATTCACTCCGCTTTGCGCTGCAAGACAATCACCGTCGGGCTGATCTTGCCGACGCGTTCGACGCCCCAGCCGGCCAGGCTCAGCCAGGAGCCGTTGGTGCCCAGGAAGCGGCGGCGGAAGGTGGCGACGATGCGGTAGTTCAATCCCTCGCTGATCAAGTCCCCCATGACCGCTTGGGCATCTTCATCGAAATCCTCGTAATTGTAGCTGCTCAAAATGAGGTATTCAGGCAACGGGCCTGCAAAGGTCTCGCGGGTCATCTGCAAGGCGTGGACGCTGTAGCCCATGTGGTTGACGCGCGGGAGGTACTGCGGCTTGGAGAAAACACCGACACTGGATGGCCGGTCCACGTGCTCCTCGAACCAGGCTTCCGCCTCGTAGCGCGAATCGGTCAGCATCTCCGCATCGACGGCTATTGCATAGCCGATGGTCGGAAGGCCGACGACAAACGGAATGAGATAGCGCAGCGTGACGGGCAGGCGCCGGCTCCTCCACAGGTCCACGCAGGATAATCCGACCAGGATGCCCAGCAGCGCAAGGATGGGGAATAGGAATCGGGCATAGACGAAGTGAATCGTCGCGATAACGACGATGTAGTAGGACAGGGCCGGCAGAAGCAGCACCAGCGCGACGCTGTGATACTTGCGGACCGTGTAAACGATGGCCCCGGCCATGGCGACGACCATTGGCCAGCCGACCGCGCTGGCGGCATAGCGGATCGCTGCCCAAGCCAGTAGGAACTGGTTGGAATAGCGGTACTGTTGAGCGTGGGTGGTGTTCAAGGACGGATCGAGCCAATAACGCAGCTTCGTGGCGAAGGCCTCGTAGTTCTGGAACATGCCGTTGACAAGAAGGAAAGGTACGGCGAACGCCGCAATCCCCAGGAGCCATTTCCATCGCAGAATGGCTCGCCCAAGGGCCGGGCCGATGGATTCCCTCTTCCGCTCGACCTGCACCTCATTGAGCAGCAGGACGATAGCCATACCTGGCAGCACACCGACGACGCCGAGCTTGGTGCTGGCGGAGAGGGCCGCGAAGAGCCCGAGCAGAACGCAGTCCGTCGTTTTTCGATGTTTGATCACTCGGGCGTAAAAGAAGACGGCCCAGGTAAACCAGCACATGGCCGGGACGTCGACGTTGCCCAGATGGGCGAAGTAGGTGAACGAAGCTCCCGTCATCAGTGTACCTGCGGCGATCGCTGACGCCCATCCGTCGTTGGTGATGGTTCGTGCGGCCGCCCACAGCCCGATGCCCGCCGCGCAGGCCATCACGACGCTGATCCAACGCGATCGCTTGATGAGCAGGCCGATTTTCTGGGGGTACGGTGGCTTAAAGACCTTTTGACCTGAGGAGGGCTCGGTGAATCGTTCGCCCGTCCGGTCCCATTTTGATAACGTCGGCAGGTACGCTGCATAGTTGATGAAGTAGTGGAGCGGCTCGTATCGGCCTCGCCAGTCTTCAGGCCAACTGGCGATCACCCCGAGCGTGCGCATACCCGCGATCGTGTCCTGACTCCAGGAGTCGGTGTTCGGCAGACCCCACTCCAGACCGGGAAGATACAAGCAAAGCCCGAGCAGAATCAGGATGAGAGGCGGCACGATCCGGCGTGCGCCGGTTCTTGCCTTCGGGCCTTCTGCTCCCAAGCTGTAGTGCTTTTCGGTCATTGTTTCGCACGCGTGCTGACGAGCCCTTCCGCTACCTGAGCGCATTCTCGCATGACGCGCAGGACATTCTGCCCCAGGATCTTGATCAGGTCATCCTCGCGAATACCGCGGCGAAGGAGCTCGGCGGTGAGGTTGGGGAGCCTGGAGCAATCCTCGAGCCCGGCTGGCAGATGTCCCGCGCCGTCGAAATCCGAGCCGATGCCGACGTGTTCGGGTCCGATCACGGAGATCGCATGCTCGAAGTGATCCGCGAGCTTGCCCAGCGGCGTGGTGTGATCGGGGGCCGGGTCGCGGATCAATGCCTCTTTGGCGATGTCCTCGAACGGCCTCGGCGTAAACGACGGGAAATCGGCGTCAACGAAGGTGGCAGAGAAGTTGATCTGCACGACGCCGCCGACGTCGGCGACGGCCCTCATCATTTCATCGGTCACGTTCCGGCGATGAGGATTGACGGCCCGACATGATGAATGCGTTAGAATGACCGGTGCCTTTGAAAGCTCGACAGCTTGCCAAAAGGTCTCGTCGCTGGCGTGGGAGAGGTCGACCATCATGCCCAGACGGTTCATCTCGCAGATGACCGCTCTGCCGAAGTCGGTGAGGCCGTGGTGCCGGGGCTCGAGCGGTTCGTGCACGCCCGACGAATCGGCCCAATCCGTGTGCCAGGCGTGCGTCAGTGTCATATATGTGGCACCAAGAGCATGGAATTCGCGAAGCGCGTCGAGCGAATCCTCGATGAAGTAGCCGCCTTCGATGCCGATCAGGATGGCGATGCGCCCGGCATGGTGGGCACGCTCGATGTCTGCCGCCGTTCGAGCGAGCATCAAGTCACCGGGGAAACGTTGCACGGACTGTCTGATCACGTCCAACTGTTGCCGGGCCTCGCGGATTCCTTCACCGGGCGCCCCGGGCTTTGGGGCCCAGACGGCGAGGAACAGGGCGTCCACACCGCCCTCGCGCAAGCGTGGGATGTCGACGTGGCCGATGTCGTGTCGCCGGCCGAAATCCCAACCCGGCTGCGACAGACGCATGGTCGTGTCACAATGGGTGTCGACGATCAAGGCGCGCCCGGTGCAGCGCCCGAGCAGCCGCCAGATCGTCCATGTGCCCGCGCTTTTTCATGAAGGTGGATTCTAACACGCACCGGTGCCTGTGCACCTCCCGAGGAGGAATTGGCAACCATAGTTGGAAACCTCGCCTATTTCGTTGACGTGGCGCGGTCCTCGATCTGCGTTCCGCACTCCGGGCAGACGTTGGTGACGTTGCCGGTGAGGTCGTAGCCGCAGTGAAGGCAGAGACCTCGTTCCCGGCGGAGGCGGCGTCGCCAGTAGGGACTGAAGATCAGCGCGATCAAAGGATAGGTGCCGAAGATGAGTAGCGGCGCCCACAGTGGGAAACCGATGATCGCGGTGAGCTGCGGCATCGTGGAGAGCCTCGGTTTCCAGTAGTAAAAGGACTTCCCGGAAGGGCCGTAACCGAACATGTCTGGCCGCAGGGGAGGAAAAAGCCGGTAAGCGTAGGGCAGGCCCCACGGCATGGTGCCGTGTCTGCCGAAACAGGACATATTGAAATAGGCGATTTCAGCTTGTCCGCCGTTGACCCGCAGGACAAGCGCGTGATTCTCAAAATCCGCCGAGAGGTAATACGTCCGTGCGATGAGGCCTGCCACCCAGGCCGCCGCCGTCGCTAGTGACAGGAATACCAGTATTGAAATGGCTGCCCTGCGGATCACGCGTGCATCATACCATGGCCGGTACGGGATAACAGCATTGCCAATCGTGTTCCCGGTGTCGGATGGCCATTCTGCTGATCTTCGGAGTCAGAGGTGGCGAATGGAGGGATGTCCTTCCACCCGGGGATCGTCCTGCTAATGCTGGTAGCCGGTGCGTGAATGTCCTCTGGGAGGGCGCCATCCGCCCCGCCGGCTTACCAGCATTATGGTGGGCCTTGTCGCAACGGACCTGATCGCTCTTTTTTTTCGCTTTTGTTCAATCAAGTGAGGATGATCAATCCGACTTCGCCACGGCCAGGCGATGCCCGGCCGCAACGGGGAAGACATCTTTATGGGACGCCCCATGATATGCCCGATCTGTGCTGCACTGCGCGCGTATAGGCGACCGATAAATTGCGAAGGTTGGATGCCGACGTATTCGATATTACCTGTCGACAGGGTTGCACGCCCATGGTCAACATCCGGTGATGGGAAGACCGCGGCTTGGAGAATCTCTCCAGGCATCGTACTAAGTGTAAAGGAGCGTCGACATGCGTAAGAGGATGGCCGGGATCTTCATCGCGTTGGCTCTCGTGGTGACGGGCACCTCCTGCGAGAAGAAGGGAGAGGCAGTCAGCCAAACGAAGCCACAGTGCCAACACCACAAGCAGTACGATCTGACAAGTTACAACAAGCCGTCTAACAGCGCGTATGGTGGAACCATCGAAAGCACGAGTCGAGCGATGAGTGACAACGCCGTGCTGCATAACATGGCGCTGACGGACGTCCATTTCATCCCGCGCTCGACGGAGCTGAACAGCACCGGCACGCAACGACTCGAGCGGGTGGTCCCGTACCTTAATCACTACGGCGGCACGATTCGCTACGCGACGTACCTTACCGACGAGGCGTTCGTCGCTGAGCGCCTGAAGCACGTTTATGACTACCTTAAAACAACGGATTGTGATTTCGATCGCGTGGAGATCAAAGCCATGATGTCCGGTGGGCGCATGATGAACGCGTCCGAGGCGATCGACATCGTGAAACAAGGTACCGGCAAGCGCACTGGCGGTCGGAGTGCCGGCGGTCTCGGAGGGAGCGGCCAGCTTCGAGGCGTCGGCAACTAGGCATGCCAAGTCGAAAGGTGGAGTCGACTATGCTAGCGAAATGCAAACCATTAGTTCTGACGCTCTGCATTTTCGTTGCTGCAGGATGCAGCAAGTCCGAGTTCAGGACGACCACGCAGCGGAGCGATCGGCTTAACGTGCCCGTAGAGCCGTCGGGCATTGCCGAGGCCGAGACGCCGAAGATCCTGCCGGAAACGCACTTTGCCGCCGGTAAGCTCTTCGAGGCCCAGGGGCAGCTCAACAAGGCGATCACGCAATACCGTAAGGCCGTCGCGACCAACCATCACTACATTGACGCCTATAACCGCCTGGGCATGTTGTATGGTCGGCTGGGTATGCATGACGAAGCCGTCGAAACGTTCCAGAAGGCCCTCGCGCTCAAGCCGGACAACGCGACGCTGCACAATAATCTCGGCTTCGAGTATGCGATGCAGGCACGCTGGGTGGAGGCGGAGCGTTCCCTCCGGCGGGCGCTTGAGCTGGAGCCCGATTTCCAGCGAGCGCACGTCAACCTCGGTCTGGTGCTGGGTCGGATGGGCCGGTTCGACGAGTCGCTGGAGTGCTTCCTGGCGGCGTTGCCTGTGCCCGATGCTTACTACAACCTCGGCCTGATGTATCGCGGCTATGATCGGTTCGAAGACGCGGCCGACGTGTTCGAGTATGTGGTGAGCCTGGATCCGCAGTTTGCGGCAGCCCGCAAACAACTGGATATTCTGGCGCCGGAACTGGAAGCGATCCGGGCGAAGCAGGGGGCCGAGGGCGGCCACGAGCGTTTCGCCTCGAAGGCATGGAAATGGAGAGCGTCGCGTGCCGGCGTTTCGCCGAAGTCTTCGGTCTATTCAAAGGTTTCGGTTGCGGACGTCTCGGAGTCTTGCAGGGATCCCCATGCACCTAAGAAGTCGAAGAAGCTGCCGTCGATCCCTCTCATCCAGGTAACAGCAAAATATCGCGATTACTCGCTTGTGGAGAAAGTTGCCGGCCTAGATCGAATTGAGAGGCTGTCCAGGCAAACGCGCCAGGGCGTCACGAGCTCCGGCTATGTGGCCGCCGTGAAGCGGAAAGCTGCCGTGCAGAGGCGAATCCCAAAGGCCGGAGTCCGGCGCGGATCTTCGGTCTACCAAAGGGTGTCGGTCAAGGACGCGGCGGCGTCCTGTCGGGTAGGTCAGGTTCTCTCGCAACCGCTGGCGCGTGCCGGGAGACCCGAGACGGAAGGACAGACGACCATGGCGGCGTCGATCATTCCGTCAAGGGGCGGAATATTCGTTGCGGTGCCAGCAGCCCCCACAAGAGGAGGCATAGCACCTTGGCGGATCATTCAGGATGAGGGATCGACGGACGGGTTCACTCCCGGGCGCTACACAGAGAAGTTCGGGCCGTCCGCTTGGTCGGAGCGTCTGGATTCGCTGGATCGCGACCTGTCGGACGTCCGCAGGAAGACCCGTCGGCTGGATCACAAGTTGGACGGTTACAAGGTCCGCCGAGAGGCAACCGACATCAAAGAGGTTCCCTCGCCGCCGCAAGAGCCCAGGCCTCCTGAGGAGCCCAACCGCTGCCCGAGCCACCTGAAGCCGCTTAGCGAACTGAACAGCAAGCCGGGCCTGCAGTATGTTGAGGACATCCGCTCGGTTACGCAGGAGTCGACCCGAAGCGGCGCAATGCCGCCCCGTCATTAATCCCTCGGGGCCAGGTATTGGTTGCAGACTCGCGCCGGCCCGGTCCGACGGGCCGCGAACTCGAAAACATGCGAAAGCCCGCGGACTTCGGTTCGCGGGCTTTTTCCTTCCTATTCGTCGTTTGTCCGCTTGCAGTCTGAAATTGTCCAGGTGACGATGATTCCCACTGATGGCTGCAAGCGCTGTCGGCACGAATCAGCTAACGTACCGGTGAATCGTTGGTGCATGCCGCTTCCGGGAAAGAGAAGAGCAGGTCCGGGCGTCGGGCCGCAGCTTACGAAGTCCGGCCTCTCGCTTCCGATGATTGGCCTCACATCGAGAGGCTCTTCGGCGCAAGGGGTGCCTGCGGTGGCTGCTGGTGCATGTACTGGCGACTGCCAAGAGGGGGGAAGCTGTGGGAGGAATGCAAAGGGGCGAAGAATAAGCGCAGCTTCAAGCGGCTTGTTACGTCGGGCCATGTCTGCGGTTGTCTTGCATTCGCCGA
>CP070718.1:1971006-2001447 GCA_020350565.1 Phycisphaerales bacterium
AAGCAAGGAGAACTACGACCACGGGCGGCGACAGGGCCAGGCCAGGTTCTGGTACGGGCATGGTCAGCTCAAGCGGCAGGTTCATTTCAAGGATGGCGCGAAGCATGGCCGCGAAACAGAGTGGTATGAAAACGGCGACAAGAAGTGGGAGGCCGAGTACGTCCACGGGGCGATTCAGTGGTTCGACTCATGGGGGGCCGGCGGACAACTGATCAAGTCATTCTCAGCCGAGCGAGGTTACCTCGACGCCGTGCAACGGAAGCTGATCAAACCGGACAAGTAGCCCTGCTGGATCAACATGCAGACGAGCGGAATGCGTCGTCCGCAAGACGAGGCTACGGGCGCTTTGATTCACACAAATCTGTGGCAGGCTGGCGCGGCCTCAGCACGTCAGGAGGCGCTCGACCTTCGAGCGAAGCGAATGGCTTGGCGCAGAGCGTTGAGATCCCGTTCGGCCAGCTTCCCATAGCCGTCAACAAGAATTGCCGATACGCCCCACTCGGTCGCCTTTTGGAAAAACGACACCAGGTCCGCCGAAGTCGCATGTCGCAGTGCTTGAGTGGTAACGCAAAGCTCGGACTGCTCCGGTGCCGTCACCCCTTGACGCTCAAGCTCATTCAGGTTGACCGTGTCGAGCGATCTGATCGGGCGCACAGCCGGATCGGCAAATGTGCTCGTCGCCCACGGCGTGCCCGGTTCGCCTTCTAGCAAGAAAAGTGTGTGGGAAGACGCCTCACGAAGCCGGCTCTTTAACCTCATCAGTGTCTCGTCTTGGAAGCGTAAGAAGGCTGCCAGAGCTGGTTGGACTTCTAGCAACGCCTGCCCATCCGCGCTGACAGGTGTTCTCGCTGGGAACCATCGGTCCAAAGCCAATCTCACCGTATCGATCGCCTTATCGACGTCGACGCCGGCCAGGGTAGCACCTTGACGACACGATTCGCAAAAGCACAGACCCAACAGACGCCGCCCCCCCACACCGATGTTGAGATCAGCGGCAATACGAGGATCATCCGCCTCCGCCCAGAAGATCTCAAAGTCGGCCAGGATAACGCCCGCCAAGGAACGCTCGCTCGTCAGGTCGGTTACAAGCGCAGTCAGATAAGCCTGCACATCCGGATGGGCGAGGCAGAGACTGACCTGACTGTCATCTCCCAGCGCGTTTTTGCAGGTCATGGCGGGATACTTGCCCGGCAGTCGTCCGGCCCGCGAGGCGGAAACCAGAGCCCGGACTTTCAGCCCACGTTGGTCGCAGCCATCCGTGATCTGGGAAAAGACGTCCCGCGACTTGAGCCGTTCGGAGGTCACGGGCTTAAGGCGAGTCAAATGATAGCGTGACTCGTCGGGAAGGAAGAAGAGACCACCGCGCGAACGAAGCAGTCTCGGGTTGATGCCACGGCCGCGAATCCAGGCTGACTCTGGGGCGGCGGCCCACACGGCCAGACCGTTGACACCGATTTCGCCATGAAGGCGATCGAGTGCCAAGGCCAGATCCTCATCCAAAAGGTCACAGGGATGCGCGACTGCGTAATAATCCGTCATGCTTATCGCCCTGGCCGTAACGCCGCGGTCAGCGCCCACTCGCCGACGAGTAGGCGTCTTCAGATGAACACCTTAACGCGCCGGGCGGCCGAGACAAATGACGATCTGTCTGGCAGGAATCTATCTCGAACGAGGGAGAAGTCAGGCACCGGGCCGTTCCGCCTCGTGAACCTGCGAAGCGGCGGGGGCAGGAACGGAACGACAATCGGCAGTCTCCCGCTCGACAGGTGGGCCCGGTCGGTATTCGGGAACGATCTCGGCCAGCTTGGCTTTGATCGGGCCGTTGGGACATCCATCGGACATCTTCTTGAGGTCTTCTATCCCTTCCAGCAGAGCGTCCCAATCCTCCACGCGATGCTTCCAAATGCCGATCTTGGGGTGCGAAGTGTCCCCCACATGCTCCCCGGTGCTCATCAATTCCTCATAGAGTTTTTCTCCGGGGCGGACACCGGTGAACTTGATCTCAAGGTCAGTGCCTAGCGTCAGGCCGCTCAGGGTGATCATATCCCGGGCCAGATCGACAATCTTGACCGGCTGCCCCATGTGCAGCACGTAGATTTCGCCGCCCTTGCCCATCGTTCCGGCCTGCAGGACCAACTGCGCAGCCTCGGGTATGGTCATGAAGTAACGGGTCATCTCGGGATGGGTGACCGTCAGCGGGCCGCCTTTGGCAATCTGCTCCCGAAAGATCGGCACGACACTGCCACTCGATCCCAGAACATTACCGAAACGGACAGTGACAAACTGCGTACCACTCCGAGAACTGAGACCTTGCACGTACATCTCGGCCACGCGTTTCGTACAGCCCATGATCGACGTGGGATTGACCGCTTTGTCGGTGGAGATCACGACCATCCTGCTTACGCCGGCGGCAACGACCGCGTCGGCAACGGTCATCGTCCCGGTGACGTTGTTTTTAATGGCCTCGCCTGGGTTCAACTCCATCATGGGCACGTGTTTGTGCGCGGCCGCGTGGAACACGACGGACGGTTTTTCGTATTGAAGGATGGTGTCCAAACGAACACGGTCTACGATGTCCGCCACATAGGGCACCGTGTCCAGTTCGGGGTGGGTCCGACGGAGTTCCCAGTCAATCTCGAAGAGATTGTTCTCCGCCTGCTCGAGCAGGACAAGGCGCTTGGGCTGGAACTTGGCGATCTGACGGCACATTTCGGAACCGATGCTTCCACCGGCACCGGTCACCAAAGCGATCTTCCCGCGAAGCTGTGCACCGATCTTGTGCGTATCCAGCTCCACCTCCTCGCGTCCAAGCAGGTCTGCGATATCGACTTCGCGGATTTGGCTGACGGTGACGCGGCCCTCAATCAGGTCAGAAATGGCGGGAACGGTACGGAACAGAACGTTCGTACCCTCACATTGTCCGACGAGCTCACGGATCAGCTTGGGGCTCGCGGAGGGGATGGCGATCAGGACTTCGTCTACGGCATGTTCTTGGCACAGCCTGGCAAGATCCTCCGTCCGTCCGAGGACCTCCGTGCCGTGGATGAGCCCGTGCGGCAGATGTACACGGTCATCAACGAAGCCAACGCATTCGTAGCGATGGGGCCGCATCCGCAGAATCTCGCGGAGCAACGCCTCGCCCGAGTCACCCGCGCCAACGATCAGCACCCGTTGAAAGTCCGACGCGACACCTGCCTGGAGCTCCTCATGGTAGAAGCGCACGAGAATCTTGGCACCACAAACAAAGGCGATCGTTGCGGCCACGTCCAGGCCAAACACCGAACTCTGTCGCAGCCTCTGAAGCTCCCCGGTTCCTGTGTCGATCAGCTTGTGGCCCAGAATGAGCGCCAAGACGAAGTCGATCGCGAAGTACATGGTGAGAAAAGCAAAGGAACTGATCAGCGAAGCGCTGGAAACCGCGAACAAGTCTCTCAGGCTTACGTACCGCCAGGAGGCATCATATTGTCTGGTCCAATGAAAAACGAAGAGCTTGGCCGGGATCGCCAGCAGCAGCAAAGGCAGGTACAAATGCACAAACCAGTATTGCATGGCCCGGAAGCTGAAGTTCCAGGCCACCAGAAAGGCGGAAAACAACGCGAAAGCAAAGAGGATGCCGTGAAGAACGACGGAGAACAGAAAACGGTGCCGTATGGTGAAACTCTCGCGTGCCTCGATCTGCTTTTCTTGTTCGCTGCGTACCATCGTCACTTCACGTGGAGAGAGACGTTCTCCGGGGTACAAAGACCCGCCGCCTTCGCAGTAGAAGACCTAGACCCTCTGCGTCAAGGCCCCGCCGTACCAACCGGTCTCTGAGATCCCTGAGGGACTCCAGAGGGCTCCTTTTCAGGGGCGACTGCAGCGGCCTCGGCGTCCTCCATCAGCTTGCCCCACCGGTAATAGGCTGAATCGGGACCGAGCTGTTTGAGATTCTCCGCAGCGCCCTTGGCCGGCTCCTTCATCCCGAGATACCACATCGCAAGTGCGTAGAGCGCCAATGGGTCCGAGGTACCTTCAGCCTCCTGCACGAACCATTGCATCTGCGTTCGCATAGCCTGCACGGCGCGTGCCGAGCCGTAGCGCCGGGGCATATCAACTTGGTGGGCGAACGGGTTTGAGGTGTGGCGCATGAGTTGCTGAAGCGTAATCATCGCGGAGTTGGACGACCCCGCTTCCAACGCCGAGAAGATCTCGCCGATCCGGGACTCGACGTCACGCGGCTCCAACGAAAGCGCCGCCTGGAAGGAGCGGGCCGCCTGCCGGAATTTACGCTCCTCAAACAGCGACCAAGCCTCTTCCCGGGCGCGCCGGTGCATAACCTGAAGGCGGGTGGTCATCTGTTGTCCGAGGCTCACGCTCGGCTCATCCTCCGGCATGGCCTGCGGGCGTGTAACGGGAGTCCGTTCGATGATCCCGCGTGGGGTCGGTCTGTCCTTCGACCGCTCCAGTGCGACACGTAGCGGTCCCGCCACGCCGAGTACACTCAGCATGGAGCTTTTGCGCCGAAGGATCTCGTCCGTCGATTGCCTTGTGGTCGTACCCCGGTGCGGACCGAATAGAGCGTAGTAGTCGGCTGAGGATTCTAAAGGGGCGAAAACCTGGGAGGGCGTTTCGGATGTCCTCCGCGTCAGCGGCAGGAAGTCTCGAGCGGCCAACTGGTCCAGAAAACTGGGTCCCGCGTACGGATTCACACGGGAGAAGCCGGGAACCGCCTGACGGAGCATGTAGGGCCGTCCCGTGTGATAGCCGGCGTTAATGTCATACTGCACGTTGTTGTAGTAGACGTCCCGTAACAGGTTGCGGCCAACCGGGCGGACGTTGCCGTAGGGATCGATAAGATTGGCTCGCTCGCTTGCATCAAACCGCACCTGTGCGCAGGTCGCTGGCAGGGTCAGCGAGGCAAAAAGACCCGCCGTAGCGCACGCGATGAAGGCGGTGCAACCTCGTTTCGTTTTCGAGCAGGCCATGATCCTCGCTCCACTGAGGGGCCGCGAATCGGCACCAGAAGAACCTGCAGCAGTTCTAAATGGTATGAACACGAGCGGTTTAACGCAAGATGACCGGGCTCGGCAAAAGGCGTCCTGCCCTCCGTCATTTATCGGCATGTATCAGATGCAACAAAAGCCTAAGCTCCGGCTTTATCGAGCTGGGCTTTCGTAATCAGCAGGTCGAGCCGGCGCTTCAGTTCGGCAAAATGCTTCCGGACGGTCTCGAAAGCCTGATGGGTATCCCTCTCCTCCCAAGGGACGGCGTCCAGTCGCGGCCGGTGTCTCTTGACGTAGTCTCGAGCCCTTTGAACGAGCTCGGTATGGATGGACTTGGCCGCCTCCAGTTGAGCCCGATCAAAGCGATACCATTGCACCGCATCCTCCACATAAAGGTGCCAAGTGGAAGGCGCATGGGAGAACCAGCGGTCGCCGGACATCGTGTCGCCGGAGGGAGGTGCTTCGTTTTCGGCCTCGTGATCGGCAAGGATCACCAAGCTCGCCTCTTCTCGAGATTCGGCCTCGGCGCCGGCCAAGCTAACGGGGTCCTGCTGCAAGCCCCAATCCTCGGGCTTCCATTCACCGCGAGACCAGGCTTGCCGCTTCGCCTCGACGTAGGCCATTCGCTTGTCAAAGCTCTCCAGGTCGCGTTCGAAGACCTTGAGCTGATCCTCGTCCAGCATCTTGCGCATGCACCCGGAAACACGGGCAACTCGCTCCTGAAGGTCCATGAACAGCGGCTCGCTCTCTCTCGTCCATTGGGCCACTTGCTCAGATGTGAAGGCCCCATCTTCGGCGCGAGCCTGGATCATCTCGCGGGCCTGCCCCATGATGACGTCGGCGTGCTGCACCATGGAGCCGGTGATCTCCTGCCACATCAGGCCCTGGAACCGAACGGCTTGGCGATCGGTAAGATCCCATCTCTCCTTCAGCCGTTCGTTGAGCACCTGCATGCGTCGGGCAAGCTCCCACGGAGGAACCTCGGCCACTTCCAACATCACATCGCGTGCGAACTCGTCGGGCTCCTCGCCCCAGCCGTTCTGGCTCCAGACACGGTTGACGGACTCCTTGATGGTTTCGTACTCGGCGTCCCAATCGCCGATCTCTTTGAAGGTCTCAGAGAGTTCGACAATCCGGTCATAGGGATTCTCGGTCTTCTGCCCCTCTTCGTGAGGCTCCGAGGAGTACACAGCCGGTATGGCTGTCACCAAGGCGACGCAACAAACCGGTACCCGTAGCACCCTGGCAAGGCGACATGCCCGCGACAAGACAGCCATTGAAGCGAACTCCCGGACCCTCCTCTGAAGCGCACTTCCATTCTCTACACGGAGCTGTGGCGCCTTTGAACGGCACCCCGCGGTGTGGCGTTTCGGGGCCTTGGCCGGTGCGGCTGAGAGGTTCAGAGGCAGATGACGCAACCGCCTCGGAACGTCCGGTGCACGCATCGTGGCGAAGCCAACGACCACAACGCCGACTGAGGCAGTCGGCAAAGACTGATAACCTCCCGCCACCGGCGTTTGGCCTTCCCCCGACCAACGCGCCGACCGGCTACACTCATATCGGAGGATCAGGCCGCAGAGAGCGGTGGAAAATCGCGCGAGTTGGGTCCTGAGGGCAAGCTAGAAACGACGGTCGATAATGAACTCCGCCAAAGCAATGAGGGCGTCCTTCGCCTCATTGGGCGGCAGGATCTCGAGCTGCTCAACCGCTTCCTGCACATAGCTGCGCGCGACGGAAACGGCGTAATCAATGCTGCCGGAGCTTTCGAGCAGATCGCGGAGCACATCGGGAGGCATGTTGGGGCCCTGCCCCAGGGCGGAGATCAGGGCCCTGGCCGTCGTCGAGTCGGGATGAGAGAGGCAGTAAATCGCCGGGAGCGTGGCCTTGCCGTGGTCGAAATCAAGACCGAGGGTCTTTCCGACCTGGTCGGGATTGCCAATAACGTCCAGCACGTCGTCAACGATCTGAAACGCGATGCCGGTTGACAGGCCGTAGACCTCCAGCGCCTTCACTCCTTCGGGGCCTGCGCCTGCGTAGAAAGCGCCGAGCTTGCAGCAGGCCGCCGTCAGAACGGCCGTCTTGCGGCGGATGATTTCAAAGTACTCCGCCTCGCCCAGTCTTGGGTTGCCTCGATGGTGGTTTTGAAGGAGCTCGCCTTCGCAGACGGTGTTCGTTGTCGCGCTGATCAGACGCGAGGCAGACTGGTCCTCCAGGCTGCTGCAGAGATGATAGGCATGGCTGATCAAGTAGTCGCCCAGCAGGACGGCGGTGACATTGCCCGACAAGGCGTTGATCGTCGGCTGGCATCGTCGCACGGCAGCCTCGTCGAGCACGTCGTCATGGACCAGGGTGGCCATATGAACCATCTCAACGACGGCCGCCAAAACATGATGAGTACGAGTGACCCGCCCACAGGCCTTGCCGGAAAAGAGAAGCAGAGCAGGTCGAAGCATCTTCCCGCGAAAGCCTCGGACCCGATCACAGAGGTCGTTCACGCAAGGCAGCACACTGAAGAGTTCCTCATCGAAGATGCGCTCGACCACGGTGAGATCGTCGCGGATCGTGCCGTAAAGCTCTTGGAGCGGGAGAGTGACCTTGCTCATGCGCCGGCCTCGCTTCTGACTGGCCGGGGTTCCAGTGCCCGAGACGCGGAATCCCCAGAAACCGATCGCGGGAATTCTAACGGGTCTCGCAACGTCGCTCCAATTGCTTTCAAATGTTTTGAAAAGTTTGCACCGAACGATCGCCAGCCTCTGCAGAGAAATGACCTGCCCGGCTGACCGCAGGCGCCACTCGTTTAACTTCGTCCGGCTCCTTCCATTGAGCAATCGCATAAGCCCCGTCGCAGGCCAGACTCACGACATGGACGCGAGTCCGACGTCAAGAGTTCCTCCAGCAAGACTTGACTGACTGCGCCGGTCGTAAAAGTAGGGTGCAGGTAGACGGACCGATCAGCACAACACTTCCGCGACCGGACATTACTGGAGAGCACGTATAGCAGCATAAGCCGCACCATCATGAATACGTCCGCTCCGCTCCGGAAAACATCGGGTGGCATCGGTACGCAGTGCTGTTCCTCAAACTTCATCTCTCTGCCGAATGCCGCAACATGGGCATGACGGATTGCCTTCAAGCCCCAATCGTCAACGCTACCCGAGGATTATGAGGTCGGACATCGCACATGTTCCAAACCAAAAAAGATGGCGATACAGAACCAGCCCGCGGATCCTTTCCAATGGAGGCCGGGAGAGGCAGAATCGAACGCAGTAAGGCCTCCGTGTCCCCATGTTCGCCGAAGTGCCCGAGAGCAGATCATTCGAGCCGACCGGGGATGGTCCGCAAACATTCCGTCACATTTAGTGGTCCTACCGCATGGCACCACAATTGGCGTTGCATCCGCTCAGTTTTCCCCAGATGACCACAGCCAGGCGCCCGTGCCGATGTGCTGCAGAATACGGCGTCTTTCTTTCGGGGAAGAGACGTCATCGGCGTACCGGCGATTGAATGCTCGGTTTTCGGAAGGTCCGCCAACGTTGGGGCGCGAGCGCGTCAAACGGCCGCGTTGGATGGGAAGGCTTGGTCGGGAATGTGTGAAGTCGTCGGGCGGATTCGCTTCCCGGTTCGAGAAATCGGATGCTTTAGTGCATCTGCCGCTGACCTTGGCTCGGCAGCATCTTCCTCGTCGGTAATACTCAAGGCGCTGCAGAGACCGTACGACGTACTATGGGCCCTGGAGCGATCCGTGGCACCTGTCCGAGGCCTTTTCCCGGACTGGCCGATATGCAAGGGATGACCGCGCAACAACTCGTTCCGCCACCGCGAGACCGGCAGCCGGGTCTCTTCGACCACCCTGCGCTGGTCTATCTGGCCGATTGGATGGCGTCCGCGCGCTCCCATCGTGTCATCTGCCTGGTCGCCGGAATCTGGCTGACGAACGCGTTTGATTTGCTGCTGACGCTGCTGTCCGCCAAAGACGGCCTGCTCATCGAGCTTAATCCCATAGCTCGCCACATGCTCGAAGAAGGCGCCTTTCCGCTGGTCTGCTACAAAATCGGGCTCGTTCTGATCGGCACGTACCCGTTTCTGCGCTTCCGGCACACGCGCATCGCAGAACTCGGCGCCCTGACCTGCCTTTGCCTCTACGCGGTGCTGGCCGTTCACTGGAATACGTGCTATGAGGTTTTCACGCTGGCCGACACGGGCAATCTCAGTTGGCAGGAGTATCAGCGTCTGATCGGCCCGTAGCTTCGGCCGCGACCGCGAGTCACACAGCGCTAAGGCGTATTGACGGGCATGAGCCGGGCGCTCACGTTCGAAACCATCCGATCCTTTGGGCCTGCCTGACCTCAGCCTGAACAAGAAAAGCCGGAATCGGCACGGAGTCCAGCCCTCGCCCGATGTCGACCACATGTCTCCTCAGGATCAACCGAAAAGTGCGAGATCACCGGGCACCCCTAGTCGGGCTCGATGAGGCGGCGCAGGCCCTCGCTAATGCTGAACGCATCGGGGCCTCCCGCGATTCGACGGGCTTCAATCTCGACCACGCCCCCGTTGACGACTTCACGCGCAACGATTTGCCGGTCAACGAGGACCATCATGGTCACGTTGCGGATACAGAGCAAAGCGATGATCGCATACATTACCCGGACCCGCGTTCGTGTGCGGTCCGCGTAAGCGAAAGCCGCAGCCAGGCCGAGCACTAGCATCATGGCGCAGCAGACATATCGGCGAGTCTGCCCGATGCCGAAGGGCCAACAGGCGTTCACGCATACCAGAAGTGCAGACCCGACCAGAAGACCGAGCCACAGGGTAGAGGCCTTCCCCCTTCGAAGGCTTCCCAGCAAACCGAGGAAACCGATTCCCACCAGAGGATACAGCAGCAGCAGTCCCGTAGGCGGCGCCAGTAACTCGCGAGCGAAATCGGCAGAGAGCCAATCGGGGAAGTGTGTTGATGCTTTGCCAATCAGCCGGCCCTCGATCATGAGATTGCTGATGCATTGCGGCAGGAGACAAACCGCGACCACGGCAGCCGCCAGCAACCCAAGGCCTGCGTTCCTCAGCGCCCTGGGCTCGTGCCGTACCAGATCTCGAACAACTCTCGCCATCAGAACCATGGCCGGCACGGTCAGCCACACGACGTTCTGGTGGCGCATGGCCAACATCATGCCGCAGCTCATTCCCAGGCAGAGCGCATGCCCCCTTGTCCAGCCACTTCGCCTGATGTTATCAACCGTCAGAACCATGAAGGCAACGAAGGCCATGCTTGACGCATGGGACAACGTAGGCTCAACAGACACGAAGTACGCAACGTTCGTACCGAGCCAGGCTGCGGCGACAGCCAGGGCCGCTGTTTTTCGCCCGAAGTACCGTGAGGCAAACACGTAAGCACAGAACAAGCCCGCCAGTCCCAAGCCCACATGCGGCAATGGCACGAGCCAACGGTAATACACCGAGAAACCGTCACGCGGGATGCTCGATGCAAAAACGGCGTTGTGAACGGCCGTCATCCCCGCCGCCAAGGCAACAAACG
Organism: Phycisphaerales bacterium; assembly: GCA_020350565.1. Lineage (GTDB taxonomy): Bacteria > Planctomycetota > Phycisphaerae > UBA1845 > UBA1845. Next base: position 1,981,519 of record CP070718.1, read on the forward strand.
GAGCCGAGATCATCGACCAGCCACACGGCCAGAAGTGAATCACACGCCCGGTCGCGCCGCGGCGCTGGAGGTAAACGTCGGCAGCCGTGAAGCCGGGCGCGGCCAGCATGTTGTTCTCGTAATCGAAGTCACCATCGAAATACCAGGAGTGCGCGGGCACGTAATAGAGGTAGGCGTCAACGTTGAGGTTCGTGCTGCCATATCTGAGGTTCGTGTGGGCGTAAAGGAGCAGGGCGCAGGCTATGATCCCGCTCAGAATGACATGATCCGCCCTCACAGCCGCGAACGGCCACGTGCGTGGAGTCAAGCTGACCGCGGGACCGGCTACGCAGCTCATACCTGACCACTCATCCGCTCCACCCCGCGTATCGTGAGAACAGCAATGCCGCGTCGGAGTGGGTACCCATCACGTCGTCACTATGGACCTATAACCACCTCCCCCATCTCCTCGACGTTCCGCATGGCCCTCTTTAGCTAATGCCCCGTTGAGGCTACGGCATCGGTTCAAATCCATCGTAATCAGACAGCCCCCAAGTTGCCCCGCCTGGGTGTGCAGGCAGTCACGAGGCCGCTTCGCTTGTGGGCTCTTTAGAGCATGGGTATAGTGTGCCGCCGAATCGAGATCCTCAAGATGAACAAGGGATCGCTATGATCGACCGTAAGGTGGCGTTGGTGACAGGAGGTTCGCGTGGCATCGGCAAGGGCATTTGTCTGGAGCTTGCGAGGCTCGAGTTTGCGTTGTTGGTCAATTTCCACGAGAACCTTGGAGCCGCCGAGGAGACGCGGCGCATGGTCGAGGAAGTCGGCGGCGTGGCCGAGATCTGCCAGGGTGACTTAACCGCCCCGTCACATCGTGATCTCGTCGTCGATTTCACCATGCAGCATTTCGGCCGAATCGATCTGTTGGTGAACAACGCCGGCATCGCCCCTTATGAACGCAAGGACATTCTCCAAACGGAAGAGGAGAGCTTCGATCGTGTTCTGAACACAAATCTACGCGCGCCATACTTTTTGACGCAGCGCGTGGCGAAGGAGATGATCGCGTTGATCAAGGCCAAGGCCATCGAGCGCGCGAACATCGTCAACATCTCCTCCATTCGGTCGTACACGGCGGCCTCGAACTATGGTGAGTACTGCATCAGCAAGGCCGGCCTGAGCATGATCACAAGGCTTTTTGCCCTTCGTCTCGCGGAGTACGGCATCAACGTCTATGAGATCAGCCCCGGCATCATCGAGACGGATATGACTTCCAAAGAACACGTCAGGAAATACTACGACGGCAAGCTGACCGATGGCATGACGCCGATCAACCGCTGGGGCACCCCGCGTGAGGTCGGGCTCGCCGTGGCAGCCATCGCCCGTGGCGATTTCCCGTTTTCCACCGGTGAGGTGTTCAACGTCGACGGCGGCTGGCATTTGCGGCATCTATAGAGCCTCTCCCGAGTACCCATGAGCGATCCAGGATCCATGCCGGCGCCGGACCGCACCAAAGCCCCGGCTTTAGTCCAGCCGGTGCGCATCGTCCTGGTCAGGCCCAAAATTGCGGGGAACATTGGGGCCGTTGCACGGATCACGGCCAACACCGGCTTACGCGACCTTTGTCTTGTCTCGCCACACGTCGATCCGGTCTGTAAGGAGGCGCGCAAACTCAGCGCCAGGGCCGAGCCAATCCTCACGTCGGCTCGGGTCGTCGAGCATCTGGAAGAGTCCCTTGACGGCGTCGAGTGGACCGTCGCCGCGTCCTGCAGGCCCGGCGTCTTCCGGAACCAGGCACAGTTGTTGCCCCGAGAATGGGCGGCGCGGTTTGCGGAGCAGCCCCGCCCGACAGCACTGGTGTTCGGTCCAGAGGACTACGGCCTGACGAACGAAGACCTGCTCCGCTGTGACGCAACGATCCGCATACCATCTCACGAGGACTACCCGAGCCTCAACCTCTCTCAATCCGTTATGGTATTGGCGTACGAACTTTTCGTTGCCGGCTTGGAGCGTGCGACTGACGAGCCTCGCTCAACCGACGACCATGATGGCGGTTCTGCAACGCCCGAGGACCCACGGAATGCACCGGCCGACGGGGCGATGCTCGCGCAGCTTGTGGACAAGTTCCGCAAGCCGCTGGCACAGATCGGTTACCTCAACCCGCAAGATCCTGACCGTCTGCTCATCGGCCTGCGCAACATCTTCGGCAAGGCCAAGCTGACGCGCGGCGACGTGCAAATCCTCATGGGCCTGGCGCAGCAGATTGAACGCTTCGCCTTGTATGGCAACATCTCGCGTGGGGAAAAGAAACGAACTGCTGAACGGAGCGGCCGACAGGCGTAGATCCGGTTGCTGGCAGCGCGCTCATGGAGCGACCCCGGACACCGCACGGCTCGTGCTGACGTGCTCTTCATCCGTCACGGCCAGGAATTGTCCGGCCCTATGTTCATGGAATTGCTTCGCCGCAAGCTGTAGCAGATGAAGCCCAAAGAGGCCTCGCTCCATCAACTCGTTAAGCAGGTGATCCTCGTCGACCGGCAAGCCTTATCAGGTGAGGCTGTCAAACGGCGGGTTTCTCAATGCCGATGCATGGCTGCGGCAGCAAACGAAAGACAGACTCTTGAGACCGTTCAAAGAAGAACCGCCCTCCGAATCGTCCGTGACAGATGAGGATGATTGAACGCCGCGTTCAAGGTCGGCGTTGGCAGCCCCCGCCTCTCTTGCTCAAACCTTTCGCGCACCGCCACCCGAATCCGTCAGGCAACAACTTGCCCGGCGGGCAACGACTACTGCTCTCCGAGCGCCTGGAGCAGCTCGTCGATCTGCTGACGTTCATCCTCGTCGAAGAAGGATGAGGCACCCGGCGTCCTCTCCATGTGCTGTGCATCTGCCTGCAGGGCCTCTTCGAGGCGGTCCCGCGCCTCCTGGGCTCGGTCGAGTTTGACGAGCACTTGGCCAAGGTGCATCAGCGCTTTGGCATGCGTCGGCGTATGCGTGGCCACAACGGCCAGGCATCTCTCCAGATCATCCTTGGCTTCGTCGTGGCGACCCAGCTTATAGAACACGTATCCACGCGTATCGAAAATGTTGGGATAACCCGGGTAGAGATCGACGGCCTTGTTCGCAAGCGTTTCCGCTTCGGCCATCTCTTCCGGGTCGCCGCCTTCCGCCAGGACCCACGCCAGATCGTTGAGGGCTTGCTGCTGGTTGGGATCGAGCTCAAGCACCCTGCGGTACGCCTGCACGCACTGCTCGCGGTTCTTCCTTCGATACTCAACCATCGCAATGCCGAGGTGGCCATCCACACTGTCAGGTTCAATAGAAACCATCTTGTCGAGCATCTGCCGGGCCTGCGCCCAGTGAGCGGGATTTTTCGACGCCGTCAACACCAGCGCCACCTCCCGCAGCAGCGTCGTGTAATCATCCGTTGCAGGATCGATGGCATCGACTAGCGAAGGGATCTCATCGAACTGATCACGCAGACCGAGCAGTCTAGCGCGGAGCAACGCCACCTTGACCTTGTTTTTGCCGATCGCCACGGCCTGCTCAAGGCGGGCTTCGGCCTTGTCGAACTCCCGCCGCTTCAGGTGGATGTTGATGAGCATGGTCATCGCGTCGATGGCTTCCGCGCCGGCGCCCTCGTCGACGTAGGATGCGAGGTTGTCGATGGCCTGCTCAGGTTGATTGACGGCCAGGAAGTAACTGGACCTGGCCATGCGGACGCCCTCATTGTCAGGGGCCAGTTGATGGGCCTCGTCCAACGCCTCTGCGGCTTGCGGCGCATCCCTGCCCCCCAGATAGAGATTGGCGAGAAGCAGGCGCGGCTCGATTCTCGTGGGGTGCATTTCGCGGGCCGACTTGGCCAACTGGATCGCCGTCGCGCGACGTCCCTGCGCAAGCTCGAGTTGGGCACGCAGGAGCAACAGTTCCATGCTCGTAGGATTCGCGCCAAGCGCCCGACCGAGGTGCTCCATGGCGGCCCGCGCATCATTGCGATCGCGCGCCAACTGGATCAAGTCACGCCAGGCGGCGACGTTGCCGGGATCGTCTCCAACGATCTCCTGGAGCGCTTCTTCGGCCTGCGCTGAATCCCCGCCTTCACTCAGGTCCACCTGAACACGCAGGCGTCGCAACTCCGCGTCGCTGGGATGTGCCGCCAGAAGCTCGTCCAGCAAACGTACCCCGCGCTCGCGATGCGACGGGTCGCTGTCGGTGACCAGCACCTCCATGAGCATCCGCTGAATTTGTTCGCTGCCCGGGACAAGCCGTAGACCCTCCTCGCAAGCGGCAACGGCTTCCTTGATACGGCCCTCCTGGCGGTAGAACTGGGTGAGAAGGATGTGTCCCGCCGGCGCGGATTCCTCGAACGTTGACAAATGCCGGTAGTCGGTTTCGGCCCGGTCCTTGTCACCCATGGTGTTGTGCAGGCGTGCCCGCAGAAGATACGAGTCGAAGTCCTGCCGTCGCTGCACCTCGGCATTTACGAGCTGAAGGGCTTCGTTCTGTCGCCCTGCTGCAACCAGGATCGTCGCCCTCTCCTGAACAATCTCGCGATGGTCCGAGTCAATGGCTTCAGCCTCATCCAGGAGAGCCAGCGCTCGTTCAAGATCCCGCTTCTGCGTGTAAGTCAGCCTGGCCAAGAGCACGCGGGACTCGACATCCTCGGGTGTGGTCGCGATGCGCTCTTGCAGTTTTTCTATCGCCTGATCGTATTCGCCGCGCTCCAACGCAATGCTGATCCGGCGCTGTGCCGCCGTCGCGTTGGGCAACTGGTCAACGATTTCCTGGGCTTCCAGGTACTTGCCTTGCCGCCGCAGCACCTCCACAAGATGGTTGGCAACGGCGCCGGGCTCCTTCGTCAGGTTGTAGAACCTCTTGTAGGTCTCCTCGGCCGTACTGAGCTGCCCCAGCGACTCGTACATGAGGCCGAGTCCGAAGATGGGTCGGTCCCACCGAGGGCGGGACTCAACGCACGGTTGGAGCAGACCCGTAATTTCGGCGCTGTACGCTCGAAGTTGGTCGATCTGGTTTCGGTGCTTTTCGAGCAGCCACAGGGCCCGTTCGACTTTCCAGCTCAGGCAACCGTCCCGGTCCGCCGCAGGGTCAGCCTCCTCGATGCTCTTGATCTCCTCCATCAGCGACCCGACCTCACTTTCATCCTCACGGATCTCCTGCATACGCAAGAGCCGCAAGCGAACGGCGACGTCCGACGGTCGCTCCTCCTTCATTTGCCTCAGGAGCGCCAAAGCGGCTTCTCGTTCGTGACCCAGCAACAAATATCGCACAAGACCATCCTGGGCCTCGCCCAACTCCGACCCGGACAGCTTCCCAGTCGCTTCGCGCAATACGCCGATTGCACCCGCGGTGTCACCGGCCTCGTTGCGCAAGTTAGCCAGAAGAAGCCACGGTTGCGCGACGTCGGGGTCCGTCCTCACCGTTTCCTCGCAAACCTGCGCGGCCTTCTCCGCCATGTCATGTCTCAAGAAGAAGGCCGCCAACGCCATCGATGCTCGAACGGGCTCCTCCGTCTCACTTCGCGCTGTTTGCAGTTCGCGCTCAGCCTGATCGAGTCGTCCTTCTTCTTCCCAGGCGGCGGCGAGCAACAGCCGAACCGGCACGCTCTTCGGTCTTTGCTGCTGAAGCCTCGTCAGCTCGGTCCGGCACCGATCGATCACGGCCTGGCGATCGGAAGCCTGGTCAAGCGTGCGCAGCAATGCTTCCGCCTCCACCAGCCTGGCTTCGAATGTCTCCTGTTTGGCCAGCGACATTCGCGCGAATTGAAGCGCGCGTCGCCAGTCCTTGCCGGCATAGTTGCTCGCCAAGGCGAGCAGGCTTCGCGCGTCGCCACCGGTGCGCTGGATGTACTTTTCGCGCAGCCGCGCGGCCTCGTCCATGTTTCCGAGGACCTCGTGGGCGAAAGCCAGCAGGTTGTACGCCCAGGGATCGTTCGGTTCCCGCGCTACCACGGGGTCCAGCGACTGGACGACTTGGTACGCCCGATCGCGTTCGGCCAGGCGGGTATCCTGAAGGTTCACCGACGCCTCGAGCACCAGGAACTCCTCGGCCGTCGCGCCGGGGCCGCCGGGGCGGCTCAACCACACACGATACGCTTCCAGGGCCTCCCGCGCCTCGTCGACTCGATCCGCCCGCAAGTACAGCCGCGTCGCATCGCCCTGAAAGGAACCACGGAAGAACCCCGGGATTTCGGACAAGCCCTCGTCGGCGATGGCGCCGTAATCGTCCGCCCGCCCGCTGCTTAGTACGAGCCGGGCCGTCGCATCGTATTTCATCAGCGCCAGTTCGCCCGGGCCGATGTCGTACTTCTCCAGAACGTCCGTCTCTACCGATCCAAGCCGCTGCAACGCGCGCTCAGCGCGGTCGAACTCCTTCCACGCCGTCCATTCCTCGCAGATCAGAAAACCGACTCGCGGATCCTCAATCCCCAGCCGCTCCGCCATCTCCAGACCGGCGTACGCGCTCTGTCTGGAGACCTCGGCCGTACCGGAGTCCCCTTGTCTCGATGCCCTGTCGCAGGCTTCCCTGAGCAAAGCTGCGCGGGATACGTAAGCGGCAGGCGACTGGGAGTGTGCCTCGACAGCTCGTTCCAACCACGCCAGGGCGTCCGTCAGAGCGGACGGGCCCTCGGACTGCAGCGTGATCATGCTTAGCAACTGATAGATCTCCAAGCCAGCCTTCGGATCTTGATCGATAGCGCGCTCAAGATCGGCTTTCGCCTGGTCGAATTGCCGCTTGGCGACCAACAACTTCGCCTGCCAGAGTATGGCATCGGGGTCATCGGGATAGGCTTGAAGCCACCGTCTGCAAATGAAAGCGACTTCCTCCGGTCGGCCGAGCCAGTTGTACCATCTGGCAAGCAGGGTAAGGATCTCGCGGTCGGTCGGCCGGTGGTCACGGAGAAGAAGACGATAGGCGGCAACGGCCGCCTTCACGCTTTCCACGGTGCGCGGGCGGATCTTCAGGCAAGCCTGGCCATATTCCTCCAGCACCTCTGCATCGTCACGGAATACAGAAAGGCAGAGTCGTAGCTGGCGGGTTCCTTCCTCAAAGTCGTCTTTGGCCAGCGCGGCCCGGCCGGCCTCAAGAGCCCGCTCGGCGATGATACGATGCCGAACGGAGCGCCCCACCACGGCGCCCACACCGAGCACGACAACGACAACGACCAGAATGATCAATGCCTTCCAGTTCATCCGAGCTGATCGACGGTTCGCATTCACGGTTCTGCTTCCTGCTCATGCAGTTGGATGGGCCTGCGAACGGCGGGCCACACCGCCGCTCTTGCGCCGGGATCGGCGAAATACGTCCGCGCCTGGATAAGGCGGAGTCTACGTCCAAGTCGGCTCGCGGGCCAGCCCTGGCGATGGGGCGCCGAGGTGGAGGCTTCAGGGACAGGGTCCTTGTATCGAGCCGGGTGACGAGGTCATACTGTTGCAGCTATGGCGTCCGAAGCGGACAGCAGGGCTTTGCAGCGATTCTATCGATGGAACGCGCCGATCTACGACTTGACGCGATGGACCATCCTGCATTTCCGCCGCGCGGCCGTTGAAGCCATGCGCCTGTCGCCGGGGATGAAGGTACTCGATCTGGGCTGCGGTACAGGACTGAGCTTTCGTCTGATTACGCGGCGAATCGGTCACGAAGGTGTTCTCGTAGGGGTCGACCTCTCTGCGGACATGCTGCGGCGAGCCGCTCGACGACAGACGCGGAACATCCATCTGATCTGCGCCGAAGCCGGAGACCTGCATCTCAAACCCACGTTTGATGCGGTGCTGATGGCCTACTCATTAACCATGATTCCCAAATGGGAATCCGCGATACGGCATGCGAGTAAGCACGTGCGCGAAGGCGGCACGATCGTGATCCTGGACTTCGGCCGCCCCGAAGGTCGCTTCTCCATGTTTCGCAGAGCATTCGATCGATACTTAGCCCTCAATCACGTCCGCACGGACAGGGATCTCAAAGGCCTGTTGCAGCAGAACGTCAACCGCGTGGAAGTCCTCCGACCGGTCTCCTCCTACGCCACGCTTCTTCGAGGCACGCGATGAGAAATGCAAACGAGCAAGGCGAGGTGCGCAGGCAACGACGACGACGGCGGAGACGGATCGTGCACACAATGTCGCAGAACATCTTGAGACCTGTTTGCCCGCCTCCGACAGGGCGTGTAGCATCGTCCGCGTGACGCGGCGATCAACGGTTACGATTTGACAGGATCCGCTTCGCAATGTCTTCCAAACAGTTTTCCTATCACGTCGTCGACGCCTTCACCCACGAGCCTTTCGCCGGCAATGCGGCCGCCGTCGTGTTTCAGGCGGACCCGTTGCACGATGACCAGATGCAGACACTGGCGGGCGAGTTCAACCTGAGCGAGACGACCTTTGTGTTGCCCCCGACCGGGGGAGGAGCCGCGGTCCGCTTTCGCTGGTTCACGCCGACGGCAGAGGTGGATCTTTGCGGCCACGCGACAATCGCCGGGGTCCACGCGTTGATCGAGTCAAATAACTGGCCGAAGGAGACACCCGCCGAGCGCCGGCAGGCACCGACACCTGCAAAGCCACTTGAAATTGAGACCAGATCGGGCATTCTCCGAGCGGCCATCGAGTCCCTGCGGGACGGACCGCCGATCATCTGGCTCGAATTGCCCGATCCGAAGCCCGAGCCCGTCACGATCATTCGCTCCGAGCTTGCCCCGGCGCTGGGCTTGCCCGAGGAGGCCTTCACCGCTCCGCGCGACCTGGTCCGGACACGGGACGGCGACGCGATCTGTCAGGTGCGAGACTTCATGATGCTCAATGAGGCCGCCCCGGACTTCACGGAGTTGGCAAAATTATGCAGGCGTCACCGCCTGCGCGGATTCTGCCTGACCACCGCCAGCACCCTTTCACCGGGAATAGACGTGCAGTCGCGGTTCTTCGCCCCGCTCTTGGGCATTGACGAAGACCCGGTCACCGGTAGCGTTCACGGTCCGCTAGGAGCCTACTGGGTTCAACAGGGACTCGCGCCACCCGAACGGCAGGAGGTGGTGCTAAGCTGCGTGCAGACGAAGCCCGGCCATCGCTCAGGTCTGGTACGCGTCTACGTGGGCCGCAAGGAAGATGGAACCTACAGGGTAAAGATCGGCGGCCAGGCCGTGACCACGATGCGTGGCCAGATTGTTCTCGATTAAAGAAGCGCTTGTCGACAAGACCTGCCAGTTCAAATGCGAGCGGCACCGTCACGCGTCGGCCTGCTGGCACCGGACAGTGGATTGCCGCAACGACGGAAGAATCCGGAAGTGACCCACGGCTTTGCCCCCCGAGACGGAAGTACGCCATCCGCTATACAGAGCGAAAGGACGTCCCAGGTCTAAACGGCGCCCGCTACCAGTTCCTTCTCGCGGCGTCCGCTTCTGGGCACTGCCTGCGCCCTTTCCTCCCGTTCGATCCTCTCGCTGAGGCCCAGACCCTTCTGTAGCACCTCGTCGGGCGTGCTGAAGGTCATATGATCCGAGTCCGCAACGTAATCCAGAAAGCGGCGGTAGGCTTCAAACATGGGCGCGTTGCCGGAGAAACGCGCCTCGCAATGGGTTAGCACGACGATGACTCCGCCGGAACGCGAGATGTACTCCGCGCAAAGCTTCCATATCCGAAGAATCTCGGTCGGGTTGTAGCCGAGAAAACGCAGGCTGGCGTCCCTTGGCAGCGTCACCGGGAGCTCGGCAATGCCCTCGATGACAAACGGCCGGGCGCTGCCGCAACCCGTCCCTTGAACGGAGAACACCCCCCCGGCCGTTGGTATGCTGCTGTCGTACTCGTAGAACCGGCCAAGCGATTTCATCAACGAACGGGTCCGTAGCAGGGACGGCGATCGGTATCCTCTGATCTCGTAGCGCTCGATCAGATCGCTTGCCCTTGCCAAACGCGATTGCTGCTTTTCTCCCGACAGGAACGGCGTTCGGTTTGAGTGATCGAACCCGTGAACACCTATCTCGTGACCGCGATCGAGGACATCCATGAGTATGCCGTGGTCGATCGGCCATCGGTGAGGCACGATGAAGGACGTTGAGCAGGCCGCCACCGACTCCTCCAGACTCAGGAACCAGCGCTGGAGGTTACGCAGCCCTTCCAGCGTATCGATGTCGTGGGTGAGTACGACGGGAGTCGGCCCCGCGGAAAAGGGTGAAGACTCGCCGGTCACCAGATCGGCGAAGAAGTCAGCGCTGAGGTCCAGGGGCCACCGGGGAAACATGGCCCAATGCCGGATGCGCCGGCGCTGCCAGCGGCCCAGCCGGGACGCCGTGTAGTTCCGCAAGCTCGTGGGAACCATTCGGAACCAGGGGCGCAGCCGCAAAGGGATGGGACGCTTCTCAGTATATGCCGCCCACAGTCTTACGCGGCTTGCTTCCTGCGGAATGAGAGCCGGCAGGGCACGTTCGACGGCGCAGCGACCGTTTGCGTCGAGATCTTCGAGAAAACCCCGCTCGCGCAACCAGGCGTGGGGCACCGAGAGCAAGGCTCCCTCAGCCCAGCTCAAATGGGGCTGCCCGGAAGTCCCTGTTACCCGAACGGCTACCAGTTCACCCTTGACCATTAATCCGACACCTCTTCTGAGTCCAAGGGGTTCCGTTTCATGCGCCCAGCCTGGGGCGTCGCACCAAGCCACCGCACCAGCCTTGCGCAGGCAAGGCCCGGCCCGCTCTGACATTTTCTCGGTTGTGGTGGGCTGCACGTCATGTGGCCCGGCACCCCGGCCGGTGACTACTATCGGGTTGTTTTCGACTTATTGCGTAGGCCGGTGAAGATGTTTCGAGAGGCCTTGGACTTCTTTACACTTGCAGTGTAAGCGAGGACCGGCCCGCCCGACGAGGACCCACGGCATCCGTGCCGCGGCCCGCTTTGAAGAGCATGGACCCGCCTCCTCGCCGGCAGTGCCGAGGCCGCGGCTCGCCCAGGCTGAGCCCCCGGCAGCCCTCTATACGGAGTGGTCTCGACCCAAGCGGCGGCGGACCGTCGAAGCGTACCCCCGTGGCCCCCCTTGCAGCCGAAGGGGGTGACAATACTGATAGTGGCTACTGGACCCGTGGCTTGACGTGGAGACACTTTGGAGGGCGTGATTTCGGCGAATCGCGCCGGTCTCCCATCGGTCGGATGCCGATGACTACTGCGCCGGACACTGCTTTGTTTCTCAGCCTCGGCGAGGGGGGCGTATCCTGCAGGACCATTGATCGGGCAAAGCGGAGCGATTACTATCGGACTTCTTCGGATGGTCTCTGCGCGACCCAATCCGGCAATTACACCCACGTGCTCTTCGTCTGTGCCGTCCGGGGCTTTTTCGGGCGAGCCGAGGCGAAGGCTGCTCCCTTAGCGCAAGGCGGATCGGAATGGTGCAAGCAAGCGAGGTCTACCGACAGTCTGATCGCCCGGCCGTAGCCTTGATCAGCAATCACGGCTATGCCGGCGTCGAGATTCCCTTGGGCGGTGCCCCGGACACGGGCGGGCAGAACCTCTATGTCAACTCTTTGGCAGAAGCACTGGACCGTTTGGGGTACCGGGTCACGGTCTTCACGCGCGGAGGCTTTCCCCACTTCGGCAATGGGCGAATACGGGAAGAAGAGGAGTTTCTCACCGATCACATCCGTTATGTTTACGTGCCCGGCGGCGGGAACACGTTCATCCGTAAGGAGGACATCGCCGTCGCTCTTGACGAAGAGGTGGACTGGATCGACGCCTTTATCCGTCAGGAAGCGGCCCAACGAGGCCTGCCCCCGTGGGCCATCTACGAGTTTGTCAACACGCACTATTGGGACGCGGCCGTACTAGGCACACGGCTGGTCGAACGATGGCGCAACGACACCGTGGCCAACGTCATCAGCAAACTCTTCGAAAAAGCCACGCCCCCTGAGAAAATGAAACAACTCAGCGAGGAGCGCCACTGGCGCGCCTTGGGCGAGGCACCGACCTATCACATCGGGCGCTTCCTGATCGACAGCGCGGATTCGGCTTCCGTCTCGCTGGTGGAGCGGGTGCGCGACGCGGTCAAGTCGTACGCGTGGGCAACGGGTCTGAATGAGGCCAAAGCAATCAAGGAAGTGGTCGAGTCGGCCGAAGAGGCATTGGAGGTCGCAAAGAACCGAACGGCTCCTGCGCTCCATGAAATCGTGGTCTCGGATGCCATCGGGGCCGCCATTCTGCGCCTGTTCCCCCGTCAGGCGCAGTGGTTGCAGTCCGATCTGGAAACGGTGGATCGTCACGTGTGGACGCCTCATTCGTTAGGCTCACTCAAACAGGAAAACTTCCGCGATCAGCCGCCCGAAGTGTGCCGCGCGCTGAAGTTCTGTGAACGACGCAGCCACGAACGCACGGTCTGCGACCGCACCAGCGCGTTCGCCGCCACCTCTTTCGAGATCGCCGAGCGTCTGCGCACTCATTACCGAGTGCCAGGGGAGCGCATCTTCTACTTTCCACCGTGTGTCGACACCACCGTATTCCGGTGCTATGCGGATGATGAAGTCTCTGCCACCTATGATTACCTTTCTAAGCTAAGCGGCGTCGCCGCCGAAAAGCTGAAATCCGCCGTCATCGTGTTTGAAACCAGCCGCATGGACCAGACGAAGCGGAAGGACATACTGCTTGACGCCTTCGCTGGGGTGGCGCGCGAGCGTGAAGATGTGTACCTCTTTATCGGCGGTGGTCCCGAGAACGAACTATTCCAAGCGCTTACCGCTCGCCGCGATGCAAACGACCCTTTGAAGGGACGGGCCTTCTTGACCGGCTTCATCCCGGACGAGCACATCGCACCGCTGTTTTCCGTGGCGGACATGTATGTTTCTCCATCGGAGATGGAAGGTTTCGGAATGTCCGTGCTTCAAGCGGCTGCTTCGGGAACGGCGGTTGTCTCGTCCCATCTGACCCCGTTTGCGGTGCGCTACGTGCCGCAAGACGCGATCATCGTCCGGGCAGGCGAAGTGGACGGCTTCGCGAGGGCCATGAGACAATTGATCGACCATGAAGTCGACCGGAGACAGCGTGCCGAGCGGCTGCGCGCGAAAGCGCAGGAGCTCAACTGGGAGGTCCAGACCGACAACTTCCTGGGGCACCTTCGCCAGCGGGGCTTCAGTATTGCCCGCGGGAGGGTTGGGCCATGATCGGTGACAGGCTGGTCTTCACCGATTATCACCGGGCGGCGGCCGCAAAGGTCCTGGGCGTGGTCCGGCAGCGGCTGGAGAACGGCAAGGGGCCGATTACCGTAACCGTGGCAGGGGAATCCGGAGCGGGCAAATCTGAGGTGGCCATCTGCCTTGCGAAAGCCCTTGAAGACGAAGGCTATCGCTGCATCGTCTTATGTCAGGATGACTACTTCCACCTGCCACCGAAATCCAGTCACCACAAGCGACTCTCGGACATCTCCTGGGTGGGCACGGGCGAGGTCCAGCTCGACCTCTTAGGTGAACACGTACAGGCGCTCAAGGATCATCCGGGACAGCCTCTCGCCAAACCGCTCGTGCTCTTCGAGGAGGACCGCATTTCGAGTGAAACACTGGAGCCCGGCCCTTACGACGTCATTATCGCGGAAGGCACGTACACGACCCTCCTGCCGGACATCGACATCCGCGTTTTCATCAACCGCAACTTCCGCCAGACGAAAAAGGCCCGCCTGGCCCGAGGCCGCGATCCCGACGTCGAGTTCCTCGAGCAGGTCCTCGATATCGAGCACCGCGAGATATCGCGGCACGGAAGCCGCGCGGACATCGTCATCGACCCCCCGAAGGACGAGTTGGACGACTGATCTCCTTTGGACTCCTGACGCATACGATATGGGTGGCGCGGTCCTGTCACAGGTCGATCCGTGACGCGATCAAGGCACGACATGCCGAGCTCCGGCCCCGACATCCAACGCAGCCAATCCGTACATTCATGATCTCTCCATTAGGTTATCTGGAGTCGTTCTGGTACGATGAGAACCAGTCCCCGGCCGGACTCTACAGATGAGGCCGGGCGTCATACAAAGGCAGCCGATCTGAAGCAGCCGCGAGAAGCACTTGCTCGGTAAGTGAATAGGGCAGGAGGGTTTACCATGCCGACACGTTTGCGACTTTTCGCGATTCTGAGCTTCCTCTTTACCGGCTTAAGCTTGTCGGCAGGCCAGGTAAGCTATGTCGAATCATCATCAGGACTGCAGACACCCGGCATGGAAGGCGGACGGACTGAATTCGAGTTCGGCGACGTCAATGGCGACGGCCACGTTGACATCGCCTCCATCGGTGATCACGGCTCGCCATACATCGGCACCAGCCAGCACGGCATCATGGTCTGGTTCGGTGACGGGACAGGGAACTGGTCCGTTTACCAGAACGGCAATTTCGGTTACGGCGGCATCGGGCTGGGTGATGTCAATGGCGACGGGCTCATGGACGTTGGCTATGGCATGCACCACGACTATTCGAGCACGGACTTTGGCGACCAGTTGATCGAGGTGGCCCTGGGCGACGGCACGGGCCAAAACTGGACGCCGTGGGATGACGGCTTGGCCACCACCGGCGAGTCATGGGGTATGTTCGGCGTCGACTTCGCCGACGTGGACAACGATGGCGATTTGGATCTCGGCTCGGCCGCCTTCGGTTGCTGCTCGGGCCTCCGCGTTTACCTGAACCAAGGCGACGGTACGTGGGCGGCGAGCTTCGTGGTTTCAGGGGGCAACTCAGGGGATGATTTTGTCTTCGGCGACGTAAATGGTGACGGCATACCCGACTTCGCCGCCGCACACGATGCCGGAACCGTCTACTTCGGCGACGGCGCCGGCGACTTCAGTCTCGCAGATGGTGACCTGCCGGGCTCATCCTGGCGCAATGGGATCGCCCTCGGCGATGTCAACGGCGACGGGCGCGACGACCTCTCTTTCGAAAATGACAACGGCGGTCTGGAGGTCTGGACCTGGGTGGCTGACGGCGATTGGCAGGACCAGTCGGGTAGTCTGCCGGCCAGCGGGGAATTCCGGGCCACCCAGATCGCCGACATGGACCTGGACGGCCACGGCGATCTCGTCGCCTTCGCCGCGGACGATTATGGGCTGATCGTGGTATATGGCGGTGATGGTGCCGGCAATTGGCAACAGCTTGCTACCGCTACCACCGTGGACAACTGCGGCTATGCCGCCTTCCGGGCCGGCGTCGACGCCGACCATAACGGCTTTCCTGACATGGTGCTTGTTTCGGAAGAAGACTGCGACTGGTGGACAGGAGGCACCAACACTGCGCGGTTCTTCAAAGAGGCGTCAACGCCATCGGAAACCTGGATCGTCCCCAAGTACCCTCGCGGCGGGGAGGTGCTGGTTGCCGGTTCGGTTCGGTTTATTGATTGGCACGCCGCCGTAGTCGCCTCGGGTCGACCGAGCATGACCATCGAGTTGTCGCAAAACGGTCCGGAGGGTCCTTGGGACCCCGTAGCTACGTCCGTACCCAACAACGGCCGGTATCAGTGGCTCGTGCCCGAGGATCTGTGGACGTCGTCCAATTGCTACCTGCGCTTCACGTTGGATGGCGCCGAAGCCCAGACGGCCGGCCCCTTCACCATCTCCAACGGGCAACTCTTCGGCGATTTCAACGGCGACGGCGTGCTTGATCTGGGAGATTACGAAGGATTCGCTACTTGCTTGAACGGTCCGGGCGCTTCGACTTCGGAGGAGTGCCTCAGCGCCTTCGACTCCGAGAACGACGAAGACGTGGATGTCATCGACTTCATGCAATTCCAACTCGTCTTCACAGTGACCCCATAGCAAACGCGCGGCATACTTCGTCCTCTCTCCGGCGAGCCGTGGGCATCATCCTGCCCGGCCAAGCGCCGGCAAATGAGCGCCGGAGCTCCTCAATCCTGGTGCACGCAATCTGATCATTCACCAGTCGTTTTCAGCACACTCAGCCCTGCAAGCACATCGAGCACCGTCGAACGGCCGGGATTTGACGATCTTGAAATCGACGCTACGCTCCTGATGCTTGGGTGTACGGGCCAAAGCCAATCCTGGAACCGCTGTGCCGATCGGCGACCCATCTGCAACCACGCCGATCCCAACGAGTGGGAGAAGAACGATGAAATGGATATTGAGAATCGTATTGGCGCTTGTGCTGATCGTTATCATCGCCGTCGTGGTTGCATTCGCGAGGATCGATCAGCTCGCCAAAGCCGGCGTGGAAACCGGGGCAACGTACGCCCTGGGCGTGAACACCACCTTGGACAAGATGGACGTGGGCGTGCTTTCCGGCAGCGTGGAAATGGATGCACTCAACGTGAACAACCCCTCCGGATTCAGCAGCCCGCACTTTTTCAGGTTGAACGACGGGAAGGTGGCCGTCTCCCTTGGAACGCTCATGGAGGAGAAAGTGGTCCTTCCGGAGCTCAAGCTGCACGGCGTCAGCATGAATCTCGAGCGGAAGGGCAACAAATCCAACTACCAGGTCATCCTTGACAACCTCAAGCGCTTTGAGTCAGGCGAAAAGGCCCCGCCGAAGGAATCCAAGGAAGGTAAGAAGTTCGTCATCGACAAGGTCTCGATCAAGGACGTCGACGTGCAGGTGGATTTGGTGCCGCTGGGCGGTGAGCTCACTCGCGTGCCCGTCAAGATCGAGGAGATCGAGCTGCAAAACGTCGGGTCCGATTCCGCGGACGGTGTGATGCTGGCCGATCTGACCGGCATTCTCATCGAGGCCATTCTGCAGGCCGTTGTGGAGAAGAGCGGCGATCTCCTGCCGGCGGACATCACCGCGGAACTTAGAAGCGGTCTCAGTCAGCTCGAAGGGCTCGGTGCGGCCGGAACGCTGGTTGTCGGCGGCGTGACTACGATGGTCGACGGAGAGCTCAAGAAGGTTGCCGATCGGGGACAAGAGGCCATCAAGGAGCTCGAAAAGAGCGGAAAAGAAGTCACCGAACAAATCGACGAAGTGGGACAGACCCTCGAAGGCACCCTCGGCGGTTTGCTCGATAAGAAGAAGAAAAAGGAAGACTAAACACTCCCTTGCTAGCAGCATTGGGGCAGCGAAGACCTGAGGCGTCATAGCGCGCTCAGGAACTCTTCGGGACACGCGGCAAAGAAACGCTGAGGATTCAGGGCGGGGACTTTTGGCAGCTCAAAAAGCCGTCAGCTTCTTTGCCTCCTCCGCTTGGGCGAGGAACTTCTCGCTGTAGCGCGGGTCGACGCGCATGCTTGTTTTCGTTGCTTTTTCGGCCACTTCCTGGTACTCGGGGTCCTGGGTCTTGGTGAAGAACTCGCCGGCCAGGATGACCAGGCGCAGCAGGTGCCGGAGTATCAGGCCCTCGTTCTTGATCAGGTCGCGGGCCTTGACGAACTTGAAGAAGTCGCAGTCCATCACGAAGACGCCACCGGCCGCCCACTTCGGCTGCACCCAGATGTCCTCCGGCGTTTCTAGTTTGCTGTCGTAGAGGATTTTCAGCATCTCGGGGAACGCGGGCGGGCGCTCCTCCTCTTCCGCGTCGTCCCAGAATAGGCCCGTCGAGGGCGGAGCCTCGTCCTCCTCTTCCTCGGGGCCGGCCAGCTTCACACCCATCGAGATCATCAGCGGTTCGAGCCGCTCCTTCTGCAACGGCCCGGGCGGCACGTCCTCCAGTTTCAGCCGCCGTGCGATCGGAAACGGCATCTGAAGCACCGATTCCAGCGCCTGGATCTTCTCGTCCAGGTTGGCGTAATTCAGCTCACCGCAAAGGAACGCGCCGTATACCGGATCCACGCTACGGAAGGTCAGCAGCTCGTGAATGCTGTCATTGAGTGTCACGTGATCGTCACCCTCGCGCCGGGCCAGGTAACCGAAGGTATGGAGGTTGCCGATCATATGATCGAGCTGATCCTGAAACGCCTCAATCTTCTTGAGCGAGTTGAACCGGTTCGAGAGGAAGTCACGCACCTCTGTCACCGAACCCGACCTCGTGAGCAGGTAGATCAACACCTGGTAGGGAATCATCGAGCGGCTGTAGAGCTTTCCCGGCCCGGCCTTGATCAAAGACTGGAACTGCCCTTCCGTCCAGTACTGCTCGGTTTTCCGCCGCGTCGGCTTCTTCTTCTCGAGCTGTTTGCGCATCCGCAGGATGCCGGGGTCCTTTGAGTTCGGATCGATCTGCTCGTACTTCTTGCGCCATTTTTCGATCTTCACGTCGTCGTCGTGGGCGACGGCGTAGACGTAGCCTTTCTTGTCGAACTGCGGCCGGCCCGCACGCCCGAACATCTGATGGGCACTGGATGAAGGCACCAGCTTCCGCTCCCCCGGCTTGCCCTTCAGCAGAGTGCTGATCACCACGGAGCGCGCCGGCAGATTGATCCCCGCGGCCAACGTCTCCGTGCAGATCACGAATGGAATGAGCTTCGCAAGGAAGAGGTCTTCGACGACCTCCTTGTGCTTCGGCAGGATGCCGGCATGGTGAACGCCTACGCCGCGAATAAGAATGTTCCGCAGCTTGGGCCCTGCGCCCTCGTCGAGGTCCGCCTCCGCCAGATGCGCCTCGATCGTCGCCCGTGTCGCCTGATCGATAAGCTTCACGCCTTTGAGCCGCTCGGCCACGTCCCAGCATTCATCTCGATTGAAGCAGAAAACCAGGGCCGGTGAGCGGCAGGTCCCATCGTCATCGGTGGCCATGCCCGGCAGATGCTCCGTCAACAGCTTCTCACCGACCCACTCGTATTCGAGCGGTACGCGGCGCTCGTCGGTCTGCACGAGGCGCAGCTTCTTGCCATGCTGTTCACGAAGCCAGCCGAGGAATTCCACGGCGTTGCCCACCGTGGCCGACAGCAGCATCACCCGAACGTGCTTAGGCAAAAGTACGAGCGACAGCTCCCAGACGATCCCACGCTCGAAGTCGTTGAAGTTGTGGAACTCGTCCATCACCACCGCACTGACGTCATCGAACCGCTCCGGCTCGCCGAGCAGATGATTGAGCAGAATCTCCGCCACGACGACGCGCACCCGCGCCTCCGGATTGACCAGTCGGTTGCCGGTGATCAGGCCGATGTCGTCGCGCTCGAAGCCCCACTCCTCGGCCTTGTCCTGAAACTCCCGAAACTTCTGGTCCGTCAGGGCGATGAGCGGCGTGGTGTAGTAGAGCCGTTGCCCGGCCGTCAGGGCCTCGAAGATCGCCGCCTCCGCGATCAGCGTCTTGCCCATCCCCGTCGGCGCAGACACGAGAATGCCGCCCTCGGCCTCGAACCAGGCCAGCAGGGCCTCCTCCTGAAAGGGATACAGCTCAAACGAAAGCCGATCGAGAAACGCGCTGCAGATGTCGTCCCGGTTCATACCGCACAGCATACCGAGCTGCCAGGAAAAAGTCGCGTGCCGCTGACTACGTGAGCGGCAGGCCGTGTGAGCCCACGCCTTCCCGAGATCACGAGGACACGGACGGGACGGGCTACACCTCCTTTATAAACGTCGAGAATGGACGGTCGAACACCCGGATGCCCGAATCACACCCTGGAGTGTGCCGCCCATCGCCGCTACGATGGAATGGTGAACTGACGGCGGTGTTTGCGCCGCGGGAGGATCAATCCATGCACCAGGCTCTGCGACTTTACAGCACCAATCGCCACGCGCCCGAAGTCGGGTTGCGGGAGGCCCTTCTGACCGGGCAGCCTCCGGACCGCGGCCTGTACATGCCAAAGCGATACAAGCCTTTCACCAGCGAAGAGCTGAGCCTGCTGGCGGCCAAGGACTACCCGCACGTCGCCCACACCGTCCTGCGCCGTTTCACGGCCGGCACCATGGATGACGATGTGCTGAGGTCGCTCTGCGACGATGCCTACGACTACGAAGTGCCCATCGAGCTGGTCACGGATCGCCGGTACGTGCTGCGGCTGGACCGCGGCCCGACCGCTTCGTTCAAGGACTTCGCCGCACGAATGATGGCCCGGTGGATGGGCTACTTCATGCGGGTCGAGGGCGGCGAGCTGGTCATTCTCACGGCCACTTCA
>CP070718.1:2001547-2006785 GCA_020350565.1 Phycisphaerales bacterium
CCTGGCCGACCGTGGCATGAGGAAGATAACGGAGGACGCGTACGGCGTATCCGGTCTGGGCGACCGGTACGGCCTCATCGAGGCACTCTGCGAGAGGGATCTCGTGGGTGACGCCTTCGTACGCGATCCTGACCATCGCCGCCGCCCCTTCGTCGTCGCCTTTCGCAACCTCCAACAGGCGATCCATGGCATCTCGATTACGAACCACGCGAAAGGTCGCGGAGGTGCTCCCTACTTGTTCCGTCTGCTCAGCGAGAATCCAGACGGGCGTGCCTGCGCCCTGTTCATTCAGTACGACCTGGACGGCCGGCTGAATCCGCGGGTTGTCGTTCACAATCTGTTCCGTGAAGACTGCGTCCGGCAGGTAGCGGAGCACGCGGGCTTCGATGTCGCCGAGCCGCAACACCGGGGCATCAGGGCTGTCGACGGGCTCGAAGCCTGTAAAAGCATTCCCGACGAGGGCAATCTCGGCCTTCTTCTCGCTCTGTATTCGGTGACGCAGAATCAATGCGTCTTCGCTTACCGAGAAGGAATCGGCTGCGCTGCCCTCCCAAATGCTCAGGCTGCCGTCTACGCCGACAAAGCTTGTCACCAAGGCTCCTGCCAGGATGGCCACCAGTCCGCCGTGCGCAAGTACGAATCCAATCTGGCGGCGCGGGAAGGGATATCGCATGCCCATGCCCACCAGGAGGTTGATGCCGAACAGGACGAGGAGGGTTTCGAACCACCAGGATCGGTAGAAGACCGCCAGTGCCCGTTCCGTGCCGTGCATCGATTCGAAGACCGTGGCGCTGCCCATGGCCACCATGAGAAGAACCAGCAGCACGGCCGCGAACCATAGCGATCCGATCGTGTTTAGAAAGCGGCGCATTTTGTCTCCGTCATGTCACGCGGGTCCGGCCCGATGCTTGACGCGGCTGGCTTTGGCCCAATTGCCGCCGGCCCTTCAAGACTGCGACCAGCGAATCGGGTCCGCTGATGACCGCTCCCAGCAGCACCTTGAACAGCGTGGGTCGACTCCGCCTGCACGCCCAGGGGGTGCTCATGCCAGCGGGCTTACCGGTCCATCCACAGGGAGCCCCTTCGCCGACCCAAGCTGGGGGATATCGGTAGGAGCGGGAGCTTTCCGCGATTGCCGCGGGAATCCTACGAGCTTCCAGATGGATATCATATCCGGAATGCGGAGATATCCAAGCCTCAGAGGGACCGGCCACGTGCAGAATCGGTATTGCCAAGCTAACCGTCGCGGTGGGAGTCCCGGTTGCGCTGTGGTGGCGGTCCCCTACGACCTCTGCGTCGCCGATCCCGCTGACAATCTGCTGACGGCGAACATGACCACCGGTGAAGGGATCTGGCACGGAGACCTTACGGCGTATCGCTCGGCCAGGGACATGACCGCGCACCCGCCGGGCCGGCTTCTGCTGACTGCTGATGCCGGTATGTCGGTCGAGGTCCGTCGCGATTCTCCGGTGCCACGCGCTCGTCAGCCTGCCGCAAGGCAACATGCTGTGACTGGCGAACAGCCCGGAGGCGATGCCACTTACGGCATGCCAAACTGACCATACGTTTCATCCACGTGCTCTCGCCCGTGGCACTGCAACGTACAGCTTCCGGTGAACTGCCCAAGGTCCCGGAACACCAGGCGTCTGGTGCCGGTGACCGGCCTGACAATCTGCAGGTCGAAGTTGATCAGATGCGTATGATCCGAGGGCGAGGGCACGGTGCCGGTCACTCCGTGGGGATCATGGCATGCTGAGCACGGTGAGCGCTGGTCAACGATGTGCAACACGTGGAAGGGAAAGCTCTGATCGGAGAGAATGCTCGATCGCTGATGGCACTTGTAGCACATCGCGTACTCGTATTCGGATTCGGAGTTGTCATCGCGTACCGTGTAGTTTCGTTCGAGGAGAAAGTCGAAGTTGGAACCATGCGGGCCAGGGGGTCCGCCGCCGCCCGCACCGGGGCCGTCGTCGTTGCTGTGGCAGTCCGTGCATGCGATTAACGAGCCGGGAGCGAGATTCGGGGCCAGACTCACGGTATCCCGGCTTGTCGTCGACAGGACTACGGGGTGGTAGCTCTCGCTCGACGGGCTGAAGCGCAGCCGAAGATTGGCCGTTTGCGACTGGCGTGAGGGCGCTCGGCGAGAACGGACCGCCGAATCCCCATGGCAGCGGAAACACACTTCATATTCGTACTGCGCCCGGTCGATCGCCGCTCCCCCGGCAGCAACACCTCGTGTCAAAGCGAGCGTTTCGCCGATGGGCATATACGCGACACTGCGGTACGCGGGACCGACGGCATGTGGGTTGTGGCAGTCGGCGCACTCCACATGGGCTTGCATGACGGCCGCTGATTCCACCGGATCATGAATATCGAGGTAGCGGCGCGGATCATGCGCGCTCCGTTTGTCCAACTGACTGAGGATGTCGGTTCTGGCCACGGTTCCGTCGTGGCACTGAAGACAGTTTTCCTCCTCTTGCTCGAAGATCAACAGTCGTTCTTTTCCGCCGGCGGTGTGACTGCGATGACAACTGCGACATGCGTTTTCGGCAACGGTCGCGTGCGGCCAGTCCGTTTCGCGGCTGCCCGCGACGGATGCACCGGCCGTGCGGTGCGCGCAAGACTCCCAACCCTGCATGACATGGCAAGCCGTGCAGAGCTCCCCGAACTGGCCGGAAAGAACCAGAAACCGTTCGAAGCGGTTACTGTGGGGGTCGTGGCACGTGGTGCATTGAAGTTGGCCCGTGGCATCCAGTCGAACCTCCTGCGGGAGATTTGCCGGATACGCGAGCTGGCGATCGGAGGCCGAAAGCCCCGACGTGTAGTGGAAACTGATCGGGTGGTCATCCGAAAGGTCCGTGCCGAGGTTGGTCAGGCCCGCGGGCAGAAAATCGCCGCCGGACATGCGAATCTGATCACTGCGGTTCAGCACGCTTCCCAGGGCGATGGTGCCGTCGTGGCAGCTCAAGCAGAGTTTGCTTGAACCTGTGGGTTGGCCGGGCTTGGCGTCCAGGGTGGAGGACTGGTAGATCTTGTAGCTGCTCAGGGGCATTTCGCGGTTCCAGAGAGGGCGGATGCCGCCTGCCGTATGCGATGCGTGACAGAAAACACAGACCTGCTGCTCGGCGATCGCACGAACACTGCCGGGACCGCTCACCGACAAGTTATGCACGGTGTCCGAGACGCGGTCCTGCGCGTCGCTGACCGCGGTGATGGTGCAAAGGGCGATCCACCACATGAAAACCGGGTTGGCGCACCGATGGGCGATCATACGTTCCCCCTTTCTGCAAACGGTGGCCGCCGACTGCCGCTCGAAGATAAACGGAGCATCCTCGCGCGCACCTCAACGAATGCGCGGCTCGTCCCGGACGACATCATCCGAAGCTGCCTCAGGCTTCAGGTATTGAAACACCTGCACCCGTGCATTATACGAATCGCAGACCCAGATGCGGTCACGGCTATCGATGAAGATGCCGGCGGGCAGCCAGAACTGCCCCGGGCCGATCCCCTCTTCCCCGAAGAACAGCAGGAGCCGTCCCTGCTGGTCGAAGAGCTGGACGTTTTCAAAGCGCGCGTCCACCACGTAAGCATGCCCCTCGCTGTCGAGGGCGACGCTTTTCGGCATGGCCAGATCTCCTGGAGCGTCCCCTTCCTGCCCGATGATCAGCAAAGGGACCCCGTCGTAGCCCAACCGTTGCACGCGATGGTTTCCGGTATCGACGACCCACAGGCTCTGCCCATCGTCAACGACGTCGCTGGGAAAGTTAAAGGTCCCCGGGCCCGCACCGCGGCCGCCGAGCAGTCGCAACAAGCTGCCGTCAGATGTCAGCACCTTGACGTCGTGCGCTTTCACATCCACGACGTAGAGTTCATCTTTTGCTTCGCGGTAAGTGATGGCCACGGGACGCTCAATGTCCTCCGGGAGGCGTACCGTGGCAACCCAGTCGCCGGTATTCTCCATGATCTGATGGACGGCCGCCTGCTGGGCATCACACAGATAGATGGTTCCGCGTGGTCCGAGACACACATCCACGGGGGCCATCAGCGGCTGATCGCCGAACTGCCGCAGCCTGCGGCAAGAGCGTTCAGCGAGATCGAACAGGTACAAGCATCGACCGCCAAGATCGGCGATCCAGACCCTTTGTCCGCCCGCCGTGCACAAGAGTGCTCGGGGGCCATAAAGCCGCAGGGGCTCGGGCGGGCCGGTCAGGACGTCGCCCAAAGACCGCATCAGTCCGCGAGGTGCCTTCAGATCCTCGGAGGAGTGTAGCGCCCCCACGTAGCGGATGCGGGGCTGTGCGGGGTGGGCCGGCCAGGCGATGGGAGGATCGATCGGTTCGAAGATCGGCCGTCGTGGACGAGCGCAGCCCTGCGTGGTCCACAGTAGAGCGATCCCGCCGAGCGCCAGAAGGATCCGGCATGCGCCGAAGAGCCGGCTCTCCTGCCGGGCGCATGCGTTTGCGCGAGGTTCAGCCATGGGTCACTCGCCTCCAGCCTGCAAGAGAGGGTGGCAAGTTCGAAGCCAGATCATGCCCTCAGGTCCCTGACCCGGTCCGGTCATTTAGAAACGCCTCCGTACCTGCACAAACAGGGCGGATGAGTCACTGTCCGAGAAATCGTCCTCGAACTGCGAGTATTCGTAGGTGATGCGCACCTCGCTCTCCCGATACAGCCATTCAAGCGAGACGTCTACGTCCACGCCCTCATTGTCTCCGCTGATCGAATCGTCCTCATTCCGGTACAACACACTGCCCTCAACGGTCAGGTGTTGGGTAAGCATGTGGCGATAGAGGCCCTCGGCACTGAAGAACCGAGTGTCGCGCCGGTTAGGAGGCTGATAGGACACGTCCGACCAGCGAGCCTTGAGCGACGTTGTCGCCCCGAAATCGAAGCGGCGTGTGAAGTCAGCAGTCAGGCGCAGGGCCTCGAACGGGTTGATGGTCGATTCATGGTCCTCGTACTCGGCAACAAACCGCCAGGGATCCAACTCGAACTCGAGACCGAAGATGTTTGCGGTAATGTCATTCGGTGTGACGCCCGTGGCGGAGGCGGGCGACAGAGTCTGATCCTGATAGCGCAGTCGGTAGTAGGGCGTCAGCCCGAAGTCGAAGTTCTGGCGGATCCCGAAATTGTGCGTCGTCGTCGTCAGTTCGAAATCACCGCCGGACTGGAAGACGTAATCGATCAGCACCGTAGTGCCATCCTGGATCCTTCCCGTCGGCACCCTGCGGATCTCCA
>CP070718.1:2006885-2016301 GCA_020350565.1 Phycisphaerales bacterium
CAATCCGCAATCGGGCAGTCGGCAGCGTGCATCTTGATGCACCTTCTGTACGGAACGCGCATCAAGATGTGCGAGCACGAGGAAAGCCCGAGCCCGTCCTGTGCGGTCGCCAAGCTACAACAGCATGGCGGATGTGCGGTACAGAATGAATAGCGCGCGACCATCTCTCCGCTGATCGCGTTGTTCATCAGGAACACGTGCTCGGCGTCGACCGCCGACGGCTGGAACGCCCATGTCGGCCTCACATGACCGCTGAGCATTGTGCATCGCACGGCATTCGTGTTTCATCGGCCCGCGGGCGACCCGAATTCCTCCAGATTCGGACAACCGGGACCGGGGACGAGGTGCTATAATTCACCCGGTGAGCGGTCAGTAAGTCGTGGCAGCCGCCGCCCGGGCCGGCTGCTCCGGTCAACATTGCCCCGCCTTCGATACCGATGCAGGCTCCTGGGAGTAACCGCCAAGCCATGTACACCGTCATCGTCGAAACGAGCTTCTCCGCCGTTCACAGCGTTACGCTTCCGGGTGGGGCCTCGGAGCCTCCGCACGGCCACGAATGGCATGTTCGTGCCCATTTTGCGGCCGAGGCGTTGAATGAGTTCGGGATGGTCGTCGACTTCGAAGAGGCGAAGAGGGCACTGAGCCACGTCGCCGCCCAACTGGAGCAGACGAACCTCAACGAAAACCCGGAAATTCCCGGTCCGTGCCCCACGGCCGAGGTCATGGCAAGGCACCTCTTTGAGCAGATTCGACGAAAGGGGCTGTCGAGTCTCAAAAGGGTGGAAGTGACGGAGGCGTCGGGCTGCGTCGCAGCGTACGAACCGTAGGGGATCAGCGATTGCAGGAATCGGGCTTGGATTGACGATGGATAGCGCGATCCGTAAAATCTGACGTTGTGGTCCCGAGAGAATCGCGCGATGGAGGATTGATTCCGAATGCATTTCTTGTGCCAGAACTGTAATGAGGCCAAGGCCACCGTGCACATCACGGATACCTATCCGGAGAAGCGGTCACGGCATCTGTGCGAGGAGTGCGCGGCCAAGGAGGGCGTCATTTTCAAGCAGTCGCACGAGACCACGCAGGAAATCCTGCAGCAGTTCATCAAGCATAAGATCGCCCAGCGTCCCGAGAGCGACGAGCCATGCCCGCAGTGTGGCATGACCGTTCGTGACTTCCAGGCGAAGGGCCTGGTCGGCTGCCCGGATTGCTACACCGTTTTCGGCGAGTTCCTGGCGCCCTTGATCGAGCGGGCACACGAAGGCGCGAACCGTCACGTCGGCAAAGTGCCCGTTACGGCGGACAGGACGATTCGGAAGCAGACCGGCCTGTTGCGGCTCAAGCGCGAACTCAAGGATGCGATCGAGAAGGAGAATTATGAGGAGGCGGCGCGTGTCCGCGATCAGATCAAGGCCCTTGAGACGGCATGACGATCGATGATTTGACCCATAACATCGGGGAATGGCTCCGCGGCGTCGGCCCAATGTGCGACGTTGTGATTTCCTCCCGCGTTCGACTTGCCCGCAACCTGGTGGGCCAGCCCTTCCTGTCGTCCGCGTCCGCCAGCGAGAAGACCGAAATCTACCGGCATCTCACGCACGAGATCAGCAGCAACGAGCTCAGCCAACACGGCTTCCTCGTGGACCTCGAAGACACGGATGAGATCGATCGGCAGTTTCTCGTCGAGCGTCACCTGATCAGTCGACAGCAGGCTGCTGAAGAGGGTAGCCGCGGCGTCTCCATCTGGCCGGATGAGACCACCGCGATCATGATCAACGAGGAAGATCACCTCAGGGTTCAGGCGCTCCGCAGCGGGCTGCAACTCGAGACCCTGTGGCAGGAGGTCAACAAGCTCGACGATAGTCTCAGCCAGCAGCTCGAATTCGCCTTCGATCGGCAGCTCGGCTATCTGACGGCGTGTCCGACGAATATCGGCACGGGCATTCGTGTTTCCGTGATGCTCCATCTTCCGGGTCTTAAGCTGTCGCGGGAGATCGAGAAGGTTTCTCGCGCGACTCGGGATATGAACCTTGCCGTTCGCGGCCTGTACGGTGAGGGGACGGAGGCCGTCGGCGACCTGTATCAGGTCTCCAATCAGACCACGTTGGGCAAGTCGGAAGAGCAGATTCTCGAAGAATTCGGCGGCAAGGTCATTCCTAAGGTGGTCGAGTACGAGCGCAGCGCCCGCGAGACCCTAGCCGGGAAGCACCCGCATCAGCTCGACGATCACATCTGGCGCGCCTACGGCCTGCTGTGCCATGCACGATGCCTCAGCACGGCGGAGGCCTTGAGCTTGCTTTCTCACCTGCGGATGGGCATCCAGATGGGACGATTCGACAAGGTCGACATCAAGACCCTTAACGAGGTCTTCCTCCTGATTCAGCCCGCCCATCTGCAGAAGGTGGCAGGGAGAAGCCTTAACGGAGTGGCCCGAAGCATTGCGCGAGCGAGTTGTCTGCGGGACCGGTTGACGGCCTGATTCGCTTCTTACCTTTCCCATGTTGCCCGTGCGTTCCGTGTGAGGTATGAAAGGTGGCCTGTATCTGCCTGCGATTTACGGGCCGGCCACGCCTCGATCCGGATGACTCGGAATTGATCATCGATACGCACTGCCATCTTGCGCTCACGCGTCGAAAGGTAGACGACTCGATCGAGCGGTTCAGCCTCGAGCCGCAAGGGGCGCGCGCATTTCCCGGCTATGATTCGTACCTTTCCGATCGGATGCTCGGCAGCATTTTGTGGCGTTTTCTTCGGTGGAAGTTGGGGATCGGCGGCAGGTTGAAGCCCGGCGAGGAGATGGATGCGGCCATCATGAAGATGAACGAGCGGCATCTGCTTGACACGCCTTCCGTCGATCGATTCGTGATGCTGGCGTTTGACGAGTACCACACGGCCGACGGTGAGGCGGTGGGGCCGCCGCGTCCTGGTGGCGGCAATGGCTCGGACATGTACTCGAGCAATAGCTTCGTGCGGCACGTCTGCCGGCAGCATCCCGAGAAGCTGCTTTTTTGCGCGTCGATTCATCCCTATCGCCCCGGGGCCCTGGAGGCGCTCGAAGAGGTGAACGAGGCCGGTGCGGTGATGATCAAGTGGCTGCCGGTGCACCAGAACATTGACGCGGGGGACGCGCGGGTCGCGGCCTTCATGCGGCGGGCCGGTGAGCTGAAGCTGCCGATGCTCATCCATTACGGCAGCGAGATGGCCTTGCGGCGAAACCACCGCGACCAGATGAACCCGGCTCCGATGCTGGAGCTGCTTGGCAGGCTGAAGGGGGAAGGGCGCCTACCCACGGTGATCATCGCTCACGTCGCGGCCTGGGCCGTTCCGTGGAGCGTCGGGCCCCATGCGCGAAGGCTCATCGACGCGCTGCTCCATCAGTTCGCCGACGACCCGGTCTATGCCGACATTTCTGCGCTGACCAACAAACCTGGCGCCATCACGCACATCCGCCGCCGCCCTGAGCTGCACGACAAG
Source organism: Phycisphaerales bacterium (assembly GCA_020350565.1). Lineage (GTDB taxonomy): Bacteria > Planctomycetota > Phycisphaerae > UBA1845 > UBA1845. The sequence goes on from CP070718.1 coordinate 2,010,357, forward strand.
CTCGTCTACGGCAGCGACTTTCCCATTCCGCCGGGCCTATGGGGCTTTCCCTGGCTGTGGCCCAAGTCCGGGCGGATCAAGGCCAGCCCCTCCTGGCCGGAGCAGACCTATCGCCTGATCCGGGCCCTGGGCTTTGACGACTCAATATTCAAGCGCGGATACGACATCCTACGCCATCGGATTGAATCTCCCACGAATCGCTGAAGCGCGGGGAATGCGGAGGATGTAGAGTCATGGATTGGCCGGGCCGAGCTGACTCAGCCGCCACTTGGCGAGGTGGTATTCATTCATCGGATCGAATACCTGGCTGTCAGGATCGAGGACAAGACGGGTGTCAACGCATGCCTGGTAGTGCTTACGTGCTGAAGCATCGTCTCCGTTGAGCCTGCACACCTCGGCGGCGTAGAAACAGGCCTCACAGATCTGTTCGATATTGCCGCCCGATTGGGCCGCATTGATGAGTTCATCAGGCGTGAGCATTCCGGCCAGGCAGTCCAGGATCTTGCCCAGCCACTTATCGGGTGCGGCCTCGCTCAGGTGTGCGTTGTGGCGCGCCTCGTTCAACACCACGGTCGCCTCCGACTTGAGGGCCCGCGCCTGCTCTGCAGAGCCGCCTGCCTCGTGGCGCTGAGCGAGTTCCTGCAAAACAAGGTAGAGCTTTGGAAAGCTGTGAGACAGCTGCTGCAGCCTCATGTTGAATGCGCGGTAATCCCTGGCGGCGTTGTCAAGGTTTCCGGTCGCCCAGTAGGGCGTGGCTCGTTTGTAGGCGTCCCACGTGCCTTCGTCCAGCGACATGGCTTGGGAGTAACTCCTGATGGCCCCGGAGTAATCCTCTCGGCAGAGGCAGGTGACGGCCCGGTACTTGCAAACGTCTGCGTGCTCGCAGCGGTTTTTGACATATTGCTCCGCCTGTTCGTAGCACGCCAGGGCCTGATCATACTTCTCCTGCATGGTGTAGATGCGCGCCTGAAATAGCGTCCAGTAGACCTGATTCCCTCCGAGGCGGACGATATCTCGTGGCGCTTGCAGGGCCTGTTCATATGCCCACGATTCCCTTTCGGGTTCGGGAGTCTCCTCAAGTATTCGGAGAGCGAGAAAAGCTGCACGTTCTCGAACAAGCCGAGCCATTTGTTGATTTGTCTCGTGCTCACCGGCGTTCGAAGCATACTCGAGGGCTTTCGTGCTATCCAATGTCGCGTAACTCGCCACATACCAGCTCTCGGCGGACGGGGCCGGCATGCGGATTCGCGCGGCCGAAGAATCATCGCCACTCTTTTTGCTGTATGGTGTCATCTCTGCCAGCAGTGAGTCAAAGGCCCATTTCCAGCGTTCTTCCTTTTGTTTGAGGATATTTGTTGCATAGATGAGTAGATCGTGATTGTCGCTTTGTTTTCCTTCCCTGTATTTGGCCTGTGCGAGGACCATACAGGCCTCCGGAACAATTGGGCATTCGGCGAAGACAGCGCGGGCCGCATCGTGTGAATTGTCGATGCGGCCGGTGGCCAGTAGCCATTGAATCTTTGGGATACTCGCTCGTCGATTGAAGAGTTGACGTTGCTCCCGTAGGTGGAGATTGTGCAATACCAATGACACTGCGAGCACGACAATGGCGGCGGTTCCCAAACTTGCACGATGTCTGCGCAGCCATTTGCGCAAGACATATAGACGTCTTTGCCGCCATATGGGGAGTGGTCTCTTGTTAAGGTAAGCGCGGAGGCTCTCCTCGAATTCCGAAGCGGACTGGAAACGCTGGCTCCGGTCGTTTTCCAGGGCCTTGATGATGACGGCCTCCAGCTCACGATCCATCTTGGGGCGGTATACGGAAGGTGGGATCGGCGGGTCTTCCTGGATGCTCTTGAGCACCTCCGTTTTGGATCCTGTCGAATCGTGAGGACGTTGTCCCGTCACGGCCTCATAGAGCATGACGCCCAATGCGTACACATCGCTGCGCTCGTCGATCTTCTCCTGCTCCGCGTTGGCCTGCTCTGGCGAGAGATAGGGCATGGTTCCTTCGATCTGGCCAGGAATGGCGAGACGAGTCTTCAATGCCTCTTGAGAATCGGCATAGTCGCTCCTTTTGGCCAAACCGAAGTCCAGGATGTGCGGGTTACCTTCATGGTCGATCTTCACGTTGCCGGGTTTGAGGTCTCTGTGTATCACGCCCTTCTCATGCGCATGTCCCACGGCGTCGCACAGCTTGCAGAACAGCTCGAGGGTCTTGCGGAGATCGGGTTTTGTGTCCCTAAGGTATTCGCTGAGCGTGCGGCCCTCTACGAGGTCCATGGAGTAGAAACGCTCACCGGAGGGGAGTTCCTCGCTGTCGAGCACACGCACGATGTGGGGATGGTTCAGCTGAGCGGCCAGTCGGGCTTCCCATGCGAAACGCTCGCGCGAAGCTTTCGAAGACGTTTCGCCGCTCAGCATGACCTTGATTGCGACGTCCCGGCCGAGTTCCTTGTGCAGCGCCTTATAGACCACCCCCATTCCGCCACAGCCGATCACCTCGATGATCTCGTGTCGGGGAATGGCGTTCTTTTCCAAGGGAGCGAATTGGCGTGGGCCACCCGCCTGGAATAGCTCGACGAGCAGCTCATCAACCGGTGGATCGGTGGGCTCTCCGGCATCAAGGAGGTCTTGGAGTTGTGAGCTGTCGCCGCGCTCAAGAGCTTGAAAGGCGCGATCCAGACGATCCGCCAGGTCGGGTGGGAAGTCTTGTTGAGGTATGGTTTCTTCGTCAGGCGAGCGCATCGCTAGAGCTCTCATTTCCTCGAATCGACGTGAGCCTTTCTCTGAGTTTTCGACGTGCCCGTACAACGAGCATGGCGACGGCCTCGGGTGACCTGCCGAGGCGGTTCGCGATCTCTGCGATACGCATGCCTTTGTTGTACCTGAGTTTGAGGGCCGCGCGCTCGTCCAGGCTGAGTCTCTCCATTTCCGATTGGAGCCACGCTACTTTCTCCGCGCGCCTCACAGCACTCGTCGGCGATGTGTCGCTGACGGGCAGGGCATCTCGCAAAGGAGGACAGGAGGATCCCGGTCCTGCGGGAAGATCAAGGGAAATCCTCGGCCTTCGACCATTACTCCAAGCCGGCCATTTTCGCCTGACGATTCCCCCAACGTAGGATCGCATGCCGCTGACGGTAGGTCTCTCAAGCCGTTTGACCCCTTTGGCGACAGCCAGTAGCACCTCTTGGGTGAAGTCCTCCATTTCGCCGTGCAAAGCACTGTCGTTCTCGGCGAGCCTCCTGAGATCGCGTCGCACCCACGACGGGACGGCTCGGAGGATGTGCGCAAGAGCCTCACCCGAGCCATCCGCGGCTGCTACCACCATTTCATTCGTCAGCTTTTGTATGCGAAACATAACCGTACCCAATCATAGCCGATGCTGACGCGCAGAACGAGGCTTCTGTCGGTTTTAAGATAGCGCAGTCGGTTGCCTCCCCACCCAATGAGACGGGCGCAACGGCCTGTCGGCCGGACGCTGCTGTTGGTAAGTAGTATTACGGATGAGCGCCTCCGTGCGTGGCCGATCAGGTCGTTCCAGTTGTAGTTGACGACGGTTCTTCATGAAGTCCCCGTTGTCCGGCAGGGGCGAAGCACTCGCCCTGGTCGTTATAATGCTTGATCGCATGGGTATGGGGTTAGAGGCGCGTCCCGGCGGTCTCTTCGTCTACTTCGAGGCGTGTGTTGTTTGGGAGAGAGCTCGATGCCTTTCGTCCAGCCCTGGTTGATCGCATCTGTCGTTTGCTTCCTGGTTCTCGCTGCGCCGGACGCATCGGCCGGTACCGATGCGGGCCCGATCGACCTGGATCTTGCAAAGCGGTACTTCGATGAGGCCAAGGCCTGTTCCGAACGGGATGGCGGCAGGTTGTGGGGCGTGGATTTATACGGGCCGATGCTTTTCATCGATCCTCAGACGCGGGCGATCGAGGCGAATCAGGCCGACAAGGAAGGGCTTCTTCAAAAAGAGGGCGATGTTTTCGTCGGGCACTGGCCGGCCGATGCCGTTTTTGGCAACACGGCCATGCCGTGGGCAGGCCAGACGTGGACCATGGTCATCTGGCCGTTGCCGGAGAACCGAAGCGATCGGCTCCGGCTGATGATGCACGAATTGTGGCATCGTGTGCAGAAGGATCTCGGCTTTACGAACGGCGACTCAGGCAACGCTCATCTCGATACCCGGGATGGGCGCATTTGGATGCAACTGGAGTGGCGTGCATTGAAGGCCGCGCTTGAGGCGGTGGGTGTGCAGCGGCAGCGCCATGCCTACGTGGCCTTGCTGTTTCGCGCCTATCGGCGGTCCTTGTATGCGAGCGCCGCCGTCGAGGAAAGTAATCTCGAGATGAACGAAGGCTTGGCGGAATACACCGGCATACGGGCCTCGGCGGAGTCGGAATCGGACGCGATCAAGTGCGCGATGGGCAACCTGGATCGCGCTCCGCAGAATCCCACCTTTGTCCGATCGTTCGCCTACGCAACCGGGCCGGCTTATGGATTACTGCTCGATGCGGTGGAGCCCGACTGGCGGAAAGGGCTGAGCGTCCGGGACGATCTTGGAGAGCTGCTGCGAGACGCGTTATCAATCTCTCTTCCGAAGGAGTTGGCCGCTGAGGCTAAGAAAAGGGCCGAGGATTACGGCGGTGATCGCCTTGTCGCCGAAGAGACGCGGCGCGAGGGGCGGCGCCAGAGGCGCCTCGCGGAGTGTCGCACGCGTCTGGTGGACGGGCCGGTGTTGATCCTGCCGCTGCAAAAAATGCAGATCGGTTTCGATCCGCGCAATCTGCAGCCAATGGGGGAGTTGGGAACAGTCTATCCAACGTTGAACGTCAAGGACGAGTGGGGGGCCTTAAGTGTTACGGGCGGCGCACTGCTCAGCGAATCCTGGTCGACCGTGCAAGTGCCCGCCCCCAAAGATCCGAACGCCCGTCCGCTGAAAGGCAACGGCTGGGAGCTCGACCTGGCCGAGGGCTGGGTCCTGAGGCCCGGTGAGCGAAAGGGAGACTTCGTCGTCACCCGGCCCGACGGCAAATAGTCACGTCGTAGTAATGGGTTGTGGTTGCGCGCCGTGCGCCGGATGTCTCAGCGGGCTCGTACGACTCAGGTCACCGCAGGGCACTGCCTCGGCATCCCGGGCGGCACGCGTGCCGAGGGCGGAATCGTGAGCGCGCGTGGTTGTGGTGGCCCCGGTGTTCGCCGGCACCCGGGCGGGCCTGTACTTATGTTGCAGAGGTTTCTTGGTCCTTTTCCTCTTCTTCCTCTTCCTCGTAGAGCTTGCGCTGGATGAACGCCTTGAGTTTCGGGCCCTCGGGATGCTCGTGCGCGTACATGTCCTTGGGCATCTTCCCCGCAAGCCACGCGGGGTTCATCGGATACACCGTGGGGCCAAAAACCGCTGAGTAGCCGTGCCAGACAAGGATGGCCAGCGTTGCGAGCCACGCCTCGTAGTAATGGATCACAAGCATCACGTCGAGAAACCCCTTCGGCAGCTTCCATACTTCAACAAAGTAATTGTCGAACCACAGCAGGATGCCGGTGCCCGTCATGATGACCGCTCCCCAGATCAGCGCCCAGTACTCGCACTTTTCCATATAGCTGAACCGCCCAAACCTGGGTTTCTGGTCTCGAAGGCCGAGGAAATACAGAGCACTGTCCTTGATGTGAACTAAATCGCGCGGGGACGCCAGCATGTCCCTGAACCATCGCCGGCCACGCCGGGTGAACAGATACGCCAGATGCCAGAGACAGCAGATCACGAAGATGACGGCCGCAATGCGGTGAACATCCCCACGGACGACGAAGCCCTCGCCTCCGCCCCACCCGAATAGAAGCCGTACCCACCAAGCTTCGGAAAACCGCAGCGAAAAGCCCGAAATCACCAGCACGATGAACGAGACCGCCAGCACCCAGTGCTGCATGGTCTCGTTGACGGTCATTCGCACGACCTG
>CP070718.1:2016401-2040367 GCA_020350565.1 Phycisphaerales bacterium
GGTGCCGCCGTCACCACAGTAGCACAGCACGACGCGGTCGTGGCCCTTGATTTTGATCGCCAGCGCGAGCCCCATAGCATGCTGGCACTGCGTGCCGATCGGGACGGCGATGGGCAGGTCGTTGACGCCATCCGGGGGCGTTGCACCCTCTTCATACCCGCCCCAGAACTGAGGGATCTTCTCGATCGGCCAGCCGCGATGAACGAAGGAGCCCACTTCGCGAAAGGCATGAACGATCCAATCGTACTTTTGCATCACCGGCGTGGCGCCGCAAAAGCAGGCTTCCTGTCCGCGGCACGGACCATACGTCCCGATGCGGCCCTGACGCTGCATGTTGATCATGCGCTCGTCGACGCGCCGGGACGTCACCATGAGGCGGTAAACGTGCAGGGAAAGATCGGCATCCAGCTTGGGGTCCAAGGCCTGGTCGAGCTTCCCCTTGCCGTTCAAGATGGAGAGGTATTCCAGTTTCTCTTTGATCTTGATGTTCTTTCGGGGCACTTACGATTCCTATCTGGTGCCGTGAACGGGCCGCTCCTGCCCGCGCGCTCACAAATGAAAAGTCGGCCCAGTGGGGGCCCGACCTTAGCGAGATCAAGCATTCTACACAAGGGGCGTGCCCTGTGGACCCAGCGTGCATCCCGTTTTGCGTGGCACGGTCTAACCTGTCAGACTGGGCGTCCAGGGCTTCAACGGCCAACGCGCGCTTGGCCGTGCGATTCGCCGCACATTCGCTACCTTTTTGGGGATGCCCCGGTGGACCCGCTGCTTGGCACGGGCCGTTTGCCCACTTCTCGCAGCCACCGCTATAATGCCTTGTCTTCTCGTCGGTAAACGTTGTCACAGGCCGCACCGCCCCGCTTGGGACCAGCGGCGCGAAATCCGCAACCTCAAAGATGCAGGAGCCTGTTTATGAGCAAGGACTTTCTGCCTATCAAGGGGTATGACCACGTCGAGTTCTTCGTCGGAAACGCCAAGCAGGCTGCCCACTTCTACCACAAGACCTTCGGCTTCACGCCGGTAGCCAAAAAGGGCCTCGAAACCGGCTCGCGCGACCGTGCCAGCTACGTCATGCGTCAGGGGAACGTCACTTTCGTGTTCACCAGTGCCTACGGTCCGGACAGCCCGATCGCCAGGCATTGCGCCCTGCACGGCGACGGTGTGAAGGTGATCGCGCTCCAGGTGGCCGACGTGGAGCGCGCATTGGCGGCGGCGAAAGAGCGCGGGGCGACGGTCATACAGCCGGCAACCACTCAAGAGGACGAACACGGCATCGTGGTCGCCGGTGGAATCAGGTATGCAGGCGACACGATCTTCCGATTCATTGAGCGGGAGAACTACCGAGGCCCGTTCGGACCCGGCTTCCAGCCGATCGAGGCACACAGCGCGCCGTCTGTGGGCCTGGCGGCGATCGATCACATCGTCACCAATGTCCATCTTGGTGAGATGGACTACTGGGCGAAATGGTTTGAACAGGTGCTGGGCTTTGAGAACCTCGTTCACTTCACCGACGAGGATATCAGCACCGAGTACAGCGCGCTGATGAGCAAGGTCATGCAGAACGGCACGGGCAAGTGCAAGTTTCCCATCAATGAACCGGCCGAGGGCAAAAAGAAGAGCCAGATTGAGGAATACCTCGAGTACTATCGCGGGCCCGGCGTCCAGCACATCGCGATGAACACCGCGAATATCTACGAGACCGTCGACACCCTGCGAAAGCGCGACATCGATTTTCTCCGCGTGCCGGATAGTTATTACGACTATGTGCAGGAACGCGTCGGCGATGTCGGCGAGGACTGGGACCGGCTGCAAGCGCTCGGCATCCTGATCGACAAGGACGAGGATGGCTATCTTCTTCAGATCTTCACGGCCCCGATGCAGGACCGGCCCACGCTGTTCTATGAAGTTATCCAGCGACATGGCAGCCGCGGATTCGGTATCGGCAACTTCAAGGCCTTGTTCGTCAGCATCGAGCGCGAGCAGGCGCTGAGAGGAAACCTTTGAGGAATGCAGAGTGTCGAACCCCGGCGCACCGGGACCTGCGGTAGCGAGTAGCGAATGCTGAGCATGGCGCGTGCCTTCGATGGGTAGAGCCTTCATTCGCTATTCGCTATTCTGAATTCGCTATTCGGAGCGGCGACGCATGATTCACTACCATCGGCTGGGCAGTGTTCCTCCCAAGAATCACGTGACGCATTACGAGGACGGCAAGCTGCTGATGGAGCAGTGCGTGACTCGTGTGGGGTTCGAGAGCACGTACAGCATTCTGTACTACCGCACGCCGCCGACCGACGAGTTTTCCGTGCGCTCCGCGGAGCTGCCGGGATTCTGCCCGGTCGAGCCGGTGGTCGAGCAGCCGCTGCATCGCCGCCACTTCCGGACCCAGGATCTTAAGGCCGACGGTGACTTCCTTACGGCCCGCCGCACGATCCTGATGAACGACGACGTTCGCGTCGGTATCTGTAAGCCGAGTCAACAGGCGAAGGACTGGTTCTCCAACGGCGACGGCGACGAATGCTGGTTCGCTTATGACGGCGGCGGGATCCTGGAGAGTGTGTACGGCCTCCTGCCCTTCAAGAAGCATGATTACGTGATCCTCCCCAAGGGCACGCCGTATCGTCTACATCCCGAGGGCGGCAAGGGCACGTTCCTGGTCTTCGAGTCGAGCAGCTACATCGATCTGCCCAAACAGTTCCGCAACCAGTCGGGCCAGATCACCATGGACGCGCCGTATTCCCATCGGGACTTTCGCATCCCGCAGGAGATGCTGACGTTCGACGAGGCGAAGCACGGCAAGGGCCCTTATCCGCTGATCGTCAAACACGCCAACCGAATCACCGTGCACGAGTATCGGCATTTCCCCTGGGACCTAGCGGGCTGGGACGGGATCATGTATCCCGTGGCTTTCAACATTCACGACTATCAGCCGAAGACCGGGTCGGTGCACTTGCCGCCGACGGTCCACATCACGTTTGCCGGCCGCGGCTTCGTTATCTGCAGCTTCGTGCCGCGGAAGGTCGACTACTTCGATCGCGACGGTCTCAAAGCCATTCCTTGTCCCTATGGCCACGCCAGTGTCGATTGCGATGAAATCCTCTATTATGTCGAGGGCAACTTCACCTCACGTAAAGGCATCGAAGCCCAGTCCATCAGCCTCCACCCCATGGGTGTCCCGCACGGCCCGCACCCCGGCACGTACCAGCGTAGCATCGGTACCGATCGCACCGGCGAGCTGGCCGTCATGTGCGATACCTTCAAACCATTGCTCATGACCCCACTGGCCGATACCATCGAGGACAAGGATTACCACTTTACCTGGGTGAAGCGGGAATCATCGTAGGGCGGTCCTTGTTTCCAACGTTGAATGGATGTGTTCAGCCTGGGCTGCGTCCTCGTTGGGCTTCGTGACCGTTCCTGTCCCAACGATTGCACGGCCGGATCGGCCACAGTTGCGAAGGCCTCCTCATGGCTATGCCTGAACCTGACGCTGAAACGCGCGCACAGCGAACGCCTGAGTCCCCGAGTGAACGCCCACCGACGCCCGAATCATGGGCGGCGCGGCGGTTCCTGTTGATCGTCACCCTGATCTGCCTCATCGGCCTTCTGTGCCGGCTGGCGATTCTGGCGGAGTATGTCGGCGACAATCCGCTGGCGCAGGCGCCGGTGAATGATGCGCTGACCTATTGGAGCTGGGCAGGCCGGCTCGCCGAGGGGCAGGAAGCAGGCAGCCTCCCCTTTTTCTCCGCTCCTTTCTATCCGTATCTCCTGGGTTTTCTGCGAAGCCTCGGCGGCTCACTGACTGCCGTTTATGTCTTCCAGATCCTCGCGGATGTGGTGGCGACGGCGCTGCTCGCGTTTGCAGCGCGGACCCGTTTTGGGGCAGGAGTCGGGCTGCTGGCGGCGGCGCTCTTTCTGCTTCTGCAGGATCCGGCCTCCTTGTCGCTGCGCATCCTGCCCGGTTCGCTGCACCTGTTGTTGGTCGTTGTTACCTGGACCGTGTTAGTCAAGCTGGAGAGTAGCCCTTCTATTTCCTGGACCGTCCTTGCCGGCGTGGTGATGGGTTTGCTGTGTCTGGCCTACGCACCGGCGTCGTTATTGGTCGTGCTCGTCGTCCTGTGGCTCGTGTGGCGGAGCGGCTGGCGTTGGAGCGGTTTCGGCCGGGCAGCCATCGCTCTCGTGACCGTCGGCGTCGTCATCTCGCCCGCCACGATTCACAACTGGCGGGCCTGCCACGAGCTGATCCTCATCCGATCCGGTGGCGGGCTCACGTTGCGGCACGGCAATCAGCCCATCTCGATCGGGACCTTTACGCCGATCTCCGGGGTGAGCGATAACCGGGATCTGATGCACGCGGACGCCGCCCGGCTTTACCAGGCCGAGACCGGCGAGAAGCCGACCTGGAAACAAGTCGACCGCTTCTTCCGCAACCAGGTTCTCGCGGATTGGAGGGCTGATCCGCTTTGGGCGCTCAAGCTGGCCGGCATCAAACTCTACCGCTTCCTTTCCTCAAGGAATTACGGAGACATTTATCAGCACACGTCGGAGATGGCTGCCGGCTTTGACCGTCGTCTCTGGCTGACGCCACTTCCCGTAGCATGGCTGATGGGCCCGGCGCTGGCGGGCTTGATCATCATGATGCGCAGGCCGATCCGCCACGCGCCGGAGTGGATGCCATTCCTCGTGCCGCTGCTCGTCGCAGTGGTCTTCTGGTATTCGCAAAGATACCGAATCCCGGCCGTGCCGATCATCGTCGTGACCGCCTCCTGGGCGATCTGCCAGGCCCTTCAGGTTCGTCGGAAGAAGGCATGGACGGTGGCTGTCGTCCTCGCCCTTGCGGTGAGCATCGCGACGGGGGCCATCAATCGTGCCCTTGACCTTGACCGATTGGATCGCAGCAACGCGTACTTCAACGTAGCCCTTGCCCTGACCCAGCAGGGCAAGCTCGCTGAGGCCGCGGAATATCAGCGCCAAGGCTTGGAACACTCGCCGAAGAACGCGACCATGCGCATCGGCTTGGGTGATCTGCTGAATCGCCTGGGGCGTCATGATGAAGCATTAGCTCAGTTCAACGAGGCCCGTTCCCTGAAGCCGGCGGATCAATCCCTTTGGGAGGGATACGATGTTCGGTTGCTCCGCCGCATTGCCGGCACATTGCTCCAGCAGAAGAAGCCTCAGGAGGCGGAGACCGTGCTGCATCGAGCGCTGGGTGTCGAACCAACCGATCCTTCGCTGCTGCGAATGCTGGCAGGGGCGAAGCAATTGCAGGGGCTCCACCAGGATGCGTGCGACGTGTACGAGCAGGCCATCCAATACGCGCCAACCGACCTCGAACTCCTCACGGCCTACGGGAACCTGCTTTACGAACTCCAACGTTGGGCAGAGGCCCGCGAGATCCTGGAGAAAATCGTCCGCTTCCATCCCCGCGATTTCGAGGCCCACTATCATTTGGGCGTGGTCGCTACGCGCTTGAAGAACTTCGAGTTCGCGCGGAAGAGCTTTGAACGCGCACTGCAAATTCGACCGAGCAGCGTCAAGACGTTGCATGATCTGGGCTGGGTCAACTACCTCGAGAGGCGATACGTTGAGGCGGTATACTGTTTCCGCAAGGCTTTGTCCATTGATCCTACCAATCAGGCCTGCAGAACCGCGCTGGAGCATGTCGAGCCGCTTGTGGAACAGAGCGGCGTGAATGCACCGTAGGCCGATCGTCACCCCATGTTCGAGGCGTCCGGTTCGAAAGACAGATACAGGAACACGAAATGCCCGACATCCTCCTCACCAAGCACCAAGGCATGGAATTCGCTGACCATACGATCTACGTGACGGGTCACGCCTACATCAACTGTACGTTCGCGCGATGCACCCTTGTGTGGAACGGTGGGCCGTCACGCGTGGAACATTGCCGCTTTCAGAACTGCAACTGGCGGATCGAGTACGACGTCTTGTGGGGTGATCCCGGCACGCGGTCGGCCCTCAGGCAGCTCATCGACCTGATCGACGGCGCCCTCGACAGCGCCGGCGACTGGTTGCATGCGGAGGAGTGACGCGTTGGCGAACTGGCCGCACGACGGAGCCCGCTCCCGGGCGGACCCGACGAGTTGGAGCGCTTCCGGAACCCGATCCTGATGTGCCTCGTTTACGTTTCCTGCCTACGCGAGTACACTCTTGAGCGGCAGGTCCTTGATCGGCGGGTGCGCAGTTCAAAACGTCGAGCGGCGGAATCGTCTATCCAATGGTCCAGCCCGCACGGTTCACGGAGGAACTGGTCATGTCGCGAAGGCCTCTTACAGACTTGGTCATCTACGGCGGTTTGGCGATCCTGGTCGGCTGTGCATCAACGGGTCGCAGTGACGTCACCCCCGGTGCGGCCAAGAAGCACATCAAACCGGGTGTCACCACGATGGCCGAGGTGGTCGAAATCTTCGGTTCCCCCAACGTGCTTGCGCGGCAGGACGGCGTAGAGACCTGGGTGTACGATAAGGTCTCCAGCCGCCAGACGACCGCGATATTCGGCATAGGGGCCGGCGGCGCGGGCGATTCGGCCGGCGGCCTGATCGGAGGCGGGCTGGGAACGACGTCTCGCTCCGAGACCACCGTCATGCTGATCATCTACTTCGACGAAAACGACGTCGTCAGCGACTACAAGATCACGCAAACCAAATTCTAGCTGGAGTAGACCATGCGACGCCACTCACGCTCGGGAGCCGCCTTGGGCGTAGCGACCACTCTCCTCCTCCTGCTCCTCGCCGGCTGCCACAGACCGACGCAGGCCGAAATCAAGTTCCTCGAAACGCGCGAAGTGAATCGCCCATACGAGCTGACGTATAACGCCTGCCTCAACGCCATGTTCAGTATGGGGATGACGATCACCCATACCGACAAGCATTCCGGAGTCATCTCCGCCCAATCGGGCGATCACGCACAGCGCGCCGATGCGGGCATCTGGAAGGGCTTCTACCCCGTCAAAAAGGTGACCCTCATGGTTAGCCCGCGCCGCCCCGACCGCACGCAAATCCGTATGAACGTTTTGATCAACGAGAAGCAGAAGCTCGATCGCAGGCTGATGACGCGAATTTGGCAGCGCATCGAACGCGAGGCTATGCTGGATTCCGGACCGTCGAGACGAAGGCGGTAATCGGATCCTTGGGGGAGCCGAGTGCTCCCGGTCGTGTGCGATCGGGAGACGACGGATTCCCGGGGCGTGAAGAAGTCCCATGCCGCAAACACCTTCCATGATTGTGCTCAACGGCCGTGTCTGGACCGGTGTGGAAGGTGCGCCCGAGGCGGAAGCCGTTGCGATAGCCGGCGATCGCATTGCCGCCGTCGGCACGGTCAGACGGATCCGCGCGCTTGCCGGTCCGGAGACGCAGATCATCGATGCTGAAGGACGCCGGGTCATCCCCGGCATCACGGACAGCCATACCCATTTTCTGTGGGCGGGTCTGCAACGCTCGCGGCTTGATCTGAGCACGGCCAGGAACAGGGTCGAGTTCATTGATCAGGTGAGAGCCGCGGCTGACAAGCTCTCACCGGGGCAGTGGCTTCTCGGCGGCCGCTATGCCGTCGAGGGATGGTCGAAGCCTGAGCAGCCCGACCGGTCCTGGATCGATTCGTTCACCCGGGACCATCCTGTCTACATTACGCGTACCGATTTGCACCAGGCATTGGTGAATTCCGTGACGCTAAGGATCGCGGGCATCACCCGTGATGGACCGCCGGATCCGCCGGGCGGTGCCATCGAGCGCGATCCTGATACCGGTGAACCGACCGGAATCCTGAAAGAGGCCGCTACCGAGCTGGTGATGCCCCATATCCCGGAGCCCAGCCGGGCCGAACACTTCGCGGCGATTGAGGCCGCATGTTCACAGGCAAATGAATACGGGATCACCAGTGTCCACGACATGAGCCTTCCTGCCGATACCGAGGTCTTCAAGGATTTTCATCACCAGCGGGGCCTGAACTTGCGCATCCACAGCTACGTGACGACTGAGGACTTCGCCGGGACGTGGGCGAACATTCAGGCGGAGCGGCAGAACAACGAGTGGCTTCACATTCGAGGTTTCAAGGTTTTTGCCGACGGGTCGCTTGGCAGTCGGACGGCTTACATGCGCGAGCCCTACCTGGGCATCGGGCCTGCGGCGAAGTACCCCCGTGGGTTACGCTCCAGGATGGCGTCCGATTGGCCGGCTTTCTCCGAGAAGCTGCGATGGGCGCATGAGGCCGGCGCCCAACTCGCCGTCCACGCGATCGGCGACCAGGCCGTCTCCGACTTGTTGGACCTCTTCACCGGGATCCCGGATGCCGGAAAGGCCCGCCATCGCGTTGAACATGTGCAGCACGTTTTACCGGAAGACCCGGCGCGATTCGCTCGCTTGGGGGTGATCGCGTCCATGCAGCCGGCTCACAAGGCCGATGACGGACCCTGGGCCGAGGCGTTCATCGGCCCTCAACGCCTCGAATCCATCTACGCCTGGGGAAGTCTGCTGAACGCCGGTGCAACCGTTTGCTTCGGCAGCGATTCCCCTGTCGCCTCGAACAATCCTTTTGCGGGCCTGGCCCAAGCGGTTACCGGGCTCTTGCCCGATGGCCGGGTGCTCTGTCAGGCTCAAAACATCCCCGTTCGACAAGCCCTGAAGTGCTACACCGTGACACCGCCCTATGCGGTGTTCCGCGAGCATGACCTGGGCACCCTTGAGCCGAACAAGTTCGCTGACTTGGTGATACTCGACCGGGACGTCCTCCGAATCCCGCCCGAGCAAGTCGGTCACATCCTTGCTCGCTGGACCATCGTTGGTGGGCGCGTCGTTTGGCCGGCGGGAATCTGAGGTGGTACGGAGACCGTCCGACGCAGGAGTTGCTTTGTTCTCCCGAGCTCGCTAGATTACAAGAGCCGAAGGGGTCCATTGACTTGACCAGGTGTGAGCCTGGAGGTTCTCGAGGCTTGACTGCCCGGCGGTCAACTCTTACCGGCGACACGCATCGGCCCGGCTTTCCTTCAGCGGGAAGCGTGAAAAGGCCACTGGTACAGGGCATCCCTCGAAATGGGCGCTCTTTGGCGGTAAGATACTCGCTCCAGCATCAAGGAGAAGAAGCCGTGATCAACACAGCAGGCGACGGCGGTATCATCACCCTACAACGGCATATCATCGAAGAGCAGAGGAAGTACCCGACGGCCACGGGTGAGTTCAGTTGGGTGCTGTCCGGTATCACCCTGGCGACGAAGATCATTGAATCGCAAGTCCGCTGCGCCGGTTTGCTCGGCATCTTGGGGACGACCGGCACCGTGAACGTCCAGGGCGAGAAGGTTCAAAAGCTCGATCAAATCGCCAACGAGACCATTCTGCAGTGCCTGGGCTATAGAAGGAACATCGGCATTATGGTTTCGGAGGAGGATGACGAGCCCCACATCATCAAAGAGCCCGACGAGCTCGCGAATTATATCGTGCTGTTCGATCCGTTAGACGGGTCCAGCAACATCGACGTGAACGTTTCGATCGGCACGATCTTCTCGATTCTCCAGCGACGCGAGGACGTCGCCGCGAAGGATGTGATGTCCCACATCCTCCAGCCTGGTGTCAAACAGGTGGCAGCGGGATACGTGGTGTATGGTTCAAGCACGGTGATGGCTTACACCACGGGTCATGGTGTGCATATGTTCACGCTCGATCCGACGATCGGTGCGTTCGTTCTCTCCCGGCCCGACATCAAAATGCCTGAGAAGGGCCAGACCTACAGTGTGAACGAGGCCTACAAAGCGCAGTTCCCCAAGGGCGTTCAGGACTACCTCCGCTGGGCGCATACCGAGGAGGCCGGCGGCTATACGCTCCGCTACATCGGGTCACTCGTAGCGGACTTTCACCGGACGCTGTTGCGCGGCGGCGTGTTCCTCTACCCACCGACGAGGAAAGCGCCGGGCGGCAAGCTGCGGCTGCTGTATGAGGCTAACCCCATGGCCTTTCTCGCCGAGCAGGCCGGAGGCGCCGCAAGCGACGGGAAGCAGCGTATCCTGGAGAAGGAGCCCAAGGCCCTTCACGAACGAACGCCTCTGATCATCGGAAGTAAAGCCGAAGTGGATAAGGTGCTTTCTTTCTGGACCAAGTAGACCCGGCCAGCCTGCGACCTAGGGGTGCATTCGTGCTGGCGTCACTTTGGCGTAGCGGCAAAATCCGAAGTCTCCCGGTCCGCGATCCTGTGGGCTGCTTCCCGATCACGCCTTACCAGCAAGGGGCAACCGCGAGGGACCGAACGATCCGCGGCTGATCGTCGACGAGGCGCGCATGTCGTCTTCGCGTGACAGATTCTCTTGAATCCTGCCAAGCACCTACCTATTATCCCTGCGGGTTGGGGTCGTAGGTTCGCGGGGCTTTCCTGGGCCGGGTTTGTCTGTTTATCGGTGGGCAACAATGACTGCAGAAAGTAAGATTGCGGGCGCGACGTCCCTACATGAGTTGTTGAATGACACGGTCGACGGGGTGTTTGTGCTGGATCGCGAATACCGCGTGGTGTCCGTTTCGGAGGGTTGCGAGCGGATCACGGGCTGCGATCGAGGAGAACTATTGGGATCCCGCTGCAATGGCCGTGGTGAATCCCCTTCCATGCCTTTGGGCGACCGTTCGTGGATGCGGTTGATCTGCCCCAACAAGAACTTCGCTCGCGGCGAGCCACCCAAGGACACACGACGTAGCTTGATCCGTCGTCAGGACGGCTCCGAGGTGTGCGTCGAAACCGACTATACACCCTTGTACGACGCCTCCGGCAAGGTGTCGTGCGTTCTTGGTGTTGTGCGGGACATCACGGAGGCCGTTCGCCGGGGTCAGTTGGCAGATACCGGCCCCACCGTCTCCGGGGGCACGGTGCCAGCCGGTGTTTCAGACAGTGCTGCCGTGGCGGACGGCTCGCTCGACACAATCCTGCAAGGTGTGGAGAAGCGGGAGATTCTGATGGCCTTGCGACGGGCCCGGGGCCAGCGTGCTCAGGCTGCCCGATCATTGGGCATCTCCCGTAGCCGGTTATACCGGCGCATGGAGGCGCTGGGGATCGATCCCCGTGTAGATATTTGACCACCAGCAGCACGTCGGCGGCAGGCTTACCCTCATCGCAGGCCGACGCGGATTGCGCCTTGCAGGTGAATCGGGTTGTGCTCGGGGACAACCTCGATTTGATGCACACCCTGCCGAATGAATGCTGCCATCTGATATACGCGGATCCGCCTTTTAACTCCAATCGCAAGGTCGCCAACCGTTCACGACCTGACTTCTGTTTTGACGATCGCCACGATGGCGGGTCTGCGGCATATCTTCAGTTTCTGCGCCCCAGACTTTCCGAGATGAAGCGCCTGCTGACGCCGACGGGTGTACTCTATGTGCATCTCGATTGGCGGACCGTTCATTACGTTAAAGTGATGCTCGACGGACTTTTTGGCCCCGAGAATTTCCTCAACGAGATTATCTGGCATTATCGAAGCGGCGGGCGTCCGGGCCGGTGGTTTCCACGGAAGCATGACACCATCCTCCTGTACGCGAAGCATGTCGGCCGCCACTTCTACAAACCACTGCGTGGAGAGTCCTATCGAACGAGAGACCTTCTTTATGATGAAGAGGGCAGACCCTACAAAACAACGCGCAAGGGCCGTCTCTATTTCAGCGCGGAGGGGGCCCCGGTTACCGACGTGTGGGACATTCCCTTTCTGTCCACGGTCTCCAGTGAGCGAGTCGCCTATCCGACCCAAAAGCCCGAGGCGCTGCTGGAGCGTATCATCGAAGCGAGTTCCAGAAAGGGTGACGTGGTGGCGGACTTCTTCTGCGGGAGCGGAACAACGCTTGTGGTGGCCAAACGCCTTGGACGACGGTATCTGGGTTGCGATGGCAACTCCAAAGCGGTGGACCTGGCGCGCCAGCGTTTAAAATGCGCACCGTGCCACGATGACATCGAACGCGAACCCGGCCAATCAACCTGAGACTGCCGCGCAGGTAGCGGCCAAGGCGGTCGGGGTGCGTCCCACGACTCGTGCATGGCTTGCAGGCCACAATAAGGAGGCGAAACGCGTTGTTCAGAGGTGTCTCTTTCAGGCCTTACGTTCCGTAGCCGGTGGTGTTGACTTGGCCTTCATCACGCCGCAAACGCCGGCGGAATGGGCCCATTTCGCCGAGAAAATTCTCAAGAGGCTCGACAGTCAGGGCAGGATCTGGCTGATTCTGCCTCAGAAGGAGGGCTTCTTACCCCGTCCGAATTCGGAGTTTTGGGCGGATTATTGTCAGGCGATAGGTGATATCCCGATGCATCCAACTCAGACTGTGGCCTTGGAAGAAGGCCTCGTTGCGCTCGGATTCGAGCCCGCCGCCGGCCCATGAAGCCATAATTCTTTCTAGGCGGCGACCTTGGGTCCGATCTTATCGGTCAGTAAAAAGTCCGCTCATTGGTCCGGTAGACGACCACCTCGCGATCGCGATGTACCGGGGCTTCACGGTTAGCCCGACTCAGCAAAACTCCGGAGAGGCACCCTGTGGAATCGACGGGCGAATGATGCTAAAGTATTTCAGTTGGATAAGTTGCGGGCCGCTCGCGCGAATCCGCCCTGATTCGAACTCCAGGTTCGCGAGGTCGTCCCGCAGGGCTGCCGGCTGCGGATATCGCCTGTCGGCGCGATCACCCCGCTGGCCTTGGGTGACTGGGGGAGTCAGCGCCCAATGGAGCCTCGCCGACGGACTTGATTCGTTTGCTGGCAGCGGCACAATCGAGCCGGATGACTTCTTCTTCGATTGGAATGTAGGCGCTGGCGACGAGGGGCGTCTGGCATACCTATACTTTCGAGGAGGGAACTCCGCGTGACCTGCCATACCGGGGGAGTGACACTTTCGTTTCAGCATGATTTCGAGCATGTGGAGAGGAACGCGTACTCATTCCCGGTTTAGACGGGTGAACTGTCAAGCAGAGCATCGCCTGAACGCGGGCTCAACAAGTGCAGGCTTGGCGGTCCTCCCACTTTGAAGGACTCCGGACGCTGAAGGGATTGTGAATAGCTGATGGTGACTGACGACCCGCGTTCAAACCTGGAACAAAGGGAGCGTGTCGGCGTGATTCAATCGCTCGCAGCCGGTACGGTCCCACTGACCGGGCTTCGCCGTCTCCAAGTCGGGCGCGAGAAGGAGCTTGAGGCTATCCTTAGTGATCTGAAGCTGGCGGAGGCAGGTGTCTCAACCGTCCGCTTCGTTGCCGGTCGCCCCGAGAGCGGCAAGACATTCTTCTTGAACCTCGTTCGCTCGGTCGCCGCTGAGCAAGGCTTCCTGGTCATCCGAACAGACTTCACGATGGGCAGGAGGCTGCACTCGACCTCCGGCGAGGCGCGGGCCTTTTACCGGGCCCTGATGACAAACATCTACACAAAAGATCACCTCGAGGGCACCACGCTGGGACGGATCCTCTGCCAGTGGGTTGAACAACTTGAAGAACACGTCCGCTCCGAGGAAGGCGGTCCGGATCAGGTTCGCGACCACCTGATGGCCGCAGTGCGCCCCTTGCACGAGTATGCGGGCGGTTTCGACGCGGCGACCGTCTTATGTCGTTACTACGAGGGGTACCTGACAGGGAACGACGAACTCTGCGAGAACGCCCTGCGCTGGCTGCGGGCCGAGTACGAGGACAAGGCCGAAGCCCATGCCGACTTGGGCGTCCGGACCATCATCGACGACGCCGCAATCAAGGATGCCTTGAATCTGTTCGCGGCGTTCGTCCGAATCGCCGGATACTCCGGGCTGCTCATCATCGCTGATGACCTCACCGCGCTTTCCCGTCGACTTCGGGATGGCACCGAGCGCGGTGGGAACTTCGAAGCAATCGTTCAACTTCATAACGATTGTCTGCAAGGCCGTAGCAAGTGGATGGTGGTGTTGTTCGGCATCGAGGACAGTTGCATCGAGGATCGCCAGCGCGGTCTGTACAGCAATGCGGTTTTGGCCACGTGGCTTGCCCCGAACCGTTTTGCATCCAACGGACAACGCGACCTGTCCTCGCCTATCATGCGGCTGGAAGCGCTCGCAGGAGAGGATTGTGCGCAGTTGCTCCGGAACGTGCGGGACGTTTTCACCGATCCGGGCGGCACGGAGCCGCTGATCCCGGAAGAGGGCATTCAGGAGTATATCCGCACCTGCACCGAGCGGATGGGCCAAGCGTACTTCGACACCCCGCGCGAGGTGGTCAAGGATTTCATTGACCTGCTGCACCTGTTGGCTCAGGATCCTTCTGCGGATTGGCGCGATCTTCTGGCGTCCGCTGAGCCGGCGGATATTGTTCGGAGCATGGATTATTCGATCACCGGTGCGGGTGTGCGTGGCGGGAGTGTGGACTGGTACATTCCGCCCTTGGAGGAGGAACGACCGACCAGTTCGCCTCTGCGCGTGATCAGTGCCGTCGTCGTTCCGTTTGTGATCATTGCGCTGGCGCTGATTGGCTGGGGGCTGATGACGGCTTCCACGCCCACCATGGCTGCCAGGTTGGAGGTGAAGTACAGCGACATTATTAGAGGTGGCTTGCGGCTGCCTCTGGATCAGGCGAGTATCCCGCTCCGCGTCGGCAACTTCTTCAGCGTGGCCGTGACCGACTCCAGCGAGCCCTTCTACATGTACGTCCTCACCGTGGACGGCGATGGGCAGGTCGAGTGGCTGTACGGGCACGATGGGAGTCATGCCCCTGCCGTCGACCTGCAGATACCGGGCGCGGAGAAGATGTTGCCGCTCCGCGAACCCGCGGGGACGCGAACCGTACTTCTGTTCGCCGCAAAGAGGCCTATTGAGGATCCTGCGCTTTTCAAGGCCAGTATCGAGGCGCTGGAGCCGCTTCCCGTCACCCGCCCGACTTCGATGTTCGTGCTCGACACAGACCAGCCGCAGGAACTACGCAACCCATTACACCCTCAGGGCTATCAAGAGCAGGACGAATCGGACTTCGGTTTCCTGCGCGGCCTGACAGCGAAGTTCAAGGATCGCTTCGAAGTGATCCGTGCTGTTTCCTTTCCTCTGCTGCCGCCCGCTGAGTTCCCCCGTACCCGGACCGTGTTCGAGTTCGGAGAGGAGGACTGACTCAGGTCCCTTGTGAACGGCTCGTTGCCCCCCCGCAGGGCGAAACTCGGACACGAGCGTGTCACTGGAGCACTCACCCCCGGACGGGCTCCCCGAGCGCGCCATCGGGCGTCATGAAACCAGGAGGTCAAAAGGTCTTGCGCCCATGTGACTTGGGGCAAGATGGTGGCACTGGGCAACGGACAAGCCTGGGACGTGGACGGTGTGGCAACCCGCGGATGCCAAGGTGGGGCACTGCAGCACGTCGGAGGTCGCAAGAGGCCTGTCTGCGTTTTCAGCGGGTACTGGCATACGCTGTTCGATTTGCTAGAATGAAGCCCGTCGGTCAGCGGTCTTCCAGACAGCAATCTATCATTCCGGAGATGCCATCGTGCGGAATACCAGTTTCCTCGAAACGCAGACGATTCTGGTAGCCTTGGAGTACACACTCAAGAAGGGGGGGTTTGGGAACAACACGAACCAGAAGAAGTCGGCGGCCCGTCTTATTAAGGATATGAAGAGCATGAAATCTGTTAGCGGGCGCCATCAGCAGATCATGCAGATGCTCAAGAAGGGGTCGACGATCGATCAGATGATCAAGGCCACCGGGTCCTCCCGGCGAACGATCTTCCGTTATCTGAATCACTTCGAAGACGCGGGTGTGAACATCGAACTGGTCAGTGGGAAGTACCGGATCAGGTAGTTGCTCATCCGACGTCCCTTCCACAAGTCGTGTGGGCTTCACGTGGGCGCCCGGGACGGGCGCCGGCGAGCAGGGTCTCATGGGCCCTGATCCTTCACACGCACGCCCAGCGGCTTGACAGTCTTTCGTAACGCCGGGAGTATCGATCGGCGTCCGTCGAACTGATCGGTAAGGATCCGGCAATCATGGTCAGAGCCGTCATCGTATTTCTTGCCATGAGCTGCGTGGTGGTTTTTCTGGGCATTCCGGGGCTGCTGCTGGGTCTGATCTACCGGTCGCACTGGGTTGGGAATACCCTTGCTCGGACCTGGGCGCGGGCGGTGTTGCTGTCCAGTGGGGTACGCCTCGCCGTTGTCGGGGGCGAGAACGTCGCGGGCCATCAGGCACTTTTTCTCGTGGGCAATCATCAAAGCGCGGTGGACATCCCCGTTCTCTGCGCCACCATGAAGGGCGCTTTGCGGTTTATGGCTAAAGGCTCCCTGTTTCGCGTTCCCCTTTTCGGCTGGCTGCTGTGGCAGCACGGCTACGCACCGATCAACCGGTCCAGTGCGCGGGAGACGCTGAGAAGCCTGGAAAAAATGCGCGATTTGCTTCAGCGGAAGCCCATCTCCTTTGCCGTGTTCCCGGAGGGGACCCGCAGCCCGGACGGGCGGTTGTTGCCATTTCGCCAGGGCACCATGAAAATATGCCAGGAGGTGGGCTTTCCGATCGTGCCTTTTGCGATTGAGGGGTCCCGGGCTATTCATAGTCGTAAGGCACTCCGCGTTCATCCTGGGCCGGTCCGTGTCACATTCGGCAGGCCCATTTCCCCAAAAGAGGCCCAATCGATGTCACCCGCGGACCTCAACCAGCGTATCATGCGTGAGGTGGCGGGCTACCTGGGGCAACCGGTCCCCATGCACGGGGGGCAGGAGGACCACGGATCGAAGGCGGAGGAAACGAGCCCTGTCGGTTGAGCAGACATCCAGTGTGCGGCGTATCCGGGAGCGTCTCGCCGGCCACCAGATCCTCGTAACCGGGTCGACGGGTTTCCTGGCCAAAGCGCTCATCGAGAAACTTCTGCGCAACGTGGACACGATCGGCGGGCTCACGCTGCTCGTCCGCAGCCGACCGGACGGCAACACCGCCCAGCGGCGCGTTCGGCGTGACGTCCTCGGCTCGAGAGCCTTCGACCGGATACGCGCCTTGCTGGGGGATGGCTTTGAGCGGCTCTGCAAGGAGAAGATCACCGTAGTAGCCGGCGATCTCTCCAGAAAACGTCTCGGTTTGGATCCAGACGTTTACGAACAGCTCACCCGGCGCATCAGCCTGGTGATCAACAGTGCCGCGACTGTGACGTTCGATGAGCAATTGGATCTGGCCGTCGAGTTGAATACGCTCGGGCCGGTGAGGCTCCTTCAATTCGCTCGCGACTGCGGCAACATTCCGATGATGCACGTCTCAACGTGCTACGTGGCGGGCGCCCGCACCGGCACGGTGGTCGAGGATTTCAGCGCTCCGCCGCAGGCCCGGGAATCCCTTCCGCGGATTGCAGAGACGGGCGAATTCGATCTCGACCGGTTGATCGGTTCGCTTCTTGATACGGCTGCCGGAATCCGGCGCAAGCACGGAGAGGACTCGGAGGACTGCCGGCAGCGACTCGTCGATGCCGGTATGCAGGCGGCCCGCCGCTATGGCTGGAACGACACCTATACGTTCACCAAGTGGATTGGTGAGCAGCTTTTGAAGCGCGATCACGGCCCGGTCACCGTAGTTGTGTTCCGTCCGGCCATTATCGAAAGCAGTCTCGAGGAGCCGGCCCCGGGCTGGATCGACGGGCTGCGTATGGCTGATCCCCTGATTGTCGCCTATGGCCGAGGCAAATTGGGTGAGTGTCCGGCCCGCCCTCAGGCGGTTGTCGACTTCATTCCGGTCGATTTCGTGGTCAACGCGATGCTGGCCACCGTGCCCGTTGGCGATGACCATCAGCGGCCCATTTCGGTCTATCAGTGCGGCTCCAGTGATCATAACCCACTGACGATTCAGCACATGGGCGATGCGGTGGTAGAGGCGTTCCGCCGTTCGCCAATGGCGGATGACGAAGGGGCGCCTATCAAACCGAAGAAGCTCCGCTTCATTGCCGGGCCGGAGTTCGTGGAGCGCTTCAACCGAGCCCGCCGTCGCATTGACTGGCTGGCCAGGCTACTGCGGCGGTTCAACGCAAACAGTCGGCGGGCGCGGAAGCTCACCGCCGTTTCCCGGCAGATCGAGCAGCTCCTTTACTTTGCGAAAATTTACTCACCGTACACCCATCTGACGATCCGCTTCGCGGACGACGAGCTGCGGCAAGCTGCCCGGCGTCTCCATCCAGAGGACGTGTCCGAGTTTCCCTTTGACGTAGAGAAGATCGACTGGCGCGATTATCTGATGAACCGCCACGTCCCCGGGCTTCGTCTGTACGTTCTGGGAACGGGCGTGGAGCCGACCGCACGCATCCGCGGCGCGATTATGGTGGAGCCTTCGTTCCGTGCCGGCGGCAGGCTGCTGGAGGGCAAGAGTATCTTCGATATCTTCAGCCGCTGTGTCGAACGGTATCCCGATAAGCACGCCCTTCAGGTCCGGCGCAACGGCCGGTGGATTCGCTACACATATCGCGAAGCCCTCGAGGCAACCGGTTCCGTGATGAAGCGGCTCTTGGAGCGCGGTCTCCAGTGTGATGATCGGGTGGCTATCTGCGGAGAGAGCAGTCCTGAATGGGGCCTGATGTATCTGGCCGTCATGCGTGGGGGAATGACAGCCGTTCCCCTCGATCCGCAACTGCCACCGGCAGATGCCTGGGCGGCAGCCCGGTTTGCCGGCGCGAAGCTGATGTGCGCGGGCCCGCAGACCCTGGGCGGCCTGGCGGAAAAGCGAACCGATAATGATCCCGAACTGGTGTGTATGCGTG
Organism: Phycisphaerales bacterium; assembly: GCA_020350565.1. GTDB lineage: Bacteria > Planctomycetota > Phycisphaerae > UBA1845 > UBA1845. The sequence continues at coordinate 2,035,084 of CP070718.1, forward strand.
CGCCGTTCGTCCCGCCGCCGGGGGCGTCACGGGATCCTGCCCCGGATCCGGAGCCCGTGGATGAAACCGACCTGGCGTCCATCCTCTTCACATCAGGCACGACGGTGGAACCGAGGGCCGTCCAACTCGCGCATCGTAACCTTGTTGCCAACGCCAAAGCGCTGGTGCAGGTTCATCCTGTCTATTCGAATGACGAATTCCTGTCGGTGCTGCCGCTGCACCACGCGTTCGAGTTTACCGGTGGCTTCCTGGTGCCGATGGCCGGCGGTGCAACGGTCACCTACCTTGAGCAGCTCAAAGGACCAGAGATCGTTGCGGCCATGAAGGCCACGGGGACCACGGTGATGATGGTGGTCCCGCGGTTGTTACAGGTGTTCCGCGCGGCGATCTCGGATCGCGTTGCGTCTTCCAGTGTGCTCCGCCGGGCAGCGTTCCGGGTCCTCTCCTGGTTGTCTCGGTTGACCGGGCACCGACACGCTCGGGTCTTCTTTCGAAGCGTGCATGAGGCTTTTGGGGGGCGGATGAGGATGTTTTTCTCGGGAGCGTCCCGATTGGATCCGGATGTGTTCACTTCTTTCGAGGCCTTGGGCTTGCCCGTCTGCGAGGGCTACGGCCTTACGGAAACAAGTCCGGTGTTGACTGTCAATCCGCCGGGACGACGGCAAGTAGGTTCGGTAGGCAAACCCCTGCCCAATGTCGAGTTGGTGCTGCGTAACAAGAACCTGGAGGGCATCGGCGAAGTATGGGCCCGCGGCGACAGCGTGATGCGCGGATACCTCAACAACCCGGAGGCGACCAGGGAGGTGCTGGTCGACGGCTGGTTCCGCACGGGCGACCTCGGCTATTCCGATGAGGACGGGTACCTGTACATCACCGGGCGGTCAAAAGACCTGATCGTAACCTCGGCAGGAAAAAACGTGTACCCTGACGAGGTGGAGTTCGCCTACAGGGACCTGCCCTACGTGAAGGAGCTCTGCGTGCTGGCGATGCCGACGCCCGACGGTGTGGGCGACGCGGTCCACGCGGTCATCGTCGTCGATCCCGACGAAGTGCCGGGGCTGGATCGCTCCTCTATTGAGCGGGCAATTCGATCGGCTGCCGTGCAGGTCGGCGAATCGATTCCGAGTCATCAGCGGATCACGGCTTTTCACTTCTGGTATCGCGAGCTGCCCAAGACGACCACGCTCAAGGCCAAGCGAAGCGTGATCCGCGATATGTTGATGGCGGAAAGCCGGCACACGCCGCGTGCGGATCTCGATCTGCCCGCGGACGAAGAAGAACCGTTGTGCCACGAGATCCGCGAGGACGCGCCCGGCTTTGTGGCGTTGCGAACCATGCTGGCGCGTCAGACCGGCAAGGATCCTCAGGCGATTGTCCCTCACATGAACCTGCTTTTAGACTTGGGCATTGACAGCATCGGCAAGATAGACCTGATCGGTCAGATTGAGGCCCAGTTTGGCATGCGGATCGACAATGAGCGCGCGGCGGCGGTCGCACGCGTTGCCGACCTCGCACGTCTGATTGGTAATCGGAAGCCCAAGACCGCGGTCCTCCGCGCCGTCGGCTCCTGGCAGCGCCGCGTGACGGCCTCCGATGATGACTTCCAACTGAATGGGAGTGTGTCCGTGCCGATCAAGCCGATGCGATTGGCGGTACGGGGGACCATCGGGCTGTTGATGAACACCTACGTCCGTGTCCGCTCAGTGGGTTTGGAGAACGTTCCTCGGACCGGTGCTTTCATTCTCGCCCCCAACCATTGCTCCCATCTGGATTCGCCTGCGGTGGTGACCGCCATTCGGCGTCGACGGCGCGTCTGGGTCGCAGGAGCGGAGGACTACTTCTTCAACACGGCTTTCAAACGCGTGATCTTCAGCAAGATGCTGGATACCATCGCGTTCGATCGCCATGCAGACGGCTTGCAGGGATTGCGACGATGCGGTGGTGCGTTGCGTCGCGGCGACGGTTTGTTGCTCTTCCCGGAAGGGACGCGCTCGGTGACCGGCAAAATGCAACCTTTCAAGATCGGCGTGGCGGTGCTGGCGGTGGAGCGTCAAGTGCCGATCGTTCCCGTCTACATCCGTGGCACGCATGATCTTTTCCCCAAGGGTCACCGCTTTGTGCGACCGGGCGTGGTGACCGTCCTGTTTGGGGAGCCTGTTGAGCCGCCGGAGTTGAGTGAAGACGCCGATCACTACGTCGCCTTCCGCGGGATGACCGATCGAGTTCGGGCTGCCGTCACCATGCTGGCGAAGAAGGTGTGAGCCGATGAGGCCCGCCGGTTCGACATCACGTCAGGCGGCTGCGTTCTTCGATGTTGACGGCACGCTGGCCAAGACCACCATCGTCCACTACTACGTGTACTTCAAACGGAAGCGGATGTCTCCTTTCTGGGGCCGATGCTGGCAGAGCCTTTATCTTTTGAAATGCCTGTATTTTCTAGTGCTCGACAGGATCGACCGGAGCCGGCTCAACAGGGTCTTTTATCGAAGCTATGCCCGCCTTCCCGTCGATCGGATCAAGGAGCAGGCCGAAGAGTGCCATAATCTCGTCATCAAGCCTCGGCAATTCGAGCAGGCCGCCGACTGCATTGCTGAACATCGCAGCGCCGGGCGCCGCATCGTGTTGGTGACCGGCTCGATCGATTTCATCGTTGCACCCCTCGCACAAGAACTTCACGTCGACGACGTGCTGGCAGCCAGACTCGTTGAATCGAACGGCTGGTTCACAGGTGAGCTTGACGGGCGTCCGATCGTCGACGAAGAAAAGGCCGTGCGCGTGCAGGGCTACGCGGCGGAGAATGAAATCGATCTGTCACAATCGTATGCCTACGGAGACAGCATCTCCGATCTGCCCATGCTGGAGGTGGTGGGCTTGCCACAGGTGGTCAGCCCGGACAGGCGGTTGGAAGCGGTGGCGCTGAAGCGCGGTTGGCCCGTCCATCGCTGGTTGGCAAGAGCGGATGATGGGGGCGGTTCATGAAAGCGTTGCAGTATCGCAGAAGCGTGGTGCGGTACGCGTTGCTGAAGCTCCTGGGGCCAGGGTTCCCGAGGCTGTACAGCAGCGCCCTCTCGCCCGTGTCGCTGCGAGACATCCGCGAGCCCGAACTGCCCACACCGCAGTGGGCCCGTGTCGCCCCGCGGTTGACCAGCGTTTGCGGTTCGGACGTGGCCACTCTCAGCTGCCAGGGCAGCCCTTACTTCGCCCCCGTGACTTCGATGCCCTTCGTCCTGGGCCATGAGGTGGTCGGCACGGTGACGGAGGTGGGCCGGGAGGTGTGGAGCGTTCGCGAAGGTGACCGTGTCGTCCTCCATCCAGCCCTGGGTTGCCGCGTCCGCGGTGTCGCGCCGCCGTGTGAGGCGTGCCGCGAAGGGAAAGACGCCTTGTGTCGCAACGTGACGCGGGGTGACGTCTCCGCGGGCATTCAGACCGGATATTGCCGGGATACCGGTGGCGGATGGGGCGAGACGTTTGTTGCCCATCAATCGCAGTTGTGTAAGGTGCCGGACGAGCTGGAGGACCGTGCGGCCGTATTGATTGAGCCGTTTGCCTGCTCGTTGCACGGGACGCTGCGAGTCAGACCGCATCGCGAGGACGTCATTTTGGTCGTAGGTTGCGGATCCATCGGCCTACTTACGATAGCGGCACTGCGGGCCACCGGCTGCGAGTCGCGAATCGTGGCCGTCGCCAAGCATGAACATCAGAAGGAGCACGCCAGAAGGCTCGGGGCAAACGAGTTGGCGCCGTCCGGCGGCAGGACGTGGGATCGCTATGTGTGGTGGGGAGAGGCGCTGAACGCCGAGGTGCTCAAACCCGAACTGGGTAAGCCCACGGTGATCGGCGGCGCCGACGTGACCTTCGACTGTGTGGCTTCCTCGCAGAGCATCGACGACTCGATTCGCTTCACCAAGAGCGGCGGAACGCTGGTGCTGGTCGGCATGCCGGCAATTCCCCAGGGGATCGACTGGACCCCGTTATGGTTCAAGGAACTGACGCTTCATGCGGCCTATGCGTATGGCCCGGAGTGCCATGACGATGACAACCGCGACACCTTCGGTATAGCCATCGACCTGATGCACACGTGGGCCGCGAAACTCGTGCCGTTGGTGAGTGAGCCCTTCGATCTGGCGGATTACCGGGCTGCCTTTGCCGCTGCGCTCAACACGGGAAAGAGCAGGGCAGTCAAGATTGTATTCGCCGTCAACCGCGCTAAGGGATGACGGAATGCAAAGCGCTCCATCCGCTCCAGTGCTGATCGTTGCCAACCCGACCTCCGGGCGCGGTCATGGGCGGCGCGTTGCCGAGCGGGTGGCTGATGCACTGCGCGCAGCGGGTGCGGATGTGACGGTCGAGTACACCAGGACCACAGGTGACGGGGAGCGCGTTGCGCGCGAGGCCGTCGAGAACAGAAAACGGACGTTCGGCTGCGTAGCCGCGTGCGGCGGCGACGGCACCGTCCAGCAGGTGGTCAACGGCTTGCTTTCAGCCGGTACGCGGGACGATTCGGCCATCCCCGCTCTGGGTGTGATTCCCGCCGGACGTTGCAACGATTTCGCCCGCGCGATCGGCATGCCCAAGGATCCTGGGGCAATCGCCGGAGTGCTCGGCGGCGGGCACCATAGGGCTCTCGATCTGGGAAAAGTCAACGGTCGTTACTTCTGTACGGTGGCGACGGCCGGCATTGATGCGGAGGTGTCCGGCTTTGTGGATGCGATGCGTTTACCGTTGAGAGGGACCGCGGCTTACGTCTACGGCGCGATACGCGTTTTGATTCGTTACAACGCGCCACAGGTACGAATTGATGGCGATTTCGGCGTGACCGAGGGACGGTTGCTCCTGGCCTCCAGTGCGAACACGTCTTCCTACGGCGGAGGGATCCCGATTGCCCCTCCGGCCAGAACCGATGACGGGCAGCTTCATCTGTGTCTTGTTCGGGGGGTGTCCAAGTTGCGGGCGTTGGCGCTCGTGCCGGCACTGCTGAAGGGCAAACACCTTGAATGTCCTGAAGTGGAGATCAAAACGACCAAACGGCTGACCATCCATATGGAGGAACGAACGGAGCTGTGGGCCGATGGTGAGCGGGTCGGTGAGACGCCGGCTGTGATTGAGGTCGCGCCGGCAGCGGTGCGCGTCATGGCGCCGCGGGGTGCATCCACAGACGCAGGGTAGTGCGCACGCGGTGATGCCGGCGATGCCCGACGCCGCGACGAATGGGCGCCGGAGGTGGAGCATTGCAGAACGAGGCCGCAAAACCTCGTTTTCATCGAGGAAAGCCCGGCGGCATCGG
>CP070718.1:2040467-2046365 GCA_020350565.1 Phycisphaerales bacterium
AGCCCCTCGACACTCGCAGCGCCAGCAATGTAGATCCCTCAACGGCGGATTGCCGGGGACAACCGAGTCACGCGGCCTCCCTTGGGGCTTGCTTCGGCGGCCACCACGGCTCCCGGCCCTCCGGACGAGTATTTTGACTGGACGGGAGATCCTCAGGCGATTATCAGGCAGCACCTCGATTGAATCAGCAACGGCACTATCGCGTGTGGGCGCTAGAGGCGCCTGAACTCGAGCGGGCACCCAGGTGCGGACTCCCGCCATAGCGCAGGTTCGACGCGCCGCTGAGATCGTAGTGGAGTTCGCCCGTTACGTTGATGTCGGCGCTGGATGCGCCGCTGAGATCTACGCGGGCATTCGTGAGGGCAAAGTCTGTAAGGTTGAAGCTGGACGCGCCTGATCCGTCGATCTTGCCGTCCACTGCTATGCCTCTCAGAACTGCTTCACTTGCCCCTGAGCACGAGAGCTGGACACTGGTCGCCTCCAGGTCTCCGTTGACATAACTCGCACCCGAGCATGTTATTGCAACGGCGTCTAGGTGCTTGAAGCCTGTGATTGAGACGTCGGCGGCGCCGCTGGCACGCAGGCCTTCCAGTAGCGGCATGGTTATGGCGGCTTTCAATGTCGCGTTGCTGACAGAAACGTTGTCCAGGTATATGGCGAGAGCCGAGCCCTCCTGGGTCACCCTTATATACTCGTAGAGATTATCGTCTGCGGTGACCTCGACGCGGTACGTGTCGCCGCGAGTGACCGTGGCCTCGAAGGCGCTTCCGATACGCAGTGAGGTGAACTCGGTGAAGCCCATCTTCTTGACGAGGAGCACGCCGGATCCAGTGATTCTCGGACCGAAGACGATGCCGCACGCAGAGAGCACAAAGAGCGGCGTCAGGGTAAGGATATGCAGAGTGGGCCGCCGCATGTCTATTACCTCCTTTGTACTGGTGCTCCCCATTGTATCGAACCTGCCGGCGACTATCAAAGGGTCTCTGATCGTGTTTTCCCCGATGGGAGTCCTCCGCTGAGCAAGCCCTGCTACTCTGTTTCAGGGACGAGGTGAGCCGGTTAATCAGCTCCTCCGCGGATCCCGCGTGATCAAAATACTCCAACGCCCTGTCATCAAGCAGATTGCAGAGGCCATCTCTCTGCGTCAACCCTGGCGCGGATTCCCTCTTTCCCACATGAAGCCTGGCTCCAGCAAGCCCCTGAACCGACGACGGCGATACCTTGGTCCCAAGAAGAAGCGACACCGGAATGCGTAGTGGCCCTCCTCGAGACCTCCGCCACTCGCAGCGCCAGGACCATAGGTCCCTCAACGGCGGACTGCCGGGGACAACCGTGTCACGAGGACTCCTTCTGGTGTTCGATCTGGTCGTCCCCAGGGCTCCCGGCGCTCCGGACGAGTACTTTGACCACACGGGATTGCAGCACTGGCGTTCACTGATGAACGGTGGTATCGGTCTTGACGCAACAGTATGGATCATGATTCAATGGGGGAGTTCTTGCTGGAGCTCACTCACACGTGAACGAACCTGGAGTCCCATGTCGAAGCTACTGACCTTGATGCTCGCCGTGACTGTGTTGGGAGGCTGTGCGGGCCAAACACACACCATAACATTGCAGATCCCGGCAGATAACCGAGCTGCCCTTCACTTCGAAAGTGGTTCGCCACGAGTAACCGTCAACAACGTGGGGCCAGCGGCGGTACTGCTTGAATTCAGCGAGAGAAATGGCACGTCCAAGGAGGTTCGAGTTCTTAGTAGCGACAGAGTCACTCGGGAAATGGACACCCCGGCTAAGGTTGTCATCCAGTCCGGCCCCGAAGGTGATACAGCCGTTACTTGTGTGGTCGAGCGCTGCTCTGGTCTAACGGTCGACGCTGCAAAGCCGAAGTAGTCATACGCGCCGGCTCCGCCTCGAACCCCGTGCTGCAGCAATGGACATGGGAGTTTATGAATACTGCGGACTACGTTTCCTCCGCGCCGACCCCAACACCGACAACGCCATCGACCTCGCCGACGCCATCTTCACCCTGAGCGACCTCTTCGCCGCTGGCCCAGCCCCAACCTGCCTCGACGCCGCCGACGCCAACGACGACGGTGCGGTTGACTTGGCTGACGGCGTCTACATCCTAATTCTTTGACCCCACGGGCCACGGCATCAGTGAGACCATCACCGTCAACGTCGGCCGACACCCCGGCGGTGACCAAGCCTTCAACGATGGGACTATCACCACGGAAGTCAGCTTCAGTCAGCCACCTTGTAGAGTTCCAGCTCCCAGATCCGTATCAGATCGCCGGGCGTCGCGGTGACGTACAGGCGCAGACGGGCGGTGGTGACGGCCGGAAACTTCGCGTTCCAGTCGAACCGGGAGTTATCGACGACCTTCGCCCCTGGGATATCCTTCCACCCGGCACCATCGGGTACCTGCAGCACGAAATCGATGATCGGCGTGATCGGCTTGCTCCGGCCGGCCTGCCCCGTCAGGATACGAGCGGCGTTGAAGGTCTGCGGTTTGCCCCACGCAAGCTCGACCCACCCGGGAGCGATGTTGTCACTCACCCAGCGCAAGCCGTTGTCTCGCACATCGTAGCGGCCGTCGTTGATGTTCGTCGGCGGATAAAGCGTGCCGTCTTTGTAGTTCCCGGACACCTTCACCTGGGCGGTGCGCGCCAGGTTCTTGCCGTCAGACTTCAGCCAGGACGGAGGCTTGGAGACCTCCGTGGGCGGCGGCGGTGCGCCCACCCCCTCGCGCATCAGCTTTTTGAGGTCCTCCAGGTACCTCTCGTAGACACCCCGCGGCGTGGTCTCATGCTCGGTACAGAGGGAGGCCGCCATACCCACCACCTCGCCCATCATGCCGCAGGTCCGCATCACGCGCACCGTGCCCAGCGCTACATGGGTCACGCTGATGTCACGACCGGCCATCATGAGATTGGGGATGTTGCGCGAATAGAAGCAGCGATAGGGAATCGGATAGGGCTTGATCCGCCGGTGCTTGGCGACCGTTCGAAACTCCTCCCCCGGAAAATACCGGCTGTTCCGGGGATCCGCGTAGTGGAGATCAATCGTCCACGTAGTCGTTACGCATGCGTCGTCGAACGCCTTCTCCTCCTCAATGTCCTGCTGCTTGAGGATCACATCCCCCAGCAGTCGCCGCGATTCACGCTTGCCCGCCACGTAGGCCACCCAGCTCAGCTTGTGCTTGGCGATGCGCTCACTGATGCGACTGTGGTTCTTCATGTACGCCCAGTTGCCGTAGACCGCCCGCAGCCCGTGGTCGCGAATCGACTCGAACTCCGTGACCTGATTCTTGTTCATACCGGTTTCCCAGTTCCAGTCACCCCGCATGCCCGGCTGGCAGCTCTGCTCGCTGAACTGAATGGCCCACGGACACTCGGGAAAGGTGCTCGGGGTGTCCGCTTCCACGGCGTACCACTGGACGGATGCGCCCATGGTCAGACGATCAGCGGTTTCGGGGGCCAGTTCTTCGCCGGTCTTCTCCCGGCTCTCGCGTCCCATCCGGAAGTCGGCCCCGGCCAGAAATCCCAGGTTTCCGTCACCGGTACAGTCGGCAAACAGCGGCGCGCGGAAGCGCAGTTCCTTGTTCGTCCAGGTGTTCTTGGCTATGACCGCGCTGATCCGCTTGCCGTCCATTTCCACCCCGAAGGCGTGGGTGTTCAGGAAGAGCTGCAGGTTCTCCTCGGCGCGAGCCACCGTGAGCTTCTTCCCGTCCTCGTAATTCTCGGCCGGCCGCGCGTTACCCTGGCGGCGCGGTCCGAGCTCCCGGACCAGATTGCCCAGATTCGAATAGGGCGGCATGTTGATCTTGCCGTTGAGGTGGACCCGCACCTCCGAGCTGTTGTTGCCGCCGAGTACGGGCCGGTTCTGGATCAAGGCGACCGTGCAGCCCAGCCGGGCCGCCGAGATGGCCGCACACGTACCCGCCATGCCCCCTCCTACCACCACGAAGTCGAAGGTTCCGGCGTCCTCAGGCTCATCGGGAAAGCCCAGGAGCTTGCGCCGGAACAGGGTCATCGCTTCGCCTTTGTTGGGTGGAACGAATGTGGGATCGGTCGTGAAAACAATAGCGTCGCAGCGGCCGTCGAAACCGGTCAGGTCGTGCAACGCCAGTGTGACCTGTTTCTTCCCGATACGCACCGAGCCCCCGTCGTGCCAGTGCCACTCGGCCCCCTTCGTTCCGAAGACCGTCTTGACGGCCCTGCCGTCGATGAGAAGCTGGAACTTCCCGGGCGCTCCGGGCACCTTCCAGGGAGCGACCCAGTCGCGCGTGCGGACCAGCACACGATATTCGCCGGGTGCAGGGAATCGAACCGTCGTGGTGGCGTCGGCAACCGGCACGCCCATGCCGTGCGCCAGGAGAACCGGCGATCCCATCTGGTCCATGTACTGCTGATCGACGAACCAGCCGCCGTGTTCGGCAAACCCCTCGGCCTCGACGAGAAGCGTGGCCGCTGGCGCCGAACTGGGAAACGAAACCATGGTGACCATAGCAGCGGCGGCGGAAAGGAGCAATCTCGAGTCTTTTCTCATTATGATGAAAACTTCCTTTGTCTATCGTTATCACTGGATGAATCGTCCCCTATCATACCACGATCCGGCAGAAAGCGGCAGCCAGATGCCTTGTCGCACAATCCCGATAGAGGCCGAATGTACAGGACCCAGCCGTCACGGGTCGGTGAAGCTTCGGGATGGTACGCCAGCACGAGCGTCGAAAACTGAGCTTGACGAGGCGGAGGGTGTCACGCTACAACTATGTCATGAAACGAGAGGCTGTGCCGTGGACATCGCCGACGTTGTCAGCGGCATGAGCTTCCTCTTTGCCGGCGGACCTGCGCACCCTTTGGGAAGGGAGTGTATACCGATAGCAGGCTGCAGCGACGCCTGTCGGCCTTAGCCGCATCCCTCACCGACGGTGTAGCACCCGCTGTTCGCGTTGACAGCTCCAACACTTCCGGTCTAGACTGGAAGTCTTACGAGGCCCGCTTCTGGAGATGGCCATGCGTCACGCCGTGCTCAAGATCATACCATGCTTGATGGTTCTCGCAGGCTCGGTCCATTCGGCCGCGAGTGCACCGCACGATATGCCGGCATACTCCACGCTGTGGGGCCGGAGCGGTGAGCGGTGGTCGCCTGCCAGCCGTCTGCCTGACTTCTCGTACGCTGGATATCACCGTGGGGAGCGGCCCATACCCACGCTCAAGGCCGATGCCAGCGTCAGGGACTTCGGCGCCGTCGGCGATGGTGAAGCGGACGACACGGAAGCCTTCAAGAAGGCCATCCGTGCCTGCCCCGGCAAGACGATCCTCATCCCGGGCGGACGCTACCGTATCACCGATTTTCTGAATATCCGTGACAGCGGCACCTGTCTCCTTGGCGAGAGTCCATCAACATCCGTCCTCTTCTTCCCCACGCCGCTGCACACCATCAAACCGAACATGGGGGCCACGACGTCGGGTCGGCCCACCTCCAACTACTCCTGGTCCGGCGGCTTCATCTACGTCGTCGGCTCACCATCCGGGAAGGTGCTGGCAAAGGTGGTCGAACCGGCAGAGCGGGGCCGGCGGTCCTTGACGGTGTCGGACCCGAAGGCGTTCTCCGTGGGTCAGGACGTGCGGCTGCACCTGCAGGATACCAAGCAGCAGAGTCTGGCAACGTACCTCTACGCCGGCGATCCAGGACCGATCAAGAATCTCAGAACGTGGGCCCGCGTGTCGTTTCTCTGCCGTATAACGAGAATCGATGCGGCGAAACGGCGTATCGAATTCGATCGTCCCCTGCGAACCGACGTCCGCCTTGAATGGAAGCCCCGCCTGTACAGCGCATCCTCCAGCGTGGAGGAGGTCGGCATCCAGGACCTTACCTTCGAGTTCCCCGTCACAC
>CP070718.1:2046465-2055404 GCA_020350565.1 Phycisphaerales bacterium
CCCCGGCCAGTTCCAACACCGCGCGGACGCTGGAGCCGGCGATGACGCCCGTCCCCGAGCTGGCAGGAAGCATGAGCACCCTGCTGGCTCCGAAGACGCCCCAGACCCGGTGCGGCAAGGTCCCATTGATCAGCTTGATTGGGATCATATTCCGCTGAGCGATCTTCTTTCCTTTCTCCACTGCCGAGGGGACCTCCTTGGCTTTTCCGTAACCAACGCCCACATTGCCGTTGCGGTCGCCCATGACCACAAGGGCCGAAAAGCTGAACCGCCGTCCGCCTTTGACCACGGCCGCGCAGCGGTAGATCTTCACCACTTCCTCGTCGAAGGGCTTCTCTTCTTCGACGACGGGCTCAACCCCCGGGATGATCGGTGCTTCACTCATTGCCCATAGCCTGCCTTAGTTCTCAGCGATCCCACTCGCCCCTAAAACCGCAAACCGGCCTCGCGAGCGGCTTCCGCAAGACCCCTCACGCGACCGTGATAGCGATATCCGTTGCGATCGAAGCGAACATGATCAATGTTCCTGGCCCTAGCCTTTTCAGCTAGCGCCTTCCCTACGATAGCGGCCGCCTCGATGTTGCCGCCGTACCGAATCTGATCGCGCAGGTCCTTGCCCAGGGTCGAGGCCGCCACCAGGGTCAGTCCTTTCTCATCGTCAATGATCTGCGCGCAGATGTTCTTGAGACTGCGGAAGACCGTAAGCCGAGGACGATCGCTCGTGCCGTAGATCTTCTTGCGAATGCCGCGCTTGCGGCGAACTCGTCTGCGCCTTCTCAGGTCTTTGATCTTCATCTCCGCTACCGAAGCTCATTCAGCAGGCTCGCGGCAACCTTGTTAGCCGGCACCGGCCAACGCCTTGCCCTGTTTGCGCCTGACGTGCTCACCCTCGTAACGAATCCCTTTACCCTTGTACGGCTCGCTCTTACGCAATCCGTGAATCTCAGCCGCGAAGTGGCCAACCTTCTGTTTATCGATACCGCTGACCATAAGGGACGCCGGCTCGGTATCCCCACGGGCGGCAGGCGTTTCCACCTTGACCTCCACGCCGTCTGGAACGGGAATCTCAAATTGCGATCCCTTCCCATGATTCCGTCCCATGAACCCGACGTTCATGTGCAGCTTCCGGCCCTCGAGCTTGCAGTTATACCCTGTCCCGTAAATCAGCAACCGCTTCTGGAATCCCTCAGTTACGCCCTGAATCATGTTGGCGACCAGTGAGCGACACAGACCGTGATTCGCGCGGCTCTGCTTCGTCTCGTTCATGCGCGAGACCTTGACCTGCCGCGCGCCGCCGTCGAATTCGATCTGGACCATGGCGGGCAGAGTCAGGTTCAACTCGCCTTTGGGCCCCTTCACGGTCACGTCGCAGTCGTTGATCTTGATATCCACGCCGCTCGGCACTGGGACCGGTTTCTTGCCAATTCGAGACATCGTTCCTACCTCAGACGCTCACCATAGGCCGGGCATCCGCCGAAACGCACCGGACGATCAGTAAACCGTACAGAGCAGTTCCCCGCCCACATTTCGTTCCCGACATTGCCGATCACTGAGCACACCATGGCTGGTCGAGACGATGGCGATGCCCAGACCATCAAGGACCCGCGGGATATCCGAAACGCTACAGTACATCCTACACCCCGGCTTCGACTCCCGACGCAGGCTGTGGAGCACGTCCTCACCGCGAGCGCCGTATTTCAGTTGGACGCGGAGCATACCCTGCATAGAGTCTTCAATTACGTCGTACGACTCAACATAGCCCTCTTGCTTAAGGACTTTCGCGATCCCGATCTTCACCTTCGAGGCCGGGATCATCACCTGCCGGTGTCGCACGGCTGCCGCATTGCGGATGCGCGTCAGCATGTCAGCAATCGGGTCGGACCACATCGTAAGGTACCTTGTCTTCTCTCCGATGAACGCGACCTTGCTCGGAGAAACCTACCAACTGGCCTTGCGAACGCCGGGGATCATTCCTTCCAACGCGAGTTTCCGGAAGCAAACCCGGCAGATTCGGAACTTGCGGTACACGGCCCGCGAGCGGCCGCACAACGCACAACGCCGCACAACCCGCGACGCGAACTTCGGTGGTTTCTTCGCCTTTTCAATCCAAGCCTTTGTCGCCATCAGTCAATCCGTCATTCCGTCCTGCGAAACGGCATACCCATTCTGGTCAACAGCTCACGCCCTTGCGTATCGTTCTTGGCCGTCGTGATAAACGTAATGTTCATCCCCTGACTCTGCCCAATAACACCCTGGCCGGCTTCGGGGAAAATCGATTCATCGGCAATGCCCATTGAGTAATTGCCGTGACCGTCGAAGCTGCGAGGATTCAGCCCCCGAAAGTCACGAAGACGGGGGACCGCCGCGTTGATCAAGCGCTCCACGAACTCGTACATACGTTGGCCCCTCAGCGTGACCCGGCAGCCGACCGGCATCCCCGCCCGGAGCTTGAAGTTCGAGACGCTCTTCTTCGCCCGCCTGAGCTGCGGCTTCTGTCCGGTGATCTTCGCCAGCGATTCGACGGCCTCATCCATCTTGGTCTTCTCCCGGGACGCTTCCCCTACGCCCATGGAGACCACAATCTTCTCCAGCCGCGGAACGGCCATGCGGTTCCGCACGCCCAGCGACTCCTGCAACGCAGGTACGATCTCAGACCTATATAACTCCAACAACCTCGCCATCGACTCGAACTCCCAAGGAGCCCACCAGCAATAACAGGGCGCCGATCAGCCTTCCGATTTCTCGCCTCGCGTCAACTCATGCAGCCGGGTGCCGGAAGTGGTCACCCGCCGCTTGGAGGTCAGTTCCCCTTCGTTGTTCCGCTCGACCTCGAAGTGCACGCGACTGCCTGCACCCGCCGCCGAATCGTACGGCAGCACGTTCGATATATGGATCGGGGCCTCTTTCTGAATGCGCCCGCCCTGCGGGTTCCGCCGCGTCGGACGCACGTGCCGAAACACCATGTTCACGCCCTCAACGACAACCAGATCGCGACGACGATCCACACGCAGCACCTTGCCACGAGCCCCACGATGATCGCCCGCGATCACTTGCACGATGTCGTTCTTGCGAATATGCAGCGCCATCCAAACCGCCCTCTGCCGTTCACACTTCGGTCGGCCGCCCTCGCCCATCCGAAGACGGTTAAACCACCTCCTCCGCCAGGGAGATAATCTTCATGAAGTTCTTCTCGCGCAGCTCGCGGGCCACCGCACCAAAAATCCGTGTGCCGCGCGGCTCATTCCGCTCATCAAGCAACACCACCGCGTTGCTGTCGAAGCGAACGTAGCTGCCGTCAGGGCGACGCGTCGGCATCCGCGTCCGGACCACCACCGCTCGGGCCTTACGACGCTTGGACCGCTCCTTGCGATCGTTCCCGCCGGAAAAATCGCTGTTCGGCAAAGACTTCTTGACCGTTACCAGCACGATGTCACCGACCTTTGCGCACTTGAGGCGCTTCTTACCGCGCCGCGAGGTGCTGCCCTTATAAACGGTGATTACCATCGCCTGCTTGGCGCCGGTATTGTCAGCTACATCCACCATCGTCTGCATCTGGATCATGGCGATCGCCCGCGCTTACTCGGCTTTCTCCTCTCGCATCTCACCGCCGGCTGACCTGATGATCCGTGTCAATCGCCAGCACTTGGTCTTGGACATCCTGCAACAAGCGGCCACTTCCACCGTGTCGCCCTCCCTCGCTTCGTTCTTCTCGTCATGCGTATGGAGCGTCGTACGCCGCTGGATATACTTTCCGTATCGAGGATGCTTCACCGTGTATCGGTGCTCGACTTTGATGGTCTTGTCGCCCTTGTCGGACACAACGGTCCCCACTCGAGTGAGCGGTTTCCGCCGAACCTCGCTGCTGCCCGCTTGCGGTGAACCCTGATTCATCTTGCCTACGTCCAGAACGTCAAACCACCTTTGACAACACGGTACCCGATAAAATCACTATCGCCTCACCTTTCGCGAAGTCGATTCCAAGTGAGCCTGCTTTTGCTCGATCGTCCGCTCGCCCCGCTCGATCAACACCGTCAGAATCCGGGCGATGTCCTTCTGTGCAGACTTGAGCTGCTGAGGGTTCTCCAGCTTCTCCGTCACCGCCTGGGAGCGCAAATCGAAGAGGTGCCGGCGCATCTGCTCCAGTTCAGCGTAAAGCTCCTCAGTCTTCATGGTCCGCAAGTCGCTGATCTTCACGTCGACTTCTCCAACTCCGAATCGCCCAGCGCCTAAAGACCATGCCGCCTTTTCACGAAACGGCAGCGGACCGGCATTTTGGCTGCCACCCGCACCAGCGCGTTGCGGGCTACCGACTCCTCCACGCCGCCGATCTCATACATGATCGTGCCTTGCTTCACACGGGCAACCCAATGTGCCGGCTCGCCCTTGCCCTTTCCCATGCGGGTCTCAAGGGGCTTCGAGGAGATCGGCTTATGCGGGAAGACCCGCAGATACACCTTGCCCTCACGGTGAAGGTAGTGCGTAGCGGCAACGCGCCCTGCCTCAATCTGACGAGCGGTGATCCAACTGCTGTCCAGAGCCTGCAGCCCGTACTCGCCGAAGGAGATCGAATTGCCGCGGCCGGCCTTGCCGCGCAGCCTGCCACGCTGGCTTTTGCGGTACCGGACTCGCTTCGGCATCATGGCCATAGTACGTACTCCACCGATGGATCGGGCACCGGCCTCGCGGCCACAGCGCCGCTAGCCTCGCTTGCCCCGCCGCATGCCTCGCGTGCGGCCAGGGGCGGCGCTCTGCACCAACTCCGTCTCCTCTCCATACCGGCCCTTGTAGAGCCAGACTTTGATCCCAATCGTGCCGTAGGTCGTACGGCATGTCGCAAAGCCATAATCCACGTTCGCCTGCAGCGTATGCAGCGGAATCGAGCCGCGGATTTGCGTTTCCTTGCGTGCCATTTCCGCACCGGCCAGCCGACCCGAGCAGATGATCTTGACCCCCTTGGCGCCAGCAGCCATCGCCGCATCCATACGCATCTTCATGACGCGGCGGAAGGCGGCACGCTTCTTAAGCTGCTCAGAGACTGATTCCGCGATCAACGTGGCGTCGCCGTCCGGCACCTTGACCTCGACGATGTTCAACTCCATGTTCCGGTCGGTCAGGTCCTCCAGGGCCTCACGAAGCTTGTCCACCTCGGCGCCCTTCGGACCGATCACCAGACCCGGACGGGCCGTGTGAATCAGCACCTTTACGCTGTTTCGGGTGCGATGGATCTCCACGCGGGACACGGCCGCGTAAGGCGGCTTGCGATTCAGACTGTCATCGATGAACCTGCGGATCATCTGGTCCTCGACCAGGAAGTCCGCGAACGCCGCCTTCGGTGCATACCACCGTGACCGCCAGTCCTCCGTCACACCGATGCGAAACCCGATGGGATTGACTTTCTGCCCCACGTTTTGCTCCTCACATCCGCGCGAGACGCGATCCTGCGCCAAAAGCCGTCACTCCGCCTCCGCCACCGCAATCCGAATATGACTCATTCGCTTCGCAATGGGATGAGCCCGACCACGATCCTTGGGGCGCCAGCGCCGAACGTAGGGACCGCCATCTATCCTGGCGTCCGCGACATACAGCTGCCGCATGTTCGCCTCCGCCTCGTCCGCGCTGGCCATCGCCGCCTTCAGTACGTTGCGAATCAGCGCCGACGCACGTCGGCCGTTGAACTGCAACTGCTCCAGCGCCTCGGCGCAGTTCTGCCCCCGAATCAGATCGATGATCAGGCGGGCCTTGCGCGGAGCGATCTGCGCGAACTTGTGCGAAGCCTTCCAGCTTCGCAAGGGAGTAGCTGGGACTGTATTCACCTTCTTGGCCATCTCACTCCGCCTCGCAGACGCCATAAACCCTTATCGCCAAAGCGCAAGGTTGTCGCCGTCTGAAGGAAACCAACACCCGCTGCGAACCACTACTTCTTCCTCTTCGAGCCATGCCCACGGTATGTCCGCGTCGCGCTGAACTCGCCGAGCTTGTGACCGACCATCTCTTCGGTCACGTAAACCGGATAGAACTGCCGTCCGTTGTGCACCTCGAACCTGAATCCGATGAACTCGGGAACGATCGTGCAACGGCGAGACCAGGTGCGGATCGGCGCAGTTGCACCGCTCGCCTTCTGGTTCATCACCTTCCGAAAGAGCTTCTCGTCAACGTACGGTCCTTTTTTCTGGGAACGTGCCATCTCCTGATTCCTCAACACGTCGCGGTCTTATCCGCGAAGCGCCAGCCGCCGTTCGATACGACGATCGCGCACGGCCGATTATTCAATTGAGACGCGCGAACTAACGCTTCGGCGTCGGCAATTGCCCATATCGCTTGCTCTTGCGACGGCGTAAGATACGCCGATTCGACGGCTTGTTTGGAGACCGGGTCCGACCACCCTTCGCCGGCCCGCCGGTCGGACTGCACGGGTGACGACCACCGCCGCTTCGCCCTTCGCCGCCGCCCAGCGGGTGACTGACCGGGTTGGTGGCCGTGCCGCGCACCTGCGGACGACGACCACGGTGCCGCATGCGCCCCGCCTTGCCCCAGCGAAGGTTCTGATGTTCGGCGTTGCCCAACTGGCCGATCGTCGCCCGGCACTCAGCACGAACCTCCCGCATCTCGCCCGACGGCAGCACGATGATCGCCCATTCCATACCACGAGACAGCAGGCGTGCAGACGTACCCGCGCTGCGGGCCAGCTTGCCGCCTTGCCCGATATTCAGCTCGATGTTATGCACCTCCAGCCCCGGCGGGATGTTCTTCAACGGCATGGTGTTGCCCACCTTGGGCTCGACCACCTCACCGCTCTCCACCGTGTCGTTCGCCGTCAAGCCCGCAGGAGCCAGAATGTAACGCCGTTCACCATCCTCGTACTCGATCAAGGCAATGTGGCAGGTGCGGTTGGGGTCATACTCGATCGCCACCACCTTTCCGACCATGCCGTCCTTACCTCTCTTGAAATCGATGTGGCGGTATATGCGCCTCGCGCCCCCACCGCGATGCCGAGCGGTAATCTTTCCGTGGTGATTACGGCCGGCGTGCGATTTCAGCCGCTGGCACAACGACTTCTGCGGACGGCGCTTCTTGTCCGTAATCTCAGAGAAGTCATTGACCGAAGATTGACGACGGCCCGGAGAAGTCGGTCTGTATCGCGTAATGCCCATTGGCACTCTTGCCCCTGATCCCAAAATGGACGCGCTTGTAACCTCCGCGGACGCCTTAGAACAGATCAATGTGATCGTTGGCGTCCAGAACCACCACTGCTTTCTTCCAGTCGGCCGTCTTCCCCGTCTTGTAGCGGACTCGACGCCGCTTGCCTTTGCGATTGGCCGTGCGGACCGACAGCACTCTCACACCGTAAATCTTCTCGATCGCCTGTTTGATCATCGGCTTCGTCGCCCTCGAGTGCACCTCGAAGGCATACGCACCGCCACGCGCGTCCGTGTGTCGCGTCGCCTCGTGAGACTGCTGCGATTGGTGCGTGCCCTTCTCTGTCACGATCGGCCGCTTGACGATCTCGTAAATGTCCATCGGACTCGCCTATCCTCGTGGCCCGCCCCCAACCGCTAATTGCCGGCGATCAGACCTTCCATCGCAGGCTTGGCCACTACGACCTTCTTACGACGCAACAACTCGTATGCGGTAAGTTCACCAAAAAGGCGGACATCCGTTTTCGGAAGGTTCCGCCCCGAGAGATACACGTTGCGATCCGGCTCGTGCAGTGCCAAAACGCAGCCGTCGTTCGCGCCGATGGTCTGCAGCATAGACGCGACGACCTTCGTCTTGGGCTCGCTGCACGCCAAATCGTCTACAACGACGAGAGCGTTCGACTGAATCTTCGCCAACAGCGCGTTGTCGCGTGCCAGCCGACGCATCTTCTTGGGCAGCGATCTTCGCGCTCGGAGCCCGCGCTTGGCGAATGCCACGCCGCCACCCCGTCGAATCACAGTGCGAACCGTACCCATCCGGGCACGACCGGTCCCTTTCTGCCGATAGAGCTTCCGAGTCGAGCCGCTCTTATCGCTGCGGCCTTTGGTCCGCGCGCTGTCCTGCCTTTGGTGATCGAGATAAGCAAGCACCGCCTGCTTGAGCAGCTTGGGCCGCACCTCGCCGCCCAACAGCGCCGGGTCAATCTCCATCTTCCCCAGCGACTTGCCCTTCATATTGACAACAGGAACCGACAGCATCGCTTCCATCAACCCTTCTTCTTAGACTGCCGAACCATGAGCAACGCTCCGTTCGGTCCGGGTACGCTGCCGCGGATCAGCAACAAGTCGTTTTCGACGTCCACCTTAATCAGCTCAAGGGAACTCATGGTGACACGATCATCACCCTGCTGCCCTGCCATCCGCTTGCCTTTCTTGATGCCTCGGCTCTTACCCGCATCGGCATGTCCGGCGATGCTTCCCGCCGAACGGTGCTTCCGCTCCACACCGTGTGACGCCGGTAGGCCGCCGAATCCGTGCCGCTTCATGACACCGGAGAAGCCCCGCCCCTTGGTGACGCCGGTCACATCGACGTACCGGACCTTCCCGTCCGCAAACTGCTCCACCGTGAGCACGTCTCCCGGCTCATGCTGGGCCTCCTGCGCCAGCCGAATCTCTCGAATGAAGCGCTTCGGGCCCACGCCCGCCTTGCCGCTGTGGCCGATCATCGGCTTCGTCGAACGGTGAGGCTTAGCGTCATCGAAGCCGAGCTGAAGGGCCAGGTATCCGTCCTTCTCTTCGTTCTTGACCTGAAGCACCGTGCATGGGCCGGCCTTGACGACCGTCACCGGCTCCACCACGCCCTGATCGCCCAGCACGCGTGTCATGCCCACCTTGGTGCCCAAAAGCCCGGCTCTCATAGCTACGAACCATCCTTACTCGCGATCCACGCGAGGTCTTCGCTTTCCTCTTTCCGTGCGATCATGCTCACACGGCCGATTGCTTTTCAAACGAGGATCAACGCCA
>CP070718.1:2055504-2086305 GCA_020350565.1 Phycisphaerales bacterium
CCACCTGCGGAAGAAGTGCGCCCATGAAAAGCGACCCCATGCATACGCGTTTGACCAAGAATCGGAAATACCACAAGTCCGCCTTCCGACAGCAGCCCGCCAACCCACCGCGAGATGGCATAACTCTTTTCCCAACAAGTGGTTACGTTCCGCGCCCCGCTCGCCGGCCCCGTCCATTACCCCGAGAACAGGCAGCGCAGAAAAGCCATTTTCGACACAAAAAGAGCCATTTTCGACACAAAAAAAAGCCACCCGACCGGGTGGCTAAACAACCCAAATTCTCCAGACCCAATCCCGCGACCCAATCCGCAATCGGCAATCCGCAATCCCCAATCGGCAATCCGCAATCCCCAATCGCCAATCGGCAATCGCGCAGCCTACGGCACGAACTTGTATCCGATGCTGTGCACGGTCACGATGTGCCGCGGGTTCTTGGGATCGGGCTCGATCTTGCGCCGCAGGCTGACGATGTGGTTGTCGACCGTCCGCGTCCCTGGGAAGCCGTCCAGGCCCCAGATCTCGTCCAGCAGCTTGTTGCGCTCGACGACCTGCTCCGCGTGTTCAACGAGCATCTTGAGGATTTCGAGCTCGAAGTGGCCCAGGTTGGCCACTTTGTCTCCGCATTCCACCTTGCCCTTGACCATGTCGACGGTGGTCTCACCGATCCGCAGGATCTTGGACAAGCCCTCGCCGATACCCGTACGTCGGAGCGCGGCCTTTACCCGGGCGAGCAGCTCACGGATGCTGAACGGCTTGGTGATGTAGTCATCGGCACCGGCCTCGAGACCTTTGACGACGTCGATCTCCTGGCTCTTGGCCGTCAGCATGAGGATCGGCATGATAAATCCCGACTCGCGGATCCGCCTGCAGACCTCCAGCCCGTCCAGCTTGGGCATCATGATGTCGAGCAGGACCAAGTCCGGGTTCTGCTTATGGACCGCCACCAGCGCCTCTTCCCCGTCGCTGGCCGTCACCACGTCATAGCCTTCAAACTGAAGGTTGTCCCGCAGGCCCACCGTCATGTCCGGTTCGTCGTCTGCTATCAGAATCCTTGCCATGAGCCCATTCTCCCATTCTGCAGGTCCGGGCGAGGACGATCCCAAATACCCACTTTACTAGCGTATCCGGAATCGGCCGGTACGCCAACTATAAATGTCGTCAGCCTTTGGAACACCGGCCCCGGTTTGGCACTCAGGTTTCGGTCTTTTCCACGGGGGACGAGATGGTCTCCCTTGCCGCCTGCCGTGCCTGGGCCTCGGGAAGGAAGATGCGGAACGTGGTTCCCTTCACCAGCCGGGATTCAACGTCCAGATGTCCGCCGTGAGCGTCGATCACGTGTTTGACCAGGACCAGCCCGAGCCCGCTCCCGCGCTTGGTCCGCACCCGTTTGTCCGTCGAGCGGAAGAAGCCGTCGAACAGTTGAGCGCGGTCCTCGGGCCGGATCCCAATGCCATGGTCCTCGACCGAGATGAGCACCCCATGCCGCCCACGCCGCGTGTCCTTTCGCAGCTCGATGTCCAGGTAGCACTCCTCGCCCGAATACTTGATCGCATTGCTGATCAGATTCAGGACGGCTCGCGCGATGGCGTCGCGATCCGCGTTGACCTCCGGAAGCTTCGGCTCGATTGTCAGATAGTGCGTGAAGCCGTTATGATCCAGCTCCAGGCGATACGCCTCGTAGGTCTCGCGCACCACTTCACCCACGTCAATGGGTTCCATGGCGTATTCCTTCTTCCCTGCCTCGATGCGCGCGAAATCCAGGATGTTGTTGATCAGGTTCGTCAGCCGAGTGCTCTCGCGGGTGATAACCGAGTAGTACTCCTGCCGCTTCGCCTCATCCCGTACGCGCCCCGATTGCAGGGTCTCCCCGAAGAGACGGATGAGCGAGAGCGGCGTCTTGAGCTCATGCGATACGTTGGCCACGAAGCTGCTTTTCATTTCGGCCAGCGTGATCTCCCGGTGCGTCACCCTCATCAGGTACCACATAGCCGCGAGCAGCGTGATCAGCGAGAGCAGCATCAGCCCGAAATAGCTGACGAACTGCCAGACGGCGGAATGCGTCTGATCCGAGAGAAACTCGGCGGTGGGTTTGATTTTCCATTCGCGCATAACGCCCGACATCGCCTGCGACCAGGGCTGGTCGCTCTCGCCGACGGGCACCAGCTCAAGACCCTTGGTCAACGCCAGAAGCGGCTCAACGAGGATGCTCTTCACCCGACCGGGGAGGACCTGTCCGACCACGATCATGTCGGCGGCCCCCGGTGGCCTCAGCAGCGCCAAAGCCCATCGCTCGCCTCCAACTTCCTGGTAAATCAGCTCCACCTGGTTGGGCGTCAGCCGCATCCGACGGAGCCCGCTTGCCAGGGTCTCAGTGAGATTCTCAGGCTGATCCGCGGCCGGGCGGTATTCCGTGAGCTCCTGTCCTTCCCAAACGTAGAGTGCGCCTATCCAGGACGGGACGTCACTCGCCCACAACGCTTCGCCCGACATCCAGTCAGGGAGACTCTTCGAAAGCCGATGGGCCTCGACCACGCTCCGCAAGGCGGTCTTGACTTGCTCGTCAAACAGACTTCCGGCGTTGTCTGCGACCTGCCGGGCCTGCGGCTTCGCTTGTTCAATCAGATGAATCCGCAGCGCGCCGGCCCGCTCGAGCCCGATCGCCAGGCCGACAACGTTCAGACCCACGCCGAGGACCACCATGGCCAACTCGATGGTCCGCCAGGCTTGCCGGCGCTTTCGGGTTCTCCTTGGTTCGGCCTCGGTCATCGTTGCCTTAGACTGCCGACGGCTGCCGCGATGTCGCCACGCGCACCCGGCTACACCGCCCCTGCTGTGAAACGTGCGATCTCACTTCTCATCATAGCACGTTTGTCCCGTTCTTTGGCGCTTTTCTCCTCGATTGTGCAGGGCAAGGCAAAGCCGGCCTCTGGCAAAAAGAACTTCCGGGTACTATATTCCTCAGACGCGCGTGAGGCTCGAAGCGTCCGGAGGGCGTTCCAAAGGCCACCCCTGGCGGTCGCTCCCTGCCCGACCGCGACGCGCAGCCCTTACCTCCATCGTACCGACCGGCGCCGGAAGCTTAACGGAGATCCCTCTTATGCCGTCAATCACTCGGGAAGACGTCGTCAATCAGCTTCGAACCGTGAACGATCCGGAACTTCATCAGGACCTGGTCACGCTCAACATGGTCAAGGAGGTTCAGGTCGACGGCGGTCTCGTCCGCGTGGGAATCGAGCTTACCACGCCGGCATGTCCGCTGCGGGGTCAGATTGGCGCGGATGTGGAGGAAGCGATCAAGCGTATTCCCGGGGTGGAGCAAGTGGAGATCGAGTGGGGGGCCCAGGTCCGGCCCAGTCGCCCCCAAACGGGCGAGATGGGCAGCGTGAAGAACGTGATCGCCATCGGTTCCGGCAAGGGTGGGGTCGGAAAAAGCACGGTCGCCGTCCTGTTGGCCACCGGCCTGAGGCGTGCGGGGGCAACGGTCGGGCTGTTGGATTCAGACGTTTACGGCCCCAGCATCCCGACCATGATCGGCATCGAAGGAGCCAGGCCCGAGATCCGGGGCAACAAGATCCTGCCCATCGAGGCGTGCGGCCTGAGGATCATGAGCATCGGCCTGATGGTCGAGCGGGACACCGCCCTGATCTGGCGCGGCCCCATGGTCCACGGCGTGGTCAAGCAGTTTCTCGAACAGGTGGCCTGGGGTAACCTCGACTACCTCATCGTCGACCTGCCGCCGGGAACCGGTGACGTACCCCTCACCCTCGCTCAGTCGATTCCCATGACCGGCTCGGTCACCGTCTGCACGCCACAGGACGTGGCGGTCAACGACGCCCGTCGCGCCGTACGCATGTATGAGCAGCTCAGCATTCCCTGCCTGGGCATCATTGAGAACATGAGCTACTACCTTTGCCCGAAGTGCGGGCATCGGGACGAGCTGTTTGATCACGGCGGTGCCCTCGCAGCGGCGCAGGAGCTCGGCGTCCCCTATCTCGGAGAGATCCCGCTGAACGCGAGGTTACGTAAGTTCGGCGACGAGGGCACGCCGGAGAAGGCCTTTACGGATGCAGACGACTACGTGGTACAGGCGATTGGCCGCGTCGTCTCAGCTCTGGCCGGGCAGATCAGTATTAGAGGTGAGCTCAAGCGCACGGCACCAACGTTGACCATCGAGTGATATGCAAGCCGGGAGCCGCTCCCAAGTCGAGCTCGCCTGGACCTCAACCCGCGCGGTCACACAAGGGGGCCAGTGTGAATCGACTCGTCATCGACGCGATCAATAAGCTGGAATCCTTCATGAAGACCGTCGACGACGCCACTGCGCTGCCGCGAGAGGCCGCAGAGTTCGTCCATGCGTTGATTCTCGCCGCTCCCATTCGCCGAGCGGTCGAAATCGGGACCAGCTATGGCTACAGCGGCTTGTGGATTGCCTCCGCGCTGGCGACACGGAGCGGGCGGCTGATCACCATTGATCATTTGCAGAGGAAATCCGATGCTGCACGTGCAAGTTTCCAGGCGGCGGACTTGCTGGAATACGTCGATTTGAGGATCGGAACGGCGTCCGAGATCCTGCGGTCC
Source organism: Phycisphaerales bacterium (assembly GCA_020350565.1). Classification (GTDB taxonomy): domain Bacteria; phylum Planctomycetota; class Phycisphaerae; order UBA1845; family UBA1845. Next base: position 2,060,083 of record CP070718.1, read on the forward strand.
ATCAACGGTCCGCTTGACTTCGTGCTGAATGACGCGGACAAGGACAATTGCATCACCTACGTGGACATTGTGGCCCCAAAGCTCGTGGACGGCGGCATCATCCTGACCGACAACACCACGACCCATGCCCGGGAACTCGCCGGCTTCATCGATTACATGAGACGACGCCACGACTTCTTCACCGCAATCCTCCCGGTCGGAAACGGAATGGCCCTATCCATCAAACACGCCCGACCGTAGGGAAGCTCGCCGTATCCACGGACGAGTGAAAAACGCTCCCGGACGAGCGCCTCTCCGATTATACTGCTGCGTGCTGTGTGACTAACGGAAGAGGCGAGATCGGCAAGCGATCGGAAGTGCCATGCCCGAAACCGGTGAGACGATTGCAGATCGAAAGAAACGCACCAAGCGTGTCTTGACTGCGCTACGCAAGCTCTATCCCGACGCCGATTGCGCATTGCATCATCAAAACGCCTACCAACTGCTTGTCGCCACGATCCTGTCCGCCCAATCCACCGATGAGACGGTCAACAAGGTCACACCGGCGCTGTTCAAGGAATACCCGACGCCGAAGAAGCTCGCGGCCGCGAAACGTGAGGACATCGAGGCGATGATCAAGTCCACCGGTTTCTTCCGAAACAAGGCCAAGAGCATTCTCGGCGCCGCACAGAAGATCACGGAGGAGTTTGGCGGCGAAGTGCCGGATGAGATGAACAGCCTCCTCACGTTGCCCGGCGTGGCCCGCAAGACCGCCAACGTCATTCTGGGCACATGGTTCGGCAAGAACGAGGGTGTCGTCGTGGATACCCACGTCGGTCGGCTGGCCACCCGCCTGGGCCTGACCTGGAGCAGCAGGAACGAGAAGGACGCTGGCAGGATCGAAGACGACCTGATCTCGCTTTTCCCGCGAAAGGAATGGACCTTCCTGGGGCATGCGCTGATCTGGCACGGCCGGAAGGTATGTTCAGCCAGAAAGCCAGACTGCGAAAAATGTACTCTCGCGAAGCACTGTCCGTCAGCAGGGACTTTCGATCGCTGAAGGGCCTTCAAAAGTCAGCGAGTTGCATCCGGCGCTCCGCGAAGAACCTGCGCCCACTCGGCAGGCTCGCAGCTCGAGAGGTGCTGTGGTATGGGCATTCATGGCGAGCGATGAACCGGGATGCTCAGTGGTGCTGGTATCCCTGTAACTCCGGTATCCCTGCTCACTGCAGATATTCCTTTATTGACGTTTCTGCAACCGTGGGAGCCGTACTTGTCTAGAATGGGTAGTCGTTGGGCCGGAACAGCAGAACGATACTCGGGCATTTGCTTGACAGATTCGCCCAAGCCCCGTAGTTTGCTCGCCTTATCGCAGGTAGGGGCGTGTCGAGACCACGCCGGATCGGGCCGGTGGTATAGGATAGGTACCCCGGACGTGCACAGACTGACTTGGATGGAGTAGGCATGCTCCCGGTAAAGCGAAAATCAAAGTGCCGGACGCGTACGCGTCGCGCGCATCAAGCTCTGCGGACAAAGACGCTTGTCGCTTGTCCGAACTGTGGCAAGGCCAAGCTGCCGCATGCCGCATGTTCCGTCTGCGGATACGTGAGCCCCAAGCTGATCCTCCCGGTTGCAGAAGAGGAAGAATAGGGACGTGGAATGGCCTTTCGCGTTGCGGTTGACGCCATGGGGGGCGACCATGGGCCCAGGACGATCGTGCGCGGAGCGGTCCAAGCCTTAGGGGCCGACGAGGAAATCGCGCTGGTCCTCGTGGGGAACGAAGACTGCCTTCGCGAGGCGTTGAACGGCACAGAAGCGGATCAGACAGGAGAACGGATTCAGATCGTCCACGCCTCCGAAGTGATCGGCATGGATGAGTCACCGGTCGAGGCCCTGCGGACGAAAAAGGACTCCTCGATCGGCAGGATGGTCGCGCTGGCGGCGGAAAGGCGAGTGGAAGCGGTGCTCAGCGCCGGGAACACCGGCGCATGTGCGGCGGCCTGTCAACTCAAGCTCCGCACGCTTCCAAACGTAACACGCCCAGGCATCGCGGTTACCATCCCATCGTTTCACGGCCCGTTCATACTGTGTGACGTGGGTGCGAACATCAATGCCAAGCCCCGGCACCTGTACGAATATGCCGTGATGGCGACCGTTTACGCCGAGCGTGTTTTGGGCATTGAAGAGCCGCGAGTTGCCTTGGCCTCCGTCGGGGCCGAGAGTGGGAAAGGCACAGACCTGGTCAGGCAGACCCACAAGCTGCTTCGGGAAGACACCCGAATCAACTTCGTGGGCAACGCAGAGGGGCTTGACCTGTTCGAGGATCGATGCGACGTGGCCATCTGCGACGGCTTCGTTGGGAATGTCGTTCTGAAGTTCATCGAGGGACTTGCGGAAGGCTTGTTTCGAACGATTTCCCAGGAGTTCGAGAACGAGGCTCCGGATTTGAAGAAGAGGTTTGCCGCGGCCCTGGAGCGGGTTTGGGACCGTCACGACTACAGCCGATATGGCGGCGCGCCGCTGCTGGGTCTTGATGGAGTCTGCATCGTTTGTCACGGGCGTAGCAGCGAGTTCGCCATTCGGAATGCCGTCCTGGCGGCACGCCGCTTCGTCTGTGAGAATCTTAACGACGAGATCAACGCGCGGCTGGCTTGACCACCGTCAGTACGGGACCGGCGCATTTATGGACATTGTCTGGCCGATCGTCATCAGAGGGACCGGGGCGAACGTACCCGAACGCGTCGTCACCAACCAGTATTTTGTAGAGCGCTTGGATACCAGCGACGAATGGATTCGCACGCGTACGGGGATCGAGCGACGCCATTGGGCTGCGCCGGACAAGGCCACCTCGGATCATGCGGCAGAGGCTTGCCGGCTCGCTCTTGATAACGCCGGCATGACGATTGACGATATCGACGCAATCATCTGCGCGACCGCTACCGGGGATCACATGTTCCCTGCGACGGCGTGTCTTGTGCAGCACAAGCTCGGGGCGACGGACATTCCGGCGTTCGACATCGGCGCAGCGTGTGCGGGGTTCATGTACGCCTGTGCCGTGGCGGCCGGTCTGATCTCCGCGGGTGGTAACAAGAACATCCTGGTCGTCGGGGCGGAAACCCTCTCTCGCTTTGCCGACCCGGAAGACCGGGCCACAAGCATCCTCTTCGGCGATGGGGCTGGCGCGGCTGTCTGGAGCCGATCGCCCGATCCGGAGCGCGGCGTTATTTATCACGAATGGGGCGTGGATGGCAGTAAGGCCGACTTGATCTGGGCGCCGGCCGGCGGTTCACGTTATCCGACGAGCGAAACGACCATCGCCGAGCGGCTTCAATTCCTGCACATGAGGGGGCGGGAGGTCTTTAAGTTCGCGGTCATCAGGATGCAGGAGCTGATCGACCGCGCCTTGGAACGCCTCAACCTCTCGCCGGACGATCTGAAGATGATGATCCCGCATCAGTCGAACATGCGGATCATCCAGTCAATGCGGGAGCGAATGGGTTTGCCGAAGGAGAAAGTCGTTCTCAACATCGATGAGTACGGCAATACCTCTGCGGCTTCGATCCCGTTGGCTCTGGACGCCGCGCGGCGGGCCGGACAGCTCGAAGAAGGAGATCTGGTGCTGCTAATCGGAATCGGCGCGGGCATGACGTGGAGCATCATAGTCCTTCGCCTCTAGTTCGGTGTGGCTTGCCGAGGGGTAAATAGCTTCGACTTCAGACAGTGTGGACTGAGGAACGACACGACGATGGGACAAGCGGCTGTCATCTTTCCTGGCCAGGGCTCGCAGCTTGTGGGCATGGGCAAGGACATTGCTGAATCGTGTGAAGCCGCACGCGACTTGTTCGCTCGTGCCAACGACGTGCTTGGCTTTGACATCGCTCGGCTCTGTTTCGAGGGACCGGCTGAGGAATTGGAGAAGACGGACGTTCAGCAACCGGCCATCTTTTTGGCAAGCTGCGCATTTTGGGTAGCTTTTTGCGAGGCTGGGGGCTCTTTGAGGCATTTTGTGCGTGCCGGCGGGCTGAGCCTGGGCGAATATACGGCGCTCCATGTAGCCGGGGCCCTGACGTTCGAAGACGCTCTTCGATTAGTGCGTCGACGTGGACAGCTGATGCAGCAGGCGTCACTAGCATCACCCAGCGGAATGGTATCGCTCTTGGGGGCTGATGAGGTGACCGCCCAGAGGCTTTGTGATAAGGCGCGCCGAGAAGGGGAGGTGCTGCGGCCTGCGAATTTCAACTGCCCCGGTCAGGTGGTTATTTCGGGGAGTCAATCAGCGTGTGAGCGAGCGACTGAGATGGCCGGCGAGTTCGATTTCAGACCCTTTGTGTTGCCGGTGGCCGGCGCGTTCCACTCGGCGCTGATGGCTCCAGCCGCTGAAGGGCTGAAGGCCGTCCTGGCAGAGACCGGATTCTCATCGCCGAAGATTCCAGTGATTGCCAACGTCAACGCGGAATACCACGGCCAGGCAGAGGAAATTCGCGAATCACTAGCCCGCCAAGTGACGGAGCCCATCCTCTGGCAGCGCTGCGTTGAGCGAATGATCGAGGAAGGCTGCGACTGCTTCGTCGAGGTCGGGCCCGCAAGGGTCCTGACGGGTCTCATGCGGAAGATCAACCGAAAAATGACGGCGATCACGGTGAACTCGGCGGCATCGATCGAGCCCGCTGTGGCCCAATTGGCGGCGAACTGACCCGCACGAAGGAGAACCTTCGATGTTGGAGCTCGAAAAGCAGGTGGCCATCGTCACAGGTGGCAGCAGGGGGATAGGGCGGGCGATCTGCCTGAGTCTCTCGCGGCGTGGAGCTACCGTAGTGGCGTGCGCCCGAAGTGAGGCCGCCCTGAAGTCTCTTGCCGACGATGCCATGGAAGGGCAGCATGCCGGACGCATCGAGCCAAGCGTGCTCGACGTGGGGGATCGCGATGCCATTGGCAAGCTCGTGGACACCGTTTCCGACGCCCACGAGCGGATCGACATCCTGGTCAACAACGCCGGGATCACCCACGACGGGCTTCTGATGAGCATGGAGGATGACCAGTTCGAGAGCGTCCTGACGACGAACCTGCGGTCGGCTTTCTGGCTCACTCGGGCGGTCAGCCGAATCATGGTTCGACGACGGTACGGGCGGATCATCAATATCTCCAGCGTTGCCGGCATGATGGGCAACCCGGGGCAGGCCAATTATGCGGCCAGCAAGGCCGGGCTCATCGGTATGAGCAAGAGCATTGCCAAGGAACTCGGCAGGCGGAAGATCACGTGCAACGTGGTCGCGCCCGGCTTCATCACCACCGACATGACCGACATCCTGCCGGACGATTTGAAGGCCAACGTCAAAAAGTTGATCCCGCTCGGGCGCCTTGGCGACGTCGAAGAGGTAGCCGAGGTCGTTGCGTTTCTCGCAGGCGCCGCCGCGTCCTACATCACCGGGCAGGTTATCGTGGTCGATGGCGGAATGCATATGTAGGTGAGGTTTCGGTGTTTAAGCTCGCCGCCCTCTATCGATCCAGGCGGGCGGAGCCGAGAGGATGACAGGGTGGGCGCGGCAATCAGTTGCCAGTTGGAACACTGGCGATTAGGATGCCGCCGGTTCCTGTTGATCATGGGATAGAAAAAAGTGGTCATTTACCGGAGGCAGTAGTTGTGTCGTTAACACCTGAGGAAATCGAAGAGAAGGTTTTTGAGATCGTTAGCGACAAGCTCAGCGTGGACAAGAGCGAGCTCAGTCGTTCCACTTCCTTCATCAACGACCTCAATGCCGATTCGCTCGACACTGTCGAGCTGGTGATGGAGTTGGAGGATGAGTTCGACATGACCATCCCCGATGAAGAAGCGGAGAAGCTGAAAACCATTGGGGAGGCCATTGACCACGTCAGCAATCAGTTGGCCAGCGCTAAGAAGTAGCAGGGAACCCACGGGTAATTGGGGCTTTGACGATGGCCGATAGGCGCGTCGTGATTACCGGGATGGGCGCGGTTACCCCCCTCGGCGTATCCATGGATGCGTTCTGGGACGGTCTCATCGAGGCGCGTAGCGGCGTAAGCCGCGTCTCCATTTTCGACGCATCCAACCACCCCGTAAAGATCGGGGCCGAGTGTCGTGGCTTCGATCCCGCCGATCATCTGGAACGAAAGGTACTCAAGCGCCTCGACCGATTCGTCCAGTTCGCCCTGGTGGCTTCGCATGAAGCCGTCAAAGAGGCGGGCCTCGAAATGGATGGTGTGGATGCCCGTCGCGTAGCGATCATTTACGGGACGGGGATCGGCGGGTTGGCCGAACTGGAGGATCAGCACGCACGCCTGCTCACACGTGGGCCGGCAAAAGTGTCCCCTTTCACGATCCCCAAACTGATGGTCAACGCCGCCAGCGCCAACATTTCCATGGCCTTCGGCATCAAGGGCGAGAGCCTGGCGGTCAGCTCGGCCTGCGCGTCGTCCTCCAGTGCCATGGCGCGGGCGCTTACGATGATCCGTCGCAATGAGGCGGACATTGTGTTTACCGGGGGCAGTGAGGCCGCCCTCACGCCTTTGGCCCTCGCCGCCTTTGCCTCCATGAAGGCCCTGAGCAGCCGCAACGACGATCCCGAGCACGCTTCTCGCCCCTTCGATCGCGACCGGGACGGCTTCGTCCTGGGTGAAGGGGCCGCGACGCTCGTCTTCGAAGAACTCGAACATGCGAAGAAGCGCCGCGCGAGCATCCTGGCGGAGGTCCTTGGCTATGGGGCCACCTCGGACGCAGGACACATCACTCAGCCTGATGAGGAGGGGGAAGGTGCGGCCGGGGCCATTCGCGCATCAATCAAAGATGCCGCCATCAATGCGGATCAAGTGGATTACATCAATGCTCATGGCACCGGCACCCCGTTGGGTGACATAGCGGAGAGCAAGGCCATCCGTCGCGTGTTCGGTGACCATGCAAAGATCCTTACCATTTCCAGTACGAAGAGCGCGATCGGTCATCTGCTCGGCGCCAGCGGAGGCGTCGAGCTGGTCGCAACGGTCAGAGCCATCCAAAACGGCGTCATTCCTCCTACCCTCAATCTCGACAACCCGGACGACGGTTGCGATCTCGACTACTGTCCACACACGGCCCGGGACAAGGGCATCCGGATCGCGCTGAGTAACTCCTTCGGGTTCGGCGGCCACAACGCCTGCCTTCTGCTCGGCCACTATGAGGGGTAGCGTGATGCCGGTATGCGGGGCACGGCATCGCCCGTCACAGCACTAAGAATGTCGTTTTATACGGGGTGCGCCGTCCACTACCCTAATGACCAGCCACCGCGGAGTCGATATCTGATAACAGAAGAGGCGGGGCAGGCCGCAATGAACACTTGGGGTATGCGCCGGCATCTGCCTCCAGAAGGTTAGACCGATGGACTTATCGCAATCCGGTGTTGACGTGTCGTTTGCGGAACAATCCAGTGCCGCCGCTCCCGCCACGCCGTCGGAGCCGGGCAACCAGAGGGGAGGGCGAGAACCTGTTGCGCGGGCCGCTTCAAAGAATGAAGGGCCGCAACCACTTCCTCAGTCTCCACCCAGGCACATCGCCAAACCGGACATGCACCGAATCCTCGGCATGGAGGTCCCCGTCTCCAGCGTGCTCGCCGAGCAGGAGATGAGCGTCCATGAGATCCTGAAGATCACGGTTGGCACCATCATTGAGTTCGAGAAGCCCTCCGATGAGGAATTGCACCTTTACGTTGCCAACCGCCGCATCGGCTCTGGCTTCGCCGTGAAAGTCGGCGAGAATTTCGGCTTGCGCATCTCCAGGATCGAACCGGTCAAAGACCGTATTGACGCCTTGGGACCAGGAATGTAAGCCCACGTTTTGCCGGCATCCTCTGCTATCTCAACTCCCGGACCAGAGCGGAGGCCTCGTTCCGGGTACGGATTGCCTGATTGAGTTGTGCCCGATACACGGCGCGGAGAATGCGCCCCAATTCCGGACCTTCAGGAATACCCATGCCCAGCAGGTCCTCACCGTTCAGTAGCGGCGGGGGGGCGATTTGGTCGGGTGGGACGGCATCGGCTCGTGTAACCAACGCGTCATAGCGATCTGATCCTCGCTGAAGGGCGGTCTCATCAGCGCGGAGAAGGTCGAGCAGATTACGCCATTCCTCATGAGCCATGAGCATCTTCAGATCGGCGGGCTCGGTGATGCGATCGGCCTGGATCTTTCCGAGGGAAGCCGTAAGCCAGACCACGGCCTCGCGCAGTCGATTGCTCACGCGGAGCGAATGGCAGATGGCGGAGGCCAGTTTTGTAGCACCAACCGGCAGCAGGGCGGCCAGCGCCAGAGACTCATCGATGTGGGAGGGGGGCAACGCCTTTAGCCTTTTGCCGGCCATGGCGTCCGCGCGCTCGTCTGCGGGCCAGTCGGGGCAGAGGTATGCCCTCAGCCGGGTTTCCAGCAGAAGCAACCACGCCACTACCCGCGAGGGATCGGTCATGATCTGCTGAAATTCCATGTAGACCCTCTCAGCACTGATCGCCGGCAGCCTGTGCGCGTGCCGCTTGATGGCCGCCAGGGTCCTCGATTCGATGCTGAAGCCCAGCCTTGCGGCGAACCTTACTGCACGAAGCATGCGCAGATGATCTTCAGCAAACCGCTCTTCCGGAGGGCCTATGGTGCGGACGATCCTGTTCTTCAAATCCTCCTGACCGCCGACGTCGTCGATGACCTGTTCAGCGATGGGATCATAGAACATGCCGTTTATGGTGAAATCCCGGCGTCGGGCGTCTTCCTCTCTTGAACGGAACTCGACACGCTCGGGATGCCGGCCGTCGGCATAGTCGCCATCCGTCCGAAAGGTTGCCACCTCGACGTCGTGCCCATACTTGCGCAGGAGCATCACACCGAACTGAGCGCCGACCTTCCGAGCTCTTGGGAATAACCGCTTCACCTGATCCGGCGTGGCGTCGGTGGCAACATCGTAGTCCTTCGGCTCCTTGCCGAGCAGCATGTCGCGCACGCAGCCGCCGGCGAAGACGGCCGCATGGCCCGCTTCGCGCAGCTTCTGAACGGCGAAAAGTGCCGCATCTTTGGCGTCACGTTTGGGCTTGGTCATCGGGTGCTGCCAATCTCGACAAGGTGAATGTGGTGACGCCGTTGGTGCCGAATGAGCGGGTATCCGATACCTGCCACCGGCTGTCCGGAAGGGCCGAAAAGGAAAACGCCGGGCGATGGTGGAGGATGACGATCAGTTCCTTTTCGCAACGGGCCGCGAGGCGATTCAGATATCGCAGGACCAAGCCCTCGGGCGATGTGTCTTGCGAATCACGGTAGGGCGGATCCAGGAAGACGAGATCGAAGCCGCGACCGCCCGCCGGTGGGATGGAAGCGCTCCACGCATCGCGGGTAACGATCGTGGCCTCGCTACCGGCCTGAAGATGGGCGAAGTTGCGTTGCAGTACGGCCACGGCCGCTCTGTCGCGCTCGTAAAACGTGCAGGAGGCCGCCCCACGTGAGAGCGCTTCCAACCCCATGGAGCCGCTTCCCGCGAACACGTCCGCCGCGCGGACAGGCGGGAGTGCCCCCGGCGTGTCGTAACTCGAGCCCAGCATCGAGAAGATTGCCTCGCGCACACGGTCGGGGATCGGACGGGTGCTGCTTCCCGCCGGTCGGGACAGCCTTCTACCTCCCCATTTGCCGGCGATGATTCGCATAAGTGTTGCCCGTCGTCTTTCGCCAGATCCGCCGTTGACCCGGCTCATCCGTGACCTATTATGGACTACGAATGGTTCGTCGTCACCCATTGCGACGCAAGGCAGGGGGATTATGGAATCAATACTCTGCGGGCATTGTACGGCGGCGTGTTGCCGGTACCTGGCGATCGAGATCGACAGCCCGTCATCCGCGCGGGATTACGACGATATCCGCTGGTATTTGATGCATGAGGGCATCAGCGTGTTCGTCGAAGAGGGCGACTGGTACATCCAGGTTCGCGCAAGGTGCAAGAGCCTCGGTCCGGATAACCTGTGCCAGATCTATGAAACGAGGCCGCAAATCTGCCGCGCATACCAGCCCAATAACTGCGACTATAGTGCAGGCGACCATGGCTACGATCACCTCTTCACCCATGCGAAGCAGATCGAGCAATTCTACTTCGAAAGGACCGGCAAACGGTTGGGCCAGCCCAAACCGTCAGAGAGGAAACCAAGGGCTGCCGGTCGGCCCAAGAAGAAGGCACGCAGAAAACAGCCGGCGTGAGATGGGAGGCCCGCTGCCCGATCGCCTGCTCGTCCTTGGCCTGTGCCTGCTAGCCATGCTCATGGACGGTTGCACCAGCGGCTCGCTGGCCACAAACACGGGACCGCGGCCACCTCTCCATCAATGGTCCACGGCGAACCGTCAAATGGTTTATGTTGGGGAGCAGGTGGAGTTCGACTTCGTCCTGACCGACGGATTTGGCAATTTCGTCCATCCCGACGGTGTGGCCGACTACATCGCGGCATTCATAGGTGGCGAGCGGATCCAGGCGGATTACGATCTCAGCGGGCATTTTCCTTTCTCCTATCGATTCGACACGGTAAAGCCCGGCGACGAGGTTTCCGTGAAAGCCGTCGCTTATAAGCAGAACCACTCTCGTGATTTCATGCTTGTCGCTGGAACGTGGATGCAGAGCGAAAGTCCTTACGAGGTTCCTGACACGAAGGTTGCCTCGGACGACGTCGCCCTCGAGGCCTACGAGGCATCCATCGAGTTGACGGTTCCTCAGCCGAAGCGAGACCTCGACCCTTCGACGGGCGTAATTCGCATCAGGCGGAATGATGGGATGACGACATCCGTTTTCGTCTCGACGGCGTTGAGGCCGGGTTTCTCGATTACGGGCCCCCAACCGGGCGAGGTCTATCGCATTCGGTACGTGCCCAAGGGGGACGAGGTCAACCCGACTGGTCAGACCGATGTCGAACTGACCATTTACGACATGGCGGGCCAGCCGCATCAGGTCACGGCGAAGATCGATACGCCTTGATCCTACCGGGACTTGCCTTGATCATCCTGGTAGCGCCCGCGCGCGGCAAACGCGAGAACACTCATGACCCGTCGGCACGTTCATTATGAGGCCGCCTTTGAGGATTACGTCCGCTCCCGTGGCTGGCCCTACGTTCCGGTCGACGAGCAGAAGAAAGTCATCTTCTCGGGTGCCAGAATCAAGTCGTTTGATTTTCTCGTGTATCCGCCGGAGGGACCGGCGTGGTTGGCTGATGTCAAAGGCCGCAAGTTTCCTTATGACCTCGAAGGGGGCAAGAGGTATTGGGACAACTGGGTGACGCGTGAAGATCTCGACGGGCTTCTGAGTTGGGAGTCGGTCTTCGGCGAAGGCTTTCAGGCTGTCCTGGTGTTCGCCTACTGGCTGCTCGGGCCGCCGGAGAGGCAGCCCACGACGCATGTGCACGGGTTTCGGAACGAGTACTACTCTTTTCTGCAGGTTTCGGCTTCCACGTACAAGGCGCATGCCAGACAGCGGTCTCCGAAATGGGATACGCTCAGCATGTCCCATCCGCTTTTTCGCGAACTGGCTAAGCCGATCGAAGCGCCGGAGACGCCCGGAAAGGGCCCCAGAGCCTGCCCGGACAACCGGTCCAACGGCGGCCAGGCGGACTCGGATGCGGCGAACCTCGAAGGAGATTAGGTCCCCGGCGCGTCCTGCTGTGGGGACACGCCAGTCCGGATTGTACGATTTCTGACCCGGACGACCGTCTTTACGAGGGGGCCGCTGCTCGTATAATTCCTGCCATGATGCGAGATGGCAAGTCCATGCTTATGCGGATGCTGAGCCGGTTTTCCAGCAAGACGCATTGGCTCATGCCAGTGGCGTTCGTGGCGGCATTCCACCTGCCCGTGGCCTCTGTTTTCGCACAGCGGGAAGGAAAGATCTCCGGCGAGGAAGGGACGTTGCTCGAATGGGGCATCGGTGCCGGGATTGTCGTCATTTGCGTGTTGACCGGCTTTATCAACCCGAAGCGAACCCACCAGACCTGACGGCGTCTAACGTCCGTAGTGCTGTAAGCATCGCGCTACGTGGAGCGTCTGGCCCTGGCAAACGACGGGAGGCTCATCGTGTTCACCAAAAGATCGGCCATTGTTGCCCTGGTAGGCGTAAACCTGTTCTTCTTGGCGGTCCTCGTACTCGGCAGCTACGCGCTGCCGGCCGCCCACGCCCAGAGCCGTGGGCGAGCGGGTGATTTCGTGTGCGTGACGGCCACGGTCTCGGGTCAATCGTACGACGTGCTCTACATTCTGGACGTTCCGAAGGGTACGCTGCACGCATTGGCACCCGACGCCCGAAGAAACCTCGCGTACGTTGGCTTTACCGATCTGCAGAATGATTTCCGCGGCGGGCAGCAGCCGTAGGACTTTGATGGAACGGAGGCTTACCATGGACTCGAAGAATTTCGCAATCGGCGTCCTTTCCGTCACGGCCGTCATCCTTCTCGTCGGCATCCTGGTGATCCATTCCATGCCGACACCCGCGGCGGCTTCAGGCATGACCCAGACGGGCGGCAACTACGTCATGTCCGTCGGCCGACTGAACGTGAACGAGGAAGTGCTTTACGTCATCGACTCCTCGGACGCGAAGGTCTTGCTGTACGCCTTTGACATCGCCCGCAAGCAGATCGTCCCCCAGTCCGGCATCGATCTGAACGAATATCGCCAGGCGGCTGCGGGTCAGGGGCAACAGCAACAGCAGCAGCCACAACAGCGAGGTCGTCCCGGCCGCCACCGCAGACCCTAGCGACGCCCGGGCCGCCCCCAGAGGACCGACTGCTTCTCTGCACACCCCAGGGCTCAAGGCCACGGTCCACCGGTGTGCAAGCGTCATGCATCCGTTGCATGAGAATCGTCGTAAGTCACTGATTACAAACAACTTAACGTCCTTCGTGCGTCATGTTGCACAGTCTATCCGACCCCAGCCAGCGTACAAGCACGTGAGTGCCCCGCGCCCGAACGCAACATAACATAAATTATGGGACGTGGGGGCCGTTTGCCACCGATCGTGCGTCGGCGGGCCCTCATGGCCTTTCAACTGTTAGCGCCCCCAAGCCTCGATCGAATGCCGGAATGGCCATCGGAGCGTCACATTTCGTCCTTAATGCCGCTTGCAGGCTTGCGAGCTGCTCCCGAGGCATTCTTCCCGGTCCGTCCAGGACACGCCGCAGATGCCCCTGCAGGTCTCTCTCGCAGCCGTAGAGGCACATCTGGTGAAACGCCTCGGGGATGACTTCCGGGTAAGCCAGGCGATTCGGCAGCACCGGTTGGCATCCGTTGAGAATGGCCTCGACGACGGCGATGCCGAAATTCTCCTGAATCGCTGAGCTGACGACGACGTCGCAATCGGCGAGCATCTGCATATAGGACCGGCGGTCTGGAATGAAGCCCGCGTGCAGGACGTGGCCTTTCAGGCGGCCGCAGACCCGGTCGAACGCTTCCGGGGCTGACCGAAATCGCTCGCCGGTCAGCACCAACTCGAAATCGAAGCCTTCATCAGCCAATTTGACCAAGGCGTCAAAAAGTGGTTCGGGATTCTTGTCGTACTCCCAGCGGTGCGGCCAGACGATGCGCAGCCGGCGGTCGTCACTGGGGATCGATCGATGGATCTGCGGCACGTCGACCGGCGGCGGGTGGACGGCCGACTTGCTCCGGATCGCGGGAACGAGTCGGCCTGGGACGAAATCCGGCATTTGCCGCAAAAGGGCGTCCGCGGCGGACAGAAAAGCTTCCATGTGGTACTTCGAGTTGAACCACACGGCGTCCGCCGCCAGGCACGAGGTGATGTTGGTCATGCCGAACTGGAAATCCCGCCGATCATCCTCCGACAGCGGATAAGTCAACTGGTTCTCGTGAAAGTAGCAGACGATAGGGATTTGACGCAAATGGGTCGGAAGCATGGACCGCAGGTCGGCCACGCTGAGCATATCGCTGCAGAAGATGACGTGTAGGTCCCCTTTCTGCCAGTCGGTCTGTTCGCAGGCAAACCAGACGGCCGCCCCGCGCATTCGCCACTTCCATTTACGCGCCGGCAATGTCGCCAACGTCACACGATGACGCGTCGTTTTGACGAACGCATCCACAAACGCGGCATGCGACCCGCCGTAGTACGGTTCCAGGACGACGATGTTGAGCATCGGCGACATTATCGCCTCTTTCTACGGCCCTGGAAATCCCATGGCTGAAAGGATGAAGGATGACGCAAGAAGCATGAACTTAGGAAATGACGAATGAAAACTGCGAATCGCGCGCCTCGCCCTTCCAAACCGTCCTTCCTATTCATCCTTCATATCTCATCCTTCATCCTTGCAACCTCATCCTTTTGCGACCGGTCTCCGCCTCCGGTCCCGGATCAACGGTCCGGCGGCCATTGCAACCAGCATAAGATTCCTGCCGCCGCGCGTGAGTTCGTAGAGGTCGCGCTGCTTGGGCAGGATCAAGCCAGCCAGGCGAAGCTGATTAACGTGGTGATACAACGGCCCGGCCCTGTGCTTCGTCACCTTCTGAAGCGCCCGATACGTTGCCGGCCCCTCGAGCATCTTGACCATCATTCGGATCCGCGACGGATGCCCCAGGGCCCCCATCGCATGACACACGCCCTCCAACGTCTTCGTGCTCGCGCCCCCCTTCCGGGATTTTCTCACCCCCCCACCGATCTCGATCTTCTGATGGGCCTGATCCCAGACGCCATCGACGTGCTCGCCGGCCACGAGCATCGCTCCGCAACCATCCCTCTTCGCGAGTTTTGAGAACGTGCCCGCGCCGGCCGCATGGCGGGCGGCCACTCCGCGCTTTCTTCTCGCCACTTCGCCCTTCTTCGCCGATTTCATGCCGCTCTTGACCTGACGCTGTGCCCGCTTGGCACGCGCTGCCGCTTTTCGCCCCCCTCGCTTTTTTGCCCCCCCGCTGCTGTTCCGCCGCGAAAGCTTGCTGGCCACTTTATTCATCTCCACTATGCTGTTACAGTATAAGCCAATTACAGTATACTATAATTATGTTCTATTGTCAATCTGCCCGTTTCGCAGCCGGTACACGCGCGTGTCGTGCTGGGCCTCCTGGCCTATCGCGGGGCGGAGCTGTCGGTTTGATCGTCTCAGCGAACCGGAGTCGGCTGAAATCGGCTCGATTCCATCGTTTTCAGCCTTGCCAGGCCCTTATGCGAGACTCAAAACCCATTGAATCGACACCCTCCGCGCCGAGATGGGCGACCCTGGGGCAGTGGATGCGTGGAGCAGAACTGGGAGATCCCCTCATACGGTGGCGGAGAACTCTGCAAAGATCAAGAGTGGAGATGTCGTGGTTCCGGCACAGACGGCGGATCGACGAGGTCGGGCAAATGCAGCCAAGACTTTTGCACAAAATCAGCCCCGGCGCTATCACCGGGGTCGTCCACGCCACAGAACTCCGGAGGTCGGGTCAGCGCTAAGCGGGACGTCCACTTCCTCCGGATCCAAACTGAGGGTTTCTCGCAGTGCCGAATCGGCTTACCGATCAGGTGAGCAAGGACTCTTGCCGGTCGGCAAACGAGGACTACGGTGACGGGGAATCGTCGCAATTGCACGAGGCGTTGCAAGAGTCATCCTCGTTGTACGAGTAGTTGTCGGCGGCGCCGGTGTTCGCCGGCATCCCGCGTGGGAAGTTGAACAGGGTGCCGCCGGTATCACATGGCCCGGCTGCCGTGAGTGCGGACGCCAGGAGCGCCCCCTGACGAGAGCGGACTTCCGTGTCTTCTTCTTGCTCTTGCCCCGAACCATCATGCCGTCTCCCGTCCGTTCAGATGCTGCCGATACGTGAGGCCCGAAATCGTGAGCCCGATTCGCGCCAGAAATCCCAGAGTACACTCTTCGTCATCGCAGCGAGCAGGATCTTTCTCAGACAATAAACGAAGAACCGCGCCGATGTCACTTCCCCTCAGCCCAGTTTCGGCCCCAATTGACGTCGACCACAATGGGCACGTCCAGCGTGATGGCATATTCCATCTTCTCTCGGATCATCCCGGTTTCGCGATCGAGGTCAACCTCGGGTACCTCGAAGACCAGTTCGTCGTGGACCTGAATGAGCATCTTCGCGGAGTGCGCGCCGGTGAGCAGTTCGCAGTGGATGTCGATCATGGCCCGCTTGATGAGGTCGGCGGCCGAGCCCTGCACGACCGTGTTTACCGCGATTCGCTCGCCGAATGACTTTTGCTGCCGGTTTTTGGAACGCAGTTCGGGGATCGGGCGGCGGCGGCCCAGAATCGTTTCCGCATACCCGTTGGCCTTGGCGTCGTCGATGCACTTGTCGATGAACATCCGGATGCCCGGATAGCGCATGAAGTAGGCGTTGATGAAAGCCTGGGCCTCCCCCACCGGGACGTTGATCTGCCGCGACAGCCCGAACGCGGATTGGCCGTAGATGATGCCGAAGTTGACCGCTTTGGCGGCACTGCGCTGCTCCGGCGTCACTTCCTCCAAGGGCACGCCGTTCACCTGGGCGGCCACCGATGCGTGAATGTCCCGCTCCTCATGAAAGGCCTGCAGCAGTGCGCGGTCTTTGCAGAAATGCGCCAGCAATCTCAGCTCGATCTGAGAGTAATCTGCGACCAGAAGCACCTGATCATCGTCCTGCGCAATGAAGGCCTCCCGGATTCGCCGGCCTGTCTCCGTCCGAACGGGGATGTTCTGGAGATTGGGGTCGCTTGAAGAGAGACGCCCCGTGACCGTACCTGTCTGATTGAACGAAGCGTGGATCCGCCCCGTCCGCCTGCACACCATATTCGGAAGCGTATCGAGGTACGTGTTTCTGAGCTTGAATAGCTCGCGGTACTCGAGAATCAGCCTGGGAATCGGATTGTCCGTTTGCCCGGCGAGGGCTTCGAGCGTATCCGCGTCGGTGCTGCGGCCCGTCTTGGTCTTGCGAATGACGGGGAGCTTCTGCTCATCGAACAGAACAGTTGCGAGCTGTTTCGGCGAATCCACGTTGAACTCGTGACCGGCCGCCTCCTGGACCTGCTGCGAAAGGGCAACCAGCTTATCAGCCATCGAATCGCTCAGTCGCTTCAGCAGGTTTACGTCGAGCGCGATACCATTGTGCTCCATCTCGGCCAGCACCTCGACCAGCGGCATCTCCGTTTCACAGAAGAGCGATTCGAGGAGGCTTCCGTCGATCTGCGGCTTGAAGTGTTCGTAGAGGCGCCACGTGAAATCGGCATCCTCGCACGCGTACTCACAGACGCGGTCCGTGCTCACCTGATCCATCGAGGTCTGGTTCTTGCCTTTGCCGATGAGATCCATGATGGGGATCATCTCATGGCCGAACAGCGTGCGGGCCAGGTAGTCAAGCGATTTGCTGCGGCGATCCGGCTCCAAAAGGAATGCCGCAATCATCGTGTCAAACGCCACGCCGCGCACACGGATGCCGACCTGGCGCAGAACGATCAAATCGTACTTGACGTTCTGGCCAACCTTGGGCTTCGATTCGTCTTCGAGAATCGGCCCGAGCTTTTCGACTACTGCCCCAACGGCCAAAACCGATCCCATCGTGCCACGAACCGGCACGTAATAACCGGTCCCGGCCTCCCAGCAGAAGGACAAGCCGACCAGGTCCGAGTCCACGGGATTCAGACCAGTCGTCTCGGTATCGAAAGCGAAGGCCTCGGATGCAGACAAACGCGCGACGAGCTCGTCCAGCTTTCCAGGTGTGTCGACCAAGTGATAGTCCCGCTGCACCTCGCTGACACAGATGGGCGCCGCCTCTGCTTCCGGAGAGGCTCTGCCGCCGCCCAGCTCGTCGAGCGCTTCCCTGAGGCGGCCAAAACCCAACTCATCAAAAATAGGCCGGACGGCTTCGACATTCGGCCGGCTCAGCCGACAGGCTTCGAGCGACCATTCGAACGGCACATCCTTGCGAAGCGTAACCAGGCGACGTGTGACCGGAAGCTGATCCGCGTAGGCCGTAATCCGCTCCCTTAGTTTCGGCGTCAGCTTGTCAGCGTGCTTGAGCACAGCGTCGGCGGTTCCATGTTCGGCGATCAGCTTCGCAGCGGTTTTCAACCCGACGCCCTGCACGCCGGGCACGTTGTCGGTCGAGTCTCCCGTGAGGGTCTGAATCTCCACCGCTGACTCGGGACCATAGCCGTGCTTCTCGCGCAACGCGGCCGAATCGAAAACAGCATCCTTGGCCGGGTCATACAGTGCG
This sequence comes from Phycisphaerales bacterium, assembly GCA_020350565.1. Lineage (GTDB taxonomy): Bacteria > Planctomycetota > Phycisphaerae > UBA1845 > UBA1845. The sequence goes on from CP070718.1 coordinate 2,078,228, forward strand.
ACGCGGTCGAAGAGCAACTGGTGCAAGTCCTTATCACCTGAAACCAGGTAGATGTTCAAGTCCTCTTCACCGGCCTGCTCCACCATCGTCGCCATCAGATCATCCGCCTCGAATCCCTCCTTGCGGTAGATGGGGATGCTCAGGGCCTGCACGATGGACATGATGCGATCCGCCTGGACGGGCAAGTCTTCCGGAGGAGGCTGGCGATTCGCTTTATAAGCGGGGTCGATTTCGCAGCGGAAAACCGTCTTATCCGAGACATCCGCAACCATAGCCAGATAGTCCGGCCTCTTCGTGCGGATCAGATTGAAAAGCATTTGGCAAAAGACGAAGGTGGCTCGCGTTGGTTCGCCACTGGGACTTCTCAGTTCGCGAAACGGCGCGTAGTACGCCCGGTAGATATGGGCGTGCCCATCGATGATGTAAAAGGTCTCAGCCATCTCGCTCGTTGGGCTCCTTGGGGGTCCAGCCCAGGCGGAGCCGCGCGCTTCTCTCCCCGGCGCGACACCTTATGCCAGCCGGTGCAGAAAGGCCAAACGCGCCGGCCGCGACCAATCGGCAAGCTATTGAGGAATGATCGTAACCCAGCTCGCTTCCGGACCGGTGCCGAACTCATTGGCCCCCTGGCAGGTAAACGAGAGTTGCGCGCCGAGGTCTGATTGCTCCACAATGAGGATTGCTGTTCCCCGCTCCCTGTCGATGGTTGCCAGCCGGGCCTCCGGGGTAAACGAATACTCAACCTCCTCGCCGAAGACGCCGTCAGTCCTCTGGCACGAGAGGTTGACCTGCTCCCCCAATTGAGGCACCACGTTCGAGACGGTCAGGCGGACCCGAGGGACCGCCCCAGGGGCCGGCTCGTTGTCGTTTTCGTTCGGTTCCGAGCCGTCATCCCCCGGCCTGCCCCCCCCGCCGGTACCATCTTCCGTGCCGTCGTCCACGCCCAGCACTTTCAGTATGACTGCACGAAGCTCAATGCAGCCGCTAATAGGGCACACAAGGGCCGCACAAATCGCGAGAACCGTCAAATCGTGCAAACGCATGGTTATCACTCCCTCACGTCGAACCGCTTTGACTCCTGCGTCCGATCGTACTACACAACCTGTAGAGGGAATAGCCCCGAAGCGTCCCGCTTTGCGGCAGAAAGGCCTCCGTCCGAGGATGCGGCAGACTTTTCTGGGTCTGGCCGGTTTGGCCATTGTGTCAACCTCGCCGGCTCCCGGAGGGAGAAAGACAACGAACCCCGCCGCGCACGAGGATATCAGGGTTTTTCCCACTCTTTTTGAACTACGGCGGCCCTTGCTACGTCTGATCCGCATATGTTATTCTGCATGGCTTGAACGGCAGCCGGGGAGTTAAGTCTCCGCGATCTAAACTGCCCGCGGGGGGGACGCCGATAACATTTCGGCAAGGATTGCCGAAAGTCGTTGTCGTCACGGGTCTTACGTCAATCCCTCCGGTCGAAGGGCAAAACTGGGGGGACCCGGGGGAGTAGTCTGTGTTCGCCAGGACGGCCCACCTTACTCGGAGCGTCAGGTTGACGCCCGCCGTCGCGACCGCGATCGCCGGTCTACTCCTTTGCCTACCTGGCTGCAACGCCATAATGAATAGCTGGTTGGACCCCTCCCAGGTCGGTGCGTTCGACGAGAACCGCACGATGGAGATTCGGACCGCACTGACCATTGAGGACACCCCGTCCGGCATCCCCGGGGCCGTATACCCCACCAAGGAAGATCTTCTTCTTCACGTCGAAGAGTTCCAGATTTCGCCCGGAGACGTTCTGGAGGTTGAGATTTTCGAACTGCGGCGTCGGGAGCTGCCGTACGAGCGACAGGTGGAAGTACGCCACAATGGCATGGTGAACCTGCCTGTGCTCGGGCGAATCCAGGCTGAGGGGCTCACTCCCCGCGAATTCGAGAATGAGTTGGTGGAACAACTTCGTGATCGCGAGATCCTTCTTGACCCCGACGTGACGGTCAACCCGCTGTACCTTCAGAAAGCGACGTACTCTGTTTTCGGTATCGGCGCTAGCGCTTCGGCCAACGCGCAATTGCGTGCAGGCACGTTTCCAATCCGTAGGCCGAACTTGAGACTTCTCGAAGCGATCAACCTGGTCGGCGGTCTCAATGAACTGGTCACCGAAGTGTACGTATTCCGCGAGGACGACCCGTTCTTCAGGGCCGAGCCGCCAGAGATTCCCTCGCCGGAGCCTCAGGTCTTGGAGGAGGAGGCGCCTCAGAAACCGGAGCCTCCTGCGCCCGTTCCGTCAGCCCCCGAAGAGACACCGCAGGAAGAGACAAAACTTGCTCCGTCGGAAGATGCCTCGGCGGAGGCCGAGTTGATTGAAGCCGTCGTCGACCAAACGCAACAGGCGGACGAGGATCAGCCGGTTCCCCCCGATCTTGAGGTCGAGCCCACGCAGCCGTGGATCTTCGTTAATGGTGAATTCGTGCCGAACCCCGCATTTGAAGAAGCCCAGGCGATAGAGCAAGCGCCACTTAAGGAGGTAACACGCTACGAAGCAGAGTCTCCAGCAGTGGATTGGGAGCGAATCGCCGGACGGCGCAACTATCGGATCATTCGCGTCCCCGCGGAGACGTTGCGGTCAGGAGATCCGGAATTCAACATCTACGTGCGTGCAGGCGACGTCATCCGAATCGTCAGTGGCGAAGTTGGCGTCTACTATGTAATGGGGCAGGTGGGTCAGGTCGGCGTGTACCGGTTTATGGCAGAACCGATCACGCTCAAGTCCGCGATCGCAGCTGCCGGAGGGTTGACGCCGTCGGCCTGGCCGACCCGTTGCACGGTCTATCGCAGGATCGGGCCGAGGGAACAGATGATCCAAGTGAACTTGGACCGAATCTTTGCGGGGAAAGATCCTGACTTCTTTATCAAGCGCGGGGACATCATCAACGTCGGAACGCACCCGTTCTCCCCGTGGCTTCAACGGATTCGGGCGTGGACGCTGCCGACGCCGACCAACCTGGTGGGCTATTCCTTCACCTACAGTCGGAACTTTGCCGACATTGACTCCTACGGCTCCAGAATCAACCCCCATAATGAGCCTGATCGTTTCCCCAATCTGTTTCCGTAGGAGATGCGGATGACAAGTGTGAGTGCCGTCAAACCTTTATTGACTCCTCGCACCTGGGGTGCGTACTTCCCCACGGGGGCGCGCATCCAGCTCGTCATCATGGTGTTGCTGGTTCTGGCTGTGTACTGGGTACCGATTCGTCGCGATTTGATCTGGCGCTGGACGCACGATGGAAACTGGTCACATGGTTGGCTGGTGCCCCTGTTCAGCCTCTACTTTCTGGCCGCCAGGCGGCGCGAGTTGTTCAAAATACGCGTCAGGACAAATTACTTGGGCGCGGTCATCGTGGCCGGCTCTCTTGCGATTTACTTCCTGAGTGTCTGGCGATTTCGAATGCACTACCCTCAGGCATTGTCGCTGCTTGGTGTGGTTTTCGGCTTGGCACTTTTATTCAGTGGGCGTGAGGCCATGCGGATCCTGTGGTTCCCCATTGCCTTCCTTTTCTTCGCCGTTCCGCTGCCGCAACAACATTTCGTCAAGTTGACGCTTCCCCTCCGCATCCTGGCCTCGAAGGCGGCCGCGGTGCTTATGCCGATCTTCAAACCAGGGCTGCGCACCGACGCTCAGGCGGTGGTCATTGACTACTTTGCCCCTGGCAGCGAGTCCGGGACGTTAAACGTTGAAGAAGCGTGCAGCGGACTGCGGCTGATGATGTCCTTCATGGCCCTGGGCGTGGCGATCGCCTACCTTCGCGAGCGGCCGAGGTGGCATCGGGTGGTCATGGTAATCAGTTGCATCCCCATCGCCATGATCTGCAATACGGTGCGGGTGACGATTACAGGTCTGCTGCAGGTAAACGGTTATGTCCACTTGGCACGAGGGACGGCCCACCAACTTCTGGGCATTTCGATGCTTGTGCTCGCCTTCGCGCTGTTTTATAGCCTGGATTACGTCCTTAGCAATCTGTTCAGGGAGGTACATGACGAAGAGGATGAAAGAGACGACACTGCCGCGACACTGACGTAGGCCGGCCTTCGGATCTTTCCGCTGTCGTTTCAGCAAGGTAAGACCATGACGAACGTTCCCGCGACCATCCAAGAGCGAATCACGATGCCGGCGACATTGCGCCCCGGAGTAGCGGAAAGCTCCTCGGCTCTGACACCCGCCGACCTGTTTGCCATGGTTCGTCGCCGGATCGTCTTGGTCTGCGTTCTCTTCATTGTTTTCAGTGGGATAGCTGTCGGCACGTTCCTGGTCGTGTGGAGGTACTTTCCGCTGTACAGCGCTCGGGCCATGGTCGAGCTCGTGTCCAACCTGCCGCGCGCAGAGTTGACCGTCCAGCAGGAACGTTTACGGCAAGACGAACTCGAGCGTTTCGTACTCACGCAGGCCAAGTACCTGGAGAGCCCGGATATTCTGAATGAGGCGCTCAGGCTCAAGGAGGTGAGGGAAACTCAGTGGTACAGAAGCATTAAAGAGAAGGACTTGCTTAAGGAACTCACGGAAGATCTCTCCGCCGGGCCCATGCGCGGCACAAACTTCATGGCCGTCTCGATGGCTTGCCGTGATCCCAATGACCCTCACGTGATTGTCAACGCCGTGGTGAGGCGGTGGCTTACCATCGCCCGCGAGCGGTCCACGGAGAGCTACCGAGAGCAACTCGACGCCGCCACCGCGCGTCTGCAGCGACTCGACGTGCAGATCGAGGCGGACGACGACCGCTTGGACGCCATGGCGGCTAACCTTCCTGGGGGCGCTGCCTATCAGGATGTCAACATCAACGCCCAGCAAGTATTGAAATATGGCGAACAAGTGACCATGCTCGAGCTTGAGTTGGCTCAGCTCGGTCAGTTCAGGGAGATCTACAATGACCCCGGCGGAGTGGCAGTAACCGCCGAGGACCGAGCGGTCATCGAGCAGGATCCCAACGTCCAGGAGTTGGCTCGGCGGGCGTTCGTCATCCGACAGCAGCTCTCCGTCGACAGCGCCAATATGGGCTCGAAACATCCGCTCACCAAGTCCCTGACGGCACAGCTTGAGACAGCGAATGAATCATTGGAGGAACTGCGGCGGCAGAAGCTGCAGGAACGGCGTGCGGACATGCGCGAGGCGGCTAACACCGCCTACCTCAACACCCAGCATGCCCTGTTCGTGACGAAGGAGAATCTGCGGAAGGCGGAAGCCGAACTCGAAGACCAGGATCGCCAACTCTTCCGCTACCAGAACTTGAAGGCTCAGATTGAAGAGGACAAGGAACTTCGCAGCAAATACCGTGACTACGTCAACAACCTCAGGCAGATCAAGGACCAGCGAACGGCGATGACGGTGAATATTGCTCAACCGGCGATCAGGCCGATCGACCGGAGTCGCCCTCGGCCCATCTTGCTCCCGGTCAGCATTTTTCTGGCGCTGTGCCTCGCGGTCGGCGTTGCCCTGGCCCTTGAGCTCCTGGATACGTCCGTGAGGACGCCACAGGATATCGTTCGCCATTTGGACATTGCGACGCTCGGCGTGATCCCGCACGTCGACGACGAGGAGATCACCATCGACCAGGTCGAGACCGCCGTGCGGGACGCCCCGCGTTCGATGATTGCGGAGGCCTATCGTCGCATCCGCACCAATCTCCAGTTCAGCGCACCGGCGGCACGCCAGAGGGCGATTCTGATTACGAGTCCCCAGCCTGAAGACGGCAAGACGTCCGTTGCCATCAACCTGGCCATGGTTGTCGCCCAGGGAGCACGGCGTGTGCTCCTGGTGGACGCCAACTTTCGCAGGCCCGGAATCGCACGCTTCTTTTCAGAAGTGCCCAATCGGGGGCTGAGCAACATACTCATCGGCGAGGGCAGCCTGAGTTCCCACGCGGTTCCGAGCGGGATCCCTTTAATGGACATACTTGGCAGCGGCCCGGTCCCGCCCAATCCGGCGGAGTTGCTGGGTAGCGAGCAGTTCGGCGCTTTCCTGGAAGACGCCATCTCACGCTACGATCAGGTCATCATCGATACGGCGCCCGTCCTTCTAGCCAGCGACGCGCTTGTTGTCTCGACGGCCATGGATGGGACCATCCTTGTGGTGCGAGCGAAGGAGAACTCGCGGGGCGCTGCCCGCCGGGCGTGCACCCTCCTGTTGGACGTGAACGCACACCTTTTCGGTGCGGTGCTGAACGCGGCACAGGTCACGCGAGGTGGATACTTTCGCGAGCAACTGCGGACCTATTACGATTACCAGCTCGAGGGCGAGATGCAGGCCGCGGCCGCAGCCGGGCTCAGCCTGCCGAAGGGCCCGTCCGCCGACGAGGCGGAGAACGGGCGAGGCGCGTGATCATGCTCGTGGCTTCGCTGTCTGTTACCGGCCTGCGAGAACCTGCTGGTCAGCCAATACCGATCCGAATTCGCATCGTAAGCTAGACGTTTGCCCGAGGTTGAGCATAATAGCCCGGTCGCCGATGAGGATGCCCAGAAGTATCCGGCGACAAAGCCTTATTGAACGGCAGCCCACAATGAAGCAACTCTCATTGCTGGACCTACGCTCGGAATTCAGCCTCTTTGCCGATGATGTCCGCCGAGCCGTCTACGACGTGCTGGAGAGCCAGCAATTCATCGGCGGCCCGGCCGTCACCGAACTGGAGCAGAAGCTGGCTGAGAGACTTCACGTTGGACACGCCGTTGCCGTGAGCAGCGGAACGGACGCCTTGCTATGTTCCCTGATGGCGTTGGGCGTCGGTCACGGCGATGAAGTAGTCCTCCCGGCGTTTACCTTCTTCGCGACCGCCGGCGTCGTTGCCCGTCTCGGCGCCAGACCCGTCTTTGTCGATGTCGACCCGCGTACGTTCAACATCGACCCGGAGCGCATCGCGGACGCGATCAGCGATAAGACGAGCGCCATCCTGGCCGTGCATCTTTTCGGCCAATGTGCTGAAATGGACGCAATCAACGGCATCACCTCGGCCCGCGAAATTCCGGTCCTGGAGGACGCCGCACAGGCCATCGACGCCACGTACAAAGACCGTCCCGCCTGCTCACTGGGCAGGGTCGCGTGTCTCTCGTTCTATCCAACGAAGAACCTCGGTGGCTTTGGCGAGGGTGGGATGATCCTGTCCAATGACGACAACATTGCGGAGATGGCGCGGCGTTTGCGAAACCACGGTGAGTCGGCAGAGCGGTACATTCACTGCGAAGTAGGTGGCAATTTCCGGCTCGACACGCTGAAGGCGGCCATCCTCCTCGTCAAACTCCGCAAGCTGGACGAGTTCACCGCACGTCGACGCCGCAACGCCCAAATATATGACGTGCTCCTGGAAGGCAGCGGCGTTACGACGCCCCACGTCGGTAACGACCGGAAGCACGTCTATCATCAGTATTCGATACTATGTGACCGCCGTGACGGACTGCGGTCCTTCCTCAGCGAACGGGGCATAGGCTCGGGCGTTTACTACCCGGTTCCGCTGCACCTGCAGCCCTGTTTTGCCGAACTGGGTTATACAAGAGGTGACGCGCCGGTGGCGGAGGACTTATGCAATCGGATTCTGTCACTACCCTGTCATCCTATGCTGAGCGATGACGACGTCCATCGCGTCGCGGCTTGCGTTCATGAGTTCTGCGGCACAACGATGCCGTCCAGGGAGGCCGTCGCGCAACAAGACCTGGCGGTGTGAACGGGAGCGTTGACGCCTTCCGCAGTGCCTCTGGTTCCTGGAGAGAAACGATGCGGGTACTTGTCACCGGTGCTGCGGGTTTTCTGGGCAGCCATCTCTGCGACAGGCTGCTGGTCGAAGGTCACGATGTCATCGCGCTCGATAACTTGTTTACTGGTTCAAAGCGCAACATGGCTCACCTGCTCAACCGAACGGACTTCGAGTTCGTGCGCCATGACGTCGTTGAGCCGATTCTTCTGGAGGTAGACTGGATCTTCAACCTGGCCTGTCCGGCCTCGCCAATCCACTATCAGCACAATCCCGTCAAGACCGTAAAGACCTCCGTGATGGGCGCGCTGAACATGCTGGGTTTAGCCAAGCGCGTAAAGTCCAGCATTCTTCAAGCATCCACAAGCG
>CP070718.1:2086405-2096682 GCA_020350565.1 Phycisphaerales bacterium
GTGAATGAGCCGATACGGTCCGCTCCGCACTGCATCGCAAGAATCATGCTATCCTCGGTGTCGTAGGCGCGGGCCACACCGGGGCTTGTGGCGAACCCGCGATACGCGCTGACCTGCTGGGGCACACCGAGCACGGACACGAGCAAGTCCACGACCTCGTATGCGTCATTGAGCAGAACCCCCCCACCGGCCCGTTCGGAGTCGCCGCGCCACCCCTCTCTGCCGTCCAGCGTGGTGCAGAAGTGCGCGGCGGCCGCGTAGACCCACCCGACATGATCTTGAAGCGACAGGAGCGGCTCGAAAGCAGGATCAAAACGCCAGGGCCGGGAGATGATCAGCGGGCAGCCATGCTGCTTGAAATGACCTGCCAGCTTCGCCGCCGCCTCGGCGCTTCGCGCGAACGGGGCCGACAAAACACGCCGATGCCTTTTTCGGCTGCAAGGCGTAAGATTTCGACCGATTGAAACGGCGGAACGGCCACTAGAAGCCAGGCTAGACCGCCATGCAGCGTTTCAATAATCAGCGAACGGTAGTCATTGAACACCGGTACGCCAAAAGTCTCGCCTGCTTCACGGAGTGCCTTGTCGTCCGCATCGCCGACCGCGCGCAACTCAAAACGATCATCATGCCGGACGGCTTGCGCATAGGCCAGACCGACCTCGTTGACGCCCACCAGTGCCGCTGGGATCGGTTCCAAAGCCATGCCGCACCTTGACCGTATCAGTACGATGCATCGCGCGCCGGGTAAATCAGTGTCCTCTCCCAACGCGTCGTGACGGGACAGTGCCGCCCCGTACCATTTCGTGCAGTGTATCCCATCCGTTGCCGGACCGAAACGAGGGGCTCAAACGAACACGCGCATGTTGTAGACGATCCATTCGGCCAGGAGGACGACCAGCATGGCCATCAAAAGGTAGCCCCAGCCCGGACGGTTGACCTTGACCTCGCCGGATCGCGCCTCGACCGACTCGGCGCCGATCTCGAGCTTTTCGGCCGGCAGCACGTTGCTCTCGACCACATCGAAGAGGTTCACCGCGAAGACGTCCTGTCCGGTAACACCAGGGTCGACGCGGTAGGCGCCCACCGCGCGGGTGGCGCCATAGTGGATGTTCTGATAGCCCGCAGAGGGCACCCGGTCGGTTCGGTTGTCCGGGCGATGGACATTGACCTCCTTGGCATCCTCCGGAATGGGGAGGGTGGCCGGCTCACCCGGCGAGAGGCTTTTCCTGCCCGTCGTGGCCACGTTGGAGGCAAGGAACTGCGTGGCATTCTGCATAAACACCACGAAATCGACCGAGGTGAACCACCACGTATTGCGTAGCAGTCTTCCCTGCTGATCTTCGACGATCAAACGGAACGCACAGACGAGGAACTGGCTGGCCTCCCGGGTGAAGTAGGTCAGAACGGTCGACGTCTGACCGTCGATAATCGACACTGCGTCGGAGGGAACCTGCAACCGCAGCCACTCGTAGACCGAGATGTTTTCCGCGGCCACATACCGCAGGATGGGATGCGTATCATCCCAGTTGAAGATCACTTCATCATCGATCACTTCACCGGCTGCCACAGCCTCGATCTTCGGCACCGCGCCCCAGAAGAAGTAATTGCCCTGGGGCAATCGGTCCGTTGAATGGCCGTCAAAAATCACCACATCGTATTTGCTGCGCTCCCCGTCTAATAGCTCCTCGTCCGATGCTTCTTCGTACTCATAGGGAGACATCGTGGTCGTCTTGAGCGGCAGGGCATCGAGCGTCAGGACCTTGGCGAGAAAAGGATTGCCCGGCGTGACCAGCAGGAGGTTGATATGGTGCGGTGCTTCGATCACCGTCCAGCCGCGGTTGTCGGCCTTGAGCGCATCATCAATCCGCAGCGCGATCTCTATGACGCCATGCCCGCCGAACTCGATCTCGTCAAAGGCGCAGACGCCGACGCTGCCCGGCGGAAGCTCCCCGAGCGGCACCCCCGCCTCATCATCCGTGCTGCGCCCCGGCGTGAGCTGAACGGTCTGAATGTCCAACACATTGTCGTCCAGGTACAGGACCGCGTCGAAGTTCTGCGGTGTGCTGCCGAAATTGCGGATCGTGGCCGACACCGAGACAAGCTCGGGACGATCATAGCTGCGGCGGGCGTCGACGGAGAGGACGCCGACGTTGTCGTCCCGCTCGCCGATTCGGGTGATGATGAGCTCCTCGGCTTTGAACTTCTTCAAGGCGACCTTGTCGGCGTCGTTGAAGCGACCGTCGGTGAAGAGGTAGACCGTAGCGGGAGACGGCTTCATCTTGCTCGGCTCGGTGTCGGCGATGACCACCTGTTGGGCGTGAGCCTCAGCCAGGCTGGCGGCCTCAACGAGGCTCGTGGTGCTCTGCGTCTGCTCGATCTCGTCGATCTTTCGCTTGAGCGCCCGCTTGTCGTTGTCGAACGACGAGGTGACCGTGGCCCGGTCGCAGAGCGTGATCACCATCACGCGTGAGTCCTCATCCATGTTGTCGACGCACGTCTTGGCTTCCTCCTTGGCGATGTCGAGTCGGCTTCGCCCGTCGGCCTCGACGACGCTCATCGACGCCGACTGATCGATGAGGATGAGCACCGTCTTTTCGTCCTTTGCCGCGCGTTCCCAGAACGGCTTGCCCAAGGCGAGGGCGGCCAGGATCAGGATCAGGAGCTGCAGAAGCAGGAGAATGCTGGCCCGGAGGCGTTGGAACGGCGAGTTGACGTGCAAATCCTCCACCGCCCGCTTCCAAAGCAGGGTAGACGGAACGAGCCTGATGGTGCGCTTGAGCTTCAGGAAGTAGAGCACGATGAGCGGCGGAATGGTAAGGGCCGCAGCGATCGCGACGGCTTGGGCACTGAGAAAGCTCATGGCCGCCCCTCCCGGCGTTCCCGGCCCTGACCGACACCAGATTGTCTGACCGCTGGCGTCACTGGATTAGCCCTCTCCTGCGGAAGTAGGTCAGGATCAACTGATCGAACGGCACCTCCGTGCCGGTGAAGAAATAGCTGATGCCGCGACGCGTGCAGAACTCACTGAGGCTCTGGCAGTAGGCTTTCAGGTTCTGCATGTAGCGATTGATGAGCGCCCGGCTGATGGTGACCTCGGCCAAGTCCTCGTCCTCCACGTCCTTCAGTTGCAGGTCACCAACCAGCGCGGGGTCCATTTCTTCCGGTGACAGCATTTGCACGACGTAGATGTCGTAATTACGGCCCAGGAGATAGCGCAAACCCGTCTCGTAGCCGCCCTTCTCGAAGAAGTCACTGAGGAGCATGATGATGCCGGGCTGTGGATGCCGGATCGCGAACTGCTTGCAGGCGGCCGCCAGATTGCTCACCCCTTCGTATTCGACGTTCGTCAGGAAATCCACGACCTTGAACATCAGGCGTCGCCCGCGAACGCCCGCGAGCTCGTACTGCAGACCGTTGGCGTACGCGTAAAGGCTGACGCGGTCAAAGTTGACCAGACCGATGTAGGCGATGGCCGCGGCGATCCGCCGTGCGTACAGGCCCTTGTTCGGCTCACCCCAGTCCATGCTCTTGGAAATGTCGAGCAGAAGACTGATGTGAAGGTCTTCCTCCTGAAGGAAGAGTTTGAGGAACAGACTGTCCAACCGGGCATAGATGTTCCAGTCCAGGTAGCGCAGATCATCGCCCGGCACGTAGCTGCGGTAATCGGCGAACTCGACGGACTCACCTTTGCGCTTGCTGCGCCGCTCGCCCCGCATTTTCCCGGCGAAGATCTTCCGGCTGACCAAATCGAGCTGGTCGAGTCGGTTCATGAACTCCGGATCGAGCAGTTCCTCAGCAGCTTTGCGATCGATGATAGCCAAGTTATCCGTTCCCAGTAGTCACTAGTCAGTTCTCAGTCTTCGGTCGCCAGTTTTCAGTCGTCATCCGCGCGGCGGATCACCGCCATCGCCTTGGTCTCGGCTTTAATCGTCCCCTTCCACCTACGCCACCGCCTCCGAAGCCGTCGGCGTCGCCTCCAGGATAGCCCGCAGAACGTCGTCCGTGCTGACGCCTTCCGCCTCTCCCTCGAAGTTGAGCAGCACCCTGTGGCGCATGGCCGGCAGGTAGAGGCGCTGCACATCGGAGAAGCTTGTATTGAAGCGCCCATCGAGCATGGCCATCAGTTTTGCGCCCAGCGTCAGCGTCTGAACCGCCCTCGGGCTTGCACCCCAGCGGACGTACTTATTGGTGGCCTCGACGGAGAACGGTCCGCCGGGATGCGAGGCCATGCCCAGTCGGATCGCATAGTCCTGTACGTGCGGGGCCATCACGATCCGTCGCACGAGCCTCTGCGTTCCGATGATCTCCTTGCCGGTCATCGCTTTCTGAATATCCGGCGTGTAGCCGGTCGTCGTCCGATCCACGATGAGCTTAAGCTCGTCCCTGCTGGAATAATGTACGATGACCTTGAACATAAAGCGGTCGAGCTGGGCCTCCGGAAGCGGGTACGTGCCCTCCTGTTCGATCGGGTTCTGGGTGGCCATGACGAAAAAAGGCTCATCGAGCACGTGCTTGTACCCGCCGACAGTCACGGAGTGCTCCTGCATCGCCTCCAGTAGCGCCGACTGCGTCTTCGGCGTCGCGCGGTTGATCTCGTCGGCCAGGATGATCTGGGCAAACAAAGGCCCCTTTTGAAACTCAAATGTCCGTTTGCCCGAGGCGGGGTCTTCCGAGATGACCGTCGTGCCGATGATGTCCGCCGGCATGAGGTCCGGCGTGAACTGAATCCGCGAAAACTGCAGATCCACCGCCTGAGCCAGCGTGCGCACGAGGTACGTCTTGCCCAGTCCCGGAACGCCCTCGATCAGGACGTGCCCGCCAACGAACAGCGCCGTCAGGACGTTGTCGATCACCTCATCGTGACCCACGATCGCCTTCGCGATCTGGGCTCGCACGCCCTGGTACTTGTTGCACAGTTCCTGCGTGGCTTTTTCCACTGCCGGATCAATCTTGGTGGCCATCGCCCGCTCCTGTTCTTCTGGTGGTTACGCCGATCATCGGTTGAGTCTACCGGCGACGATTCGCCGCTTGTTGGATTCCTCATTCATCCTGGAAGCACGTTCACGGCCTGGATTCGATTGGTGGATTCCACTCGTGAACTCCAATTGTGCGTTCCATTTGTGGGTCTGATGTTGCGGGACCGCATTTCCCGCATTCGCCGCATAGAATCTAGTCTTCCTTCTTCATGTCACGTTGCGCCCGCCGCTTCGCCTTTAATAGCCGTTCGGTCGCCGACTCCCCTTCCCCTTCGTCCTTCGTCGCCGGTGCCGGTGCGCGCCGCCTCTCCTTGTACGTTTCACCGGCGCGGGCACCGCCAAGGGCCTCGGTCAAATCACCGACCTCTTCCTTGGCCCTCTGGTCACCGACGTCGAATCGCCGAGTCCGATCGATCCCCGGGACCTCAGCATCCGCCGAGCCCGCCAGTCGTCGAAGGGCTTCTGCCCGCTGCTCCTCAAGGTCTTCCCGCAAGCGCTCGCGCGTGTCCTTCAGTTGCTCCAGCGCGGTTCGGCTCCGCTCACCGGTGGTGGCCAGCGCCGTCACTGTATGGGTGAGATAATCGAACAACGGGCCGATGTAGCGCCAGCGCATCGTCCAGCCGATCAGCTCGGCCAACACGAAAACACCGAGGACGCCCCACCACGTGAAGCGCATCTCGAAGCCGACCAGCAGTACAACGATCAGCAGAGCCTCAACCACGATCGACAATGCCAGCCAGCTTGCCAAGCGCCGCACGGAAACGTCGAACAGGAAGAGCGGCAGGATCAGCCAGGCCAGCATCCAGTCCCACACCGGTTTCTTGGCCTCCGCCGGAGGAAGATCGTGCCGAAACACGTCGTGCTCCCGGGGACCTTCAGCGAGTTCCAGCCATCGCCCACCGGTAATCTCCTGAATACGCCGAAGCAGGGCCTCGTTGGTTCCGAGCTCCCGATACTCGGGCGAGAACGGCACGGTCAGGCCGGTACGGATCGTGCCGCGAGACCGGCCGGACTCATAGACCTGGACAGCGGCCAGATACTCCCCGGCCTTTTCGACGGAGAACTCCGCCTCATAGTGGCCTGGACCCGTCTGATAGAACTGCAGTGGGGCCGTCCGGTTGTCGGGGCCCACAAGCCGCGTCTGGAGCTGGAGAAAGTTGAGGAAGCTCGCGTCCTTGTCCAATGCGTCGACGACGATCCGGCCACGATCGCCGTCGATCTTGCTGTACACGTCAAAGTTCGCCGGAGCTTCCTGGCGCATGGTCCAGCGAACCACCTGGGCCCAGAACTTGGCAAACTTGGGCCAGACGGTCCAGTGTTCGCCCCAGCGAGGCCAATAGCCGCTGGTGAAGGCGACCGTTTTGCCCAGCTCGCACTGCCAGTGGGCGAGGACGGGGTCATTACCGTCCTTGGTGGCTCGGACGATGGGCATTTGAACGTTGGGGTTGGGCTTCGGTGAGGTGAGCACCATGCCGCCCAGTCGCGGAACCTGTTCGTTATAGTCCAGCCCGCTGAGCAATTCGTTGGCGGCTTGCACGATCTGCGGCTGGAAGGGCTCATCCACAATCAGGGGCCGGCGAACGATCTTCGATTCCTTCACGAATATTTGAGGGAGGGCCCGAGGGCTGCGTGCAGCGTAGAACTTGCCACCCGTCTTTTTGGCAATATCTTGCATGGTTCTCGTCATCACGTGGCCTCCCCAGCCGATCGCGATGGTGCTGACCGTGATCTTCGCCTTCTTATAGTCGTCGAGCAGCTTGGGCGGAGGAGGTGCGGCGTCGCCGTCGCTGAGGATGATCACGTGCTTCTGCGCCGCATCCTTGCCCTTGCCGGAGGTCAGCTCCTTGTAGGCCATCCTCATGGTCGAGGCAAAGTCCGGCATGTCGCCGATCTGCATCCGATCGATCCTGCTCTTGACCGCGGCCTTGTTGGTGTTCAAGCCGAAAGGAACCTCCCACGTGTTGCCCCCCGGCGAAAAGCTATAGGCCAGGACACCGATATAGTCGCGTGAGCTGATCGTATCGACGCTCTTCTTGGCCATTTCCTTGCCGTAGTAGTTGCCGCGCGGCACCTCGCAACTGTGCATGATGAGCACGAGCGCCCCACGCGGGATCACGCGTTTGTGCTTGATCTCGAAAGATACGGGCATCACATCCTCTATGGGTGTGCCGATCCATCCTCCGGCGCCGAAGGCCTCGTCGCCTCCAAGCATGATCAGCCCGCTGCCCGTGTCCTTGACGTACCGGGCGAGCTGCTCATGCTGCTGGTCGGTGAACACATTGGCGGGAATGTTGGCGAGGACGATGGTCGAATAGCTCATCATCCTGAGCAGGTCGAACTGTTCGAGCTCATCAACCGTCTTGACGTCGACGCGGATGTTCTCGCTTTCGAGGGCCCGTGCAAGAGGCAGGTCGAACAGCCTATCCATCGTCACCAGCAGAACGTTGCTCGATGTCTGAACGAAGGAGAAGGCGCTGGCCTTATTGTTGATGGATACCGCATCCATCGTCTCGTCATCGGGCCGGAAGTAAACCTCATAGCGCTGGTCACCGGTCGATCTGGCGGTCAGCTTGCTGAAGAAAGTGTTGCCGCCGGGCTGCAGCTCGACGTGGGCGTCTTCCGGCGCCATCGGCACCTGTTCACCGTTGTGGTAGAGCGAAAGGGTGCCCGACGCGCGGCGCTCGCTCTTGATGACCATGCGCAAGGGCACCTGCTCCCCTTCTTCGGCGTAAGTCGGTGCAAGAAGCCGGTCAATGTAAATCTCGTTCTTGTGCTCGTACCAGAGAGGTACCACATCGACGGGGATGCCGTCCGCCTTGGCCCGCCGCGCCTCGGTCAGCACGTCACCCATATTGTCATTGCCGTCGGTCAGCAGTACGACGCGCTTGGCGGTGTCATGCGGAAACATGGCCATTGCCAGCCGCATGGCCGAGGCGATGTCGCTCCGGTCGATGTCGGGTATCTGCGAAAGACGATCCGGGGGAATGTGGTAGCCGCCACGCATGGGCAACTGCTCAAGGTAGGCGTTGCGGGCGAAGCTGATCACGCCGAGCTTGTCGTTGGGCGGGATGTCCTTGCTGATCTCGCGGAGGTATTCCTCCTGAACGTCCTCCAGCATCTGCACGCTGTGCGAACGATCCATCAGGACCATGACGGTCAGATCGCGGTTGCGCTTGACGTGCTCGACGCCGGCCAGACACGCTGCCAGCAGGATGATCAAGACGCTGCGGGTGATCAGCGAGAAGACACGCCGAACCGGATCGAGCCCGGCGAGGCTGCGCAAGGAGGCCGGGATGAGAACCGGAACCAGCAAGACCAGCCAGAGCCATGTCGGCTCCTCAAAGCTGAACGGTAATGAAAGCGCCAGCGTCATCACGGCCTAACGATCTGCACCCTGTTGTTCAGCGAGTCCACGACGTAGATCCTGCCGCCCGGGCCATAGGTCGCGCCCCACGGGTCGAAGATCTGACCGACCTCCCGGCCCGACACGCCCCATATGCGCAGCGACCGGCCGTCCTTGGAGAACCATTGGAGCCGGTTTCCCAGGTACTCGCAAACCAAAATCGTTTTGTCGGGCGCAAGACACAGGTCATAGGGGTAGCGCATCTCTCCGGGGGCGTTGCCGAAGTGCCCCACGGCCATGAGTAGTTCGCCGTCCAGGGTGAACCGCAGGAGCCGATGATTGCACGCGTCGGCCACCCAGAGCGTCTGCTCGTCATCGACGATCACGCCCGCAGGGCGGTTGAGCCGCTTGTCCTCGATGGGATCGCCACCGATGACCTGCACAAATTCCAGATCCGGCGACCACTTGGTGATGCGATCGTTCTCGGTGTACTCACCGACGTAAATGTTGCCCTCCGCATCAAAGGCGATGTCGGTAGGAAGCTGGAATTGACCAGGCCCCATCCCCAGCTCCCCGAAGGCGGCAAGTTGGTTGCCATCCCGGTCGAACACCATGACCCTGTGATAATGCGTGTCCGCGACGAAAAGGCGTCCGTCGGGATGCAGAGACATGCCCACAGGCATGCCCTTCTCGTACTCGGGCATATGCCAGGACAGCTCGAAGGCCCCGTCCGCGGAGAACCGTTGAATGCGGCCCGTCTTGTCGGCGACAAACACGGAGCCGTTCGGCTCGGCCGCGATGGCCCGTGGGTAGTGGAAGTCACCGTCGCCCAGACCCAACGATCCGAAGACGCCAACAACGCCGTTCGGAGAGAGGGCCGGCCTTTCGCAGCCAACGAAGAGCATGAACCAGGCGAAACACAGGAGAGTGCCCGACCGTAGGGCCGAGCGGATGCGAATGTGGCACCGCATGGATGGTCGAGCGATCGCCGCTGCCGCCCGACCAGGGCACGCGCGGCAGTCAGTCATTGGAATCGTCCGAGGAGGCTTCCTTGCTTGGTTCGGCTTTCGATTCGGCTTTGGATTCCGAGGATTTTTTGGCGCCGTTCTTCTTCCGGTCGCCCTCTTGAGCGTCGACCATGCCCTTCACGTCTGAGAAGTATTCCTTGACAGCCTCCTGATATTGACGCGGGATTCGATCCCGGTTGACGGCATCGCTGGCGTCGCGCTCGGCGGCGGTGACGACCTCGGCGAACTCCGGCGTCACATCACCCTTGACCTGCTCTCCGTCGACAAGGAATTGGCCGATGATGGCTCCCTTGGTGGTTTCCACCTTGCCGCGCTCGACTTTGAAGTCGACCGACGTTTCCTGTTCCGGCGCCGCCCCGCCACGTCCCCTTCCCAAGCTGCCCATGCCGGGACCTTGCTTGCCCTGGCCTTGGCCCTGCTGACCCTCACTGGATCCGTCACCTGAGCAGGAACCGGGGTTGTTGATGTCGTTCATGGCGTTCTGGAGGTCGGACATCGTCGAATCGAGCTGCGACTTCTCCTGCTGGAGCTGTTCAAGTTCCCCGAGCTGTTCAGCGGCTTGAGAAAGCGCGCCTGCGGCGGCACCGCCCTGCCCGGAACTGCAGCTCTGCGAGGCCTGTTGCATGGCCTGGGACATTTGCTGACATCGACTGCAGGCCTGCTGCTTTTGCTGGAGCTGTTTGGCTAGCTGGTCGGCTTGTTGCTGGTTCAGGCCCCTTTTCTGCAACTCCTTCTTGAGCTGGTCGATGTCCTTTTTCTTGAGCGCTTCGAGGATGCGCTCGGCGTCTTCTTTGTTGATGCCGGCCTCCTGCAGCTTCTGCTTCATCTGCTCTTCGTTCTTGGCCAACTCCTCGAGCTTCTTGGCCAGGTCGTCGAGGTCCTTGCTCAGTTGCTGCACCAGCTCCTTGTCCTTCTCAGACTTGAGCGTGG
>CP070718.1:2096782-2103769 GCA_020350565.1 Phycisphaerales bacterium
GACTTCGCGGGCCCGTGACGCTGCCGAAGAGGCGATCATCCGACGCTTGAGGATCAGCCGGGCCATGCCGGACGGTGAGGTCGTCGAGCTTCCGCCCATCGATTTGGAAAAGGGGATCACCATCATCCCCGACGGAGAGACGAACAGCCTGATCGTGGCGACGGCCGAGGAGAACATCGAGCCGATGGGTGAGCTCATTCGCCTGCTCGATGACGTTCCCATGGCCGAGGACTTCAACGTTCGAATCTTTCCGCTTCGCTACGCCAACGCGGAGAGGATGAGAGACGTCCTCAGCGGCATGTTTGACGAGGGGCAGACGCTCACGGAAGAGCCCGACGGCAGTGACACCGGCGGCGTGCCGGAGGGCGAGGAAGGCAAGGCCCTCGTGTACAAGATCGGCATCGAGGCCGATGTTCGCACCAACACGCTGGTCGTTTCCGGTCGTCCGGAGCAGATGCGTTTGATCGCTTCGGTCATCGAGCAGCTTGATCAGCCCGCTTCGGACGTCAAGTTCCCCATTCGTCTGCTGACCTTGCAGCACGCCGACGCGACACGGGTGGGCAAGCTGGTCGAAGATCTGATCGAGAAACGCCTCGAGACCCTCGAGCAGGTGGAAGTTGACGGCGCTGCCTTGGAGCGCGAGCGCGTGTTCATCAATGCGGACGTGCCAAGCAACTCACTGATCCTTTCATGCTCGCTGGAGAACTACGCGGAGATCGCTGAAATCGTCCGCCAGCTCGACGCGCCGCCCGCAGCGGCCTTTGACAACATCCGCGTCATCGCCTGCGAGCGCTTGTCCGCCAGGGAGCTGAAAGACGAGATCGACGAGCTCTGGCAACGGCGGAACGATCTGCGCCAGGAGTTCGAGCAGGTTCAGGATGCCCCGGTGATCGTGGCCGACGAGCGCAGCAATTCGCTGCTGGTGGCCTCGAGCCTGGAGGATTTCGAGGAAATCAGGCGGCTGGTCGAGGCGTTGGAGGTCCAGCCGATCATCGAAGACACGAAGCTGTACGACCTCAAGTTTGTGGACGCCGTCGCGCTCGCACGTGTTCTCGAGGAGCTTTTTGACGGGCTCAGTTCTCAGATCGAGTCCTTCGAGGCTCCGACGATCATTCCCGACGTCCGCAGCAATGCCCTGATTGTGGCCGGCTCACGCGACGCCATGGAGCGGATGGACGACCTCGTCTCACGCCTCGACGTGGAAGGTGGCCGCAAAACCGCCATCCTTCAGGTCTATTCGCTCAAATATGCCTCCGCCGTCAGCCTCTCCAACAAGATGCAGGAGGTCTTCGATGCGCGTGGGGAGGGCCAGGGTGATGAGCGAACGCCGAGTGTGATCATGCCCGACGAGCCCACCAACAGCTTGATCTGCAGCGCGTCGCGCGATGATCACGACGTAATCGTCGAGCTGCTTGGCCTGCTGGACCGCCCTTCCACGTTGGCCGAACAGCTTGAGATCTTTCCGTTGCGCTACGGAAAGGCGACGCTGGTCGCCGAGAAGCTGGAAGCGATCTTCGAATCTCAAGCGCAGGGCGAAGCGGGACGGGCGGATGCCATTGCCACCGACGCGGACGAACGCACCAACTCGGTCATCGTCTGGGCCTCGCCGACGCAGATGGAAAACGTGGCCAAGCTGGTCGAGCGGCTCGACTCGGCCCTGCCGGTCGTCGAGCGAACCGTAAAGCTGATCCAGCTCCGGCAGGCGCTGGCCGAGGACTTCGCCCAGATGCTGGAGGAGACTTTGATCGGCGACAGTGCCGGCGCGGACGATGAAGAGGCCGTCATCGTTTCCTTCATCGAACAGCTTGACGACGGCAGCGAGATCCTGCGGAAGCTCATTCGCCAGGACATCAAGATCACCCCCGATCCGCGGACGAACTCGCTGATGGTGTGGGCTCCCGTCGACAGCATGGGCATGCTCGAGTCGCTCATCCGCGATTTCGATCGCATTCGCCCGGTGCAGTCCGAGCTTCGCCTCTTCCCGCTGATGAACGCCGACGCGGAGGCGATGCTCCAGCAGTTGGAGGAGCTCTTCGACACCGAGGGCGGCGCCGGTGAAGAGGTGCAAAGTCAGCTTTTCCTGGGCGGCGAGTTCGAGGACATCGATTTTGCCCGCGTGGGTCAGGAGCTTCGCTTCTCCGCCGACCTGCGGACAAACACGCTGATCGCGGCGGGGGCGGAGATCGACCTGCGAATGGTCGAGGAACTGGTCCGGTACCTCGATTCCCAGGAGGTCGAGGAACGTGTGGTCGAGGTGTATCAGGCCAGGTTCCGTTCGGCGGATGAATTGTCCGAAGCGCTACGCGGCTTTAATGACCAGGAACGTGACATTCTCGGTGACACGGAGGACGAAACCTCGCAGCGCGTGCTGCGTGATCGGCAGATTGCGGTCGAGAGCATGGGCGATCCGGAGGAAGGCAGCAGCTCGTTGATCGTCGGCACCAGCCGAAACAATTACACCCGCACGATGGACTTGCTGCATCAGCTCGACAGTCCGGAGCCGCAGGTGAAGATCGCCGTGCTCATCGCCGAGGTGGCCCTGACCGATCAGGTCGAGCTGGGCGTGGAGATCGCAGGACAGTGCCTGCGCTTCTCACCAAACGCGGTGCTCGGTCCGAACGGTGTCATTCAGGGTTCCGGCTTTGATATTGTGGCCGGTACGGACATTGGAGCCATCGGCAGCGGCCAGGGCTTCAACTTCACCGTGACCGGCGAGGACTTCGGATTTCTGCTCCACGCCCTGCAAGTCAATAGCCGCCTGGAAATCCTCCAGCGTCCGGTGCTCGTGGTGCGCAACGGCGACGAGGGGCAGATCAACATCTCCGACCAGCTTCCCGTCGTCACCTCGACGCAACTGAATCCGGGGACCGGTCAGCCGCAGTCCTCCATCGGCTACGAAGACGTCGGTATCGTCTTGACGGCTACGCCGAACATCAGCCCCGACGGTTTCGTCACCATTCAGATCGAGCAGGAAGTCTCCAACTTCAGTGGTGAAAACGTCTCGCTCACTGAGGGTGTGAGCTCGCCGGTTATCTCCGAGCGAAGGGTGGTCACGAATGTCACCATCAAAGACGGCGAGACGGTTGTGATCGGCGGCCTGATCACCTCTCGTATCTCCGAGGGTGAGAACAAGGTGCCGATCCTCGGTGATATACCTTACATTGGCTGGCTCTTCCGTTCCACGGCCGTGACGGAGAACCGGGTCGAGCTGCTCGTCATGCTGACGGCGGACGTGTTGGTGTCGCCGGAAGAGGTGCATAAGGCATCGGTGTGGGAACGTGATCAATACCACTTCTCCCAAGAGACGCTGGGGAGTCCCCTCATGGAGGGCCTGCGGATCACGCCCGACGAGTCTCTGATGGGGCCTGTAGACAAGGACAGCAAGAAGCCCGCTCGCCATCGGACGACTGAGCCCAGCGGCGAGCAGCCGGTCAAGCGATACGGCCCCAAGCCGAAAACCTATGGTCCCACCATATCCAAGCCGACGACGACCACGACGACCGATGTGAAACCGGAGCCCGAGGACGAGGGCACCAAGGTCGTCCGCAAGGATGATGAAAACCAAGAGGTTCAGCCGTGAGTGCTTCCGGAAAGACGGTCCTGGTTGCGTTAACGCTGGTCGTTGCGGGGGCGTGCTGCGGTTGCCACGGGTTGCGACAGGGCGATTCCCAGCGTGGCAACCTGCCACCGAAGGACCAAATTCGCCACGTCGTATGTCTTTTTGACAGCAAGCCCTGGCTCAACCTGGATCGCGCCGGCGATCGCGACCCCGAAGGCTTGTGGTATCGCGTGTATCTGAAGACCGCCGATGACCGAGGCGTGCTGCGCGACGGCCAGTTGGACGTCGAGATGTATCGCATCGATCGGGATGAACAAGGCAACGAAACACGGACGCTGGTTGCCGATTGGCATTATCCCACCAGTGCGTTCGACGTGATTGACCGTGCGGGCGTGCTCGGCCAGGGATATGTCCTGAAGTTCTCCTGGCGAAAGGACATGGACCTGCCCGGTAGTGAAATCGAGATCATCACCGTCTTTACGGATGAATACGGCAATACGGCCCGTTCTTCGACTTACTCTCTGCGAATCCCCAAAGGGAAGACGTAGCTCGCCCTTTTCTGCTTGCAAGGCACCGGACCATGGAGGCGACCACTGCAGCCCGGCGATGGACAGTGGTGGCTTTCACGTTGCTTGCTCTGACGACTGTCTCCTGCGAGCGCGTACCCGCACCTCGTCGCCCCGCAGGTGGTGCCGCCGCGATTCCCACGCCCCCCCCGCAGCCGGACCCTTCCGAGCTGTCGCCGCTGGAAACGGCGAAACGGGTCCATCAACTTCGCCTGGCCGGCGACTTCGCCGTGCTTGAGCGGCACCTGGTGCCTGAGCAGCGGAGTCAGAACATCGAGCTGATCCAGAGCGTGGATCAGTTGGTCGTGGCCTGCGAAGTCCTGGAGCAGGCGGTTCGAGAGCGGTTCGGGAACGTCATGGCCGAAGCTTTCGCCGACCCCGGTATCGCCAACATCATCGGGGTCTTTTCCAGCGATGTGGAAATGATCGCGGAGGAGGTAGAGGGGGATCGCGCCGTGGTGAGCGTTCAGGTGGCCGGTCGCCTGCCTCTGGAGCAGATCGAACTGGCCCCATCGCCCGAGGGCTGGCAGATCCGTACGGACCCACCCGTGGAAGGCGTGGCCGCCGAGCTGCGCGGCCTTGCCGACGCCATGAACGACGCCGCCCGCCGCATCCGTGCCGACGACATGACACCGGAGGAGTTCCAGCGGACTCTCTCACTGCGCTGGTCTCAGGTGCAACGCCGGATCACGGCCCTTACCGAGACATCGAGAAGCCGGGAACGGTAACTTCATCGCGGTCGGAGCCGGCTTCATTCATGGGTCGATTGAACAAACGAGACCAGTTCGTCAAGGAAGCGAGGGCTTTCGCTCTCGAATTCCAGACCATGGCGAGACTCGCTGAAACGGGAGATTCTCGTTTCGGGCCAGTCGAGCGATTGAGTGAATTCGAGGGTTCTGTCGTTATCCACGATGCCTTCGTGGCCGGCCATCATGAGGTGGAGGGGAATCGGCGCCTGGTGCCTGAGCTTCGGGAACATTTTGTCCATCCGACGGGACGCAAGGTAGAAACCCGCCGTTGCCTGCCGAAGGGTCAATTCATCCGTCTCAATCACGCGCTGCCATTTCGGGTCTGATGTGAACAGTTCCGGGCTGCTCAGCGGGATATCGAACATCTTCTCCCGCTCATAGAGCATGGCAAACCCGATCTTCGCGGCCATTTCCTTGGAAACCCCCACCAGCGGAAAGAGGCCCGGTGTGATCAGCGACAGACCCTGGACGCCTGCGGGATCATCGATATAGCCGGCCACCGCCAGCCGCCCGCCCCAGCTTACACCGACCACGTGGTATGCAGCGAAACCGGAACGCCGGAAGAGCTCGTCGCGCAAACAACGCGCATCGGCAATGAGCTGCTCGGCCGATTCGGCGTGGGCACGATCCTTCCGGTTGCGCCCGCAGCCGCGGCGATCGGGCTGCATCACCACGAAACCTGCGTCACACAGCGCCTGCGCCGACGCTTCGTACCAGCCGCAGTGCGATTGGATGCCGTGATGGTACAAGACCGCCCCCCGTGGCTGGGGTCCCCTCCAGTAGCGGGCGTAACACGGATAGCCATCCGGCAGCGGAACTGTGATTTCTTTGTACGACATCCTGGCCTCATCCTACCTTGAACATCGGGCCGATTCACGCCATATTGACGAAGCCGTCCGGCGATTCTGCGGGTCCCGGAACGACAGTATGAAGTTCGCGGGGCCAACGTGTGAAACTCCGTCTTCTGCGATCGGAGATCTTCCTTGCCATCGGAGCTTTCCCAAGCGAAGGCCGCTTTGAGGCAGCAGCTCCTGGCCGACCGGATGCTCGGCCTGAAGAGCGTTCCGATCGTGCCCCCTGCGCCGAGGCCTGTCCACGTAGAAGCCGGGAAGGCACGCACAGACGACGGCCCCTCGACCAAGGAAAAAGCCGAGAGCCTGAAAGGGCTCGACGACACGCAGGTGAAGGTCTGCACCAAGTGCAGTCTGGCGCAGACGCGCACCCACACGGTCTTCGGGCAAGGCCATCCCGCGGCTCGTTTGGTCTTCGTGGGTGAGGCGCCGGGCTTTGAAGAGGATCGGCAGGGGCTCGCGTTCGTCGGCAGGGCTGGGCAACTGCTGACCCGCATGGTTGCTGCCATGGGCCTGACGCGGGATGAAGTGTTCATCTGCAACGTGCTGAAGTGCCGTCCACCGGGAAACCGTGATCCCGCCGCGGACGAAATCCTTGCCTGCGGCCCTTATCTGATGGAGCAGCTTCAGATCATTCAGCCGGAGGTGCTGGTGGCTTTGGGTGCGCCGGCCGCCAAGACGCTGCTGAATACGGCGCAATCCATTGGCAAGCTGCGGGGGCGATTCCATGAGTATTACCCGTCGGGCATGGAGGGTTTTGGCCCTTCCATTCCCCTGATGCCGACGTATCACCCGGCCTATCTGCTGCGCAATCCCAGCGAAAAAGCCAAGGCCTGGGAGGACCTGCAAATGGTGATGGACCTGCTCGGACTTCAGCGTCCCAACAAGACTCGATGAGACTACGAGAGGTGCTGCCTTGGCCATTCACCCGACCGCCATCGTTGATCCCAAAGCGGAGCTCGATCCCACCGTAGAGGTGGGTCCCTACTGCATCATCGAGGCGAACGTCCACGTGGCCGCCGGCTGCGTCCTCATGCACAACGTTTACCTCACCGGATGGACCGAGATCGGTGAAAACTGCGTTCTGCACCCCGGCGTCATCGTGGGTCACGCCCCCCAGGACGTGAAATACGATGGCTCGCGCACATATTGCCGGATCGGTCGAAACAATAT
Organism: Phycisphaerales bacterium; assembly: GCA_020350565.1. Lineage (GTDB taxonomy): Bacteria > Planctomycetota > Phycisphaerae > UBA1845 > UBA1845. The sequence continues at coordinate 2,103,681 of CP070718.1, forward strand.
TCTGCGTGAATACGTCACCATTCATCGAGGGACGACGCCGGAGTCCGTGACCACGGTTGGCGACGACTGTTTCCTGTTGGCCGGCAGCC
>CP070718.1:2103869-2115492 GCA_020350565.1 Phycisphaerales bacterium
ACTGCACGCGGCATCTGATGTGCAGTCGCACGGAGGACACGGGCCGCCGCAGTCGATTCGATCCTCGCCCTGGTTCTGGATGCCGTCGTCACAGGTCGGCGTGGCATCGCAGGAGAATGATGTGACGCTGAAGGCATCAACGCCCGCCTCGACCACCGAACCGCTACCGAGGTCCGAGGCTTCAAACCGCACTTTGACCTGGCTCGTCGGCGTCACGTAATCCGAGACCATGAACGTGTGCTGAATCCAGCTCGAAGGCGGCGAGGCCGGCCCGATCGTCTCGACCAACGTCCAGTTGCCGCCGCCGTCGTTTGACACGTGGATGTAGAACAGATCGTTGTTGGGATCAGCACCAAAGTCGTTGGTATACCAGAGATCGAAACGGATCTCGGCGTCGCCCCCGCTCAGGTCAATGTTCGGGCTGAGCAATCGGGTGTAGCCGCCATCGACGTCGCTGTTGCAGGCGTCCGCATCGCTGTTGTCCGTCAAATAGCACTGCCCCGAGCCGTCCGAATCGGTGGGGGGATCGCCGCGAGCACAATTGACGGGAACACCGCGATCCCACGGGCCGTCGCCAAGACCGGGATCGTTTTCGACGGTCCAACCTTGATCCGTTTCAAAGTCGTCTTCGAATACCACCGTGTATTCGCCGATTTGGAACGTGTAGAAGTCAGTGGGGGCTCCCGAGGGATTCGTCACGACGCCGCTCATCGTCCCCTCCGCGCTGACGTAATACTGGGGTGTATCATTGCAGTTCGCAGCCGGCAGATTGGCCTGGAACAGGTCGCCTCCCTGGGGAACCAGGGCGGAAGTCTGCCAACTGCCGCCGTCATAGCGGTAGTGCAATGTGCCGCTGCCGGAGACGTAGCTCTCTCCCGTGGTTGAGATTTGCACGTCAAAACTGATCGGCGTACCGGGGAGCACGAGATCGGGGAGACCGTTGGGAAAGCTGATCGCCAGGCCGAAATTGACGGCGCCGTCGCCGACCAGCGAGTAGGGTTGTGGACCTTCCGGCACGTTGTATCCGTAGACCTCAATCGTCCAGGTGCCCGCCTCCGGGTCATCAACCAGCACCTGCTCGATGTTGTTGACGTGATCTTCCTCAGTCCGCACCGCGGGTGACGATGGATCGGCCAGACCGCCGAGCGTCCAAGGATAGTGCCGGACGCTCGTCGGGCTGTACACGCGCAGGTCCAGGTCGTTGACGAGAACCGGCATCACGTTGGGCGTGCCCGGAAAATCATCCCAGGCCAAAGTGACCTTCAGTTCCTGTGTCCCTGGCGCGACCTCGTATTGCCGGCTGATCGTGCCGTCCTGATCAATGCTGTCCTCGATGAACTTGCCGGTGCGCATCAGATCGATCGCCTGCTGAATGCGTACCGAGCCGTATCCGAATTGATAATCCGGTCCGGTGTTGCCCAGGTCGACGGCGGAATGCGCGATCCATCCTTTCAGCGTGGAGTTGCGCGGGTCGGCGAAGCCTGGATACTGATTGTGGTAGTCCTGCAAAAGGAGGGCGGCCAGGCCGGTCACCGTCGGCGCAGCCATGGAGGTCCCGCATAACGTGTAATAGGCGGTATCGGAGGCGTCGTCGGTTGAGGTGACGCCATCATCTCCGCCGTTCTGGCAGCCTGGCGCCGAGATGTCGGGCTTCAGTCGGTCGTCGTCCGTCGGTCCCCAACTGCTGAAACTCGTCATGCTGTCATCGTTGGAGTTCAAGGCGCCGACCGTGATATGGTTCTTTGCGCATGCCGGTGGGGCCGTCGTGTGATACTCGGTTCCACATCTGCCGCTGCCTCGCTCGTTCCCGTTCGCCCAGACGATGCGGAACGGTTCGTTGAACAACGGGTTGGAAGCATCGCCACGAACAATGGTGTCGATCAGATTGCCGGTGGCGCCGTAATTTCCCTCCCATTCGCAAGGAAAGCCATTCGATGCGGTGTTGGTGCCGATGGAGTTATTCGAGATGTCGACTCCGTGTACGCTGATCGCCTGTGAGTAATCATCCTCGATGTCGCCGGGATCGGTATAGAGAAACCCTTCCTCCAGAGGGCCATCCTGCTCGAAACCGTAGGACTCCATGGTCACACCCGGAGCCATTCCCTTGTACGTGCTGTCGGCAACACCGGCGCCGCCGATGGTGCCGCCCACGTGTGTGGCGTGATAGCTCATTCCCGACCCGTCACGAACGGTGACGCGGCCCTGAAAGTCGACGTGGGTAGCCCGGATGGTACCTCCGTCGTAGACCAGCACGTGCACGCCCGAACCGTCCAGATTATAGGGAGCGCCCTGAACCACGTCGGCCTCCGTGATCGCGCGGTTGCTGTCGTTGGTGTGCGACATAGCCGGCAGCGGCCATTCGATCCATTGCACAACGTCTTCCGCTGCCAGCGGCTCGATGTTGTCGTAGGGGAGCCGGATGACCAGGCCGTTGATGGCCTCGATATCCGAGAGGACCGATCCGGCATGGGCGAGGACGGCCATAACGCCGTCGGTGAAGAGGTCCACGTCGGGATGGAACAAAACGTAAAGGACGACATCCATGGTGCCGTCATGCGACACGTTCGCAATCGCCCAGTCAGGGACCTCGCCCCCCTGAATGAGTGGGTCGATCTTCCACTCAGGCGCGACGGCCATGGCATTCCGAAGATTGCCCTCACGCGCGAGCCTGGCGACGTCAACACCGCCGGCGGACAACGTAGCAAAGAAGGAATGGTTGCCCAGATAGCTCATGAGGCTGACGCCGGAGGCTGCAAGGCGCCGGCGAGATTCCGGTGTTACCGGTTCGTTGAACTCGACGATGATGTGGCGTTTGTTCGCGGGCTTCGCAAGGGCTTCCAGGTCAGCCCGGAGCTGCTGAGCCGTTTTCCTGGCAGAAGCCGACGTACCGCTCCTCCATTGAATCTGTGCGTTTGCCCATTGGGTGGAAACAAGGGCAAACACCAACGTCGTGCCGGCCAGCAGGCGGCTCAGGCGACAAAGCGATCTGATGGGCGTTTTTTGGTCACTACACATGGATCTCTCCTCGCTCCATTTCTCGCACCGCACAGATCCTCACGGACGATCTGTGCGCGGCGTCGAGGCGCGTTATCCTTGCTCGAGGCAATGAATGAGCGGCCGTGGAACCGGCAGTCACGCGGCGTGAGAGGCTGCAAAAGGAATGTCCGCCTGCCCCAATCGAGAGGGCTGCGTTATCAACTTCCTGGCTGCTTCATGACCATCAGGATGCGGAGGTCCCCCTTTGCTCCCCTCTCCAATGCGTCCACTCCCCACCCTTGCCCCAGGTGGTGGGAAAACAGTCACGCATAATGGTGCCTTAAGACCAGACGACCATTCACTGACTATATCACGGTTAAGGGGGCCAAGGCAATCGTCACCCGCCCGAACTTCGGGAGATTCTCGGACGTCCGGGGAGGTCTGGACCGGCCGATTCAACGCGGAAAACGAAGCGCGTCCGCTGCCGCAGCGTATCCGAGGATCGATTGTGAACGGACGATCGCTGCACAGCCCGAACGGATTCCGAGTGCTCTTACTTGAAATCGCACGTGTGTCCGGATATCCCAAGTCTTTTGCCGGAGTCAGGGAAAGAGACGGGCGCTATGTGTAAAGCCATGTTTGGTCAAGGCAGGCAGCGACCGTCGGTTGTCGGATGGTCACGGCTGCCAATCCTCAGGATTGGCACGATCGCGCATAGTCAGGTGGGGGTGTTTTGCAGTCTGTATCGTTTGCGGTGCGGACTCGCGCTTCCCAAGTTCCCGAGCCAGATCGTGGCGCTCCTTTGAAAGGATCAACAAGCTCTTGAGAAACCGGTCGCGATCCTGCCGCGTGGCCGACAGTTCCGACCGCATTTCGTCAAGCTCTTTCTGCAAGCGCTCGTCGTTTGCCACCCACGTGGCTGAGGAATCAATCGAGGACTCCAGACGTCGGATGTAGCGGTCCATGTACTGGCGGCCGAGATCCACATCCGTTCGAAGCACCTCCGATTCGCCTTCGCGGAAAGCGGCCTTCGCGGATAGGTCCTTGATCTCGCCATGATAAGAGACCATAACGGTAACGAAGCCGATCACTGCTGCCAAGGTTATGGCACCCGCAACCAGGGCGATGCGGCTGAGGATGACGACGTGGCGGTGGGCACGTTTCGCCTCCTCCTCGAAAACGCTCTTCGCCTGGGATATGGCGCCAAGGGCCGTTTGAAAGTAACCCCATTCGCGGACACGGTTCACGTCCTCGCCAAAGCCGTTGACGGCAGGTTGTTCGGCTGGCTCTGCGGGCGCGCCGGACGGCTTGCGTCGTTTGGGCTGATCGATGGAAACCATCATGTACTCGCCCGAGCCTCTCGCCCGAATCCTGCCTGACTTGACCCGTTCAATAACCGCGTTGGTGCTTACGCCCAACTCGTGTGCGGCTTCGCTGAGTGTCTTCCAAGGCATCGCAAATCCCCCGCGCGGCGTCACACCATGCAACTTTATTATTGCACATGCTGCAGCGTGCCTCGACCTTTGCAATTGAATTTTGACCGCGCAAAAAGTGCCGCTCTCTTAGCGCTCAAAAGGAGGGAAATCGGCGTGTTTAGCGAAGTGGCACAGTTCCATGAATCTCCTCCATCTTTACGATCGAGGTTCCGCTTTTGAAAGAGGTATGGCTTGGGGTGAGACGATGGTTAAACCTTGAGGTTCAGAACGAAGCCGGTGCAGCTGAAACCGCTTGCACCGCGGACCATGCGAGGGCACAAGGCTCAGGCTCGCTTGTTGGCCTGCCCCGACGGGACGCTACCGAAAGCGAGGCATCTCGCCGCCGTCGAGACGACGGAAATAGTTGCGAGCGGCTCGAACCACGACCGGTGAAAGGATCAGGACGGCCGGAAGGTTGCATAAGACCATGAGCCCGACAGTCGCATCCGAGAAGTCATAAACGGTCTGAAACTTCGGCAGAACCATGCCGAGGAAGACAAAGATCACGAAGACGAACTTGTAGGGCAGAATAGCCGCCGGACCGAGGAGGTATTCCGCTCCTTTCTCGCCGTAGTAACTCCAACTGATCATCGTGCTGAAACCGAACAAACAGACGGCCATCGTCACAACATACTTGCCGAAGCCGGTAAACGTTGTATCGAACGCGAAGGCGGTCATTTCAGCGCCGTCGATATCCAGGTGCACCTGCTGACCGAGTTCGACCATCTCGACTTTATCGAGGTCATCCGGTTCAACCTTGGAGAGGTCGAGCGTGACGTTGCTCAGGCCCGCCCAGCCTTCTTCCGAATCGAGGTCGACGGAGGAAATGGGCACGGCTACCTCCTCGAATTCCTCACCCACGCCGCGCGACAGGTGAATCCTGAGGTTGCCTTTCTCCCTCTGCACCAGATCCAGATAGAGCGGTTCAAACCTTGGTGGAAGCTCATCGCGGCATTCCACTTGAACGATGTTACCCTCCACCGCGGAAACGAGACCCACCTCGGGCCTGTTCCAGGTGCCGCTGATGAGGATGACCAGCGCACTCATCGTACAGATGATCAAGGTGTCGACGAACGGGCCGATGCCGGCCACAACGCCTTCTCTAATCGGCTCCTCCGTTCTCGCAGCGGCATGAGCCATGGCGGCAGAACCCTCTCCCGCCTCATTGGAAAAGCATGCCCGTCTCAGACCCCATTCAAATGCCACCCAAATGGAAACGCCCGCACAAGCGCCACCTTCTGCCGTGGGCGTAAAAGCCTGCTTGAGGATCAACGCCAGGTAGGTCGGGACCTCGCTCGCATGGGCGGCCAGGAAAAACAATGCGCCGAGGACGTAGACCACGCACATGAAGGGGACCAGCCGCGCCGCCACGCTGCCGATACGCTTGATCCCGCCGATGATCACAACCGCCACCAACACGGAAACCAGGACCGCTGAAAAATACCGACTTACGGAGAAATGTTTGAACAGCATGTCGGAGATGTTCCATCCCTGGAACATGTTTCCGCTGCCGAAGGAGTTGAGCATGGTCGCAAGCGCGAACAGCACGGCGAGAATCTTGAAGAGGACCCAAAGTGGATTGCTCGACGAGCGAAGCGGCTCGACGAGCCCCTTTTGGATGTACCACATCGGGCCCCCGCGGACCTCCCCCCGTGCACGGGGGATGGCACCGTGTTCGGGCGGCGCTGCCCCCTCATACTCGAGCGTCCTCTCTTCAGCATCAGCTTCCATCAGCGCGGGGGCGCTGGGGTCGGGGACGTCGCGAACGTCGCGGAACATCACTGCCAGGGAACATTCCACGAACTTCAGCGTCATGCCGAAGAGACCTACGACCCACATCCAGAAGATCGCGCCGGGCCCGCCAAGCGAGACAGCCACGGCAACGCCGGCAATGTTTCCCAGGCCGATCGTGGCCGAGAGTGCGGCGCACAGCGCCTGAAAATGGTTGATGTGTCCCGTGTCGCCGGGTCGATCGTAATGGCCGCTGATACAGGAGTAGCCGTGGGTCAGAATGCGCCACTGCACAAACTTCGTGAAAACCGAAAAGATCAGCCCACAGCCCAACAGAAGGAAGAACAGAGGCATCGACCACACCCAGTTAACCATGGTCGTGGCGATGTCGTCCAGGTTGATGGCGGCAAAGATGTTGGCAAACATGGCGACGAAGATACAAGGGCACTGACCGCAGGGCAAGAATTCTTTTGCCTGCGCAGCGCGGGCCATGTAGGATGCAGCCGCTTTCTATAGGCAACGTCGATCAGCGAGTGGAGGATCCCAACCAGGTCGATAGAACATGAGCGATACGCCTGAACTTGCCTTGCCGCAAAAAGAGAACTGGAGCTCGAAACTGGGCGTCGTGCTGGCCGTAGCCGGGTCGGCCGTCGGGTTGGGGAACTTCCTTCGCTTCCCGGGGCAGGCGGCCAACCATGGCGGCGGCGCCTTCATGATCCCTTATGTGATCAGCTTCATTGTCCTCGGCATCCCCATCGCCTGGTGTGAGTGGACGATGGGCCGCATGGGCGGCCGGTTGGGCCAGAACAGCGCCCCGGGCATCATGTACGCGCTCTGGCGCAAAGCACCGGCCAAGGCGGTCGGCGCCATGACCCTGCTGATCCCCGTCACCATCTACATGTACTACGTCCTCCTGGAGGCCTGGTGCCTCGACTACTGCATCGAGTTCATCAAGGGTGGCTTCGCCGACAGCTTCTCGAAAGCGACCGCCACCATCGCCGAAGGCGGCACGGAGGTCGAGGCCATCGTCGGAACGACCGATTCGTATTTCAACACCACCTGGGGGCGCGGCGACCACGGCGCCCTCTTTCACGGGGGGCGGACGATCTGGCTCGTCCTGGGCTGCTTTCTGGTCAACTTCTATATCATCTATCAGGGCGTCACGCGCGGGATTGAGATCTTCTGCAAGTGGGCGATGCCGGCGTTGATCCTCTGTGCGCTGATCATCCTGCTCCGCGTGCTGACCCTGGACAACATCTCGATCGGACTGGGCTTCATGTGGAACCCCCAATGGGCGGAGCTGGGCAATCCCAAGGTATGGCTTGCCGCTTCGGGGCAGATCTTCTTCAGCCTCAGCGTGGGCTTCGGTCTGATCCTCTGCTACTCGAGCTATGTGCGAAGCAACGAGGATGTCGTCCTGACGTCCTTGAGCGCCTCCAGTGCCAACGAATTCTGCGAGGTGATCCTCGGCGGCATGATCGTCGTGCCGACGGCCTTCCTGTTCCTGGGAGCGGAGAGCGCGACGGCCGGCACCTTCGGGCTGGGCTTCGTGACGGTCCCTGCGATCATGCACTTCATGCCGGGCGGGAACTTTTTCGGCGCGATGTGGTTCGGCCTGCTCTTCTTGGCCGCGGTTACGAGCTCCTTAAGCATGTTGCAGCCGGCGATCGCGTTTCTGGAGGACGGCTTCGGCCTCCGGCGCCGTTCGAGTGTCACCATCCTCGGCATCATCACCGCGCTGGGCGCCTTGCCGGTGATGTACTTCAGCCGCGAGTCCGTCGCGCTGGACCACACCGATTTCTGGTGCAACCTGATGATGATTGTTGCCGCCACCTGCCAGGTGCTGATCTTCGGATGGATCATCGGTGCCAAGCGAGGCGTCGCGGAAATGAACTACGGTGCCGACTTCAAGGTACCGCGGTTCGTCGCGTTTGTGATCCGGTTCGTCACGCCGACCTTCCTGATTGTCGTTCTTGTGATGTGGGCGTGGACGAATCTCCCCTCGTATTGGCACGGCATGAACCCCGAGTACAAGGCACTCGAAGCTCGCCGCACCGCGTATGTCGCCGCGATTGAAGAGCACTTCGCCACAGAGGAACTGACCGAAGAGCAGCTCGAGGAAAAGGCGGTGAGCCTGCTGGGTCCCGAGGGGGCGCCCATCGTTGCGGCCTCTCTGCCCGAATGGCTCCGTCCCGAAGAGGCGGAGGCCGATGAGGCGAGCGCGGCCGCTGCTGAGGACGCGTCCATTGCCCGGTTCGTATTCCTGGGGATTCTGGTGTTCTACATCCTGCTCTGGGTCCTGAGCGACCTCGCCTGTCGTTACAGGATCAAGCCGATGATCGAGCGGGCGGAAAACGCGGGCATCAATTCCGGAGCGCAGATATGATGGCCCAGGCATCCATCCTGGCCCAGGCCGCAGACGAGTCGGTCCGTCTGACGGTAGGCGGCGGCATCATTATGACCGGCAGCATCGTCCTCGTTGTGGGACTCCTGATCTTTTGCATGTCCCGAATCCTCCGCGAGCCTCATCCCGAAGAGCACCACCACGCGCCGCTCGAAACCGAAACCGACGACTTGAACGGTTGATCTCAGCCGACTGCTTCAGATGCACGACGCGCCACCGCCGCAGGGCGGATGGCTCACCTCCCTTAACCGTTGTCAACCGTGACGGGGAACGCAGGTCGTTGACCTACCCCACCTGACTCTCGGCGACACAGCAGCCGGTCAAAAAGGCGTAGTCCAGCCGCCCACGGCTGGGTGGTCTACCGACAAGGTGTGGATCCCTCGCATGCTGATCCGCCGCGGGCGCCATGGGCAGATCGAAGATCTGCCCGTGCTGCTAACATCTTCGCCACGGGCAAATTCCGACCCCGATGGATCGGGATCGGAACTTGCCCATGCCACACACCACAGAATCGCGCAACCTCAGAAGCTGTTACCAGATCCCTGCGCCTCGACCACACTCACCTTGCAGCGCCGCCCGCCCCGGATTACACTGGCTGTACATCGATCAACACTGCCGATAAAGGCCTCTCGTTGGCAGGAGCGTGACTAATGCAACAAAGCCGACAGCTTAAGGGGGGAGCGTGATGGCATGCCGGGGAGTTCATTTCGCCCTGACCGATGAGCAGGCCGCTAGGCTTCTGGCCGCGACCAGTGACGAACTGGTTATGGAAATCATTCAGGAGGAAATCGAGGAGCGATGGGACGAGGAGTGGCTTGTTGAGACGGATAAAGCTTGGGATGCGATTCATCGCTGCCTGTCAGACGGTACTCTTTCCTGCCCCGGAACCTCCGTGCTCGAGAAGTGCATACTCGGCGGAAAGAACTTGTATTCCGGGGACGATTATGTTGTCTCGCTTCTCGGTCCCAATGAGGTGAGGCAGGTCGCCGATGCCCTGCAGATGATCGGTGAGGACGGGCTTAGCAGCAGATACCGAGAGATTGACGCAGACGATTACGGGATAACGCTGTCCAAGGGCGACGAGGACTATACTTGGGATTATTTCATGGCAGTCAAAGAGTTCTTTCGCAAGGTCGCCTCCTCCGGGCATTCAGTCGTATTCACTGCCGATCAATAGCCAAGCACGTTGACCACACCGACGAGCGAGCTGTCTACGACGCCGACGCCGATAGCGACGTCGACCTCAACAACTTCGCATCCTTCCAACGGGCGTTCGGGCAGTAGCCGCGGCAGGCACAACGCTTGCCGAAAATCCGTATGCGTAGAAACACTGAGCGACCTGGTCAGCGCGGTCCACAGTCGACCGGGTGGAGAGCGCCGAGAAGTGTTGCGGGCTGGCCCCTGCGCTGATCGACGCCTCTGGTGAGCCGCAAAGCCCGGCAATGCAGTTTAAGGCGTGCTCAAGCCTCCCAAGACCCGGGGCTCGGTAGAGCCTCATAGGTCGGAGCCGACTCTGGAACGCGGCCATGCCGGCAGCGGCGGAGCAGTCCGCTGGTGCGAGGCATAGCCACTGGTGGGGTCGGGCCGGTCAAGCACCACTTACATTCAGCGGAGAATGAAAGGCCTGCGGGTCGTCGTCCGATACACGTTCAAGCACACGTCCTTAGCCGGGGAGTGTGGCGTAAAGGGCCGAGTTTTTCACCCGATATGCGTCAGGGCTGCGCGCCAAGCTCTCTGTGCGCTTGCCGAGTCGGTAGACACCGACGCTGCCGCCGCACCAAGCCTGTGTGGCAAGGTGCCCTGACAATGCGGATCGAATGACTGATGAAGACGAGTGACGCCGATCAGCACACCCGCCGAGCGTGGTTACCGCACCGGCGGGATGACCTTCAGATCGAAGGATTGGACGGCGAGGCCGTTGTTTACGATCCACTTGACGGCGCGGTTCACCGCTTTAACGCCACAACGTTTTTCGTCTGGAATGCCTGCGACGGGTCACGCAGCGCGAACGACATTGCCGCCGGTGTGGTGGAACACTACTCGGTCGGAGCGGGCGAGGCGCTGGACGTCGTTCACCGCGTCATCGCGCGGCTTAACGAAAAAGGTCTGCTCCAAGCAGAGAGTTCCGGCTCCGCCGATGAGGCAAACTCGATGAAGCCTGTCCCGGCATGCGCCATTGTCGACCAGCAGGATCGGTCGATGAACGCGCAGAGAGCCGACACCGCCTTGCCGGCCGCGCACCCAACCGAGCCATCTGGTCAAGGGCTTTCACGCCGGGCGCTCTTAGGCAGCAGCGTTACCAAAGCGGCTCTGGCTGCGCCGGTGATCTCGACGTTCTTCGCCGCCGGGGCCTATGCGAGCGGACCGAGCGCCAGCGGCGCGTTCGGCCCGGGCGGTTGCAAGACGGTTGGCTATTCCTGTGCCGTTCCCGCGGATTGCTGCGAGGAAGGCGCGGAAAACACGGATTGCGAGGACGGCGTGTGCTGCATCCGGAAGGGCAAGGTCGGTTGCACGATCGATGACGACTGCTGTTCTACCGCGACAGGTGGTTGCGTTGACGGCACTTGTATGCCGTAGCATGTGTCTAATCCGCTCAGCGAGAGAGTGCATCACTGTTGTACCGTCTGCAATCATCAAGGGTCGCGCGATTCGGCATGGTCCTGCTCTGCCTTGCCGGGGCCTGGATTAGCGGGCAACTTCTCGTAGCGCATGCCGGCCCCTGGCCCGGGGGCGCCCCGACAACAGACTTCTTCAGCCACCTCTGCGGCGAAGGCCCGGACGGCACGTCCAGCTGTGCTGCCGTGCAGAACAGCGACTGGAGCGCGTTCGACATCACCGTACCGGCCGTATCGAGCGGGCTGACGATCACGTGGCATCGCGTGGTGGTGCCCGTGGCCTTTGTCGGGCTGGCTTACTTCGTCGCTCTCGGCGTCTGGCTCGCCTTCGCCGGTGCACCTGAGACCTGGGGCCGCTGGTACCTCGTGCTCCTGGCTGCCGCCGTAGCCGGCGCCTGCGGGTCGATCACACTCTTGTGGGT
>CP070718.1:2115592-2146897 GCA_020350565.1 Phycisphaerales bacterium
GGGCTCGTTGATGATGCGGTCGACCTTCAGACCTGCGATCTCCCCAGCATCCTTGGTCGCCTTGCGCTGGGAATCGTTGAAGTAAGCCGGAACGGTGATTACGGCCCGTTCGATCTTCTCCCCCAGATAATCCTCCGCGGTCTTCCTGAGATCCTGTAGGATCATGGCGCTGATCTCAGGCGGGGTGTACTGTTTGCCGCGGACCTCCACTTTGACCAGCTCCTCCGGTCCGCCCACCACCTTGTACGGCACCATCTTCTCCTCGGAGCTGACCTCGTTGTGTCGCCGCCCCATGAATCGCTTGATCGAGAAGACCGTGTTCTCCGGGTTGGTGACTTGCTGGTGTCGTGCGATCTGGCCTACGAGACGCTCCCCCTTATCCGTGATCGCCACGACAGAAGGGGTGATCCGCAGCCCCTGAGCGTTGGTCAGGACCTTCGGCGTATCACCTTCGATTAACGCAACAACGGAATTCGTCGTTCCGAGGTCGATTCCGATGATTTTGGACATATGTACCTCCTTGCCTGTTCTTCCAGGGCAGAGCGATGCCAAACAACCGTCCTTCCTTGTTCTGCAGCAACCATGCCAACGGCTCGGCGTGGCCCGAAAGACCGTAACATATTGCCATAAACCACCTTACGTGAATCGTCCTCCGTGATCGGTTGTCCGGACTGCCAAGCTGACAGACTCTTGAACTGCGATTATGGCACCCCAGGAACCCGGCGCCGCTGAGCGTCTCAACCTCTGATCCGAGGCCGGTTTATGGCACATTTTCCCAACAAATTGCTTTGGGTTTCCACAATCGCCGCTAAACTGCCAGCCATGGCCTTAGAGCCCTTCGAAACCGCGGAGGCGCAGGGTGTCCCCACCGTGCGGCAGCAGTCCGTCTTTGTGGAAAACCGCGTCGGGCAGCTTTTGAGGCTCACGCAACTGTTTGACCGGACGGAGGTTCGCATCCTGGCCATGTCGGTCGTTCATGCGGTGGACTGCGCGATCTGCCGGTTGCTGATGGACGATCCGGACAAGGCCCAAGAGATTCTCTCCCATTCGCGATTCCCGGCCAGCGAGACCGAGTTGCTCGCCGTCAGCCTGCCTCACGGCAAGCGGGGGCTGTTGGCGACATGGTCTTGTCTGCTCCGCGCCGAGGTGAATATCCATTACACCTATCCGCTTCTGATCCGCCCACGGAATGCGGCCGCCATGGCCCTGTGCCCGGATAACCTCGAGATGGCCGCCAGTGTCCTCCGCGAACAGCATTTCGAGCTTCTCGACCAGCAAGCCCTCATGGACGCACGCGGGGACTAGACTCCCCCCGATCCGGCGCCTACTTGCAAGGCCAGTCGCTGATGCGCACCATGGGGCATCAGTCATCCTTCCGCACCGCGGCGCCCTTAGGAATGACTACGAACGACTACTCATGAGAGGAATGATGTTGATCACTACCCAAAACACGCTAAGCAGTCGCTGCTTTCTCGCCTTGCTATCTTGCTGCCTGGCCGGAACGTTGGATCAGTGGCCGCATGCCGCCGCCCAGGAGAACGAGAAGCAGTCGGCAGCGGAGGAGATCCAGGTCCCGGCCGATGCCAGCGAGAAGGACCTCATTGCCGAGATCGTGAACCTGACGGCGTCTCTTGAAACCCCCGCCCCTACTCCTGACGCATTCCTGAGCCTTTCCAACCGGAAGATCGAGGCGCTGGCCTACGTCAACGCGTTGTTGAAGCGGTTCCCCAATACCTCCTTCAAAACGGAAGCGCTCATCCTGAAGCTCTCGCTTCTAAGGGACCTGGCACGCCTCCAAGAACGATACCTCGGCGAGCTGCTGCAGCTTACCAAACAGCTCTCCAGGCAGGAGCTTCCTCCACGACTAGCGGAGGAAAACGCGTTTTCGGAGGTTCAAGCATTCGTGCTCGGCGCCAGGTTGGAGGACATGCCCGCATCGACGCGTCTTCGAGGAACAGCCGAGCGCTACCGGGCATTTCTGGAGGACTTTCCGAACTCGCCGCGTGAGCCGGTCATCCGCGCAAGTCTGGTGCGCACGCTCATCGGGCTCGGAGCGTTGGACGACGCAAAACATCAGGTCGGCGTGCTTCAACGCCGCCATCCCGATCACCAGGCCACGAAGCGCGCTGCCGGTGAAGTCTGGCGGATGACCGCCGTCGGTCAGCCGGTCAACATTACGCACACCATGCCCGACGGATCCGTGCTGAACACGAAAAGCGCAGCCGGCAAGGTGGTCGTGCTTCACCTCTGGTCGCTCGGCAGGCGGGAACCTTCGCTGGTGTCGCTCGCCCGTTTGCTCAAGCTCAGGGATGCGAATCAGCAGCGCCCCCTGCAGATCATCGGTGTGAATCTCGACGCAGACGCCCCGGGCAATCCGATTCAATCCCTCGCAAGGGAAATCTTGCGCGAGCGGAACATCGATTGGCCGCAGTATTTCGACAGTGCGGGCGAGGAAAGCTCTTTGCTCGTAAAACTCGGCGTGACGCGACTGCCTGCTTATTTCATCATTGACGGCAAAGGAATACTGCGCGGCACCGATCCCGGTGACAAACTCGATTCACTCGTTGACCTTCTGCTCACGGAAGCGGAGCAGCGAGACCGTCCCGTTGATCCGTAAGACGGCTACGAACCGCGGATTTGACCGAGAAGCGAGCGCCCTTCTTCAGATTGTGCCGCCACGTCGCATAAAGTCTGCCAACACGCGTCCGCGCGATCCACAAGACCCATGTTCTGCAGGGCCAGCGCAAGGTGTGCGTGGAAGTCGACGTTGCGCGGATCGCCTTTGATGGCTTCTCTGAAAGACCTCAATGCACTGATGAACTCACCGCGGTCGGCGAACAGTAAACCGAGTTGATAGTGCAAGTCGACCGACTCGGGATTGATCTGAAGCGCGCGCTTGAGGCAATCGACGGCGGCCTTGTCCTGGCCGGCCTCTTTCAGAGCGAGTCCCAGCTTAATGACGGCACTGCCATAGTCCGGATTGATCGTGATGGCTTCGCGATAAGCCCCGATCGCACCTTCAAGGTCACCCTTCTGCCTCAAAAGCAGGCCCAGGCGATAGTGCAGGTCCGCGTGATTCGGATGCTTCCGGATGGCGGCCCGAAGGTTCTCGATCTGCAGTTCGATCAGCTCGGTGACATCACGCGGGTCTTCGCCGCTCGGACGTACCGCCACCGCCCGTGGAGACAAGTATTCATTCGCCTGGCGAGCCGCTCCGCACATCAGATGCAGCCGAGCCATCTCACTAAACAGCATGGTGCTGTTCGGCTCGACCTCGGCCGCCATCTCCACGCTGGCCAACGCCTCTTCGGTTTGCCCGAGCGCTTGCTGCGCGATGCCCATCCCAACGAAGGCTGTCAGAAGCCTGTCGTTGATCTCAAGAGCCTCATTGAACCATTGTGCCGCTTCCTCATACTGCCCGCGCCGCAAATGAGAAGTGCCGACTTTGATGGTCGCTTCGAGGTAATCCGGATTCAGCTCCGCCGCCCTCAGATAGGCCATCAGGGAATCGTCGTGTTGACCGAGCTTTGCGTACAGGTCACCGAGACGAAGGTGCAAATCCGGGCAATCCGGCTGAGCCTCGATCATGCCGAGCAACGCTTCTATGCCCTCCTGGTACTTATTGGCCTCGATACAGGCACTCACCAGGTCATCCTGAGCTTCCCAGTTGCTCGGCTCGATGGTAAGGGCAAATTGGAAGCGGTAGACAGCCTCTTCATATCGGCCGGCCTGCATGTAAAGATTGGCGAGCGTCAATAGCAGGTGAAAGTCGCCCGGCTCATAAAAACACAGCTGCTCGTACTGCTCGATCGCCAGATCGGCCTTGCCTTGCGTGAGATAGATGGCGGCCAACCGCTCGTGCGTGTTTCGCAATTGAGGCTCGGCTTGAAGTGCGTCGCGGTACCAAGTGACGGCCTGCTCGGGGTGGGACAGCTTTTCATGGCAAAAGCCGAGAGCGAACTGTATGGCGGCGGCGTCCGGACTCGACTCCAAAGCTTCCTCGAGTTGCCTGACGGCCTCATGCGTCGCACCCTGCTCATCCAATGCACACGCCAGGCCCAGGCGTGACGCGCGGTCGTCAGGATCCAGCTCCAAAGCGGTAAGAAAACCTTTGCGCGCCTGCCCGTGTTGCCCATCCGCCAGCATGCGGATGGCCAGCCGGCGGTGATGCTCGCCGTGGCCCGGCTCTGTCGCAGCATGTCGCTCAAGCTCCTGCGTGCTGACCTGCACGTCATCCTGCAGGAGCTCGCGGAACGCCGCAGCAAGCTCCGCCAGCAATCCACGACCGAGAACTTCAAGCAAGTAGGACATACAAGACTGCTCTATGCATCCGGAGGCAGTGTGGCCAATGCCTCCCGGGCATCCTGGTAACGTTCGTTAATGCACAACGCGCGATGGTATGCGCTTCGCGCGCGCCCATATTGGCCTCGCTCGCGGTAGAGATGACCCAGCAAGCAGAAGACATCGGCGTACTCGACACCGGCTGCGACGACTTCCTCCAGTCGTTCGGCAGCCTCCCTCGGACGATCCACCAACCGGTAAAGATGCGCGAGGGCAATCAGGGCACGAACGTGCTTCGGATCGATACCGACCGCGCGCTCATTGGCCTCGATCGCTTCATGAGGACGATTCAACCGCGCAAGCACTTGGCCGCAATGATAATGAAGCTCCGCATGCTCCGGCTGATGCTCCAGGGCGCGCTGCAGCGCGGACAACAACACCGAGAACACGCGTGGATCGATCTGATCCTGCGGGACCGACAGGAATGCCCCGACGAAGTCCGGCTCGTTTTGAATGACGGTAAGAAGCTCTTCGATGCCTCGTTGATCGATTTCGGGTCCTTCCTTCGGCATCGTGGCGCGGACTCCGACGGCGTGGCCTAATTGCTGGGTGGCCTTGGCAGCCTGCGCCAGCATGAGCCCGATGGTCGCGTCATCAGGGCGCCGCGTCTGCGCGCGCTGCAGATGCTCGACGGCTTCATCAGGCGCATTGCGAATGCCGCAACACATCGCCAGGCCCATCAAGGCCTCCGTGTGGTTGCGATCCAGATTTCTGGCCTGGGTGAAACGCAGTTCCGCCTCCTCGTATTGTCCCCTGTTTGCAAGCAGCGTACCCAACTGGAAGTGGAGTTCGGCGGACTCGGGAGTAACGGCAACCGCCGCCCTCAGGGCTTCAATGGACTCTTCCTCGCGGCCGTCTGTCCACAGGGCGAGCCCGTGACGGATGCGAGCCGTCACGTCCTTGTCATCACGCTCGACGGCCTTTGAGAAGTGCTCCACGGCCGCCGACGTCTCACCTTTGGCGGAGCAGCACGCAGCCATGTACGAGGCCAGCGGCGCACTGTTTCGCTCATGGGCGGCGGCGCGCGAAAAGGCAACGGCTGCTTCGTCATATCTTCCGGCGTTCAACAGACAGACGCCGCGCCGCACGTCATTCTCAGCCTGGAAATGGGCGTTGAGCCGGGCGCTCAGGTCCTGATTCGCCGACCTGGGCCTGCCGGTCGATGCTACCGAACGGGTTCTCGGGGACATACCCTTCCCTCTCGGATGGCCGTTGGAGACTCCCTTGTCTATCGGTTCGTCGGCGGTACGTAATCGCCACTGAAGGAGGGATGGTCCGGGTATTGCCTGTGGGCCGGGAACAACAACGAGCAGCAGAAAACGGGGCCATGCAAACAAAGGATGGCCCAGGCGGGTTATCGGGCGATCACCGGTTCAGGAGCCGGCGGATCGGCGCACGATCCTCCTTGGTCAGCACCAGCCCCGTGCAGAGTGAAACGATGGCTATAGCCGCCAGAGCGAACCCCGCGACAACGGGCGGGGCGACAATGAAGATCGATGCCGCAATCAGCACCATCGCCGGACGTCCGACACCGATGCCATGGCGATGAACGAGCACCATCAGAACGAGCAAAGCCGTCACCACGCCGCAGACGCTCGCCCAGGCCGCAATCCGCAAAGCCTGCTCAGAGCCATCTGTGAAGGGCTCGGAAGTCGAACCGAGAAACGCGAAACAAGCGGCCAGACTGGCGGCGCAGCCGATCAGCCACGCAAAGAACACCAGTCGCGGCTTTTCCAGCAGGTTCAAACGTATCGTGATCAGAAGAATCGCACCCAAAACGAAGAAAAAGAGCAGCAGCGGCTGATAAGCAGCCACACCAAGAGCGACTTTGCCGGGCAACAGGCGCATCATGACAGACCTTGCGATCACGAGCAGGATCGCTCCCCCCAATAGGGCAAGGAACGAAAGCTTCGTCAAACGATCGAGCTGCGCGACGGCAGGTTCTCGCCCCTCATGTTCCCAGGTCCGATTGACAGTGGCCGCAACCACCTGCGCCAGCATGACGGCCACGATCTGGACAAACTGTGTGATCATGCGGACCGCATGCAACGTCCCAACGGTTGCCTCATCGGTCACCTTCAGAAGATGCCAGGTCGGATAGTAAACCAGCGCCTGCCAAAGCATCACGGTCCCGCCGGCCCACACGCTGTATTTCAACAATGTTGACCACACGGGTCTTTCTTCATTGGGGCCGATAGATGGTTCAATCGGAGGACTTGGAGGTTCCGCCTCCGTCTGTGCCAGTCGGGCGCACAGGCCCGGTGCGAACACCAGGATGGTCAGCACATTCGATGCGGCGTAGGCCAGCATCAGAACTCTGGCCGTCCCCCAACCGGCCCCCGCCAAACCCAGCGCCAGTACCGTGAACACCACCGCGGTAACCAGCTCTGCAACGCTCAAGGCACGAAACATCCGCAGCCCCTTGAGCAAGCCGAGCATTGAGTGATACAGAATCAGTGTGAAGACACAGAGCAGCGCGGCGCGGGCCAGCGCCGCCGCTTGTGCCGGCGGCGAAGTTGCCGCTCCCTCGCCCCCGAGTTGTGCGGTCGAGAACAACGCTACGCCTATGGAGTCCGCAGCAAGGAACAGCGCTGCGATTGTGATCAATCCCATCAGACCGATGAAGCCCGTGCCTTTGACGGCGAATCTGCGCAGGCTTCCTGCCGCCTCATATTGTGGTGTGTAGCGTGCAACCCCTTCGTAAAGGCCGAGGCTGCATAGCGGGAGCAACAGGTTCGCAACCAACAGGGAGACACTGAACAAACCGAACTCGGCGGTAGGCATAAGCCATACCAGCAAGACACCCCGGAGAAGACCCAAGCCTCGCTGGAGGACCATCGCCGCCGTGTTGACCCCAAGCGAAAGGGCGATTGAATCGGCGCGAAACAGAGAATAGGAGTGACGTTTCGCCAAGGTTCCCGCTCGTCGAGAATGATTCGCCACCGGCCGGCGAGGTACTGCCATCCTGCCTGTGTGTGGGGCAGGGCACGAATCCCGCGAAGGACGCAAGTTCAAGCTGGACAGGCAGCCCAGGCCACCCTACGCTGGTGCTCCAAAAAGACGAGCCTCCAACGGAATGGACCACAGAGCGAACGCCGGCGTGGCCGATTGGCTCTGGTCAGGTGACGGCCACGCCGTTTTGTTCGGGGGTCCAATCAGAGCAATAAGCCGCGGGGCGATGTTAGTCGACGCACTTCTCGATGCCAACCGGAAAGTACCCAACAAGCTGGCCGTCTCGGACGGCCGGCTTGCCCTCAATTACCGGCAACTTACCAGGCTCGCCCGAGTGATGCGCAGTCTCGTTGCCCGAGAAACCGCGAATCAACGCGTGGGCATTATGCTACCCTGCACGGCCCTCTTTCCTGCTGCTTTGTGCGGTGTTCTATGGTCAAGGAAGACCGCCGTGCCGCTCAACTTCCTGCTGGGAAGCGGTGAACTTGCAGACATCGTGAGCGATGCCGGGCTCGATCTCGTCCTGACCATCAACCATTTCAAGGAAATAGCCGAAAAGCTGCCCGCAAGAGTCGTTCTGATCGACGAATTGCCTCTCAAGAGGAAGGTCTTCTTCAGGCTGTTTACGCCCATCCCGGCCGTTCCCCTTGTCGATCCCGGCGACACGGCCGTCCTGCTTTACACCTCGGGCACGACGGCGGCCCCGAAAGGTGTTGAGCTGACTTACCGGAATCTCCAAAGCAACTGTGTCGACTCGATCGAGACGCTGAACATCGACCCGAATCAGACTTTCCTCAACATCCTGCCACCCTTTCATGTGTTCGGACTGACGGCCCTCGTGCTGGTGCCGCTGTTCCTCCGGGCAACGGTCCACGCCATACCACGGTTCAGCCCTGTCTCGGTGGTCAAGGCGGTCGAGAGACAACGCATCTCGATCATGATGGCCATCCCCAGTATGTACGCAGCCGTGTTGCGGACCAAGAGCTCCACACGCGACAGTTTCCGGTCAATCTACCTGGCCATTAGTGGTGGAGAGCCGCTGCCCGACACCGTTCGAGAAGGGTTCGAGAAGCGCTTCGGCGTGACCCTGCGGGAAGGCTACGGCCTGACCGAAACGTCACCCGTCATTTCCGCAAACTCCGCTGAGGTCTACCGCCAGGGAAGCGTTGGCAGACCGATTCGAAATGCGGAGGTTCGCATCATAGATGAGGCGGGAAACAGCCTCGGCCCCGATCGGGACGGCGAGATCGTGGTGCGGGGCCCATGCGTGATGAAGGGCTACTACAAAAGCCCGGAAGAGACCAGGAAGGTGATCGACCAGGACGGCTGGTTCCACACCGGTGACATTGGCCGGCTCGACGCCGACGGCTTCCTGTACATTACCGGCCGATTGAAAGAGATGCTCATCATTGGCGGGGAAAACGTCTTTCCGCGAGAAATCGAAGCTGTTCTCGAAGATCATGAGGGCGTCCTGCAAGCGGCCGTCATCGGCATCCCGGACGAAAGCAGAGGCGAAGCCCCGATTGCCTTCGTCCTTCGTCGTGAAGGAGCCAGCGTCACCGAATTGCAGCTCCGCAATCACGCCAAACAGACACTTGCCGGCTATAAGGTGCCCAAGCAGGTGCACATCCGCGACGACCTGCCCACTTCCCCCACCGGTAAGATCCTCAAGCGCCGATTGCGTGAACTGCTCTGATCCACTCTCAAGCGCAAGCCCGGCCTGCCGTGCGCAAACTGTTCTCATGTCTGAAGCGCGGAGCAAGACGTGTCCAAGTCAGCTTTGGTGCTCCTGTATTGCGGCATAGAGTTCGTCCGCGTTCTCGGCCCCGGCAGCAGCTCTGCGGAATGCCGGAGATAACCAGATCCGGCTGATTCGAGCAAGCGCCTGGATATGCGGGCCCATTTCGTTCACCGGGCTGGTGAGCAAGAAGATCATCTCGCAGGGATGGCCGTCTTTGCTGCCGAAGTCGATTGGCTTGGCCGGCTTGCCGATCGCAAGCTGCAGGCCGTCACATCCGCGGGCTTTGCCGTGGGGAACGGCCAGCCCCTCGCCGATGCCTGTGGAGCGTATCTGCTCGCGTTCTAGAACGGCTTGAAGCACGTTATCGCGGTCGACCAGCTTGCCATTCTCATGCAACAGATCGACCAGCTTCGTGATGGCTTCTAGCTTGTCCGCTGCCTCAAGCGGAACGAGGACACAGGATATGTCGAGTAGCTCGGTTATCGTCATCAATAGACGCTCGCGTCAAAGTGCCAAAACGGGCAGTTTACCCGAACCGCAGCGGACAGAGCAACCGACACGCTGAGGCTTTTTCGTAAGCTGACGGAAGGCCCTCAAGCTGGCCGCCTAGTGGTGACCGGAAACGCACAGCAATGCGTCCTCCGCGACCTCCCCAGGCCTAGGGGAGCACCTCCATGTCCTCCAAGCCGTTGAGATCGTAATCCTTGGAGAGATCCTCGCGCAACCGCGTGTTCCAAGCCGCGTGGAGGTCCTGGAAGAGGTAGTTGGTACCCCCGTAATGGCGATCGGAGAAGCGATTCCCGTTTCTCACTCCATCGGAGCCGACATAGTTCGCCTCGCCCGCGTCGATGTAACTGCAGTCATCCTCGCCGAAACCGTCGCCGCGTTCAGAGAATTCATTCGCGTCACCGATCAAGGGAAGGCGAGGAGAGACGCGCTCACGTTGAGCGGTGTAATAGGGACTGGCATGGGTGTCTTCGCCCCATACGCCATCAGGCTCCAGGACATAACTCCCGGCGCTCCACGCGGGCAGATAGACGCGATAGTGACCGCTGCTGGGATCCTGATTACCGACGGCCCGACAAAGGAAGTACTCGCCCCACTTGCCGGGCTGCACGTTTCGCTGGACGGGAAAATCCGCCGGGTACTTCACCGTGTCGCCATACAAGTGCGTATAGATGATCTCTATCCACCCGTACTCCGCACACTCGGTAACCTCCCCTTCCTCTCCCTCTTCCAGTTCCAGCTCGCCAGGGTGCCAAGTCACCGGCGGCATGCAGTTGAACAGGTTCTCATACGTGGCGACCGCGTTGCCCATATCCTTGAGTCGGGCAAGGCAATGAACACCTTTCGCCTGGGCCCGGGCTCGACTCATCGATGGCAACAGGATCGAGATCAGCAAAGAGATAATGGAGACGACGATCAGCAGCTCGATCAGCGTAAAGGCTGCCGGACGGCGGTAGTTGTTGCGGGCTGATCGAGGCATATGCTCAGCAACGGGGCTACTTATGGGAACCGGTACAAGGCACGACAGTCAGATATATCTTGGTGCATAGGATTCTAGACCTGGAAATCAGACGGATCAATCACCACTTGTCAGATGCCGTCAGGAGTCAGCCGGTTCAGACGGAACACCGGAGTTGAGGCTCCGGGCCGCCCGCGCTTGCCAGAGGCGACATTGCGCTACGCAGGCGGAGACACAGGCCCACAGAATCGGACGCGGACGGACCCAGGCCGTCGCAGAATCGGACCGGCCCGATGCTCATCATATCCCATGAGGACGCCAACTCGGAATGCGTCATGGGGCGTGTGATTCCATGTTCAGGGCAAGAGCAGATTGCCCAGGCTCATTGGGTCGTAGGCATTCCTGGTCGTGCCGGACCACGTGGCGTACGCCTTCCGCGCCACGTCATAACGCGTGATGTTCACACCCCAGACGCCCGAAGCGGCGGCATCCTCGAAGGAGGATAATGGTATCCGGATTTCGGCAATCCAACGTCCGAGCAACATTCTTGTAGCCACCTCGACATGTGCCGCCCATGGTTCGTTGACGCAGCAGGAGGGCTCCGTTGCGATGCCCCGCTCCGTCAGGTACGAACCGTTCCGCTTGACCACAATGTGATAGAGATCGGACGGGGAACGGGTGCCGGCCCCCAACGGATCGATGAGAACCTCGATCAATTCCTCCCCCACGGGAATCAGATCGTCATAGCGGATCCAATTGCGGCGGACTGCGTCGGTCTCTCGAGCGCCGTCATCCTGGCAGATCACCGCCAAGCAGAGCGATGAACCGTCACGCAGGATAAACGCACTGGTAGCCGCCTGAGGCCTGGAAAGCTCCAATGCACCCGAAGCCTCGGAGACGCCGGTAATCAGCACGAAATCCGACA
Source organism: Phycisphaerales bacterium (assembly GCA_020350565.1). GTDB lineage: Bacteria > Planctomycetota > Phycisphaerae > UBA1845 > UBA1845. The sequence continues at coordinate 2,127,017 of CP070718.1, forward strand.
TGGCGTTCGCCACGCCGATTGGCCACTCGCTCGTGTCACCGTCGATGTTGATGGGACGCGCCGCCGGTACCGCGGTGACCGAGGCCAACCGCCCGCTGATCTGCAGTTCCTGACCGTCCTCCGTTCGCAAGATAATGGGCAGATTCAGCACACCCATGGCGTTGGTGACAATCATGTCCGTCCGCGCCGTCAGGGTCACGCGTTGTGAAGCATTTGGAAGAATCGGGCCGAATGCACGTTCCGGGTCGACGGAATGCCAACCCGCCGGCAACGCCGCAAAGCCGATGCTGCCGGAGACGGGAACACGCTTACGATTCATCAGGCTGATGACGCAATCGACGCCGAGCTCCGGGCGTACGGCGCCAACGACGCTGTAAACCCGAACGGCCTCGACGCCGGCCTCCAAGACACGAGTCGTCAGCATGAACCTCCGCCATCGAGCGCTCCGGGGGAAGGCCGTTATCCGAGGTTCTTCCGTGGGGTCTTTGGCCTTACGCTGCAACGCCCGAGCCATGATGTCCCGCGCCTCATCGAACCATTCGCGGGTCTCAGGCCATGATGACGGTCTGCCGTCCGCGAAATGCGTGCAGTAGGCATCAGTGCCACAGTACGGCACCAAAGCACGCCCGATCGTCTCGCGTATGTGCCCCATGTCATACAGATCCAGCAGCCTTGCCAGCGCGAGGTCCTGCATGGTGCGTCGGATTCGCTTGAGCCGAAGCGACAGCACCGGCTCCGGCAGACCGAAAGGTCCCCCGGGATACAGCAAGACGTGCGGATCGGCGGCAACGCACTGCTCCGGCGTCGCCCCGATCGCGAGCGCAGGCCAACGATTCACGCAGCCACCATAGAGCGCCCGTGCACCAAGCTGCAGCGCCTGCCATCCAAGCGAACGGGTATCTCCGGGACGAGCATAGATCGAGGCGGTCCCACTATAAGGAGGCCGGTCCACGACAAGCCACGTATCCTTGCCCGCCGCTCGCTGAGCCGCCATCGCATCCGGATCGTAGAACTGAGCCGGCGGCATCCAGATATCCACGTCCGGCGACTTACCCTCCAGGGGGAAGTCCACCCAGCCATACGGGGCCATGTCCTGCGGGAACAGTGGCGCAGCGACTCTGACTCGCTCCGAGGCCGACCGGAAGAACGCCGCCAATCGGCACGCCCGAGTGAGGGACTCCCCGGACGACACATCATCCACCCGAACCGGAGCAAAGCAGCGATCGAACCAGTCGTATCCTTCGAAGTGCGCAACACATTCCTCAAAATACCGGCCCAACAATTTGGCCGCGCCCGGCGACGGAAGTGCCTCTCCCTGCGTCATCGGCTCCAGGATGCGGTTGACCGGCAGGGGCCAAGCCGCGACGGGAACGCGGTCGAAGAAGGCCTTCCCGCTCAAGTATGGATCGACGGCGGCATCATATTTTGACCAGTCCACCGCCGGCTCCCCCGCAGCACTCACCTTAATCACGGGCGACACGTCGGGTAAGACAGGCGATACGCGGTGGGCTCGAAGCATCCTCATCGTGGACGACAGCAAGCCGTCCAGCTGATCCCGCGGCGGTGAGTCTTGCCAACCGTCAGGGCTTACCTCGAAGGGTCTCCCCTGCCACCTGATGTGATGACGAAACAGGGATCGATGGTCCAACTCGACAATGAATGGAATCGCGTCGTCGGACGGAAGAACGAACGGAAGCACGGTCAGTTCCACGGTGACCGTCTCGGCGGGGCGTCCGGAAGCCATCAACGTGATGTCCCCGCCATAAACGCCGGCAGCGATGCCCTTGGGGACACTCAGATCGACCCAAAACATGTACGTTTCGTTGGGCAGCAAGGTTCTGGGCATGCCCCCCCGGGGAGCGCTCAGCGGAACCAGGACATCCAGCGGCATGGGCTCACGAAGTGCCGGAGACACAGCACGAAGGTGCCAGCCGGGCCAATCGGTCGCTTCGACTCGGTGAACACGGTAGATGCGATAGGCAGCCGGGGCCAAGACATCCTCGAAGGAACGGAGTGGCGTAAGCTGGAATTCCGGCTCCTCAAGGGATTCCCTTATTGGGCGGAGCACCAGCAGGAAGCCGAGCGTCTCGTTCATTGCGCCGAACAGGTCGACGCGAACGGGACGCGTGCCGGAGGCTGCCGCGGTCAGAGCCTCAGGTGAGACTTCCAGTCGCGGCGGCTCATCCGCAAATACGCGAACACCAACAGAGGACGTTTTGGCTCCGACGCAGCCCGGCAGGACAGCCATGATGGCGGCCCAGCCGGCAAGGGCCGTCGCGTACAGCCCCATCCGGACTTCTCGTCGCAGCCCGGGAGGTGTCAAAGTGACATACCGATACATCTGGAGGGAAGGATACCAGAAGGGCAGCAATCAGGCGATTGAGTCTAAAGGCACATCCCGCACGGAGAAACGAGTGAAGACGGGCCAAGAAGGATGCGGGTTTTTTTGTACAATAGCGTGGCTCGCCGCCAGGCCCAGTGTGAAACCGACCCGCAGCCCGGAAGCGCGTGGTTGACGAAGTCGGCTATCCCTCGGGCTCCTTCTCCTGCCCGGTCTCCTCGGCCTGCTCCGATCCCCCGGCCCCCCGTGAGCCCTCGGCCTGCGGCTCGGGCGCCTCAGTAACAGGCTCACTCGCAGGGAGGGTTTCCGGCAGGGCCGACGCCGCATCCTGCCCAGAGGATGCCTCTTCCGCCGCCCCGGGAGCAGAGGGGGCGGAGGACTCCCCGGTGCCACTGCCAGGCTCTGTAGTGGCCTCTTCCTCGACTTCCGGCTTCGGCAATGGGGGCGCGAATTCGACTGGTCTGAACGTCTCGTTAAGGTTGTTGAGCTGTGCCAGCGCAAACGTCTGGAAGGGCAAACCGGTCAGAAGCTGGCTGTCGCGAACCTGCTCCAGATGCCGCCTGGCCGTTTCCTTATGGGCCGGGTTCCCATCGAGCACAAAATCATTGCCCGCCGCCGTGGCCAGCCCAAGGTGCGCAACGCCAACCGCAATCGGATCTTCCTTGAATTCCCGCAGAAGCCGCTCAAAAGCCTCCTTGGCTTTCTCGTTCATTTCACGATCCGGCGCCGGCTTTCCCTTGGAGGCGAGGTCAAGCGCGGCCCGACCCTGTTCGATCAAGGCCGACAAGAGAAAGTGATGATCGGAGGTGGTCGAAGTCAAGGTGGTCAACGAATCGAGACTTTGTTTGCCTTGGTCCAGATCAGGAAAGGTCAAGGCGCTCATGCTGACATAAGCTTCGCCAAGTGCCCTCGATCGGCTGCGGACCAGCCACAGACCGACTGACGCCGCCACGGCCACGACTATGGTGCCGGCAACGATCTTCGAGCCATGTTTGTCAAGGTAGTTTTTGGTTTCCTTGAGGTAATGAACCAGATCGTTTTCACGAAGTTCGTGTCGTCGTTGTGCTTTCATGTCTTCTTCGGTCCAAATGGGCTCAAAGACAAGCGGCTGAGCCAACAGGATTCCTGTGAGCCCACCGCCAGACGATGCACGCCGGCCAGAAGCCGCCCACCGCGCTGTTCCCATACCCTTTCGAGCCCCGTAGTCTAGCCTACAAGAGGCAGGCTGTCACGGGGTGAGCACCCATCAAGAATCCAGCGGATCTCCCCTCTCAGGGCTGAAGGGACGCCTGGGAGCAACCGAGTACGCGTCCCCCCCGCCGACCCCGGAGGTGGCCATGTTGCTCCTCTGGGAGGGGGGGCGGCGGCCCGACACGCACGCAGCCGGTACTTGTTACGCGTGCGCGGACAAGTACACTACGCGCTCGACAACGGCGGTGTCAAAAGGCCGTGACATCATGGGGAACGGCTCATCTCCCTCACGAGCATGAGGGGAGCCGTGCCCCGCGGATTCGCCGTGGGAAGGCCGACTGACACGCCAACGAGGACTGGGACCCGGCGGACCCCTGTTCCCGGAACCGCCGTGAAGCCCAGCTCCCCATCGGACGTCGAAAGAACCACCAGCATAAGGAATCAGCCATGAAGCCTCGCCTCATCATCCTGATCGTAGTGTTAGTCGTCGTGGCCGTCGTGGCCGGCGTCAAGATGACGTCGCAACCCGAGGAAACGGACGAAGTGATAGAAGCCCAGAACTTGGCGCCGACGGTCGAGGGCCAACCCGGCATCAAGAAGCCGCTTGACCAGATTCCTCTTCCGGGCAATGAGCCTCCGGAGAAGCCGTCCTTCGACGTCGATGTCAAGGTCGACCTGGCCGAGGGCAAACACCGTCTGCGGTTCTACATCACCGAAGAGCACGGCTATTTCGTCGAGACTCTTCGCATGAATCTGTACTACCTTGAAGACGAGGCCGAGCAGGACGAGGCCATGTTCGTTACGGAGCTGTTCATCAACAGGTACCTGCGGGCCAATGACACGCTGGAGTATTACACTGAACTCACTCCCGTTGAAATGAACATGATCGGCGGCGACATGGGCACGGACGACAACTGGCTCGCCCAGATCATCTACCACCACGCCGCCCGCGAACAGGACCCCGATCCTTCCTGGGAGGGCTACAAAACCGATCAGGGAGACTAAGCCGTCTTTCAGATGCGCAGGATCGGCTTCCCAGCCGGTCAATCCGCATGATCAGGCCTCCAGGTTCTATGCCCGCCCCGCGCTGCGGAAGAGCCTGATCAGCAATAGGACCGAGGCGATCCACATCGCGGAGATCATCGAGGCCGCATACCATTTCTCGCTTTGGCCACCTGCAAACGCATGCCAGGCGAGGATTCCACGCCAGGTGAACGCCGCCGCGAACAGGAGTGCGGTGACGATGGCGGCAATCCGCGCCCAGTTCATCCCCTGAATTAGAAGGACCCCCCACAAAATGGCGAGCCCGCCGCAGATGCCACCGGCAATGAGGGCGCTCTTCGCCGTTGGGTTGAAGCCGATCGCTCCGGCAGCCGGCCTGTACATCACAGCCAGGATCGCAATGACCAGCACAACTACCCCGTAGATGATCAACCATTTCGCCAATACGCGTCTCATGTCGGGAGCGTAGACGCAGTCCACGCGATTTCAAGTGATGGGGCACGTCCCCGACGCATCATCCCGCAAACGGGCGCGTCTTCCACGCACCATACAGGACGGCAGCAGCGTATTTGGATGGCGGTATTCGGCCGGCACGCTCCCGTCCCGGCGTGCCCGGGGCGGCCCATGGTACGCTTGCCACGCGTGATCGAGCCTGCTCCAACTTACTCACTTGCCTGCCGCAGTGAGGCACGAATAGGCCCCAACGGTCAGAGACTGAGATGAATCGAGTTCCCGGCGCCGGTCATCTCGCTGTCCACGACCGCGAACTCATCCAGGTAGGACTCTGAGCCTCGAATGATGCGGACGGTCACGTGCTCTCCAGGCTGTACCTTGACTGTGGAGGGAGCCACCACGCGGATGCCGCCGTATCCGATGTCAAAGCATGTCACTTCGTGCTCTGTCCGGCCGGTCGTCATGATCGCGGGCAGACGGCGGGAGAAGCGGTAGCAGCGACGCCATTCCTCGCCGCCCCACCCGGTCTGGATCGGTTCCTCTAAACCGGGCATAACAAGCTCACGAATAGGCCGCTCCTTGATCGAGGTAACTTGCTGCTCATCCATGGGGAGGCTCCTTAAGCGGGGCCCTTTCGTCAGAGACCCACGCTCATTCATCGACGCCGATTAAGACCGGTTTGAAGGCAAATCTGCACGTTCGCTGTCAGCGGCCAAGCGGCATATACCATCCGGGTCGGAAAAGACCGATAATGCCGCTACACAGGTGCCATTCGCTCCCTAATTGCGGTCCGGCGGATCGCATGTGAATCGAGCTCCTGCTTCTCAGCCGGGATGTGTCAATCCAGCCGAACGGCGGTCTTCGGCTCAGCCGGGAACGCGTCAGAACTCAAAGCACTCGCGGGAGTATGAGCCGTACCCACACCGCGAAATGACCAAACGAGAATGTCAGAAGACCCGGTATCCTATTCACCAATCGTTGGGCGGCATTCTGGCCGGCCCCAAGAAGATCAACCGTCCAAGGCCTCTTCCCGCCCAGCGCCAACTAGAAGTCTCACCAGAAGAAACACGGAGGCCAGCGACATCACCGACATCATGGTGGCCCCATACCATTTATCCGACGTGCCTTCCGCGAAGCCCTTTCAGGCGAGAATCCCCCGCCACGAGAAAGCCGCCACGCATAGCACGGTCGTCACGATCGCCGCCAGCCGAGCCCAAGGCATCCCGCATGCGAGCAGGACGCCCCATAGAATGGCAAGTCCCGCACAGATGCCACCCGAGATCACTGTGCCCTTTGGGTTGGCGTTGAAGCCCATCTGCCCACTCTGGGGCTCGCCCATGACCGCCACGAAGGCCAGAACCAACACGACCACCGCGTCACCTATCAGCCATCTTCTCATCGATGTCATCATGGCAGGAGCGTAGGCGCAAGGCAGCCGATTCCAAGCCTACCGGGATGCAACGCAACTGAGCTCCATCAAGAGCATCGAGTTGGAATCGAGATCACTCTGAGAAGTGCGACGCGAGAATCGGGATCCCGCCCTCGCAATTGGCCTCGAGGTATTCGATGACCGGTTCGTTGGGCATTCCCACCATGGTACTGATGAATGGGATGCCGAACGCGCCTTCCAGGGACACGTAGTGCTTTGAGCTGTCGAGGTGCACCACTTCGAGCGCACCGCTGAACCCGCCGGTAACCCCTACGGCGGCGATATCATTGGTGACGGGGTAGCGTTCATCGATCCGGCATTCGTCAAAGACAACGCTGCCTGAAATACCCAGCCCGACGTACTCCGGAACATCATTCTCGCGAGGGATCTGGTACGTTACGGCCACGTATCCCGGAATGTCCAGCGCCTCACGATGGATGGGGTAGGCTTTGCCCAGTTCGAAGGAACATTCGATACCATTCAGGCAGGCCACCAACAAGTGGGCGTCCTCGGTTACCGCTGATTCGAGAGTAAACGCCTGCGGAGCGATCCGCCCGACGATCGGAACCGCCGGATCGGCCACCTCCTCCCCGGTGTAGTCGTAGCTGCCATACCCCATCACGGTGTATTGCAGTCCGCCGCAAATACGGTTGACGACCATCGTCACCAGATCGTGGTGGTCGTTGATGTCATCGTCGATCAGGTCCAGCACTTCGTACGGCACCGAGGGAAACCGGTCGATGAGAACCTGCATGATCGTCGAGGAGAAGTACGGTCGGATCCCGCTGACGGACTCCGCTGCCGGGACACCATAGTATCGGATGTAATCGTCCTTGATTTCCTGAGGCGTAAGGGAGGGATCGATCGACTTGAGGATCGCCGCCAGCGACACGACGATCGGGACAGCCGCCGAATTGCCCGACGGAGCGATGACGTGGTGGCCGTCGATCCGATCGGCGGTGGGAACGTTGACCGCGGGCGCGGCCACCTCAACGCGCGGGCCGAAGGCGCTGCTGGGGTAGGCTTGCATCGGTTCACAGATGTTCAGCCCACCTACGGTGATCACATTGGGCAGATTCAATCCACCCGGAGCGAAGTTTTCAGCCGTAATCTCATACGGGTGATTGTCCGCGGCGGCAACGAACAGCACATCCGGGTTCGCCTCGAAGAGTCGCCGCCAGGATGCTCGGATGGCTGAAATGTCCGACACGCCTGACAAACGCGTGCTCGAGCCGAAGCTCATGTTCACGACCTCAGCGCCGGCGGCCACCGCCCGTTGCGTTGCGGCGTAGGAGTCCGGAAACGCAGTGGCTGCAGTGTTCCCGTCCAGCAGAACGATGGTGTTGTCCAGCATACGCGAGGCGAGCCCACATATGCCGGCCCCGTCATCATCCGAGGCAATCAAAGCGGCGACGGCCGTACCGTGCCCCTCCCGATCGGTGCTATCGACGTTCGGATCGCTGAGATTCACGATGGAGATTTCGTCAAACTCGCCGTTGTTCTTCTGGATGCCCGAATCAATGACCGCCACGACGACAGGATGGAGCGCGATCATCGGACGAATCTGGTCGAAGATGGTCAGGGCGTTGTAGTAATCAACATCCACGAAAGGGCAGCGCTCCTCGCCCAGGAAGAGTTGATCGTACAGGTCGGAAGGCGACGGGCATTGCAGCGGCGCAACCAGCACGCTGTACGACACCGCCTCGACCGAAGGCAGGTCCTGGGCTTGAGCAAGCGCTTCATCCAATTCAGCTTGTGTCGTCGTCGGCAGTTCGAGCTGGTAGAAGTCCATAGCCGGGACTTGTCCGACGATGGCCCCGCCGAGCAGCTCCGCCACCGCCTCGGCGTCCGCCCGCGGCGCCCCCTGCTCCATCAGCAAGATCATCTGATTGACAGGGAACTGGAGGATCGGCCCGTCTTCGCCTTCCGGCTCGAGTGTTACGACGAGGTCCGGATCGAACGCGGCCACGTAGATGTCAGGGTCCGGCACGTAATCGGGGAGCGGGTCCTCAGGAACGTCCGGCGTAACGCCGCCGTCGGGCGTATCGCCGTCGTCCACGTCCGCACCGCCGTTGTCCACTTGGCCGGAATGGTTGTCATTCACCTGGGCATCATCTCCGCCGGGTCCCGTCGTGCTGGTCGCACATCGAGTGAGCAGTGGCAACAAAGCGAACGCAACCGCCCCAAAGAAACTGAGGATCATGATGTGATGCTTCACAGCTCTATCCTTCTGCTGACGCCCTAAACCGTATCACTGGATGTGGAAACCTGCAATCCCATCATGGCGCTCAATGCTCCGCTTGACCGGCTTTGACCCCTGGCCGTTTTCTTCCGATTTGTGAAGACGGAAATGGCCGTCAGCCGCACAAGGAAAGGATGAATCAGACCAAGCCAAGGACTACATAGCGCAGGCACACAATCTGACGCCTCTTTTACGGTTCTCCCGTCTCGTTGCCTCGCTCCCTTCTTCTCCCGCTCACGGTTCACCCAGCGAGACGGATCGACCACCCGGAACGGACGATACGCGAGTTGAGAACACGAAGTTCGCCGCGAGGTGCCACCTGCTGCAGCGAACGCCGCCGCGCGATCTTAGCAGCATGCCATAACGGGCACGTGCGACGTTGCGACCGGTCCTTTAATCCGACATGGTGTCGACGGCTACACGGACCACCAAAAGACTGCCCGCAAGCCCGATGGTTACAAGAAGGGCGCCGCCCGCGTAACTGAACAAGGCCGGATCGATCCAAGTCGCCATACCGGGGAAGCGCAGGCCGCTGCCCGCCCTCGCTAGCAGAATCGCACCGCTGAGCAGCGTGCAGAGAACTCCCCCGACCAGCCCCACAAGAAACCGCCGCCAGGGGAAGTGAAGCGGGGCGGTCGCCTCACAGACTCGCCGTATCTCTTTCATCACGCGGTCCACGAAACCGGCGGAAGGAGTGACAGCCTCCTCGCTTGCCAGGATCCGATCCAGGTCGTCAGTCATCGCTCTTATCCTCCGCTTCCTCGCCCGCAAACATCGGCCCGAGCTTTCTGCGAAGTAGGGTTCGTCCCCGGTGCAGGCGGGTCTTGACGGTTCCGTCGGCCAGCCCCAGGATGCGCGCCGTCTCCTCTACGTTCATCTGCTGAAAGTAAAACAACACGAGCGTGTCACGGTACTTGCCCGGCAATGTCGACACCGCTTGCTGCACAACTGCCTCTCAGTCCAAGGTCGCGGGGTCGGCTGCGGGCGAACTCGGTTGGACCGTGTCACGGATAGAATCCAGTGGGAGCATGAACAATCGGCGCCGACGCAACTCGGACCGATAGATGTTGGCCGCGACCGTGAACAGCCAGCTCGAAAACGCCCCGCCGCCTCGCCACTGTCCCAGCGATTGAAACGCTCGCAGGAACGCGGCCTGGGCCATGTCCTCCGCCCGGTTGCGGTCCCGGCAGAACCTGAACGCCAGGGTCACCAGCGGGCCCTGCCAGCGGCGGACAATGCCCCTGAACGCTTCCGGGTCGCCCGCAAGCACCCGGCCCACATCCGCCGCGTCCTGTTCCTCGCTCATGCAAACGTTCCTACGGGTAGGACGCCGTGATCGTGTCAGCGGTTGCGAAGATTTTCTCAGCGGCTATTTGCGGAATCACGCAACCGATCTGATGCTGGCCGCGTCCTACTCCATGACCGCGGCTCATTCTAGCGGAGATCGATATGATGGGCGCAGGGAGCGAAACCGTAGCGGCGGAAAGCGTAGGCAAGGCCGTTGCCCTGTACGGCTGTGTCGGGCTGACGTGGCTGGCGTTTTTCTCGTGGCTGGCCGTCGTCGGCTGGGCCATACAGCGCCGCAAGGAACGGGAGGCCTTTTATCGCCACGAAACCGAGAAGAGACTGCTCGAGCAAGGCGACGCGTCGGCCGAGCAGTTCCTCCAGTTGCGCCGAGAGGAGGAACGCACCCGCTGGCTGCGTCGCCGCGAGGGGCTGAAGGTGGGCGGCCTGATCACGGGCGCCATTGGCCTGGGGATTCTCCTAGGCCTCCGTTTCGTCGACACCGGTGCACTTTCATTCAGCGCAGTGGGTTGGATTCCCCTGGGCATCGGGCTGGTGCTGGTGCTGTACGCGTATGTTCTCTATCCGGAGTCTCCCAGCCTCGGCCGTGGCGCTCCTCCAGCTCCGTCCGGCGGAGAGACGGACGACCGGCACGACTGACCACCCGTGAATGCAGATCCCCCCCGAGGCGTCAAAGGAGCAGACGAAGCTGGCAAAACCGGGCCTTGGACATTTGTGCGCGGTCACACACGCTTCAACGGCGCGCCCGGATCGACGGAGACCATGGAATTGCAGAAAGGAAATCGCGGGATGAATGCACGATTCCTGTTGCTCGCAAGTGCGACGATCCTTGCCGTAGTCACGCTGCCCCCGTTCGCTCCGGCGCAGACGCATGCCGACGCCGGCCTCAGTCAGATCAACTGGCCTGATACTCCTGCCGGGCGTTGGGCCAAGGCGTACGTCGAGGCTTACAGCGCCGACGGACAGGACGCCTTGCGGCAATTCATCGAGGAGCACTACTCCGAAGCCTACCTGAAGGAAACGCCGGTCAAAGAGGTGGCGGACGGATTCTTCAAGACGCGAGGCATGATCCACAAGCTCGAACCACGCTCGGCCACGCCCGACGGGGAATTCAATGTGGACGTCATCGCCCGCGGCATTGTCGACTCGAAACCGATCGCGTGGTTGAAGGTCACGATCCAGCTTTCGCCGGAGCCCCCGCATGACGTCGCCAACATGGTAATCGGCCCCGGACCCGCACCTGAGGAAAGAAAACCGAAAGACTACCGTGATTGGAAAGACCTCGGAGATCTGGTGGAGCAAGTCTGCCGGGACTCGGGCGCACCGGCCATCGCCGTGGCCGTCGCGCACGCCGGAGAGATTATCGAGAAAGCGGTCACAGGCGTTCGCCGCCTTGACCGACCCGAGCCCGCCAAAATCGGCGACCGATATCACCTCGGCTCGGTGACCAAGTCCTTCACCGCTACCATGATCGGAAAGCTCGTGGAGGAGGGGACGCTGCGGTGGGACACGACCATAGGGGAGATCCTGCACGACATCCCGATAAGAGCGGAATACCGAAGCGTCACGCTGGAGCAACTGCTGCAGCATCGCGGAGGGATACCCTCCATGCCCTCATCCGGAGAGTTCGCCAACGGCATCCCCGACGATTCAGGCGGATCGGCACGGGATGCACGCGCGACGCTCGTGAAGCACGTTCTGAACGAAGACCCATCCATGTTCGGCACCTATGAGTATTCGAACTCCGGCTATGTCGTTGCCGGGTACATGGCTGAACGGGCGGCGGACCGACCCTGGGAGGAACTGATGCGCACGCTGGTCTTCGAGCCGCTCAAGCTGCGGTCGGCCGGGTTCGGGTGGCCGGCGACTCCCGAGCGTCCCGATCAGCCGCTGGGCCACTTGGGCACTCCGCCGGACTTGACGGTGGAGGAAGTAGGCGGCTCCCTGCTCGGCGATGGGGACTACTTCGGCCCTGCAGGCAACGTCCATTGCAGTATTGAGGACCTGACCCGCTTCGCAGCGTTCCATCTGAAGGGCCTTAAAGGACAGGACGGAGCCCTCAAGGCCGAGACCGTCAGCCGCCTGCACACGCCGGCACCGGGCCAACGTTATGCCGGCGGTTGGGTGGTCAAGGAAATCGAGCCCGGCAAGTACGCGCACTTACACGAGGGAACGGCCGGCTCATTTTTCGCGAAGGTCCAACTCTACCCGGAAAGCGACCTGGCCATCGCGGCGCTCGCCAACTGCGGCCCCTCCGCCGGACCGTTCTTCCACAAGATGACGAAAGCCGTCTATCTCCGATTATCGCAGGCGGCCGAAGCCCCCAAAGAGGATTGAGTGGCTGGGACAAAGACGCTATCAAGCAGCAGGCGGCGTGTTCACTCACTCACAAAATCTATCTCGCCTACCTTTGGCACCAGTGCCGCTTCGTGGCCTCGGGCAAGGAGGAGACGGATCGCCTCTCGGCCTTTTTCGCCGTAGTCGATGGTCCACTGGTTGACGTACATGCCGACGAACTTGTCGGCGAGACCGGTACCCATGTCGCGGGCATATTGGAGGGCGTGCTCGACGGCCGCTTTGCGGTGCTCGAGGCTGTACTGGATGCTGGCCTTCAGGATGCCCGTTACCTCTTCCATCGTCTCGTGGCCCAGCGCACGGCGGATGCAGTTGCCGCCGAGCGGCAACGGCAAACCGGTGTCCCCCAGCCACCATTCGCCCAGGTCGACGACCTTGTGCAGGTCGTGCTTCTGGTAAGTAAGTTGTCCTTCGTGAATGATCAGGCCCGCGTCGGCCTTGCTGTCGGCCACATAGGTGAGGATCTGATCGAACGGCACAACCACGTGCTCAAACGCCCCTTTGCCCAGTAGCAGGCTCAGCGCCAGGAAAGCCGTCGTCATCTCGCCGGGCACGGCGATCTTCAGCCCTTTCAATGCCGCCACCGTCATCGGCTCGCGCGTGACCACCATCGGGCCGTAGCCGTCCCCCATGCTCGAACCGCACGCCGTCAGCGCATACTTGTCCGCCACATATGGATACGCATGAATCGAGATGGCCGTGATGTCCAGCTCGCCGCGCATGGCCCGCTCGTTAAGCGTCTGGATGTCCTGAAGCACGTGCTCAAACGTCCAGCCCTTGGCGTCGATCTTCCCCTGGGCCAGGGCGTAGAACATGAACGCGTCGTCGGGATCGGGGCTATGCCCCAACGTCAGGTGCTTCGAGTGCATGAGACAAAGCTTCCTCCACTGAGGCCCTATGATTCTGGCCACCCACCCGGGGCCGCGGTATACTGAATCCGGCGGCGGTCTCGCCGATCGCACGCGCCAATGGGCGCTGACTCGGTCTCACAGCGATCGGCGCCCCCCGCCGAAACCAGCCGATGGTCTTGATGGATGCTCCAGGGGGGCCAAGGCATTAGCCGACATCCATGAACCCAACGCTGGATGAAGAATCCTGACAGCGGAACGCCGAAACCTGCGCCCGGGCATTACAACCCAGGCAGGGGACCCGGGCAAGTCAGGGTCGGTCATCGGCCTGTTCAAAGCGCGGTCAAAACGATGCGGCTAGAGATTCTCGACGTCCGTACAGCTTCCGACGACACGCCCCGGCGGCAAACGCTCGAGTTCCACAACATGCCGATTTCGATCGGGTCGCACTCGGCCAACACGGTGCAACTGCCGGACGTAAACCTGGCCGAATACTACGCCATGATTTTACCCGTCGGCGAAGGCGGCGAGGATTGGGAATACCGTCTCAGCGTCCGAGACGAGGGCTCCGCGATCAACGGCGAGACAGTGACCGCGCCGACCCGCCTGAAGGATGGGGACGTGCTGAAAATCTCTCACTTCGAGATCAGCATCACCATGGACGCCCCGCAGGATCTCGAGCTCCCGGAGCCGGCCAACGTGATGGAGCTCGCCAAGATCAAGCAGTATCCCTTGCCGCCGCGGGCCGACGTAAGGCACGCCGACGAGATCATCCGCCTGACTTCCGGCGCGCAAAACACCCTGGGGCATTTCAGCTTGAAGTTGCGCGAGTGCAATGACGTCGGCCAGGTGCTCGATCGAACCGTAGAGTTCCTTCAGGCGGAGCTCAGCGCACGGCTGGCTTGGATCGGCGTGCGAAGAGGCAAGGCGGGCGACCTGGAATTCATCAGCGGTCGCACCGGAGCAGGCGATTTCACCGGCGAGCCGTGGATGCTAGAGGGCTTCATGTATCGTTGCATGGCGCGCGAGCAGTTCATCCGACTGCCGAAGACCGGCCAGCCGGATACGCAATCGTTGATAGCAATACCGATCATCGGCAAGAAAGGGCCGATGGGCCTGATCATCGCGGACACCAAGCGGCGAACACGGGTCTTCGACGAAGCCGACCTGCATCTGGTCACAGCCGCTTCGCGGTTCGTTGCCGCGCAATTGGAAGCCGTCTTGGAAGAGGCGGCCACGCAGCGCGCCCAACTTCAGGCCGGCGAGCGCGTTCTGCTCGGCAACCTTCAAGCCAAGCTGGTGCCGAAAGCGGCGCCCGAATTCAAGTGCCTCGAAGTCTCGGCCTACACGAAACCCGGCTCGCAGAACAGCGGCGATCTGTACAACATGGTGAAGATGCCGAACGGCCTGGCCGCCTTCCTCGTGGCCCACGTTTCCGGCGGCATGACCGCAACCGCCCAAACCATGGCCGAACTGCGGGCGGCGTTCCGCCTCGCCTGCGTCCATGCGGATCCGTCGCACGTGCAACTGCGCGCGATGAACTGGCTTGTTTTCAGCCCTGAAGAGCCGGTCGAGGTCGACGCGGTCATCTGGGTGATGAATCCCAAGAGCGGCGCCTCGGAGTTCAGCACGGCGGGCGCCATGCACATCCTGCTGGTGGACGACGAAGGCAACGCTCGCATGCCCAAGAAAGAGCGCAATCCTCCAGTCGGCACAGCCAAAGACCGCGAGTATCCCGTCCGCAAAGTGCGGGTCGGCGAAGGGGAGATGTTGGCCTTATTTACGCCAGGTTGCGCTAGCGCGCGCGATAGCGAGGGAACGAAACTCGGCGAGAAGCGACTCATTGAAGCGATTCGCGACACTTTCGGACAACCTGCCCCAACGGCCTTGCAGGATCTCATGGCCGACCTGTCACCTTTCCTCAAGGATGGAAGCCAGCCGGACGATATTACAGTATTGCTTGTGCGCCGAGAACGAGGGGAACCTTAGCGCAACGGTTTGGTCACAGCCTGGCCCGCCCGCTCGGCGGTTCTTGTTGGACTCTCAGTGCAACCTTAAAATAGCTCAAAGTTGCTGACCTGCATGGTTTCGTCTGCTGAATGACGCTCTTGTTGGGTTTGCCGCATTGGCCTTTAAACACATCAATCTGATTCTCTCGATGCTGATGGCGGCGGTGCTGACCACCGGCTGCGGTCTCGGGGATCAGTCCAACAAAGAAGACCTTGAGGATTACCGCGAGCGGGACTTCTTCTGCATCGCACCGGATGAAGCCGAGCGGATGGCCGACCAGGTTCTCCAGTTGGTCAATCTGGAACGGGCAGCTGCGGGTCTTGCCCCGGTCATCGCAAACCCGGTTCTGGAGCGCGTCGCCGGAGAATATGCCTGCCGGATGGTGGAGTTGGGCTTCTTCGGACACGAAGACGTTTACACTGGGTACGGCCCCGGTGCTCGAGCACTGGCTTACAAGTATCCGTTCTACGCCATCGGTGAGAACCTCGCCGCAGGGCAAGAGACCCCGGCCCAGGCCATGCGTGTCTGGATGGCGAGCGAATCCCACCGGGCCGTCATTCTCGATCCCAAGTGGAAAGAGGTCGGCATCGCGGTTCGGAGCGGCGGTGAATACGGCGCTTACTGGGTCCAGGAGTTCGGCGCCCCGATGCCGCGAAGGACCGAGTAGCTGCCGGCCCCCGCACCCCACCACCGGCCTCTCCTTTAACGCCAAACAAGCCCATCACCAGGATCGCAGTACTTCGACATCGAATCCGACGCGAGTCGTCGGATCGTGACCCCCCGCTGAATCACGCGTTGCGAATGGCAAGTGGTCTGAGGCCTGTGGGCCTTCAGGTGGAGCGAATCCAGGTTGTCGGCTTGCGCGTCATGCAAACGCTGGAACTCCTGAGTTCGCTGTCCCAAAGGGCTCTGACAGACGCTTTTGCGTGTGGAGGCCCCGGGCTACGCGCAGAAGCTGCGCAACCCAGCAGAACCGGCTGGTTTGTTTGTGGCGCGGGATTCGACTCATTGATTCGACGCGTCTGCGCCGATATCCGCTCTCGGGCAATCAGCAGAAGTTCGCCACGTAGTCCTGGCGAAGCCGTGCCCGGTCCAACCACTGGAGATTTCCCGAAATGCAGGCTCAGACGCTCTGGTCTCGGATGGGTAGTTGGTTCAAGGTGACCGGCAGAAACGACGGCAACAACCCAGACATGAGACACACGACCATCTCGAATGCCAACCGCCCTTTTTCGGCCGACCCCGACTCCGACCATAAGACCGCCCCCAGTCATGCACAGGAAGCCATCATTGCCCCAACCCCCAGAGCCCTGAGCAAACGGGAACTGTCCTTGGAGCGCCTCCAGGACGGCTATCAAAAAACCGTCGACGTGATCGAAACGATTCAGGAGCACCTCAAACGGCAGGACGATCGCAGTGCACTCATGGTGCAGGCGCTCACAAGGCTCGCCGACGACCTGTCTCACCTACCGGAATCATCACACGCCCAACAGCAAGCGTTGAGCGGGATCCGGGAACAACTGGAGGCCGAAAGCGTTCGCGCGCGGCGGCTGGATGAGAACCTCGCCCAGTGGCCGCGTATTGCCGATGCCCAGCGCGAGATCATCGTCTCCGTTCGGCACGAGCTTGACAACTCACGACAGAGTACCGACCGCCTCAGCAACACCCTGACGGGCTTGCGCGAAACGATGTCTGCGCTGGATGAAAACACCAATGCCTCGAGCACCCTTTTGCGTCAGATGCACGCCGACTCCTCCGCCCGAGAGGCACGCCTGGCCACACTCCTCGACCAACAGACCCGGCAGTTTACCTGGCTCTCCCGCGTGACTATAACTATAGCGGTGCTGGCAGTCGCCATGAGCCTCGTGTCCCTCTTTCGCTAGTGGCGTCAGAAAAGACGGGGTCTCTCTGGCGGCGAGCACGCAATTGGAGACCGCCCGATGGCAGACCCCGACCCGCCCCAGCAAACGATGGACAGACTCCTTACCGCGATGGGCAAGATGGGGGCGTCCGACCTGCACCTGAAAGTCCACTACCCGCCCTGTTTTCGCGTTGCGGGTGTTCTGCGCAAGGTTGACATGCCCCCGATTCCCAGTACGGAGTATATGGAGCAGATGCTTGAGTCGCTGGTGCCGCCCACCCGGCGCCCCGAGTATGATGAGAAGGGCGACCTCGACTTTTCCGCCAGGGGTCCCACGGGCGACCGCTTCCGTATCAACATTTTCCGCTCGACCAGCGAGATGCACGCCGCGGTTCGTCGTGTGCAGAGCAACATCCCCACATTCAAGGAACTGAACCTGCCGGATGTCTACGGCAAAACCATGATGAAGAGTCTGGACGGCCTCATCCTCGTCAGCGGCGTGACCGGATGCGGCAAGAGCAGCACACTGGCCGCCATGCTCAATCTCGTCAACGAGCTGCGCGGCATGCACATCATCACCATCGAGGACCCGATCGAGTACGTCTTCACGCCGAAGAAGTCGATCATCTCGCAACGCGAGATCGGCATCGATATTCCCGACTATGCCGAGGCCCTGCGCTACGTCGTGCGGCAGGACCCCGATTGCATCTTCATCGGTGAGATGCGCGATCGCGCCACGATGCAGGCCGCCATCCAGGCCGCCGAGACCGGGCATCTTGTGCTCGGCTCCCTTCACGTCATCGACGTGCAGCAGACCTTCAAGCGAATCCTCGAGTTCTTCCCGCGCAACGAGCACCGCTTCATTCGATCGTCGCTGGCCAACAGCTTGACCGCCATCATGTGCCAGCGACTGCTCCCCGGCATCGAGGAGGAATCGCGGTACCCCGCCACCGAGGTCATGGTCATGAACTCCATCGTGAAGGACAAGATTCTGCACGAGGAGGACGACGACTTTCCGGCCGTTATCAACCAGTGCAAGGAAGAAGGCATGAGATCCTTCACTCAATCCTTGTGCGAGCTGGTGGAGAAGGAGCTGGTGCACTACGACACGGCCATGGAATACGCCCCGAGCCGGGAGGCTCTCGCATCCGCGGTTAAGGGCATCAAGACCCAGGCCCAGAGCCTCATCGGTCGCGTCAAGGGGCGATAGCCCCCGGCACGGAACACGCCACGAATCCATCGCCCCGCCAACGGCTCATGACATCAATGAAGGGCGCCATGGATCTACCGCGGCGAAGCCATCCAAGAAAGAAGTGTCGGCCTACCCGTTCGCTCGCGCGAGCGGCCACAGTCTTTTTGCCGGCACAAAAGCCTGAAAAGCCGCAGAATACTGTGGACTCAGCCGCGAATACCGCGGTAGAGTGAGAGGGAAGTTGGGCAAATGCTGCACTTCCGACAACGGTAGACGTAGGAGGCTCGCCCATGTTAGCCAGCAACTTCTGGGAGTACATCTTCGGGATGCCGCAGCTCCCGATCATCCTGGGCTGCCTGATCCCGATCGTCGCGATCGTCTGCGGTTTCGCCTACAAGAGCCAGAAAGCCCGATCCGACAACGAGCTGAAACGAGTCCTCGCTGAACGCGGCATGTCCGCCGACGAAATCGTCCGCGTCATCGAGGCCCATCGAAGGTGCGAGTAGCTGCAGGCCACCGTTATCGTGACCCGCCCGCGAGGAATGAGGCGCTCAAGCTCGCAGTCCACCCAAAGGTCGTCAATCCACCCGCCCAAGAGCGCACCACGTTGCACAAGCCCGCCGCGGCGCAAGCCGGCGAGCCCCCTGTCGAATCCAAACGGAAACACACCAGACTTCGCCGGAATCCTGGGTCAAAACCCGGCGCCCCGGAGCAAGCCGGTGAGAGGACTGGAACCCTGGAAAATGGTCCCAGTCGACTGCCGGAGGAGGGACTCGAACCCTCACCTGGTCGCCCAGACGGGATTTTGAATCCCGCGCGTCTGCCAATTCCGCCACTCCGGCAAGCTGGGCGTCATCACGTACCAATGCTGACTGTCGGGAGCAACGCTGACGTCGAAACACCTCAGCTTGAGGCGCCCCGACGCTATTCTAGCGCGGGGACATGCCGACGCAAGACGCCAACGAATCGCTCCCTTCTCCCGCGGCTCGCCACGATAGACGACGAAAGGCGTGCCGGCGCAGGTGGCCGAAAACCGAATAGCCGCACATGCAAAAAACTCACGTAAGGGAAGGGATCGACCTTCGGAACCGATCGTCAATCCAGTTCGAGGAGGCTGTGCTCGCCGAAGGCTTCGGGGAGGTACTCGATCACGTCTACGGCGTCCATGGAGAGACGACCGAGCTCTTCGGCCGCGAAGTCGCCGGCGAGGCCATGGACATAGACGCCCAGGATGGCGGCCTCGAGCGGGGCCATCTTCTGACCGAGCAGACCGGCGATCACGCCGGTCAACACGTCGCCCGTGCCCCCGCTCGCGAGCCCCGCGTTGCCCGTTTCATTGATGTACAGACGCTTACCGTCGGTGACGACCGTACCGCGCCCCTTCAGAACGACGGTGAATCCATACTCCTCGACCAGCGCGACGGCGGCCGCCCGGCGCTGCTTCGGAGAGTTGTCGAACGACGCGTTGACACCGCGCCCCTTCAGCAGCCGGCGCATCTCGCCCGGGTGCGGCGTAATGATGACTCGTCCGGGATCATTGACGGTAAACCGCCCGGCGGCGGCCAGGACGTTCAAGCCGTCCGCATCAACGACGATCGGACCGGTAAACGCGCACAGCACTTCCTGAACGACATCCGGGCTGAGCGAATCGC
>CP070718.1:2146997-2148737 GCA_020350565.1 Phycisphaerales bacterium
GTGCACCACGGACACCAAAAGGGTATCATTCACCGCGACCTTAAACCGGCGAACATCCTGGTGGACTCGTCCGGTGAGCCCAAGTTGATCGACTTCGGCGTAGCACGGGCGACCGACTCAGACCTGTCGGTCACGACACAGCAGACAGACATCGGCCAGCTCATCGGTACCATGCAATACATGAGCCCCGAGCAGTGCGACGCGGACCCCCACGATCTCGACACGCGGACCGATGTCTATTCGCTCGGCGTTGTCCTGTACGAACTGCTCACCGGCCGACTGCCTTATGAGGCGTCGAGCACAACGCTCTATGCAGCAACGCGTGCCATCAAGGAAGAGACACCACGCAGACCCTCGTCGATCGACCGCAGACTCCGCGGTGACGTGGAGACGATCACGCTGAAGGCGTTGGAGAAGGATCGTGGTCGCCGCTATCAGTCGACGGCCGACCTGGCTCGGGACATCCGCCGGTATCTTAACCGCGAGCCGATCATGGCCCGGCCGCCCACCGCGTGGACCCGGGCGGTGCATTGGGTCGCGCGCAATCCGGTTATCACCACCACCATCGCCTGCATGGCCATCGCCGCACTTGTCGTTGGCGCGACTTATGTCACCGTCTGGCAGCTTCATGCCCGTCCGTGGAAGATCTCCTTGCAGGGAGAGTACCATCAGGATTGGCGGTTGGGGTACGAAGTACGTCTGCTTGCCCTCAGTGGCGACATTCTGAAGACGTGGGCGCCCGAAGAGGGTATCCATTTCGCTGAACTGGTCGAGCGCCCAAGCCAACTCGGCGGCGGGCAGCTTGTCTTGCTCGGCTTCAGCGGTCATGCGCCTCAGAGCCCGTTTCCAGGGTGTTTGTGCGCATTCGATGCCGACGGCGATTTCACGGAACCCCTTTGGAAGCGTCGCATAGAGACAGAGGAGGTCCTGCAGGAGCTGCGCTCCTTCCGCGATGCCACCGGCGGGGAGTTCAGTGTCAGCCGCGCTTGGCCTGTCGACGTCTTCCCACAGCACCTCGGTGACGAAATCGTTGTTGTTTATAGTCGCAGCGTATTCTCGCAACACGCCATCCGGATCTACGATCTGCGCGGTGAGTTACTGTATCAGGTATGGCACGACGGCTGGGTGAGTTCGTACCATTGGATGTCTGATGCCGGGCTGTTGGTGTTCGCCGGAAGCTGCGATTGGCCGTTTTTCGATGCGCGCGGCAACCTCCTGGGAGAGAAGGTCGGCGACTACGTGGTCTTCGCCCTTCGGCCTGAGCCCGGGTTCATCGCCAATCGTTACCTTGACTACCTGTCGTGCGAATCTGGCGATGAGCATCTCGACCCTATTTGGTATCTGCGATTGTGGCCGGACCTCGCGCCGGGGAATGCGAGACCGGGTATGCCCATAGAGGTGGCGCCAGCTGATCTGCCAAACGCAAACGACCGCGGGCGTGCCGTGTCAGTCTGCGTGCGGCCGGTGGATCAGGGCAACAATTACGTTTGCTGGGTCATTGACGAACTTGGGGAGGAGGTCCCTAGCTCGCGCGTGGTGAGCGACAGCTATCAACGTGACCGAAATCTCGCCGACAACCACCCAGCTAAGATGCACCTAGCCAACCCGGACGATTTTAGGCTGGTTCCGATGACGATGGCCGACGTGATGCCCGGGAGTGCCTACCGTCCTTCAGACACAGAAGACGGTCGCCCGTAGCGGTAGCAGAGACAGCGGCCCTTGGATCGTCTGCCCCCACCA
>CP070718.1:2148837-2164842 GCA_020350565.1 Phycisphaerales bacterium
GATACCACGACCGCGTGGCGGTTCGCTACGACCACAGCTACGACGACCCCTTCTGGCAATGGCACGACAGCCTCACCTGGGATCATCTCAAGACGTTCCTGCCCCGCGAAAGCCGGGCCTCGGTCGTCGATCTCGGCTGCGGAACCGGCAAATGGGGGGTACGATTGCTCAAGAGCGGCTTTGCTGTCACCTTCCTTGACATTTCGCACCAGATGGTCGACCAGGCTCGGCGCAAGGCCGAGGAAATGGGCTGCCTCGATCGGGCAAACTTCATCCAGGCTGATCTCAGCGATCTTTCCGAACTGCCCGTGGGTGGGTTCTCGTTGGCCGTGGCGCTTGGTGAACCGATCGGTTGCACGCCTGCTCCGGCACGAACCATGAAGGGGATTCGCTGCATCCTCACCGATGACGGCGTCCTGCTGGCCACCTTCGACAATCGCCTAGCCACGATCGACTTTTACGTCGAGCGCGGGGATGCCGCCGAGGTTGCCCGCTTCCTGAGGGACGGCAAAACCCACTGGCTGACGAAGGACCACGAAGAGCGATTCGACTTGATCACCTTCTCACCGGAGGGAGTGCGGAAGCTCGTCGAAGGCGCCGGCTTCGAACTTCTGGACATGATCGGCAAAACGGTTCTGCCGATGCGCCACCATCGTGACCTGCTGGCGGATTCGGCGGCGCGCCGTCGCTGGGCGAAGATAGAAAAGTCCCTTTGTCGAGAACCGGCTGCTATCGGCCGGGCACCGCACATCCAGGTCGCCTGCCGCGTCCGTTCGAAGATTTAAACCACCGTGTGCAATCCGGCGCCACTAATCCGAGCCCCAAGCGCCAGCGCGGGGCCCAACCACCGGTCGCTTGCGCTCCCGGCTCGGAAAAGCGGCGCGTAGCCCCGCACGATCGTTTAGCCCGTACCGGCGTGTAGTTCGTCCTCATAGAACCGTTGGCAACGTATGCTATTGGCTGCTGATCCGCCTGTGCATGAGCGCGCTATCCGCGCTATTTTCTCGTCGCCAGGTAGTGCAGGAAGCAAGCCGCCGCCCTGGCACCGTTGTGGAAGTCCTGAAGGCTAAAGAACTCGTTGGGGCCATGGGCGTTGCAGTTGGGTGCGCAGAAGCCCATCATCAACGAGTCCGCACTAAGGATTTCCTTGAACTTCGGCAGGATCGGGA
Source organism: Phycisphaerales bacterium (assembly GCA_020350565.1). GTDB lineage: Bacteria > Planctomycetota > Phycisphaerae > UBA1845 > UBA1845. The sequence goes on from CP070718.1 coordinate 2,150,007, forward strand.
GCGAACCGCCCTCACGAATGAAAACGGGTCTCGTTCCGAAACCGGCCTCGACGCCCTTCATCGCCGCAACCATCCCGGGCGAATCGATCGGGCTCACATAAGGTGCGCAAGCGTTCAGGTCCTTGATCTCGATCCGCACGCCCTTGGGTGCTGCCGCTCGGACGGCTTCATCAAATGCCAGTGCGATCTTCTCCGGGACCTGATCGGGCACCAGCCGCATCGACACCTTGGCCATCATTTTCGATGGAATGATGGTAGACTGCCCCTCCCCCGTGAATCCCCCGAACAGGCCGTTGACATCGAGCGTCGGACGCACCCAGCGACGTTCGAGCGTGGTGTATCCTTTCTCGCCGGTCAACGCAGGAGCACGCAGCGTAGCCAGGTAGTCGTTCTCGTCGAAGGGCAGTTCAGCCATCGCTGCCTTCTCCTTCGGCGACAACTCGCGCACGTCGTCATAAAAACCAGGGATGGTCACGCGGCCGTCTCCATCGCGGAGGAAGGCCAGGATGGCCGCGAGCGCGTTGCCCGGATTGGTCACCGTTCCTCCGAATGAGCCGCTGTGCAGATCCTGCTCAGGCCCGTACAGGGTGATCTCTTTGTAGACGATGCCTTTCGTACCGTAAGTGATCGCTGGCGTATCCGCATCCAGCTTCGCCGTATCGGAAAGAGCGACGTAGTCGCAAGCCAACCGCTGACGATACTCCTTGACCAGCGGGATGAGGCTCGGTGAGCCGACCTCCTCTTCGCCCTCGATCAAAAACTTCACGCGCACCGGCGTTTTGCCGGCGACCTTCATCCAGCTTTCCGCGGCCAGCATGTGGGTAAGGACCTGCCCCTTATCGTCGGCGGAGCCGCGGCCATACATCACGCCGTCGCGGATCGTGGGCTCAAATGCGGGGCTGTCCCAGAGCGACTTGTCACCCGTCGGTTGGACATCGTAGTGACCGTAGACGAGCACGGTCATCTTGCCGTTGCCGACAGGACCGGTGTCAGCAAGGACAACCGGATGCCCTCCCGTCTCGATAATCTCGCCGTCGATGCCGCAGTCGGCGAAGAATCTGCGGACCCATTCCGCGGCCTGGTGCATCTCCTGCTTTCGGTCAGCGTCGGTGGAGATGCTGGGAATCCGCAGAAACGCCTCATAGAGCTCGATGTTGCGCTGCTTGTTCTTTTCGAGACGGGCGATGACTTGATCCATCACGGCTCAGCCCTTTGCTTATGGAGTACGGTGCGTTGATCACATGCCAGGACGACGGCCATGCCGTCAGCCTTGCCGATGATAGCGAGGCACTCACTTTCCGACCAGGGACAGTTCAATTGCCGTCCGCCTCTTGCAGTTTGGCGCTATCGATCAGCATCGTAAGCTGACCGGCAAGACGGGTATCGAGCTGCTTGAGCCGATCACGGACGGCGAGTGCGTCCTCAAAAGCGCCTTCAGTGCAATACGTGCCGCCGAGGTTGTACCAGGCCATGGCGAAGTCGGGCTTGAGCTCGATGGCCTTACGGAACCTGGCGATCGCCTCCTCGGCCTCACCCACTTGAACGAGGGCCGATCCGAGACTGTTGTGGGCGTCGGCCCGCTCGGGATCGAGCTGGACGGCCTCACGCAGATGCCCGATGGCGGCGTCGAGCTTCCTCATCACCATCAGATTCATCCCGAGCGACAGGTGCGCCGGCGCGAATTCAGCGTCAAGCTTCAAAACGCCCTGGAACCCTTTCATGGACTCGACGAGGTCGCCGGCTTTCTGCCGCTCCAGTGATTCGTTGTAGTAAAAGGTGATAAACGCGCGCGTCGGTTCCGTGATCGCGCGGGGAAGGCGGACGATAGAATGCACGGCGACGATTGCGAGTAACACGATGGCCAGGGCATTCGTGACGGATAGCCCTCTGCGTTCGGAATGAGCCTTGCGCTGGTCTCGAAACGTGCGTTCCGCCACCCAAAAGAACGCGCACACGACCGGCAGATAAAGCGACAGGATGAACCGTTCACCGTATCCGACCGGCCGGTACCAGCGATAGGCCAGGATATAGCCGACCAACGTCGTAATGCAGAAAGCGCCCACCAGCCAATCGATGTGTCTTACAGCGCTCAGCCGTACGCCGAGCTTTCGTCGCCGGGCGATGAGCAAGGCCAGTCCCATGATCAGGGCGAGAGGAACCACACCGTAAAGCAAGTACTGCTCGCCGGCCGAACGCGGCTGCGGAAACGCCACGGGGACCGCCGGGCCGAAGAGGCGCCTCAGAATCTGCCCTGTGCTGTGTGTCCGCCAGTAGTTGACCGGACCGGGGATCTCCTCCGGCGGGGCCTCCGGGTATTGCTCGTCGATGTGGTACTTCTTCGTGAAGGAAGCGGCTTCCTCCCAACTGTCGCACCACATGTAGAAGGTCGAGTTGACATTGTAGAAGTACCGGCCGAAGCGCGCCTGGTTCTCGGAAATGTACGGATAAACGACCACCACAAAGCACGCGACGACCGCAAGAAGAGAATACAGGATCCTTCCCGGCCCAGGGGACGTGATGGGGCTCTCTGATTCCGCATCGCCGTCGGATGCCGCCCTCCACGAGACGACCGCCCGCACCATCATGAAGAATACGAATGAAATGAGCAGGGGCAGTGCCGATGCCTTCGTGAGATAAGCCAGCGCCGCACAGATCCCTGCGGCCACTGCCCAGCGGATGCTCGCAGAACGCAGGACGCGCACCAGCAGCCACCAGGAAAGAAAGAAAAGCCCATAGAAAACAAGCTCCGCCTGAACGAACGAGGCCTGCTCCAGGAACACCGCGAAGGCGGTCGAGATCATCAACACGGTCGCCGACCATTTTGGCAAGACCGCGTGTGCCAGAATTCCGACACCCACAAGGACCAGCAGCGACGTGAAGATGCCGAGCCATGCCGACCGCGCGACAAAGGCATCCCAGTCTTCTTCGTAGACGAGAGAAAGCAGCGTGGGCACCAGCGGCATGCGGTTGCGGTCACCGACGAAGCTCGTCACGCCCTCTTCCGCCACTCCTTTTGCGTAAACGAGGTAAGGAAACTGACCGCCGGCGGTCGCACTCAGATTCAGCGCGCTTTTCTGCCGGACCGCACAATACAGGTATGCGGCAACCGCCAGCAGATACAGGACCGCAAGAACGATGTGCGTCGGCCGCGCTTTCACACTCGCACTCCGGGCACCCTGTTCACCTCGGATCGAGACCGCCCGTTCGGTGCATCGAGATGACCGGGCCCATCACGACCGGAAGACCGATCCTCGCTCCGATCACCGACGATCGAGCATCTTACTCACGGTCACCCTCTCTTGCACACAACCAGAGCCGATTGCGAATGCAATCCTGCCTGCGACTGGACATGCTGGAGGCAATGGTACTATAAAGTGGATACGCGGATCATCAGGGGCGCAGCGGCGCGACCAAAACCGTGCAGGTACAAGCAGACGGCGTATCTCCATGGCAGAATCCGAGACTCGACCAGGTGCCGGCCCGCGGAAATCGAGCCCTATCGGGATGGGCCTTCTTTTTCTGGCCGCCCTCATTGCGGCCTATCTTTGGACCACACGTCCCGTGCCGCCGCCGGAAGGATGGAGCGAGGACTATACAGCCGCCTTGCGCGAGGCCTCCGCCACCGGCCGCAATGTCCTCGTCGACTTCTATCTTCGCGGATGCGCCCCGTGCCAGGTGATGGACCGGACCGTCATGACGGCCGAACCGGTGAAGAAGGCGTTGAGCGAATTCGTCCCCGTCCGCCTCGACCTGGCAGCGGAGGATCAACTGGCCGACCGATTTCAGGTCCTCGGCGCGCCGACCTACGTCGTCCTCACGCCCGAAGGGAAGATGTTGTCCCAGACGTCCGGTACGCTCACGGTGGAGCAGTTTGTCGCCTTCTTGGAGGAGGCGGCTAAACGGCGGAGCGCTCCATCAAATCCGCCAACGGAGGGCGGCCCGCCAAACGGTCCTTGAGAAACCGCCCCGTGTGACTCCTGGGATTGTCGGCCACTTGTTCCGGGCTTCCCTCCGCCACGATGTAGCCGCCGCCCTCGCCGCCTTCGGGGCCCAGATCGATGATCCAGTCCGCCACCTTGATCACGTCGAGATTGTGCTCGATGACGACGACCGTGTGACCCCGATCCGCCAGGCGATTGAGCACATTGAGCAGGGCGTGAACGTCCGCGAAGTGCAGCCCGGTCGTGGGCTCGTCGAGGATGTACATCGTGTGACCTTCGGCGGACTTGCCCAGTTCCGACGCCAGCTTGACGCGCTGCGCCTCTCCGCCCGAGAGCGTGCCGGAGGACTGCCCCAGCGAGAGATAGCCGAGCCCGACGTCCTTGAGCGCCTTGAGCCGCTGACAGATATTGGCGAAATTCTCGAAGAAGGTGGCGGCCTCCTCGACGCGCATTTCGAGGACGTCGGCGATGTTCTGGCCGCGATAGCGCACTTCCAGCGTCTCGCGGTTGTAGCGGGTGCCGCCGCATGCGTCGCACCGGACGTACACATCCGGCAGGAAGTGCATTTCAATGCGCTTGGTGCCTTGGCCCTGACATTGCTCGCAACGGCCACCTTTCACGTTGAAGCTGAATCGTGCCGGATCGTAGCCTCGAATCTTCGCTTCACGGGTCTTGGCGTAAAGCTTGCGGATCAGATCGAACACGCCGACGTACGTGGCCGGCGTGCTGCGCGGCGTCCGACCGATCGGTGACTGATCGATCTCGATGACCTTGTCGATGACCGAGCTGTTGACGATGCGGTAGAACGCGCCGGGCTTGGGACCACTGCGGTTGATACGGCGCTTCAGCACACGAAGCAGGATGTCCGCCACCAACGTGCTCTTGCCGCTGCCGGAGACGCCGGTCACACAGATGAAGCAGCCAAGCGGAAAGCGCACGTCGATCTTCTTCAGGTTGTTGGCCGCGGCGCCGAGAATCTCCACGTAGTAGTCCGGGTTCGGCCGCCGCCGTTGCTCGGGCAGTTCGACGGCCCGTTTGCCCGTCAGATATTTGGCCGTGATCGAGTCGCCGCATTCGAGCACTTCCCTGAGCGAGCCCTGCGCGACAATTCGTCCGCCGCGCATGCCCGCCCCGGGACCGATGTCGATAACGTGGTCCGCGCGGGAGATGATCTGATCGTCGTGCTCCACGACGATGACCGTGTTCTCCATTTCCGCAAGTCTCGTCAGGATGTCCGCCAGACGGTTGCTGTCTCGCGGGTGCAAGCCCACCGTGGGCTCATCCAGGACGTAACAGACGCCCGCGAGGCCGCTACCGATTTGTGTCGCCAGACGAATGCGCTGCGCCTCCCCGCCCGAGAGCGTCGCGCTCCCGCGATTCAGCGTCAGATAGTCGACACCGACCTCGCACATGAACTTCAACCGTTCGTGGATCTGCCGCACCAGAGGCGCGGCGATCACCTCGGCCTCGCCGGCAAAGCGCAGCGCGTCAAAGAAGCCGAAGGCCTCGGAGACGGTCATCGCCGTCACCTCGGAGATGCTGCGATCATTGATCTTCACCCAAAGGGCCTCGGGGCGAAGACGTGCACCGGCACAGGCTTCACAAGGGGATTCACTCTGGAAAGAATGCAATCGCTGCTTCGCCGTTTCCGACTCGGTTGTCCGCCAACGCTTTCTCAAATCGGCGATCACACCCTCGAATGCGGCGCCGTACTCCTTCACGTCATTTTCGCTGGTCCCATACTCCAGGATGCGTTTGCGATCTTCGGGGATGTTGCGATACGGGATGTCCGGCAGAACATGAAATGTCTCGCAGAAGAACTTGATCCGCTGGGCGTAATGTGCATTGAGTCGCTTTCCCTGATTCTTCCATGCGGCGATGGCGCCGGCCGCCAGCGAGAGGTTCGGCTCCGGCACGATCAGTTCCGGATCGAACTCCATAGTCGTGCCGAGCCCGCTGCACTGCGCGCAGGCGCCGTAAGGAGAGTTGAAGCTGAAAAGCCGCGGCGAGAGCTCGACCAGGCGAATCCCCGTGTGGACCGGACATGCCAGCAGCGCGCTATACCCCTCGTCCTCATAGATCCCCGGCTTGACCTCTGCTGCGACGACCACCCGCCCACCGGAGAGATTCGTTGCCGTCTCGATGCTGTCCGCCAGACGTTGCGTGATGCCGGGCTTGATAATGAGACGGTCGACGACGACATCGATGGAATGCTTGCGATGGGGGGCAAGCGGGCCGACGTCCTCGATCATCTCGACGGCCCCGTCGATCCGTGCCCGCACAAAGCCTTGCTTGATCATTTCTTCGAGTGCGGACTTATGGCCGCCGCGCTGATTCTGCACCAGGGGCGCCAGGACTAGGATTCGTTGCCCTTCCGGTCCGGCCATGACCGCGTCCACGACCTGGGTGGTCGTCTGGCGGACGATCGGACGATGGCATATCGGACATCGCGACTCGCCCACTCGGGCGAAGAGGACACGGAGGAAATCGTATATTTCTGTTGTCGTGGCCACGGTGGACCGTGGGCTGGCGGCCGCCACCCGCTGATCGATGGCGATGGTGGGGCTCAGCCCCTCGATGCGATCGACGTCCGGCTTCTGCATCTGCTCGAGGAACTGTCGCGCATACGCCGAGAGTGACTCGACATAGCGGCGCTGGCCCTCCGCGTAGATCGTGTCAAAGGCAAGCGAGCTCTTCCCGGACCCGGACAGCCCGGTGATCACCGTCAGCACGCCGCGAGGGATATCCACGGTGATGTTCTGAAGGTTCTGCTCGCGGGCGCCGACGACTCGGATGACGAGTTCCTGCCTCACTTGCGTTTCTCCAAGGCCGCTCACTGCGACGGAGGCACTACAGGCGAAACGCCGGACCGCTTCTTTTCGGAGCAAGCCTAACCCCGCAGACTAACCGCCAGTGCGAAAAGATTCAACGCAGACCCGCACCGCGGACGGTGTGAGGGGGGCAGAAAGGCGTTAGCCGTCGAAACTTGTAGGGCGACCGGAGATGGGAAGTCCCGGCTGCGTCTAAACTTGGGGGTGGGGCCCGGGCAGTGTCCGGGAAGATCGCATCTGGAGCGAATGAGTCGGTTACAAGAAGTTGGCTTAACTGAAAACGCCGCCCTGGCCGAAGGCTTCATTGTGCCGATCCGGCACCAAAGCCGATTCAGAACGACTCGCCCGCGTTCGAGGGATATTGGACCCTCGTTCGGGCGGAACTTATACTCTGTTGGAGGCGTTGTCGCTGCATGCCTTGAAAGCACCCCGCGTCGCATTGCCGCTGATACGGGTGCCGATGGGACATGCAGGGAACCAGAAGCGCATGGGCCGGGTCTCGGTTCATGACAAGAGACCGGAAGGAGTGATTATGCGTCCGGCTTCAGAATCTTTTTTGTTTCTTTCCCGGTTCCTGGCCATTGCCGGGTTGTTGCTGTGCGGCGGGCTCGTCACCACCCAGACCGCCCGAGCAGACGGCGTTTCATCCGAGGAGCAGCAACGGTGCCAGGGACTGAAGCTCATCGGGCAAGGCAGCTTCGACGATGCCGCTGACGTCTTCAACGACATCGAAGCCGAAGACTCGCTGACCCAGCAGGTTCGCACCTGGCTGAAGGAATACCAGGAAGAACAGCAGCAGCGGCGCGAGCTCAATCGCAAGGATTTCGAGAAATACGTTCGTTATGCCCACGAGCGCATCGAACGAAAGGAATACGACAAGGCCCTTTCGCGCGTCATTCTTGCCGCCGACGTGGCGGAGGATCGCCAGCTCTTTCTCAAAGAGGAATGGGTCCTGCAATTGGTTGATGACGCATTGGCCGACGCCCAAGAGCGCCGCAACCAATCCGATTGGCGCGGGGCATGGGACATCTACTGGCGCCTCGCCGAACTGTATGAACGTGAGCCCCTGTATCAAAAGCTTGAGCGGCAAATGCTGACGCACCTCCGCCTGGACCTCATGTTTGAAAAAGACACCCGATGGGAGGACGGACTTGAAAATGTGAGGTGGTTCGACGCCAAGCTGGCCCTGGATTACATCGACAGGCTCTACTTTGAACCCGTGGACTTCAAAAAGATTACTGAAAACGCGCTCGAAGAGCTCCTGATTCTCGCCGAATCCAAGACCGCGCAGAAAACCTTCACCCGCCTCAACAACGAGAACGACCGAAAGGAATTCCAAAACCGAATCCAGGCTCGGTTGGACCTGGTTCGCGCGGCGCCGCGTCTGGACAAGGAGGGCGCCGTCCAGCACTTTCGACGCGTGGTCCTGGACATCAATCCGCAGACCGTGCAGCTTCCCCAAGAGCTGGTGGTCAGCGAGCTGATGCGCGGCGCGTTGCAGTCTCTGGATGAGTTCACCAGCGTCATCTGGCCGACCGAGGCCGAGGACTTCGACAAACACACCCGAGGCGACTTCATCGGCGTCGGCATTTCCATCATTAAAAACCGCAAAGACGAAATCGAAGTTTCCTCGCCGATGGAGGATACGCCCGCCTATCGTGCGGGAATCCTGCCCGGTGACATCATCGCCAAGGTTGACGGCAAGAGCCTCGAGAACCTCTCGCTGACCAAGGTGGTGCAGGTGATCACCGGACCGAAGGGCACCCCCGTGACGTTAACCATCCGCCGAAACGGAGAGGAAATGGACGTCACGCTCATCCGTGACCTGGTCCAGATATTCTCGGTCAAGGGGGTGCAACGTCTTGAAGAGGATGCGCAGCGCTGGAACTACTGGCTCGATGAAGCCAACAAGGTCGCCTACATCCGTGTCGTCACCTTTGCCCGGAACACCGTTGAGCATCTGCACAACACGATTGCGGAACTGCTGGCCTCAGGCATGAAAGGTCTGGTGCTGGACCTGCGTGGCAACCCCGGCGGCCTACTGGATTCGGCCTTCGAGATGTCGGCGCTATTCCTCGAAAAAGGCATGACCGTGGTGAGCACCGACGGGCCCGACCGGTTGGATAAGCATGTGTTCAAGGCCCCATGGGATGGTCCGTTCACCGAAGTGCCTTTGGCTGTGCTCGTCGACGAGAACAGCGCCAGCGCGTCCGAGATTGTCTCCGGGGCGATCCGCGACAACGAGCGCGGCGTCGTCATTGGATCGCGGACCTTCGGTAAGGGAAGCGTACAGAACCTGATCCAGTTAAGCCGATCGAACGCGAAACTCAAGCTGACGACGGCGGACTACTTCCTCCCCAGCGGTAGCTCGATTCACAAGAAACCCGGTGCAACCAAGTGGGGCGTCGAGCCCGACATCCCCGTGCGGTTGGTCCGCAAGGAGCTCCTGAACGTCTACTTGATGCGGCGCGACGCCGACCGCATCGGACCGCCTCCGACGGCTGACGGGTTGGACGAGGCGAGTCTCCTTAACATCGATCAGACGGAGGAGCCTTCGCCGGACGAAATCGAGGTGCAAGGCGACGCCGGCGGCGAACAGGAAACGACCGAGGCACCCAAGACTGATGAAGAGGAAGCGCTCCCGCCGCTCGAGCAGCCGGACGAGAACGATCGACCCAAGATCGATCCTCAACTCGATACCGCCTTGCTCGTAATGCGGGCGAAGCTGCTGCTCAATCGCGACTTTGCCAAGATCGCGGCCGCTCAGGGCGACGAGCGTAAGACGCAGGAACCGATGCGCCCGGAGCAGGTGCATCCGTAGTCATGCGTCCGCGGCGGACGGAAGATGCCACAGATCGCCGACTCTCCTGCATTCTGAAGGCTTAAATCCAGACCCGGCGGGCGTGATGATCTGCCGGGTTTTTTTCTTGCGCCGCCGACTCGATGCTGAAGCATCCTGCGCAATCCGGCGCCGCCAATCCGAGCCCAAGGCGCCGGTGCGGACGCGAACCACCAGTCGCTTGCGCTCCCGGCTCGGAAAGGCGGCGCGCATTCGCGTACGGTCGTCGGGGATTAACGGACAGGGGCCCCGTTTCGTGCGTGCAGGCGGACGCGGGTCCTCGTCTTGAATCCCCACACGGACTTCTGTAGAGTGCCGCTGATGTTGTCGATGACCGCCCAAGAGAGGATTGGCGCCGTCCTAGCGGGACGGATGCCGGATCGTCCGCCGGTAAGCTTCTGGCATCATTTCCCGCCCGACGCCCAGGCGGGACGAGCCGCCGTTGATGCCCACCTCAACTTCCTCTCCAGATTCGACGTAGATTTCCTCAAGGTCATGAACGACAACTCTTATCCGTGTGATGTCACGGTACGCAACGCATCCGACCTGCGCGCCCTACCCGTGCTGGAGGGGACCGAAGCAGGTTTTGACCGGCAGCTCGATCTGATCCGGGCCCTCGCAGCGGAAGTGGGTGGGCGCGTCCCTCTGGTTACTACGATCTTCAACGCGTGGGCCGTGATGCGCTACATCGCCGTTCCCCGGACCGATCCGCGCCATCACCCGCCGGACCTCTCTCGGGAGATGCCGCCGCGAGACGAACATATGGCGGAACTCATCGCGGAGGATCGAACGGCGGTTGGCAAAGGCTTGGACGCGATCGCCCGATCGCTGGCCAACTTCGCCCGGCGGTGCATCGAGGCCGGCGCGGATGGGATCTTTCTGAGCGTACGCGACGAGTTTGTCAGCACCGAAGCCAACGGACCGGGAACTTACGACGAGCTGGCCCGCCCGGGCGACGGTCGAATCCTGACCGCGGCAAGTGAAGGAACCTTGAACGTTCTGCACGTATGCGGACATCCGCGTGACTTTGCGGCCTTCGCAGACTATCCCGTTCACGCGGTCAACTGGGCGGACCGGGCGGCCGGACCGCCCATCGCCGAAGTGGTCGGCCAAACCAGAGCCGCCATCTGCGGGGGAGTGGATAATCTAAGCACCTTACCGGAAGGCAAGCCGGCGGATGTGGTGGCCGAAGTGCATGACGCCGTTCGCCAGGCGGGGGATCGGCCGATCGTCATCGCTCCAGGCTGCACGTTCGACCCGCAAAAGGTGCCCGAGGAAAACTTGCAAGCGATGCTGCACGCCGCTTGGGAGGCCAAGTACTAGCACTCTGCCGCGATTGAACGGAAGACCGGCGCCGAGTGTGGAGCAGGCGAGCGCATACCAACGTACTCGAGGACGGCAAGGAAAAGTGGAACGAACACTCATCATCATCAAACCGGACGCGGTTCAACGCCGCCTCATCGGACGGATCATTCAGCGCTTCGAGGACAAAGGCCTCGTGGTCGCCGGCATGAAGTTCATGCACATCTCGAAGGAGCTGGCCGAACGCCATTACGCGCCGCACAAAGGCAAGCCCTTCTATCCGGGGCTGATCGAGTACATCACCGGCGGACCGGTGGTCGTGATGGTGCTGGCCGGTTACCGCGCGATCGAGATCGCCCGAATGCTCATGGGCAAGACCTTCGGCTACGAGGCCGCCCCGGGAACCATCCGCGGCGATTTCGGATCCAGCAAGACCTACAACCTCGTGCACGGAAGCGACGGCCCGGAGACGGCCACCGGCGAAATCGCATTGTACTTCAAAGAGGACGAGCTGTTGGACTATCAGCCCGCGAGCGGCGAGTGGGTCTCGAAGCCGGATGAGGTGTAACCAAAGCCCCCGTCGACTTACAGGTGGCGCCGGTTAGCGGGTGACACGAAACGCGCGGCACCGTCCCGCTCTCGACGAGTCGCATTGCCAAGGACGAAGCACTCGGCGAGAAGTGACCGGAGAAGAGCCGAAAGCGCTCCTTGAAGGGAAGACCGCCTCACGAACTGCCAGCAACGGAGCCAGACACCGATGAAGGTTCAATCGATCGAATCGCACCCCGCAAAGGACGTAGACATGGAAGGGGCGAGCGGCGTCAGGATGCGCATGCTCATCGGCCCCGATGACGGCGCCAAGAACTTCCACATGCGCCTGTTCGAGGTCCAGCCGGGCGGGCACTCGCCGCACCATACGCACAACTACGAGCACGAGGTGCTCATCCTTCAAGGCCAGGCCACCGTAAAATCCGAACAAGGCGACCGCCCGGCCAAAGAGGGCGACGCGGTCTTCGTGCCGCCGAACGAAAAGCACCAGTTTCAAAACATCGGGACCGGCCTGCTGCGGTTCGTCTGCCTGATCCCGGCCCCGGAAGACTGCTCCCAATAGCCTGACCGAGGTACCGGCCACCCTCAAAAAGTCGCGCCAGTTGCAGATCTCTGAGGTATTTCACCGATCCACGTCGAGTTCGCGCTCGTATTTACAAAAATGAGCAGACAGACGGCCGACTTCGCTTGACCGAAACCGCTGGTAAAGCGAAGGATGTGATAGCCGGTGCGCAAACAAGGACGGGCAACAGGCTTTGCCCAAGCCACATTCGGACTTCGTTTCGGCTTGCACGTGCGGGAGTCTCCCAGCATGTCCTCGCATCCGCTTGAGAAACCTTTGGCGGCCCAGCCGGTAACGATCGAGTTCAACGATCCACTCGATGAAGACCTGTTCTGCCTGTTCTGCGGCTACAACCTGCGCGGGCTCTCCGGCAACCCGGTCCGGTGCCCCGAATGTGGAAAGCACAACGACGTTCGTCAGATCATCGTGCCGGCCGGCATGATCCGGGCCGCACTTCGCAAGATGGAGACGGCCCCGGCAGCTTGTGTCGCGTGCACGACCGTGCTGATCGCCCTGGCCTTCCTTGCCTCCATCGGAGCGCCCCGTTTGCTCGTCTTCATTGGCCCTGTAGCGCTGATCGCCTGGAGCATCGCCTACCGCCAGACGGGCGCCGTCTGCAAGAACAAGTCCGGATGGCGACGCATCGTTGTTGACTTTCACGCGGTAGCGCTGCTGTGTACGTCCTTCCTTCCCCTGCTGATCATGGGCCTCATATTGAGCTCGCATCCCTTCCATGTCGTAAGCGAGGAGGCGGCGTTGCTGGGCGCGCTGCTCCTGGCCGTCCCCATGTTTGTTGCGGGCCTGATCATCTACAGCCGCACCCGAAGCCGCCTGCATGAAATGCAACGGGAGGAGGCCATCCGAATCGCCAGAGAGACGCTGCGACGAGTCATGCAAAAGCCCCGGCGTTGAACCGGACCCCCTCGCATGGCCACCTCCCGCTGCCAAAGGAGGAAGCCCGGGTGGTCCACCCAGTATTCGACATTCTGAATTCGACATTCGACCTTCATCAGCAGGTCCTTCCAGCGTCGACCGGCTCGGCCCCCTCGCAGACGTGCAAACCATCGGCGGACACGCCATAATCCCCTGTTCGAATCCCCAAGCCACAGGAGAGGTCCCTTGCCCGCCAAGATGATTCCTTACGCATTCGAGCGTCACCGAGAAGACGAGATGCGCGCCATCGCAAAAGCACTTGCCGCCGACATGCAGAGACGGCGAAGCTGCCGCCACTTCAGCGACGAGCCTGTTCCACGAGAGGTCATCGAGAAAGCCGTGGCCATAGCCCACTCCGCTCCCAGCGGCGCCAATCGCAAGCCGTGGCGGTTTGTTGTCGTCGACGATCCGGATCTCAAGCGGTCCATCCGCAATGCTGCCGAAGAGGAAGAGCGCGAGAACTACGACCACCGCTTCACGCCGGAATGGCTTGAGGCCCTTGAACCGCTGGGGACCGACCCCAGCAAACCGTTCCTCGAGATCGCGCCGTACCTGGTCGTCCTGTTCCGGATCGACTGGGAAGAGATCAACGGGCGTCGTGTGCAGAACTATTATCCGGTCGAATCGATCGGCATCGCCGCGGGCATGTTCCTGATGGCCTGCCATCAAATAGGTCTGGCTACGCTGACCCACACACCAAGCCCGATGAAGTTCCTGCGAGACATCCTGCAGCGGCCCGTCAACGAGAAACCGTTTCTCCTGATTCCGGTGGGCTACCCCGCCGAAGATTGCGTGGTACCGGACATCCCGAAAAAGCCGCTCGAAAAGGCCCTGCAATGGAATCTTGGATAAGCAGGCTCCCGGCTGACGTGCCATGCCGGCTCATAGGGAACCCGCCAACGAACATGAAAGTCGAGGCTTACGGCGATGCTCATCAGCGAACCGACATGGATGCAAGCCGCCGGGAACATGCCGAAGTCTGCGCCTGACGGAACTTGAGGTTACGAGGCCAATGCTGTATCCCGATCAGAGGGGCGACGCAGCCGACCGGTCGGCCGATGCGATTAACGCGAGGTTGCCAGACCCATGAAAATCGAAGCCGTCGCCGACGAAGAACGATCGACGCGCCGTTGGGTTATCTCCATCGTATTGGCACTGGTCGGTGTCGTGTACATCTCTCTGTTCTGGGGGCAGGCCGCGGCCCATCTGCCCGCACCCTTCGACCGCTGGGCGCTTCTGCTGCACCCTCACTTGTGGCTTCTGTTCGATATGAGACCCTGGGTCTGGCTCGCGGCTCAGGCAGGGCTGGGCATGGTGCTGCCGGCCCTGGCATTGGCGGCGTTTCGCCGCACACCGGTAGACGTCGGCCTTGGGCTTCCCAACGTGGTCGGAAGACGCCTGGTCCTAGTCGGCGTCTTGGTGTCGATTCCTTTCGGCTTCTGGTTGTTATGGGGCACGCCTACCGTCCAGAGCTCTCTCGCCCTCAGGGCACACGATTTGTCCTTTCTCCTTGTCTTGATCCCGGAGCATTTCCTGATCAGCGGCGTGTTCGTCGCCCTCATGCTGCCGGGGCGAAGGCTTCCGCAAGCCATCGGCGTCGCTCCGGTAGAGGGCCGCACGATAACCCGCGCCCTAAGGTGGCTCGGCCTCGCACAACCCTCGGCACCGGGCCGGACCGACCGGGTCCTGACGTGGTTCGGTCTTACCGGTAACTCCCTGTTTGCGATCTGTGTCTCGGGCGGCTTGTTCTGCATGGTGCACGTGGGCAAAGGCCCGTTGGAGTTGGCCACCTCGTTGCCCGGAGGCGTGGTCGCCGCGTACATCACGCTCCGTTCTCACTCCATCTGGCCCGTGGTCTTCGCACACTGGTCCATGAACC
>CP070718.1:2164942-2175606 GCA_020350565.1 Phycisphaerales bacterium
CGTGGTCAGCGCAGACAGCGAAATGGAGCTCTTCGGCCTGACCGTGCAGTCGTACGGTCTTTTCGGCTATCTGATGGCCGCGGTCCTCGGCCTTGCCCTGCTCTGGGCAATCTACCGAAGCGGTCGACTGCACTGACGCACCGCTCCGAGAAAGCCCGCCCCCGCCAGCGTCGTCAGGAATGCTGCCGCCGATCGGGTAGCACCGTCCCGCCGAAGGCACGGCAGTGGACCCTCGGCAAAGACAATCCCCCCTGCGGCTCTGCCTCGATGTGTCGGCGCAGAATCGCACCACCTTGGTGCGATCGCAGTCGACAGCGGTGGGGTAAAGGTAGACCACCCCATAAAAGCCACAAGCATCCCAGGTCGTCGAACGGGGCAAACAAGGAAACGGGCCGAGCGTGATGTGCTCACACTCGGCCCGCGCCACTCTCCCTCCAGGGAATGGATTGGCGTGAAGATCCGGCTATCCGAGCAGCGCCAGGATCTGGCTGCTCTGCTGGTTCACCAGACCGAGCAGCGAGATGCTGGATTGCAGCAGCACGGTGCTCTGGTTCAGGCCCGCGGTCGCCACGGCGTAGTCCGTGTCGGCGATGACGCTCTTGGCGTTCTCCAGACCGACCTCGGACGCCTGTAGCGCCGCGATCGAACTCTGAACCTGGAACTTCTGGAAGCCGCCGAGTCGGCCCCGCACACCCGCGACCTCGCTCATGGCCTCTCGGACTGCGGTCAGGGCTCCGGCCGCGTCCGCCTTCAACTCGATCGCGCCACCCGATTTCAGCTCACTGAGACGGTTCGTGCCGTTACCACCGCCGAGATTGTACGAGGCGAGTGAGTCAATACCGATGGTCGCCCGCGTACTCGCGGTCGTGCCAAGCTGGAAGGTCGCACCGCCGGAAGCCTTGACGGTGAAGGTGGTATCTTCGGTGGCAACGTTGCCGGTACCGAAGTCGGAACCGAGGGTGAAGGCCAAGCTCAAGCCGTTGGCGTTGTAGCTGACATTCAAGCCGTCCGTGCCGGCCGACTGACCGTTGATTGTCACGGTGGCATCCACACCCGAGGTCACGCTCTGGTTTCGAATGTCGTTCGTTGCGTCCGTGTCGTTCGCCGCGTCCGTGAAGCCCATCGCCCCACCGGAAAGCACTTCAACACTGATGAAGGCGTCACTGCCATATGTCGTGGAGCTGAGCTCAATGCTGTTGGCCGTCTGGATGGCGGAGACACCCGTCTGGGCCTTAGCAAGGTTGATGGTGCTGACGATCTCAGCCTGCGTCAGGCCGCTGGCCAATGTAAGGCTGGCCGTGCCAAGAGTTCCTGCGATGACGACTTCCGTCGTACCCGAGGTATTCAGATTCCCTCCCCCGAGGGCAAAGACGGCCGACGCCACCTGCGCGGAAGCCTGCCGGTGCACGGTCAGCGTCGTGTCGCTGGTCGCCTGGCTACGCGAGAATACGCGCAGATTCTCAATGTTAGAGTTACCCGCGACACCGTCCGTATCGATGCTGTACGAACCGTCCAGCAACTTGTTGCCGTTGAAGTTGGTCGTCTGCACGATTCGGTCGATGGCTGCCAGGGCGTCGTCGATCTGCGCCTGGTTGGCCGCGATCTCAGCCGAGGTCAGATTCGCCTCGCTGGTGGAGGCGACGACCAGAGACTCGATCTCGCCCAGCAACTTCTGGACCTCACCGATCGCACCGTCTGCAACGGTCAGAATGGTGTCGGTACGCTGGTTATTGGACAACGACTGATGGACCGCTGTTGCCTCCATTTCCAGGGCGTTCAGCGCAAGCAGACCAGCGGGGTCGTCGCTGCCCCGGTTGATCCGCTTACCCGTCGTCAACATCGTGAGGTAGTCTGACTGCATCCTGCTGTTGCGGTTCAGGATGTTCAGCAGCCCCAGTGCATTGGTGTTGGTGATGGTCAGTGCCATTACTCGAGTCCTCTATACATCCTCTCCGGGTGAACCGACATGAACATTCACTGGCTCAAAGCTAGGATATAAACAAAGGGGGAGAGAAAGATTTGTCCGTTCTTAACCAGATCGGCCCTGACGACAGCGCAGGCGCCGAATTATGCGGCACCTTTGGGGGCCGGGAGAGTCCGTTTTCGCAAAATCCCCTGCGCAGAAAGTGACATGATGTGGCACTATTTGTATTTTGGGTCCGAGATTACAAGCGAAAACAGCAGCAGGGAAACCGCCCGCACGAGGAACGGATTCTCGCAGATGAGGCTCTTTCGACACACATTTTCGGTAGGTCACAGGTCATCGGGAAGAGCAGAATGCGAAGCGGGGATTACCGGGCGAGGGAGACAGACCGGCTAGTCCCGCAATGGTAGACCGTCCACGTCGCGAATCTGCCCCGTCAGGCAGAGGATGCCCTCGATGAAGCCCCAAAGGCCCGCGATACCGCCCGTCATGAACGTCAAGAAGATCTGCAGCAAGCCGATGCCGATAAAACCCAGATAGAACCGATGGACGCCGAACAGACCGAGAAAGATTCCCAGCAGGCCGGCGACCGTCTTGCTTCGGGAAGAGACATATTCCACCGAGCCGAAGCCTTGGGGCGGATAGGCCGGTTGCCTCGCCTGCGTTGGAGGAGCGGACCCGCCACCGGCAACCCCGAGGACGCGCCACGGCTCAAGGTGCTCGCCGCAGTGCGGACAGGCCACCCTCATATAAACGTGCTCGAAAGCCACGGACATCGCCCGCCCACATCGCGTGCAATAGATCGTAATCGGACCGGACGGCTGTCCCTGATTCTGCGTCATCAGCGGTCCTCCCCGCAGGTCCCATGCTAACCGCACACCTGCCCCATCGCCATTACCTATCCTATTCGGCCCCGTCCAGGTGATATTGACGAAGGTACACGAAATATTGCAGCACGACCGTTACAAAACCTCCGCCATCCTATAATGGCAGCCGGAGACCTGGCCCCGACGCACCCCGGTTGAGCGCCGGACCAGGGGCCGCTATCGTCTCCGCCTTGAACGAGCCGATCCACGGACTGATCCGTGGTCAGGTGGAGCGAAAGGAACATGAGCTACTTCGATCAGCACGTTCACTCCTACCACTCGTTCGACTCCTCCACCCCCCCCGAAGACAACGTCCATCGCGCCCTGGAGATTGGGCTGGGGGGTGTGACGTTTACCGAGCACTTTGACACGCATCCGGATGACTGGAGGAGTTGCACTTACAAGGAAGAGGTCTACACCGCCGCCATAGAGGACCTCCGCAAACGGTACGGCTCCCAACTGTTTATCGGAAAGGGCATCGAGGTCTGCTACCAGCCCGAGCGGATGGATTTCATCCTCAACTACCTTGCAGAACATCCGTTTGATCTCGTGATTTTGAGCATCCACTATTTCCGCGGGCAGGCCGTTCACGGACGCGAGCACTGGGAGGGTATCACCGTCGAGGAAGGCACGCGCTGCTACCTCGAAAACGTCCTCGACGCGGCACGATTCTGTGAACGGCTCCATCGGCAACGGGGCAGGGTTTTCGACGTATTGGGCCACCTCGATCTGGCCAAACGCTACACGCAGCGCTTTTTCGACCGCTACAACATCGATGAACATGAAGACTTGATCGACGAGATTCTCCAGGCCTGCCTTGCGGCCGATCTGGTCCCCGAAATCAACACCTCCACCCTACGCCAGAACCTGCACGAACCGATGCCAGGACAGCGCACGATCAGCCGGTATGCCCAACTGGGTGGCCAGGCCGTGCCGCTGGGTTCGGACGCACATCTGCCTCAATCCGTCGGCGCGGGCTTCGATCAGGCCGTCTCAATGCTCCGAAAGGCGGGGATCCGTCACACGGTTCTGTTCCGGAATCGTGACCGTTCGGTCGTACCTCTATCGGATTAGATCACCCATGCCGGCGCACCCGGAGGCCAATGTGAGAGGTGGATTGTGGACACAGCCTAGACGCCCGTTCCGGAACTCGGCGGAGCCTCCGGTTGCTGGCGTGCGGAACGCTCGATTTCGGTGATCATCGTGCCGAGACGCCATACGCGAACCGTTCCGGTCGATTCGGAGAGCGAGACGGCAACGGCCTTTGTATGGGATGTAATCCCGGCCGCCGCGGCATGGCGCGCTCCCAGCCCCTGAACGCTCTTGTCTCCTGAAGCCGACGGCTGAAGAATCGTACAAGCGGATACGATGACCCCGTTACCCTTCACCACAAAGGCACCATCAAGCTTCGCGATCTCCTTGACGGTATCCCGAATGTCGTCGTCTAGGATGTTCCGCTGCTTCTCCGTGTAACCTTTGAACGGATTGATCCGCCCTTCCTGGCAGTACTTCTGCACTTCTTTGTAGTCGCCGACGACGAAAATCGTGCCCACCGGTTTGCCTTCTCGTCCTTCGTGCGACAGCTCCAGACACAAGGTCAGGACCTTCTCGAATACGGCCCGCCGAATATGCTCCGTCTACTTCGGCTGACCGACGGACTGAAACAGCTCGTACTCCTCACCGACGCGCATGGACACCAGCGTGTCGATCGGCTGATCCTCCACGCCGGTAAGGAACACGAAGGTGTCGCCCCCTTTGAGCAATCCCTGTGAAAGGGCGATCAGGGTCGCCATCTTGATCTGACCCATCCGGGTAAGGCTGATCGAGGGCACATGCATGGCTTTCGCACCGATCTTCTTGGCTCGCTCCATCGATTGGTCGTCCCGGCAGACGAGCAGAAGTTCGGTCGGAGACTTGATCGCCTCCCCAAAGTCGGCAGGGTCCCTCAAGGCGTCGTAATAGGCAAAGATGATCCGAGCCCCGACGGATTTGGCCACATCCACGGCGGCCTTGAGAATCGGCTTTGCGAAATCCTTCTCGGTCTTGGCCATGGTCGTCTCCGCCCCGACGCCCTGATTGAGGCAACCAGCGCCGGCCACTATACTTAGCGGCATGATGGCTCACAAGCTTTCGCGTTCGGTGGTAACGTTGTTCGTTTTGGCTTCTGCCACGGCTTCACCCGCCACGGTCAACGCGGAGGCGCCAAGTCCCGGATCACCGGGCAACAGCGTCCCACCGATCACCGAAAGCCAGCGCCAATTCCTGTCCGAAGTCGCGCGTCGTACTCTGCGGGATCTCGTCTTGGGCCGAGGAGCCTACGAGCTTCGGTACGCCCCTCAAGCGCTCCATACCCTCGAAACAGAAGTCTTGGTGCGCTTGCGCGAACAGGGCTACCTGCTCGGCACAGGTGTCGCTGGCCCGGGGCCGGTGGCGCAAGTCGTTCGCGATGCCACTCTCACGGCCGGCTCGGCTTTCGAAAAAGCCGGGGAGGAAGCGCTGCCTTCGATCAATCGGATGCTCATCGAGATCGAAGTGCTTGGTCCTGAAGAACATCTGGAGATCGACGCTGATTGGACCGACCCTCACCTGATCGCGCCCCACATCGAGCCTGGGGTCCACGGATTCGTCCTCCGGGCACAGAAAGTCCGGCCCCAATATTGCTGCCCTTCCGAGATCTTCACCAGCGACATCATCGTTGAAGATGCCGTTCGACACGCGTCTCAGACGCTTCTGGCCCTTCAGGCGAAGATCGTCGACATGAGGGTCTTCCGCTTCCGGACGGCACACTGGTATCAACCTGCCAGTGGGGAGAAGATCGTTTCGCTTCGTCGAGGACTTACCGTGATTCCCGAGGACGCGGTCACCCCCGACAAGGTCAACGATGCCATTGACAAAGTCGTCGACTACATGCTCTACCGCCAGCTCCCCACCGGTTTGTTCAGCTACCAGTACGAGTCGGCACGAAACGTCTACACGGCGGACGACAACCTCGTCCGCCAAGCCGGTGCCGTCGCATCCATGGCCATTCATGCGAAATGGTCCGGCAAGAGCGCCACCCGCGGCGCTGCAGACATGGGCATCCGTCGCTTGCTGAAGGGCTTCGCGCTCGTGCCTGGCGATGACCAGGCGGCCTACATCGCCACCGAGGACGGACAAAACAAGCTGGGCGTCACCGCGCTGACGTGCATCGCGCTCGCACAGCATCCGCAGGCCGAACGCTATCAGCGACAGCGGCGAAAGCTCGTCCGCGGCATGCTGTGGCTCCAACGACCGTCGGGCATGTTCATCACCGCCTTTCCTCCAGCGGTCCAAATCGACGCCCAAGAATACTTCCCCGGAGAGGCGCTGCTGGCCATGGCGATGGATTACGATCTGGAGCCGACGGCCGAAGTGCTGGATGCCTTCGATCGGGCAATCGCCTTCTATCGTGTCTACTTCCAGGGACAGCCTTCGCCGGCTTTCGTCCCCTGGCAGGTCCAGGCATTTGCGCTTATGGCGCACAAGACTAAGCGGACGGATTACGTCGAATACGTCTTCGAACTGACCGATTGGCTGGCGAAGAAGCAGCTCGATCGCTCCAACTGTGCATGGCCTGAGATGTGGGGTGGCGTATCCTCGTACCAGCCTGGCCGCGCAGGCGTATCCACTGCCGCTTACCTCGAAGGCTTTGCAGACGCGGTGCACCTTGCCCGCGAGAACGACGATGCGCGGCGTGTGCGCCGCTACGAAGAAGTCGTTCGGATCGCGACCCGTTTCGTCATGCAGCTCCAGGTGCGTCCGGAGGAAACGTACTTCATTCGCAGTCCCAAGGACGCGATCGGTGCCATCCGGACCAGCCCGTCGTTGAACGTCTACCGCATCGATCATTGCCAGCATGCACTCGTGGGCTTGATGAAGGCCCACGACGTGCTGTTCGGCAATCTTGATTGAGGCAGACATGGTTCTCACACCGCCCGACGCCTCTGCTGACCGCCCGCCCCCTGCTCCCTACGTGTTCGCCATCGCACTGGTCATTCTGGCCGTCCTGTGCGTCGGCCTCGTCTCGCCTTATGCGATGCTGACGGTGTTGATCGACGGCTCCAGGGCGCTGGTCGTTCTTGTTCCCCCAGCGCTGGCCGGGTTATGGCTTGTTCCCCTTCTGCGTCTTGGTCCGTTGCCGTGGCGATGGCACTTGCTGCTGGGCTCGGCACTCGGGCTGGGTGCGGGCTCGGTGCTCGTGCTGGTCCTGGGCTTGGTGGGCATCCTGCACCGGCCGATTTGGATAGGGATCCTGGTGATCCTATTCGCGGCTGGAGCCATGCGCGTCCGCGCCCTTCTCGATCCGGTCATCGCCTACGCCCTCGCCTTTGAGCCGGACGAGCGACCGAAACGACGCGTCCTTCTGCTCTGGTTGCCGGCTGCAGCTCTTCTTTGCCTTGCGCTGCTGGCAGCATCAAATGCACCGGGCTTCATCTGGTCGGAGGAGGCCTTCGGATACGACGTGCTGGAGTATCACCTTCAGCTTCCCAAAGAGTACCATCAAGCAGGCGGAATTTCCTATCTCCCGCACAATGTCTACGCAAACTTTCCCGCCGGCGTCGAGATGTTCTATCTGCTGGCGATGATCGTGTTCGGAGACGTGCTGGAGATCGGCACGACTGCTAACATGATCCACCTGCTCTTCGGTGCGCTCACCGTGTTCGCCGCATGGGTCGCGGGTTGCACGCACACTCGGAAAGCAGGATTACTGACCGGCATCCTTACCGCCACGGCGGGGTGGCTGTGCTATCTCTGCGGCCTGGCGTATGTCGAGAATGGAATGTTGTTTTTGGGTTTCGCCGCGATCGCATGCGCTCTGAAAACAAGGCCACGAGAGGACAGTGACTCGCAAAGCAGCGAGGCGCCGCGTGAGATGCAGTCCGACCGCACGCGATGGGGCTGGTTCGTGGCGGCCGGCTTGGCGGCCGGCTTCGCTTGTGGATGCAAGTATCCGGCCGTCCCGATGATCGCCTTGCCCATCGGCCTTGCCGTGCTAATGCTCCCATCCGGTGACATCGGACGGCGGATCACGAGCGGACTCGTCTTTGCGCTAGCTGCGTTGGCCGCTTTCGCACCGTGGTTGATCAAGAACCAGCTGATGACCGGCAATCCCGTTTTCCCACTGGCGAACCATGTCTTTAACGCCTCACCGCTGGGGTGGGGAGACGAGCAAACGGCCCAATGGGAAAGGGGCCATTCGTTGAAGCCGGAGGAGGCAACGATCGGAGGGAGGCTTAGGCTCCTATGGAGGCATGTCCTGGCGGACCGCTACAGCCGCTTCGGCCCGGCGATCTTCGTGTTGGCGCTGGGTGGCTTGGCCCGGCGCACCCGCGGTCGCACAGACGTGACGTTGCTGCTCATTCTGTTCGTGCAGTTGCTTGTCTGGGGTCTCGCGACGCACCTTTACGCGCGCTTCGCGGTCGTGTTCCTGATTCCCCTGGCTCTTCTTGCCGGGCGGGCGCTCAACACCGACACCGCCGGCACTCGAACGGCCCTTGTACTGGGTGTCGCACTGGTGGGGATGCTGTGGAATCTGTATTTCGCCGTCAGACTCAACCGCATCGAGTCACCCAACGGCGCACCGGCGTCCCTGATCTACGAAGGCCAGTTACCGGAATACCAGTATCTCAAGGCGGTCAACGACGATCTTCCCAAAGACGCCAGGGTTCTTTTGATCGGGGACGCCAGGGCCTTTTACTTCCGCCGCCATGTCGACTACTCCGTTGTTTTCAATCGCGATCCCTTCGCTGAAGTGGTGCGGTTGGCAGAAGGTAACCGTGAGATCATGGGGTGGCTGCGACAACGGGAATACTCGCATGTGCTGGTGAATTGGACGGAACTGGCCCGACTCTCGCGCACGTACGGCTTCCCGCCCGAGATCACACCCGAACTTTTCACGCACTTGGAGCGCGACGGTCTGGAGCTTACACGCCGCTTCTCGCATCCCGTGCAAGCGGGGCTTTACGTCGATCTGCACACAATCACTCCGCCGCCCAGACAATGATCCGGTGAGACTTGGTGATTCGCTGGCGACCGGCACCAAAGCCGTGCGGGATCGGCCCCGGATGGTCTTCCCGGGGGTGGTAAAGGTCTAAATGAAATCCCTCCATCCCGGTATAGAGGTCAGCTTAACGGGAATCGCGGTGCGACCGTAGTCCCCCATTGCGGTCGAGTGTCCGTACCTGCTAAAATGTTCGTTCACCACCATGAAACCGGGAATCGAGTTTCGCGAATCGGTCAAGGGGTATCCCGGGGCAAAGGAGACCATGTAATGAACCGCTCACGCACGCAGATTCTACTGCTGCTTGCCTGCTTGATGTTTCCATGCACGGCGATCGGCGTCCCATTCGATCACGACGGCGACGGCGATGTGGACCTGGATGATCTCCAGGATTTCACGCTCTGCCTTGCAGGTCCGGGAGCCGATGTGCCTCTGCCGTGTGCAGGCACTCACGACGGCGACGGTGACCTGGACGTCGACCTGTTCGACTTCAGCCTCTTCCAGGCGGCCTTCACCGGTCCCTCCGCTCCGGTGATCTCAACACAACTGGCCGGCAACTCCCTCGGCGAGTATCCCTTCTTCGAGTACGTCAAGGCGTTCAATGAGAACGCCACCGTGGAGCTGGCCATCGACCCGACCCGGTTCCCGCAGATCGTCGGCCAGACCGGCGACATCTATGTCGTCGAGGCTAAGTCTGTTGCGGCATGGGGAGCCGATCCCACCCTTGTTGATGCAACGCCGGACGGGGCGCAGACGGAGACCTTCGGCGGCACCACGATTCAAGAGAACACGTTTCAGGTGGTCGGCCCGTACGATCTGGACAGCGCGGTCTTCGTCCCGGCCACCGGCGACTACACCGGCCTGGGCCACGGCTACGACATGGTGATCGACCTCAATCAGAACGGAGAACTCGACGGTGGTGACTTCATTGACGGCCTCAGCCGGGAAGCCGGCTTGTATATCGTCCATGATACGACGCAGCCCGGGCCGCTGGCGGTAACGCAGGTCGCGCCGTACAGCGTCGGTGCGATATTCGGCATCCCTTCCTGGGCCACAAACGAAGTCCTGTATTACCCCACGAATATTGCGGCCATGGATCCGCTGCCGCTGATCGTTGTCGGTCACGGCAACGGCCACGATTACACGTGGTACGGCCACATCGGACACCACATGGCCTCCTACGGGTACATCGTCATGTCCCACCAGAATTGCGGCGGCCCTCCTGAGTGCACGCTGGGGCATACCGACGCGATTCTGGAGCTGCAGGACACCATCGCCGGCGGCGCCATCAGCGGGAAGATCGACGAGACCCGGATTATCTGGATCGGCCACAGCCGGGGTGGCGAAGGCGTCACCAGGGGCTTCGATGCGCTCGTGGAAGGCACCTATACGCCCACTCACTACACTACCGACAGCATCGTGCTGATCAGCGCCTTGTTGCCGATCGTGAATCCTGACGTCGACATGTATCACGTGAGTTTCCATCTGTGGACCGCATCAGGCGACTCGGATGTATCCGGCGCCGCAGGCTGGGATCTGGTGGAAACGTTCCATCTGCACGATCGCGCGACAAAATACCGGATGTCGACGGTGGTACAGGGCACCGGGCACGCCTGGTTCCACGATGGCCCTGAATCTCCGAGCTGGTTCGAGGGCCCGTGTCCGATCGGCCAGGAGAGTACCCACCTGATCGAACTGGGTCTCTTTCTGCCGCTCATCAAGTACTATGCCGAACAAAATGTTCCGGCGACGGACTTCTTCTGGCGCCAGTATGAACGATTCCATCCCATCGGCGTGGATACGTCCGACCCCTGCGTCGTCGTCACCAACGAATACCGCAACGGCTCGGATGAAG
>CP070718.1:2175706-2199393 GCA_020350565.1 Phycisphaerales bacterium
ACACTGATCGGGCGGGGATTCAAGTTACGGAGATCGGGCAACTCTGTCTTGACTTTGACGATTTCCGCCACAACCCGCTTGCATTCCTCGGCGTCGATTTGCTTCTTTGCCGCGTAGTTGAATAGCCGCTGGACATACTCGAATCGATGGGCGAGGGTCTTCGGGCTTCCGTCGTTGTTGTACCTCGCATACGCCGCATCCTCCCAGCGCGTTAGGGCTTCCCCATCAACGTCCTGAACAGATTTTGCCGGGGCCACGGCGTCAACAAAGAACGCCCAATGGATCCGGACTTTTTTGGCTTCCTCATCGCTGGGCTTTTTCCGTTTGCTCAGGTAGGCGTCGAGTATCTCGGACAGTTTGGCGGACGGTTTCATGCCGTGGTCGATGACGCGGAGCCCCGTCTCACGTCGAAAGGTCTCTGGATCGGATAGGGCGGCTTCGCGGACAAGCCTCCAGAAGTCGCCTGCTGGTATGTCGTACCTGACAAATTCTCGACCCCCGTCCAGCACGTCTACGAGGCGGACTGGCTCTGAAAACTCCTGGTCTCGATGGGGCTCATGTTCGAGTGTGACATACGACTTGCTTGGATCGCCAGTGTTGACGCGAACCCATTCACGGAAGCGGAAGATTGCCTGCAATCGCTCTCGGGTTTTAAGGTAGACTCGTGGCTTGCTCCCCCCCACGTAGAACGTCCCTGTCCCCTTATGCCACGCCAGGTAATACGGTAGGTCGAGAACGGGCAGCCCATCGTCGTCGGTGACGACGGACAGCGGCTTGGTTCCCTTCTGCGGGATTTGCGATCGGGGCGGCTCGCCGTCGGCTTTCGTGGGCATTGCTGGCTCCCTTCAACCCCGTTTTCGGGGCCGGGAGCCAGTCTACCAAATGTAAGACTAAATGTAAAACGGCTTTTTTAGGTATCTGGCTCGACTGGAGGCGGGGGGAATCGAACCCCCGTCCCGCGGCGGTTCCGGGTGTGCTTCTACGTGTGTAGTCGGTTGTTTGCATCTCGGGTTGGCGGGCGCCGGCCGACAGGCTTCCGCCTTCCCCAGCCCGACTGTTGGTTCGCCGGCGTGCGGTCGGGCGTCACGCGTCGGCTAGCCCTCTAATCGTCGCGTCACGGGTCAGAAGGCGTCACCCGATCAGCGGGCAGCTGGTTTAGGCTGCCATGGCAAACTGAGTGTTGCCGTTTAGGTTTACGCCGGATGATTAGCGAGGCCAACCGGCATCCTCGACACGCCACACACCCTTCTTCTCGCCCGGTCGAATCCAATCGCCCCCGAGCACATCGAATGCCGTGTATCTGAATGATATCGTGTCGAATAGAGGGAATCAATCCGGTCGGCGCGGCCTATGGGCATTTCGGTCTTAGCGGGGCGAGGACTGGGTGTCCGCTGAAGAAGCCGAAGATGAACGGCCCTTTCAGGGCCGGTTGGTTTCTCGCGCCTCGGGCACCCAGGCCGTTGGCCTGGGCTAAGGGAACCGGCCTTTCAGGCCGAAGATGCGGGAGCCGGCCTTTCAGGTCGAAGGCCCAAAGCTGGACCACCTGTTTGCGTGGTCTGAGAGCAAGCCTTGCAGGGCGAAAGTAGCCAAAAGCAACGGCGGTGCCATTCGGGACAGGTACCTCGCCGGACGGCGTTTTCATGGGTGAGAGTGGGCCTATACTCGCAGCCGGTCCCCTTTTTCAACGGACTCCCAGGCCGTAGTGGAGCGGAGATTTGGTCTCAGCCGGACAAACACGCGGTCTCAGAGGGACGGACGACGGGATGGGCGCGGGGCGTATTCCCGCAGCAGGAAGGAACCACGAGCGGCGTGGCTGGCCGGTCATGGTGCGGTCGGGCCGGAACGGGTGACCACGTCGCGGATGTGGTTGAACATGTCGATGAAAGGTTGAGGCGTGCGGCCGTCGATCAGGAACTCCTCGAAGTTCAAGTCGTGCCCCGTCCTGGGGTAGAGCCGGACGATCAGATTATCACGGCCCGCGCTGCGGAACGCCTCTTGCGCCTTATGCACGCCTTCCACCCGGCAAGAGCCGTCATGTTCGCCATGGAAGATCGCGAGAGGTATATCCAACTGCAGGAGCATGTGGTGCGTCGGTTCGCGATGCCATTCCTCGTCAAGGTAAGCCGACGACAGGTTCAGCAAGTGCTCCCACAGGTAATCGTCGTTCCGGTCACGCACGGCCGCGAGCGTCGCCTGCAGATGCGGCTCGTTCAAGGCGGCCAAATCACCCGGCGTGATTCGGCCATCGCCGTCCTCGTCAAAGGCCTCAAACCGGGTATGCCCGAACACAAACCTCCGCTGTTTTTTGGGCGCCGCATGAAATTCGGCCGCCGTAATGACATCGTCTCCATTTGCGTCGAGCAGTCGTGCGACCTTTTTCCATGCACCGACGCTCATTTGCCAGTTGATGATGTCCTCGAAATCGTCCTCCGCGTAGCCGCACATGACGATGGCCGCGATTCCCTCTGGCTCGAGCAGGGCTAGACGAGGCGCCAGTCGTGTTCCTTCGCTGGTGCCCAGAAGAACGATTCGTGAGCCGTCGACATCCGTTTGACGGCGTAGTTCCTTCAGAGCTGCTTTGTAGTCCTCAACGAGCACGCTCGGCGTAGTCTTGGAGAAAACCTCCCTGTTCACGCGCTCATACGGTTTCTCCTTGGCGATCGCGCAGCCGCGTTTGTTAGTGCGGAAAAAGCCGATGCCTCTTTTTGTCAGCTCCCCTGCATAAAAGTCGCAACAGCGCATGAACTGGGTGTCCGCCAACAATGGATGGCTCCCAGGGGCGGGATACTCGACAGGGCGGTCAAACGTCCAAGGCCCGGCGCCGGGCAGCAGCATGACCACCGGGACCGGCTCATCGGCGCCACGCGGCAGGCTGAGCTTGCCTTCCAGCACAAGACCATCGCCCGTCGTAAAGTTGATGATTCGCTCACCCTCCGTCAGTTCAGTGTATGACCTTTCAGGAAGTTCGACGTCGGTCGGCATCGTGAAGAGGGAACTGGCGACAGCCTCGATGCGCAGGTCCTCCAGGCGAACGCGCAGCGAGAGGCTCTCATGCGGGCCGATCAGTTCGGCGCTTTTCAACAGCCAAGTCCCTTCGCGAACCTGAAACTCGTAAACCAGGGAGCACTTGTCGTCCTGCTCCGTCCATTGGACCGTGATTTGACCTGGCACTTGCCTCCCCTCGACTTCTAGCCAGGGCTGCGCGAACTCGACGGACGTTTCGAGGCCATTGAGATCACGTTCTGCAAGCTTAATCGGTAGCAATGATCTGGAATCGATCAGAACTTCAATGTAGTCCAAGCCCCCGACGCGGCGGTCCACGCGTGCCGTTTCAGCAAACTCATGGACGCCGTAGACGGGATAGCTGTCGTGGCGCTTTCGCCATTCGAAGTCGCTATAGAGGTCGTGGACTTGAATCAACAACCGGTCCTGCTGTTGTTCGACGCTGAAGGCGTTGGGCAATCCCCACCATGCAAAGAAATGGAGTGAGCACAGGAATGTCGTGCCGCATCGCGCCGTGATCCACTCGGCGTCGGTGAGCCGACGGCCCTCGCCGCTGGGAGGGATGGTCACGCGGCCGCCTCGACCCTCGGCGAAGCGATGTTCGCTGATTCGGCCTGGGTCCTCGCCCCGCGTGGACCAACTGAGGAATCTCGCGTTCTCCTTGGGGGCACACCAGGCTTCAATGCGCACTTCGTCCACCCACTCGTAAGCATCGACGTTGGGAGCGTACTTCTTCCCTTGCACGATCGCGTCATAAGACATCTCGCGCGCCGGCGGATCGAGCCAGGCGGTGTTGGCGCTGACGAACCGGGTCCAGAAGTCGTCCCGGGCGGATGGAGGTCGTCGTGGTTCATCCGAGCAACTGATCATCAGAACGACAAGCCCGGTTGTGAAAACGGCCGGAGCAATGTGCGCCCCATTCAGCTTGATGTTGCGTTTCTTCCGTGCTATCGGGAAGGGCGACTTGGAGATAGGGATCCGAACTACCCGCACGATGCTTCCTCCGGCGTGGGCATGCCGGTCCAAATACCGGTCCTCTCCTGAATCCGCGAGGGCTTAACCAGCTTACCCTTTTTGGCCGGGAGATGCACCATCTCCGGGCGGGATCGCCGCGGAACGCACGGTGGATGAGACTGGACGGTAAGGCAAACCGAAAGGACTGCGAGCGGAAGAGCAACGTCGTCGGGGGCGTCCGGGATCGAGAACCGAGCATTAGGGCCAGGCTGTTCATTCTTGCCTGTGGGTAAGCACTGTGTGGGCGCAGAATCCTCCTTGGTGAGGCGGCAAACGGAAGACGGCGGACGGACATTCAGCCGAAACAAAGCTCCGCGTGTTCGTACCGAATGAAGGGCGACCACGGCTACGAGAAGAACACCGCGGCAAATCAGGCGTTAGCTTTCAGGGCTGTCTGGGGAGGCGGAATCGTGGTCCCCGTCTACTGCGAGCTTGGTCTTTGGGCTGAAAACATACAGCAAGCCCGCAACCCCGACTTCGGTCAGCGTCCAAACCGCGCGCAACAGGAGGGAAGCCGTCAGCGCCGCCGTCGCCCCGAATCGCGGGGCGAGGAGTTCGATAATGATCAGCTCGCGCACCGCGATGCCGGAGGGCATGAAGGGAACCACGAACCCTGCTGCCGTTGCCAGGGCAGCGGCTCCGCACAACCGTGTCCAGTCCACTGGCAGCAGCACGTCGACGCCAATACCTTTTGCGACCGCGGCCAAACTACCGGCCAGCAGCAGCCAGCCAATCAGAATCAGGACACTGCCGCGCGCCAGCGTAGGGTAGCGCAGGCGAGGAGTGGCGTCTTGGGCAGCTTGTTTGAACGGGAGGGTGAGCAGCTTGGCCAGCCGGCGGAATACAGCAGGATGGAGCACGCAACCGAGCAGGGCTGCGATGCCCAATCCCCCGGCCCACCAGTGCCAGTGTTTCGGCTCGACGGCGACGAGGCACACTCCGGCGAGGGCGGCGCCCAAGGCCATCTGGGAGGTGGTTTCGTAGAGTACCGTGAGCGCTACGGGCAGGCGACGGCCTGGGCCAGGAGCCAGAAGGCCCGTCCGCATGATCACGACCCAGGCTTTGCCCGGCACGTACTTGCCCACTGAGCCGATGAAGTAGGCCCGTAGGGCTGCACGCCTTGTTGCCGCTAGCCCCAAATCCGCCAGCAGCTCGCGCCAGAACAGCCCGAACTGCGCGGCCCCTATCAGGTAGGCCAGCCCGGCGCCGACCAGCCAGCCGGCGTCCACGTTCAGGGCGAAGCCGGGACCTTCCTGGTGCGCGTGCAGTTCCTCGATCAGTGTCCAAACACGCCAGGTCACCGCGGCAAGGACCACCAGGATCAGAACCGGTTTGAGTCGCCGCAGCCATCCGAGCGCCCATTGCAGCGTGAGTGAGGAGGTGTTCTTGAACATGGCGTCATACCTGCAGAAGGCTGAACGTGTGCCGCGCGCTGCGGCTCATGGCGGCGAAGCTCCGGCCTGGCCGGGAACCTGGGGCCCATCATGCCGTGGAGGCCCGCAGGACTTCGCGTTCGTCCTAGCCACTTTGCAGGGCAAACCATTTCGGCTGAGCCGTCGATGGTCATCACGAAGCCCTGCACGATGGCGCGAATCATGTTCACATCGTACCGGCTGACGACCGCATCGCTGGCCAGGACGGCGCCCCTAACGATCTACCAATCAGCACTTGCTTCCAGGACCACGGCGCGGGGGCCATGACCGCTCCACGTTCGCCGAGCGTGCGCTAAGGCATGATCCTTCGTATCCACGAGACTACGGGTGTGTGTGATCTCCGCGACTTGGTTTCCTTCGTCTTCCACACCCCATCTGTGGTGGCGCATCAAACACAGTATAAACGGAGAACGGCGACGACTCCAGGCAGGTGACGTTTTCGGCCACAATGGCGGGCGGACAGAGGCGATCGCCGCCAGCACCGCATTCATCGGCAGCCGATAATCAAGCCGGACGCTCACTCAGAACGGAAAACCGAAAGACGACATCGAGGCCGAGTCCGGGTATGATCGCCTGAGTCGGCCGGTGGCGAAGTCGGTTGCGGCGCGAGGCTCGCGGCTTCAGGGCGACCATCGTGACCGGGCCGGCGCCGGCCCAGGCACCGTCAACGTAAGATGAAGGCGGAAACTCGTGTCTGCCCCTCATCACTCAGGGCGAGCGCGAATGGACCTCGGCTGGCTGGTGGCGTTGCTGGCGGCGACGGTCTACTTTGTCTTGATGTCCACTTTCTACCCGTACCGGGACGTTTTCGAGTTCGACCCGGATGAGGGCAACCGCGTCCTGATCGCCCGCACGCTCGACCGCGGCCACCAACTGTACAGCGAGATCTGGGACGATCAGCCCCCGCTGATGAGCTTCGTGACGATGTGGTGGTGCCGACTCTTCGGCTGGGAGGTAAACCACATCCGGATCCTCATTCTCCTATTCGGTGCGGCGGCCGTGTTCGCGGCATACGATTCGGCCCGGCTGGCGTGGGGGCATGCCGCGGGACTGGCCACAGCAGCCCTGCTGCCATGCACGGGATACTTCGCGCGGCTGAGTGTCTCCGTCATGCTGGGTCTGCCGGCGATCGCGTTGGCGCTGCTCTGCGTGTGGGCCCTTTTGCGGTGGGCGATGAGCCGCCGGCTAAGCTGGCTGGTGGCGGCCGGCGTGCTGATGGGCCTGTCGCTGATGATGAAGCTGTTCACGGGGTTTCTGCTGCCGATCTTCGGGCTGTGGGTGCTGGTTGTAGCGTGGCGGGTGCGCGATCCGCAGGCACCCGCCTGGCTGGTCCTATTGTCGCCCGCGCTCTGGTCCCTGGCCGTGATCGTGGTCGCAGGTGCGATCGCAATGCTTGCGGTCGGTCCTACGGATCTCTACCACTTGTATGATGCCCATGTGCAGGTCCCGCGTCCCGAGCATTCGTTGAAGGCCGGGCTGCGTCGCGTGCTGTGGATGATCCTATTCGATTGGGAGGCTGCCACCCTGGCTGCGATGGGGACCGTGCATATGGCGGTTCGGCGCCGGTGGCTGCTGGCACTTGTCCCCGGTTGGTGCCTGGCGGGGGTGGTCGTCCTGACGCTGCACTGGCCGACGTGGTACCACCACTACCTGCTCGTGAGCATCCCCGGGTGTGTGATCGCAGGTATTGCCATAGCAGAGCTGTTCTCCCAAGGCTGGAAGCCACAGCGGGGTTGGGCGTACCCGGCGCGCGTCGTGCTGCGTCTGACCGCCGCGGCGCTGACGGTCTGCCTCGTAGTCGCCCTGATCCAGGGCAAGAAGTCCGAGCCCGTGCGGTCCATCGACAGGCGGCGCGAGCACGATCGCTTCGCCCTCAAGGTCATGAACGCCTTTGCGGAGAAGACGCGGATGGTGATCACGGACCGGCAGATGTACGCGTTCCGAGGAGGATTCACCGTTCCGCCCAACTTCTGCCAGACCTCGCGGAAACGCAGCCTTACGGGCAACCTGACTGTCGCTGACTGCGTCGAGGCGGTTCGAGCGCACAGGCCCGAGCAGATCGTGCTCGCGCGCGTACTGTACCCGGAGGCTCGCGCGATCCTCGAGGGCGCCAACGACAAGTACGTGCTCGTCTACCATCGCCGGTCCACAACGCGAATCTACGTTCGGGAGGACGTCGCCAACGACTGGTTCACGATGATTCAGGACCTAGCGAAACAGACCGGACACGCTCCCGCCCATGATTTCCTGGCCCTGCAGTGGATAGAGCGTGGCGAAGTGGAGCGGGCGATCTCCTCTCTGGAACGGGCCGTCGCGCTCGATCCGACCGAGCCACTTGCCTGCACTCACCTGGCGGAAGTGTATATGGTGCGGGGGCGTTATGCCGAGGCGTTTGAGGTTCTCGCCACGGCCCGGCGTATGGCCGATGGGCGTCGTTACCTGGAGCTTTCGCGCGTTTATGCTTGGCGAATGGCAACCTGCTCCGAGGAACCATACCGTGATGCGGTCGCTGCGAAAGCGGTCATCGACGAAGTGCTCGGGATCTATAAGCGGCCACGGGCGGAAGACCTGGAGATCAAGGCGGCGACCGTTGCCGCCCAGGGCCGATATGCGGAGGCGGTGGTAACTGTCACCAGAGCCATCGAGCGTGCGAAGGAACGGGGGGAGCAAGGGCGTATCGAGCGCCTCGAACGCCAACTGCAATCCTACCGCGACGGTAAGCCCATCGTCGAGCACGTGACGATGCCGCAGTTTTGACTCGGACCCTCGCCCGCGCGCAGGGCCCGGCGCGCAGGCAATGGTTTTCCCTGCGGCGCACGGCAATCCCGATCTCTGTGAGATACGATATTGGGATATCGTCAACCTCGATTCTGCAGGTTTCCGGGCTGTCGGCACTTTCGAGAGCGCACGCGTTGGCGCCGCCGGGAAGGCAAGGCCGCATGCGCTCCATGGCGGTGGCCCCGCAGATTCATGCTTGAGGGAACATCAGCTTTTTGAGGAGGGCACAATGAAACGGTTGCATCGGGTCGGCTTCATCTTGACGGTTGTCCTTCTCTCCGGCGGGCTCTGTACGTCAATCGCAGCGAACTCTGCGTCCGCCCAGGCACAGTCGCAGACTACGCTGGCACAGGCAGTTGAACATGCCAGGCTCGCCAGCGAGGGCTTCAGCCGCTGCCGCCGCTACGTGGACGGATGGTTGAAGTACGCCGACCCGGCTACGGGGCTGATTCCGCGAAACCTGCGGGAACGGTACTGGAACGCGAAGGACAGTGCTGCGGACAACTATCCTTTCATGGTGCTTACCGCGGCTCTGACCGACCGGGATCTGTATGAGGGCCGCATGCTCGATATGCTGCGGACGGAGACGCGTTTGACCTCGCGAATCGATTCTCTCCCTGACACCTGGTCCTTTCAGATGCAAGGTTTCCAATTGGCCGAGCCGGCGCTGGATCGCATCATGTTCGGCTCGTCCGAATACGTTAAGGATGGGCTGTTGCCGCTCGCAGAATACCTGGGACCCAGCCCCTGGCGCGACCGCATGCTCGCAATTCTCGACGACATGTGGAAACACGCGCCGATTGACACGCCTTTCGGTCGGATCGTCGCTGCAGACGTTGAGGTCAACGGCGAGATGCTGCAAACGCTGTCACGCGTATATTGGATGACAGGCGATCAGAAATATCTCGACTGGGCTATTCGCCTGGGCGACTATTACCTGCTCGGCGGTCATCACCCCACTCGTAACCGCAGTCGCCTCAAACTTCGTGATCACGAATGTGAGATCGTCTCCGGCCTGTGCGAGCTGTATGCCGCCCTTCACTTTGCTCGCCCGGAGAAGGCGAAAGCCTATCAGAAACCGATCCACGAGATGCTCGATCGCATCCTGGAAGTAGGTCGGAACGAGCACGGCTTGTTCTACAATGTTATCAATCCGCAAGCGGGGAGCGTGGTCGACCGCCGCATCGCCGACACCTGGGGGTACACCTACAACGGGTATTACACGGTCTTTCTGGTCGACGGCACCGAGACCTACCGCGCGGTTGTGCGGGGTGTGCTCCGCGCTCTTTATGACCACTATCGCAACCACGAGTGGCAGGGTGACAACGCCGACGGCTACGCGGATGCAATCGAGGGCGCGCTGAATCTGTACAACCGTGAGCCTGTCGAGTCCGCCGCCATGTGGATCGATAGCGAGATTCGGGTGATGTGGGCGAAGCAGAAAAGGGATGGTCTGATCGACGCCTGGCACTGTGACGGCAACTTCGCCCGCACGACCATCATGTACTGTCTATGGAAGACGGCGGGGGTCACTATTCGCCCCTGGCGTGCGGATGTTCAGTTGGGCGCCGTGCGTCGTGGCGGATCGGTCGTTTTGGTCCTGTCTGCTGGCAGCCCCTGGGAAGGAAGCCTGCGCTTTGACACACCCAGACACCGCACACATATGGGGCTGCCCCTCGACTGGCCGCGTATCAACCAGTTTCCGGAGTGGTTCGTCGTTGAGGCCGATGAAGAGTACGCGGTCTACGATCTGCACGCCGAGGGAAAGGCGAGCTATTCCGGTCGCCAATTGGCGGAAGGCCTGGCGATTGCACTTGGGGCCGGCGAAGTGCGTGGGTGGGTCGTTCAGAAGTCCAGCGCCGGCGAAACGGACCTCAATCAGCTGAGAGTAGAGCTTGAATCGCTGAGCCCACCGCCGGCCGCGAGACCCAAGGCGCCATGACTCACGGGCACGGGGCCGCGCAACATGGCCCTGGCGTAACGGCCACGGTGTCACTCACGGTCATGGTGGACTTCGTCCGCTTCCACGGCAGGGGGGGCGATCCGCAGGACCTCCACCCGCTCCAGGGGCAACCGCTGGCACGGCCGACCATTCCCGCAGAGCTGCTGCACCAGCGCTTCGTGATCGACGTCGTCGACACGCAAGTCCAAGTGCGAAAGGACGACCCAGAATTCGCCCGGGCCACTCACCGCTTCCAGCAGGCCGCTCGTCCGCGCCACGCCCGGAGGATACTGTCTGCCAAACGCGGTACGGGGCTGCTCGGGGTGAAACACAGGCGTGATCGCCCGGGAAGGATCCAGGTAATAGCGTAGCGGGAAGTAGCAGAAGCCGCGGAAAACGAAGACACGGGCGTCCGGCCCGGCCTGGGTCTCAATCAGCCGAGCGGCTCCCCGCCAGTCCTCCCGCACCAGAGGGCAATCGATGCTGCGAGGGAGGATCAGCACGAAGGCCGCCAGGAGCGCACTGCACACTGCCGGACGACGGATGATCAGCCCGGCCAGCAGGACTAGCGCCGCCGGTTGCGACACCAAAGCGTACCTCGGCCTAAAGATGGGCGTGCCGATCAGGGACCAGATCACCGGCACGACCATCGGGAGAAACACCCAGAGCAGCAGGTAGATCCTGTCAAGCCGGTCCACGGCGGGCGGCGATGCGGACTGCACGGTTTGTGTGCGCTGGCGAGCCACCGCAACCACGAAGACCCCGGCACACACGATGACAATAGGCCAACGCCACGGAGCCCACGGCGCAATCATGCCCTGCGCCCAGTCGGCCAGATCAATCCAACGCGGCGGCGGTACCCAGTAGCCTTTAGAAACGGTGCTTATCTGGTCCAGCAGGACCGGGACCCAGGGCAGAAACGACAGGATGACCAAGCCGCCGGCAAGGCCGAACCACAGCCCGGCCCGCAGACGTTCACGGGCGGGCATCGCCTGCAGACGCAGCCCAACCCAGATCGCCTGGGCCAACAACACGAACCACGCGCACGTATGCATCCAGACGAACGCCGAGGCGGCCAGCACGTAACCCACCAAGGGTACCGGGCGGCGTTTTGCCAATGCATCATAGAGCAGCAGGCTTGTCAGGATCGCCATCGCCTCGGTCAAGGCGTAGAAGCGCGCCTCCTGGGAGTAATAGATCGCCCAATTGCTCAGCGCCAGAATAGCGCAGGTGATGAGTCCCGTGCGCCGGTCGCCGAAACGACACCCCAGCGGGTAAGCCAGAGCGACGGCGGCTACGCCCGCCACGACGGACATCATGCGCAGGGCAGATTCGCCCGCTCCGAATGCCGCGACCCATGCCCGCAGCAGCAGATGATACAGTGGCGGGTTGGTACCTTGCCGGCGGAGTTCCACCAACGTCTCGAGCGGTAACTGCGCATACAGGGCGCTGTACGCCTCGTTCAGCCACAGGCCATACCGCTCGATACCCCAAACGCGCACGAGCGCGCCTACCGTGAGGATCGCGAGAAGCCAGAGGTAGGGAGAATTAAGCTGTGGCCTGAACCGTGCCATCGCCGCGCCCATGAAACCACATTCGAGAGGCTCGGCCGGAGACTACCGCGGCGCGCCTGGTTCTTCAACTTGGCCGGACAGAGCGAACGGAGGAGCCGAAGAGCGTCAAGGGTGACGACCGAGACCGCATGACCGGCGCTCATGTGATCCGACACGGTCGCCAGGTACCCAACCAAAGGCGATGTTGCACCTGACGCGGCTCAAACCACCGTGCAACACAGTGCACTTGAGTTGACAATGCAGGCCCACAGCGACGCGAAGCTGTTCGAACTGGTCGGGCGTTCAGCGCTTTCCTGGACTTGCCGCTCGATCATGAGCCGCCCACTAGTCCGTTGAAAAAGGGGACAGGCACCTCGCCGAACGGCGTTTTCACGGGCGCCAGTGGGCTTACGCTCGGAGCCAGTCCCCTTTTTCAACGGTCAGCTAGGCGGCGGCAGGCAACGGGAACAGACGCCCGATCGCCTGTACCAAGGCATGTACCAGACGCAGACAATCATGGCACGGCGAGGGCAAACGCGGACAAACAAGCCGGAAAGGATGACCTGACGAGGAAGCGCGTCACGACCGTCTCTGACGAGAGCAGTGAACGGGCCGGCGAAGCCGACCGACTGAGGGCGTTGGGACTCGAACCCAAGACCTACGGCTTAAAAGGCCGTTGCTCTACCGACTGAGCTACACCCCCGAACGCAAGACAACATCACACCCATTATAGCCCGTGGCGTCAAACTGCCAGGTGTAAGTCAGAACTTACGGCGTGCGTCCCACCCCCCCTAAGGCGGCCCTGCTGTAAAGGTGGTGCGGTCGCCCATGTCATCGGGGGGCGGCGGCAGCCCCGGCACGGTCTAACCAGTTAAACGGTGCCACCCGAATTGGGATGCGCTCCAACTTACGGCCTCAGCAAGATGCGCCCCCACCAAACAGAAAGAGGGCGACGAAGCCAACAGCTCCGCCGCCCTGCCGCTCTCAACAAAACTGTTTGACCAAAGGACCCTTACGGGTAAACCAGCGAGTCCGTGCTCGAGTGGCAGCCCCCACCGGTGCAGAAGGCATCCTGGCCGGGATACGGATCGCCGCTAGTAGCGGCCTGGAACGGCGTCGAGCCGTGGATCCGCCCGAAGTTGTCGGCCCACTCATTCTCCATCAGCGTGTAGATGTTGTCCGCGTCAATACCGACGGCCGGTATCCTCTCGAAGGTAACGTGACCGTCAGCAAACAGCACGTCCTGGCCTTCACCGTTGCCCCTTCCACCGTGGTTAGGGGAGTTAAACGGGCGCCAGTGCTTCGGCGAGTCCGCTAACGTCACGCCGCCCGCCGTCTCACCGGTGTCCCAGTTCAGCGACGCACTTGCGCTCTGGAGGTAGAACGGGCCCTTGTCCGCCGCGAACACCTGGCGGTTGTCGCTGCCTTCCCGCGGCTGCGTGTCCTGTGGGCCGAACGGCACCTGATAGCCGTAGCTGATATTGCCGTAGCTGATGAAGTCGTAGTAGACGTCGATGTTCTCGGTTGGATCCGGCTCATTCTGGCT
The DNA here is from genome assembly GCA_020350565.1 of Phycisphaerales bacterium. Classification (GTDB taxonomy): domain Bacteria; phylum Planctomycetota; class Phycisphaerae; order UBA1845; family UBA1845. The sequence goes on from CP070718.1 coordinate 2,188,976, forward strand.
GCTCGGACAGGTGAACTGCTTCACCGTCACGTCACCGGATCGCACAAGCATCCAGTACGCACGGGTGACAGAGACCCTGGTGCTGCCACCCGCACCGCTCGCCGTCTGTTTCAGACTCTGCTTGTAGCGCTCGGTCGGATAGCCAACCAGACCATCGTCACCATTCGTGTACGTGATGCCCTGCTGGTCGATGACCGAACTCTTAAAGCCGGGGACCATCCACTTCTCGTAGTTGTCATTCGCGTACAACTTACACGAAGTGCCGATACCCTTCAGATTGGCGGCGCAGACCAGTCGCTTGCTGAGCTCGCGAGCCCGCGAAAGACTCGGTAGCAGAATCGAGATCAGCAGAGCGATGATGGCGATCACCACCAACAACTCAATAAGCGTAAAAGCTAGTCTTTTTTGCCTCACGGCAACTCCTCCTGTGCCCTAGGCACCTTGCTGTCAGCCTCAACGAGTCGTGCGAACCGGCCTGTTTTGGGGACCTCTCTCCGGGATGAAGGTCGCACGTCCGTAGACAGTGCCGTCCTCCCAAAACATCCGATAACCTCGTCTCCTTCTCGTCGCAGGGCTGACCCCCTTCGCCTAAGCCGCGACCAGGTTCAGCTCCGAAGCTTCCAGTCGCGGTCCCCGCAGCTTGGGGTATTCCCACTACTTGTCCGCGAACCCGGTGCATCGGGGGATGCACCGACCCGCACGACCAACAAACCTCCAACGTAATGCTGTTTTCGCTCGAACCACGCGCCACCCGCCGCGTGCACGTTCAAACCAGTTCGGCAGTGTGGCAAGCCTTGGTCCAAGCTCGCCGGCCCCCCGCTTCTTTGGGCGCACACAACCTGAAATCCGCCCACATGCAGGGGCACTCTGGAAGTAGTGGTGGTGAGACAATCTCAGACGAAGGTGATATGATAAGGGCGATCGAAGCTATGGATTTACGAATAAAAGCTTTATGATCAGATACTCACAACCGCCGGGCCAAGCCCAACTCGACCGTCTCGATACCACTCCAACCGTCTACATCCTACTCGCAGATCCTCCTGCTGTCAACGACGATTTCCGACAATTCACGCGTTTGAGCGGGGCCCCTGGCAACCCCATCCCGGGATTCACAGGCTTTTCTCGATGAGCTGCAAGCCCTGCGGAAGTGCGATACCCAGGCCCAGGCGATGGGCTCGAGCCAGATAGGGCATGCCTCCGCTTCCAATAGGGAGCTTGTTGAGAGGCGCTAGCCCTTTGCCCGCACGCAGTTCATTGACGAAGATCAGCCCTGCCGCATCGAGCGCCACGGGATCAAAACCCGCTATCAGGGTGCCTGCAGGGAAAACCGTATCACTTTGCGGTTCCGGGCCCCGGTCAAAGACCATGCGCAAGGCATCAACCAAGCAAAGCTTCAGCTTTCCGCGAATCGCTGGAAGAGCACAGATGTCGGCGATGAACGGATGGCACCCATTCGCGTGAAAGCGCGCCGGGTGCTTGATCAAGCCATACGACAGGTTCTTCAGACAGGACGTAAAGCCGGCGATGTTGTGCGCCTTTAGAAACGGAATATTGATCAGGGCGTCGACCTGATTCAGCACCGTGGCCAAACGGTCACTGCCGCTGCCGAAATCGGTCACCTCCCGATCATATCCCGGATCCGCCCTTTTTGTGCAGTAATAAGCCTCAACGCTAGGAGGCGCCTCAATGCAGATGATGTCGTGAGGTGCCCATCCCGCTTCCAACAGGGACTCAATCAAAGCCTCGGCCAGGGCCGGGCTGGTCCCCAGCGCTGCTTGCCCCGATCGATTGAACTTGAGCCCGACGACCTGACCGTGATCCAGGATCTCAACCCAGGCCTCTGCCGTCGAGGACTTCCCGGTGAGCATTTCCAGCGTTTGTGCCAGCATCTCCCGAAGATGCCTCGCCTGCAGCGTCGGTCCCCGGACGACATGCGGTGAATGAAGGCGGGCCACCTTGGAAGCCGGTGTTCCCAAAGGAATGCGCAGGGGCGGCGTTTTGTCCTCCCCGTGCGCTTTGCCCCAAAGGCAGGCGCCGGCCAAGGCGCCCCCCACGCGGAGAAAGCTCCTCCTGGAGCAACCGCCCCTGGCGAAAGCCAGGTCGATTGCCGGTTCACCGGCATCAAGTTGGTGCTCGCGGCCGCTCATCTCCCTAGTTATCGGCTGGATGCGGCCACCATTGCAGCGGAACGGCGTGAGCGCGCCTGATGGCAGCACCGGCCTGCATCGCGCCCGTGATCGGCTTACTCCATTGCCGTGGTGCTCCCGATCTTGCCAAGAGGATTGAGCGGCTTCGGGCAGATCCGCCCCTCGCAGAGCAGGCTCGGAGGAGAGCTCGTTGGACGTTTTCCGGACGCAATCACTGCCGCCGATGACGCGGCCAAACTATCTGTACGAGATGTGGCATCTCATCCCGTGGAGTTTCCTTGCGGGCCTGGTCGAGGGCCAGTTCGGAGCGATTGTCGTCACGAAGACCTTCCAAGGCTCGACGCTGCAGATTGCGATTGCATCTGCGACACCCATCGGAGCCATGACCTTCAGCATCTTCTGGGGCGCTTTGTGCGTCGGACGGCCCAAAATCCGGCTGGTGTCCCTCATCTCCCTCGCCGTCGCCCTGCTGACAGGAATGGTCGCGGCCATTCCCTCCGAGCCCTCGGGGGCGAACTGGTTTATCATCCAGATGGCAGCGGCTCAGGTCCTTCTTGCCGGCGTCATCACAATCCGTTCAGCCATCTGGAAATCCAATTATCCCCGGGCCGAGCGAGGCCGGATCACCGCTCGCCTCCAAGGCCTGCGCGAGATGATCATGGTCTGCGCATCAATGACTGCGGCGGCCATGTGTGACCGAGGCCCGCTGTCCTATCAGTACGTTTACCCCGCGGCTGCGCTGCTGGGACTGCTGGGCGTGCTCCTGTTGACACGGATTCGCATTCGAGGGGAGCGATCCGAGTTGTCCCGCCCCTCCGACGCACCCGACGGAGGCAACGGCCGACTCACGCTGACTGAAGTGATTTCCCCTCGCTTCCTCGGGATCAATGTCGCACGAATCCTCACCAACGACGCCCGATTCGCCCGCTATCTGGTCGCCCAGCTCTGTGTGGGCGTCTCCAATCAACTGACGCACGCGGTGGCAGCATTGTTGATCGCGCGTGAGCTGGATTTCGGAGCAGGATGGGGCTACTGGATCAGTGCGGCCCTGCTGGTCGCCCTCCCACGTCTGTTGCTTTTCGGCACGATCGGTCGATGGGGCAAGCTCTTCGACCGCCTGGGCGTGGTGCGTTTCCGAGTCATCAACGTCCTTTGCTGGTTGGGGCAGCTCACGTTCGGGCTGGCCGGCGCCCTGGTGGTGGTTTATCCGGAGCGCTTTGGCAACACGTTCATCGTCTGGGCGGTGGTTTTCTTCGCGATGCGCGGCATCTTTTGGGGCCTTGGCATGGGTGGCGGGAAACTCGCCTGGTCTTTGGGACACCTCCATTTCGCTCCCAAGCAGGATGCCGAGATCTACATGGGAATCCACGTGTCGCTCACCGGCCTCCGCGGTCTGGTCGCTCCCCTCGCCGGCATGCTCTTATGGAATCAGATCGGCTGGTGGGTCTGGATCATCGCGATCGCGATCGGTCTGGCCAGCCTGGTCATGTTCCTGGCGCTCGCCCGTCAGGAGGAGCGGGAAGGGATGCCCATGGCCCCGGGCGACCTTCCTCTCTGACCGTCGTTCTCCCCGAGCCACAGGGCCTTCGGCGAGAGCCCCGCCCCGACTAAGGACGCTTTTCTACCAGCTCCCGGGATGAACCGGCCAAGAGAAGACCCCCCCTTGCACTCCCGAACGACTGCTTGTGCACTCTTATAAGGGCGTAATGAGAATGCGATTGGAGCGTTTCGTGGCAAAGATATAGGAGAGAGGCGAGCGAAAGGTCCCCCTGAAAATCCCGGTGGGGCTTTATGAAAACCTGGCGGAACTCATCAGCGGCACGGGATTCCGCAGCGTGACGGAGTTCGCGGTCTACGTGCTGCGTGACGTGGCTGCCAGCGGCAAGCCTGACGAGGAAAGGTCGGGCTATTCGCAAAAGGAAACCGACGCCATCCGTCACCGCCTCCGAGCACTAGGCTACATTGAGTAACCCGCGGATCAGCGTGTTCTTCAAGCCCGGTGCCAAGCGCGGGCGGGGGAGTCGTTCGCCCCACCGCCCTCCGAATCCGCTGAAGCGGCGAGCAGCGGATCAATGGATAAGAAGAAGGGAATCACGACCGGCACCATGTATCGCCGTCGCGACGTTGTACCTAACAAAATCCTAATTTCAGGCTTCCCTCCCGACGGTCCGGTGATTATGTAGGGGTGGGAAGGTGGGAAAAGGTCTTTCCCTCCGGTGGTGAGGTTCCGCACGGAGACACTGAATGATAAAGCGAGAACGGTACTGGCAACCAGAGAGAACGTCTTTAGCTTCCCGGGCAGGTTCTCTCCATCTTTACTTAAGTCCCTTAGGCCGGTAGCGTGCGTGGCAGAGAATCCAGAGAAATTGTGGCCGGGCAGACATCTGAGATTCCTGATGCTGTGCGGATCAAGCTGATGATTGTTGAATAGATGGCGACAAACGACTCTCTGACAATTGACCAGATTAGAACTGCCCCTTCCGACAAGGCCCTCTTCGCACTGCTGAGCACCGAGTTGGAGCGTCGCTTGCCGGATCGTAGCGATCTGGACTCATTCGTCCAAGAGTTGCAGCACCTCCCACGAGGACTCCGAGCGATGGCCGCCACATATGATCTGGATGTGTCCATGGCCTTGGATGACCTCGGCTGGCACTTTGGGAATTGGCACCACAAGCCGTTGGCACGCGAGACGATTGCAGGGCTCAAAGAGCTGGGCGCTGTCAGAGCAGCGGAGATTTTTGAAGAGGCCTTTCGAATGGCCGAGCATTACTGGTCTCAGCTTGGTTCCGAATCTTGGCATGTGTGGTACAGTGACTCTGATCCCGACAAGGCACTACACTCTCTCAATATTGAGATGTGGTCAATCTGTAACAGGTCTTCCGATTGGGGACTCATGAGCTACTGGCTGGAGTATGCGCGGCGTTATCCCGAGCGGCTTGTTGGCTGATTCAGCGGAAGGAAACGGAAGTGGCCGAAGAGGGGACGGGGGCCCTTTGGAGTGGTCATTCCTCTATTTTTCACGAAAGGAGAGCAAGGGTGGTCACTATTCTACCCCCGGCGCGCCGGGGCAGGTCAGGGAAGACCTGGCGGAGCTTTTGAATCGGACGGCGGTGGAGCGGGCGCGTCGAGAACTGGGGCACCGGTGGCAGGATCGTCAGCTCGATCCGCACGCCACTGTTCACCTTTTCATGCTGCAGGTTTTTCATCAGAACGCAGCCGTGAGCCATCTACCCCATCTGGCTGGCGAGCCGTTCAGCGCCTCGGGCTACTGCCAAGCGAGGCAGCGCCTACTGGTGGAATTGTCTGAGCGGCTGGTCGATTCGTTCACTCAAGCGCTCAAACGATCCAGCCATGCGGAGCGCTGGCTATGGCCGGGCAAGCCGTGTCACCACTTCCTTGAGCTGGTGGTGAATCGCCCGCGCCCCGGCCGCGTCGAGCCGCGCTGCCTGAAACGCCAGTCCAAGTCCTACCCTCTGCTGACTCGACCACGCAAAGAGTGACGTGAACGCCTGAGAAAACGTAGAGATGCGGCTTGACTTAATGGCATTCACTCCCGACCTCTTTTCCCCGAACGGCTACCTGAAATCCCCGGCCTTGATCTCGGCCCACTGCAGCTTGCCCAGATGTTGCTGGAGGGAACGCTGAATATCGGATTCGGTCACGGACTCGATCTTATCAAGCATGGCCCGATCGAACGCCAAGGTGCGGTCAACCTCCAGCCCTTCTACCAGCTTGGAGGCAACGAAGGCGTCATCCGTCAGTTGATTGAAGAACTCCTCCGCGAAGCTGCTCTTGCCGGTTGTCAACTCTCTGGCGGTGACACCGTCGGAGATCCACCGCTTGAGCTCTTCGCGCATGCCGGCCAGGACCTGGTCGGCATCCTTCGGCGAGCAGAATGAATAAGCAAAGACGCTCGTGCGATGATCTTGTTCGTCCGCGCGAGCGTATCCTCGAACGTGATACGTCAGGGCCTCCTCGAATCGCAGGCGTTTGCTCAGCCTGCACTTGCTGGACTCGCCGAAAATGTAACTCGCAAATCGCAGCGCGGGATAGTCCGGATGATCGTCGCGCATTTCAAGGTGCGTGCCCAAGGCCACCACGGCCATCTGCTTGTCGGGCGTGATAATGGTCCGGGGCTGGGCGTTAGCCGGGCGGTGAGGCATGGCAATCCGCACGTACGGTGCCCGTGACCTCCACGATCCGAAGTGCTCGCCGAGCGCTTTCAGGACCGCACCCTTCTCGAAATCCCCGACGACACTGACCTCGCTGTGCCCGCCGCCATAAAACCTGTCGTAAAGATCCTTGATCTCCCCCAGCGACACGTTCTTGAGCGTTTCTATTCGCTCCTCCAAAGTCGGCATGTAGTGGATGCTTTCCTCAGGCCAAGGATAAACAGCACGCCGCAGTGCGTTGAAGCACCGCTCTTGCGGATCGGAAAGCGCCCTCTCGAGTTTCGCGAGTTGCTCATTCCTGATGATTTCGAACTGGCCAGCGGGGAAGGATGGCTTCTGCAACATCTCCGCGGCCAGCGCGATGGCCTCAACGATGTGTTCCTGGGCGGACTCGATCGATACGCTACACATCCCCGTCCCGCCTCCGATGGAGATGTCAGACTGCAGGCGGTCGATCTCATCTCGAAGCTGCTGGTAGTTACGGCTCCTCGTTCCCCGCTCCAGAAGCGGCGGAATCAGGCGCAGGGCCTCCGTGTGTCCCCGCAGGCCGTCCTCATTGCCGAAATGGAACCGAAGTTCCGCCCGCACCATGTCGCCGCGCGTCTCCTTCTGCAGCAAGGCGACCTTCATGCCCGGCTCAATGATCATCCGCATTGTGCGTTCGCAGATATTCTCCGGCGTCGCTACGAAAGCCTCCCCCGCCTTGACCGCCTCACGACCGCGATATCCCTCCACCATCCGGCCGACGTCGGGAACCGGCGGAATCGTTGCGCGCAGCGGTTCCTTGTCCGGAATGAACAGGCCGGCCGTCCGGTTGCTCTCCACAAGATAGGTGCGCGCGACCCGCTCCACGTCGGCTGCGGTGACCTCCCGGAGCCGATCGCGATGGATGAAGAAGGTCCGCCAATCACCCAGGGCGATCCACTCCGTCAGATCGATCGCCAGTTGTCGGGTGTCGGCTGTTGTGCGCCGGATGCTCTTGAGGCGACGGCCTTTGACCCGCTCGACCTCTTCCTGCGCGACGCCCTCCCTGGCCAGACCTTCGACGACCTCAATCATTCGCGTCTGCACTTTTTGGATATCCTGGTCGAGCCGCGCCTCGGCCATGATCTCCATGACTCCCGGCTCCGCGAGGAATAGCAGGTCCCCATTCCCCCTCAAGGTGGTCGCCATACCCGTCTCCACAAGCGCCTTGTAGAGGCGGCCCGACGGCTCGCTTACCAGAATGTCTCGGAGAACCTGGAGCGCGGCGGCATCCGGATGTGTTCCCGCCGCGACGTGATACAGCAACCCCGCGACCGCCAGATCGCCCGCACGCCTGAGGGTGACACGGCGCGGCCCGTCCTGCGGCGGCTCTTCCGTGTACGTATCCACAAGCTCTCTATCCGGACGAGGAATCGCACCGAGATGCTTGTTGATTAACTGAACTGCGTAATCCACATCGAACTTACCGGCAATCACCAAGACCGCGTTGTCCGGCTGGTAATGCGTCTCGTAGAACCGCCTCAGATTTTCGATGGGATAGCGCTGGATATCACTCAGGTTACCGATCGTCGTCTTCCCGTAGTTGTGCCACAGGTAAGCCGAAGACATCATTCGCTGGGACAGGATGACGCTCGGAGCATTCTCGATCAGCTCAAACTCGTTGGTGACAATCCTCATCTCTTCGGCGAGTTCCTCCGCCATGATCTTGAGGCGGGCCATGCGTTCCGCCTCGATTCGCAGAGCAAACTCGAGATTCCCTGCGCTGGCCGACAGTGTTTCGTAATAGTGGGTGCGATCAAACCAGGTGGTGGCATTGAAGTCCGCACCCCGATCCACCAGGGCCTGGATCAGCGACTCGTACGAGTCCGTTCCCTGGCCCGACATGTGCTCCAGCAGATGGGCCATGCCGGTCTCGCCGCGTCCTTCATGCCGCGAGCCGACGAGGTAGACCATGTTGAGCGTGATGGTCGGTCGCGATGGATCCGGGCAGAGCACCACACGCAGGCCGTTGCTCAGCCTGTACTCGGTGATGCCCTCAACCGTCGTGATTCTCGCCGGTGCGGGCGACGTTGGCGGGGACGTCGAGTCGTTTACCCTCACGGGGTGCTGGCCGGCGGCCACCCCGATGTGAGTCCCCAGAGACCCGATGACGAAACTCATCACTGCAATTCGCATGGTGGCAAGTTTGTGGCCGCTTGTTCGCCCTCGTGCTGCAAACATGAGTTACTCCTTGACAACGTCCCAAGTCGGGTCCGCAGTTCCTGCGATCTTTCCGTTATTAGCCGGAGCCCTGTGAGTCTTCTTCAGCGTCGTCGGCCCCTGGCAGATTCTCCGAAAACTTCTCCAGGAAATCCTTGAATCCCGGATCTCCGCCCGCGGGAAAGGCGTCGCTCAACTTGGCGTACTCTGCACGGATTTCGCTTACCGAACCGGCCGTCTCCAGGGCTGGTCGGAACGCATAGTGGTGAAAGTCCGAGTTGGCATAGTCGTAGAGCGCGCGAGAGACGGCCGGGTTCGCGCTCCAGGTCGCGCTGAACACGCCGGCCCCTCCTTTCAGCAGGTGAGCCAGCAGGAACTGCCGCCCATCGATCATCACCGCCAGCCATTGCGTTTTGAAGAGTTGCAGATTCTGTGCGCCGTACGGACTGCGTATGATGCGCACCCCGTCAATGGCGGCCGGCTCATAGATGCGTGCCGTCACGTCGACACCACGTGCGGCGGTCTGCTCGATCGGCCCGCGCAGGGCCGCAAGTGGTTCGGGGAACAGTTCCAGGAGCGCCCTCTCTTCGCACTCCGCGAGCAAACGCCGTGCGCGCTCATAAACCTGGTCCACCGAGGTGAGTTGATAGATGCGCGTGTCGTCGGGGCTCTTCGGCAACTGATCGAGGGCGGCGACGGCGGCGGACCGCTGCTGGCGAAACCGCCGCTCGAGATGGCTCATGAGTTCATCGACGGGAACGGCCCGGGACAGGCGGCTCTTCCCGTCGTCCACGAGCACGGCTCCCTTGGCCTGGAGCGAGGCAACCGCTTTGTAGGTACTGGGGAATGACCGTCCAATCCCCTTTGCGATCTTGTATCCACTGGCCGGCGAATGCTGCAGCAGGAAGACGTAGATCTCGGCTTCCAGTTCGGTAAGCCCCATTTGGGAAAGAAGCTCGACGCCGTCGTGTCGACCAGTCGTCATGATTGCCCTCCATATATTATTAAGTTTATGAATAAATACTGGCGCGAAGGGCCCCGATTGTCAAGTGCGGATGGCGGGGGGGCTGTCGTTACTTGTCAGAACGCCCTCCCTGTGCTCTGGAGCGATGACTGCTCTCAGGCAGCTCAGATCGGCCCTCTTGCCCCCTGGCGGGCGGATCGAGAGGAGGAGGGGTATGGATCTCTCTCGCATATCAGCTACTACTGCCCCCGTCTCGGGAACGCCTGCCGGCCCGCTTCGTCGACTCCCAGGCCTGACGCTTCGCCGTTCGCAGAACCCTAACAAAATGCGAATATCTCCTTCTCTTGCCGGTCCTTGCGCGGTAAGCTGCCGGTATGGGCGACCAACTGCGCATTTTGCACCTGGCGGACACGCACATTGGGTCGCAACTGCCCGGTCGGCCGCGCAACGGGGCGCGGCGGCGCGGGGATGACTTTGTGGACAGCTACCGGCGGGTCCTCGCCCATGCCGCCGAAGGAGGCGTGGACCTGGTGATTCACGCGGGCGATGTCTTCGACATGCCCAATCCGAGTCAACGGGCGACCTTCGAGGCGGCCCTGCCGCTGCTGGAGTTGGCGGCCGAGGGGGTGCCGGTGCTGATCGTGCCGGGAAATCATGAGCGGTCGGCCATACCGGCATCCTTGCTGCTCGCACATCCGAACATTCACATCGCGGCGGAGTCGGGAACGTGGACCTTTCACGTCCGCAAAATGCGCGTCGCCATTGCCGCCCTGCCTTGTCTGCGGCGTCAATCGGCGGCTCGATTTGCGGACGCGCTGGGTGCCACAATGTGGCACAATAGGCGCGGCGATGTGAACATACTGGCCGTGCACCAGACATTTGAATCCGCCACCTGCGGGCCTGGGAACTTCAGGTTCCGGTCGGGCGAGGATGTCGTCGAACGTGATGCGA
>CP070718.1:2199493-2207503 GCA_020350565.1 Phycisphaerales bacterium
CCCATCATCTCTGCGGGGAGACGGGTCGCGGCTTGCAGCACGGCCATGGCTTCCAGCCCGGCAGCGGCCATGATCTCCATCTCCCGGATCGTGCTGTAACCATGGAAGCAACTCGGGAACACAGGCCAGGCACCGGAATCCGTTCCCAAGACAATGCGGATGCCGGCCTCGTGTAGCCTCAAGATGGCTTGGCAAGTCGAGCGGAAGGCGCGACGAAGGAACATCTCAGGGATTGCGGGCATGAAGAACCGGCTCGCCATCCTTGTCACGCCGGCCGGCAGCCATCTCGGCGCCGTTTTGTGGAACAGGTAACGCCACATGTGCCGCCACGCCTTCGGGTCCTGCACCGTATCGACTTGTTCCCTCGGCACGGTCGACAGGATCAGCGAATCGTCGATGCCCCGCACGAATGACTTGCGCTCCAGCAGGCAGTCGAACAGGCCCGACAGCGTCGTCACCATGTAGGTTCCGTCAGCCTTCATTCGCTCCGTCAATTCCACCGGCGGCCGCCGGTCGAGCAAACCCGAGTGCATCACAGCGCGAGGCTGCATCTCCAGGGCAATAGCGTGCGCTCTCTGCTGGATGCTGTGGACAAAGATGGGCAGGTTCCGCGCGGCGGCCTCCCGCACTATGAGGCTGCGTATCTCGGGCGAGAGAATCGGCCAGTCGTAGAAGGCACTGAATCCGTACTCGATCATCACCTTGACGCCGATGTGTCAGAGATGCCCTCATACTCGTCAAAGAGGGCGCTCACGTCCTCGGGGGTACCGGCCGGCCGCCACATCGGCCCCCAGGCATCGGTCAAGTAGTTGTGATCAAGGTATCCGTCGGGAGGATAGAAGGCCGGTGCGAGCGCCAGGAAGCGAGGCCCAACACCACCGGAATCGAGATGCGATCGGATTCTGCGCAGCACCGGTGCGGAGATGGCTGCATCCAAAACCGTGGTCACACCGCAGGCCAGGTAGGCTCTCAGATGATGCAAACTTGCCTGCCAGAGCCGGTCCTCATTGTCCCCACGAAAGGTTGCCCCCGGGACTGCCTGCAGGTGGACATGGGGATCGACCAATCCTGGCAGCACGGTAGCGCCGGCGACATCAAGCAGGGACTCCTCTGCAGCAGGAAGCTCCCGTTCGATCTCGGCGATCCTCCCCGTGCGAATCCTGATCGAACAAGGCGTCCGAGGCGGTGCGCCAGTGCCGTCAATGAGCCGGGCGTTCGTAATCAGCAAATCATTCATGCGGCCACCTCATACCGGTCGTGCAACCGGCTGGAAATGCTGCAGGTACCCGCGCCGTCGCCGGCCTTTTGGAGTCCGGGGTGATGGGAGAGGTCTACGAAAACCACCGGGCCGTCGAGGCGGGCCGCCCTGATGACACAACCTCCGTCCATGCGGACGTTCAGGCAATCCCCTGTCCAAAGTCGATTAGTCTGACGGGCTTTCGCCGAACCGGAGGGACCAAGCCTCGCGCGATCATCCCGTGGCTACTATGGCTATGTTGCATCAGTCACATTCCTGCCGGCGAAAGGACCTTACCGGCAATATTGGACAATGTACGGCCAATGTAGTCCGGAGCGACCAGTGATGCAAGCGCGTCGTTCGGCTGCACAACCGATGGAAGCATTGAATCAAGGAGCACGAGAGCGCGCCGAGATGAACGCGGCTAAATGAGCTTTCTGGTCTTGATGACAAGCTGCAGCGTTTGTTCCCCTCGCTTTACGTCAAGGCGGTACTCCTCGTCGACCTGCTTGAACATCGACCGCACATGTTCCAACGTGAGCTCCTGCGCTGGGCGGTCGTTGATGGCCGTGATGATGTCGTCGCGTTTGAGCCCGGCGTCGGCGGCGGGGGAGCCTGACATCACGGATTGGACTCGGAACGTCTTGAAATCGGGGCCTTCGGCGATGAGGAACAGGCCGCTCATGTCGTACTCATAAGGCGGCGGCGTCTTTGCCAACGGTTCGAGGATCATGAGCTGACGCGAGTAGTCGAAGAACACCTTGCAGCGCCGCAGGACTTCGCCGCCGATGATGCCGGAAAACGCGTCGCTGGCCATCACGCCGGTCCGATCCTGCGAGAACACGGCGATCGGTTGCTGCAACAGGAAGGGTCCCAGTTGCAGGTGCTCGATCCGGCCGACAAGTCCCCTGGCCTCGCCGCCCATACCACCGCCGATGGTGACCAGCGGCATCTCGGGCATCGTTTTTAGGAGACGGTTCGCTTCGACAAACGGGCGGTTGAACAGGATGGTGCCGCGGGCGCCGGTATCGACGACGAACGCCCCGTCGATCGGCTCGCGGTTCGGTAGCTTGATCGGGCATCGAACCACGACCCAGTTGTTGAACAGGCGAAAGGGGACCAGCTTGCCCGGGCCGTCGTACTTGAAGGTGTTTGGATCGTGCAGGCGAATGATCCCAGCGCCGTAGTCAATCTCGACGACGTAGTTGCTGATGAAGCTGTACCCGAGGATGCCGTCGACGGACCGTCCCTCCACCACGGCCACGTGGTCCATGGGGAGGACCATTACTGTCTGATTGACGAGTTTCTGATCGCCAACGGTGAGCGTTACGCCCGTGGCCTGCCCGATAGAGATTTCCTTTCCCTCACCGGCTCCGAATTGGCCCTGTTGCGTGATTTTGACGTCCAGGCCGAGTTGCCTCGCTTGCCCTTCTTCAACGCCCGGTCCGCCACTGTTGCCGGTATCAAAGATAAACCACAGCGGCTCCGAATCGTTGACCTTGACCTGGACAAACGGCTTCCCGCTTGTGAGTTCGATCGGGATGGTCGCTGCGGCCCCGGCCCGCTCCGCTTGTGCGTGGACCTGGAGTGTGCCATAGACGAAAAACGTTGCGATAAGACAAACGCGCACAGCGAGGTTCCGGTGCCGTATCCGTGTCATCTCCGTATCTCCTTTCACCTTCGCCCCAACGGGCCTAAGAGGAATCCGAGTGCGGCGGGGCGAGTCGGCCCCGTTGAAACCATGGGCATGCACGCGGAAGCGACGACGGCCAAAGCCACCAAGTAACGCCTGCTGGAATCTACGCCTCAAGAGCATGGAGCTTCAGCACGTTCATTCCAGAACAATCCGGTCACCGGATTTGAGCGCCGGCACCAGGCTACTCTTTGGCTTGACGTCCTCTGCATCAGTCGCGAACGACGGCGCGATGGTCACTATGACGTCCGGTTCGCCGTCGGGCTTACGCGGCACGTTCACACCGGCCGCTTCGAGCCAGCGGCAGGCGCGGCTGTTCTGATCGCGCATCGAGGATTCCAGCGAGTCCACGCCGGTCGCGTTCTTGACCGGTGAAAACTCCTCGGCCCGATCGACCTCCAGCACGAGGGGATTCTCGGCCAGCGGCAGAGCGTCGAAGACGAACATCTCCAGCTTCACCGCATTTGAGCTTTCCGGCTCGACGCTCAAGCCATGATCATCGACGAACGGAACCTTCTTTTCCGCACGCCGGTAGGGTAGCTCGAACGTATCGCCCACGATGCGCTGGATGAACGATACGTCCAACATGTGAATCGCCAGACTGCCGGCGTTGAACTTCCTCGTTCCGTCGGCGTTTCTGGCATGGGCCAGTTCATCGGGAAGGTCGGAATACTCGATAACCATGACCTTGCCGTCCCCCTTGCACATGTTGCCGACCTTCTCGAGGTCGTCCACTTTTGGGGAGACCTTCGAGGACATCTCGGATCCGGTCGTTACGTGCAGGCCTACGAACAGCGGGTCGAACGGCTTAACGAGCGGGTTGTCCACCTGGAAGTACGAGATGATCTCGATCCCGCGTTTCTGCATGTCCCTCAGCGCGCCGCTCGCCACCAGTGCCTTGAGCGAACCCCCGTGGCCATCCGGCGCAAGAGCCAGCCGATACTTTTCGGCCAAAAGGGCCCGACCCTGCCCATCAAAAGCGGGCAACATGGCCTGGGAAAACAGGCTCACCTCAGCCTCCGGAAGCCCGAAGAAGTCATTCGCCTGCAGGTAGTCGAGGGTTTGCCGATGATTCGCGGGGCTGGTCATGATATACCATGGGATCGGCACCCCATAACGCTCGCGAACGGCCTTGATCGTCTCTGCGAAGATCCAGAACAGGCTCTTATTGCCGACGGGCGTTACCTCGACCTGCCCTTTGGGCCCATCGAATCCCAACCGGGTCCCCTGCCCGCCCGCCACGGTGAAGGCGGCCACCTTGCCGGCGGCGATCAACTCCCGGCCGAGTCGTCTGGCCTCTTCGTACCGGTCGCGAAGGTCGTCGGTGGGCTGGTGCGGGTAAACGTCCGCAGGCTCCAGGGACACAGGAATCTCTACGTGTGGCCGGCCGAGCACGTGCGTCTTAACCAGCGTTGCCAAGGTCTGCCAGGATAGCGATTCCAGTTCGTCCAGCAGGTGAGCCTGTCGGGTATGGTCGAGCTCATCAAACCAGCGGAGCAGATGCTCCTGGTTTGCCTCCATGAGGGCCCTGTAGACCCGTTCGTGCCGCTCTTTCAACGAGCTCTGTTTCGCCATCGAACTCTCCGTATGGTCTGGCGGAGACGGTTACCGAGACGGGGCGTGCCTGATTGCCGGAGCCCCTGCGGGCCCATCTTCCTCCGTATGACACGTGAGGTGGGCACCTTAGCGGTAGACCTATGCTGCAGCAAGGCCCCGTCGTGCTTTGTCCAATAACCTTGAAAACCCCTAACCCACGGCCGAATAATAGCTTGGAGAATCCTGCATCGAACGAATCCGAAGGGTCGATCTATGTGTATAAGTGGGCGGTACCAAACCGATGGGGCAGACGGGAGGCAGGGCACGACGTACTGACCCGGCCCGCTGTGCCCGTCGTTGAAGGCTCGGACTCCATTGACCATAGGCCAGATTCTACTACAGCGCGGTAAGATCACCGAAAGCCAGCTTGAGCAGGCCAAGTCCGTGCGCCGCCCTTCGGAGCGCATCGAACGATGCCTCGTCCGCCTGGGTTTCATCTCCGAGCGCGACTTTCTCGAAATCTACGGCGAGCAGATGGCCATCCCTATCGTCGATCTGTCGTCCCTGGAGATCGACAAGGACCTGCTCAAGAAGGTTCCTTCGCGCGCCGTCCATCGTTACCGCCTGATCCCCATCGACCAGCATAACGGCACCATCCGCGTTGCCACCTCCAATCCTTTCGACTTGTACGCCTTCGACGAAATCCGGATGGTCACCGGGGCTGCCAAGGTCGAGCCCGTGCTGGCCACCGAGGAGGAGATCTCCCGAGTCATCAAGGAGTACTACGGCGTCGGCGGCCAGACCGTCGAGGACATGATCGCCGAAAAGGGGATCATCGAGGTCATCAGCGAGTTCGATCCGGACAATGCCGACCTCATCGAGCAGGCCCAGGAAGCCACCGTCGTCAAGCTGGTCAACGAGATCCTGCTCGAAGCGATTCGTGAGCGAGCCAGCGACATTCACGTCGAGCCTTATGAGGGCGACCTCAAGATCCGGTACCGGATCGACGGTGTGCTGCATACGACCAACGTACCCCCGGAAATCCGGCGCTTCCACGCCGCGATCGTCAGCCGCATCAAGATTCTCTCGAGCCTGAACATCGCCGAGAAGCGGCTGCCGCAGGATGGCGGCTTCAAAATCAAGGCCCAGAATCGCGACATCGACCTTCGCGTGAGCATCATCCCGACGGCATTCGGTGGTGCCGTGGTGATGCGTATCCTCGACAAGCAGTCGGCGCTGATGTCGCTCGATCAACTGGGATTGATCGATGAGGCCCTTGCGGGCGTGGAGCATTTGATTTCCCAGCCGTTCGGTATCATCCTCGTCACGGGCCCGACGGGCTCCGGAAAGACCACAACGCTTTATGCCGCGCTGAACTCGATCAAGAACGACGAGATCAAGATCCTGACGGTCGAGGATCCGATCGAGTACTACATCGATGGTATTCAGCAGGTGGCCGTGAAGTCGGCCATCGGGCTGACGTTCGCATCGGGGCTTCGTTCCTTCCTGCGACACGACCCGGACGTCATCCTCGTCGGCGAGATCCGCGATCTCGAGACGGCCGAGGTGGCGATCAACGCATCGTTGACCGGTCACCTGGTCTTCAGCACGCTGCACACCAACGACGCCGTGACGGCCACCACGCGACTGCTCGACATGGGCGTCGAGCCATTCCTGGTTTCGAGTTCGATCAGTGGCGTTCTGGCCCAGCGTCTCGTCCGCCGCATCTGTCCGCACTGCAAGACCGAGTATGACCCGGAGGCGGGCGAAATCCCATCCGAGCTGGCAAAGCTGCTCAAGCCCAAGCAGAAGCTCTTCCGCGGCAAGGGTTGTGCCGACTGTCGTCATACGGGCTACCGGGGCCGCCTGGGTATCTTCGAGTTGCTGACCATCGACGACAAGCTTCGCGAGATGATCGTGCATCGCCAGTCTGCTGGCGACATCCAGGTCGAGGCCCGCAAGATGGGCATGAAGCTCATGCGCGACGATGGATGGTCGAAGGTCATCAAGGGCTATACGACTTTCCAGGAAGTCCTCCGCGTCACCAAGATTGACGTTTCTTCCATACCCGTATCGTGAAGACCGCTCTCGGCGGCAGGCAAGTCGAGGGAACCGTGCATTCGCGGTCCCCAGGCCGCTTAGATGGGGCGGGTTTTCTGTTGCACTCCTTTTGAGATGCGATTATCCCTCATCAGATGACCGGGCATTGCTTCGCGCACCTGCTCCGGGCGATCAACCATGGCGTCGTTCTGGGAAGCGCGAGTCGGAGGATGCCCGCGGGTCCAAAAGGAAGGCACATTATGGCTCCTCTTGAAATCGGCGTTTGCGGCTGGTCGATAGACCGGCACGACGCGGTGCAAGGGATTCAGTACGCGGCCAAGGCATTGAAACTCTCGCTCGTGCAGATCGGCTTCTTTACGGAAAGGGCGGTCAAGGAAGCAGACCCCGAGATGATCCTGCGCGCCGCACAAAACGCAGGGGTGGAGATCGTCTCGC
The DNA here is from genome assembly GCA_020350565.1 of Phycisphaerales bacterium. Taxonomy (GTDB): domain Bacteria; phylum Planctomycetota; class Phycisphaerae; order UBA1845; family UBA1845. Next base: position 2,206,456 of record CP070718.1, read on the forward strand.
CCTTTCTCGCCTTCGAGAAGGAGGACTACAGCACCATCCAGCGGATCGCGGAGACGGGCGGCTACGGCTTCGATGAAGCGTGCGAAGCTCGTCTGGCGTTAACCGGGGACGTTGCCGGAATCGCGGAAGCGTTGGGTTGCGATTCAATCTCCGTTCACGCGGGCACAATCCCCGGTGACCGTGCACAGGCCCTGTACGGCAGACTCCTTGGCCGGGTGCGCGAGGTCGCCGACATGCTGGCCGACCGCAAGCTCGCACTCCTGATCGAGACGGGCCGCGAGCCGGCCGACGTTCTTGCGCGGTTCATTGAAGAGCTGGACCGGGCCAACGTCGGCGTCAGCTTCGACGCCGGCAACTTCGTGATCTACGGCACCGATGATCCCGCAAGATCCGTGGCGAAACTGCAACGCTTGATCAGAAACGTCCACATGAAAGACGCCGGCGCGTCCACGCAACCGGGCGTCGCATACGGCGGGCCGGCCTCACTGGGCGCTGGAGACGCGCAGATCCCGAGAGTGCTCAACAAGCTTCGCGCCACAGGCTATGCCGGGCCGGTGATGGTGGAAGCCAACACGCGTGCGTTGGGCATGGAGGCGCTCGAGCGAGCAATCGAGTACCTGCGTTCAATGCTCGTTTGAGCGAGGGTGCTTGCCGATACGCTCGCCACGCGCCGGGGCCCACTGATGCGGGCCCCGCAGAATCCAATCCGAAGAGGGGGCCGGCAAATACGCCGTGACAACGATGCGCGCATCGGGCGCATCGGCGCTCATGGGTGCAGGCCTGCAAGCAGGTTGGCGGCCTGCAGGTAGACCGCCGCCTTCCCTGAAGATGATCCTCGCACATCCGCCAATCGGAGAACGGCTGATGAAAGATGCCATTCTGAAGGGCCTCTTTCTGCACATGCGGACGCTGCGCGGGTTGGTCGGCGAGATCAGGAAGGGATTCCTGTGAGGAGGCGTGCGAGAAGGGATTCACGCACGAGCGGGAGAAGGGGTTCTCGCACGAGCGGCAGAGGCCGAGGTCCGTAGTACGAAGCGTTTTTTCTTCC
>CP070718.1:2207603-2226499 GCA_020350565.1 Phycisphaerales bacterium
CGGTGCTCATGGTTCCCTCTGCGTCGGTCAACGAACTGCGAACATGTATGGGTACATGGAACTTCTTGCCGAATTCGATAGCCCGAGAGTGTAACACACCAGCCCCGGCTCCCGCCATCTCCAGCAGCTCATCATAGCTGATTCGGTCGATTTTTCGGGCGGTGGGCACCAGTTTTGGGTCGCTGGTGTAGACGCCGTCGACGTCGGTGTAGATCTCGCAGGCCTTGGCCCCGAGTACCGCGGCGAGGGCGGCAGCGGTGGTGTCCGAGGCCCCACGGCCCATGCTGGTGATCTCGCCCCCTACGTCGATGCCCTGGAAACCGGCCACAATCACGACCCGGCCGTTCTCCAACTCCCGCTCGATTCGGTCGCGGCTGATGCGCCGGATGCGGGCCCGCGTGTGCTCGCTGTCGGTGACGAGCCCGAGCTGTGCTGCGGTCAGGCTGATGGCGTGATGCCCGGCCGCGTCGATGGCCATGGCCATCAGGGCGATCGAGACTTGCTCGCCCGTCGTCAGAAGCACGTCCAGCTCCCGCTTCGGTGGGTCGGATGACATGGCGTGGGCAAGGGCCAACAGCTCATCGGTGGTTTTCCCCATCGCCGAGACGACGAGGACCACTTGGTGCCCCTCCAGCTTGGCGCGGATCGCGCGTCTTGCGGCGCGGTGAATCTTGCCCGCATCCGCCAGGCTCGTCCCGCCGAATTTCTGAACGATGAGAGACATCAGCGTGATCGTACCACAGCCGTTTGGCGCGGGCGATGGCCCGGCGCGCTATGCATGTGCGCGCAGTTTGGGGAAATGGGGGTCACATCGGTCGGCAAAGCGATCGGATGGCTGGGACGGCTTAGGCTTGATCTGGAAATGCGCAGAGGCCGCTGCGCGTGGCCACAACGTCTATGACTGCGCTAGGAGTGCGTTGAAAAAGGGGACAGGCACCTCGCCGAACGGCGTTTTGACGGGTGGCAGTGGGCTTACGCTCGGAGCCAGTCCCCTTTTTCAACGGAGAGCTAGCGTACTACTGCGATCGTAATGCTTGCCCCGCGAACTGGACTAAAACGGAAGCGCTTTGAGTTGTGGCGGGGAGCTTTCGGCGGCAGCCGGCGTTGTGGATGCGAGCCGGACGAGGATCGGCTGCGTTACGCCCGCCTCTGCCTGGATTCGTCGGATGTCCCCAAAGAGCTGCTCGATGGGACGAGACTCAGCCGTGAGATCGGGGGTCTCGTCGGTGGGCCGGGCCTGGGCGTAGAAGCGCACCTCGTGGTAAGCGCTTCGGGCCAGCGTCGCGGCTTCCTCGTCCGTACGCAGTTCATCGGCATAGGCGTATGCGACCAGGCACCACCGTGGTGCGACGCGCCGAAGCATCTCCATCTGAGACAGAACGACTGGGTGAAGCAGGGCCCCGGGTGTGGCCATGATCTTCACGGTAAGCGGCACTTCCCCCCAAGGCTGGAGGAATTGATACCACCAATGGTCCGTGAGCCAGTCTGCACCGTTACCTTGCTCGTTCGTCGCGTGGACCGCGATTTCGTCCGGCTTGTAGTCGTCGTCCACGTCGACTACCCGATCCTCATCGAACTTGGCTTCCAGGCAGACGGGTTCTCGGGGTCGTAGTCGTCGTCTCTGGGCGTCCAGCCGTTCCTCGCTGCGCGTCAGATCGTGCCTCATGCGATCCGCTCCCGGATTGACATCCTGTCGCAGGCAGCCGCGAGCTTGAGTTTTTATCGGAAGTTTGACGCCCCGCACATGATGCCAGCACTGGAAAAGCGGGCCGAATCGGCGGGAATGCTCGATCCTGACACAGTGGACCCACGTGCTGGCGCTCGACAGGCTGGACGGTTCGTCATTGACATTGCGGGAAGTGCTCATTGCAGACCGCGGTCCGGACCATATGGGCTGTGGCCCTGTGAATTGATAGAATAGGTATTCCGACGTCGGCGCTCGGGCGTTCACTTGTGCCCTGTGCGCCTATCGGCGAAGGTGGCCCCTAGTAGCCATCTTTCCTGGGCCAGGCTTCTGAAGGCAGCCGCGCCGGTTGGTGGTCTGGGTACTCTGGTGTAACTAGTGGGGCTCCTTTCTGTTTGGCCATGCGGCTTGAGGGCTTGATCGGCTTCTATGGTCTATGATTGGGCCTGAATGCCGATGTAGGCAGGACACTTGGTGTTTGCGAAAGATGGCCCGTTTCCTTCTTTGCGGCGCGGATTGGCCAGTTTCCTCCAGGCGATAAGGTCACTTTGATCGTGAAACGTTTCTCTGAAGGCTGGCGCAGCGTCTTTTCGAGTTCCGCTTGCGCTCTGCTCGCGCTCCGAGCCCGTCGAAGGGGTGTCGTATTCCCTGCCCTGTTATGCCTTGCGGTCCAGGTGGGTTGCGATGTGCTCCTGCCCATCAACGGCAACGGAGACTCAGGCCCCCGGGCCGACGCGGCGAAGACGGAGACGTCTGTTGACGCGGGCTCCTCAGTCTCGGCGCCCGTCGTGCTAGATGCTTCGGCTACCACCCCGGCCGACGCGCCTGTCGTCACGTACGAGTGGGTGGAAGACAACGCGGTCATTGCCTCGGGCGAAGTCGTTCAAGTCCAGTTGGGCACCGGATCTCACGAGATCACGCTGATCGTGACCGATGAAGCCGGGCGACAAGATACAGACGTCGTTACGGTCGAGGTCGTCGGGCCACCGCCCGGCGAGTTTGTCCTCACGGTCGCGGTGAGCGGAGATGGCCAAACCACGCCGAATCTCGGTAGCACCGTCTTTCCTGCGGGCGGCACCGTCGTTTTGGAGGCCACTCCGGATCAGGGTTGGCAGTTCGTTCAATGGGCCGGCGACGTCATCAGCCTCCAATCCGTCACGGACACCGTGATGGACTCCGACAAATGGGTCACCGCGATCTTTGCGCCGGTCGAGGCGAACGAAGACCCCAGGTTTTTCCTACCGTTGCCGGCCGGGCAGCGTCGGGAGGTGAGCCAGGGCGTCCTGCAGGGACCTACCCATGTCGACCGCCATGCTTGGGACATTCCCATGCCGGTGGGCACGCCTATCGTGGCGGTGGGTGCCGGGCGCGTGATCGACGTAAGAGAAGAGAGCCTTCCGAACTCACCGGACACTCCTATCACCGGCTGGCCGGCCAATATGGTGCGCATCGATCACGGCGGAGGGCTCAGCAGCACGTATGCCCATCTCGACTATCTTGGAGTGCCCGTGGAAGTGGGGCAGTTTGTGGTGCGAGGTCAGGTCATCGGCCTGAGCGGCGATACCGGTCTCTCCACCGGCCCGCTCCTGCATTACGAGGTTCTCGACACGCTCAACAACAGCGTTCGCAGCGGCTTTTGGGACTTTGCGGACAACGACGGCGTGCCCGGGACCGGTGACACGGTCGAATCGAGCAACGAGTTGAGCGTGGAATCCTTGAACGGCTATCGCGCCTCGACCCTGTCATCCGATGCGTTCGCGATGAACGGCATCGAGCTGACACCTCCTTTTCCACCGGCCCATTTCTACAACAATTAATCGGACTACCGCATCACGGGTCGTGTGCTTGATGACGCCACCCGCGTCTGTGCCGCACTCGTCGACCAGGATTCACTCGAAACCGTGTTCTGCGATTTACAGGAGGTTCAGGAGGACGGATTCTTCGATCTTGCGGTTCGCTTCCCCGGCGAACTTTTGGGGCGCTATTACTATGGCGTCATCAGCGGCGACGGCGGGGCGGAGGGTGCGGCGCCGTTTGAGATCATCATCGAGCCGCTGCCCGACTCGGTTCCCGTCCCCGTTGCCATCATCGATCCGCCGTCCGAGCCGGCTGTGGATTTCGGCGAGACTCGACCCCTGATCGGCAGTAAGAGCGTCTCTCGTCGATCTGAGGAGTTGAGCTATCAGTGGGTGCAGGTATCCGGCCCTCCGGCGCCGCTCGCGCAGTCCTATGCGGCGGACACCGAGTTCACAGTCGAATTCGGTCCGGGCATTGAGCGGGTCGCGTTTCAGCTTACGGTGTTCGACGGCAAGAAATGGAGCTTGCCGGCCCAGGTCAACTTTCTGATGCCTGACACTTTTGCGGTAAGCCGGATGGGCGTGGCAAACGAAATCTGCAACGGAGCGGACGACTGTCCCGATGCCGATGATCCGCCGGTGATTTCCTTCTCCAGCAGCGTGCTGACCGGCTGGGTGGAACTGATTAACGCTCAGCAAGGCGACGAACTGAAGCTGCGCATCGTCGATCCCCGGGCCCGCCTGGTCGACAGCAGTGAGCTCACCGTGACGAATGAACCTCCGTCAGTCAGCTTCTTCCAGTTTGGATGGTCCATGGGCGACGCCGCTTTGCAGGCCGGCGAATGGGCCGCTCTTTTCGAGCGGAACGGCAGGGTGGAAGCCACGCTGGCCTTCAGAGTGGAGCCTTAGAAGACCTTCATTCGGGCTCAGCGCCTGCCGGAATGAGAAGCGGACAGTGGCCGTCCGGACGCCTCCTTCCGCTCTTTCAAGCCACGCAGACTTCAAGAATCGGGGATCTTGCGTACCCAAGCGGTTGAAGGGCGTGCCGGCGCTGGCAAATGGGCGCCCGGTGCCTATCATGGCGCCCCTATCGATATTCGAGAAGGGGCGTTTGCGAATCTCGCCTCATGGTCAACACCTACCGGAGAGAGTCATGGGAAAAGTACGGGTTGCAGTCGTCTTCGGGAGCGATTCCGACTGGCCGGCGATGGAGAAGTGTGTTGAACGATTGTGCGCCTTTGGTGAGGAACCCGTCGTAGAAATCATGAGCGCGCATCGAAATCCGCTCCGCGTGCGGGAGTTTGCGTGCGGGGCCAAAGACAAAGGCATCGAGGTGATCATCGCGGGGGCAGGCATGTCTGCGACACTCGCGGGGGTGATTTCAGCCCATACGACCGTTCCGGTGATCGGCGTTCCGCTTGGGAGCGGATTCCTTCAGGGTTTGGATGCCCTGCTGGCGACGGTCCAGATGCCGCCGGGCGTCCCGGTCGCATCCGTAGGTGTCGGGGAGGCCGGTGCCAAGAACGCTGCCCTGCTGGCCATTCAAATCCTTGCGCTGCATGATCCCGAACTGTTGGAAGCCTATCAGGCTTTCAAGATCACTCAAGCGGAAGGCGTGGCCAAGAAGAACCAGGCGTTGCAGGACCGGCTGAACCGCTGATGATGGATATGGGCACTGTGAAGTCCATCGAATGGGTCGGCGAGCTGGACGGTCACGTCGCCATCATCGACCAGACCCTCCTTCCTGCCAAGCTTGTGGTCCTGAAGTGTCAGGATCTTGACACCATTTGGGAAGCGATCAAGTCGCTCCGCGTGCGCGGCGCGCCGGCAATCGGGATTGCCGCCGCCATGGGTCTGGTTCTCGGCGTAAGGCGAGAGCCTGATCAGGATGTAGCGACCTTCTTGAAACGGGTCGACGAGGCGGCGGACTACCTGGCGTCCTCGCGTCCGACGGCCGTGAACCTTTTCTGGGCTCTTGATCGGATGAGGTGCAAGGCTCGCGCCATGGGCACGTCATCCGTCGGCGAGATCAAGCGGGCTCTGCTCGAAGAGGCCAAGCGTATCCGCGAGGAGGACGCGGCGATGTGTCGGGCCATCGGGCGGTGCGGCGAGCAGCTTATCAAGGACGGTGCGGGTATCATGACCCACTGCAACGCAGGGGGGCTCGCCACCGCCGAGCTGGGCACCGCGTTGGCGCCGATGTACCTGGCCCACGAAGCGGGACGACGGTTTCGTGTATTTACTTGTGAGACGCGCCCTTTGCTCCAGGGCTCTCGCCTGACGGCTTGGGAGCTTTCCCAGGCCGGGATCGACGTCACCGTTCTGTGCGACAGCATGGCCGGCTGGCTGATGGCGAGGGGGGAAGTCGATCTAGTCATCACCGGGGCAGACCGCGTAGCGGCGAACGGCGACGCGGCCAACAAGATCGGCACCTATGGTCTGGCCGTTTTGGCTGATGCTCACAAAGTGCCGTTTTATGTCGCGGCCCCGAGCAGCTCCTTCGACCGGTCGATTTCATCGGGAAGCAGGATCCCCATTGAAGAGCGGGACGCCGATGAGATCCGCCGCGGATTTGGCAGGCTGACGGCCCCGCCGGACGTGTCGTGCCTCTGCCCCGCGTTTGATGTGACGCCGGCACGGCTGATCCACGGGCTTATCACGGAGCGGGGGCTGGTTCAGCCGGTGAACGAGTTGCGGATTCGCGAAGTTCTGGGCGAATAGTGGGCTTGCCTGGACAGTCATCTTTGTGGCATAATCAAGCCGATAGGAGCGGGAGGCGGGATCGGTGTGTGCCGGACACGCGGTTCGGCACGGGAAGCGGATGCCTCTATCCGGTTTGCCGCACTTGCGACCCTCCGCAGGGGAGTCTATACTGAAGGTGGCTTTTGCCCGCGACTCGTCGGAGGCTGCTGCAGCACCCTGTGCCGACATTCCGAAGAGAGAGAAGGGGCAAGGGCGTCAGTCCTGTGCAGGAGTAAGGAAATGCGCTCTACGTGTTTGCGTCGCATCGCGGGTGTGATAGCCGCCTTGGCCACCGGAGGGATGGTGCTAACCAGCCCGAATTTCGCCTGCGAATCGTTCCTGGGCGAAAGCACTCTCACATCCATCGATTTCTGCTTTATTTTTGATTGTAATAATGGCATCCTGGGCGGTACGGTGGATCCCTGTGCTGGAGGTCTGGACATTGACGGCGAGGACACGTCCGGGCTGCTCATCGATTGCCCGGAGCTCGATGAAAACCCATAGGCTTGGTTTGTCGACGGCGCGATCCGGTGGTCCCGCGACTTGGGGCGAACCGAAAACCTGATAGTTTTGGAGACGTGCTTGATGGCTGCTTCCTCGAAAAACGGATTTTGGCGTCGTGTGATGATGGGCATGGCGACGCTTTCCGGCTGCACGTTCCTGCTGTTGAATCAGACGCAGTGCGAATGGCTGGTGACCCGGTTTGATCCTTGCGGGACGATTTTTGCGAACTGCGAGCCCGGCACGTTCCAGCTTCAGTTCGCGGATGTGCCGGATTACGATGTCGACCCCACATGCACCATTCCGGGTCAGTGCACAGAAGGCGGGGCGGTGTTCGAGAGTCCCTATTCGGATCTGGGTCCCGGATTCGAAGGACCGTAGTTGCCTCTGTCGCAATGTGTGTCCGTACTGAAAGTACCCGGGCGGTAAATGCGTCCGGGTTCGTTTTTTATAGAAGATGCCCCGCGCGACGGCCCACGACGCATGGGCGGGTCAGGCGACGGGCTTCGTGGGGAGAGAGACAACGAAGAAGGCCAAGCGGGAAGCCTCGGTATGTTACGACGCTTCGCCGCGACGAGAGTGATCCGAACAGCCAGGTGCCGTAGCTGGGAGTCGCCAAGCCATGAAGAACCGCAAGCGTTTCCAACGGTTTCTGATCCTTGCCGCCACCGGGTGTGTGATCTTTCAAACCATAAGCTGTCTTACGATCGGGCTCGCCCCCGTGCTTCTGAGTGCCCTCGAGTCCGTCGGTCTGAGCCTGCTCGTCAGTCGCTGACGAGAGGGCTCGGGGCTTACGGGCCTTTGCTTTCCCTTCTGACTCCCTCTTCTTTTCCGCCAGCGTTGATCCTAATCAGTAATTTCTCTCTGCGATAGCGTTTTTGGGCATGGCGTTTTGCCAGTAATCAGGGTAGATCGTTTGCGCTCGCAGACTGGCTCTACAGGTAGCACAGAGACTCCGGAAGGCTTGTTGACCTTGCGGGCGCGTATTCACTTGTCGTGTTATTGCGCGCCCAGGACTTACCTATTCGTCTTCGGCCCCCGGTTCCTCCGGCTCCCCCTGACTTCCGTTGTTCTTCGAGTAGTCGCGCCCTGGGATGGTTCGTCGACCAGGACGACGCTCCTTGTCTCGTTTGACGCTCTGCTTTGCGAGCTCCTTGAATTTCTCTTGCTGCTGCGGCGTGAGTTGCTCCATGATCTCGGCCATGAGCTTTTCGAGCCGCTCTTTCCTGGCGCCGGGCTCCGCCTCTCCTTCGCGGGCGGACGCTCTCTGCTCGCGAACGATGCTCCGAATGTTTTCCTGTTGTTCCTCGGTAAGACCCAGCTCCGGATGACGGATGACACGCATGAGCTCGCGAAACGATCTGATCCCTCCCTTGCTCCTTGGAGGCCTCAGGCCGAGCTTGTTGACCAGCTCCTTGAAAGCCCGCCGTTGCTCCTTGTCGAGCAAGGCCCCGATCTCCTGAATGAAGCGGTCCGTCGAGGTGAACTGCGGTGGTTTCGCAGCTTTGCGAAGCTCTTTGAGCTCCTTTCGCAGTGCATCGAAGGTCTCCTTATCGCCCGCATCACGTGCCTGCTCTAACTGCGTGCGGATTTCCCTCATGCGCTCACGAGCTTCATCGCGAGATTGTTCCGCCTCCTCTTTGTCACCGGCCCTGATCTCTTGGAAGTGCTTGTCGAACAGTTCATCAATCGGCTCAGCTTGCTCTCTGGTAAGGTCGATCGACTGGTACATCAGTTCGTGGAGCGATCGCAGACGGTCGACCAGTTCGCGTGTGTCCTTCGGCCTGGGCAGGCGATCTGGCTCCCGCCCGGTTTTATCCCGAGGCCTATCCTTGTCGTTTTCGGCTTGAGGGTCGTCTTCGGAGTCTGTTACCTGAATCTGCCCAGCCTGAGCCGGGGGCATCTGGGAACTTACAGCCCACATGAAGCAAGAGGCCAATACCATCGAGGACAGGAATCGTCTGCTCATCGTCGCATCCTTTCGATTGATTCCGTAAACAGGCTCCGGCTTGCCGGAGCCCGGACGGGCCAATTCTGCCGTTTCTCCGCACTTATGGCAGAACGAAGCCTGCGGTAGTCTATTCGCGAAAACATCTGACGACCGGGATCGTTGAAACGGCAGAAAGATGTACAATCCCGGCGGTCGAAGCGTACGTTGCCTCAGGCGGCGAATCAATGCCCCCTTGGGGTAGAAGGAGCCTAAGCTCATTCAGGACACGCACTTATACACGATCCTGGCCTTTGCGCTGTTGCTCTGGCGGGCCGACCAGGGCGTCTCGTTCGGCTTTGCCGTGCAGGACCCGATCATCAGCGCGGTGATCGTGCTGGCGCAGCCGGCCCTATTCGGGGTGCTCGCGGCCGTCGTCTCTCGTCGGGCTCGGATGCTCTTTCGACGGGACCCCCAGAATCCTCAGGCAGCCCAGTTCTTTCACCATTGGGCCACCATTGTGCTGCGTGTGGGCACCGCCGCGGGCTTCGCCGCCTCCGTTTTTTTCACAAGTTGGCCTGACTGGTTCGATTTTCGGAAGACCTCCTGCTTTTTACAGGTCGTTGGTGACCTGATCACCGTGTTACCGTTCGTCGCGAGTACCATCGCCGTATGGATCGGTGCGTTTCCCTTGGAGCGTGACATCCGGCGGGAGGGTCTCCTCGCAGTGACAGGCGTTGAGGAGACCTCGCGCAAAGACTGGAAGCTTTCCTCGTACCTTGATTTCCACATCAGGCATCACATTCTCATCGTGGCCGTGCCGATGACGGTCATCGTTTTCGCCTTCAATGTCACCGACGGTTATGAGGAGAAGCTGCGGAGTCTCACGGGGTGGCCATGGATGCCGGACATCCTCGTCGGCGTTGCGGCGTTGGCGGTGTTTGTTGCCGCGCCATTGATGCTCAAGCGCATCTGGCGCACACATCCCTTGGGGACGGGCCCGCTGCGCGATCAGCTTCATTCGGTCTGTGACCGCATCGGCTTGAAGTGTCGGGACATTCTGGTCTGGAATAGCGATGGAATGGTGATCAATGCGGCGGTGATGGGCATCTTTCACCGGGTCCGGTATGTTCTTCTCTCCGACGGCTTGCTCGAAGCGATGAGCCCGCGTGAGATCGAGGCCGTTTTCGGGCATGAAGCGGGGCACGTCAGCGAGCACCACATGCAGCATTTCCTGGTGTTTGCGTATGTGGGCTCGCTGATCGCGGGCGGGGTGATGGAAGGACTCTTGCGAATCGCGCTGGCCGCGGGGCACGATTCCGAGATGACCCTATACGGGATTCAGGCCGTGGGTGCCGGGGTCACCGTGATCCTTTGGCTCTGGGGATTCGGCTGGATATCGCGTCGGTTCGAGCGGCAGGCGGACCTTTTCGGAGCACGATGCGTATCGCCGCCGGCAGCGGCCTGCCATGTGCCTTGCAGCATGCATCTTGGCTCCAGCGGCGAACTGCCGGGGACCGGCAGGGTCTGCGCCACGGGAGCGGCGGTTTTTGCTTCGGCCCTTGACCGTGTCGCGGTATTGAATGGAATACCTCACGAAGAGCGGAGTTGGCGCCACTCGTCGATCGCCACGCGCATGCGGTTTCTCGTCTCGCTCAGTGGCGATCCCGGGCGAACTCGGCGCTTCGAGCGCCTGGTCTTGTTCATAAAGCGAGGCATCCTGGTTTGCGCGGTCGTGGGATCGGTGCTTGCGTTTTTTTACTACGTCTATTGGCCCGAGCCGCCTGCGGTCGTCAGATGGGTGCCTGTTCGCATTCAGGCTCTCACGCCTTAGTGGCAAAGGGCCGTTACACTCGGCGAAATCGATCATGAGTCATGCGACCGTTATCGACGGAAAGGCCCTTGGCGAACGAATCAAGGGCCAGGCGCGCAGGGAAGTGCATGCCCTCGCGCAGGAAGGCATCAAAGTCGGTCTCGACACGATCCTGGTTGGCGACTGTTCAGCGGGCCGGATCTACGCCCGCTCCCAGCAAAAGCGCAGTGAAGACGTCGGGATTGAGTACCGCTTGCACGAGCTTGGACCACATGCCTCCGGCACGGAAGTTCGGGACCTGATCCTAAGGCTCAATGCGGACCCGTCGGTCACGGGTATCCTGCTCAACCTGCCACTTCCGGAAGGCATCGATACGGCCGCGATGCAATACTTCATCGATCCGTACAAGGATGTCGAAGGGGTGAATCCCGCCAACATCGGTCTCTTGTTCTACGATAACCCGATCATGGCACCGTGCACGGCCCTGGCGGTGATGGAGATCCTTGAGGAGGCGGGCGTCACGGTCCGCGGCCTGGACGCCGTCGTCGTGGGGCAGAGCGATATTGCCGGCAAGCCGACCTCCCTCTTCCTGCTCCACAAGATGGCGACGGTGACGAGCTGTCACATCGCGACACGCGACCTCGCCGCCCAAACGAAGAAGGCCGACCTCCTCGTCGTGGCCGTCGGCAAGCCCAACCTCATCCGCCGCGAGCACGTCAAGCCGGGAGCAGTCGTGATCGACGTCGGCATCAATACAATCAAAGATGAAAAGGGCGAGAAGCGCGTTGTGGGGGACGTTGCCTTTGACGAGGTGAAGGAGGTAGCCGGCGTGATCACCCCGGTTCCCGGCGGCGTAGGGCCCGTTACCGTAGCCATTCTGCTGCGCAGCGCGGCGGAGGCGGCCCGCAAACAGTTGAGCACTCCTCGCCGCCTGGAAGGTTAATCGGGGTCGTTCGCCGCGGGACGCTGAGACTCACCGGGTAGCGGCCTTTCGGCGTCGCCCTTTACGTATCCACACAAGCGAGCGGGGCAATTCCGTTGACTCGGTTATGCGATCATTTTAGGCTTGTTGTTCAGGTTGCGTTGATGTGCCCGGCCCCACATGATCGATGCACAAAGCGGTTGCGCACCGCAGGAGCCGACTTGTGAAACCGGTGTCATTCCTTTCCGTAGGCATGCTCTTGGTGATGTGTTCGCTGTCGCCCGGCGCTCGTGCCGCTGAGCCTGATGTGCTTTCCGTCATTCCGGCCGACACTCTGGCTGCAATCACGATTCGCGACCCGGCAGGGCTCGATGCCAAACTGAGAGAGCTGGGAAATGAACTGGGCTTCGGCTCAGTGAGCCTGTTCCTTCTGGCCAAAGGTCAGCTCCAGATGGTGGAGGGCATCGATGAGCAGGGCACCATTGCGATCCTGCTGGTCCCCAACGTCGGAGCGCCGGATGCGCTTCATGATATGGTTCTTCTGATGCCCACAACCGATCGGGCAAAGCTGCTGGCCTTTTTGGCCCCTGAGCCTGTCGAGGAGGGTTATGTCAAGGTCAGGATCAAACAACAGGACACGTATGTCGGCACCAGGGGCGCCTTCACGGTCCTCGCCCCGAGGCTGGAGACGGCGAAGCGTGTGGTGGCCTGCAAAGAAGGGATGGGTTCGCAGCTTTCGCAGTACCAGCGGCAACATGTTCAGGTCGCCGATGTGTCCGTTCTCGTCAATGTGAAGGCTCTGGCATCCGGATCGGGGCGAGCGGATTTCAAGCGGTTCATGTCTCTCCTGGGCTTGCGAGAGAAGCAACTCGGTGACTACAAGTTCTGGCAGTTGTTTGCCCGGATGGAGCCGTCCGGTGCGACCGTCGAGGTGTACACGGAGCGGATCGAGGGGGCTGCTCAGGCCTCGACCGATGCTTCGCATGAGGGTCTTCTGACCGGTCTGCCCGACGAGGACTTCGTGGCGGCAGTCGGGATGGCCGGCGGCACGCTGGAACGACGGACCGTCTATACCACCGAAGTCCTCTTGGATTACCTCGAGCGCAGCCAGGGCCTCGATGAAAGCCGGCGAGGTGATCTAGTGGAAGCCGTCCGCAAAATGTCCTCGCAGGCGGCTCGCGTATCTCAGGTGGTGAGCCTGCTGCCCGAGGGCCCAGACGGTCTGTTCGGATTGGTCAAGCTGATCGAAACGCGTGACGATCCGCGCCGCTTGATCAATGCCATCGAGAACTTTGTCGCAGTTCTCAAATCGGGCGTGATCGTCGATCCAGTCTATGCGAAAGCAATCGAGCGTATTACCTACCGCCGGTCGGCCGAGCAGGTTGGCGAACTGCCCGTGGATCATCTGTTCATGGATGTGGCCGGGCTCAAGGACGTCGACGAGGGTATGGTCAAAAAGGCCATCGGACAGGACGGAGTCCTCGTCCGTGTCGGGGCCGTCGACGAGCGTCATCTGCTTGTCACCCTTGGCGGCGGGCTGAAGCGGTTTGAGGCGCTCGCCGCCGCGGTGCGCGAGGGCCGATCGTCGCTGGCCAAGAATGCAGGGATTATGCGTGCTGCCGGGAAGCTGCCGGCCTCACGCTCGGTCGAGGTGTTTGTGGCGGTCGATCGGCTGGCTGAGCTGGTCAAGCGTGTGGCCCGGGCCATGGACATGGACGTCCCGCCGATCACGGTCACAAAGCTCGATGAGCCTATGTCTGTCGGCCTCTCCGAGGTCGGGTCTGCCGGGACACTGTTTACAGTTGTGATCCCACGTCCTGTGCTGATCGAGATCATCAAGGCCTTCGTCGATCTGGCCGCTTCGCAGGTTGGCGGCCAAACGATGCCGTGAGAATGCCATGGTATGCCCTGAGCGATATTCGGTGGATCAAATCCTTACGGTGCTGCATCGCATCAGTTTCTTTGCAAGCCTCGAATACGACTCACCCCTCGTAGGTCTCCCCGAAATGAAATTGGGCGACACGGACGATTGGATGGCTCTGTTCGAGTTCCGCAGGAAAAGGGAATACCGGGCCTTCTTCCAGAGACTCCAGTGCCTTCTCCGTTTCAAGGCTGAAGACGAGGAATGGGTCGAGCTTGCACGGGACAAGACGACCATGCGGGAGCTGGCCGAGTTCATCGCGGCGAGAGCGTCATATCGTGAGATCAAGCCGGTCAATCTTCTCGGGCGTGAATGCCTTGAGGCGGGGATCTTTCGCGAGATGGAACAGATCACCAATGACATCCTCAACCGTGAAGTGCATGTCGGGCCAAGTACCACGCTCCGCGGTGTCATGAGCAAGGAGCACTGTAAGGAGTTCGCCTCTCGGCTTTTCCTTTTCTTTCCGGACATTTATTCGGCCGAGCACCTTTGGAGACGGTCGAGGATCAGCAACCTCGCGGGCTGGTCTGTTGGGCTGTTCATAGTTCTCGTGCTCGGGGGTGTCGTCCTTCTGGAGGTGGGGCAACGGTTGCCCTGGGGGATTGGTGCCCTGCTCCTTGTCCCAGGTGCATGTGCGGGCATGGGGGCGCTCTGCCTGCTGCCTGTCATGCCTTTACTCGGGTTGCTGGCGATGGCGCTGGGCATCGGCAAGGGCCCTTTCGACAGAACGATCCGAACGTATCGTGATCTCGTGCGGGCCCTCAACGCGGAGAGGGGGTTTCCCGAATCCGTGGCGACCGTGCCGCCTCTGATGGACGGATAGCATGGGTGCTCACGGTCGGGGATTTAGGCAAATCCTCACTGTGTACGGTCGACGCGTGAAGCGTGTCGGCGATATGATTGGATACTGCGACTCGGCCGCCGTGCGGCGGAGGGCCTATCACAAAGACTTTGGGAGGAACAATCATGCCCATCAACCCACGTAGCTGGGACATCCCGGTCAGCCTGAACAAGCTCCAGGAAGAGATGAACAACATGTTCGATCGGCTCTACCACAAGGGCATCACTACGGGTCCGTTCGACGGGCAGGAGTGGGCGCCGGCCGTGGACCTATACGAGTGCCCGAACGATTTCACCGTGCTCGTGGAGCTACCGGGTGTGGAGCCCGAGGGGATCGAGCTTCAAATCACGGGCAATAAGCTCACCATCCGCGGGACGAAGGAGCCGAGCGGCGAGGAACACCCGGGGCAGGAGTCGGTCAGCACAGAGCGACGCTTCGGGAGGTTCTGCCGCGCCATCGAGCTTCCGGCCGAGGTGAACGCCGAGGGCGTCGAGGCCAAATGCCACAACGGTGTCCTGCGCGTTCACGTTCCCAAGACGGAGGCGAGCACGGCCAAGGCGATCCGGGTGAACGTCGTCGAGTAGCTTCGCATCCGCCAAGCGGGGTGCCGTGTCTCCTCGGTCGGTGCGATGCGAACGAAGCCTGCCGCGCGACGGAATGGTTATGGGAAGCTTGTGAATGTGGTCGGCGCACACGCTGGTACTGCTGTTTTTTGCTGGCGCGTTGGTCGTCCGGGGCCTTTTCGGAAAACGCATCGGCGAAGATCCGCACTGTCGCCGCTGCAATTACAACCTCACCGGGCTGGCCGCCGAGCGATGCCCCGAGTGCGGGACTGCCTTCTCCGAACGGACCGTCGCGCTCGGCCGATGGGTCCGGGGCTGGGACTTCTACCTCGGCGCTCTTCTGGTCATCGTGATCTGGCTGACAACTTCAGACTTTGTTTATCAGGTTCGCGCGGTCTACTGGTACGGCTACGCGCCGACGCGGTTCGTGGTTCGTGATGCTGAAGCGGGCGACGAACGAGGCATTCGCGAGTTGATGTGGCGTATCCGCCGCAGCTCGCTATCCGACAATCAGTTCCGTACTGTAGCCGAAGTCGCGACACGGAAGGGCAAACAAGGGCTCGGCGGCCCTTTCCGTTACCTCTGGTCGCGGATGTTGAGGGATCTCAACGAAGGCCGACATCTCTCCTCGCAGCAGTTGGAGGACCTCTATAGCAACTACGTCACAACGACGATGAATGTCCGATCGACGATTCGGCGTGGGGATCCGCTGATCGTGCAGTTGATGCATTCTCCGTCTCCCAATTGGCTTGAAGGTGCGAGCTTCTGGCATGAACCTTCGGTCATTTCCGTACGCGGCGCGGAGGTCTTTCATGAACCTGCCGACGGATGGCGGATGAGCGATCCGCTGTGGAACCGAGGCTTCTTTCGCTGGCCCAGGATCGTGACTCGGGGATACGAATCTCGTGGGCTGGCGGCCGGGCAGGCTCAGGTCGACTACGGCGGGACGGACGTTTTGCTGACGAAAGGACTGGAGCAGAAAAAAGACGATCCCGCCTGGACTCGATCGGTTGAGCTGGCCGGGCCCGTTCTTGTTTTGCCGAAGGACGCACCGGATCCCATCGACTGGATCGAGGATCCTTCGCTCGAAGAGAAGCTTCGCCGGTCCTTTGCCGTTTGTGTCGGAGCGGTGTGCAGCAACCGGGACTATGAGGTTTACAACGAGGCAAGTGTTGGCGTGGCTTCTCACAAGGGCGGAAAGGCCAACATCGATATGCGCGTTTTGTGCTTTCCGGCCGCTCCCGCGCCTTTCGCGTGCGACGTCATCCTGGAGATTGACGGGCGGGAGGTCCGACCCGAGATCGAGTTCCAGTATCGCCAGTGGCAGTTCTACGGCAGAAACGTCATTGCGGCGGCCAAGCGGCAGGTCGGTTCGGCCGGGCTGACGGTCAGCGTACCTGCCTTCGATGAGGAAAAGGTTCATGTGATTCTGCGCGGCAGCCGGGAGGCCGCACGTCGTACCGTCGATCTTTACGCGACCTGGAAGGGGGATCTCCGCTTCGGCCCGTTTCCGGTGAAACATGAGGACGCCGTCGAAGAGGGAACGGAAGAGACCGTGCAATAGCTGGCGGCGTCTGGCGGAGTTGGTGCAGGTCTTGCGTTTCGGAGGCAATCGCACCTTGTAGTCAGCGCCCCGCGATGACCGGCGGGTACCGTTGGAACTCATCCGGCGAACGCGCCGAGGAACGCTGTCGGACGCACAGGGAACGAGACTGCGCCGAGCGGTCTATGCTCGGCTCTTCGTTGTGGATGCTATTCCCCGATGATCTGCACCAGGACCTGCCGGTTTCGGGCGCGGGTATCGAAGTCGATGAAGATGATTTGCTGCCAGGTGCCGAGCTGGACACGGCCACCCACGACGGGCACGGCGAGGCTGGGGCCGAGCAGGGAGGCCCGCACGTGCGCGTGGCCGTTGTCGTCATGCCAGGTCTGCTCGTGCAGGTACGTGGCGTTCTCCGGCGCGATGCCCTCGAAGGCCACTTTCAGATCGCGGTTGACCAGGCCGGGTTCGTATTCCGTGGTGGTAATGCCGGCCGTCGAGCCGATGGCGAATACCGTGGCGATCCCGCACGAAATCGAGCTTCGCCCCACGCAAGCCTGCACTTCGTCGGTGATGTTTACCACGTGCGTGTTGCCCCGCGTGGCGACGTTGAATTGATGCGATTCCGCGGCCATGGCGAGAGTGTAGCATGCGCTCGGTGTCGATCAAGACAGGCCGCTCCGGCTCCAAACCATCTACGCCACGGAAAAGCGGACCCTGATCGGTGAAACCTCTCTGAAACCGGGTAAAGCCCTTCAGGTTCCTGTAGTGGTTATCTAGGCTGGCGTCCGTGAAGCGGCTGGGATCACGACGGACGAGCGGCGAGTGGACATCCGGGTCAGCCATGCATCCGATGAACAGCGTTAAGTGATCGGGCCCCGCGTTTCCTCCCTCTTCCAAGTCCGCAGCGTATAGGGGCGTGGCGAACATGACCGAGCCGCAATTGGCTTCCCCCATCCCGCCTGCGCCGAGCGGTACGACCTCATACGGGCCGAGTTGTGCACCAGTTTCAAGCGTCATGGTTTTGTTTCAGTTGTTGCCATCTTTGGCTGCGTGTTCAGGTCTTCTCTCACCGGAATCCACGGCGGCCAGGTGGGGTCTTCCCGGAGGTGCTCCAGTTGAAGATGAGCCCAAACACCCTTGTACCAGCGGCACACATAATGTCCGGCACGCTCGACCTCAGCGAAGTGCTTCATAGCCGCGCGGCGGTCACCCTCCGCCAGCCGCGTCTGGCCAATGAGCCCGTGGGCATACACTTGATCACCCCGATCAACGGCTGCGGCCAGCAGCTCTACATCAGCGAGTTCGCCGCAGATGTATCGATCTCGCGCTGCCTGAAAGCTGGTTTGTTGCAGGGGCGGATCAGCCCCCTCGAAGTGTTCCCTGGTAATGCGGACGGCATCCTGCCGACGGCCGAGCAGGCAGTAAGTCCAGTAGTGCAGATCACGGGCCGTCCGGTCACCATGTTTCTCCAGCCAGCGCTGGTAGTCAGCCTCTGCAAAGTCGGCCCCTTCCAGCTCGGCAATGATACGTGTGTGATCACTACACCAACTGGTTGCTGCTTTCAGACCGTCAGGCATCGCGTCCAATTCTGCCAGGGCCTCTTCGTACCTTCCCAGGCGGCATAAGCTCAACGGCAGGGTAAACCGGGATCGCGCCCAGAGTCCCGGCCGGTCGTTGGCGTTACGGAAGTGGGCCACCGCTTCCTCCCCCTTGCCCTCATATTCGGCCAGGAATCCGTTGAACAGAAGCGACATGCCATCATCACCGTGCTTATTCAGCAGAAGCTCGGCATCTGCGGTGGCCCTGCGCAAATGGAATTCATGCATAGCCACGTCGCCTTGGAGTCTGTAAATGTCGGCAGCAACCAGATGCGCCATCGCCTCAAACCAGATCGCCCGCACATTGCCGGGCATCTGCGTCCGTGCGGCGTTGGTGTGGGCCAGCGCCTGGTCGATGTCTGCCGGTTCGTAAGAACTCATGAGCTCGATGGTTAGGTATAACCCAAGAACGAAGTCGACTGCCGGGCTGGGATGTTCCGAGGCGAGTTGTTCCAGCCAACCCTTGGCCAGGTCTCGGTCCGATGGCCACAAAGCCCAGCCGCCATAAAGGTAGTCTTCGGGCATCACGGGTTCGAGCGTTCTGATCCTGGGGTATAAGTCCGCGTTCTTCCTGAATTCGCCGGCTTCCAGGTACGCGCGCCCGAGCAGCGCATGAGCACCCAGACTGTCGGGGAGCTGCTGCGTTGCCAATTCCAGTTCATGTATTGCCCTTTCAATGTCGCCCTGTTCCACGGCGGCCAGGCCACGCAACACACGAATCCGACCCGGCTCAACATCGAGAATCTCGGCTCTTTCGAGATAGGGTTCCACGCGGTCGTGGTGGCCGCTGAAGGCTTCGATCAACGCTTGATCGAGCGCTCGCTGTCCCTCGGCCATCCGGGCCTCCTCTGCGACAACATGGGATCGATGAGCAAGGAGTCCAGCGGCGCCTGCCGCGAGCAGGGCCACGACGAGAGCTGCTGCGAGGCCCGGGCGACGCCGCACCCACTTGGCGGCGCGGGTGATGGGCCCGGCGCGCTTGGCTGAAATCGCGAAGCGATTGACGAACCGCCGCAGGTCGTTGGCCATCTGGCCGGCGGTCTGG
>CP070718.1:2226599-2246919 GCA_020350565.1 Phycisphaerales bacterium
GAGTCACGGCTAGCAGCCTTTTGAGAAACGCCTGGCATGGGCTTGAAGCCCGTGCTTTTGTCCCGGCGCGCCGGGGGAAGCCGATGGTACACGAACTCGGCTCACTTTCTTAACGGACTGCTGGCTGCGCGTACTCTGCGATGAGGTCATCCTAGACGCTATCGGCTGTTGTGCGTCTTCGCTGCACCCTTGTGGCGACAAGCAGCACAAGCGAGGCGGCAGGGTATGCACCGAAAACAAGAACGAATGCGTAGATTGGCAGAGGGTAGGAGTAATCGCGACCATCGAACCGCCCACCTGCTGTGCCGGAGTAGTCCGTCATCACTGAGAAGTACCCCTTGCCTAGGCCGAGATAAACATAGCCAGATTCCCGCTCCCAGAACCAGGCGTACCCCGCAGGCGCGACGTCGTAGAACTCTTCCAAGGAGCTGTGGCGGATGACATAGAGCCGCCCCTGTTGTGCTTCAACGATCTGAACAGTCTTATCCTCGGAGTTGTAGTTGGCAAACCGCGGATTGCCTATCCAGCTACCGATCCACAGCAGACCTGAGGCAATGAGCAGGAGCACCGACAGAACCATTAGCACACGTCGAATCATCCGTCCACTCCTTGTCGAAGCCCATTTCGCCAACGGGACACCTGTTCGATCTTTTGCCGGTCAGATCATAACCGCAAGAGTCGTACAGGCAAGGAACCCGCCCAACCGGAGAGCTGAGCGGGACAGACCCAGGTGAGGCTTTTCGCAACGGCAGGCAGCATTTGGCTGGGCTGCGTACGCCGCACAGCCTATGCCAACTGCTGGCACTTACGCGCAAACGACATCTGTGCAAAACGCCAATACTTTTTGGAGTGGGCGAATAGGCATCGATTGTGCTCCGCGTCGCCTTCGGTTGAGTCGAGAGACTTCGTGCAATAGGATGACGATCGATAGCTTGGTGATTGGGAAATCTCGGTTTATAGTCGCACTTGTGGGGCGTGCCTCGCGGGGAAGCTACGGCGCAATGAACATGAACGATGTCATCGAACGGACCCGAGGTCTGCCGGCCACCGTCGAGTCTCTCACGGCGGATCTGGTCGCTCTGGGAGTCGAGCGTGGAATGGTACTCATCGCGCACACCTCCCTGAGCTCGCTCGGTTGGGTGTGCGGCGGGCCGGTTGCCGTCATTGCGGCTTTGGAGCAAGCCCTTGGCCCTGAGGGGACGTTGGTGATGCCCACGTTCTCGGGCGACCTGTCGGATCCCGCGACGTGGAAGAACCCACCCGTGCCGGAAGACTGGTGGGAGACGATTCGGGAAACGACGCCGCCGTACGATGTTCGTCTGAGCCCGACGCGGGGTGTGGGACTCGTACCCGAGACGTTTATCCGGCGGCCGGGTGTGCGGAGAAGTGCCCATCCCCTGGTGTCCTTCACCGCCTGGGGGGCGGAGGCCGCGAGAATCACCGACGCCCATGCGCTGGACTTTGGGTTCGGCACGCAGTCGCCACTGGCCCGCGTGTACGATCTCGAGGGATCGGTGTTATTGCTCGGGGTCGGGCATGCCGCTAACACGTCGCTGCACCTCGGAGAGTATCGGGCCCTGTATCCGGGTTGTCCCGTCGTGCAGAACGGCGCTCCGGTGTTGGCGGCCGGAGTGCGGAAGTGGGTGACGATACAGGACATCGATGTGGATGATTCCGACTTCGAGGTCTTAGGGGCCGATTACGAGCAAGGCGGAGGCCTCGTGCGGCGCGGATGCGTTGCGTGCGCTGAAGCGCAGCTCATCCCGCAGCGCAGTTTGGTTGACTACGCCACGCACTGGATCGCAGAGCACCGGGGGTGAGAACCGCGACGAGGATCGCGGGAACCACGGCATTCGATAGCACTACAGGGAATCAACCCCACCGGCGGGCGATCCGCGTTGGACGCTCTTTGCGCAACAGCAGGCCGATTCGCCCGTCTTCTCTTGCCATATCGCGTGGCAGACTCCGGCCCGCCCATTGGCTACAATACGATGTATGCAACGACGCACCCGGAGAACGCGCTTTCTCAAATGGTTGGGCCTCGTGATGTGCGCGCTGATTGTGGTGGCGTGGCTGGTCAGCCTGCGATGGGGGCTAGTATACCAAGGCAGGGAATACCTGGGGGGCTTCACTCTCGGCCAAGGGGGCTTGGTGTGCGCGCGCGAGCTGGGGCAGGGCTGGCACGCGCTGGATATGAAAAACCGAGATGTTTTGGAGGGAGTGTGGGAAAGGCGGTGGCCGGATATTTCGTTTGATGTCGCCGAGTGGGGAGTGCTCATCCCTTTGTGGATACCATTCGTAGTCCTCGCTGTCCCCACTGCCATCCTCTGGTGGCGTGACCGACGCAATCCTCCCGGCCACTGCCGGAACTGCGGCTACAACCTCACCGGCAACATCTCCGGCATCTGCCCGGAGTGCGGGGGGGAGGTGAAAGGATGAAGGTGGAAGGATGAACAATCAGGAATGAAGGAAGAAAATGGGGCTCATCTTTATGGCACGTTGCACCAGGGGGGCGTCCGCCACCCCTCGTTTCGTCATGAATCCGGCGGCCAAAAATGAGAACCTTCCGGAGATGCTTGATCGCTGCGGGGCCGTCACTTGTCTGCTTCCAATGTCTGCAGCGCCGTCTTTGCTTCATCATGATTCGGATTGATGTTCAGAACACGCTTGAGAGAGGTGCGGGCATGAGCGAGGTTGCCGCGTTGCGCCTCAACCGCGCCGAGGTTGAACCACGCGTCGGCGCGCGATTGCCTGTTCGTAGCACGCGACGGCCTCTTCAACGTGGTCCTGTGCAGCCATGGCCAGTTCACAACCGGCGTGTTACTGAATGCGAGAATTACGAATTACACCGGCGCGCACCTTCGCCGACTTGGACGAGGGGTGCGCCTTGAAAAGTCAAACAAAAGCGTGGCGCCCGCAAAAGACGTACCCTGACTTCTCACATCATAGAGGTGCCCTAGCTCACCGGCACTTCATCGCACACGGTCATCCGGCCCGCTTTGATCCGCGGCAGCGTCTGACGAAGCCTCGGCAGGGTTAGGAGCGTCCTCTGCAGGTTGGGCGGCGGGCACAAACTCGGCCTCGAGGACGAACCAATAGCCCCAACACTCCGTATCGCTTTCCAGGGCGATCTGGATGTCTGGGTACGGGCCACTCGAGGGGCATGGGTCCTCCACAACGCCGCTGGAGAAGTGCACCTCTTCGCCGTAGATGTACAAGTCCAGCATCATGATCTGGTAGCTATTTCCATCCGTCCAAGTCCACCGCTGGTAGGTGCCCTCGCCCGTGACCTCGGTGGGTTCACCGGAGTAGCCGAAGGTCACGATCCAATCCTCGATGGTGACGTCATAGATCTTGTGGCCCGGCGGAACATGGATGTGCGGCGTCAACGTAAGGGTGCCCGTAAACTCCGTCGCAAAGAGAATCGGACACATGGGGCAGGGGGGCCACAAGTCGTCGCCCCTACTGCCGCCTGTGCAACCGGACGCAGCCATGCTCTCGGGAAGAAGCTCGTAGGTGATGTCTTCCCACACCGGCGTCTTAGCCGTCGCAATTGCATCTCGGTCCGACGCCACCGCCAGACACGCCACCCCCATCAAGCCCACCACAGCCATTGCCTTGAGTCCCGTGTTCATCGCCCGTTCTCCAGTTGAAGTGGATGTGTGTGAAGCACCGGCCGGCGCCGTCACGAACCCCGCCCGACTTTCACGCCAGAGTCTGGAGTCTTGACCTCCGAGGGTGTCATTTTAACAGGCAAACCGCGTCTTCCAGATCGACTTACAATCTTCAACAAGTTCTTACGGGACATGGGGAAGAACCAAGCGAGTCGCCACACGCTATCAAGAAATCGTCGTACTCTTGATGGCATCCAGCGGCCTTCGCCTGGCGGTGAGGTGATTCGCCAGCGCCTTGACCCCAGTAAACGTCTCGCACATCAGCGGTGGGGCGGCGCTCCCTCCACACGCAACTGGGCCTTACGGAGGCAGTGGCCGCGGGTACGTCAGTCGTCGGCCCCAAGTGCCTGCAGCGCGGCCTTCGCCTCTTCTTGTCTCGGATTGATGTTCAGCACACGCTCGAAATAGGACCGGGCGCGGGGGAGGTTGCCGCGCTGCGCTTCGACGGCGCCGAGGTTGAACCATGCGTCGGCATAATCGGGGCGATGTTTGATCGCGGCCTCATAACAGGCGACGGCGTCATCGACTCGCCCCATGGCCAGATATGTGTTGCCGAGATTCAGGTGGGCGTCCGCATAGGTCGGATCAATGGCCAACGCGCGGTGAAACAACTCGATCGCCTCGGCGAGCCGTCCCTGACGCGCCGTCGCGGTGGCCAGGCCGGTTAGCGCCAGGTGATCCTCGTTGTCCAGGGTCAGCGCCGCCTGGAATTGACGGGCGGCCTCATCCCATCGGCCCAACGCCGTCAGCGCCCGGCCGACGCCACGGTACGCCCCGCCGTATTGCGGATCGCCGTCTCTCGCCCGCTCGTAGTGCGCCAGCGCCTCCGCAGGACGATCCAGCAGCAACAACGTGTTACCGGCCGCCAGGTGCGCGTCGATGTTGTTCGGATCGAGCGCCAGCGCCTTGGCAATTTCCGCCAGGTCCTCCTCGTATCGGCCCTGGGCGGCCAGCGCCATCCCGTGATTGGTGTAGGAGTTGGGGCAGGGCTTTCTCTCGCTTAGCCAGGGCCAGTTGACGATCGGCGCGACAATCAGCGCGGCCACCGCACCGGCGATGAGTCCTCGCCATGCGCCTCGGCGGATGCTCGCCACCGCCTCCACGAGACAGGCCGCAGCGAACATGATCAGGACCGGAACCAGCGGAAACCGATACCGCGCGAACACCACGAAGGCGGCCACCGCGAGCGTGGTCAGCACCAGCCAGCCGTAGAGTAGCCAGAGCTCACGCCATCGACGCCATGTGAGCGCGACGCCCAGCACCGCCAACGGACAGAGCACACCGAAGTGAAAGACCTTGTCGAAAACCCGCAGCAGCCACGACCATTCCTGATAGAGGTAATAATCCTCCGTGTCATAAGCCTCGTAGGCGCCCCACGTAATGAGGATTTTCTTGAAGGTCAACGCAAACCACGGCCCGGGATTCGCGGTGATGTAATCGAGCGCGGACCGGAAATAATAATCGGACACCTCGCGCGGGCTCATCGATCGCCCCGTAGCCTTTTCGGCCGCCTCCACCCAGGCCTGCTGTTCGTGCTCGGCCGTGGATCGGCCACGCTGGAAGGGGAGATACGTGCCGGTCGCATCCGGATGGTTGCCCATGGCGAAGTTCTGCCCCATGTTCGGCGTGGTCAAAACGAGCTCGCCGGTGACGGTTTTGTTCCTCATGGCCCAAGGAGTGAGCGTCACCAGCAGGCCCACGGCAAATGAAAGCAACCAAACCACGCGCCGTCGCGGACGCTCTCCACATCCGCAGGTCCACCACCATGCCACCACAAGGAAGACAAGAACGAGTGCGTTTTGTCGCGTGAGCGACAGCAGCCCGAAAACCAGACCGGAAAGCAACCAGATCCACCACGCGCGCCGGTCGCGGCAGAGCGCAAGCATCAAAAGCAGTAGGGTGCTCAGCAGAAGGGCGAGCGAAGTTTTCTGAATGAGTCCGTCGAAGAAGATGGCCGGCGGGAAGACGGCCAACAGCACGCCGGCGATCATGGCCGCCTTTCGATCGAAGAACCGCTGGCAGGTGACCATGAGAACCACGCAGGAGGTAGCGCCGAAGAGCGCCTGGACGACGCGAGGCCACCAAAGGCCGTCGCCTGCGAAGACTCGCACGGCAGCAAGAACGTACGCATATAGGGGTGCATGGACGAAATCGGCCGGCCCGAGCCAGCCGCCCGCGGCGATGCCGGCTGCGCGATGAACGAAGATGAGACCATCGGAAACCGGCTGGTTGAAGAAGCCAATGCTCCGGATTTGCCAGAGATAGATCAAGCGAAGCGCAAGGGCGATCAAGAATACCAATGCGGCGGTCAGCGGGAGGCCCGAAGCCTCCGCGCCGGCATGAGACCCTTTCTTCGCCTCAGGTTGCGCCCCTGTCATCCCGGTTTCGTCTTCAACTGCGGATCGAGGTCACGAATGACTCTCGGGCTGTTCAAGGTTGCGCCGCCGCTCCTCGACGTCGCTTGCCGGCCTGAGCCGCCCAGCCTGCATTCCGATCAGGCTAAACGTAAGCACCCGTCGCCGCCACCAGTTGTCCGCGCTCAAACGTGGGAATGCTCCATCGCGGGCAAGCGACTTATCCTGGGAGCTTACCAGCGTGTCTGGAAGGAATCTCCGCAAAAAGAAAACGCCGCCGAAACCCGGTTGGAGGTCTCGACGGCGTGATTCGTTTGAGCGAACGGTTCAGCAGGATCGAAAAGGGCAGCACTCCCGGAGCCGGGGCAGGTCAGCACCCGGACCATACATCCACGAGCCCGGTGCTCCTGAAGCTACTCTTCCTTTTTCTCCTCTTTGCTCTCTTTTTCCTCGGTAGCCTCAGCCTTCTTGGTCTTGGTCTTCTTGCCGACGGCGGCCTTGCGGTGCGCTACTTTCGGCAGGCCGAAGGGCGACGCATCTTCCGGCCATGCACCGATGTCCTTGAGATGCTCGATGCGCTCCGCCCGACTCAGAACGTTGCGATGACGCTCAAGCATGTCTTTCGATTTCAACGACTTATCTAACGACATTCACCCGTTCTCCTTACCACGTGTCGCCCTTCCGCAGCTTGAAGTAGCCCTCAAACTTGTAGCGACCGCCGGCCTCCCAATATAACTTGCCAACCTGACGAACACGCTCGAGCAGCTCGTTGGCGAGTCGGTTTTGAGCTTCGTCCCTGCGGTTGAAGCCTTGCACGGTGACCAGTTGCGTCCGACCACTGTCTCGCTGGATGATGGCCGTCTCCACACCGTGCTGGGCCAGGAACGCCTGGCTTCTCAATACGTCTTCTCCACGATCGGCGGAGAAGTTCTGCACCACCACGTAGGTGTTCCCTTCAACCCATGTGGGTGCAGCTGCGCCCGTGTCCCTCGGAGCAGGCTCCTTCGAGCCGGTTTCCACCGAAGCCGTCGCTGGCGGCGGGCCTGCCGGCTGCACGTCGGCGCCGGGCTGCAGCCCCTGGATCAGTTCCGGTTGGGGCGGCCGGCTTCGCGCCGCCTGGATCTCATCATAGGCCTCCGCCAGGTACGCCTGCTGCCCGGCGACGAAACCCGACCGCTGCCCTCTGTTGAAGCCGGTGTTCGAGCCAACCTTAAAGGCCGCAACGGCGAGCAGGATGACGCACCCGATCGCGATCGCCGCTGAAAAGCTTGTGAAGCGCAGGCGGATCAGTCTGCCGTCGTACTCGAAAAACCGGGTTGCCGCCCCGGCATCGGGCGCCGGTGCCGCTTTCCGGTCGGCGGCTGGCTCCTCGGGCTTCTCCAAATCGAAGAGCTTTGGGGGCTCGGCCGGTCGCCGCCTCTTGCGAGACAGCCAGGGCGGCACTTTCACCTTCGGCCCGCCCCTCCGTTGAGCCTTATCCAGTACCTCAAACAACGCTGGGGCGCTCTTCGGTCTTGTCATGGCGCTCGCCTCCCTGCATACGCCTATGTTGCATCAGGTTAGCATACACCGGTTCTCCTGATTTTCAACCGGCGATCGCGCGGTTCCGTGCCCATGGGTGACCGTGAGAAAAGTGGCTCATGGTCCGGCGGCTTGTGGCCCAGCCGCCCTTGATTGGGTGGCATGGGCAGGCGTAGGTTGCCTCAGGCGCCCGGGGGCAAGTGTGCGTGTGCGTCCATGTTGCTGCGGCATGAAAAGTCGAGCCTGCCCGTGTGTTCGTCCGTGGGCTCAGGGCACGGGCAGGGGCCGCTTGGGAGCCGAGTTCATGCCGTTTGGTCTGCCGGCGCGGCCCCTGCCCATGCCACCCGCGAATCATATGCTACCAGCCAAACACGTGCTTTCGGCTGGGCATAGTGGAGGGCCGCGATGGCACATTCCCGCGCGTGTCACCTGCCAACCCGAAGCTCGCCCGATGCCTGTTGCGCATCTTGCAGAAGCGGTCGGTACCGCCGTTCGGCGTCATCCGTCGTCCTCGGGCAGAGACTCCCCGTGATCGGGGCCTCTGCTCGCCTGCGGCTTGAGCCCCCGGGGAAGTTGCCTCGACGGGCCCCATGAGGTATAGATGGGGTGGATGCGGGCGATTAGCTCAGTTGGCTAGAGCGTTCGGATCACACCCGAGAGGTCACAGGTTCGAGTCCTGTATCGCCCATTTGATGTAAGGCACGCCGAACGGAGTTCCTGCCATACCTGCCTCAGTGGGGCCGTGAGGCCAGAAAGCCCAGCGAAGAACAGTAATTACCGTTTTTCCGCGTTGCTTAGAGGCTCGCACGATGTCCCGGTACCTGGGCGCCGTCACTCGGCTCCACCATCCTCAGATCAGGCTTGCAGTGCGCCAGGCCGAAAAGCTGCTTGAGGGAAACCGGCTTGCTCTGACCTGCCTGAAATGGCTGGTCTTGGAGCCTGCCGGGTGACACTCCAGCAATCACTTGGACGATTCTCTCCTAGATGTGGCGCAAACGAGGAGGGGTTTACCCTTGCTGAGGACAGCATCCAAGCGTCCCAAGCTTGCCGGTGCCTGGCTGCACGGTCCGCATTGCCTGTGACCGGAGATCAAAGATGTCAGCGTCGTGGGGGCGTAGCCATTGGCGGCTCGGCGTTGTCGCTGACAACATGCTCCTTGG
Organism: Phycisphaerales bacterium; assembly: GCA_020350565.1. Classification (GTDB taxonomy): domain Bacteria; phylum Planctomycetota; class Phycisphaerae; order UBA1845; family UBA1845. The sequence goes on from CP070718.1 coordinate 2,235,309, forward strand.
CCGCAGCCGCTGCCACCGCCACGGGCTCACGGTCAGGCCGCGAGTCGTTGTGGGGCGTTTGCTCGCCCGAGGGTTTGGCTTTTCGAGTGGTAGGTGGTGTCTCGATCGCCTCGCAAGGCAGACGAATCTCGACTTCCGTTCCTTCCTGCACGCTGCTCGTCAGCCGGATCGTGCCGCCATGATCCCGAATGACTTCGTAACAGATCCACAATCCGAGCCCGGTGCCTTCCCCCGGCTCTTTGGTCGTGAAGAAGGGGTCGATTGCGGAGGCCAGTTGCTCCTCACTCATGCCCACGCCGTTGTCCGTGAACTTGACCAGCATCTCGCCGTCTTCCTGGCGGAGACAGATTCGGAGTTCCGCCGGTCCATTGTGGTAGGAACCGAGCGCATCAAACGCGTTGAGGATGATGTTTGTGAAGACGAGCAGCAGGCGATCCGCGTCAGCCGGAATCCCCGACAAACCGTGTTCAAAATCCTTGACGATTCGGACGTCTTTGGCACGCTTGTCATAACTCATGAGGGCGGCGGCTCGTTCGAGCAGACAGGCGATGTCCACCTCGCCTCGGCGTTCGGAAACACCGTGGCGTGAGAAGCTCAGGAGATTGCGGACGATCGTGGAAATCCGCTCGATCTGCTGCATCATCAGGTCGATCCTCGCGGCCTGTTCGGAAGATTGCCCTTTCCGCCTCATCATCTGGGCAATCGAGGAGAGGCTTGCGAGGGGGTTACCCACTTCATGGGCGACACCCGCCGCCAGCCGTCCGACGGCTGCCATTTTTTCGGCCTGGTAGATGCCGTGTTCTGCCTTCTTGACGTTTTCGTAAGCGTGGTTGAACGCTTCCGCCAAACGGCGGAATTCCTCGTCACCCGTAAGAGGGAAGCGGTGATGGTGGTCTCCCCGGCGTATGCGCTCCACACCGTCCAGGAGGGCCTCGACCGGCCGCGTAAGGCGACTCTTCAGATGCAGCGCGATGGCGCCACCCGCCACCAAAGCGAGCAGTAGCGTACCCAGCAAAATCAACCAGGCGTTTCGGATGCTGGTGGCTGCGTCATGGCTCCGCACGCCGACATGATGAGCGGCCCGGTCCGACATGGCGGTCGCCTCCGCGGAGAGCCTGTGGGCCAGGGTCTTCACCTCCTGTTCCAGCGCGGAGTCGACGCTGATGTCCTCTTTGGCGAACAAACGGTCCCCTGCTTGCACGTGTGCCGTATAAGTTGCGCGGATCCCGTCCAGTTGTTCCTGGACTTCGCGAGCATGATGGCAATCGTTGCAGCGATTCAGGGAGGATTCGAACCGTTGAATACTGTCTTGATATCGACGGGCACCATGCGCATACCCGCTCAGGTAGGCCATCAGGTCCGTTTCGATCCTGACGCTGTTTGACGTCAGGTCGACGCGCATGGTCTGGATTTCGTGGGATTGCGCCAGCGCGCGAAGTTGCTGGATGCTGCCACGAAGCGAGAGCATGGCGATTGCGTCGCCAAGCAGGCACAAAGCCAACAGCAGTCCCAGACACACAATGACGCGGCGTCTCATGCCGGCTCCGCTCCGTAAGAACCCCCAGGCCGGCGCCCCCTGCACCGATTCCTTTTCCCTCTTCCGCGTCTTTCTCGCCTCCTTTTTTGGATCACCTTATTGGAAGGCAATCAGGCCGGTCCCATCTAAGGCTGGCAACCGGGGATCGTTTCGTCGGGTCCGGTGAAATCACGCTGGAATACGGCAAAGTCGGCCAGGTCCACCACACCGTTCATGTTCATGTCGAGACATTCGCATGCCGGCGACGCGCCCGCATCCGGCCCCAGGCAGCATGAGGCAAAGTCCGAGTAGTCATCCAAGTCGATATCGCAGTCCCCATCGTTGTCACCGACGTACTCGCAGGTTTGGGACACTTCAAGGAGGGTCAAGACCATGTCCGCGGTGACCGCGCCGGGCTCGTTGAAACTCCATTGCACGTAACCGCTGCCCTCGCCGTCCTGGTAGCCGACGGTAGCGGACGCACCCTCATCAAGGCTCGGGTCGAGGAAGTCTACATCCTGGTAAAGGAACTGCGCCTTGATGTTGCCTACGGCTTCGAAGATCTGGACCTGGAAGGTGACCTCGTCGCCGTCCAATGTTGCGTCGCCGGGATAATGCGGCCGATCCTGCCACTGCACGATGAACACTCGTTCTCCCGGTTCCCCGACCGTCGCGTAGTAAACCTCTCCGGTGTCCGAGTCGAGGTCGTCCCAGTAGACGGCCAGGGCCTGTGGCGTGCCGTGAGCGCCACCGAACAAGCCAATGCTCGGGATCTCGCCGTTGAGATAAAAGGCGCCGGCGGAGCCGTCGACCAGGAAGCCCAACGCCCCGTTGTTGCTCACCCAGACGATGCCTCCGCCGCCCGAGAACATCGTTTGCGATAACGGGAAATCGGGGAGGGCCTGTGCGACACCTTCATCACCCAGACCCATGGGCGTTCCGGAGTCCGAGATGTCGATGAACGAGCCGGGCTCGGTATCCACGATTACCAGCCCTCCGTATGCCGGCAGTGCGAGGGTCGAGAAAATCGACAAGAAGGCCGCGATTCTTTGGTTCATCACAGTTCCACCATGGCGAACATCCGCCGCGAGATTAAAGCGTGAAAACGAACCGGGCACCGAACCTCAGGGGATCGATGCCCGTGTGTGTCTTGCAGATCCATTGACTGCAGTCCGATGTTCACTGGCGCCGCCAGTGTGACATCCACTTGGCTCACCGGGACGGCAATTGCAATCGAACAAGCGGCGATCCCCGCGTCTCCCCCTCTCCAGGTTTCCGCAGATCCTTATAAGCGAATGCACCCGTGAAGACCGGAAGCCGACGCGTCCGGTCGACAGCCGCCTCGTCCGCTGTCACGACCGGGGCCGATCAAGCGGCCCCGGTCATGACTTACATATGCAGATCCAGTCGCCTTACGGAGAAGCGTGGCTGTCGGAAACCGGTGAGAGGCCACCTTCCACGTGGCAGACCGTGCACAACTCTTCGAAGGTCCCCGGCACCGTCATCGCATCAACATGTGCGGCCGTGTCCGCGGAATCGTGGCATGACGTGCACGCCACCATCCAGGTCCGCATGTTGGCACGCAGCGGCGGCGACTTCCAGTCGTCATTCACATGACACTCGTGACATTCAGCCGCCTCGCCCGGCATGGACGAAATCAGCATGTGGCTGAAGTCGGTGAGTCCGGAATGGCCGTACAGTTCGTATGCACCGCCCTGCTGGACGACGTCGAGGTTTTGAGCATTATGGATCTTGTGAACCATGATTCGCAGGTCCACACTCTCGTAGGTACCGCCGTCCTGCGTGCCGGCCGTGTGGCACGCCAAACAGGTCAGGACGCCCTCACGCTGGTTACCGTGGAAGGCCAGCGTCCCATGGCAGGCGTTACACATCTCGGTGGTCACCGTACCGCCGTAGGGCACCAATGGATCAGCCGCTCCGAACGGTACGTCGAATTGATCGGATATCACCGGCTCACGTTCGCCGTCCGTTGGCGTGACTCTCCGGCCGTACCCGAAGACCGTGTACGTGCCACTGTCGAGCGGCGTGCCGGCCGGCGTGTACAACTGTCCCCAACCTTCCTCAAACGGGAAGATCTGATCCGCAGGGGCCTCGCCGATGCTGTTGAGCTGCGGCGGATAGTCCGCCGGTAACGGATCCTCCGAGATGAACGTGTACGTCCCGTCGACCAAGAAGTTATCGACCCAGTTGGCGGGATCCACCGCAAGCGAGCCACCGCTCCACGGCCGCTGGCTCGGAAGGATGGTCTGATAGAGCGTCGTTGGTCCCGCAAAAATAAACTCGATCCGGTCGATAACCGTAGCATCTCCGCTCACAAGCTCCAGCGGATCGTTGTAGACGTCGGTCAGCCGGAAGGTGATTTCAGGGAAGTCGCCAGCGACGAAGTACGTGCCGCTGCCACCGGTCATGCCACCGACGCTGACGATGTCCATCGTCGGCACCGTTCCTTCCTGCTCCAGCCGTGTCGGATGCTGGTGAATGACCTCAACGCCGATCACGCTTGCGGAGCCATGGCAGCCCATGCACGAGCCTTCCGCCCAGGTGTGACCGATGTCAACCCGATAGGCGGGATCGTCCAGATCGTCCTCCGACAGGAGACCGGCCTGGACGTCAGGATGCGTCTCATCCAGGATGGTTCCCGTCGCGAAATCAAGGTCGTCGTGGCAACTTGTGCAGTTGGCCCGCGTGGCGTTGGTGTAGATGTCGGCCTCTTGCGCAGCGCCTCCATGGCACGCACCGCAATCCATGACGCCCTCGGGAAGCACCGGGGAGCCCACGTCGGAGAAGTCGTTCACACTCTCACCGTGCCCGATAATCTCGTAGCGATACGGGTCGGCGCCGTGGGCCGTGGCGGCGACGCTCGGCAGAGCGTGGCCGCGGTGGATTCTGTGGATCATCTCCCCGAACTTGACCGTGACGCCCGGCGTGGTCTCCGGATCCGTAATCAAGTCTTCGGAACCGGCCGTGTGACAGATCAAACAGCCCGTCACCGCGAAGCGGTTGTTGCCGTGGATCTGGAGATCGTTGTGGCAGTTGTTGCACACGTCGCGCTGCACGAACTGACGCGGTTCCAGGGCGGGCGGAGCTCCCGGATCATCCGCGACGACGAAGTCCATGGTGGCATCGCCTGCCTTGCGGATGCTGCCGAACACGCGGCGCGCCTCGATGAGGACCGTATACGTGCCCTCCAGGAGCGGCAGACCGGTCATCTCCCCATCGCCGGGGCCGAAGGCCGGCGAATCGTTCTCCGGCGGTGCATACACGCTCGGGAACGGATCAACGGCCGTGTACGTGTACGATCCGTCCGGATTCTGCGCGAAATGCGTAAGATCGGAATCGACCTCGATCACGCGCTGATAGTTGAACGTCGGGCCCGAAACGTATAGCCGCAGACGGTTGAGATCCTCCTTGGCAATCGGGTCACCCGCGTCGTCCTCAATGGTGAAGTCGACGGTGAAGGAACCGCCGACCTCGACCGGCGAGCCCCCGTTGACCTGCTGGATGCTGACGATCGTCGGGCTGTATGTCGACGGGGCAAGTCCCAGCGAGAGCTTGTCGAGCTGATCGACAGTGAGTGGCTCACCGTAGAGCATCTGGGTCAAATCAGCGCCGCTCTTGAGGAATACCCAGGCAGCCGGATCCGTGGTCGGATCGGAAGCGTCACCCGTGTAATCAAGGAAGTCGAACTTCAGGGACGTATCCCAATCGGGCGGAACCGGAATCACACCGGTGGGCCCACTCAGTGTGGTCGTTCCGGCATCCCACTCGGTCACCGTGATCTGACCGGTGGAGTCGTACTCCGCGACGGCCGCATTGCCGTGGCAGTCAGTGCAGGTGGCCGGAACACTGGACACCGCGTGAGCATAGTACGGCGCCATGGTGTAGAACGACTGCCCATCGTAGACCAGCGACTGGATCGTCGCGTCGTGGACCTTGCCCTCGAAGTTCACGAGGAACTTGAAGTCCTGGCGCGGCGGGGCGAAGAACCTCTTTCCGCCGCCGGCCAGTTCACTCTCAAAGTGGCAGTTGTAGCACGTGATCACCGTGGACACGTGGCAGGCCGAGCAGTCGACCGTGTCCATGTGCACCTCGTGGGCAACATTGCCCGGTTCGAATTCCGTATGGCAGTTCTCGCAATCAGCGTCGATCGCGCCGGGATCCAGTTGCGAGTTGTATACGTTGCCATCACCGTGCATATCGCCGATTGAGTGGCAGTCGGTGCAGGCGAAGCCCATGTCTCGGTGCACATCTTGCAGACCGAACACGTTGGCCTCGACGTTTTGACGGCCGTGACATCCGAAGCAGATGGAGTCCGCGACCGGCCCCGGCGCGCTGGGATCGGCGTGGCAGTCCAGGCATTGCGGCTCATAGGTGGCGGGATCGACCGGCGTGCCGTCCGCATAGGTCGGTGCGTGGCACTCCTGGCAATCGAGATCGTCCATCGGAATGCCAGTGATGGTCTCGAAGCCACCATTGTCGGCGCTGTAGAAATATGCCTTCCCTGCACGCGTGCCGTGCAAGCTCGTCGGGAACATCAATGGCGAGGGGAGCCCCAGCAGGACCTCCGCCGCCTCCAGGATGGACCGCACGTACGTCGGGTTATGCACGCCGAGGCTGGCATCCCCTTCAACATACTTCAGCAGGAACCTGGCCTTCTTGATGTCATCAGAAATCGTGCTCTGGTCCGAGGGACCACCGCAGCACGAGTACTCCCAGGTGGCCGGATCGCCCAGCGCCGCCGTGATCGCATCCAGCCGGAACTGCACCTCGGCTTGCAGGGCCAGGCTCAAGTCCTCGGCGTCCTGAGCCTCGTGACAGTCGACGCACCCCAGGAAGTTGACTTCCCAAGTGTGTCCGGTGATGGCGTCCACCTCCGGCGGTCCGGTCTGGTGCGGAGCCGTGTACATGTGGCACGTGTTGCACTGCTGCAGCGTAGATGCGTGCGTGGAGGTGCTGAACGGCACCAGGTCAATTCCGTCAGGCACGGGCATCTCGCCCACCACCACGTTGGCCTGAAGGCTGTGGTGTGGGCCGCGGCTGGTCGAGTCCCAGGTCCGCCCGCGGCTGTGGTGACACTGGCCGCAGAGGTTGAACCGGGACGGATCCGTAACGTCCTCAACCGCACTCGACGGCGTCGTCTCGACCACCTCCGGGAACAGGAGCTGGCTGTCGTGCGGCGGTTCGGGGATCGCGTCGTTGCCCGTCTGTGCGTGCGAGTCGTGGCAAGCCACGCACTCGATGCTCAGGTCGGCGTGGTCGTCGCCGGCGAGTTCACGCAACGGAGCATGGCAGACGTTGCAGGAGCCGGCGTGCGAATTGTCGGCGGCATTTACGTGTCCGCCGGAACTCGCCCACTCATCATACGTTGGATGATGGCTGTCGGTGTGGCAGGCACCACACAATTCAGCCGTCAGATCAATGACGATGTTTTCCGTCGTCGCCAGGCTGGCATGATCCGAGCCCGGCCCGTGGCAGTTCTCGCACTGCACGCCCGCGAACTCAGGCGTCGTCGCGATGTCCTCGAATCCGCCTTGCTCGAAGCCAACCGTGTGGCACTCCACACAACCCATGGCCGGATCCTGAGCAAACGGGGGCAGATTATTGAACGCTTCCTTGTGGATCGTCCCGCTCCACTCACCGTGCTCGGTCACGTGGCAGACAGCGCAGACGTCGGCACCAACATAACTGCCGGCCGGCAGGTCCAGGTCCAGTCCGGGCTCGAAGCCATTGGCGTGAGCGTGACAGGTCGTGCATGCCGGCATGTTCTCATCATGCGGCGGGTTCAAAGCGAGGAAGTCCGCCGAGGGAACGGGTGGGGACTGGCTGTCATCGAAGTACGGGTGGCAGACGTCGCAAAGACCGAATTCATCCGCGTCGGGATCGACGAAACCACCATCGCCGACACCGATCGTACCGTCCGTGAAACCGGGCTCGACCATTCCGCCGGCGAAATCGTTGATGTACCAGCTATACATGCTCTCCTTAATCAAGCTGGCGTTGTCGCCCATGGCGTGCGGGTCGTGGCAGTCCATGCAGTACTCGGGGCCGTGCTCCATCCCGACCGCGTGGTCGACGGGTGCGCCGTCGCCGCGGTGGCACTGCTTGCACAGATTCGAGGTCGGCCTGGGGTCGCGGAGATAGCCACCGTCCCCAAGCTCATGAGGATCGTGGCAGGTACCGCAACGAATGTTGCCGTTGTCCAAATGCAAAGACAATCCGTATACGTCATCCGGATCGGGACCGGCCACGTCACCCGCATCCGCCGGGACGCCGATGACGTGTGAGTTCCCTTGCCCCAGGGGCGGAATCACCGTTCCCATCCCCACGCCGCCAGCGGTATGACACGACAGGCAGAGGTTCTCCTGTCCCGCCGAGGTGGTCATGCCGCCGGGAAGGCCGTCCATCGAGTGGCATCGCCCACAAGTGAACGCATAATCAATCAGGTGGGGTGCTTGAAGGGGATACGGGTATACGTCCCGTCCATTGCCCCGCATGTCCAGAAAATCCTCGACGGTCGCAGCGCCGAACGTCATCACCGCGATTTCGAGGTCGGTCACGTCGACCCGCCGGTCACGGTTGAGGTCCAATTCACGTGAGTACGTTCCCGAGTCCATGGCCACGACGATGTCATAGGGGTTGTCGGGCGGAGGGAGAATCTTGTCGAAGAAGATGCTCTGGGGCTGCTCGGGACCCATGGGCACCGGCTCCCCTTTACCGCCGGCCTTGGCTTCTCGGCCGCGGGAACAAACGACGTCGTAGACTTCCACCACGCCGTTGTAGGTGCTGGCCACGTACATCTTGTCGCTATCGTCGATCAAGACATCGCACGGCACGCGAACATCACCCGGATCCGTGCCGTACTCGATGACCGGAATGAACTGCGAATCCAGCTCCTGTCCCGTGTTGCTGAAGGCCCGGACCGTGCCCATCAGGGCGTCAGTGACATAAATGTTTCCGCAATCGTCGATTGCCAGCCCCTCACTCCGAGCGAACCAGGCAACCTCCGTTGAGCCGGCGTACAGAATCCGGTAGCCGAACTTGAACTGGAAGATGCCGTTGGTGTCGAAGACCTGTACACGGAAGTTGTCCGTGTCCGTCACGTACACCATGCCGGTGTTGCCGTTGTAGGCGATCGCCTGTGGCGATCGGAACTCGCCATTAGCAGAACCTTCCATGCCCCAGGCACCGATCAGTGTGCGCGTCTCGGTGTCAAAGACGAGCACGCGATGCTCCGCGCTGTCCGTCACAAACACCTTGTTGTTCACGGAGTCAACGGCAAGGTCGTTGGGGGAGGTCAGCGACAGCGGCGCGGGATCAAACGTCCCCAGCAAGGCAAAAGAGCCGTCGTACGCACCGACAGCTCCATCGCGCCTGGAAACGAACACCCGTCCGTCCGTGTGCGCTGCTATTCCCACGGGTAATTCGGGAACGGAATGAATGTTCACCAACGCGCCCACGGCATCGTACTCGAGTACCTGACCGTTGGGCTGGTCGGTTACATAGATCCCTCCGCCCGACGAAGCAGCAAGCCGGGCGGGAAACTGTAGGCTGTCGGCGATGGTCCCCGAATGGGTGACATCGACTTGCCCCGCGGCAGCGGTGGCGATAGCAACTGAGAACAGTAAAGCGGCCGTCATTGGGTTTTCTCCTCTCCCTCTGTCTTTCGCTGTATATATTCTTCAGCGATGCAAACTCCCGCTGAATCCGTACATACGGTATCCCCATTTCGAAATCAGCAACGGCCATGCCATCATGCGGGTGGCGCAAGTGCGCGTTGTCTCCGGACTTCGGGGCCCTGCATAGTCCTTTACCATCACACGACTTACGAGCTGAAGCCGACTCAGTGTCAAAGGCGTGACCGTTTGGCCGCGCTAATTAGCATCCCGCTTCCGAGAATCACGAACGCAGAGTCTCTCTCAGTTGGGAGAATGGTGGCATGGCCGAACAGGAGTGATCCCGTTCTTCCTGGCGCCTGATCGCGACACACGCGCATCTGCACCTCCAAAAATTGGAGGTAGAGAAGGGGGCGGTGGGAGCCATCGATGTGCCCGCAACGAACGACCACGGCTCGGCGAAACGCGCGGAAAGGGGGCGCGGCACGGGTGCCGTTTGTAGGATCGTCAAGAACGAAGGAGGGGTATGGCTTATCCGGTGAAGGCCCGTTGGAACGCCGCGAAATCGTCCGCGTCGATGTTCCCGTCCTCGTCGAAATCGAAAACGTCGCACCCCGGATTCAGGGAGACGTCGGGCCCCTCCAGACAGTCGTAGAAGGAAGAAAAGTCGACCAGGTCCACATGACCATCGCCGTTGACGTCGCCGGGGAGCGGTTCCCCCACGTCGATCGTCAGATAAGGCTTGGTGGCCGGATCCGAGTCCAGAGCGTCTATAAAGGCCTGATTGGCAGTGTGGGGGGTATCCGGATCAATCTGGAAACGAAAGGCGACCATGTCGCTACCGCTCCCCAGAGCCTCGCCTACCACGCTGCTGACATCGATCGAGTATTCTGTGGGCGGTTGAAACGGAACCACCGTGGCGCTGCCCTGTGATGTCGCAGGACCTGCGGAGAAGTCGTCCGGATCCTCGATCAGGTCGGCAGGGTACGAGAATACGAACACGTCCACGTCCGGAAAGGGTATGATGGTGGCACCCCGAAGCGTAAACGTAAGCGTCGCAGAGACCGGTGGTGCCAGGGAAACCGCCGACAGATTATATTCCCAGACGACGCGATACTCCGCGCTGCTGGAAGGAGGGTCCGTCGTTAGGGCGATGTTCCCCTCATAGCTTGTGTCGTTGAAGGTCCAGTCCCACGCGTCGGGTACGCCGTCAAACGTGCCGTAAAGCCCACCGTCAACGATCGTCCCGTCGGCGGACGGATACACAATCTCCTGTGCTTGTGCCGGTAGACTCGCCAGCAAGATACATGTCAACGCCAGCACCGACATCCCTTTTAAGGTCCCGCGGACGTGTTTTCCAAGCCCCGTCACGTTCGTCTCCGGCCTCATCTGTTTCCCCATTGTCTGAGTCGCTGTCATCCCTTCCGATCGCCTCCGCTCGCACGCACTTACGCCGAGCGAGCCATGCGGCGAGCCGATTGATTCCCCACATTTCCCCGTGGACTCTGCTCGGTAGCAATCAGGATCGATCACTTCGCCCTGTATTCTAGTCCGCTGATTCACGGTCCGCATGGCGTACCGTCGTCCGAATCCTCCCAGTCGAATTCACCCCACAGCGCACCATGCGCGTGACAGGATTGGCAGCCTACGCAGAAGTCGTGGGACTCCTCGGCTACCAGCCATTGGGAATGGCATACGGAACAGAGCCCGTTCTCATCACCCCAGCTTACTTCGAGGCCGTCGATGGTGATGGCGACAGCACGTGCGATGCCAAACGTCTCCCAGGGCGGACCGGTCCAGAGATCGAAACGCCTGGAGCCGTCATCCACGTAGGCCGTTCCATCCACGAAGTCGCGAATCGAATAAGGGTTGCCCGCCGTGTTGGTTTCCGTGTATGAGCCGTGCGGGTCATGGCAGTCCAAACAGCCCAGCTCATACGCGGGGGCCCCGGAATATCCGGTCCAGCCCCGCTTCGAGTCCGGCCCGTGCGCCGAGTGCGTCCAAGTGTAGTCCACGTACCACGGTTCCTCAACATACTCGCAGGAATCAATGCCGCGTAAGGGGATATCCGGGCCGACGACGGTCTCCGGGAAGCCAGGGTCGAGTGGGCCCGCGCCACCCTGATGACAGGCCAGACAAAACGCGTTGTCGGAGCCGGTCCACGGGACGGAGGTGTCGAAGGGGTCAGCCAGAGGCTGAGACGCCGCGGCGTTGTGTGCGCCATGGCAGTCCAGGCACTCGATCTTCGCACCACTGAAGGCTTGATCCGCATCGCTGATGTCATGATGGCTGTTGACCGCCCGGAGCGTGCCCTGCTCGCCGAAACAGACATCTCCGTACCACTCGTTCCACTGAAGCGTTCCTGCGAAGCGTGTGGCCGCGTCCGGGGCCGCGTTGCCATTTCCAAATGGATCCAGCGGATTGGGCAGCCGGGTCGCCCCGTTGTCGTCATGGCAGCTCA
>CP070718.1:2247019-2257596 GCA_020350565.1 Phycisphaerales bacterium
GCCATCTTCTCCGTGGCGGTCTTCTATCCCTTGTTCCTCAAGAATAACCCCGCCGGGCTCATCAGCGAGACGTACCCCTATCCGGCCGTTACGGTCTGGAAGGCAGTGGCCGAGATCCTGACTCAGGGCATTCACATGTTGCCCAAAACCGCCCTCTGGGCCGCAATCATCGGAGGCGTGCTGGGCATCGTCCTGGAGATTGTGCGCGGGTTGTCCAAGAAAAGACTCCCCATCAGCCCCGTGGGGTTGGGGCTGGCCTTCATCATCCCCTTCGACATCTGCTTTGCCATGTTCATGGGCGCGTTCGCATTCTGGGTGATTGGAAAGATCTGGCCCAGGCCGGAGCAGCGTCCCAACGAAGTGTTCGTTCAGAATCAAGAGTCGATCTGTGCGGGGATCATCGCTGGCGCCGCCCTCGTTGGTGTCGGGGTGATGGCACTCGAACTGTTCGTCCTGTAGGGTGCGCCCTTCCTGGCGTCCGCGAAGTACGATTCGATTATTGGAAATGGGCGTAGTGGTCAGCCCGACGATTGACGAACGAGCGAAGGCCCGGCCTCGTCGAGCTTCTCCAGAAGCGTGGCTTTGGAAAACAACGGCGGCAGGACGATGGGGTCGTCCGGTTTGCCCGGGACGTACACAAGATCGAGCGGCGGACCCAACCGGTCGTGCTTCTTCAAAAGCTGGAAGATCACCGGATCGCCGCCGGAGAAATCGGCTTGAAACGTCTCTACCCCGAGGCTTTTGATCTTTTCGAAAGTCTCTTGCTTGTCGATGGCGATGGCCATGTTCGTTTTGCAATTCGTGCAGTAATCCGCCGTCACGTGCACGAAGACAGTCTTGCCGGATTTGACGGCCTCGGTCACCTTCTCCGGCGACCACGCCTTCCAGGCAATCCGGTCTGTGGTACCTCCGGCGTCCTTCGCGGCCAATCGCAAACGATTCTGCTCTGCCACGGCCGTGCCGATGGGATACACGCCACCGTAGATGAGCAGACCGGCCAGTGCGATGATCGCAATCGCTCCGCCGCGGTACCGCCACCGGACCGGCACCGGCATCGAGAAGTCCACCTTGCCCCACACCCAGCAGCCCATGGCAACGGCCACAAGGAAGGCCAGCGTCCACTGCAACCCCTCAGCCCCGATGCTCCCGACCAGCGGCGTCAGCAGGTACACCACCATCACCAGCAGCAGGAAACCCATGATTCGCTCAAAGGTGATCATCCAGTTGCCGGGTTTCGGCAGCCAGCTCAGCCAGTTGGGGTTGGCTCCCAGGAGCACGTAAGGGCTGGCCATGCCAAAACCCGTAAACAGAAAGGCGACGAGGGCGGTCGAAGGGGGCTGTTGGGCGGCCCATCCAAAGATACCCGCCAGCAGCGGGCCCGTACACGCGAACCCCAGCACCGGCGCCAAAGCCCCCTTGCCGAACGAAGACAAAAGTCCTTCTTTCTTGATGCTCGCTTCGAGCTTGGTGGCGGCAGCCGGCACTTGCAGCGTATAGACTCCCAGCATGCTGAGGCCCAGTGCCAGGATGACGGCATTGAGTGCGATCACGGCGGCCGGATATTGGAGGACGTTCCTCCCTTCGGCGGCAATGAAGCCGAGAATGATGAAGAAGATCATCACCCCCGCCCCGAAGGCCAATCCCAAGGCCAAAGTCCGTCGGCGCGACTCGTAAGCCTGTTGGACGAAGCCCAGAACCTTGATCGAAAGGATCGGCAGGACACACGGGGTGGCGTTCATCGCGAGTCCGTAGAGAAAGCATCCGATCAGCAGCCCGGGCAACCCGAGGCGCCTGAGAAACGTTTCGAAGCCGCCGGCTTGCAGGGAGGCTTGGTCAGTCTGCCCCTTGACAGGTGTATCCGCTGCCGTGGTAACCGCTTCTGGTTCGCGCTCCGTGGAGGTTGCGCCCTCCGCCTGTTCTGAATCACCCGCGTCGGCCGATTCTCCGGTTACCTCCATCATATCACCGGGGGAACCGGCCGCGGCGGCAACCTCAGTCTCTTCTGGACTCAAAGCGGCCGCCTGTTCCTTCCCGGTGCTATCGACTGTCACTGAGAATGCTACCGTTTCCGGCGGAAAGCATGTCCCTGCCTCGTTGCATGCCTGATAAGTCAGCAATCCGCCGAAGTCGACGGGCCCCATCAGAGCCTCATCGCCCACCTTGGCCGGCACTCGAACGACGACCTTGCCTTCGAACTCGGCCACGCGCCCAACGTACGGCAACTGACGGACCTGAGCCTTGGGAAATACCGGCTCCTCGAACGTGACGCCCGGCGTCCGCTCCAACAGCAGACGCGTAGGAATCTGCAGCTTGTTGAGGACTCGATCGGCCTGAATATGGATACCGTGATTCAAAGCGATCTCCACGAGAAGTTCGAAGGCGGTGTTCGCCTCGAAGGTCTCAGTGGTGGGCTTTGCCGTCACCTTCAGCCACTTGCTGGTCGGTTTCGGAATAGCCACGCGTGCGGTCCCGAAGACTTCTTCGTTAGCAGGCTTATTCGTCGAGGCAACGGGAATTTCGAGTGCGAGCTCGGCGTTCTCGATCAGGCAGACATCCTTACAGACCAGGTAGTTCACCTTGGCCTTCAGCATGACCCGATCCTGGTCGATCCGCTTCGGCGGCGTCATCCGCATCAGCAAGATCGGCTCACCCTCGAGGATGTTGGTGACGAGGTTGGCGGCGTCGACATGGCGACTCGGTTTGGGAAACTGGAACCTGCCGGCCTCGAAGCCCTCCGGCATGGTCCATTTGACGGAGGGCGGCAGTCCCGCGTCACCCGGGTTCTGCCAGTAAGTGTGCCAATCCGGGCTCATCTTGAACTTGAAGGCCAGTTCAAACGGTTCGCCGGGAACGATCGCATCCACCGAAGCGTGCAACGAGACCTCGGCCTTGCGATCCTTGCTACCTGCAAGCTGCCCGGACACGGGCGCAGCGGCGCCCGCTATCAAACCGAGCACCACCAAACGAGTCCACGTACGCCTTGAGTGCATGCGTTCCACTCGCCTTCCCCGTTCGAATCTCAAGAACCACCAAGCCGGCTCCGTCCGGTCTTCTTCTTAAAGCCGGGCCTCCGGCATCCCGGGCGTGCTGCCGCCAGAGTAAATTGTCGACCGGCACGCGATCCGGCGTGCAAGCCCAAACCAGAATATGCTACGGCAGGACTGGAACAGGGCCCAGCCTGAGCCGGTGCTAGTGACGCCTGCGTTACCGTGGTGGCCGTCATCCTCCTTTCCCTGCCTTTCCCTGAATCTCGTGAGACGACAATAGACTCCACATCCGGAAAATCGAATCCCAGGAAGGGTAACCGACCTGATGAACCAATGCCGATATTCCTTGACACAGGCGGTTGTGGATTTATACTCACGGACGGTTAGGTGTGGCGGCTCGGTTAAAGCGAAACTGTTCGTATTGTCCGTTTGGACAACGCTTTGCTTGAGTCGGCCGCCCAGGACTCGATAGGACTTGAAAGGAGAGCGTTGTCGGCGAGTTTCCGGCCCGTCCGGGTCGCTTTTCGTCTCTGCCTTGTTCGGACTTGGAGTTCCCCGCGCGACGAGCGATCGCGCTCGGCCAACATGGCATGACACTCATGTTCGGTCGACGAAACGTAAAAATGCACAAAGTCGCTCGTACATCGTGAGGTTCTCGTTTTGTCCACGGCGCGTGTGCAATTGGAGAATTGATGTCGATTGCCGGCCGCTGTCGATTCCCTACTCGGGCGAGCGGTCGAACGGACGCCGTGAGACGTGACGTTCAGGTTGGTTGAATGGTGGATCAGGTTTCGTCAATCCCCCTTGTTGCGAGCCCTCTTGGGAGGAAGGTGCCGTAATTTAGTCGGATTGTATCCTCCACCCAACCTCCTCCGCGGAAGAAAGGCCAAGTCGCCAAGGCATCGGTCGATTCGCCTATCCATCCTTTTGCCGGTGCCGGATCAACTCGATTTCCTTTAACCATCACCAGAGGCGTGTCGGTCCATGCCCGCCTTTCCGTAATCCTCTGATCCAGGAGGCGTGTGAGGCGGGATCGGACACTGCCAACGGTGTTCGTCAACATACGGGTCGTTTGCCATGGAGTTGTTAACATGCATGGCGCTGCTTCTGCAACTCGACAGCAGCGCGTTGAATCGGGCGGCCGCCGGCGCCGTCGGTGCCGTGATCGGAGCGGCCGGCTTTTACTTACTGAGACGGTTTTGGGATCGCGCCCGCTTGCAGGCCGCCCGCGAAGAGGCGGAGCGGACGATCAATCAGGCCAAGGCGGACGCCGAGGTCGTCGTTCAGAAGGCGGAGGTTGAGGCCAAGAAACAGTACATCGAGCGGCAAGAGCAGCTCCGCAAAGAAGGCGACCAGATGCGGGCTGAACTCAAGGAGACTGAGCGCCGGCTCGCCAAACGAGAGGACAATCTTGAGAGCAAGCTCGACACGCTGGATACCAAAGAGCGGAATCTCGAACAGCAACAGTCAAAGCTGAACGAACGGCAGAAGACGCTGGATGAGCTGGAAGCGGAGGCGGAGGCGCTTCGCCGCCAACGGCGCGAGCAGTTGCTTGAACTCAGCGGCTATACGGAGGACCAGGCCAGGAGGACGGTTCTCGATCTGCTCCGCCAGGAGTTGGAACACGAGCAGGCGGAGATGGTGGAGAAGTCGGTTACGACGGCCAAGGACGAGGCCGCGCGCCGTTCCCGCGAGATTATCCTGACGGCCATTCAGCGCTACGCGGCCGAGCACACGGCCGAAAGCACCGTTTCCACGGTGGACATTCCTTCCGACGACATGAAAGGCCGGGTCATCGGCCGTGAAGGGCGCAACATCCGCGCTTTCGAGAAAGCCACCGGTGTCGACGTCATCGTCGACGACACGCCTGGTGTCGTGCTGGTCAGCTCATTCAACCCGGTACGCAAGGAAGTAGCCCGAATCGCCCTCGAGCGGCTGATTCAGGACGGGCGCATTCATCCGGGGCGCATTGAGGAGCTGGTGGAACTGGTCGGCAAGGAAGTGGAAGAGGAAATCCTCGAGGCCGGTAAGCGGGCCGCCGTTGAGGCCAGCGTCGGCGGTCTGCACCGCAGGCAGCTCGACCTGCTTGGCCGTCTGAGATACCGCACCAGCTATGGGCAAAACGTGCTCCGGCACAGTCTTGAAGTGGCTTTTCTCTGCCAGGCAATCGCTGACGAGCTTGGACTGGACGGCCGGCTGGCGCGTCGTTGCGGCCTGCTGCACGACATTGGCAAGGCCATTGACCACGAAAAGGAAGGAGGCCATCCCAAGCTCGGCGCCGATTTCTGCCGGAAGTTCAGTGAGCGAGTGGAAGTGCTCAATGCCATCGAAGGGCATCATGGGGACGTGCCGGCAACGAGCCCGTACACGCCCATCGTGATGGCCGCCGATGCCATCAGCGCCGCGCGTCCGGGCAGCCGGCGCGAATCGCTGGAGCGTTACATTCAACGGCTACAACAGCTCGAGGAGATTGCGAAGCAGCAGCGCGGCGTGACCGAGGCCTTCGCGATTCAGGCGGGACGGGAAATCCGCGTGATCGTCGACGCGAAAAAGGTGGACGACGCAGTCGCCGAGAAAATCTCCCGGGATATTGCCAAGGAAATCGAGGACAACCTGACCTACCCCGGCGAAATCAAAGTTACGGTGTTGCGTGAATTGCGTGCTGTGGCCAAAGCGCGCTAGGTCAGGCCGGGATAGGCGGCGAGACTCTGGCTTCGGTTCGGCCGGAGGGGTCGGACACGTCACCGCCCCGCGTGATTCGCTCGCCCCAATTGATCCGGAGGGTCTTACAAACTGACGACCTGAAGGCGGCGTTTTATGGAGCTGAGGCTTTTCTGTGTTGGCGATGTGGTGGGCTCGCCGGGCCGGCGCGTGCTCGCCGAAGTCCTGGCCCGCATTGTCAAGGAGCGCGAGATCCACTGCGTCATCGCCAACGCGGAGAACGTCGCCGGAGGCAGCGGGCTAACGGCCGCCATCTATCAGAAGCTCCTGCATTGTGGCGTCCATCTGCTCACGATGGGAGACCACATCTATCGCCGGCGCGAGATCATCCCGCTTCTGGAGACGGCCGAGAACATCGTCAAACCCGCCAACCTGCCCCCCAGCGCACCCGGCAGGGAGTTTGCCCTTTACGAAGTGCCCGGTGGGCCGCGAGTGGCTGTCGTGTCGCTGTTGGGGCGGCTCTACATGAAACCGCCGGGGGACTGTCCCTTTCGCGCGGTCGATCGCGTTTTGGCCTTAATCCCCAAGGACGTAAAAATCATCGTAGTAGACATGCACGCCGAAGCCACCAGCGAAAAGGTCGCCATGGGTTGGCACCTCGACGGGCGCGTTAGCGCCATGGTCGGCACCCACACACACATTCCCACGGCGGATGAGCGGGTTTTGCCCAAGGGAACGGCTTACATCACCGATCTTGGAATGACCGGACCGTACGACTCGGTGATCGGTCGCGAGAAGGATCGGGTCATCAGCTCCCTGACGAGCGGTGTGCCCCAGAAATTCGATGTCGCCTCCGGTGATATCCGGCTATGCGGTGCCATCGTGAGCGTGGAAAGCACCACCGGCTTGGCGAAGTCCATCGAGCGGATTATGTTCAACAGCACCGGTTAGATGGAGCCCTGCGGGACGGCTTGTGAGGTGATCGACTGTGCCCGTATCGTGGCTCCGGTTGTCAGAATGTGGCTGCAACCACGTTCGTCCAGTGTGGTTCCCGAAGCCTGATACATTACCATGACCGACGATAGCGAATTCAATCGGCAAATCGACACCCTCGTTCGCGGTTGCGATCGGATTTACACATTTGAAGAGCTCAAGCAGCGCCTTCGGTCCGACAAATGCCTTCGCATCAAGCTGGGCATGGATCCGACCGCACCCGACCTGACGCTGGGACACACTGTTGTTTTGAGGAAGCTCCGGCAGTTTCAGGACCTTGGTCACAAGGCCGTTCTCATCATCGGCGATTACACCGCCATGATCGGCGACCCGACGGGCCGCTCCAAAACGCGCCCCATCCTAACCCGCGCGGAGGTCGAAAAGAACGCCCGGACGTATCTGGACCAGGCCGGCAAGGTGCTGAGCCTTTCCGAGGACAGGCTCGAGGTGCGCCATAACAGCGAATGGCTCGCGAAGATGAACTTCGCCGACGTGATCAAGTTGATGGGTCAGATGACCGTCGCCCGCTTGCTGGAGCGGGACACCTTCGCCCAGCGACAGGCGGAAGGCAAGGAGATCTTCTCGCATGAGCTGCTCTATCCGCTCATGCAGGCCCGCGACAGCGTCGAGATCGAGTCTGACGTGGAACTGGGCGGAACCGACCAGACGTTCAACAACTTGTGCGGACGTGATCTTCAACGTAATGCCGGTCAGCCGCCGCAGATCGTGATGGTCATGCCGCTGCTCGTCGGCACGGACGGCAAGCAGAAGATGAGCAAGTCGCTGGACAACTACATCGGTGTGACCGAACCGCCCTCCGATATGTTCGGTAAGATCATGCGTATCCCCGACGAGCAGTTGGGCAACTATTTCGAGCTGCTGACCGACGTGCCGGAAAGCGAGATCCCGGGGCTCATCGACCCGACGAAGATCAACCCGCGCGACTCCAAGGAGAAACTGGCTAAGATCCTGATCACGCAATTCCACTCCGCTAAGGCCGCTGAAGCGGCCGCTGAAGAGTTCCGCCGCGTTCATGGCGGAGGAGGCGGTGGAATGCCGGACGAAGTTCCTGAGGTCACGATCCCACAGGACATGATCCCGGACGGCAAGGTCGCGCCGCTGGACCTCCTCACGCAGTGTGGTGTCGCGCAATCACGCGGCGACGCTCGGCGGCTGGTGTCACAACATGGCATCAAGATCAACGGCTCCGCCATCAAAGACGGGCTGGCCCCGATGGAGGTCAAAACCGGCGACGTGATTCAACGCGGCAAACGGCAATTCGCCCGTTTGGTGATCGGCTGATCACCAAAAGGATTGGGTGCCCAAGCCTTTGGGGGTGGCCCATCCCGATGCATCGTGGGTGGCCCACCTCCTTTGGAGGTGGCGAACTCGACCACGGATCGGGAATCGCGCCCCCATCCCGATGCATCTGGATGGGGGACCCAGCATCGAGGGCAACGAACCGACGCCCGGAAAGAGCCCCCAGTGACCCTGAAGCTCCCGGCTATCAAGGACCCTGAGCGATACGTCGGCCTCTTCGTGTACGATTTCGGCTCGCACACTTCGGTCGGCTACACGGCGGGCGAAATCTCGATCCTGCGCTCTTCAACGGAACATGCTGCGGGCACGGCGTATCAGATCTACCGTGTCCACGAATACGGCGGCCTCGAGCTGCGGGGTGTTATGGATGAGCGGCTGCTCGCTCCCGAGGCCATGTGCTTTCTTCGCGACGATCCTGCAACCGCACGGGGCGACTTCGACTTCCTGCGGCAAGCCGCACGGACCACGCCGATACCCTGCCTGGCCCAGATCGAGCTCGCCAGACTTTATTCCTTTAAACCGCCGCAAGTGACCGCTCTGCTCTATCCAGCCGCGTCCTCACCGGTTGTGGGTCAGTGGCTCAACCGAGTGGCTTTTTCCGGCGGGGACTTCGTTTACGGTGGTCTTGATGTTCATCTGCAATACGCCTCCGCCGACGGCATCCGCATTGCATCGGAAGAGTTGAATGCCGATCTCGATTACCACGACCGAGCGGCCGAGGCCGTGCTTGCTGCAGTCGATCACGCCTTTCAGCGTTAGGCTGCGGCCAGATTGACAACTCGCAGCACTCTCTTGCTCGGAAAACAGACCGCACCGCTCTGCCTGCGGTGGAGCCGCCTTCGGCGGACCAATAGCAATCCACCGATGACACCGCGGCCTGATGGAGCTACGATCTGTTTTGAAGACTGTGTCCATTAGCGAGAAGATCTCGACATGGCCGTCAAACGATCCCTGCCGGTCATCATGCCCGAGGTTTCCAACCAGCGGTGGTCCTGCCACTCCTGCGGGAAGTGTTGCCGGGCACTGGTCGCCCACCTCCTGGAAGAGGATGTGAAGCGCCTTGACCGCCAGGGGTGGGCCGGAAAGATGGACTTGCCGCCCTACGTGCCCATGGCCGGCGGATATGTGCTCAATAAGACGCCCGACGGCCGATGCGTGTTCCTCGAAGACGACAATCGCTGCAGGATCCACGCCAAGTACGGCGAGGCGGAAAAACCTCTCGCTTGCCGGATCTTTCCCTTCTCGGTCAGACCCGTTGAAGGCCAATGGCAGGCGTCGCTGCGTTTCGACTGTCCCAGCGTCATTCATTCCAAAGGTAAGCCGCTCGCCCAGTACCGCACTTGGCTCACCGACCTGGTGGCAGCGCTCGATCACAATCCGACCTCTGAAGCCGACGTGGCAGAGCTTGCTAAGGGCCTGCAAGCCACTGACCAGGAGGTCGATACGGTCGTCGCGCGCTTCCGGGCATGGCTGGCACGGGAGGAATTCTCTTTGCTCGATCGCCTCTTTGCCGCCGCTCGTCTCACGTCTGCACTCAATCTGGGTCGCTACGAGGAAGTCCGTGGGCCGGAGTTCACCGACCTGCTCGATTCGCTCTTTGAGACGTTGCCGACCGAAAGCCGTCGCCCACCAGCCGCACCGAGCGCAAAACAACGAGGCATGCTGCGGCAGCTCGCCTTCGCCCACTCCGAGCACGTCTCGCACGAGGAGGTGCATGCCACGTTTTTGGCACGCATGACGAAGCGCTGGCAACAATTGCATGAAGCCAAGGTATTTCTGAAAGGGCGAGGTATCGTGCCGCGTCTTCCGGGCTTTGACGCGGATACGACGTTCGAAGTTGTGGAATCGATTGAGCCGGTAGGGGATCTGAATCCGAAAGTCGAGGAGCTGCTTCGGCGCTACGTGTCGGCCCGCCTTGACGGGCGATCGCTGTTTGGCGAGGGTTACTATGGCTGGCCGATCTTTGCCGGACTGGGCGCGCTGTGGCTGGCGCTGGCGGCAACGGGCTGGATCGCACGGTATGTGACCGCAACGGATAGACGGAAGGAGATGCACTTTGATGACGTGGGCGAAGCGCTTGGCATCGTCGACCGAGCCGCTACGCGGGTGCCTTCGTTGGGAACGACGGCGGAACGAATGCGTCTTTCCTATCTCGTCAGGGACGACGGTCTGGCGGCTTTGGTCCACCAATACGTCCCACTCTGCAGGCAGGCGGAAAGGTAGACATCGATGCAGCAAGAAGTCCGTCAGAAGAGTAGCGCCGGCATCCCTGCGGGCACGGACCGGCACGGAGGCCGGTCCCGCTGAGTACCGCCGGCATCCCTGCGGGCACGGACCAGCACGGAGGCGGGTCCCACTCAGTAGCGCCGGCGTCTCCGCCGGCGCGGACCGGCGCCAAGACCGATCCTGCTCGAATGGTGTTTGAAGGCAGCATCATGATGATAGGTCTCTCCACGAAATGCCGCGTCCACTTACGGTAATGTGAGCTATGACGAAAGAAGAACTCGCTCTCACGATCGAACATGCCTTGCTCAAGCCCGAGGCCACCGTGGCTCAAATCGACAAGCTTTGCGACGAAGCGGTCTTGCATGGCTTCCATGGGGTGTGCGTGAACTC
>CP070718.1:2257696-2268434 GCA_020350565.1 Phycisphaerales bacterium
GACAAACTTCGCAATATTGCGAATAATTGGGAGTGTAGCCGGTGCCGCCGACGAAGGTCGTTTTCTACTGCGAAGAGGATGGCTCCGTGCCGCTTCTGGACTGGCTCGACACCCTGCCCACGAAGGCGCTGGCAAAATGCCGGGTGAGGATCGAGCGCTTGCAGGAGCTTGGCCACGAGCTTCGCCGGCCTGAAGCCGATTTTCTTCGGGACGGCATTTACGAGCTTCGCGTCGGCCTTCGCGGCATCAACTACCGGATGCTCTATTTCTTTCATGGAAACGTGGCCGCCGTGCTCGCGCACGCGCTTACCAAAGAGCGGGACGTGCCGCCCAGGGAGATCGACAAGGCGCTCGAACGAAAGGCGAAATTCGAGGCGGATCCGAAGCGCCACACCTACGAGGAAGCCTGACCATGGCCCGGAAACGCAAACGCACGACCGATGCCGTCGAGATCATGCATCGGCGATACTTCGAGGGGAAGCCCGAGAGGCTCCAAGAGCTTGAAGAGGAGCGGGCCAACGCCGAGGTGGCGCGGAAGCTCTGGCAACTTCGGCAGAAGGCCGGGCTCACGCAGCAGGAGCTTGCCAGGCTCGTCGGCACCACTGCGTCAGTGATCTGCCGGCTCGAGGACGCGGATTACGAAGGGCACTCGCTCTCGATGCTGCGCCGCATCGCGGCCGCTCTCGACAAGCGCGTCGAGATTCGCTTCGTTCCGGTCCGCGGAAAAGCCCGGCCGGCATAGATCGCTTCGTATCAGCGATAACCTCAGGTCGCCCGGCAAGGGCATTGTCCACGTTCCGCCCGGGCGCGCCGGGATCAGAGACTTTCAGCTATCCATACGCTTTGGGATTCGCCCACCGGGGCGTTGACTGCTCACGCAGAGGCGCGGAGGAGGTGTCGAGCCTTCGGGTTTGCACGCACCGAGGCCCACCAGTCGGCAGTGGTCCCTTCCTCAGCAAGCTGGAGCATAAGCTCGGCCGTTGCCTCCGCCCCCTGCCCGTGGTGCGGCCCACGCGAACTGCGATGAAAAAGCTCGGCGAACGCGGCGCCCAAGTCGCCGAAAATAGGTGACTGTCCCTTATTCTTCGGCTAGGATGAATCCTATGACTACAATTAATGATTCGAGTCAGCCACATCGGCTGGTTAACAAGTTTGGCCTCATTGTGCAAGATTTGCGGCGAGCATCCAACAAGATGTTCGTTACTACGGTTCAGCAAGCCGGCAAGAGGTCGCTAACAAAATCGAATAAGTTCTTTTTGCTTGCTTTGATACGCATGACGGAATGCCTTCAGTCCATTGAGCTCCTGATTTCGAAGAACATGAAACGCGACGCCGCAGTACTCCTGCTGACGCTCATGGAATTGCGATTAGATATGGCGCATATCGCCGACGATAAGACTCGCGCCGATGAGTGGTTCAGCCACAGCAAGGAGGGCAAGAAGCCTTGGCGTGTCCATGATTTGATCAACAAGCTCTTTCCCGATGAATCAGAACGGAAAGCTTGGCAAGCGAACTATCGCATCTTCTCAATGATCAAGCATGGCAACCCAAAGAGTGGCACCATGGGCTTTCCACTTGGCGTGGAAGACGGGTGGTTGGTTGTGGATCGTGACCCGTATGATCCAAACATCCCAGCAGTGATCCTGTTCAGCGCGGGGAGTCTATGCGCATCAATGGCGAAGGTAGCGGGTAGCGATTTCGCCGCATCTGGATTCGATGTTCACGAGATCACCGCGTCAGTGGAGAAGCTCGAATCAAAGCTGGCGGACATGAACGCCAAGCACGTTCATGCTATCTTGGTGGGCTACATGGACAGTACGGGAGGAGGTGACCAATCTGGTGCCCCGTAGGTCGCATGGAACGGGCGGCTGGCTACTTCTTGCCTCTTCCGCCTTTCTCCTAAGTAATGGCGGACAGTCACGAATGGTACTGCTGTCGCTAATCACGGTGACGTCAAGGGAAATGAAATGGGGGACAGTCGCCTGTTTCTTGCGTGCTTTGCCCTTGTGTGGTAGGGCGCTGCGATGCCATGCCTTGGGTGCATCGTGCTGCGCGGGCTGGGGCACCACATCATTCAGGGCTACAACAACCGCCAGGAGTTTTCCTCGTGGACGACGGCAAACGCGTGTGCCTGGAGATTCTCCGCACACACGCGGATCGCCACGGCGTGACCATGGACGGTGTCGGCGTGTTGGAGATTGTGGGCGCGGTGGTGTGCATTGGGCTCACGCGGAGGCGCGGGGGACGCAGAGGAGCAGGCGAGCCATTCGTGCATTTGAACGGCGCTTGAGAGATCGGCGCTGCGGGGCTTGATCACGACATCGGGATTTTGAAACGCCCTTGCGGACGGTAGGGAGGCAAAAGTCGAGGGTGGCATGGGTAGACCTTCAGGTCTACCCGTGGCTTGTGCGGTGGTGAGGAGCGGTAGTCCCTCCTTCATGAATATCAGAACGAGCGGGACCATCACCTTCGTGTGATTGTGCGATGAAGACACGGGCAGGTCGTTCGACCTGCCCATGCCACCCGCCGTCATGGGTCGAGGAAAAGAAACCCGCCCGGCTTTGGGAGTCGGGCGGGCTTGGGATCGGGTTGGCCGACTTTGGGTTGACTGAGGGATCAGATTCGTCGGCTCCCGCTATGATCTCATCTGTCGCTTCGGATCAGCCGAAAAGGCGGCTCAGCCAGGTCTGGGGGGAGAGCCAGTTTCGGACTGTATCGAGCATGCCGTGGGCGCGGCTCTGGATGTTGCCGAGGACCTGGCGACCGGCGCCGAAGAGGCGGCCTAACGGGCTGCTGCTGCCCAGCAGCTTGGTGCCCAAGCCTATGAGCTTGCCGATCGGGCCCTTGCCCAGGAATGAGGCGGCCTTACCGAAGAGCTTGCCCAGTGGGTTGGAGCCCAGGAGCTTCTTACCGAAGCTGAAGAGCTTGCCCAGTGGGCCCTTGCTCAGGAATGAAGTGGCTTTGCCGAAGAGCTTGCCGAGCGGGCCCTTGCTCAGGAATGAAGTGGCCTTGCCGAAGAGCTTGCCCAACGGGCTGCCCAGGAGCTTCTGGCCGAAGCCGATGACCTTGCTCAGGATGCCGCTGCCGCCGAGGAGCTTGCCGCCGAAGTTCATCACCTTGCCGAGCACGCCGCTCAGGGCGCCGCCGACGCCGCCGGTCAGGCCGCCGAGGACCGCACCGAAGAAGTCCTTGGCCTTGCCGCTGGCCAGGGCCACCACGCCCTTCACCGCGTTGTAGCCGGCGTAGATGGCCGTCCCGACTCCGG
This sequence comes from Phycisphaerales bacterium, assembly GCA_020350565.1. Classification (GTDB taxonomy): domain Bacteria; phylum Planctomycetota; class Phycisphaerae; order UBA1845; family UBA1845. The sequence goes on from CP070718.1 coordinate 2,260,962, forward strand.
GGATGAAGTTCAGGAAGGGGGCGACAAAGTCAAAGACCTTGAAGAACTTGCTCAGGCCCTTGCCGATCTTGCCGAAGAAGTTTTTCACGCCGTTGAAGACCTTGCCGATGCCCTTGAAGATCTTCTTGCCGACCCGGCCGATGCCGTTGAAGACCTTCTTGGCCACGCCGGCGATGCCGCCGACGACCTTCTTCACGCCTTTGCCGATGCCGGTGAAGACTTTCTTGACGCCCTTGCCGACGGCCTTGAACGCCTTGCCGATGCCCTTGCCGATCTTCTTGAAGGCCTTGCCGATGGCCTTGAAGGGGTTCCAAAACTCGACGCTGACCTTTCGGCCGTTGACGTTGATCACGCCGTGGTCGTTCTCGGTCCGGATTTCGCGGATCTGAGCGGCCGAAAGCTTCTCACCGCTGAGGACGCGACGAAACATCTCGCCCTCGTCGCCCGCGGTGTCGCCTTTGCGAAGCTTGGTGTCGAGGTGATGGCCGGCCTCTTCGACGTAAGTGGCCACCGCCTCTTTCGCGCTCAGGTTCTTGTTCAGGTAGACCACGCCGGCCTCGGCGTCATAGGCGCCTTTGCCGCCCTGCAGGGTCTGCGAATCGACGAGCTTGACGGGGGGCAGCCAGCTATAGTCGCCCCGCAAGGCACGCTGGCGGAACTGCTCGGCCGTCTTCACGTCGTAACCCTGGTGGAAGACCTGCCTCATGACCTCGTGAAACCGCTCCTTGCTCCGGGCGATCTCACCGAACTGCTTCTTGAAACCTTCCTTGACCTCCTGCTCGACCTTCGCGGCGGGGTCCTCAAAGCCGTCGACGGCCCCGTAGGCTGCCTGCTGGGCCTTGCCGCCCTCAGCGGCCTTGGCCGCAAGGGCAAACTGCCGAAGCTGGGCCGCGGTGCTCAAGCCGGCATGATTCCTGATCTGTGCTGACATCTTATGTTCTCCCATTTGAGGGTCTGAGTTGGGGATGACTGAACCAATCGATCGAGTTATCGCGACCGGTGGGAGGAAGTTGCGGAGGAATCGCCAAAAGCGGCGGTGGAGAATCGGCGTGTGGCGCGGGTCTAAGCGGCCTTGCGCTGCGGGTCACCGATCCAGAGGACTGTGACGTCGTCCTGTTCGACTGCAGGATCTACATAGGCCGCATGGGAGGCACGAAGGGTCTGGATCGGCGAGCGGCGGTGGCCTGCGGCGAGCACGGATAGCACGCGATCGAGCCCGAAGCGCCGACCATCGTGCCCGCCCAGCGTGTCGGTCAGGCCGTCGGTGAAGCAGACGATCTCATCGCCCTCCTCCAGGGAGACCCGCCGGAGGGAGGGGGCGAACCATTCGTCCTCATCGACCAGGCCCAGCGGCATGCCGTCGGCTTCGATCTGATCCACGGAGCCGTCATCCGCGCGGCGGATCAGAACGGCCGGGTTGCCGGCGACCGCAACGATCGCTTCCCGCTCGACGAGGTCGATCTCCAGACAGGTCATCGCCACGAAGCGATCCTCGAGGGTGTCGTAAACTCGCTTGCTCCAGCGGCGGAGCTTTGCCTCGTCGACGCCGCCTTCGAGCTCCTTTTCGATCATGGGGCGGATTTGCTCCGCCGCATGGGCCGCCTCCTCACCGTGACCGGTCACGTCGCCGACGAAGAGCCGCAGGAAACGAGCATCCCGCTGAAACACGACGAAATCGCCACCCACGTCGCCCGCGGGCCTTTGCCAGTGGGCCATGGCCGGATCGAGCTTCAAATGGGGATTGGCGATGACCATGATTCCGTCTTTCGCTTATTAGAAGGTCGACGCCTTTCGGCGGCGTTCGCGGGCGATGTCTGTTCGCCCGTGGTTCACGGCCGCGAAGCAGCCATGGGGTTATCGAGCGAGAACGGTTGGAGTTGACTCGGCGCGACGCGAGAGAAAAAGCAAAATCGCCGGCAACCTTTCGCTGTGCGGGGCGATAACTCGGTGGTACATTCTGCGCGGTTGATGCGCTCACTTCGTGCGATCGGTGCGTTTCAGCAGGGAGGAACACCGAATGGCCGGGCATTCATGCTTGTATCGGCGATCCTTTTCATTTCGAGCTTTTGCGGCGCTTCTAGTGGTGCTCAGTCTTGGATGGGGAAGCGGCTGCGGGCCGAAGATCAAGCCCTACCCCGTCTTTCCCGTCAGTCGAAACGGCGCGACGCTCTACAAGACTGGGCAGGACCTTTACTGGCAGAGTAGGGCACGGGACGACCGGGGTCAGGCCTTGATCGACAGCATGGATGCCGTGGCGAAGAACCTCAGGGCGGCCAAGACGAATGATCCGAATTGCCCGCTGATGTACTCCAAACTGGGTGAGGTCTACCTGGAATGCGGGCAGGGCGATCTGGCCAAGAACGAGTTCGAGCGGTCGCTGGATTACTGCGAGGATTGGGTGCCGGGCTGGATCGGGCTCGCCCAGTGGGCGATCGAGCGGATTCCGCTGGACCCGCTGAAGATCGATGAGGCCACCCACTACCTGATACGCGCGGACCAAGCCGTCGCCAACATCCAGAAGCGTTACAACGAGATCCCCGAAGACCAGCGGAAATCCTGGAAGGGCCTTGGGACGCTCGGGTTGGGCGAAGACGCGGGCGCGGAGGGCATCCCATCGGATCGCATGAGGGTGGGACTGGTCTTCGATTTTCTGGCGGCCAACGAGTATCCCGCGCTGCATACGGGTGGCACGGTCCTTCCCCGGATGCGGGCGAAGATCTGGTACCAGCACGCGCTCATGGCCGATGCCCGCGGTGAGCCGGCGGCCACCGTGATTCAGCTATGCTTGAAGTCGCACCGATTCGATCCCAATTATCCGCCGGCTCTGATCCTCCGGTCTCAGCAGCACGTCAAGTTGAAGGAGTACTTTGAGGCGGAGAACATCCTGCTCCCGTTGATGCAGGCTGAGCCAATCTATCAGAACAACGCTCAGATCTGGTACGAGCTGGCTCAGATCTATTCGGCGTGGTGCATTTCTCAGCTTGCGGAGGATCAGTGCTTCGAGGCGGAAAAAGCGTACGTCCAGTTGCACGATTTGAATGAGCAGCACGTGGAGGGCTGGATCGGGCGGGCTCGTTTGAATTATACTGTGGGAAGTAAACGCAGGAATCTCCAGGTGTTGCAAAACGCCCAAGTCTTTGCCAACAATGCCCTGGAGTTCAACCCCAATCATCCAGAGGCCGGGAAACTGCGCGAACTCATCGACGAAGCCATCAGCGAATTGACCACCGAGGAGGACCAATGACCACTGATCCGCAGCAAACGGCTCCGCCGGAGTCAGGGGCCGAGCAGCAGACGACGGGCTTTGTAGTGTGCGAGTCCTTGCTCGAAGACATGAGCAAAGCAGGGAAGAGCAAGAAGCTCGAGAGTTGGGTTTCGGGCACCAGGCAGAAGCTGGACGAATATCGCGGATCGGCCGCCAGCCAGAAGGCCAAGAAAGAGGCGGACCGCGTCCAGCGGGCCTGGGACGCCGCTGAGGAGCTGATCCGCGGTATTCATTCGGGAAAAATGAAGCGAGACTGAATTCTGGTTCGTTGTGGGGATTCTGGAGCCGGTTCCTGAAGTTGCGGGCAACACTGGCCGGCCTCCTGCGATAACTGGCTGTCGATTGGGATCAGGAATCCCCAAGATAGGTCAACACAGCAAAGAGAGGTTTTGACATGGCCCAAAAGATAGATCCAACGAACATTGCTCGTCAGCCTCGGGGCTTGGAGCCGGAAGCGAAGAAGGCGAAGGATCAAGCTGCCGCCGGTCAGTTCGCCGCGACGTTGGGTCAGGCCGCCATCGGTGCCGCCGGCCTCGGCATGACCGGGCTGCAGGTTGCCGCGGCGACCGGCTTGGGTGGGGGCACCTTCGGTGGGACGCTCGGCCCGATCCTCGGTGCGGTCACCGGTTTGACCGGGATGGGCACTTCTGACGGCGTCAGCCAGTTGCAGTTGCTGAACATGCAGCGACAGATCCAGCAGGAGGCCCAGTTCTTCACCACGCTGACGAATATTGAGAAGGCGCACCACGACGCCCGGATGTCGGCCGTTCGGAATATCCGGCCGTAAGTGAAACGAGTTGGATCGGCCCGCTCTGCCGAGGTGGCATGCGGGCATGGTCCTTTCGGGAAACAACACATAGTTGAGGCGGATCATGGCCAAGAAAATGCCCTTCACTGAGTTGCTCGATCTTGCTCCTGAAGGCGATGAGCGGCTCAGCTTCCTCGGAGAGGCCGGCTATCTCTGGATGTACCTCCAGGATTACGACAAGGCGGCCCAGGTTTTCGACGGTTTGGCATTGGTCGCACCGAACGACCCGGTGGGCCACCTCGGTCTGGCCGAGGTCTACCTCAGACAGGGCAAATATAAGCAGGCGGACAAGGCGGCGAGCCAGGCCGTCCGCCGCAAGAACGTGAGCCCGCAGACCATGGCGTACTCCCATGTCATCCTGGGGCAGGCGTTGGCGGCTCAGGAAAAGCGCGAAGAAGCGATCAAGGTATGGGAAAAGGCCGCTGAGCTGGATCCCGATGCAAACGAGGCCGTGATGGCCCGATCATGGATTGAAGCAGTCCGCGCGGTCGGGAAGCTTTCCGAAGAGCAAGGGCAAAAGGCGGAAAGCTAGGGGTCGATCGGTTGACCCCCGGGTCGCGTGGTTGATCAGATATAAGGAACGGAACCATGCCGGGACCGATTGACAGACGAAGAGGTATGCCCCCTCGGGGACCGGTGGGACCGCAGGGTCCGACCGGGCCGGCCGAGACCGGGAAGGCCGAAAAGGCCAAAGCAGCAAAAAAGACCTTCTCGGTCGGCGAAGCCCAGCGGGCGGCCGAACAGATCAAGAGCGTCGTTCGAGACAACTACGAACTGCTTCAGACGCGGATCCGCGATGGACTAGGCCGCGGGCTCGGCAAGGAGGAAATCCTCCAGGAGCTGACGCGTGACGAATTGGCGGATGCATTCGGTCCGAATGTATCCGGTGAGATGGTGGTTTCCGTGTCCAAGGCCGTGATGGATGAGCCGAGCTTGTCTCAGATCTTCAGCAAGCTCTTCAACATGGCCAAGCCGGATTAGCAAGCAATCGGTCGGGGCGGATCGCCGATCCGCTCCGGTCGCTATGTGAGAAAGGGAAGTGCGATGAATATTCCCAATCTTTCGTTAGCCAAGGAGATCAGTCAGGCGCTGCAACAGCAGCAGACGGCCGCGGGACAGCCCGGCGCCGTTCAGCCTGACTCAAAGTTCCAGGTTCAGGGTGATCAGGATGCCTCAAAGTCTCAAGGTGTGCAGGGGGTCGCCGCGACCGAGCACCCCCATGCGGTAAGCGAGGCGGCAAAAATACCCGCTCCGGAGGGGCCGCGCAAGCTCGCTGAGCTGGTGAATGGCCCAAAGAGCGATGACCCGGTGAAGTTTTTGGAGAATGTCCGCAAGTGGATGCTCGACCACTGCGGCGACGGAAGCATGAAGGAGCTCACCCTGGGAGACATGATCGGCTTGCAGATCCTCGCCCAGGATGCCACCAGAAGGCTTGAACTGACCACCAAAGTCGTGGAACATGCCACTTCGGGCGTGAAAACGGTCCTGCAGACACAGGCCTGATCATCGCCAGTCTCTGATGCGAGGCGCGGCATGAGGCGTGTTCGGATTCCATCGCTCGGTCTATTGGTCCTTTCTTTGGCTTGCGTGATCGGTGTCACCGGTTGCGGACGGGGCAAGGACAGCCTGGTTTCGGTCGACTCGGAGAAGGAAGCCAACCGTGTGCTCGTCGCGCTGGAGGAGCACGGCATCTCCGGGGCCGAGAAGAGCGCAACCGTCCGACAACGCAAGACCTACTTTGAGATCCTGGTTCCGCCGGATCGCCTCTATGAGGCTCGGCGGCTTCTGCTGCAGTTGGACATTCCGCACAAATCGCAAGAAGGCTTTGAGGGCATGCTCAAGTCCAGCGGGCTCATCCCGACCAAGACGGACGAGCGCGCGCGGCTGATGCACGCGATGGCCGGCGAGTTGTCGCGGACCCTCGAAGCCATCGGCCGCGTGGTCCAGGCGCGTGTGCACATCGTGCTTCCGGAAGCGGACCCGCTCGCCAGCGGCTCATCCTTCCAGGAGGCGACGGCCAAACCGACCGCGGCCGTCCTGATCAAGTACGTCTCTTCGCTGGCAGGTAACCCCGGGATGCCGACCCGCGCGTTTGCCGCGGGCGGCGAGAGCAAGAACCCTTCCGATGAGTACGGGGAAGGGCGGGGCGCCGAGTTCGCGGATTTGCCGATCTCCTCCACCGACGTGAAGAAGATGGTGGCCGGAAGCGTTGAGGGGCTCGAAGAGCAGAATGTCACCGTGGTTTTTGCGCCGGTTCCCCGGCAGTCTGCCGCCCCGACAGACACGGTGCTGGAAGATCCGCCGCCATCATCGGCCGATGCGGCGGCCCAGACGGGTGGCAGTCTCGGTTTCGTCAAGGCCGAGTGGGTTCAGTACGGCCTGTTCGGCACCACCGGCATCCTCGCTTTGTTGGTCATCTTCCTGATCATGCGGCTTCGCCAAGTCAGCAGCGCCGCCTCCGATCAGATTTGATCAGGTTCTTGCTCACGGATGCTCAGCTACTCTTCATGGGAACGCTTGTCGGCTGATTGGAGCTTTGGGTCGGTCAAGCCAATGTGCTAAGATGCGCCATTCTTGAGCACCGCACCGACGGCGTCCGTTGAGCATGCCGAGCGGGCGGTGTCAGGTGGTCGGATGCTCCCCTCTTGCTCGTGCAGCGGGATTAGAGCAGGGTCGAGAAGGATGGAGGGAGACCTCACCAGTGGCGAGATGGATCGCAGGAAGGCGGCATTGCTGTGCGCGGTGGTCGCGCGCGAGTCGGCGGATGCGGCTGAGAGGATGCTGCAACGCCATCCAGAGGCCGACGTACTTCTCGCCGCACGGAGCCGGGTCAAAGCCGAGTCCATGCCGCGTTTGTTCCTGGACGATCTGCAGGCGGCGTACAGCCACGTGCCCAAGTCCACTTTCACCAGGGATCGGGAGAGGCTTCTGCCGGAAGCCTACTGGTTCAGGCGTCGTCATCTGAGGAAGCTTCGACTTTGGGAAGCGGGTGCGGTCTCGCTTGCGCCCTGTTGGCGTGTTCTCGCTTCGATGGGGCCGGTGGAGTTCGAGACCGCCTGCGTCACGGTCGGCGCGGAGATGATCGCTTACTCGGCGGCCTCGGAATCTCCGGGCAACGTGGTTCGATGGCTCACACCGCTGGGGGTGAAGCCGGCCCGTGCAGTGGCCGATCGGTACGTGCAGCTTCGGGATGATCCCGTGTCGGAGGAGCTGGCCGGCAGGTGGCATTACGCCTATGGTCGCAACGCCCGTCGGCACCGCGGCGACGGCATCAAGTTCGCGCTGGGGCTGGGTCTGCTCTCGGGCATGTATCAACGGCTGAACGGCGAGCAGCAGACGGCCGTTCAAGCGGTGTTGGACTCCAGCGTCAGGATAGATTTGAACGAACAGATGGAAATTC
>CP070718.1:2268534-2288488 GCA_020350565.1 Phycisphaerales bacterium
CGACGGAGGTGCGTCATCATAGTGGATGACGGCCCTCTATTCTCAGGCGGATTGTAAGGCGCCCAGCGTCCGGCTGCGAACTGAATTCATTACGAAGAACGGAGTCGAACGGCGAATCGATGACCTCGGCGCGGCCTCCCACGGCATTGGAGAAAACGGTGGATCGGACGCAGAGGGCTCGATGGGAGTCCGAGTCTACCAGGTGGGAGCAACGGTCGCCCGTTAGGGATGCAGAGGTTGCTGCGACTGCAGCGATTGCTCGGGCGCGGGTTGTGGCTCTCGTGGCACCAGAACATGCTGCATGCGGAAGAAATCTTCCAGGTCGATGTCAAGGTCGAAATCGAAGTCGAAGACGTCATCGCAGACATCCGCAACTGTGGTGGGACCCGGAACGGTCGCACAATTCTGGAACGTGTTGAAGTCGGAGAGATCCACGATCCCGTTGCCGTCATAATCGCCGGTTGCAGGAGTTAGCGGGCCGCCGGTGTAGTTCTGCTGGAATGCCCTGAAATCCAAGAGGTCGCAGTCTTCATCCTCGTCGAAGTCGAACGGATTACAGACCGGGTGGACCGTTCTGCCCGGGCCTTTGATACAGGCCGCGAATCCCGCCAGGTCGCGCAGGTTGATCATCGAATCGCAGTTCACATCGCCGCGCAGCGGCGGCTCTTCGCTGAACCAACGTGGGATTGTCAGCAACGGATCCCCGACGATCGTGTACATCCAGTCGTCATGCGGGTTGGCCAGGTAGAAAGCTTCCCCCAGAGTCCACCCTTCACGAAGAGCGGCCATAAGAGTGTCGGGGAAGGGGCATACGCAGCATTGCGGTTCGCCGGTGGCTCCGATGGCGGCTGCGTAACCGGCCGCCAAAGCGTTCGGCACATACCGACCGTTTTCCTCCGTGCAGCTCCGAATCGTGGTTGCGCCCCAACTGTTGAGGTTGAAAGCCAGGGCGCGGCTGCCCGCCGGCTCCCCGTACAATCGGCCGTCGTCCCAACCATCCACGTCGTGCGTGCCAAAGCGAAATGCGTCGTTAGGCGATTGCTCGGTGTCCGCGTCGAAGGATTCCCAGGGAACGTCCTGGAGATCCTCGTGGTCCACCGCTCGCTGCAGCCAAATCCATTCGTCTCCCGGCATCACGGGGTCCAGGTAATCGAACGCAACGACCTCATCATCGCCGAAGAAGTGACAGGAATTCTCGATAGCTTTCGCGCGCAGCGTGAGCTGCTTGGCTTCCTCGAGCGTGGGCCCGTCGATCTGAGCCACCATGTAATGCTGCGCGCGCATGGTTGCCTTGGTCAATCGTCCGCCTGGAGGCAGCATGCCGTACGGCGGCAGCATGTGCGGGCAGTCGAGGTTCGCCTCCCAGATCGTGGTGTCGGCCATGTCCTGCAACGCGTTCGCCACTGAAAAACCACCCACGTCAGGTATGACGGGAGGATTACCGAAGTGGCTTGGCAGTCCGAAGCCGAGCACGATCCCCATGATCCGTTCTTCAATATCGGGGTGCGCTTCGAAGAAGTCTTCGACAGGATTCAGAATCTGTCCGCTAGCCGCGTTGAGGTTTGGCAAGTGCTCTTGGTTGGAGGCGTCCAGGCCCAGGAAGTTCTCGAGTGGGATAGACCGTTGCTCACGATACCATTCCGCCCACGCGATACTGTCGGGATTGTTGAGGTTGTAGAGGACGAGCCAGCTATCGGGCATGTCGGCCGTGCGCGCACTCGGATCAACTCCGAGCGCCACGGACGCGCCTGTACCGATTGCGGACACCAAGACTGCGGAAAGCAGTGACCGCATCCCCACGAAACCTCTCAGTGAGGAGCCTCTCTCCCTCCCTCCGACCACAAGACCTCCGAGTCTTTATTATGGGGCTTTTACGTACGGAATGCAAGACAGAAATGCCGGAGTCTGGGAGGAATATGCCGATTGATCGGAACAGGGGAACTCGATAACCGGAATAACAGGATCGTTCCGGGGCCGGCCGAGGGGCGTCTCCTTCCTCGCGGCAGCCATCGTACTCTTCGCAACTGCCCGTTCATGAAGCTTGAATCGCTAGAAGGGGCCTGTCAACGCGCTCGCCATCTCCTGGAAATCCAGGAGGTCGACGTCACCGTCCGGAGGCTGTGCGATGTCGAAGAGCACCGCGCATTCCGGCGTGGGTGGCTCGAAGCCGGGGTCGTTCACGTCCCCGCTGAAGCATCGTTGGAATTCGTTGAAATCCAGGAAGTCCACGTCGTGATCCTCATCACTGTCGCCCGAAATGCCTGAGTATAGGGCGGCAGCCAGGTGGGACACGTTCATCTCCGGTATGATCACGGCGGTTGATCCGGGGCCCTGCGGCGAACCATCGAGCTTCCAATGAGCTAAGGGATGCCCGCCGGTGCTGCCGGGAGCGATGAGCACTACATCTTCCTGATCGGCCGTATAGACCCTGTCGAATGGCGCTACGCCCCCGCTTTGACCGTTCCTGTCCGGCGGGAAAACGTTGACGAATACCCCAGGCCGGTTGGTTCGGACCTTCAGTGATCTGCATGGCAGGTAGGCCGCCACCGCTTTGATGTTATGGTTCAGGGGGATGATGATCTCGGCTTGCCCGTCTGGACCGTAAGCACCGTCGTGCACCCAGCGAACGAACGGGCTTAGTGCAAAGGGATCAATGGCGCTCAGTTGGAGCATGCTGCCGTCGTTGGCGAAGGATGTGCTGAACGGCGTCAAACGTTGGGTTCTTCCCGCCAGGTCGGGCGGCCAGTAGCTGATGCTCACTCCCGCCTCCCCCACACTCTGAATCTCGACGGCGAAGCCCGAAGGAGCGGTGTCCGGATAGCGTAAGACGATCGTGGCGGCGTCGGTCAACCCGCCGGGGTCTTGGACCTGAAACTCCATGACGTCCTCGCCCGCGGCGAACGCATCGGGTCGGATGAGCCACGTGCCTCCCCCACCTTCGATGGTGGCTTGGCTGGGAGGTGTCAGGATTGAGTAGGTCAGCACATCGCCGTCCGGGTCGCTGGCCGGTAATTCGATGAGCGTCGGATCGAAACCCGCAATCTGCTTGACGAATCCGAACGCGGTCGGAGCACTGTTTGGCATCACGGGACAAGGGCCGGTCAACTTCACCACAAACGATGCGTGATCCGGCAGGTCCACGTCTTCATCGCCATCACTATCGAACGCACACAGGCAAGCGGCTTGATGCCCCGGCGGGTCATTATCCGGAGGGTTGTCCGGACCGGAGAAGCAATCCTGCAACTGGGCAAAGTCCCACAAGTCGACAGCGGCGTTTGAATCGAAGTCACCTGTGCCGCATGTGGCGCAAGAGACCGAGCTGCAACTTGTTCCGTCGCCGGCATAAAGCCCGCCACAAAGCTGCGCGCACGTGCCCTCCGACGCCTGTCGGCATTGCCCGTCTGCCATACAACAGGCCCCGCCGAAGTCGATTTCGATCAGTTGTGGTTCGCTGTAGGTCTCTTGCCCATCATCGAATTCCGCTTCGGCGATCAAGCGAATCGGCCCTGCGCCCAGCGCAGCAGCGTTGACCAGCAGCGATCCGGAAGCGCTGGCAAGGGCACCGATCACGCGGCCATTCTGCAGAATGCGGATCTCGCCGCCGGTCCGGGGAGAAGCCGAGACTCCAAGAAGGAAGTTCGTCGACAGGTCTCCTGCGTCCGGTTCGACGGTTAAGGAGACCGATCGCCCGTAATTGTCTGTTTCGAGTTGACCAATCCACCGCCCTTGGGTGGCGATGGGCGAATCGTCGGTTGCCACAACGCGAATCTCGTGTGCCCCATCGGCGAGCGAAGTTGTGTCGATGGTGAAGGAAGCACCGGGACTGATCGAGTCGGCCAGAGCGCCGTCGAGGAACAAATCCACGCGCAGCAGGGATGCGCCCGGTTTGGGAGTGGATGCCTCCGGTGTGAGCGTGATCTCTCCGGAGACGACCTCGGTCGGGGCGTCCGGAACGTCCACGGAAGGGATGGATGCGAAGGGTTGGGTCAGCGGATCGCCGTAAATCATCGTTTGAAACGGCACGTACTGCAGACTGCGGAAGACGGCTTCGCCGAGTGACAGCCCCTGGAAGTATTGTGCGTGCATCTGCGGATGGGGGAACTTGCCGCCGTCATTGCAGGGCTCCTCGACCGCGCCGTGGGAGCCGCTTGCCCCCTTCCGAATCCAGGAGGAAACCTTCGTCTGCTGGGCCTGATCGAAGTGGGCCGCCCAGCTTGTCAGGTGATCGCAGAAAGCGCCCGGGAGGATGGTCATGTCGGCGGTCTCGACGGCGGGTGAAGCCCAACCGGTCAGAATACCAAGGCAATCGTGTTGACCTTCGGGCAGAACCGCGTCGATCTGAACAGCCTGGCCGCTATGGGACAGGATGCAGTTGATGACTTCCGAGAAGAAGGGATCACGCGGACTGCTCCGTGCTTGGTCCGTCGTTTTCATGAAGTAGAAGGTGCCCTCGGGAACCGTGCCGTCGGCAGCTACGCTGCGATCGATCATGGCGATCAGCTCCCCGGGTGCATTTCCTCGCGCGCCGGTGTAGCCCAACATGGCCGCGATGAAGTACCGTGGTGCACCCTCGGAAGAGCTGGGGTTGCCGTTGATCCAACCGACACTGCTGTCGAATGCCATCGGTGAGTCGCACGAGGAAAAGTACCCGTTCGGCTCTGTGGAACTCAGGCCATACGCCTCATCCGCATCACCGGCGAGAATCAGGTTTGCCAGGAGCGACGTCATATAGGCGGACGGCAGGGACAAGTGGGAGACCCCGACGCAATCTGGATCGCTGAGAAGACTTGGTGCGGACACGCGATAGGCTGATCCGGAGCCCATAACGACGTAATCAATGTGGTCCGAAATGCCTCGGTTCGCGATTTCTCCGAGGAGTGCTTCGATTTGGAGGTTCAAGAACTCGACGTAGTCCGGTGCGGCCTGTGAAAGGTAAATGACGTTTCGCGAGGGGATTTTGCGGGCGGAGGCATAGTGATTGCCCACATACAATGAATCGGGGTCGGCGGGGTCGATGATGACCACCACGTTTTCCGGTCCACCGCCCGCGGCGGCAGGCTGCGCAGGCAGGGCAGCCAGTGCCGCCGCCAGGACCGTGGTCTTGGCGAGTGTCTGTGCCAATCCCGCTCGTTCATGACGCATGGCCGGCCTCCTGTTGTCCGACCAGGCCTTTGCACTGCATCGAAAGTGCGTTGCCAACGAAAACAGGGCTATCGCACTGCGCGACAGCCCTGCTGGTCATATCGGCGTTCTTTTGGAGAGGCTCGCGATCGCGCCACACATGACGCCAACGCGAGGGGTTCTTATCGGCGGCGACGAATCAAAGCCAGGCCGCCGATCGCCAGGAAGGCGAGCGAGCCGGGCTCCGGGATCACGACCACGGATATGCCCAGCAGTACAAAGTTGCCCGTGATCGAGGCAGTTCCGCCCACACCGTCGCTCATGGCTACCAACGTGTTGGACACAGTAAGGTGGATGTCCGTTACCTCGGGAACGGCAAACTCCATGATCAGCGAGGCTTCGTCGTCCCAGGGGACGGTGCCAGCGGTGTCTTCGGCCGCCGAGAAGAGGAAGCCATCGGTAAACGGCGACTCCGGGTGCCCCGCAACAATACCCGCCATGTCCAGTTGAGCGCTGACGCTGTTGCCGTCGCCACCCAGGATGTTGTAGTCGCCGTACTCGAAGACCTGGATGCTCTTGAACTTCAGCGTGGGCTTGGCGATGAAATCCACGTCCATCGTGTCCGCGGCCTCATCCCACGTGTTCCCGTCATTCGCGTTCGCAACAAAGTCGCTGTTCAGGAAGTACAGGTTGTCGTCCCCAAAGTTATCGGGACTTCCGAACAGGTTCGTGTCGCTGTTCTGACCGTTCTCCCAGAAGAAGCTCAGGGCCTCGCCATCGGGGTTGTCCCATGGCACCGCAGCTACCGCGACCGCCGGTACACAAAACGCCGCGCACGCCGCCAACAAAAGCTTCGACTTCATTTGTTTGCCTCTCCTCTCCTTCTCTTAATCATACGCACGGCGCCGATTTAGCGCCGTCGCCGTGACACGATCGGGATTAACCCGCAAAGAACCAGTATCACCGTAGTGGGCTCGGGCACGATGACCTTGGCCCCAGTCTTCTGGATCGTGGAAGTTCCTGTAGCGATCAAGTGATTGGTTACATCGAGCCCGAGGATATTCACCGCGCTGGGGAAGCCGCCTCCGATCTGGTCAAAGTAGATGTCCATGTAGGCGATCCAGGACAGCGTGTCGGGATCGTGGGTCATGGTCAGCTGGCCGAGGTTGGTCGGCGGGCCGGACGGACTAATCGGAATCAATAGGACGGTGCCGGAACTCGCGGCGACTTCCTCCCAGATACCCGTGTACGTGCCCCATTCGGTGATATGCAGCTCCGTCAGCGCATCGGCCGGAATGGGGTCCGCTCCCAGGGTACTCAGGTTCACCGACATCGCGCTGACGATGTTGTCGGCATCCGGCGCCTCAGCTCGGAAGAGCGGGTTGATATCGTCGAAGAAGAAGCCTTCGACCGTAATGACAGGATCACCCCACAGACCGCCCTCGCCCAAGCCTCCGTCGTCACTCTGACCGTCTGACCATGCGAAGCGCGCGTTGCTTCCGGATGGGGTGGTCCAGGGCACCGGTGCGGCTGAAGCCGATGCCGCGACGACGAACAACACAGCTAAGGCAACAATCGGGAGCAATCGAATGCCGAGGGAGGAGTAGCACTTCGGCCCGTTCATTTCCCGCTCCTTTGCTGCTTTCCCAGCCTTCGCAGAACATACACCTTCGACGTTATGCCAGCGATATGGCACAGCGCCGCCTGCCCCTCCAGGGCCTGCTGCGTATGACCGTTTCCACCGCGCCATGGAGGTGGACCGGGCGTCATTCTCCCCAAATTCTACCGAAACGAGCCAATCCGAATCAACCGTCAATTTAACGATATTGCGCTTTTTTCAGGCTGTGATTTCTTTGCGGGACTGCAAGAGCTACTTTATGCGTGTCGATCGTGTTTGGGAGTTGGAAGGTCCCCTGTTTTTCCCTAAGCGCATGTTGTGCGTTGGGGCTTTATGCGAGCGACGCGCCGCTCGCCTTCGGTGGCCGGAAACCCGCCCACGAACGGCGATCCCCAGGACCGCTTCTTCGTGGCGTCTAGGCTAGCCCCACGTGGGCCGGACCGGCTCCCCTTTCGTGTCGGGCGGCCCATAGGCTCGCGTCGCTGCACCAGGGCCCTGGCAGGGCCGCGCTTGCCGGGAGGCGACCGTGAAACGGTTAAGGGCCAGATGCCGGGATTTGCTCGGTGGCGCTCTTGCCTCACCCCTCCGTCGAGCTGTTCGGACGTTTACTGGTTCCATTCCTGATTCCCGGGTATGATTTTCCACCGGAGCGGCCTTCGCGCCGCTCATCCTCGGCGGGACATGGCATGTGGAGCGCACCGGGGATCATCGATTGCCACGGTTATTGGGCTCCACGGGGTGGCGATCCACGCAACGAGACCATGGCAAACCGGCTGGTTCTCTCCTGATCGATAGTTCAAGCGGGCAACGTACCGGCCGTCTGATGATTCGTGTCAATATTCACGGAGACAACCGGATGAATGTTGCTGAATACGATGCACTCCATCGCAGGGCCATTGAAGACCCCGAGGTCTTTTGGGGGGAGGCGGCCAAGGAAATTGATTGGGACAGACCGTGGGTTCGCGTCCTCGATGATTCCAATCAGCCTTTCTACCGCTGGTTCACGGGCGGGCGTCTCAATACCTGCTATAACGCGATCGACTTTCACGTTCACAACGGGCGCGGTGACCAGACGGCGGTGATCTACGACAGCCCGGTCACGGATACGGTCAGGAAGATCACCTTCCGTGAGCTGCGCGATGAGGTGGCCCGGTTCGCCGGCGTGCTGCGAGAACACGGCGTCGGCTCGGGCGATCGCGTGGTCATCTACATGCCCATGATCCCGGAGTCTCTGATCGCGGTGATGGCCTGTGCACGTATCGGCGCGATCCACAGCGTGGTGTTCGGCGGATTTGCATCCGAGGAGTTGGCCAAGCGAATCGACGACGCCAAGCCGAGACTGGTCGTGTCAGCCTCGTGCGGTATCGAGGCCAAGAGGATCGTGGAGTACAA
This sequence comes from Phycisphaerales bacterium, assembly GCA_020350565.1. GTDB lineage: Bacteria > Planctomycetota > Phycisphaerae > UBA1845 > UBA1845. The sequence goes on from CP070718.1 coordinate 2,276,666, forward strand.
GCCGCTGCTTGACGGCGCCCTCGAAATGGTTGAGGCCAAGCCCCGGCACTGCATCGTTTTCCAGAGGCCTCAAGCGACCGCTTCTTTGATCGACGGAAGAGACCTGGACTGGGATAGTGAGATCGCCAAAGCTCAGCCTGCAGATTGCGTCTCTGTTGAAGCTACTGACCCGCTCTACATCCTTTACACGTCCGGCACCACGGGCATTCCCAAAGGCGTGGTGCGCGATCATGGCGGGCACGCCGTGGCCATTAAATGGACCATGAAAAACATCTACGACGTCGAGCCCGGAGACGTGTACTGGTCGGCTTCGGATATCGGATGGGTGGTTGGTCACTCCTACATCCTCTATGGTCCGCTCTTGGCCGGCTGTGCCACGGTCATCTATGAGGGCAAGCCGGTGGGTACGCCCGACCCCGGCGCATTCTGGCGAGTCATCTCTCAGCACAAAGTGAAGGTGCTGTTCACCGCGCCAACGGCCATTCGTGCGATCAAGCGCGAGGATCCAAACGCCGAGTACATGTCAAAATACGATCTTTCATGTTTCAAGTACCTGTTTCTGGCCGGTGAACGGTGCGATCCGGACACCCTCAACTGGGCCAGTGAGCATCTGCAAGTGCCGGTGATCGACCACTGGTGGCAGACGGAGACCGGCTGGGCGATCGCGGCCAACTGCGCGGGCCTGGGTCTGCTGCCGATCAAGCCCGGCTCCCCGACGAAGCCCGCGCCCGGATGGGACGTGCGCGTCTTGAATGAATCAGGCAAGGAGATGCCTCCCGGCCAGATCGGACATTTGGCCGTCAAGCTCCCGCTTCCCCCGGGATCGTTGCCCACCCTGTGGAATAACGATGAGGGCTTCGTCCATTCGTACCTCAGCGAGTACGAGGGGTACTACACCACTGCGGACGCCGGCTACAAGGATGAGGACGGGTACGTGTACATTATGGCCAGGACGGACGACATCATTAATGTCGCGGGTCATCGCCTGTCCACGGGGGGCATGGAAGAGGTGCTTGCTTCACATGCGGACGTGGCCGAATGCGCGGTCGTGGGCGTGGCGGACCAGCTCAAGGGCGAGATTCCCGCAGGTTTTGTGGTGCTCAAGGCCGGAGTCGACCGATCTGAGCGTGAGATCGTGGGCGAACTCATCCAGAAGATCAGAGAGAAGATCGGTCCGGTGGCATCGTTTAAGGTCGCCACGGTGGTGAAGCGCCTGCCAAAGACCCGCTCCGGCAAGATCCTGCGCGGAACCATCAAGAAGATCGCCGACGGGGTCGAATACACAACGCCACCCACGATAGACGATCCGGCCATCCTGGATGAGATCACCGAGGCGTTGAAGAAGCTCGGTTACCCCAAGTGATGCGCATTGCAGGCAGGCATGCCGATGGTTAGGGGGAACGCCCGAGCGTTGAGTCCGCTGATCGTCTTGCCCGCAGGCAGTAAGGCAGTTGTCGGCTATGACCCACCCCGGCGGACGGTACCGGTCTCGTCGACACTGAGGCTGTTTGCCCTTAGGCTCAGACCATGGCTGAGTCAAATCATCATAATGGGCCCACTGTCGCCGCTCCGTCGCTGACCCGGCGCAAGAAAGTCCTGTTCTCCATCGTCGCGGTCGTTTGCTGCCTCGTGCTCGTCGAGGGGCTGAGTCGTTTCATTATCAAGGTCACACCGAACGCGCGCTGGGAGCACCACAGCAACCTCGTCGACACGATCGGATTCCCGGCGCTCAACGAGATCCTTGAACCCGACCCTGAGCTTTTCTGGAAGGTGAAGGCCAATCTGGACGGCTTGCAGCTCGCCGGCGAAATCGCCGGTTCCGGTCCGCTGCACTTCTCGCTCTCCACCGATGATCGTGGGTTCCGCCGAATGCCCGACGTGCCGGACGCGCACCATACCGTGTTATTCCTGGGTGATTCATGCCTTTTCGGCGTCGGCGTGGACGACGAGCAAACCATACCCGCACTCGTTCAGCGGCGCATGAAGGATCTCAGATGCATCAACGCCGCCGTTCCGGGGTACTCCTCATACCAGGGCCGGAGGCTCATGGAACGCATGAGACTGCCTTCACCCCCGGACGTCGTGGTGATCAACTTCGGTTTCAATGACGGCGCGCCCTGGGATCACCTCAGCGATCTCGAGCATATGGCCTTGCTTCGCGCCGAGCAGTCGTCGATCCTCAATCGGCTCAAGTTCCCTCAACTTCTGCGCGGACTCGTTGTTCAAAAGGACGCCTCGTCGCCCGAACAGGACCGTCCTCCCCGCCCGCGACTGAGTGACGAAGAATTCGACGATCAGATCAACCTGATCATCCGGCTATGCGAGCGTGTCGGGGCGAAGCCGGTTCTGGTGGTCTGGCCCGTTCGGCTTCAAATGAGCGAGGCGATCGACCAAAGCAAGCATGTGGCGCTGAAGCTGATTGCCGCCAGGCAGCGGATTCCTCTCGTGGATGCGGTGTCCTTGTTCCAGGCCCATGGCGGGGTAGATCTCTTTGCCGACAGGATTCATGCCAATGCCGCGGGATGCGAGCTAATGGCTCGCGCGCTCGAGCCGGTCATCCGCGGGCAGCTCGATTCCGCGTCGCGGGACGGCGGCTGACCGGCGGCGGGTCTGCTCAATTCGAAAGACCGGCGCTGAGGAAGGACTTGAGGTCCTGCTCGTTCACGTTGGGCTCACCGGGGCTGACATGGTTGAGCCTGCCTTCCTTGATCCAGTGCTCGAGCTCGTCGACTCGGCTGAACAGGTGGTCGAACGAGTCGACAATGAACAACAGCGGTTGATAGTGGTGGATCTCGAAGTACTGGTTCACCACCCACTCCAACTGGAAGGGAAAGCGTTGCACCTCGGGTGATTCGATGCAGTGGGCCACTTCGCCGTAAGAGCTGAGCAGGCCACTGCCGTAGACTTTCAGATCGCCGTTGTCGCGCATCAGCCCGAACTCGATGGTGAACCAGAAGAATCGGGCCATGGCCTTGATGATGCTCTCGAGGCGCCGGATGCGCTCCTCCTCGTTCTTGATCTCACAGGCCATTTGGGCCGCCAGCCGCGCCACTTCGCCGAATCGCACGAGCACGTCGGCGAACACGCGGTCCGTATGCATGGGCACGTGGCCGGCGACGTCGTGGAAGATGTCCGGCTCGGGGAGGTAGTCGAGCTTCGACACGTCGCGAATGGTGATCGTCGTGGGAAAGGCGCGCTGTCGCAGACAGTCGAAGAACACGTAGGCCGGGACATACCCGCTGACCGCTTTGGCACAGAAGCCGCTCAGGGGCTTGAGGAACCGGTTGATGTCCTCCAGCCGCGGGATGTTGTGCGGATCGAGGGCGAGCTTGTCGATGCCTTCAAGGAACTTGTGGTTCGCGTACTTGCGCCAACGCGGCAGGATGCGATCATACAACCGCCGCCATGCCTCCTGGTTCTCTTCGCTGTAAAGTTCGTACGGCTGGCGGATGTACAGCTCGCCGTTCGCCTTTGCCTCCTCGATGAACGGCGCTTTGGTGGTGGTGAGTCCGGCCGTTGCAGTGCCCATGAGCCCATCCTCCTTCGCGAGGATGATTGCGCCCCTTTTTGAATCTGGCAAGAGAAACGGACGTCAAAACGATCGATTCCGCAACGGAATGCACCCAGAATGAGACGTCTCGCGTCATACTCCTTGAAACGTGCAGCCCTTGGCGTCGATTTCCGAACGGAGGAATCGTCTTTCGGTTTGCGATTTCCGTTGGTTTGCCACTTGCCGTGCGCGCCTGGTACTCGGTAAATTCCTGCCTCGCGGTAGATTCAACACACTGCGAACCGAAGGCTTCCGACGGCAAGGCTCAAGAGGCGTAACCGGGCTTTCAGGTTCGGCGCTCAAACCAATCCAAGGAGGGGAAGGCACTCGGGCCGCCCGAAACTGGCGGCCCGTTTGATTACCGAGTGCCGGCAAACGCAGCGTTCAGTGCTGGCATGTTCTCGTGTAAGCCTTACGGCTTCGAAGATCCGGATAGAGGTGATGAGCCGACCCAGTTCGGGCTTCACGGGAGCGTGGTTGGATCGGCGATCCGCAAGCACGCGTCTCAATGCTTCGAGCTGCTTAGCTGTTCGGCCAACACCTTGACCAGAAGGTCGCGCGCGGTGCCGTCCATCGATTTCATGGCCATCTCGAAGCGTTCCACTCGCTGCTTCTCCTCGAGGTAGTTGCGGATCGAGGGCACCAGGCGAATTGCGTCCTCCAAGAGGCCGCGTAAGTCCCCGACGCGATCGCGGGTAATGTCCGTTGCGCGCAGGGCGATTTCTGCCAATAGCCGCCTCAGTTCGGCCAGCCAGTCCCTGTAATTCTTCTCGTTGGCCAGGTAATGCAACGCGTCGGAGACCAGGAACGTGCGAATGAGGTTCAGGTCTTCCGGCATCAGCGGCTGGTTTGATTCCAGCCGCTTGATGGCTTGGCGAGCCTCAGTCTGCCACATGGATTGTTGAAGCTCGCGGACCAGGGCTTGGAGTTCGTTGAGCTGCTTTTCGAACGCCTCGAAGGCTTCCACCGATTGCCGGGTGACGGCGTATTCCGCCGCCTCCTTGAGGGTGTCAACGGTCTCAGGGATTTGCGCCGCGTCGGCCGTGTTCATGGTCTTGCTCCTGGTCGGTCCCTTATGTCCCATAACCAGTCGGCCCTTCCAGCCCGGCCACTTCGGCTGAATGAACTCCTCCTCGGCGCATCGGCTGCTTCCCATCTCGGCTTGAGCAATCCCCCTCGTCGACCCGGCGGCTGACCGGTGGACCGTGTCCGCCATCGATTGAGCAGATGCAGAAGCACCATTACGATGCAGCGATGCCGTCCGACACCTCCACCCAGGCGCGCAGAAAGTCCAACTGGATCGGGGTGGCGCTGTGGGTTCTCGGCCTGCTCGCCTTTGCGGCCCTTTGGGCGCTTCTGGATACCCGGGTGGTCAACGTCGTGACCTACGGGCTGAGCCGGATCGAGGTTCCGGTCACTTGGCTTAGCCGGTTTCCCATGGTCCTGGTCTTCGGGGTCGTGGCCCTGATCGCGTACTACCGGCGCCGGAGTGAGGAGGGCGGCGCTCGCCCCTGCAGTGGCACAGTGCATACGGTGGACGGGATGTCACCTGCACGCGCGGGCTTGCCCCTGCTCGGCCTCCCCTTGATCGCGGTGCTTTGGCTTTGGCGGGGACGGCCGGATTATCTGACCATCTGTGTGCAGGTCGTCCTGACAGGGTTGGCCGTCAGCCGCTTGAGCATGGGCGTTCGAGGGGCTTCGTCCACGCGGATCAGCGGAAACGCGTCACTGGCGGTCCTTCTTGTCGCTATAGCAGCGACAACGGCGTGGCACGCGTCTACGCAGTACTTCTATTGGCGGCGCTTAATGTTCGGCTACGCCGACATTGGGCTCTTCACCCGAGAGCTCGAGCACACCCTTCTGTGGCATGACTTTGCGGACCGCTTTGCGGATACGCGCATGGGTTACCACTGCATCCCGATGTTCTATCTGCTTGCGCCGTTCTATGCCCTCTTCCGCTCGCCGGTGTTTCTTATGATCGTCGCACCGCTGGCGCTGAACCTGGCCGCCGTACCGATCCATCAGTTGGCGAGAGACCGAAGCGGATCAGCCGGAACCGGCTTGCTCATGGGACTTGCCTGGCTGGCACTGCCTTCACTTTCCCGGCTGCCTTACGCGAATACGTACGGCTTTCAATCCATTTATCTCGCGGTTCCCTTGATCGCGTGGTGGATTTCGCTCGCTCTGCGGGGTCGATGGGCCGCGTCCTGTGTTTGCCTGGTTTTGGCTCTGTTGTGCGAGGAGACCGTCTGCGGCGTCGCCGCAGGCTGGGGCCTTTACATGGCTCTCTTCAGTGAACATCGTCGGGCGGGCGTTGTGATCATGATCATCTCGATCCTGTATCTGCTCCTGGCCACACAACTGGTCATACCGTACTTCGCCACGGAGTCGAGCTATTCCCGGTTGGAGCTGTTCGGCGAGCTTTCACCGCGCGTGGTTTTGGAGCGGCTCTTCAGGCCCCGCGTCGGGTGGTATCTGCTGACGTTGGCCGCCCCGCTGTTCATTGGCCTCATCCGGGCGCCGCGGCTTCTGTTGGTTGTCCTGCCGACCTTGCTGCTGATCCTGCTGCTCAAGAATCAGGACTATCTCAACGTTAAATACTGGCACCAAAGCTCGATGCTTCCGCCGCTGTTCCTGGCCGCGGTTGTCGGTTCGACGATGGGAACTCGCGTGAAGCTGCCGGCATCGGCCCAAGGCGACACCCGCGGCAGCCAGAAAAGCAGGAACCTATTGGGCGCATGGTCGGTCCCCAGTTGCAGCGGCGGCCGAACCGTGGGGCTCTTGGTCACCGTGATGCTCTTTCATCATGTGATTGGCTTCTCGCCGTTCTCCCAGGCGGGGCGTCTGCACGGCGCCAACGAAAAGTTGAAAACCCAAGACGCGCGCATGGCCGCCGTCTACTTCGTTCGGTCGGCGTATCCGCGAACCGCAGGCCGAATCGTGGCTACGGAACGCCTGGCGGCGCATTTCTGCGACTACTACTCAATGGCGCCAGTTGTTGCTCTTCAGGCCGCGGTGCCTGAAATCCGTTCGCGCACTCCACAGACCGTAACGAACCCTGATGCCTACGTGCTCGATCGATCCGACGGCTGGGACCCGGTCGTTCGCGCCGGACGCATTGAATCGGTGATCCGGGATGCCATGGCAAGAGGCTATGAGGTTGCCCGGCAGGTCGAGTCAGTGATTGTCCTGGTTCGAGCTGACGCAACTCTGAATCAGTAGAAGTGCACGTCGACGCCGGAAGCCCTCTTCGGACCGGCGGAGGCTCAACCGCGAACCGCCCAGCGCATCATCTCACCGAGCTTCGCGCCTTTGCCCTGCATGAGGATCCCGACGCGGAAGATCCGGCCCGCCGCAAAGACGCACACGGCCGTGACCAACAGGACAAGCCCGATCCCCAGGACCGGCTGCCACGTCGGTACGCCTTCGGGCGTCGACTGCCGCAGGACCATCAGCATCGGCGTTGCGGGAGGAAAGAGAGACATGACCACGGATGACGTCGCATTGGGCTCCCGGACGACGTTGAGCCATATGAACATCGGCGCCACCACGATCAGCATCACCGGCATGACCAGGCTCTGAGCTTCCTTGAGGTCGGTGACGGCCGCTCCGACCGCGCAGAACACCGAGCCGAACATCAGCACCGCCAACACCTGAAAGACCACGAACCAGATGACCAGATGCCCGGGGAACTCGGAGCCGTAGCCGGCGTGAAAAACGCCGTAAGCCGCCGTTCCCAGATAGATCGTCAACATCGTCAGCGACACGGCGACCATGCCGAGCAGCTTGCCCATCATGAGCTGAAACGGCGAGACGGAAGCGAGCAGCACCTCCGCGATACGATTCATCTTTTCCTCGAGCGTGCTGTGCATCAGCGGCTGGGCACCCACCATGATCATCGCGAACATGAGCATCATGAAGCCCATGGGGACGAAAATGCCGGCCAGGCGATTGGCCTTTTCCGCCTGCTGGATGGTGCCGGATTCATCACGGCTTAGGAGCTGTCGAAAATCGACCTCGATCCGACGGGTGGCCTGCTGAACGACCTCCGGATCGAGGTTCAGTTGCCTGAGGCGCAACGTCTGGACCTCGCGGTTGATGACCTGAGCGAGCCAGTCCGGAACGTCGCTGTAGGTCGGGTTGTTGGAGTGATAGAGCACGGGGCCCCTTTCCGATTTGGCTTTCGTCTCGAGCGTGGCCACGTCGGGACTGATAATGGCGAAGGCGAAGAGCTCCTTGTTGCGAACGCGATCGGAGAGCTCCAGCGCCAGCTCGTCGATCGTTTCCGAACTTGCGTCGAAAGCCGAGAGCACGAACTTGGGCTTGACCTGTTTGCGCTCCTTTCCCTTGCCCGTAAAGACGTCTTCGCTGTTGTTTTTCTCGGCCGCCTTGGCCAGCGCGTCGAACAGCTTACCGCTCCGGTCCACGATGCCGATGCGCTTGTCGCTGATGTCCACGCGATCCTTCATCAGCATCTGCACGAAAATGCCGCCGCCCATGAAAACCGGCAACGCGAGCAGGGCGATGATGAACGCCTTGCTGCGCACGGCCGCCTGATACTCACGAACCGCAACGACGATCACTTTACGCATTGTCTGCCTCCCGTGCCTGGGGACCGGCAATGCGCACGAAGATATCGTGCAATGAAGGCGTTGTCAGTTCGAAGTGGGACACGCGGCCCCGTTCACGAAGATGGTCGAGAATCCTCTGAATGTTGGCGCCTTCCTCGATTTGCAGCTCCTGCAACTGGCCGAAGTCCGTGACGCGCTCCACGCCGGGCAGGCCGCCCAGGTCCGCTCCATCTCCCTCGAGTCGTACGCGCAGGGTGTCCTGCCCGTACGCGGCCTGGATCGCCTCGAGTGTTCCATCCAACACCTTCTTGCCCTTATGGATCATGAAGATGTAGTCGCACATGCGCTCCGCCATGTTCATGTCGTGCGTGGAAAAGATGACGCTGGTTTCCTTGCGGCGCAGCTCCAGCACGCTGTGACGCAGGATGTCCGTATTCACCGGGTCGAGCCCGGAAAACGGCTCGTCGAGAATCAAGAGCTCAGGGTCGGCGATGACGGCCGAGATGAACTGCACTTTCTGAGCCATGCCCTTGGAGAGCGTTTCGACCTTCTTCGAGCCCCAATCGGTGAGGTCCATACGGTCCAGCCAGTAATCGACGGCTTGCTTGAAGTCCCGCCGACCTTTCAGTTCGGCGTAGAAGCGCAGAATGTCGCGTACCTTCATCTTCTTGTACAACCCGCGCTCTTCCGGCAGATAGCCGATTCGGTCCGTAGCCGCGCTGTGCACTTCTTCGCCGAACACGCGGATTCGGCCCGACCCGAGGTCCGGATGAAGAATCCGCATGATCATGCGCAGCGTGGTGGTCTTGCCGGAGCCGTTCGGGCCGATGAAACCATAGATCGAGCCCTTCGGTACGCATAGAGAGAGCCCATTGACCGCGACGTGCCGCCCGAAGGTCTTCGTGACGTTCTCGATTTCGACGACGTTCATTGTCTGAAACGCTCTGAGAAAGCCCGGCTCCTCAAACGCTGAGCCCGTGAGCGGAGATGGTAGCAGGCCGCTGACCGGGTCTCAAATGTCACGAGTCCTGTAGGATAGAGGACGCCACAGAGTGAGTTACGGTTTCTTCGCCAGCTCCTCGTAGTATTGTTCGACGAGCTGGCGGTAGCGGCTTGGGAAGCTGCTTCGGATGGCCTGGAGAATGCGCTCGCGCTCGGCCGGGGGCATCTTCCCCCAGACCTCGCCGGGATTGGCCCGCCGCACCTCCCTCAGCTCGCCGCCGCGCGGCGTGCCGGGCGGCAGTTGAGACTCAGGCATGGGGGCCTGCGGCGACCGTGGACGCGAGTTGCTGGGTCCGCCTTTGGGACTGTTCTGCTCGCGGTCTTCGGCGTCCTCGATCAGCTTGTTAAGCAGCTCGATGATGTGCTCCTGGCGTGACTGAACGGACTCGCTCGAATCGCCGGCTAACAGACGACGGCCCGAGTAATCCATCAAGTCGGTCACCTCGCCGATTCCGCCCGTGCGCCGGTTGGCGATCTCGCCCAGCATCTGCTCGGCGGCCACCCGCAGGCGTTGGGGGGCGTCGGGATGACCGTTGAGGAATGCGCGAATCGCCTGCTCGCCCTCGTCGTATTGCAGGTCGAGCACGAGGCAATAGCCGCGCAGGAAGTCCACCTCCGGTGCCAGGTAACTGTGCAGGCGCACTCGCTCGCCTTCCTCGGCGATGAGGGCCTCGAGGCGTTCCAACGCTTCCGGGGCGCGCTCCAGATCGACCAGCGCCTTGATCTCATAGACCGCCGCGTGGACCGCCAGGAACGGATTCTCATCCGCAGCAAGCGACCCCATGGCCTCGATGCAGGCCTCCGGTTTTTCGACGTCGTAGGCGTCGAGACCCTCGCGGAATTTCGCGGAGAGCAGGGCAAGTCCTTGCGTCAGCAGCTCATTGCCGTCGCAATCCTCGCATGCGTTCCAGGTCTGCTTGATCAGCGCCACGGCATCGGCAGGAACGTCCTGTCGTTCCTCCAGGTAGGCGATGAACCGGTCCATGGACGTCTGGGCGTGCGCCGACACGCCAAGGCAAGGTATGGCCACGAGTAGAGCTGTTACGGCGTTACGATTCGGCATCCCAATCCCTGCGCTATGCTGCTGCCATGACTTAACATCTACTGTCGATCGCGCATTTCCCGCGCGATTTCCGCACATTCCAACTGCCGGCGCGCCGCCGCTTCCAGCGAGCGGGCGATCGTCGCCTCGGGTTCCTCCCCGCTGTTCCTGGTTTCGTCGATGACTTCCGTCCGGCTGTTGACCCGCTCCTGACTCGCCCGGAGAAGCTTGAGCTCCGCCGAGGTCGGCAGCAGCGGGGCGAGTTCCGATCCGTCTTGCATGGGCCCACCCTGCTGCTCGTTCTCCTGTTGCATGCGCTGCGTCGCCTGGATCAGCTCTTCCAGCGTCTCGAGGACCTCCTCTTCGATGCTTTGCGTCAACGGTCCGACGAGGACTTCTGCCAAGCGGTCTGCCACCACGCCCATGTCCTCTGAAAGCTGTTCGACGATGTGGGGAAAGACGATGGTCGTTCCCTCCTCTTCGAGGATGTGGAGGCATGTGGCCGCCCGTTCCGACAGCGCCCGCTGTCGTGACGAAAGGTCGGCAACCTGGAGCTGCTCCGCTCGCTGAAACTTCTCCACCCCGATGCGGTCGAGACGGACGGTCTCCTCATTGATCTCACGTTGACCGGCCAGCATGTCTCGGAATCTCGACTCCAGGTCGCGCAACGTTTCCTGGCGGTCCTCTTTACGCAGTTGATTCAACTCATCTTCCAGCTCGCGCTGGGCCTGTTCGAGTTTCCTGATCGCTTCCTCCTGCTTTCGATGGGCGTCCTCGTGTTGCTTCTGCTGCAGGTCCTGCTCGGCGCCGCGCATGTCGCGTTCCGCGTCGTCGAGGCTTTCCTGCCCGGGCGATTGCTCGCCACCCTTGCCGCCGGATTCTGCGTCGTTCTGCATGCGGTCGGCGAGATCGCGGGTCTCGTCGGCCGTCGCCCGTTGTTTCTCCGCCAGCGATTCGCTGTCTGGGGAGGCCTGTGCTTGCAGCTCTTCTTTTGCCTGAAGCAGGCGGTCACGGGCCCGGCGCAGGTTCTCTTCCGCCTCCTGCTGATCCTTCTGTAATTGCGCTTGCTCACCCTTTTGGGCCGCCTGACCGCCCCGTTCCATGGCCTGGCGCGCTTCCTGCAGCGCTTGGGCACCCTGTCCGGCTTGGTCGCGGGCTCCCTGCTGTTGCGCCGAATCGGCCTGTTCCCCAGGCTCCAACTCGGCCAGCCGTGCCACGTCCTCGGCAAGCTGCTGCGTTTCGCGGGCGATATCAAGCTGTTGGCCCGCGGCCTGCGCTCGCGATGATTCGTCCTTCAGGGCGTCCTTTTGTTGCGAATCGCGGGCGGCGTCGGTCTGCCTCTTCTGCAGATCATCCAGACGTTTCAAGGCCGCGTCGAGTTGACGCAATAGACGCGCCGCATTCGCCGCCTTCGCGGAAGCGTCGCGATGTGCACGCTGTTGTCTGAGAATGTCGCGCAGCTCCTGTCTGTATTCTTGGAGACGGTCGATATCCTCTTTTCGCTGTTCGTTCTCGCTGTCGCGTTGGAGCAGTACGGCCAGAACCTTGTCCGCCTGCTCGAGCCAGGCCGCTTGAGCCTGCGTGGCTTCGGGAAGCGATGATCCCTCCTGAAGCAGCCGGATGATCTCATCGAGTTTGGCTTCGAGCCCCAGTTCGCC
>CP070718.1:2288588-2302779 GCA_020350565.1 Phycisphaerales bacterium
CAAGCTCATCCTCCTAAACTGCAAGGCCGGACTATTATTCGAGGTGCTCATGCCGTTCTCGTTTGATGGGGCAGGCTCACCACCGGCAGGTAGGTAACAATTGCCCGCCAGCAAAAGAGCATGCCGGCGACTGCGCCCACGGTGACGCCCCACTCGGCAAGCGAGGGGAAATACATCGTGTCGGTGTAGAGAGGCCGGTATCCAATCCAATACACGTTGGCTCGGTTGAGGACCACGCCGAACATGGTCAACGCGGTCGCCACGCAAAGCCACTGTGGTGATCTCCGCACCCGTCGGGAGAGCGTCATAAGGATCGGGGCGACGAGTCCCAATCCGATTTCAATCAGGAACGATGCGTTCTGAAGGGACAGTTCGGCCAGATGCACGTAACTCCGGCGGATGAGCATGTCACCCAGCTTGAAGGCGAGATAGAAACCGAGGAGGATCGGGATGTATCGGGCGAGCGGGCCGATGACGTGCATTCGCGGCTGCAGCCGCAACGCCCATGCCCCGTAGATGGCCATGAAGATGACTGTTGGAAAACCGACCGCAGCCGCCGAGATCAGAAACAGCAGCGAGAGAATCGGTGTCTGCCACAGCGGGTGAAGCCTGTCCGCCGCCAGCACCATGACGTTCCCCAGCGAGGATTGATGCAGACAGGAGATACCCACGCCGAGGATGATGAACAGGAACATGGTCCTTTCGGCTATCCTGTAAACGGTGGCGCAGATCGCCTTCAGCCGAGGACGCCGATCGCTGTTCATGAAGTATTCGCAGACCACGGGTAGAAACTCGACGTATAGAACGATGAGGTAGCACATCACGCACATGCCCACCTCGTACAACGCCGAGTTGCCCTGCCAGCACCTGGGAAGGAGCGGATGCCAGATGTTGTAGTACTTCCCCAGGTCCGCGGCGAGTACGACGCACGCGGAAGTGTACCCCAACAAGGCAAGCACCAGGGCCGGTCGGGCCAGAAGGTGGTAGTGCGAGCGATGGAAGATGTGTGCTATCGCCGCTGTGGTAAACCCGCCTGCGGCAAGCGCGATGAAGGATACGTCGGCTACGATCCAAATGCCCCATGGGTAGTATTGGTTCAGGTTTGTACTGGCCCTCAGCCCGAAAAAGAACCGGTACGCGCCGAAGATCAATCCGATGATGATCAGACCGAGGAGGCCGTACACGCCGGGCGTCAAGAGCTTGCGATTGACGGGGGCTGGAGGACTGTGCGCGGTCATCCGTTCGCTCCATGATCTGGCTGTGAAACGGCGGCAGCAGCGGTCCGAGTGCCGACCGCCTGCGTAACCGATGCAGGCGACTGCTCGCCCCCCTCATCTTGAGTGTCGGGATTCGTCAACCACATGGCCATCCCTAGGATCGTGCACCACGCGATGGGAGGCACGAAGTGTTTGAACACGCCGTGCTGGATGGCCTCCGTCAGCCGTGGAGCCGCACTGCTCTTGACCTTCGCGAAGCCAAGCTGTTCGAAGGGGGCACCGGAGATGTAGAGCCATGAGGTCCCGCCGGCTTCCCGTTCGCCGTAGACGTGGTCAATGTATCGTTCGGGCTTCTCCCGAATTTTCTTGTGGGCTAACGTAAGCAGGTCGCCGCGCTTGCCGTAGGTCAGACACTCCAGGGTGCATGCATCCACACACGCGGGTACCCCGCCCTTGTGCGGATTGCCTTCGTTCATGCAGAACGTGCATTTACGCACCTGTGGTGTCAGGACTTTGTCATACTCGTATGCGGGGATCTGGAACGGGCAGGCCACCATACAGTAGCGGCAGCCCATGCACTTCCAGGGATCGTAGGTGACGGCTCCGTTCGGCTGCTTCTGCATGGCCTTGACGAGACAAGCGGACACGCAGGCCGGATCAACGCAGTGCAGGCAGTTGTTCTTGACGTAGACGGCTTTCGACCCGCCCGACCCGTCGGGACAATGGAACTCGTTGACATTGGTGTAACTTCTCGGATCCTGCCGGCGATGAGTCTCAAACACGGAGACGTCGGCCAGATCCTCTTTGGTCAGCGTGCCCAAGCCGTTGGCCTCCTTGCAGGCGGCCTCACACCTTCGGCACCCGTTGCACTTGGTGAGATCGACAAGGACCCCCACCCACTCGTCGGAATGAGGCACCGGGCCTGATGCTACGGCCTCCTCAATGCCGGCAGCCAGGGTAGCGCTGCCTGCTCCGGCGATGCCGGCCTTTTTTAGGAACGCTCGACGGCTGATGTCCACGTCATACCTCACATCGTCTCAAAAACATGAAAAACGGAAGGGGACCTACGCATGCGCTCGCGCTCTAGAACCGCAGGTATGCATACCCTTGAAGTTGGAGGTCGATGATGCGAGGAAGCGCCCCAGGTACAATCTTGACTTCGGGCAACAGGTCGTTCGGGGTCCAGCCGTGGGCTTTCATGGTTCGACCGCAAAGCTCGAAGCTCACGCCCAACTTGCAGAGCTCATGGATGATGTCCTTGTTCGGATTTCCCCCCTTCTTCTTCGTGAATGCGTCATAAGCGTCGTCTTCCAGCAGCCAATAGGCGGGTTCGCCGTGAACCACCGCGCAAATGTGGATCTCCGACGCAGGAACGCCCATCGCTTCGTAGTCTTCCAGCAGCCCACGGAGGCGGAGCAGGCCCTTGCCGACGCCTTCCGCCCATTCATCGTTGTTGATGCGATAGACTGCGCAGATGTCCTGGCGAACGGCGAGGCGGCTCGAATCTCCGGGAGGTATCATCCATCCCCATGATTCAAAAATCTCCGCGCCTCGCGACGACGCGAGAAACTGGATGAATTCGTTCGCGGCCGGCTTCTTGCTGCCCCGCGACGTCAGCGCGATACTGCATTGGCGATAAATCCTGTAAGCATCGCTGACATGAACCATATCGGCTTGGTCGTGCAACGGCGCGAACCAGATGTTCCACGTGATCCATGCGTCAATATCCGGGTTCGTCTTCCAGGTCTCGACCGCGTCATCGCTCGTCGGAGCGAACACGGAGATGTTCCTTCGCAGAGCGCGCAAGGTCCGAATGTCGCCCGTCTTGCCGGCCATGTCCTCCCAAAGGCCAACCTGTCCGCTGCCGTTGACCACCATCACTTTCAGTCCGGGTCTCAGTAGATCGGGGAAGTCGTTAATCTGCTTGGGGTTCCCGGGCCGCACGAGAACAACTGACGGACGCATGTAAAGCGGGGTGACGGAATTGCGTTCGATGCCCAAACCCTCGCGGCGCATGAAGGCGGACATCATGAACTCGGCACTGCTGTAGACGAAATCGGCGTTCTTCTTTGCCTCTTCGACCCAGGTCTCGACGGGACCTGACGAGACTTCAATCTCGATGTTCCTTTCCCCGCCAAAAACCATCGCGGCGTCTCGGATCGCAGGCGACGGGCCGGAGGGGCCGTAAAGGTACAGGACCTCGTCCGCCGCACAGGCCGAAGCGGTTGAGATAGCCTGGATCACCAACAAAATCAGCAGCGTGACGCGGTGCGGGTTAGTGAGCCGATACATGAGACTTCTCCCAAATGTTTGCGTGTGAGATGCAAGAGGCCGTTACGTCGGGGAAGGTGCGACCCAACGGTTGGGTGGCGTGACGATTCGACCGGGCTCCTCGGCTGGATCCTCCCCCCACCAAGTCAGTGCCAACGGTGCCCGCTGCATCGGCGTCCCGCGCGGGACGGTAAGCACCGCATGACAGGCAACTTGGTCGTTTCTGGATGGAGGGCAGTGCGCGTAACATGAGCGGCCGGTTCCTACTTACGCCAATGGGCGTTCGTCCCGTAACCTGATCATGACTTTTGCATAAGACCGTGAAGCACGTGTCGTGCCACACGCGGGGAGGCTAAATTCGCGGGAAACTGCCTTTTGAACTGTACGTTGCGGCCCATGTGAATGTACAAATCATACTAGTGCGGACAGTTCGACGGCACGGGCCCGGCTGGGTCCATTTGTCGGACCCAGCCGCGTGTGCGTCGCAGGCACCTTGGTGCCGCGGCGGTCTGCGCGGTCTGATGGGGTCGTCCCAAACACCTCTGAGGTTGGGGAGGACCTTCTTCAAGAAACAGACCGGAGGAAAGCTGACCTCGTTTCGGTACGCGTCTCCGTCTCATCAACCTGAGTGAACCGGCCAGCCGACGCAAACCGAGCGCGCGTCGGTGCATTCGGGGTCGAGATCCTGCACATGGGTCAGCCATTCAACGACCGCGGGTGACCTGGGCATCCCGGCCGGATGTAGTGCTTGTCCCCGCTCTGAACTCCATGGTCCCTTGAACCGACAAAGACGCCTCAATCCTGCGAAGGCGTGTCCCCGTTCCAAAGAGCTGTCAATCCCACGAGACCCTCCCATCCCCAGAATCCTCCTCGATCCGTCCCAAAGGGGGGTGCGACACCCTCGCCGCCTGGGACGGTCGATTGGGGCATCGTTTTCGAGTGCGCGCTCAGTGTCATGAAGCCTCAGGAGGGTTGACCGAGTCCTAAGGCCATGGTATGATGGCCATATGGCCATGAAGTCGAGGACGAAGTATCCGATTCAGCGCTATGAAGCTCGCGCGAGGGTCGCCAAGGCGTTGGCTCATCCCACCCGGCTGCTGCTGCTCGACGCCTTGAGCGAACGGGAGATGTGCGTCTGCGAACTCACCGAGCTCGTGGGTGCGGACCAGTCGACCGTGTCCAAGCATCTGGCCGTTCTCAAAGAGGTCGGTTTGCTGATCGGCCGAAAGGAAGGCTCGATGAGTTACTATTGCGTGAACTGCAAGTGCCTCGACGGATTCTTTACCTGCATCGAGTCCGTGCTCAAGCAGAACCTCGAGGCGCAGCAGGCGGCCATGGGTCTATAGTTTTTTTCGCCCGGCCATGGCGCAATGGCCATCAAACAATGGGGCGGTCAAGAGACGTGAAACAGTGGAAGATCTTCTCTGCATTTGTGCTCATCTTCTTGGTTGCCTTCTACCTGCCACTCTCGAACCCTGAGGTAGCCAATGCGATTCTCGAAGCGTTCAAGATGCTGCAATGGTACGCGCGCAATCACACGCTCGCTTGTGTCGTGCCGGCATTGTTCATCGCCGGCGCGATCATCACCTTTCTGTCGAAGGAAGCGGTCCTTCGACATCTGGGACCCAAGGCCAACAAGGTCGAGGCCTACTCCGTGGCGTCCGTGTCCGGAACGGTCCTGGCCGTTTGTTCCTGCAGCGTGTTGCCGATGTTCGCCGGCATCTACCGGGTCGGGGCCGGGCTGGGACCCGCCTCGGCGTTCCTCTACGCAGGTCCGGCGCTGAACATCCTGGCGATCTTTCTCACCGCGCGCGTGCTTGGCTTCGAGATCGGCATCGCGCGGGCGGTAGGGGCGATCGTCTTCGGTATCATCATCGGCCTCATCATGGCGGTGGCCTTTCGGAAAGACGAGCAGCAGCGCATGGAGAGCGCCGCCGCGATGCCCGATCCGCCCGCGGCGCGGCGATCCCTCTGGCAGACTGTCCTTTACTTTGCCTGCATGATGGCGTTCCTCGTCTTCTCCGACTGGTACAACCCGGGCAACGTGGTTGTGCACAAAACAGACGGAACCGAGATTCCGGCCGTGATGCTCCAGGAAACACGCGATGAAATCATGATCCAGGTGGATCGCCCTGTGGCCAACCTCAAGGTCGGCGACAAGATCACGGTGGAGAAAAGCGAGATCGCTCGCGTCGAAGAAGCGCAGGGCTGGGTCATGACGATTTATCACCTGAAATGGTACTTCGCGGGCGCGATGGGTCTGGCGGTTCTGCTCATGGTCTGGCGCTGGTTCGAGCGCGACGAACTCAGGGAATGGATGCACAACACCTGGGACTTCGCCAAGCTGCTGGTGCCGTTGCTGTTCGGCGGCGTGTTCATCGTGGGCTTCTTGGGTGCGCTTCTTCCTGATAAACAAGTCGCGGCGCTCGTCGGCGACAACAGCTTGACGTCCAATCTCGTGGCCTCCGTCGTCGGGTGTCTCTTTTACTTCGCGACGCTCACCGAGATCCCGATCCTGCAGGCCCTGATGGAGCATGGCATGAAGGAAGGTCCCGCGCTGGCTTTGCTGCTGGCCGGTCCGGCGCTTTCGCTGCCGAGCCTGCTGGTGATCCGCTCGGTGATTGGGCTGAAAAAGACCGCGGTGTTCACGGTATTGGTGATCGTGATGGCCACGATCGTAGGGATGACGTACGGGGCGTTGACTTGAAGCGAGGAGCAACGGCATGAAGATCGAGGTTTTGGGAACGGGGTGCGCGAGATGCAACGCGCTGGAAGCCGGCGTCAAGTTGGCAGCCGACAAGCTCGGGCTCGACTACGAGCTCGTGCATGTCAAGGAGATTGCCAAGTTCGCATCCTATGGCGTCATGGTGACGCCGGCCCTGGTCATAGACGGTCAGGTCAAGGTGTCAGGAAAGCTCCCCAACGAGGCTGAGCTGACCAAGATTCTCACGACCGCGGCGAGCAAAGGCTGATCGCCCGGCGCGACAGGATCTAGCGCTGCACATGAGACGGGTTGTCCAGCACGCGCAGGACAGGCCTGCAAAGCAAGGACGCCATTACGACGCCAGTGAGTAACTCAACGATCAAGGTTTTACTTATGTTGCGCTTCAGTATCCACACACAAACCGTGTTTATGATGTCCACTTTCCTCATCGCTCTCGTTGTGAGCTGTGAGCGGTCGTCGCCGCCCGCGTCACCCTCTGCGCCGCCGGCTGAAGAGTCTGGTGCACAAGCGCACCCGTCGCCGGCACCGGCAGAGACGAGCGCTCAGCCGCCGACCGCCGGGAAGTCCGCTGTTGTTGCGGCCAAACAACTTGCGGTCCAGGAGCAATCGCAGGAAGAAGGTGGCGCGGCCGACGTCGTTACGGCGGCGGATACAAAGTTCGTCGCATACTACTTCCACCGAACGCTGCGCTGCCCTACGTGTCTGGCGATCGAGGAGCAGGCGCGCAATGCCGTGGAGACCGGCTATCTTGAGGAGCTCGAGGCGGGAAAGCTCGAATGGCACCCAGTGAATATCGAGGAGCCGGGCAACGAGCATTTCGAGAGCGACTTCGAGCTGTCGACGTCGTCTCTCGTGCTGGTGGAAATGAAGGGCGACGAGATCGTTCGATGGAAGAATCTGGAGGACGTCTGGGAACTGGTCCACGACGGGCCGGCATTCCAGAAGTACGTCTGGACGGAGTTGACGACCTTCCTGGAGCTGTAAGCGTCAGGCGGGCGGAAAGGATAGCACCACGATGAGCAAAGCAAGCGCGAGGAACGTCGTCGCAGTTCTCGCGGTTGTGGCCGTTGTTGCGGCTGCGGCGTGGTTCAAGTCGCAGCGGGCAGAACAGCAGCCGCCTGACGCAACCGCGGCTGTGGAACCGCCGTCCGTCGCGCAGGTCGGGACGGTCGCCGACGAGAATGCCACTGCTGATGCGCCAGCCGCCGCAGCGCACGTAGCCAGCGCTTCGCCTGATGCGAAGCTGCCACGGCTCGTGGACCTCGGCGCGCACAAGTGCAAGCAGTGCATAGCGCTGGCGCCGATCCTGGACGCCCTTCGCGAAGAATACAAGGGGCGGCTTTCCGTCGAGTTCATCGATGTCTGGAAAAACCCGGATGCGGCAAGGCCGTACAAGATCCGCCTCATCCCGACGCAAATCCTCTACACGGCCGAGGGGAAGGAGGTCTGGCGACACGAGGGCTTCATCTCCAAGGAAGACCTGAAGGCGCTCTTCGCGGAAAAGGTCGGAGTCAAATAAATGCTCGAAGCCTTCTCCGAGAATCTGGCCGAAGTCGTCCAGAGCAACCCGTGGATCGCTCCCCTTGCGGCGTTTGCCGGAGGGCTACTTACGGCGGCGAACCCCTGCGTGATCGCCATGGTGCCATTGATGGTTGGTTATGTGGCCGGACAGTCCCAGCGCGCCGGGGAGCAAAAGCGACGGGTCTGGCACTCGTTTCTGCTCTCGCTGACGTTTGCGATCGGCCTGACTCTCATGTTCGGGATCCTCTTCCTGGCGACGTGGGGGGCCAGCTCGATCCTGCGGGCGACATGGTGGAGCTACATCGCCGGCGGCGTCTGTCTCCTGATGGGGCTGCATCTCCTGGGTGTGCTGCACTTCACGACACCGGTACCATCAGGTGTCCAGCCCAAGCAGAAAGGCTTCATTGGCGCCCTGATGCTCGGTTTGCTCTTCGGTTTGATATCCCTGCCTTGCGCCGGGCCGGTCCTGTTGGCGCTGCTGGCCGTCGTGCCGCTCAAAGGCATGGCCTTCGGGGCGGTGCTGCTCGTGTCGTACAGTTTGGGGCACTGCGGCCTGATCCTGATCGGCGGCACTTCCATGGGGCTGGTTCAGAAAATGGCGGATTCCAAAGGCTGGACCCGCGGGATGGACTTCCTGCGTCGCGTGGCGGGTCTGCTCATCATCGGTGTAGGTGCCTGGGTGTTGTTCGTTCTGTAGGCCGAAGACTTGCAGGCCCTCACGCACGTCAAGGCGGATAGCCGACGAGATCCTGGCGCTCACTCGCGGGAGGGCTGCGACGGCGCGCCGCATTTCTGTAACTGGAAACATCAAAAAAACACGGAACACTGAGCGGAGCCCCGCAGAGAATGGGCGCTTTTGCCCGCGTGACGCTGGGCCTCGCCGCGGCTGCCGATCCGTCTTGTGGCTGTGCCGATCCGGCGCGCTTGTTCTGCGCCGACCGGTTCACATCCCGGGTGGACAATTCGCCAGCGATCTACAACAATCACTCGCTTTATCGGAGACGCGTACATGCCGCGATCGCAGGCCATGCGGGCGGCTCTTTTTGCCATCGCCGCCAACGCCTTCCTGCTTATCCTCAAGGCGACCGCGACCGGTCTGTCCGACAGCCTGACCATCTTTTCCGAGACGCTGAACTCGCTCGCCGATGTCGTCTCCGCCGTGGTGATTGTCCTCTGCGTTCGCTGGGCCTGGAAGGCCGCCGACGAGGATCACCCCTTCGGCCACCGCCGCGCCGAGCCCATCGCCGGCCTGCTCGTCGCCATCTTCACCGGCATCCTCGGATTCGAGGTATGCAAGACGGCCGTAATCGACCTCTACCGGGGCGAGTTGCCCGAGCAGATCGGCACCTACCCCATGGTGGCCTTGGTCATCACCGTTGCCTTGAAGCTGGTGCTGTTCGTG
The DNA here is from genome assembly GCA_020350565.1 of Phycisphaerales bacterium. Taxonomy (GTDB): domain Bacteria; phylum Planctomycetota; class Phycisphaerae; order UBA1845; family UBA1845. The sequence goes on from CP070718.1 coordinate 2,297,725, forward strand.
TTTTTCGATCGGCGCGGGCGGCGGTTGAACAGCCCGGCCCTGCGCGCCGCAGCCGTCGATTGTCGCAATGATGTCTTCATCGCAGGGCAGGGGCTGCTCGCAGTCGTCGTTGCGGAGCTGCGCCTGCCCCTGCTGGATGTGCTCTCCGCGCTGCTCATCGGGATGTACATCCTCTACAGCGCGCATCGCATCGGCATGGAGAATCTCGACTATCTCATGGGTCGGGCACCCGACCCGAACCTGCTGTTGCGTGTGCAGTCCTCGGCTGAAAAGGTCTCCGGCGTGGAGCACGTCCGCGACATCAAAGGCCACTACGTCGGCACGTTCATTCATGTCGAGCTGACGGCGGTCGTCGACGGGCGGCTCGCGACGGAGGATTCGCACGTCATCTGCGAGGCCGTTCGTGAGGCGGTGGAATCCGTGGCGGGCATCGACCGCGCCTTCGTCCATATCTCACCGCAACGAACTGACGAATAACAAACGGTCGGCAATGACGCAACCTTCTGTCGCATCAGGATTAGCGAGGGCACGCCTCTCTATCGACCCGCGACCGGGCACCACTCCCGGTCACATCGGCGACGCCCACAAGCCATCCGGACTGGCGTGGGCAGCGACACCTCAGGGACTCGCCACGAAGCCACGTCGCCGCAGCCGTCAGTGGTCGCCACGCCCGATTTTCGCAGTTGCGGACCCGAACAAAATCCGTATTATTAAGGCTCGATGCAGGATGCAGAAAAGTGAACCCGTTGCGGGTGGTGCGCGACGAACGTGATAGAATGCTCTGCAGCATCCATTGAACGGCGCAAATCCGATGGCATCTGAACTGCAGCGACTGAAGACGGCAATCCCCGACGCCAAGCCCTACAGTGGTCCAGCGACAGAGCACACGCTTAACTTGGGCGATGCCCGAGACCTCGGCTGGGTGCCTGACAAGAGCGTTCACTTGGTGGTCACATCGCCACCATACTACAACCTGAAACGGTACAACGAGCACCCCGATCAGCTCGGGCATTGGGAGGATTACGAGGCCTTCCATGACGAGCTCGACAGGGTGTGGCAGCACTGCTACCGGGCGCTCGTTCCCGGTGGGCGCCTCGTTTGCAACGTGGGAGATGTCTGTGTGGCGCGACGTCGGAATGGCGGACGTCATCACGTGTTCCCGCTGCACGCCGACATTGCCGTGCGGGCGCGGCGCATCGGATTCGACTACCTCACGCCAATCCTCTGGCACAAGATCGCGAACGCCGTGTTCGAGGCTGCGGGCAATGGCGGCGGATTCCTCGGGAAGCCCTATGAGCCCAATGCCATCATCAAGAACGACGTCGAGTACATCCTGATGCTTCGCAAGCCGGGTTCCTACCGGAAGCCGACCGATGAGCAGCGCGCCACATCTCGGCTATCGAAGCAGGAGCAGTCCGAGTGGTTCCAACCGATCTGGACCGGGCTGACGGGGGCATCGACGAAAGAGCACCCAGCACCGTTTCCGGTCGAATTGGCCTATCGACTCGTTCGCATGTTCTCGTTCACCGGCGACACGGTCCTGGATCCGTTCAATGGCACGGGTACGACCACGATCGCGGCGATCAAGGCTGACCGGAACAGCATTGGGAACGAGATTGATGGAGGGTACTTTGATAGCGCGGTGAAACGGGTGAAGGGTGAATTGGACGGGCTGCTCATGTTTGGCGAGCCCCCATCACTTGTCATTCGGCGTAGCGAGACGCATAAGCCCGACTGATCCTGTCGAGAAATGTCCCGTAGTGGTGCGAAGTCCCTGGCTGTGGCGCGGGCGGGACTGTGTGCAACATGCACGGCCCTTGGTTGTCGCAGTCAATCACGATCGTAGCAAACGCATCGAACCCCACCTCTCCCGGACCGTTTCGCATTATCAAGCCCTGCAGGTGAGTAACCATTCCTTCGGCGACGTGGGGCTGATGGTGTGTGGTGAGAATCAGCGGCCCGGTACTACTGACCTGACGCGTAGGGGACGCGTACGTCTCGGCGATGTTCACGACCACGATTCCGGCGGCGATGACATTCGTGTCGCCCTGGTGGACGATTTCGTGCGAAGATGACAGTTCATCGAAGATGCGTGGCTTTGACTTGTTGTGCTCCGTCATGCACTGCTTCGCCTCGCAGGAGATTCGCAAGTTCTTGACCGGCAAGCCCACCCCAAGCTCGCCCGATTCGCGTGAACTTGGGCCCGCCGGCTCACCAATCGCGAGGTCTAGCGTTTTTCTCTTCGCGTTCGGAAACACAAATCTCGTGTTGATTGAGCCTGCAACCAGCCCGCGCGCGACGTGCTCGGTGAGCAGCGGGCAGGCCGCCAGAAGATCCTGGAAGACCATGCGGCACAAGTACTTGGAGTGCTCGTCTGATCGCGGATGGTAGTGAAACACCTTCCGCCCGAACTTCCAGTCGTTCGCAATGTGCGAACTCATCCATGCCGCAAGAGCTTCTGGCGCGGTCATACGGCCAGCGTATCAGATGATACGCGGGGCGGCCACCGCCGGCCCGAGGGCATCGCCGGTCAGATCGTGGCCCCTGGGGCTCTTCCAAGCAGCCGATAAACACTGTTCTGACCGAAACTGCTTGCAGGTTTGGCGGATGACATATATGCTTATGCATATATGAAAGCCGCCCTTGCCACCACGCCCGACCTGTTCCGCGCCTTCGCGGACCCGACGCGCTTGCGCCTGCTCAACCTGTTGCTGGAGCGCGAGCTGTGCGTCTGCGAGTTATGCGAGGTGCTCGACGAGGTTCAGCCGAAGATCTCACGGCACCTGGCGTACCTGCGCCGGGCCGGACTGGTCTCCGTACGCCGGGACGGCAAGTGGAAGCACTACTCGCTGACGAAGAAGCCCGCCGGCCTGAAGCGCACGCTCCTCGATTGCGTGCGGTCCTGCCTGCGCGAGGTCGATATCCTGCGGAAGGATTTGAAAAGGTTGCGCGCCCTGCCGAAGGGTCGCTGTGATTAGCTCATCATGTGGTTGCGAAGGAGATGAATGGTGAAAGCCGAATGTGCTCCGGTGATGGCGGAACAGCGTAAGCGGCTATCGTTCCTCGACCGTTTTCTGACGTTGTGGATCTTTCTGGCGATGGCCGTCGGGGTCTTCGGCGGATACTTCTTTCCCGGCGTCGAGGCTTTCATCAACCGCTTTCAGGTCGGTACGACCAACATCCCCATCGCCGTCGGGCTCATCCTCATGATGTATCCGCCGCTGGCCAAGGTGAAGTACGAGGAGCTCGGTGACGTCTTCCGCAACGTGAAGGTCCTCGGGCTCTCGCTGGTTCAGAACTGGGTCATCGGACCGATCCTGATGTTCGTACTGGCGTTGCTGTTCCTGCACGGATACCCCGAATACATGGTCGGCCTGATCATGATCGGCTTGGCGCGATGCATCGCCATGGTCATCGTGTGGAACGATCTGGCCAAGGGGGACACCGAGTACGCCGCCGGCCTTGTCGCGTTCAACTCGATCTTTCAGGTACTGTTCTATTCCGTCTATGCGTGGCTGTTCATCACCATTCTGCCGCCGCTTTTCGGGTTGAGCGGTGCGGTCGTGGAGGTCACCATCGGCCAGATTGCCGAGAGCGTGTTTATCTACCTCGGTATTCCATTCCTGGCGGGCATGATCACGCGCTTCGTCATGCTCAAGATCAAGGGCCGAGAGTGGTACGAGCAGAAGTTCATCCCCAAGATCTCGCCGATCACGCTCATTGCGCTGCTGTTCACCATCGTGGTCATGTTCTCCCTCAAGGGCGAGTTCATCGTTCAGTTGCCGCTGGACGTGATTCGCATCGCGATCCCACTGTGCATCTATTTCGTGGTCATGTTCCTGGTGTCGTTCTGGATGGGCAAGAAGCTGGGCGCGGACTATTCGAAGACGACCACGATCGCGTTCACGGCCGCCAGCAACAACTTCGAGCTGGCCATCGCCGTGGCCGTCGCCGTCTTCGGCATCAACTCCGGCGCCGCCTTCGCGGCCGTCATCGGCCCGCTCGTCGAGGTCCCGGTCCTGATCAGCCTGGTAAACGTCGCCTTCTGGTTCCGCGGGCGCTATTTTGCCACTCCCGTGCAAGCCCCAGCGGTCTGAGAAACGCACAGGAGTTCGCCGGCGTGAACTTCGTTCAGGCTGTCATCGAGACCCTGGAGCGCAAGGTGCAATACGCGGCGTTTTGTCGGAGGATCGTTGCCCATGACTCATCTGCGATCATTGTGCCGCGTGCAATGCCGGGCATCAATCACCCACGGAGCACGGCGAACCATTAGGGTTGATGGGAATCGAGACAGGCACGAAGTAGCTATCCAGAATCGTGAGCCGCCAGCCGTCTTCCGCCGGTTCGATCCTGAAATCGCCCGGCAGTGCCAGAGCCTCGAAATCTTCCCGCTTGGCTTCCGGATCAAGGTTATCGCTGAGCAGCATGTGGTAGACCTCCGGAAACGGTAACGCGGGCGGCTCGCGCTCCAGCTGCTGCAGCACGAAGTGGTGTGCCCACAGAGTAGCCAGCAGCGATCTGATTTCCTCCCGGCTCTTGGACTTCACAGGTACGACTTCGAGCATACTGTAGGCCACAGCACCTGCCACCAGAGCCACTACAATGGCCGGCAGGAGCCTGTGTCGTACCATTGCTCCGATGCGCCAACCTCTTCTCGCGGCCGTTCGCGTGCTCCAGGCGAAAGCCAGGGCAAACGCGATCGCGGATACACACCCACTCAAAGCCATCGCACCCGTGCGGGGGTAGAGCGTGGCCTGTACCGGCCGCGGCTCGATCCAGTTCAGCGTCAGATCCGACTTCATGTCATCACGATCGAGCCGACCATGCAAACGAGTCAGCACACAGCCCGGCCACATGATGGCCGATACGGCCGGTATGCCAACCAGGGAACGTGTCTTGCTCCCCACGAAGACCGGCGGCGAAATGTTGACGTAACTCCATAGGGAATGGTGATCGGTTTTCAGAGAAAACGTGTCGCACAGCCAAGTACGCATGCCCTTGGCCAACGCTCGGCGCTCCCCGATGACGTACAAGTCCAGTTGGATCGGCTCGGCA
>CP070718.1:2302879-2335179 GCA_020350565.1 Phycisphaerales bacterium
AGTTGCGTTTTCATCGGGACGATCTCGAGATCCATCCCGAACTGCAACGCCAGCAATTCGGCTGTTTCGTTTGGCAGGGTCATGTTGATATTGACCAGGATGTTGTGTTCATCCCTCAACACCTTGAAACACTGCATGAAGTTCAGACCCGTGGCCGAACAAAAATCCTTCATCCGGACCGGCTCATGCACTTTGGCCGTAGGGATGTGCTCCGGCGCTGCCACGGCCACTTTGGTGGCCGCCTGCGCGCGCCGACGGAAGCGACGCCCACTGGCGCCGGCCAGCCGTTCCCCACGCTCGATAAGGTCGCGGTCTCGCCATTCGGCCATCTTCTCTGTGGCCTCGCGGGCTCGTCCGGCGGCTCGACGGGGGTTGACGCGTGCCCGCCGGCTGCCTCGTCCACGTCGGCCCGTTGGAATCTCCCCGATGTCGGGCGTGGGAGGCAGTGCCCCGATCTTGAGCGTCGCCTCCCCTGCCCGGTCGCTGGGCCGGCGAGGCGCGCGGTCCTGCGTCAGAGGCTCGTAGCGGACCACGCGAGGCCCCTTCAACTTGGTGGGTGTCGGGATGTTCTGTGGTCCCGCGGCGACCAGTGGCTCGGGCTTCTCGGGTTCCCTCTTTTCCTTGCCAGGTTCGGTCGGTGGAGCTTTGGCCGCCGCCTTCCCGGCGTGAGGCTTCTCAGCTTCTGGGGCTTCTTCGGGCTTCAACGGCGGGGCTTCAGCGGCCGGCAGAGCTTCCTCCTTCCCCGGTACTCCGGGCGCCGGTGCTGCACGCAGCGTTTCCGGTGGGAGGGGGATGGCTTTGGGTCCGGCTCCCGTCGCCGGTGTTTCGGGCGCTGCCACGGCAGGCTCTTCTTCGAGCGCAGGCTTCGATTCCACTGGCGGCACTCGAACCGCTTCCTCCGGCTCCGGTGCGGGCGCCTCGGCAACGGCCGCTGCAGCGGCAGGGATTTCCTCAGCGAGCGGGGCCTCGGCCGGGCTTATCGGCGGTTCTTCGAGTTTCGTCCTTGCCGCTTCCTGGATAGCCTTGGCTTCTGCGGGCTTGGCCTCGGCCACCTTCTTCGTAGTTCGCTTGCGCTTCGGCTTCACACGCACTTTTTTGAGATCGATGCGCGCCGATGTTTCGATGGCCACCGTGCTCTCGCCCTCGCTGAACCACTCCTTGATCGTAGCGTACAGACCGGCGCTGACCGTCGACATGTGGTTCTTGACGACGTTGTCGAGCCCTTCGGCTTTGCACTTCTCGAGGATGACCTTGCTCGAGACGTTCAATTCCTTGGCCAGGTTGTGAACGCGCATCTTTTCGGCCAAGTTCAATCTCCCGCTAACCTGGGCCTAAACGGACTCGTCATCGGCTGCTGATGAGCGTTGAAGCCGGTTTCGTTCGGGCGTGCCGCCCAATGTTGCCCGTGGTACGGCTTGCCGGCCATGCCACATGTGTTCTCCGTTCCACCGCGGCGCAGAGCAGTTTTCCTATTTCACGCGGGCTCCTGACGCGTAGCGTCCGGAGATTCTCCCACCTCGTCCGAGGTCTTTTCTTCCGTGCTGGGTTCGTCCTCCGTTTCCGCATCCGCCTCGTGGCTTTGTCCCACTCTAGCAGCCGGCTCGTCGCTTGAAGAGGCGTCCACGTGATCCTCCTCAACCTGCCGTTCACTGTCGGCGGTTGAAACGCCCTCAGTGTCAGACGCTTCTGCGGCCTTGGCATATTCAGCCTGGTCGGCTTCGGTCTCGGCGGTCTCCGCGACGGTCTCCAGCTCCAGATCGCTGTCCACCGTTGCAGGCTCGGTTCCTTCCTCAGTGGCCGCCTGTTCCTGCTCGGCCAGGACTCTCGCGGCCTCGGTTTCGGCAGCGAGCTGCTTGGCAGCAGCAGCGGCGGTCTCCGCAATTTGCTGCGCCGTCTCTTCGTCAAGTTCTAATGTACTTACCAACGGCTCCACGCCTACTTCCTCAATATCGGTCAAGGAGATCACGCCGATCGCAAGGAGCTTGTCGAGTACCAGGTCGCCCACACCGGGAATACCTTTGAGAACCCGCTCCATGTCATCCAGGCTCTTGTTGTATTCCGCCGGGGTCAGAATATCGATGTCCCAGCCGGTTAGCCGGGCCGCCAGACGCACGTTCTGGCCTCTCTTTCCGATCGCCAGCGACAACTGGTCTTCCGCCACAATCACGGTGGCCCGCCCCAGCTCAAAGCAGAGGAACGTCTCCTGCACCTCGGCCGGCTTCAGGGCGTTGGCGATCAGGATCTGCGACGACTCATTCCATCGGACGATGTCGATCTTCTCGCCACCAAGCTCGTCGACGATGTTACGAATCCGGCTACCCCGGATGCCTACGCAGGCGCCGACGGCATCCACTTTCGCGTCAATGGAGGAAACGGCGACTTTGGTGCGATATCCGGCCTCGCGGGCCAATGCTCGGATTTCAATGATCCGCTCGCCGACCTCCGGGACCTCCAGCTCGAACAACCGCCTGATGTAGTCCGGGTGCGTTTGCGTGACCAGGATGCGGACCCGATTCCGCTCTTCGCGCACGTCCAGGATCATGGCACGCACCCGCTCGCCGATGTGATGCGTCTCGCCCGGGATTTGCTCGCTCCTGGGAAGGAAGCCTTCTCCTCGCCCCAGATTCAGGATCAGGGCACCTTTCTCGATCTGCGTGACGGAGCCGGTGACGACCTGTCCCACGCGGGCGGAATACTCCTCAAAGATCGCGTTCCGCTCATCCTCGCGGTTCTTCTGGATCATGACCTGTTTGGCGGTCTGGGCGGCGATGCGGCCTACGGTCTTCATATCCACAGGCTCGCCGTCGACGGCCGCCCGCACCTCTCCGCTGACTCGATCGATTTGAACGTCGATCTCCGAATCCTCACGATTGGCCTTACGGATGGCGGAGTGGATCGCCGTCTGGAGGTTCTCGAAGATATTGTCCTTGTCGACGTTCTTGTCGCGGCTGATCGAGTCAACGAGTCTTAGAAGATCGGTATTCATCCCTGGTTCCCGTCAGCCGGTCTTGATCGCTTCCGGCTAGGCTACCGTCCTTAAGCAACGACTCAGCGAGCCCTCTTCCTTATCGAGCCGCCGATGTCGGAAAGGCCATCGGAACGGCGTCTGAACGGGGAGACCGACGCCTGCCGCGGCATGCCTCCCGCCCTGACCACGGGCGGCCCAACATCACCTTGCCGGGTCGAGCAGGCCGCAGTGGCTAAAAAAAAGCGTGGGCGCAAATCCAAAACCCACGCGGAGTCGAAAACGCGGCAGAATGGATCCTGCAGCTCAAGGCATCGCGACACTCCGATCGCCGTGGCGGATCCCCATCGACCAAGAGCGTGTAAACCCGTGCTGGATTAATTCAGCCAACACGGTGAACAACTCCCAATGATGGTCGAGCAAAGCGTGCCATTGAGATCGCCGTTTCCGTCCGCTTACCGCACGACTCCACGTATACGCGCCCGCAGCCCTTACAAGGCTCGCAGGGCCACAGCCGCGACTCCCCGAGCTTCCAGCCGGGGCAATTGCCTACACTCCCCCCGTTCCTTCATCGAGGAAGGTTCAAGGGAGTGGTGATTATAAACCGACCCGTTTCCCTGTCAATTGCGTTATGGATTCCGTCTGGATTGGCTGTAGGACCCCGAAAAGGCGGCGGATGTGCAGCAGATTGCACGGTTCCTGCCTAATCGGGGGGCTGGGGCCGGCCCTGACGAAAGGTCTGACAGCTCAGACGGTGTCACCCGGAATAGGCTCGACCGTAGAATGGCGGCGCGCCCGCATAAGAGGCGCTCGTTGCCGCGCCAAGGCGAGTAGCATGGCGGCAGGGGGGGCTGATGCCATGCCCGTATCTGCCCTCATGGCCCGAGCAGCTGAAATCCGATGGTGGGACTAGGTGCGTTACGGGGCGCGGTGCCACGCTGGGCGACGGATGCCCGCGCTGGGCCCGGACGTACGCGACATCAATTAGGCGGTCAATGTTTGCGGAGGCAAAAGGATGAAACGTCAGTCTGCTCTCTTCGTCGCTGTCCCAGCGCTCATTCTTCTGCTCCTGCTCGGTTGCGCGGACGAAGCGATTCTCGAAATGCTGCTGGATGAAAGCACTGCCGCGGGGGCAGAGACGCCCAATGAGAACGTAGCGTTGGAGCCGCTCCCTGAGGCCCGGGTTGCGGTCCGTTTTGCCAACGCGACGCTCAACGAGGCCGTCAACGTCCAGTTCTACGCATCCAGCGACGTCCTTGAACAGGTGCCGGACGACCTCTTCGCAGATCCGGAGAACCTGGTGACGGCCAGTCTGGGTATCGCCGGGACCGGGCTGATCGAGCCTGGGGAGAAGGATGAGATCACCCTGGATTGCGATGAGAACCTCATCTTCGGCACAGCGGGCGGGCTCTTCCTCGATAACGAGTCGGGCGACGAGCGTGGCAACGGCGAGAGGCGTTGGGTGGAGCAGCGAGCTTTGGGCGTCTGTGGCGGGACGGTGACGTTCGTGTTCACCCGCGAGGGCGAGAGTTTCCGCACGCGCCTGACGGTCAAGTAAGCAGCCCGTTCACGATCATTTCCTTTGCAGCCGGCGTGGGTGACCGAGGTATATGAAGGTGAGGCCGTGCGCTGAAAAAGGGGACCGGCTCCGAATAGAAGCCCACTGACGCCTGTGCGAACGTCGCTTGTCGAGGCGCCTGTCATCTTCATCGACCGACAGGTAACGCGGCTTATTGACCGGCGGAGGGGCTAACCTTCGCTGGCGCGTGGCGTCCAGCTATTTGGTGTCGGGGCGGCACCGGCCTGTTGGAACTGGGCGAGGCGTTCGCTCGGCGGCATGAACGGAGGCGTTCGTTATGACCGGCTTTTTCCTGCACCTTTTGATTTGCTGGTATCCGTGTTTAACGAACAGCACAGCGACTGAACCGGAAGCCCGCGCCCTGGGCGAACTCGTGCAGGCCTATTTCGAGACGGCCGACGCAAAGCGAAGAGACGAGCTGGCGGGCGACATCATCACGGCATCCAAGGACGATTGGCGCGTGGTGGCCGACACGTTTGCCATGCTGCAGCTTTGGCCGAGGGTGCCACGGGACGGCACGATCATCATGCCGGCCTCTTCTCCAAAGGAGCTTCGAGTTCTTTATCAGGTGCCGCATACTTATGATCCCTCGAAGCGTTACCCCCTGTTGATCTGTCTGCCACACGCAGGGGCGATGCCGGAAGGTCTTTTTGGCCTGATAGAGAAGTACCTGGGTGATGTTCTGCCGGAATTCGTTGTCGTCGTGCCGTCGACGCCCGGGCAGACGACGTTCCATCGTCCGTCGAAGGAGCCCCTCGACGTGCGCGAGCTTGTCCGCGCGATCCGCGGTCAAATCCACGTGGATACGGATCGCACGTATCTTATGGGATTGGCAGAGGGCGGCGATGCGGCGTGGATGGCGGCACTGGCTCATCCGGACCTGTTCGCCGGAGTGATTTCGCACGTTGGCTATCCGCGCATTCCGTACCCCGATCAGGTCTACCCGTTCTACCTGGAGAACCTGCGAGGCCTTCCGGTGCTTACGGTCTGGCATGTCCCCAGCGAGAAATGGACGACGGGCGAGCGGGTGGATCTGGTGCATCGGCACAACAGCGCGTTGGTGGACCTCGCGAATCGTCAAGGCCTCCCGATCCACGGTGCAGCGCTGGAGTGGCCGGCTCCGGAGGCGCCGATGTTCCCATCTGAACTGGCGGTGCCGATTCTCGAGAAGCGTCGTGCGAGCGGCCCTCGGGCAGTCTGCCACTGGTTTCGTTATCCCTCGCAGGGCCACGCCGGCTGGGTGCGCGTATTGAAGTTCCGCGGTGACGTATGGGAGGATCAGCAGCTTTCAATTGCCGCACGGCCCACCGTGGACTTTGATGCCTACGTGCGGGAGGTAATCCAGTCCAAGCTCGCCTACCTGGGTGGCCGCATCGAAGGCCAGCTTGTGGAAGTCGAGACGCGTGGGTGCGAGGGCATTGAAGTCATGCTCGGTCCGGACTTCGTCGACTTCGAGCGGCCCGTAACCATAACGATCAACGGGACGGGACGCGTGAGGAGCGAAATCATCCGTCCGGATATCCGGACCATGCTCACCGGCGCCTGCGAAGAATGGGACTTTCAACGGCTCATTCTGGCTCGCATGTCGTTCACAGTAAAATCCGATGCAACAGATGAGTGATTATCGCTACCGGTTTTGCCGCGGGCGGATGAACGTGAGTCGGCGCCTGTCTTGTCAACGGCGTCTGGGTCGATATAGTGCATAATCATGGCGCTTTTACGGTACATCGATGAACAGGGGCACTTGAAGACGAAGACGCTGCTGGCGGACCCGGTGGTGATCGGTCGGGCTCCGACCTGTCAGCTCGTTCTGCCGAGTGACATGCTTTCGCGCGAGCACGCCCGCATCGAGCTGGTCAGCGACGGGCGCTACAGCATCCGCGACCTGGGGGCCCGCAACAAGACTTACGTTTGCGGCCAACTGGTCAGCGAGACGCTGCTCAACGCCGGTGACATCATCCGCCTGGGCGACCGGGTGATCGAGTTCCTCGACGAAGGCGGGCCCCGGGAGAAGATCGATCTCGACTTCCTCACCCCCGACGACCGAGAACCGCCGGACTGCGGATGGATCAAAATCCGGGCCCCGCTCACTCTCAGCGTGAAACAGGTGGAGAAGCTGGCCTGTCTCACGGGGCATCTGGCGATGACCTCCCGGCCCGAGGACTTCGCCGACGCGGTTCTTTCCGGCGCGCTGTTGGACTTCGGCGCGGAGCGCGGTTTCGTTGCCCTTCGCGGTGAAAGCAAGCGCGAGCTGCGCGTGATTGCACATCGTTCACTGATCCAGCCAAAGGGAGGCTCACTCACGCCTGTCAGTGAGTCCTTCGTGATGGCTGCGTTGCTGCAGTCGGTAGCCGGTCGATATCCGGAATCCACGGCCAAGGTGGACTTGAAATCGGGTTACGCTGCAACGGCGATGGTTGCACCCCTCACGTTCCGCGGGGAAGTGGTCGGTATCATCTACGTGGACCGCCCCGCGTCGAACCGAACCTTTCCCGCCGCTTCGGAGCACATGATGGCCGCGGTCGGTGCCCACCTCGGTGCGGTGATGGCCGAGTCTTCGCGCCGTCTGGTCGATTCCGCTACTCGCGAGGGGGCCGCGTGGATGTCGACGCTGCGCCGTCTCCAGGCGGCGATGGCCGCTCCCGTGGCTTCGAGCGAGACATTCGACGTCGGAACGAAGACCTTCCCCGGTCGCGCTCGTTGCGGCGACATGTGCGACGTCCTGCATCTTGATCCTCAGCGTTGTGCGGCGGTGACCGTCGATGCGGGGGGGCACGGGCTGACCGGTCTGGCTCAGGCGTCCGCCATCTGCATGGCCATTCGCAGTACGTTGGCAGTGTCCGACGACGCGCTGATGGATCCGGCGCTGATGTTCGGCGCGATCAACGAAGCGATCGCCTCATCGCCGACGCGTCAAGTGGTTCCCTGTACTTATGTCGGGATCGATCTGGCAAGCGGGAAGGTTGCCTACATCAATGCCGGCGGCATGCCTCCGCTGTTGATGGTCGGCCCGGGACGCCTGATCACGCTCGATCATCCGTCGCTGGTGCTGGGTGTCGATCCGGATTACACCTACGAAGTCACCCGGGTAGACCTTCCGGATCACTTTCGGCTGGTCTCCTATACGGACGGATTGGTGGAGTCGACGAACACTGCCGGGGAGGCGCTGGGGCACCAGCGTCTTCACGATGCCCTTCTGGATCGGGAGGCGTTCAAGGATCTGGACCACGTGCTTCAGACGGTCAAGGACGTGTGGGACACACATCTTTCAGGCTCGGAGCCGGACGACGACGCTTCCCTGTTGGTGATCAGCCGCGGATAGCGTGTGGAGCCTTCCTGAGTGCATTCTCCGAGTCACGCGGGGTGCAGGTTCTTGTTCATCGTTGCCGGGCAGATGGTCACAGATTGCGGCTCGCGCTTTTGAAGGAGTCTGAGTCATGTACGCAACGGAGACCGCGGAACACATGGTTGTTTCCAAGGTGCTGGACTCCGGCGGCATTACCCTGTCGCGCCTTGCGGCGCTGCGCATGGAAGCGGAGATCACGGGCCTCTCTGTGGTCGAGATGCTTCAGCGTGACGACTTCATCAGCGATGCAGAGGTCGCGCAGGTCTATGCGGACATCAGCGGGCTGAGATTCCTTGACCTGACGCGGCGCCAGCCGACACTCGCCTGGGCCCTTACGCTTCCCGAGAATGTCGCTCGGCGGAAGCTGTGCCTGGTATTCGGGGAAGTGGGCGGGCAGCTTGTTATCCTGGTGGCCGATCCGATCGATCCTGCCGTTCGCGCGGCTATTGCGTCCTGTTACGATCGCCCGATTCAGTATGTTGTCAGTCCGCGGTATCAGATTCTTGAAGCCATCGAGAAGGTCTATGGTGAAGCGCGGAAGAAGGGCGCGCGGCTCGCGGAGGCCGCTCCCATCTCCGCCCCGGTGGCGGCGGTATCCGCTTCGGGGCTGAACGTCGTTGAGCAGTTTGACAGTATTGTGGACGAGGCCGTCGATCGCCGCGCCAGCGACATTCACCTCGAGCCGGAGGAGGATCGCCTTCGTGTGAGATTGCGGATCGACGGTCGGCTGGTCGAGACCCGAGCCTTTCCGCTGGAAACCGCGCCGCAGTTCATCTCGCGCGTCAAGGTGCTCGCCAATCTGGATATTACCGAACGCCGCAAGCCGTTGGATGGCCGCTTCAGCCACCGAAGCTTTGAGCAGGAGATCGACATCCGCGTCGCGATCATTCCGGGTGCGCGCGGTGAGAGAGTGTCTCTGCGGCTTCTCGCGCGTGATCGTTCCTTGCTCTCGCTCGAGAACCTGGGTATGGGCACGGAGTTGCGACAGGCGTTCACCCGCCTGATTCATCGACCCTATGGCATCATCCTCATCACCGGTCCGACGGGAAGTGGCAAGAGCACTACGTTGCACGCCGCACTCCAGTGCATCAATACCGTCGACAAACACATCATCACCGTCGAGGACCCGGTCGAGTTCGAGATCCCCGGGATCAATCAAGTGGCCGTTAATCGGGAGCACGGCGTCTCCTTCGCGCGTGCGCTGCGCAGCATCCTTCGCCACGATCCGGACATCATCATGGTGGGTGAGATCCGCGATGAGGAAACAGCCCACCTCGCCCTGGAGGCTTCGCTGACCGGCCACCTGGTGTTCGCCACGCTGCACACCAATTCGGCGGCGGGTGCGGTGACGCGCTTGCTCGACATGGGTTGCGAGCCGTACCTGGTGGCCAGCTCGCTGATCGCGGTGATGGCCCAGCGCCTCGTTCGCAAAATCTGCGCCAACTGCAGAAAGGAATACGAACCCAACCTTACGGAACGCAAGATTCTGGGCATTCCAGCGGATCGCCCCGGTGTGCTCATTTGTCGCGGCGGCGGCTGTTCGCGGTGCCTGCGCAGCGGCTATTACGATCGAATCGGCGTTTATGAATACATTCCCTTTGATTCCGGCCTCTCCGAACTGGTTATGGAAAGCGCGCCCACCGAGAAGATCCAGCATTACGCCGTCAGCCACGGGGCCATCACCCTCCGTGAGGACGCCATCACCAAGGTGAAGGACGGACACACGACCCTCGAGGAGGCGCTGCGGGTGACGGTCGCTGATCGGTGATGGCACAGGCAACGAGGCAGCCGACTGGGCGCGCATTCAGACATCAAGAGAATCGAGTCGCGGCATCTGAGTGGCTGTTGCGATGTAAAGGCAACTGGTCTTCAGACCATCCAGTCCTCCTGGTCATTGTCCTCAACCTGATTGATGCCGAACGTCTTGAGCCATTCTTCGGTTTCCTCCGGTGAGGGGGCTTTGGGTTTCTCGGGCGTGGCGGCCTGGGAGGTGTCGGCTGGAGTTCCGGGCGCGGCGAACACCTCCCGGACGAACGCGGGGGAATCGCTCCATGCACACCTGCGGTACTTGGCCTCGGTCGCGATGGCGGTGTCGCTGGACACAACGCGCGTGCTGCCGGGGTCTTTCGTCTTGCGAATCAGCTTGATGATCACGTCGTCAGCCGTGAGCGGGGCACTGAATTTGACGGTGATTCTTGGCGAGTCCATCTGTCTGGCCATCCTGGTTTCCGGGACTGGGCCATCGAAGACGAGCGTAATCTTGTCCTCCCGTTTCTGAGCCCACCGCTCGATGACCCGGACGAGCGTCTCCCGGCCGACGGCGGGTATCGGTGCGTGCTCATGCATTGCGAAGAGCAGGTTGTTTCCATCGATGATGACGTGGGTCAGCATGATCAGCGCTCACGTATCATCAGCGTTCGGTTGATCGACAGGCGTGTGATGGCCGGCGCCGCCTCGCGCAGCCAGCGTCGTGCATCGCGATAATACCCGGCCGTCGGCGTGAGCCCTTTCATCTGTTTGCACCAGTAGCCGTTGAACAGGCCCATAAACAGCTCTCTCAGGTATTTGCTATAGATGCTCGCGAGGGCAACCGGGAAGTGCTTTTGGTCGCCGTCGGTTATGAACTCGATCTCAACGAGACGTTGAGGATTGCTCAGGCGATAGGCGCTGCGCTCTTTGCTTTCCTCGACAATGGTCATCTCGAAGCTGGTGAACGCCTGCATGAGGTGCTCGCGATAACGAAGGCGTCCCCCCAGGCGGTCCACGAGGAAGCACACGTGGCGCTCCGAAACGCCTCGGAGAATGCGGTCCATCACACTGAGGACCTGTCCCAGCAGCGCCATCGCCTTGTTTCGTGTCCGTCCGATGATCCGGTTGAAATGCCCTGCCGGCAGCGGCTCGGCGGTGGCGCCCAGGAAGGCAATGCCGGCTTGTTCGCAGTTGCGGCGGACGGCGTTCGCTCGAGTGGCGATGTCGCCGGTTGCTTCCGAGACCGGAAGGGTGAAATTCGCCCTGGCGTACCAGGGATACTCTTCCAGCGCCGGTGCCCCTCCGGGCCAGACCGTCTCTAGCAGCTCAAGCCACTTTTGTGGCCGTTTATCGCTTACGGCGAGCATGACGAGCGCCGGTCGCTCGATCGCGTGAAGGTGTTCCCGTTTTCTGTACAGTTGTTTGCTATCGGTGATCACGAGCCGGCGACCCGAACGGATCGGCTGCCGTGTGCACGTCTCGCGAAGTGAGTCCCACAATGATTCACTAGTCTGGTCGTCCGGGACTCGGAAAGAGACACCTGTGACCACCAGAGGTCCAAGGATCGGACCAAAGCCCGCTTCATCTATGCCTGCGAGAATCGTCACCGTCGCACCGTAGGGTACAGCCGCTTATCGCGGACGAGTCTACGGCTCGGTGGAACGGAGGGCAATATGCAAAGAACTGCGATGGGAACCGGCGGGGCATCTTAAGGAAGGCGGCAATCGTGCAATGGGTGGTATGCCTTGAAGGCACGACCCACCCGATCAATCGGGGGACCGCGCCGGGTCGGGGGCGGGCTGCTGCTTCACCTCATCGGAGGCCACCGCCTCGTTTGGCTGGTCCTTCGTCTCGGGCGGTTGAGTTTTGAACCTCTCGAGAGACTGTCGGGCAGGGCCGTGGTCGGGGTGCCCTTCGAGGATCTCCTTATAGGTTTCCTTCGCTTCTTCTGTGCGATTAAGTTTGTGCAGCAACTCGGCCCGCTTTTCGAGCAGCTCGAGCGGTCGGCCGGGCTTGGCCGCTTCAAGCCCGAGGTTAACGGCTCTCAAAGCGTCAATGGCCGATAGTTCAAGTCGAACGGCCGCCGTGGCCTCGAGGTTGTCGGCCAATTCGATGTAAAGCTTCACCGCGTCCGGCGTTTGCTTGATACGATTCCTTAAAAGACTGGTGAGCGCGGAATACTGTGCCTCGAGAGTCCTGAGGGCTGCTGCATCGGTGGGATCCCTGTCCCTCTGCAGCTTGGCGCGGTCCACGGCCTGGATCGCCACTTGCGTGGCTTCTGCATACTCGTCTTCCCTTGCGAGCATCGCGGCGAGGTGGGCAATGTAGGCCACGGTTCCTTGCGCGTCTGCGTTGACGGCGCGTCGCGCGTATTCGGTGGCATCCTTCGTTCGTCCCAGATTGCTGTACGCCCGGGACAGGCCGAATAATACGCTCGGCTGGTTCTCATGGAGCTGATTGGCTTTCGCGTACTCTGACTCCGCCAGGGCCGGATAGTCATCGACGAAGAGGTCACCCAGGATTCGAAAAGCTCGCCATTCGCTTTGCCCGATCCGCGATTTGGTGAACACTTCGAGTTCGGTGGTCGCGTCACCAAAACGACCCGTGTAGGCGAAAGTGACGCCATTGAAGTAGGGAATCCAGGGATTGCCCGGATCCTGGATGGTCAAAGTGGCGCTGCAGCGCTGCAGGTCGTCGGCGGCCGCCTGGACCGTCTCAAGGTTTTTTTCCTCGTCTATGGTCTCGATGGATTGTCGACCCAAGAGGATTGCCTCTTCCACGGTCAGCGACTTCTTAGGTTCCTCTTTTGGCTCACCCGCATCCGCGGCGTCCTTTGTCGCGGCGCTCTCACGGCGGTCTTCCGCGGCCGATTCCGGTGCTGTTGGCTTTTGGGAATCGACTTGAGCATGGGCAAACGGCTGCATCAGGCAAGCGAAGCCGATCAAGGCCGGCAAGAAGGCTCGGACATTCATCTGCTGTACTCCGACCAGGAACCTATCGCGTTCACAAGTTCTGTCAGAGGCAAGACTATAGCAGCTTGTGCAAGGGGGACGCAATCACGCCGTGGTTGCCCGAGGGATGTTCCCAGGACGGAGAGAGAATCGCGAAGCGCATCGGATCAGGTGCATTGCAGAGCTAAGGCATCGGGAACCGCGTTCGTGAATCGCCCGGCCCTATCATCCCTCGACGGACAGGGTCTGACCCGGTTCTTCGACGGTCTGGGGCGCTTGGGTCGGCTGCTCCTTGCGGGCCTCTGCCACTTTGTCACAGACCATTTGCCAGGTCTCACGCTCGATGCGGAGCACGCGTAGAGCGTCGTCGATAGCCTGCACGTCCCGGTTGGTGCACGCGTCGACCAGCTTGTTGTACAAAAACAGATAGAGGGACGCCATCCGCTCGCATAGCTCCTGGTTCACGTCGTAGTTCAGGCCGTTCCGCATCTCCAGGATGATGTGCTGAGCGCGGGTGAGCTTCTCGTACGACGTCTCATAATCCTCGCTGATGATGGCGTCCTTGGCTTGTCCTGAGAAGCGAATCGCCCCGTCGTACAGCATGAGCTGCAATTGTTCAGGCGTGGCCGTCATCACGGCGTCCCGAAGATACGGGTTGACCTCGTTGCTGGTCATTGCGCCCGTATCATCGGTTGATGGTGAACCGCGAATGATGAAAAACTCCTACTTGATCCTGGTGTTATGACGAGGCCGAGGGTATCAGCGAGGACAGGGCGATCAGGGCGTTCTGTTGTTCCTGCAGACTCGCCAAGGCCCTTTCCAACCCTATGAACTGGCTTTCCAACCGGGAGCGCTTCGCTTCCAGCAGCACGTTGAGTGCGGCAATGCGGTCATTGAGGAGCTCCTTCTGGTTTTCCAGCAGGTCGTCGCGCTGGGCGATCAGACCGTCGCTCTCCCGCGTGATCCCGTCGAGCGTCTCCTTCACGATCGCCCCGAAGCCGCTCTCGGCTTCGGTGAAGAGCTTCTCCACCTGCTCCGGTGCCCGGACATAGGCCTCGCGGAACTTCTCCTCGTCGAAGGTGAGCTTGTTGTCTCCGGAGATCCGAATTCCGACGGAGAACAGCCAAGAGAACTCGCCGCTTCCGAACCGCCGAGTCACGGCGTTGGCCAGCCGAGTGCGAATGGCATTGACTGTAGAGTCGCCCAGCAGGATGCCACGCTCGAGAGTATCGGGGTCAAAACTGGTGTACTCGTCGATGGTGCTTTGGACGTCGTTGAAGTCCTCGACAAACGTCAGGACGGCCTCGACGATTGAATCAATGTCCTGGGCCACCGTTACGGTGACGTCTTCGTCGGCGGACGCGAGCAGGTTCAGGGTGACGCCTTCGATGACGTCGTCGATTGTGTTGCTTGAGCTGGAAATCAGCAGCGGGTCCGATGCCTCGGAGCCGCCGACGCTGATCAGCGCATCCTGAGCCCGGGCGAGCGTCGTGAATCCGAAGTCGATTCCGATCTCGTCAATGATGAGCGCTCCTGCGGAGCCCGATACTTCCGAGGTGACGGTCAGGCTGAACGGATTCATCTCGCCATGATCGTTGAGAATCGAGGCGCTGAACGGCCCGCCGGCCTCGTTGATTTTCCGGACAACGTCCGCCAGCGCGTCCGACGCGGCGATATCGATTCGGATTTCGTTGCTGCCGTCGATGAAGTTTTCGCCGTCTTCAGCGGTGCCGATGATTCTAAGATCGCTGGCGGTTGTGCTGCCGGTGACGTCCTCAATGGTCAACGAGGACGTGCCGCCGGACGTATCCTCGATGAGCAAACCGTCGCCTGTGTGGTTGATACGGGCTACGAGGGTGTCCGGCGTTTGGTCATTGATCTGATCGATGGCTTCACCGAGTGTTTCAAGCCCGTTGGGCAGGTTAATCTCAAAAACCGCGCCGCTGGAGTCGGCGATGCGGAAGCGTCCGCTGGCTACCCCGCGGCCACCATTGAGGTCCTCCAGGTTTGTCTGTCTGGAGATGTATTGGAGCTGAAGATTGGCACTCAGAAGCGCGCCATCGGGGTTGAGATCGACCTCCTGAAACGTGCCGCTGATGCCGAGCGTCTCAGCCATTGTGCCGGTCACATCGCCGATGCTGATGGGACCCTCAACGCCTTGGGCATGCCTCAGCTCGAGCTTGTTTCCACTCGCACTGACCGAAGCGACGAGCCCCGTGTCCGGCTGCCCATCGCCATCCTGATCCGCGTTGATCAGGTCGATGACGTCCTGGAGCGTCTTCGCGCCGGAGAAGTCGATGCTCCTAGTGAGTTGGTTGCCCACCGTGAATGCCACTTCACCGAGCTCGAGGCCTTGTCCGCCGTTGAGCGAGGAAAGCAGAACCGTCTCCAGGCCGGCGATCAGATCCCGTGACCGGAAGTCCTGCCCCCCTTCGAACGAGGCGCCCTCCAGGCCGAGATCGCGTGCAGCGGTTGAGCCTTCTGATGAGCTGACCAGGATCGGCTCGACCGTAAAGGCCGACGTGCCGAGCTGGATGGCGTTGCCGTCGTCGGAGATGCGGGCTTCGACGAAGCCAGCGTTGTCCGGTGCGAAGTTGATCGCCCGGATGACGTCGCCGATGGTCGTGACTCGGTAGACGTCTCGGCCGCTCACGGAGCTATCCTCGACGTCCGTGGCGATGCCCAGGTCGGCGGCCGCGAAACCCTCCAGGTCCTCGATGACGAGGTTTTGAGCGATCTCCTCTGGCGTATCCGTTGTGTCGGAGATGAGGAACCTGGAATTGACCGTTGTCGCCGTGACGCCGATTCCGGCGTTATTGATGGCATTCAATACGTCCTGGACGGTCGTCGCTTCGGACAGATCCACCTCGGCCGACTGTCCTGAGCGGTCGGTCATCCTGATGGTCCCTAGTCGAACTCCGTTGCCGCTATTGAGGATTTCCAGATTCGTGTCGGCGGCCAACACGTCGCTAAGGGACACGGTGAAGGACCCTAATGAGCCGGCGTCGAATTCGAGGTCACCGGTCGGAATGAACTGGCCGCGTCTGCCCACGCCGTTGCCGTCGTTGAGGATCGAGAGGGGGGTGGAGTCGGCGAGGAAGACGAGGTCGCGGCCGTCAATGCGACCTTCCGTGGAGGCTCCCAGAATGCCGAGGTCGAACGCTGTGGAACCGCCGATTGTGTCGGCCACGATCAGACTTCCCAGCCCGCTGCCGTCACCGACACTGAGGTCTTGGATGAGGATGCGGTCACCTGTCGCACCATTGGGACCGGCAACAGAGGTCACGGAAGCGCGGACGCTGATCTGCGTGCTGTTATTGATGGCCTCGAGCACGTCCTCGATAGTCATGGCCGTGGAAAGATCGATCTCTGCTGTGTTGCCGCCCTGGTCGGTGATGGTAATGGTCCCACGCCTGATGCCTTCGCCCCCGTTGAGGCTATCGAGGCGTGTGCTGCGGTTCACCCGGCCCTGACCGACCTCGAAGGAGATGCTGCCCGCGCCGACCGGGCTCGTGTCGGTGTCGGCGTATCCTCGGCTCATCAATGAGTGGTTGGTCACCAGCCGGATGACGTTGAACGTGTGGCTGCCCGGCACGGCGCTCGTGCCGGCCTCAGCCGTAAGAACGTTCTCGTTGGTGCTGTTGACGGCGAAGCGGTCGAAGAACGTCGGTTTGGTGAATCGCAGGGCGGTGTTTTGGAGGGCGAGGAGTCTAGCAGAGAGGCCTGCGAAAGCCGTCCGCTGAGCGTCGATATCGGTGACCCGCCCCTCGAGCTGGCGCACGGGCCTGGCTTCGATCTCCATCAATTGTTCGATCGTGGCCGCGAAGTCGATTCCCGATATCAGACCGATGCCGGTGCTGATCCCTGCCATGGCTGTGCGCCTCTCAATGGGTAACGGTTGGGTGTGGCGCGCCTGGTCGGCGCGCACACCAAGTCCTTGTCTTTATCGGTTTGAGTCGAGAAGGGACTGAAATCAGCGCCCGCGGGCGGCCCCGGCTTTGAAGCGGGACGCCTGCCGGGTGTTTTGCCTCTGGGCGCCTAGGGGCTTATCCCAGTAGTGACAGAACGGCCGACGGTGCGTTGGTGGCGATCAACAACGTCGCCTGCGTACTTTGCACAAGGATCTGAGCGCGGGTCAGAGCGGCCACCTCTTCGGCGATGTCCGCATCGCGGATGGCCGATTCGGACGCGGTGACGTTCTCCAGCGCAACTTGCTGGCTGTTGATGTTGGTCTGCAACTGGTTCTTCTGCAGACTACCGAGCCGGCCCCGGAGCACAGCCACCTGGTTGATGGCATCGGACAGGATCTCCTGGGCCGCGATGAAGTTGCCTTTGGAGACCTCATTGGCTCCGCCGGAAACGAGGGTGTTTAAGTGGCCGACCACATTGTTGCCCAAATTGGCGGTCGAGATTGAGTCGATCCCGATGCTGACCTGTCCGACCGGGGAGACCGTGGGCGTCAGTTGGAAAATCGAGCCGCCGCCGGTGATATCGAAAGAGCTCGACCGTGTGACATCGGTTCCGCCGCCGAATTCGGGCGTGAGGTAGATGCGCATATCCAAGCCGGTGGACCGCAGGTCGGCCCGCAGGCCGCGCACCGCCGCCGCCTGGCCGTTGATCAGTACGCTCGCATCCCGTCCAATGTCGTCGATCGTCGCACCGTTATTGCCGGCCTCGATGAAGTTTCCGGAGATCGGCTTGACCGAGACGAACTCGTCACTGCCGTAACGCGTGCTGTTGATGAGCAGTGTTACAGGGGTGGCCGGGCCGGCGGCCACCGTGGACAATACGGCCGAGACGCCGGTGACATCCCTGATGTCGTTGATCGCCGTCTTGATCTCGTCGAGCGTGGCACCGGAGGCGAAACTCAGCGTTTCCGTTCCGGTCGATCCGGCGATCTCGATCGTTGTCGCAGAGGTGTGCGCTGGCGCCGCCGGGTCCGATTGTTCCTGCGCCACAAGAGCGATTTGTGCGGTTTGGGCCGACTGAATCACTTGGACGACGACGTTTCGTACACTGTTCTCCGGCACCCGCGCCGAGAAGATCGCCACGCTGGCAATGTCGGACGGATCGAGGTTCGAGGAAAGCGTGTACGAGCGGTGGCCGTCGAGCAGCTTGAGCCCACCGAACGTCGTGTTGTTCGCGATGCGATCGATGCTGGAAAGCAGGGCGTCGATCTCGAGCTGGTTCGCAGCGATTTCTTCTGACGTCAGGGCGCCCTCGTTGGCTGTGGCAACGAGCAGATCGCGGACGCCGAGCAGAAGAGCGGACACTTCGTTAAGCGCGCCTTCTGCCGTGGAGATAACGTTAATCGCGCGATTCGAGTTGTCGATAGCCTGGCCGATACCGTGGATTTCCGCCCGCAACGTTTCGGAGGCAATCAGTCCGGCGGGGTCGTCTTTTCCACGGTTGATGCGCAGACCGGTGCTCAGCCTTTCGAGTCTCGTGTTCAAATCGAGATGGATGTTGGAGAGTCGCCCGATCGCTTGAAGGGCCGGAACGTTGGTGTTGATGCGGCTCATTTGCATCCTCCCTGACTGATCCGGCGTCGGAGTATCTCGACGCGGACGGCCGCGCCACCGTGCGCGACCGCTGGGCGATGAAATCCGCTTGCAGACGGCTCGATTCCTTCCTCCGTCGAGGCCGGGATTCATCGCCCGTTGAAATAGCCAGTTGGCATGTCGACGGGCAGGCTATCGGTCTTTAATTGCAAACCTTAGATGTACGCAAGATATGAGGGGGAGAATGGTTATCGGACGAGGCGGGCGGGGATCGGACGGGGCTGGGGCAAAGAAAAACCGGCGTCGGAGCAGGACCCCGGCGCCGGCAGAGTATGGTCAATGCTCGGAGTATGTGCAGACGTCTGATTAACCGATCAAGGCCAGCACGTTCTGTGGCTGTGCGTTGGCCAGTTGCAGCGTCATGGTCGAGGACTGAACCAGGATCTGAGACCGCGTAAGGTTCGACGTTTCGACCGCGAAGTCCGCGTCGCGGATCGCGCTTTCTGCAGAAGTCACGTTCTCCTTGGCAACATTCAGCGAGTTGATCGTCGTCCGCAACGTATTCTTCTGGAAAGCGCCGAGACGACCGCGCAAGCTTGAAACCTGATCGATGGCCTCTCGTACGATCCGCTGCCCGACGGTGAAGTTCTTGGCGGCCAAGCCGTTTGCCTGTCCGGAACCCAATGAGGAGAGGAACCCTGCGCCGACGCTTCCCAGATTCCCCGTGCCGACGTCTTTGACCCCGACGGATTCCTGACCAGCCAATCCCACCGTAGGGGAGATCGAGAAGACCGCGCCGCCACCGAGGATTTCGAAGCTCGACGTTTGCGTCGGATTCGTCGGGTCTCCGGCGAAGTTTGAAGTAAGTGCGAGATCGATGGCCAGGGAGCCCGTACGAACCGATGCATCCAGTCCTTGTACCACCGCAGCGCTACCGTTGATGGTGACCGAGCCGTCGGTGCCCTCCGCTTGCGTGGTGTTGATCTGCATCGCGTCGGTGTAGCCCGTGCCCTCATTTTCCAGGATGTTGACGGAAACGAACGCGTCGGACCCAAAGGTGGTGCTTTGGAAGATCAGGGACGCCGCTCCGCCGGCGGCCGCCGAGGCCGTCGCCGAAACGCCGGTCAGTTCCTTGGAAGCGTTGATGGCAGTAGCCATATCAGCCGCCGTGGTTCCCGACGCGAAGCTCAGGATTTCGCTGCCCAGGTTGCCTCGTATCTGGAGGGTCGTACTGTTGCCCAAGGCGCCGGTGAGGGCGCCGGTCCCATCGATCCCGCCAAGCACGGAACTGAGCAGGCCTACGGTCGACGGCTGAAGCACGTTGACCGTAACCTGGCGGAAGGTCCCCGCCGGGATCTTCGCAGAGTGAATCTCGATATTGTTGAAGTGGTTGACGGCTTGCCCCGTTGCCTCGTTCACCGTGGTGCCGGACGTGGTGAAGTCAAACGTGCCGTCAAGCAGCTTCTTGTCGCCGAAGGCGACGGAGTCGGCGATACGGTTGATGGAGGCCAGGATCGAATCGATCTGAAGCTGATTGGCCGCCACTTCGTCGTTCGTGAGACCGGCCTCGTTTGCTGTCCTGTCCACCAACTCTTCCAGCTCGAGGAGCAAAGAGTTGATCTCCTGTAGCCCGCCCTCTGCAATCGCAACGATGGTATCTGCGCGCGTGGCGTTGTCGATTGCGGCATCGATTGCCCTGAGGTCGGATCGCAACGTCTCCGACGCAATCAAGCCGGCGGGGTCATCTTTACCGGAGTTGATGCGCAGGCCGGTGCTGAGTCGCTGAAGCGACTGGTTCAGCGCGGCGTTGTTGGACCTCAGGGAACGCTGCGCTACAAGAGACTGAATGTTTGTATTGATCCGAGTCATGCTGAATCGTGCCTCCAAACGCGCCGGAGAAGTTGCCCAAGGCTCGCCGACTTGTGAATGCCTTTTGCCTTGACTTCCCCGTTGGTTGCCGCGGCCGACACAGCCGACGGCGGGCTCGTTTCTGACGGACGCCGCGCTCAGGAAGCTTTCGCCCGTATGGCGAGTCTACCTGTGCCGACGCCAAAAAAACGGCGCTGCGAAGAGCGGGTGGCCGAAATGTCCCGGACGAGCTTCACTTTTACTGCTTCGTATTCTCGTCCACCGCCCGTTGGACAAACTCAGAATCGTCCTCCCGATAAACCGCCTTTAAAACAATCGGCTCCGGACCGGGACCGAGGAAACGCCTTCGAAAAAGCCGACGAAACATGGGATTTCCGATAAGTGTTGCGATCGACGAAGCGCTCCGCGCAGAGGAATTATTACCGGACAAGTTCATGTTTTAAGCCCTGCCCGAGTGTCCATATTTTTTGTTGGGTCGTGAGAGATAGAGGGAAACGAAAAGGGTGTATCGGACTTTGTCGGCTCATATCGAACCCGGGGGCGATTCGGTCGGTTTGCTTTGATTGCCTGTGGCTTCCAGCGTCCGAACGCCGGCAAGAGAGGCGAGGTGTTCCTTTGCGAGCGGGATGTTTCTCCAAGTCCGGATGGGGCGCTCCGCGCTTCGTGCGGCCCCTCGTTCGTGTTGTCGTTGAGATCTCCAGGGGGGCGTAAGGGCTTATCGGAGGCGAGCAGCCGGATCGTCTCGGGCGGGGCAAATGAAATCGCCCCGCCGAGCATCTGCTCAACGAGGCGATGATTCAATATGAAGCTTTCCTGCCGATTTTGGAGGGCCAACCGTACTGCTTAAGCGGTGACGGTCTCCTCATCAAGCTGTTCCTGGACCGTCTTGATAATCAGCGTGTAGACGTTACTGCGGATGATGTCGATGCGCAGGATGTCGGCCAAATCCTCGATATCCTGTTCCACCGTAGAAAGCAGGCTGCTCAGCACGTTCAGTTGGATGTTCAACAGCTCCGTTGTGTCTCGGCACACGCGCCTGACTTCATCCACCTCGGGGACTTCGCATAACAGTCGGGCCAACTTGTCGGCGGCATTGATGACGCGTGCGATCGAGGCGGCCTCGCCCTCGCCAGGGTTGTCGGACAACTGCAGGTTCACTGCCATGGTGATGACTTCCGGCAGCTTCCAGTGTGCGAGGATCATGGCGGATACTTCGGCGTGGGAGGCACCGATGGCCTGTATTTCCTGCCCGGCGGTGACCGGTTCGCCATTGGGGACATACTGCGAGTAGACAGGCTTGTACTTGGTGGGCATCGCCTGAGCCAGGACGGGCAGTCCGATCTTGGCCAACAGCCCGCTGATGAACGCCTCTTCGCGAAGCTTCCGGGCGACGACGTTCGCCAGGTGAGACGCAAGCACCGCCGTGGCCAGCGAGCGGCGCCAGAAGTAAATCATGTCCATCCCTTCAATGGCTTTGGCATTCATTGAATCCACGAGATATCGGCCCAGCAGCAGTGATCGCGTCCGTTTGGGGCCCAGGAGCGTCAATGCCTGCCGCAGGACCACCACCTTCTGACGCACGCCGAACAGTGCGGAATTGGCGAGCCGAAGGATTTCGCTAACCGCACCGGCGTCGGCCGATACCGCCTTCACCACGTCATCGTAGTCGAACTGAGGGTCCTGCATGATCTGCATCACCCGCGTAACGACCTGGGGCACGGAGGGAACTGCGGCAGAGTTCTTCAGGATCTCGATCACTTCGGTGTTCATCAGCGGTTTCTCCGTTGAAGCACGGCGGTAACACATCCTCGCTCTAGCGCACAGCTACCGCGTCCGCAACATCTCAGACATCGGAGAATAAGGGGGCTGTTGTTAGGACTTTCGCGGAGCGAGGCCTGGGTGGCCGGAACCGTCACCCAATTAGGACGAAGACCACGGCTGCTTGGCGGCGTTTTGGTCACTCTGTCCCCGGCCAAGATGCCTTTCTCCTTCTGGCAGACAGACCACAATCGTTCCACTGCAGATTGATCCCGCCTCGAAAGTACATCCTGGCTGAGCACCGTTGATCCCTTCCCTTTTGTACGGGCTTATCGGGCGGATGAGCGGGTCGGCCGGAGGATGGAGTAACACGCCTCATCAACGGGACGTGAACGCGCACCCAGAGTCACTTCTTCTGCTCTGTGAGGGGAATCATTTGCAGGTGCTTCGCTGACCGGTCAGCGCTCAGCCATGAGTCCAGTCCTACTCGATAGCCGGGTGGCCCATCCCGATGCATCGGAATGGGGGGACGATCGGCCGGGGGACCATGCGATGCGTCGCACATTCGCCATCTTTTTGGGAACGCCCGCCCGCCGGCGCCCGATGCGCGCCGGCATTGACGGCAGCGTCGGCACGCGATACAACCCTCATGTCGCTAGGTGTGCCTGCTGAGGCGGGCTGAGATCATAGCCTCCGAACCTGATCAGGATGGGATCCGGCAGGTGCGGGATTCCTGAGGCCTGCGTAGGGAAGCGACGCCATCTTCGACGTCCCACGCCGGGGGTGACCGGAAGCGCCCTTCCGTCACGCAACATTCCCGATCCGGTTCTAAAGATCACGAAGGGGCAGCTTATGGGTAGTGGATCATCATCGTCGGTCGAGTTGCCGGTGTCTTCTCTCCAGACCGAAAAGGCGATGGCACAAGCCGAGGCTGGTGCCGATCCGAGGCGCGCCTTTCCCCAGTCTCGCAAGGTGTATGTCGACGGTACACTGCATTCGGGTATCAAGGTTCCCATGCGCGAGATCAGCCTGTCGCCGACCCGGCTCAGTGACGGGCGAGAGGTTCCTAACCCCCCGATCTACGTCTACGACACCTCAGGGCCGTATACCGACCCGAATATCGAAACCAACGTTGCAAAGGGGCTGGCGCCCATCCGGCTTCCGTGGATCGAGGCCCGAGGTGATGTCGAGTCATACGAGGGCCGAAGCGTCAAGCCCGAGGATGACGGATATCGATCCACCCGAGAGCGTATCGAGGTCGAGCGCTTTCCTGACGCGTCGCGCCGCCGCCCAATGCGCGCAAGGGCGGGCGCGTGTGTCACGCAGATGCACTACGCTCGGCGCGGCATCATCACGCCGGAGATGGAGTTCGTGGCCATCCGCGAGAATCAGCGGATCGACGAATACGGGGACTTCGTCGCCCGACAGCATCCGGGGCGGAACTTCGGTGCCTGTATTCCTCCACGCGTGACGCCTGAATTCGTGCGCGACGAAGTGGCACGGGGCAGGGCGATCATACCCGGCAACGTGAACCACCCCGAAATCGAGCCGATGATCATCGGCCGCAACTTCCTCGTGAAGATCAACGCCAACATCGGCAACTCCGCGGTCTCGTCGTCCATCGAGGAAGAGGTCGAGAAAATGAAATGGGCGACGCTCTGGGGCTCTGACACGGTGATGGATCTCTCCACCGGCAAGAACATCCATGAGACGCGGGAGTGGATCCTGCGCAATTCGCCCGTTCCGATCGGCACGGTTCCGATCTATCAGGCTCTGGAGAAAGTGGAGGGCGTACCGGAAGAGCTTACCTGGGAGATCTTCCGCGACACGTTGATCGAGCAGGCCGAGCAGGGCGTCGATTACTTCACGATCCACGCTGGTGTACTGCTGCGTTACGTGCCACTGACGGCCAAGCGCGTGGCTGGCATCGTCTCCCGCGGCGGATCCATCCTGGCCAAGTGGTGTCTCGCCCATCATAAGGAGAACTTCCTCTACACCAACTTCGAGGGAATCTGCGAGATCATGAAGGCGTACGACATCGCCTTTTCCTTGGGCGATGGCCTCCGCCCCGGTGCGATTGCCGATGCCAACGATGAGGCACAGTTCGCCGAACTCAAAACGTTGGGCGAGCTTACGAAGGTCGCCTGGAAGCACGATGTACAGGTGATCATCGAAGGCCCGGGCCACATACCGGTTCACATGATCAAGGACAATGTGGACCAGGAGCTTGAAGACTGCTTTGAGGCGCCGTTCTATACGCTCGGGCCACTGACCATCGACATCGCCCCAGGGTACGACCACATCACCAGTGCGATCGGCGCGACCATGATCGGCTGGTACGGGACGGCCATGCTCTGCTACGTCACGCCGAAAGAGCACCTCGGCCTGCCGAATCGGCAAGATGTGAAGGAGGGCGTGATTGCCTACAAGATCGCGGCTCACGCTGCTGACTTGGCCAAGGGGCACCCGGCGGCCCAGCTCCGCGACGACGTGATGTCCAAGGCCCGCTTCGAGTTTCGCTGGGAGGACCAGTTCAACCTGTCGCTCGATCCGGTCACCGCTAAGGCTTTTCACGACGAAACCTTGCCGCAAGAGCCGGCCAAAACCGCCCACTTCTGCTCGATGTGCGGTCCGAAATTCTGCTCCATGAAGATCACCCAGGACATCCGCGACTACGCCGCCCAAAAAGGCCTGACCGAATCCGACGCCGTCCAGGCCGGTATGGCCGAGAAGGCGGAGGAGTTTCGGGAGGCGGGCGGGGAGATCTACGAGTAGGCACGTACCTGCAAGGCTCCGCCAGCGGGCTCACCGACGTTACGGTGCTTCTGAATGGAGAAACGAGCGCGCGGCGCTCCGCCCGGCGTTCCAGCGCTTCGATGATGTCTGCCAGCTTGGCCGTTGCCAGGCAGACGCAGGTGTCTGCGGCGCCGTAATACATCTATAGCTCGTCGCCGCGGAGCAGGAGGCCGGTGGGAAAGACGACGTTGGGTGCCAGGCCGGTGACTTCGTACGGCGCCACGGCCTGAGAAATTCACTGCGGTAAGCGCGCGACTAGCTTGTGAGGCCGCTCGCGGTCCAGTAGGGCCACGCCGACACCGCAAGTCAGCCGACCGGCGTAGCTTTTCACGGCATGATCGTTGAGCAGCCAATCAGAACCGTTCACGATGGGTGCGTGGGGGACGGTGCCAGACTTTTCCCGTTCTGTGCAGCTCCATCACCCTCCGGCAAAGCGCAGTGCGGCTCAACCTGACAGGCGGTCACGCCGTCCCTGCTCCGGGCCACATGGATGTTGGGATGTCCCCCCAGGGCTTCTGCTCGCAGGAGCGGGACGACCTTGCCACGCTGCTCGATGGCCCAGCATTCAGAACGGCTGCACCGGGGAAGGACGGTTGCTGCGGTGTGAGCAGCGGGTTAGCCGACGATCGTTCAAAGACGGCGTCCGTCGGAGAAGTCTCCTAGTAGCATTGACAGGGGCGTTTCACAGGGCAGGCGGGTCGGGCCGGGCCCCTGCCCCGGCGGACAAGAATATGCCGATAATGCGAACGTGCTGGCCACGAATATCCGGGCGAACGGCGGCTTCTTCAGTATCCGTGTCGAAGCGTCAGCCTGGTTGCCTGGAGTCGGCGATGAGCGATGGGCAGAGCTTTGATCTGTGCCCTTGAAAACGTGGGTGTACGCCGGCGCGGGGAACCACGGTGCCATCTTCGTCAAACGCTTGGGAAAAGAAAACGAAAACCGACTACCCTACCCCTTGTGGTTTCCCGGCAATAAGGCGAACATATTGGGGCGGGGCTGATCCTGAGAGGAGTCCACACTTGGCTGCTCCGTCTGCCACAAAGTCGCCCTTGGAGTTGCCGGTACCTTTCAAGTCTCGATTCGGAAGATTGTCTTTCTCCAAAGTGAAGCGAGCCATCGAGAAGGCACTCTACCTTCGCGCCCTGGATACCGTTTATCATGAAATCCGTCACTTTGAAGGCGTGATGGATTTTCTGGCCGCCGGATTCGATGTTCTCGGCGTCAAGTATGAGGCACCTCCGGAACACCTGAAGCGCATTCCCCGGCAAGGCCCGCTGATCGTGGTGGCGAACCATCCCTACGGCGGGCTGGAAGGCCTTATCCTGATCCACCTGCTTCGGTCGATCCGGCCCGACGCCAAGGTGTTGGCCAACTACATCTTGCGCTGCTTCCCGCAGTTACGTGACGCGCTGATCCTCGTCGATCCGTTCGGCGGGAAGTCGGCGAAGACTTTCAACGTGGCTCCGCTGCGCGAGAGTCTTGCCTGGGTCAAGCAAGGAGGCGCTTTGGGTGTTTTCCCGGCGGGACAGGTGTCCAGCGTCGATGTGACTACCGGCTTGATCCGTGATCGCCAATGGCAGAGTCCGGTGGCCCGTCTGATCCGGATTACCCAGGCGCCCGTGCTGCCTCTGTTCTTCGAGGGCTCAAACGACCTCGTATTCCAGCTTGCGGGGCTGGTCCATCCCAGAGTCCGGACCGCACTGTTGCCCCGTGCCTTGGTCAAGAGTCGAGGCAAAAGCGTTGGTGTTCGAATCGGTGACGTGATCCAGTTCTCCCGGCTGAACGAGTTTGCCAACGATGACGATTTGCTCGGCTATCTCCGAATGCGGACATACATTCTGAGTGCCGACGCCTGGCGCCGGAAGGCGGAGAAGAGGAGCTCCTTTCGGTTACGCCGTCGGAGCCATAAGCCCGTCGTGAGCCCGGTCGATCCAGCATGCAGCGTCAGTGAACTTGAGAGCCTGCCGCCGGGGCAAATGGTCAGTGCCGGTGGCGACTTCGAGGTTTGGTGGATCGAGGCCGGCCAGGCTCAGGGGATTCTCCAGGAAATCGGCCGGCTGCGCGAGGTGACATTCCGAGCGGCCGGCGAGGGCACCGGAAAACCGATCGATATCGACCATTTTGATTCCTACTACCTGCACTTGTTTCTCTGGGACCAGAAAGAACGGAGGATTGTGGGGGCCTACCGTTTGGGGCAGACGGATCATATCCTGCCACGGTTCGGGGTGAAGGGCCTGTACACCAACACGTTGTACAAGTTTTCCAAATCTTTGATCAGCGGGCTGGGCTGCGCGTTGGAGCTTGGGCGGTCGTTCATTCGGCCCGAGTATCAGAAGCAACATTCGCCGTTGGCCCTGCTCTGGCGAGGCATCGGCAGATTTGTCGTGGCCAACCCGCAATACAAGACACTTTTTGGGCCTGTGAGCATCAGCAACGAGTATGAAACGGTCTCCCGACAGATGATGATCGCCTTCCTCAAGGCCCATGCTCATCTGCCGAATCTGGCCAAGCACGCGAAGCCTCGAAAGCCGGCGAAAGCCACCAACAAGCGGTCCGAAGTCCAGCATTACGTCCAACTGGTTTCGGACATCAACGAGGTCTCGTCCATGGTGGCCGACCTCGAGAGCGATCAGAAGGGCGTACCCGTCCTGCTCCGCCAGTACCTCCGTCTGAACGCGAAATTCATAAGCTGCAACGTCGATCCGCACTTCGGCGGGGTCTGGGACGGTCTGATGGTTGTCGATCTCACCCAGACCGACCGTCGCATTCTTGATCGCTATTTGGGCAAGGAGGCGGCCGCCCAATACCTCGCTTATCACCGAGAGAAGGCTCGCCTTGTGGGCTGATGTCCTTCAGATGCAACAGTGGCCCGTGACTGCTTCGCAGTCCCTTCGGGCAATGCCCTTGTTTGCATTGGACTTCGAGAATTCACAAGGATCGGCTGCATGGTAGGCCGCGGGGACTCTGTTTCACCAGCGATAATCCATATACCCGGGGGTGGACGCGCGGTTGGTTTAGGGCATGATACCTGGCTCAGTGAATGCTTTGCCGGCATGTCGTCTGCCGCGGGCGTGTCATTGGGATGGGAAGGGCGTTCGCCATCGCTGCCGATACGGAGGCAGCAGATCTTTCGACGGCGCCGATGGCGAAAGGGAATCTGATCTCTATGAGCCATTGCTGAGGACCTCTGGATTTGCGAAGGTCGTCCAGACCGACGAAGCGGCTGCTTCGCGCAAGACAGGGGAGCCTGCGGGCAGGGATGTCGGCCTGGATATGTCGGACACGCAAACGCATCAGTCACACAAGCTGAACGCCATCGAATGGGCGGCCATCGGGCTTGGCGTCATCGCGTTGGCAGCTTTGATGTACGGTTCGTTGCATGGGCAACACGGCGGGGGCGGCGACCAACATGGGGCCCATCCCGTTACGCCACATATGTGGTCGATCATTCCGTTCGTCGGAATCCTGCTCTCGATCGCCGTCCTGCCGCTGATTCGGCATACCGCCCACTGGTGGGAGAGCAACAAGAACCGCCTGGCAGTGGCCCTGTGCTTCGCGGCGATGACCTTGGCGTATTACCTGATCACGCAGGGGCCACAAAAAGTCTTTTACGTGCTCGAACACGCTGTTCTGGCCGAGTACATACCGTTCATCGTGCTGCTGTTTTCGCTCTACGTCATCAGCGGAGGCATAAGTCTAAAGGGTGACCTCGCGGCCCATCCCGCGACGAACACTGCTTTTCTAGCCGTTGGCGCGGGCATCGCCAGCTTTATCGGCACGACCGGGGCAAGCATGCTGCTCATCCGGCCGCTCCTGCAAACCAACTCCGAGCGAAAGCACGTGACCCACACGGTGATTTTCTTCATCTTTCTGGTGAGCAACATCGGCGGCTGTCTGCTGCCGATCGGCGACCCGCCCCTGTTTTTGGGTTATCTGAAGGGTGTGCATTTTCTCTGGACGCTGGGGCTGTTCGTGCCCTGGCTGGTCACGAACGGCTTCCTCCTGGCGGTCTACTTCGCATGGGACACGCTGGCCTATAAGAGGGAGACGCCCAGGGACATCTTCCGCGACGAGAGAGAGCGGAGACCACTGCGTCTCGAAGGGGCCCTCAATTTTGTGTGGCTGATCGGTGTGGTGTTGTGCGTGGCGCTGATCAAGCCGGGGGAGCCTCTGGTCGGCGATTTCGTCCCCTTCCCGTTTATGCGGGAAGTGGTGATGCTGGTTCTTGTGGGTCTGTCCCTGGTTTTCACGGCGAAGCGAATCCGTGTGGATAACCAGTTCAACTACCACGCCATTTTGGAAGTGGCAGCCCTATTCATCGGCATTTTCATCAGCATGCAGGCGCCGATCGAAATCCTGAAGACCAGCGGCGCCAGGCTCGAGCCGTTCCTCAGTTCGCCTGCCCGGTTCTTCTGGGCAACCGGATCGCTGTCCAGCTTTCTCGACAATGCGCCCACCTATGTGGTCTTCTTCGAGACGGCGTCCAGCATGACGCCAGCCGACGCTCCGGGCTCGGAGGTTCTCCAACTCGTCGGTGGGGGGAGCATTCTTCAGACGCTGCTGGTGGGCATCTCGCTCGGGGCGGTGTTCATGGGGGCGATGACCTACATCGGGAATGGTCCCAACTTCATGGTCAAGAGCATTGCGGAGCAGGGCGGCATCCGCATGCCCAGCTTCTTCGGCTACATGATCTACAGCGTGGGGATCCTCATTCCCACGTTCATCGTGGTCACGCTGATCTTCCTCTAGCCACCGGCCATGCTCCCATTTCGTCCAAGGTTGTAGCTTGCTCTTGCGTGCGGGCCGTGGAGGGGATTCAATACCGTAAGGAGGGCTGATGCTGCCGGGGCTCACGTGAGCGGGGGCACGGCGGATGGATTTCCCCGTAGCTTGTGTAACTGTCGGAGGTCCTTGCGAGTCGGGCGATGCAGGCCGAAAACGCCGACCAGTTCCTTGTCGAGCAGATCAGGAATGGGGATCAAAGCGCCTGGCGCCGGTTGATCGAGCGCTACCATGGTCGGCTGCTGGCCTTCGCCCGGGCGCGGACTGCCGGCCTGAGCGATGCGGAAGACGTTGTGCAAGAGGCGTTCGTCGGCTTCATTCAGTCCCTGCCGCACTACGATTCCAGACGCTCGCTCGAAACCTACCTCTTCACCATTCTGCGGTACAAGCTGTTCGATCTTCTGAGGCAGCGGAAGGTGACCGTTCTGTCGGAACCAGCGGACTCCGAGGAGTGGTGGGACCGCGTCGTGCCCGGCTCGTTCGAGACGCCGAGCGGCATCGCTGCTCAGGCGGAGGCCACAACCCAGCAGGAAGAGTTGCTCACCGAGATGCTTCGACGCCTGATCCTCGAGTTGCGCGATCGCGATGCCTTCCAGGATTTGCAGGTAATCGAGTTGGTGTTTTATGCCGGCAAGCGGAATCTTGACGTGGCCGATTTGCTGAGCGTGGATCAGAAGGCCGTCGCTGGAGTGAAGTTTCGCGCCATCGGAAAGCTCAAAAAGTATCTGGCCGAACGAGATCCGTCGTCGGAAGAGGGGCTCGATGAAAGCGATGCTGACGTAACCGTAGCGCGGGTATGGCGCGAGCATCGGCTGACTTGTCTAAAGCGCAACACGCTGGGCGCTTACCTGCTGGGCGTTTTGGAGGATCCCTGGCTCAGCTACACGCAGTTCCATTTGGACGTGGTCGGCTGCCCGATGTGTCTGGCGAACCTGACTGACTTGCAGAACGAGGAAGAGGAGGAAGGCGCTTTGGATCATGAACGCATGTTTCAGTCAAGCGTCGGATTCCTTAAGCCCTCTGCGTGACAACGTGTCCGGATGGCCCGATCAAGACGATCCGCCCGCACTTCCCGCGGCCGCCTCGGAGGCGAAGAGACCGCGCTTGGATAAGGGGGCCTCTGGCGGCGGGCGGCCCCATTTCTCGCCCGCGAAGAGACTGCTGTTTACGTGCATTCTGTTGGTGCTCGTCTTCGGCGGGGCGGAGTTGCTATGCCGATTGCTCGGCCTCGGGCGGAGACTGGAGGTGGCGCAGTACATTTCTGATTGGCATCAATCACCTGACGGAAGGCGGTTCTGGGTCATACGCGGTAACGGCTACAACCAGGACGGTATGTGTGATCGCGATCATGCGGTTGAGAAACCGCCGAATACATTCCGCGTGGTATGTCTGGGCGACAGCGTGACGGCCGGCCACGGCGTGGCCATGAGAGAGAGTTATCCGAGCGTGCTGCAGACTTACTATGATCAGTTGAATCTTCCCGTTCAGATGGAAGTGTTCAATATCGCGGTATCGTACTGGTCGACGCTTCAGGAGGTGGCGGGCTATCGCGTGATCGCCCGAAAGTATCAGCCTGATCAGGTGTTCGTGGGGTTCTGTCTGAACGATGTGGCCGAGATGCACAACAACCTTCAAAGGCCGCCGCCGCTTGCGGCGCGATTCCTTGCGAACAACTCGGCTCTGGTCCGTTGGCTGGTGGATGCAGAAGGGCGGCAGGTACACGATGTATTGGAGCTGTTCAAGCAGCCTTCGTCTGTCGCGGTTCAGAACGGTTGGCAACTCGTCTTTGACGAGCTACTTAACTTGCAGGCGGACACTCGGTCAGATGGTTGCGAGCTGGCGGTCCTGATCTTCCCTTTCCGTTTCCAGTTGGAGGAGGGGGCTCAGGAGCCGGTGCCCCAACGGGCCCTGTTCCGGTTCTGTTTCGAGCACGACATTCCCTGCTTCGACCTGCTCGATGTTCTGAAGCCGATGGGGCCGGAAGCGATGCTGGATGAAAGCCACCTGAGCCCGGCCGGTGCGCGGGCGGTGGCGGAGGCCATCGTACGGTGGGGTATCTCCGGGTGCACCGCTTGTGGCTACGATCTGACGGATTTCGGAGGCGACCGCTGTCCGCGCTGCCAGGCCCCGATTCGGCGAGAGAACAAGTGATCGACCGGTTGATCACTTGTTTTCGCGTTCCCGAACTCAAATACGATTCGCATGTTTGGCGGATTGTGCTCAAGGGCGCCACACGGTGCCCGGCTATGGTGATCGGGCCGGCTACAGTCCTGTGACG
This sequence comes from Phycisphaerales bacterium, assembly GCA_020350565.1. Taxonomy (GTDB): domain Bacteria; phylum Planctomycetota; class Phycisphaerae; order UBA1845; family UBA1845. The sequence goes on from CP070718.1 coordinate 2,334,454, forward strand.
GGTGTCGTGGGGTCCTGAATGCGTTTGCGATCCGGTTGACAAGGGGAGTCGCTACGGGTAGGGTCTGCTGTCTGATTCGAGGGACGGGGTCACGCTTTCGGCGGAGTACCCTTCTCCTTGCGGTAGTCTGCGTAACTCCCCGTTGGGAGCGAAGTTGCGCGGGTGTAGCTCAGTGGTAGAGCGTCACGTTGCCAACGTGAATGTCGTGGGTTCAAATCCCATCACCCGCTGATCACGAAGACCCGACGCACGCCGCGTCGGGTTTTACCTTGCGCATTGCGCCGATTCGCTGCCTGCCTGCGCCTCGAACGCGCCGTGGGTGGTCGTCAATTCGGTGGGTTGGACAGGGGTGGCGTTGTCTTCCCAGGCGATTCTGCTTGCACACCGTTTCCTGCGTGCCGTGGGCCGCGATGTCCCGACCCAGAGTAACAACCGGACGGGGGCGATCGAAGTCTCGCCTGCCGCCTGCAACGGGCTGTGGCTACTCAGTTGCACAGGCTCTGTAGGGAGCGGCAGGCACATGACATCGTTTTCGCGCGGGCGGGCCGCAGGCCTCGTGACGGCAAATCGGGCGTGAACGCACACCATCGGCAGGATGCCCATCGGACCGATCGGTGCTCGGCTTTGCATTTCTTGCGAGCAGCCCTTTATGCACCGTGAGCCTTACCGGGTGGGCCCGGAGCCACGCCGTCAATGCGGTGGCGTATGCGACCTTGCTATCGGGAA
>CP070718.1:2335279-2348768 GCA_020350565.1 Phycisphaerales bacterium
CCTCGCCGCTAGTGAGCAATTCGAAGGCAAGTTCGAAGACGACGGCATTAGGGAAGGTGGGCGGGCATACCAGGTCGTAGGCGGCGTCAACGATGCCGGCAGTCGGGTCCAGATTGCCTGTTTCCCAGCCCCAGTTGTTGTTGGGATCAGCGGCGGAGTCGGTGTAGGCTGCCACCCACCATGTACCCGCCGGCAGGACGGGGCGTGGGGAGGGCAAGGTGACCGTGACCTCCCACTCGTGCAAGGTTCCCAGCATCATGCCGGTCTGAGCCATAACCCCGGGGCCCGTGTAAGTGTAAACCTCAGTGCCGGGAAGGTGTACGACCGTGCCGTCTTCATAGAACTTGATCGTCCAGTTGTTGGGGGGGGTGCCGTCATTCGGGCTAGACGCGCCCCAGAAGCGGACCGCGGCTATGGTCTGGTCCGCATTCAAGTTGAAGTCTTCGGCCAGGACCTGGGGGTAGTCGCAGTCGTCGATGTAGCCGCCGATCTGGTTGGGCAGCTGGCTCACTACGGCGCCGGGAGTGCCACCGGGACATAGGACGTCCAGGCAGGCCGAGCCATCAGCCATCGGCTCGCAGTCCTCGAACGCGGTAGTCTCCATCCGGATGGTGGCCGTGGTCGTGCCGGCCAGGTCAGCGAGTTGGCTGCCCGGGCAGCCCTCAACCTCGATCTGGTAGGTAATGTCGAAGAAGCTGTCCACGGCGAAATCCCCGTTGGGCAACTCGGTCAGCGTGGTTTCCCCCGGACCCGGCAGCCCGAAGTCCGTCCCCCCCGTCACGCGGAAGGTGCAGAAGTCCGGATCGCCAAAGAGCTCGCCTTGCAGGCGATACATATCATTGGGGAACGTCTGGACCGGATCACCCGGGTTGCGCGGGCCGGTGTGCACCTCGCAGGAGATCGGAACCGCAAGATGACGATTGAAGCCCTCCAGGTTTCCGGTGCCCGTGACTGTCAGGTCGAGCGTCGACATGAAGCAATCGAAGTTCCCTCCCAGCGAGCCGCCTTCTCCTTCGCATTCGCCAGGCGGCAGGAACTCCGAGCAGTAGTCCGCACTGTACTCGCATATGAAGTCCATATGGATCGGGTCCAGCTCGATGGTCGTGCCCTCCGGCAGGCCCTCGATGATCATGTGCACCTCTTCCGGGCTGAGGTAATCGCAGCCGATCGGAGGCAAGGTGATCGTTCCGGTCCCGTTGTCTTCTACCACACATGGGTCTTGTGCCACGGCGGTAGCGCCCAGCGCCAACACGGCGCCCGTCACGAGTACGCGATTGATGATGTTCATCTCCAGACCTCCATTTCCCGGCAATGCGGAGCCAGCCCCCCGCAAGCCTCCACGCCCGATCATCAGCGTCGAGGCCCTGCGCACATGGCTCGACAGCCAGAGGCGTCCTCCTGAGGTGCAGAAAGCCCAGATTGCCCGGTTTCAGAGCCTGTAGTGTATCCCATTTGGGCGTTCGATTTCAATGGGCTATACAGGCGTATCCTTCCCAAAATACTCTATTTGTATCGGTAGCGTTGTTATTGCATTTGTTGCGGTGTCAGCCTTGCAGTCGAGCTTGACCTCGGAATATGGAAATGTTGCCGGACCTGCCAATGGATGTCCGAGTCCATTTGGTGTTCACTAGCCTGTACTGCCCCACCATGGCAGCCCCGGACCCATCCGACCACGCATTCGTCCTTATTGAAACCTCGCCCGAGCATTCTCGGAAGCTTGACCGTTGAAGGCGAGTATCATTGCCGAGTCGAGTCTTTGACGGATTCGAAGGGCTTGGCCCTTATTCAACGGCGAAAGATGCGCGCGATGCTCGCGAGCAGACGTACCGCCGTCAGCTCAACGACCGGTGGCCCGCACGATCCGCAACGACCGGTACAAGAGGTCTCGACCGCCGTTTCGTCGGGATGCGATTCGTCAACCTGATCGTTCGGTGGCGGCTGCAACTCGTCATACGAATTCTCATGAACAACGATGCCGAGTGAGGCGGTCTTCTCTCTGGCATGATCCGATAGACGGCCGGTCAGCCACAGCTCACGCCGCGCAATTGGCGCGTCGCTCAATTGAAACTCGGCGATCGCTTGCGACGCCTCTGCCGCTGCCTGCGTCCAGCTCCCGTAATCAAGCTGAAGAAACAAGGCCAGGGATTCCTCCGCCGTGTACGCCGCAGGTAGTCCCCACACAACGACAATACGACGAACCGGCGAAATGTGGTCGTGGTAACCGCGCATCATGTCGGCCATGCGCTGGAAGAAAAGCGCATCTTCCTCGGACGAAGCAGAGAGCGCGACGCTCAGAAAGGTATCCTTGCCCTCGACGTCAGCCAGCCCTTCCAGGGCGTCTGCGATGTATGTCTTATGCCGCGGCGAGAACCAGCGATGGCTCAGGAAGTTGTCCACCAGGCCGGTCTCAAAGCCCGCATCGACGAGCTTCTTTCGATTCAGGCGTCGCAGATCCTCCGGTGAAAAGTCCCGCAGGATCGTGTTCAGCCGTGCCGTGGCCATGGTCGCCTGCACCGTGATCCCGGCGGCACCCGGTATATACCACACCGGAATGGCCACGCCCACGGCGCCCGCGTGAGCCGCCCACGATACTCTGTTCAGTTCCTTCTGCAGCACGCTGTTCGTTGAATAGACGTCCACGCCGAGCATGTGGGCGTACTGCCTCTTTACCCATGAGAAGGCAATCAGCTCCCTGATGACGCTCTCCTCGAACTCGCCACGGCGAACGGCAACCATCCCTCCGACGCGGTTTATGATTCGCCACATTCCTTTGGGAATACCGCTGATCGTATCGACCGGATGCAGAATCAGATCCTTTGCGGCGCGAAACGGACTCTTGGCCGCCTGCACTACACCGTCGGCGAAGGCTCTCGACCGGGAGATCTCCTCGAGCGCTGCCAGCGCCGCGATCTCCTGCACCCTGGCCCGCAGCATATCGTCCCCGACGACCGCGTAAGTATCGTAGTCCGACACCACGGTGTAGGTGTTCGCATAACCGTACGTCAATACGGCATCCTCGACTCTGTGGTGCGGCCCCTCGTAGAGCTCCGCCGGCAGGATTTCCCGGGCGCTCAAGACCGGCGGCGTCTCAAACTCCGAGGGCGGCTCCACCACAACAGGGCCCCGATCCCGTGCCTGCGAAACCGGGCCCCGACCGGCAGGCTCATAAGAAGCACAGCCATTGCCTGCAACGCAGGCGAGACCGCACAAGACGCGAAGAACGAAGCCGGCTGTTGTTCGTATCTGCGACATAACACGCTCCTTGCTCATCTAATGTCAGCAGCATTGTGTAAGGGCGTTTCTTGCTTGGCGATGACTTGCGACTCTCAGCGTGCACGGCCTGAAGGCGAAACGCTTGGAATCCAGCAGCCTTCCGTCAGCGGGCCGAGCACTCCAGCGACGCAACCTAGCGCCGCTCTCGGCCTTTCCATACACTATTCATCCGCACAGTGCCCCCCCATCATCCCCAGCAAGTCCGGGGATGCCCCCAGACTCGCCGCTCTCAGTTACGAGATGGGAGTCGGTGTGTCAACCTTCAGGGCGGCGGTCCAAGGATGGCTCCCAGCCGCCGAGGCCTTCTGGTCGATAACCGGCAGAGGCGGTCGGAGAATGCCCTCTTTCACAGTCCGATCGGCGGCTATCTTATTGGCGATTGAACGGTCGGGCTGGACTGCCATCTAGACGGCGACTCTACTTTCTTCGCGCAGTAGGAGTCCACGGGCCTGACGCGCAACCGCCAGATCTTAGCGAAGCTTGACCACTTTCTTGGATTGACGGCGATCCTCTGGGTCTCGCTCCCGGTCAGCTCCATGCAGGATGATGAGGCAGTGCACTGCCCAATCCCGACCAGGCTGGGCACCGCCCCGCCGCAAGGAGATGCCGCGCCCGTCGTCATGCGGGTCGGCTTATTCGTCATGGACATCAGCAAGTAGGATGAAGCGGAGGAGTCGTTGTAGATTGATTCTCTCTTCATAGCGAGCTGGAAGGGCGAACGGCTGGGCGCTTCGGATCTCGCGTACTCCGTCGAAGATTGTGCAATCGATCTGAAACACGTGTGGCACCCGGATCTGGATTTCCTCAATCAGCGTTTGCTGACGACTACCGGCCACCTGATGCTTATCAGTTGGGATCGACAGAGGCGGGCTCGGCGGATGCGGCTTGGCTCGCCGCCTCGCGGTCCGTCTCAACGGGGAGTACAGCGCGTATGGACCGAACGTGGATATCGCGTTGTGGGAAGGCAATCTCGATACCTGCTTTACAGAATTCGCTGTCAATGGCGCGATGCAGCCGGTCGATCGTCGTCAGGTACTCGGCCAGCGTATCAATGAAGACACGCAGCTCGAGTTGTAGCGAACTGTCTCCGAAACCCATAAACAGGACTTGTGGCGCCGGATCGTCAATGACATGGGGATCCTCTTGAGCGATCTTCCGCAAGATCGTAGTGGCAAGCTCCACGTTTGACCCATAGGCAATGCCAACCGGGCAGATGATACGCTGCACGGAATCGGAGAGCGTCCAGTTGATGACCTGGCCGGTGATGAATTCCTTGTTAGGGATGATCAGTTCCTTGCGGTCCCAGCCGGTGATGGTGGTCGCTCGGGTTTGGATGCGGGTCACGGTGCCCTTAACGTCACCAACGGTGACCGTGTCGCCAATTCGGATCGGCCGCTCGAATAACAACATGATGCCGGAGACGAGGTTGGCGAAGATCTCCTGTAGGCCGAAGCCGAGTCCGACCGTCACCGCCGCTGCCAGCCATTGCACCCTCGACCATCCGATCCCTATTGCGTTGAACGCGAGGATCAGACCCAGCAGGATAATGACGTAGCGGGCAATGGTCGTCGCGGCGAAGCGCGCGCCGGCGTCTATCTGGAGACGTTGGAGCAGGGTAATCTCGAGCAGGCCAGGGATATTCTTGGCCAGCACGACAGTAGCGATCGCAACAAACAGAGCGATCGCTACGTGCTCCAACGTGATGTATTGAACGACGGCAGCCGCCGCTTCGGCCTGTCCGTCGGCCCCACCGGCTACGCTCGCCGTCGGGTACGACCATAGCCGGACATCTTCCATGAAACCCAGGGCCGGCAGCAGGTCTGACCAAAACAGCCACACGCCGATCACAAGGCCAAAGACGACCACCGCGCGCAGCAAGTGACGCGTTTGCGCGCCGATGGTGACCAGATTGAGCTCGGATTCCTCAATCGGTGGTGAAGCTTCGCTGCCGCCGGCCTCGATCGCCTTTGCTTCCGCCTGGGCGGTACGTTTCTTCTTGAGCTGCTCGATGGCGATCCGCCGCTGCGCGACGAGAACGGCTCGTGTCAGCAACGCATGCAGGAGCAGGAGGGCCAACAGAAGTCCTACCGTGCGCATGAAGCGCGTGGCCAGTTGAACGGCCGTGTACTGGTACCCTGCGGCGGCCACCAGCGCGAACACTGGTGGGGTCGCCACTAGTGCGGCATACCAGACGTACCGCAGCCTGGATGTCCAACGATCGCGATGTTTTTCGAGCCAGCTCGCAAAGACGCCGGAACCTGGATGAAGAAGCCGTTGCGCGAAGACGGCCAGGGCCACCATGCATGCGATGAACGCGAGCCGCCCGACCGAGTCGCGCCAAGGCGACTTTGGAAAACGCGCTTCCGTACTGATGATCAGGATCGTTAGAGGCAGCACCACCGGGATAAACCAAGTCAGGTTCCGCCGGACCAGCCGCACCGCATCTGCTTTCCAGCGGAAATGATGCTGCCCGAGCCCGTGGCTTCGGCAGATGTGCCAGAACAAGAGTGCAACGAGAAGGAGCCGGGCTGCCGCGCGTAGCGCATGAGGCAGAGCTTGCGTAAGCTCGTAGGCGGCGCCCCCAGCGAACTCACTGGCGTTGCCCAGGCTCCAGTTAAGGAGCCATAGCAATCCCGGCCAAGGCAGCGCCAACAGAATCGTGTACACCAAGCTCAGGAGCGTCAACCTGTACGAGTCGGTATATGGATGCGCAACGCGCTCTTGCACCGTTCGTAGCTTCGACTTTAGTCTGGATCGCCCAGCCAGCAGCAGGCTGAGAACGATCACCGCCGCGACATATAAGACGGCGTGGCGTCGGAGCTCGCGCTCAACAGCGCTGCCCAGTGCAGCCGACGTTTCGGGAGGCAGGCTCCATTCTTCCGGCCATTGCATTCGGTATATGGGCGCTGTGCTTGGCAACCACAGCACGTGTTCGTCGACGAATTGGCGGAACTCGTCAACCTGTTCCAGCAGGCTCGCTTCGGCGACAACCAGTTGCCACAAGTCGCTGACGTATTTTTCGTAGTCGTTCTGGAGTGTCTCGACGAGTTCGCGCCGCGAGACAAATAGCGCCCGCACCTTGTCCTCCAAACGCTCGAGTCGAGCTGGCGCCACGGACTCCGTCAACTTGGCGAGTGTCTTCTCTGCCTGACTGTCGATGTTCAGCAGCGCAGTGCGTTCGTCTTCCAGCAGCATTTGCCGGAGTCGTACGGTATTGAGCTCTTTCTTCCGCTCGCCATAATCGTGTTCATAGGAGCGAAGTTCGTTCAGCCTATCGCGGGCGTCACGGAGCTGTGGCCCGATCACGTCCGCCATCTCCGCGTTTTTTGCCATCTCACTCAGCTTTTCGAACTCCCCGCCGAGCTCCGCCTCTTTGTCGGCAACGCTTTTGACTTTCTGCTGCGCGGCGTCGATGCGCTGGGCCAGAACGGAGCGTTCGTCCGCCAACTGTTTATTTTTTTCGGCCTCGTCCTTGATCACCTGCGGTGTCCGCTCGAGCTCTTCCTGGGCCTGCTGCTTCTGCCGCTCGACCTCCGACTGGCGCCGCTCGCTGACCAGCGCCTGCAGGGCACCGACACGAGCTTGCGCCTCGGCGACGTCCAGCCGGGCCTTGTCCTGACGGGCCGTCAGCAGGTCGCCCCGCGCATTCCGGAATCGCAACTCCTGCTCATTAACCTGAACCTCCTGCGCGGCCGCTTGCTTGCGGGCTGCCAGCAGTACCCGCCGCGCGAACGCCAGTCTGGGCGGAACACTTGCTGCGGGCGGCGCCTCCTCTTCCTGCTCGATCTCCTGGAGCCGCGCCTTCGCACCGGCGAGCAGATCCGGGAGGGCAGCCAATTGACTCTGACGGTTCTTCGCCTCCAGTTCGAGGCGGTTGAGCACATCGTGTTTCGCCTTGAGGTCGGCTTCCGCTTGGACCAGTTGCTGTGCCAGTTGCTCGAGCGTCGTGTCCGGAGGGAAGTCGAGCACGGGCTGAGCCGTCGGGCGCGCTCTGGCCTGGGCGAGATCCTGGCGCGCGGCCTCCAGAAGTTGCGGCGTCTCCTCGAACCCGCGATGGTACTCGGCGCTCATGGCCGTCCAGGTGGCCGCCACCTTAAGTTGTTCAAGCGCTTGCTGGCACAGATTGATTGCGTCGGCTTTCGTCGCCTCCGGCATGTCCTGGGCCGCTTCGAGCTGCGCGATCAACGTTCGAAGGTTTTCTTCGGTGAGCTCGCTCGGGACAGTCTTGGTGGCCTCGGCAGGTTGCGTCGCCGGTTGGCTTGTCTGCTTCCGTGATTCGCTCTCATTTTGGGCGGCCTGATCTTGAGCGCGCGCAGCAGGCATAAGCGGCAGCACGGCGAGCGGCACCAATACCCACGCCGTCGGCCGCTGCCGTCGCCGCCGTCTCCCTAGCATGTTTGGCCCTACTCTCATTTGAAGATCTTTATTGGAGCGCATTCCGGCCGTGGGCGGTCATCGTGCCACCGAATCCCCCGTGAATCGCCACGGGCTTGTTCGGCGCGGCGGCTTGTCGGAACTGATGTTGGAGGCCGAGCTGCCGCAATGTACCTTGAGTGCGGCCTCGATCTCAGGTTCTCGAAGTCACCGGCCCTCCATTTCCTATCGAACAACTCTTCCCCGCCTTCCGTAGCCACGCTTCGCCAGCGACCTGCGACAGCTTACTTCACGCTCTTGGTGACGTTATCGACCTCGGCAATGACCGCGTCGAGCTGCTTGATCGCGTTCTTCTCCATTTTCAGTGTCTTCTCCATGATCGGCGTCAACGCCGTTACCCCGTCGACCGTCTGATCCTGCTGCAGGTAACGGTTGATGTCCCGCAGGTTCGACATGAAGGGTGAAAGGGTCTCCTTGGCTTCATCCAGCTTCTGTCGGATGGCTTGCATGGTCTCCAGGCTGGCCTTTTTGCGTTTCTGGCCGGCGGCAGCGATTTTGGGATTGTCGATTCCCTCCAGTTCGTTGCGCCAGGTCTCGAAGTACGCTTCGCTCTTGGCCTGCATGTCGGTGTTGATGTCGCGGACTCGTTGGGCTTCGGCCTCCAGTCTGACCATGTCTTCGGTGAACAACGCGATCTGTCGTTCCGTGTTCAACCGTGGGTTTTTCACCAGGTCGCGCAGGGTCTCGCTCGTCCGTTCGAGTTGAGCCTTGCCTCCCGCCAATGCGTGGCGCAGCTCTACCAGGCTCGTTGCCGTCTGCGGTGACAACTGGGCTCCTGTCGTCGCGCACCCGGCCCCCAGCATGGCGCAGCCGAGCAACAACACACCGATCATTCTCAGGTTTCTCATGGCTTTCTCCTTGCTTTTTGATCTTTTGCCGCGGTCACTTAATGCCCGAAGTACGATGGCCAGGCTCAAGCCTCTCCTCAATCCACCAGTTCGATCTCCCCGGGTCGCCAGGTCTTGTCGAACCAGGGCTCAAGCGGGCCGTAGAGCCGCAGGAGCATGTTCCAGCCCTTGCCGGGCATGGTCTTGATCCAGTCCGACTCCTTGCCGGCGGGTGCCTTGGGGCCGAAGTAAATGTCGAATGAGCCGTCCGCGTTCTGCGGGACGCCGCGCTGCGAATTAAGGCTCGGAAACCTGGTACTCTGAAGCATTGAACGGGTCTGATTGTCATAGACGACGATCGACCAGAAGTCCTTGGCCGGTACATCAGGCGGCAGGGTCAGCTTGTACGTCTTCGAGCCGTCGAGAGGATTGCCTTTCGCATCCCGATCTCCGATCGCGTACTGCGAACCGGCGCCGACCATTTTTCTCGTCATCGCCGGTGTCACCATCGTTGCGTAGTAGAAGAACCTCGTACGTCCGTCCAGGTCGCGGACACCGGGCTCCAGGACGAACTCGTGGCTTCCGCCGATGAAGGCGGTCTTCCAGTGGCTGTCAGGGTCGTCGGGGTAAATGTATAGATCGCGATTCCGCGGCGCGAAAAGAGCGGCGCGCGCCGTTGCGTTGGCTACCGCCACGGCCTCGGTCAGGGTCTTTTTCATCCGCGCATCGGGTGTGAAGGGCTTGCCCTTCTCGATGCCGATGGAGGCGAGTAGACCCAGGGTTTCGGGATCGAGTGCTTCGTTGGGCTCTTCCTGCACGAGTTGATTGACCTCCTCGTAAAAGGTGAAGTCGTTGGCGTGGATGGTATTGAACGCCCGGCCGGACACGTTGATGAACTTGGCCTCCGGCGTGCTGCCCGCTTGCGTCAGCGGATAGACCCGTGCGTGCTTCTTCATGCTATGCACCGCCGGCTTGGGATCACCCTTCACGGCAAAGCCGCGCCAGAGCAGGATATTGCCGTAGGTCGGCGATTGGAAGACGTAATAACCCTCAGGCTTTTCACCCTTGTAATTGGGCGGGAGGAACAGGAACTTGCCTCCCTTGCCCCGATCCGGACCGGCGTTGCCGAGGTCGGTGACATAGTGGAACCAGAAGTCGTCGACAATGCCCAGCACGTTGGGCGGGCTCTCAACGACGATGGGCCCGTCCTTGAGATCAAGCCAGGTCGCCGCATAGACGCTCTCGGTGTTCGGCGTCAGGAACAGCGAGTTCGAGTCCATGAAGTTCTCGAAGATCGCAATCGTTCCGTCGACGGCGCCGATTTCGCGCATGCCTTTCCGCATGGCCACCAGCGACGCACCCGGGCAGCAGTTGAGGAACACCTCGACGCCGCGCAGAAAATCGAGGTTGTCATACACTTTCCGTACGGTTTCATCGGTCGGAAAGCCGTCGAAGAACTCGAGCGTGCCGATGCGGGTCGTCACCTTGTCCGGCGTCGAGATTGACTCCAATGTTTCCCTTGATACCTCCGCCGGGGCGATTCCCGTTGGCACGAGAGCGAGCGTTACCGCCAAAGCTATGATGAATGTCCTACCGTTGCACTTGGTTCTCATGGCGTGTTCTCCTTTTCGTTTGTCAGACTGTTTTTCGCCAAGCCGAAAAGCCGGTGCGGCAGTCGGCCGCTGTATGCTCTCAATGTTCGACATCTTCCACACCTTGCGCCGGGGCGACGATCCAAACCTGGCGCCGCGGTCCCGACACCTTCCACGAAGCATGTTGATCCGTGCGCCTTTGCCGATGCCGAAATAACCGCTGATCGCAAGTGCGACGACAAGGGCCAGCCCACTCGGGCTGCCGCATGGGTTAGAGAGCTGCGACTATCCAATCATTCTCGAAGAAACCGACCCTTGGCAGTCCGGCCAGCCGGCCTGCTCACCGGGTGCCTTTTGGGAGGGATTCTAGTCCGCAGAGAGGTGCTTTCAACACCAGAAACGAGCGCGCTGAACGAGAAAATGGTGGTGTAGTACAAGGAACCGTAATCAAGGCGTTTTGCCTGCGTTGATATCTTCCCTCAGGAAACAGCTTCCCGGCGCCTGATGAGCACGCAGCAGGCTCTCGCTCGGTGACTCACGTTGCAACGCTGCTCGCTGCGACAGAGATGGCGCTTAAGGGCGATGCCGTCAGGTTCAGCGGCGAATTCCGTGTCTCCTGCATCATCATGGCACTTTGCTGCGAGACTCGTAGAATGGGCTCACCGGATTGATGCGGGCCCGTGCGTCGCGCGGGTTTCATCTACGCCGTTCGAAGGTAAACGCTCTTTGCGGTGAGAACAGCCATGTCAGGGAAGAGATGCTGTGACCGTACGGTTCTGGTGGCCATCCTGCTGCTCGCGCCGGTGGGCGTTGCCGTGCAGGCTGCGGGTGCCTCTCAAGGTCTCGACGAAGAGGCGGCCGGCTTACTGCGGCAGGTTCCGGAAAAGCCTGAAGAGCTCGCGCCGCGCATGGAACTCGCCAGGCAACGCATCGCTGCATTGCAACCGGCCGCCGAGCCGGCGGATGAAGCCGCCGGCGCTGAGCCTACCGAAGTGCAGGCATTGTACGAAGCATGGTCAGCGTATCTGGCCGAGCTACAGCGTGCCGAGGCAGTCCATGCAGAACTGGCGAACCTGACGGATGAACAACAGATCGCCGCAGCGGCAGCCGAGATCGAACGGATTGACAAAGAAGCTCAGGAGATCCGCCGACGATCCGTACCCATCACTGTCCGTGACGCCGACCTGCAGGCCGTGGAAAACGAACGAAAGGAACTGGAGACCCGCCTTGGTGTTTTGCGCGAGCGACGGGCAGGACGAGCCGCCTCCCCGGATGAGGCGCTGACCGCTCGACGCAAACCGCTGCTGGAGCGTCGCCGTGAACTGCAGAGTCAATTGGAGCAGGCCCGCCAGGCGCCCGCCGAAGCACCGACGACTGAAACACCAGCGCCGGCCGTAAGTCCGCAACGCGAGCGTCTGAAAGTCGAAATCGCCACTGTGCAGCTTGCGCTGCACACGCTTAGCCAGGAAGGACAGCGCGACGAGTTGCGCTCCGGGCGCGAGCAGCGCCTGCAAACGGCTTTGCAAAGTAAGATGGACGCCCTGGATCAACATCTGGTCGCCCTCCGTGGCAAACACGGTCGCAGCCAACTCGAACAGCTCGAGCAAGCGTACGCGCAGGCCGAGGACCCGGTGAACAAGGCGCACCTTAGGCTGAAGTTGTTCACGCAGCGTGTGATGTTGCAGCATCTGGAGCCGGTGAAGAATGACCGAGACCGAAACCTCCAAACGGTTACCGGCCTGATCGATCGCACTGACAAGCGACTGAGTCAGTCCGCGGATCGCTGGAAGATCACCATGGCTGGCCTCGATCACCACCCCAAGAACGCGTTACGACGGCTGCGTCAGTCGTTGCGCGACGAATTGACCACGTGGTCAGCCCGCCTCAAGACTCTTCGCAAGGAACGTGATCAGGTCGAAGCGCAGCTCAACCGGCTCGAGACCATTCGGCAACGGGCGATGACCCATTTCTCACAGTTGGCTGACGACGTCATCGCCGAAGCCGAGTCCCAAGGCCTGGACCCGGAAAAACTCGGCGCCATCGAAAGCGCGGTTGCCGAAGAGCGCCGCCGATTGAGAGACTCGGCGGAAGGCGGTCTGCAGCAGTTCACGGTCGTCGTACAGCGTTTCGGACAGACGTTTTCTCGCACCGCAGAGCACCTGGATGACCTGGAGTCGGCCGACCAGACCTTGTACTGGCAACGAATCGGCAGTTGCGATTCCGGCTTGCTCAAAACGGACTGGTCCGCTGTTCGAACCGACCTCGCTGCAGTCTGGGCGGGCGTCCTCGGACCACCACCCGCTCCGCAGAAAGGCGACACGTTTCTGATCGATGAGCTATCGGATGCATCGAACACACAGGAAGCGACTCACGGCGTCATCAATGCTATCGGAGAGTCGGTTGCAAACCTGACTGCCGGACAATGGCTGCTGCTCATCATCTGCCTGGCCGCCGCGTTGCTGATTGGGATCGCCTTACGCTACGTCGCCCGTCGGCAGGGCGTCCACCTGGCTATCCGGATAGCGGAAGACTGGACTCGCGTGCGGTCGGACCCCGAAACCAGCGCCCTGTTCGGCGTCAGCGCGCGCGTGAACCTGCTGTTGTGGAACATGCTTGGAGATCTGATTATCGTCGGGCTGGCCGCCGCGGTCTTGGCCGTCGCCGCATTGGTGGCCATTGAAAACCCCGCGGCTCGGTATGTTCTCGTTGCTGCGCTCGCATTAATCGTAGGCACCCTGTTTCTTTACCGGCTGGTTCACCATCTGTTCGAGGCCGAAAGCCCACCGCACCGGCCGTTGCCGTGTTCCGATCCCGTCGCGCGTCACTATCGTTGGTGGCTGGCCATCTTCCTCGCTTATGCGTTTCTCGCGCTGTGGCTCCCGACCCTGCTAACCGTCAGCGCTTCAGCGGACATGCTCCGCGACGCATTAGTCGAGATCTTCAAAACCGGGACGCTTGTGATCACGTTGCTGTTTCTGATGCGCCGCAGACGGGTGCTCGGCGAATTGGGCGATGCCAGGGCCAGGTGGTCCAATCTGCTCGCCTTGGTATTGTACCCCTTGGCTTACCTGTCACTGCTGGCACTGCTCGTCCTGCAAATCATCGGCTACGGAGCCTTGGTGAGCTTCCTGACCTTCGGCCTGCTGAACACGGGCCTGCTCCTGCTCTTGCTCATCGTAGGGGCGGAGTACATCATTGACGCGATCGAGCATCGCTTCGCGCTGCAGCGGGATGTAAGAATCGTCGTGGGCAGGATGACGACCGCCCCGACAGCCAGCGAACCGAGCGGGCAGCGCGTCCCCCGCATGCCCTCGCTGTTGCGTACCCTGATCCGCCTGGCCGCGCTGATGGTTGGCGTGGCCG
>CP070718.1:2348868-2361207 GCA_020350565.1 Phycisphaerales bacterium
CTGGGTAAGCTCGGAGAGCAGCGAGGGAGTGCAGCCCCTGCGGAGTACTCACTTGCCGGCGAAGCCTCCACGCAAACCCTTAAGCCTCACGATCTTCTTCCCGTGCTACAACGAGGAGGCGAACGTGCAGCGTACAACGCTGGCCGCTCTGAAAGCGGGCCGGCGAATCGCGGATGACCTGGAGGTCATTATCGTCAATGACGGCAGCAGGGATCGAACCGGCGAGATCGCCGAACGGCTGGCGTCGGAACATGCGGAAGTGCGGGCAGTGCACAACGATCCGAATCTCGGTTACGGTGGAGCGCTGCAGCGCGGCTTCTGCGAGGCCACCAGACAGTGGGTCTTCTACACCGACGGCGACGGCCAGTTCGACTTCGAGGAGATTGACAAGCTGCTGCCCTTGCTCGACGAATACGACATCGTCAGCGCGTTTCGCGTCAATCGCCGGGACCCTTTCATCCGTAAGCTGAACGCCTGGTGCTGGACGATGCTCGTCAATCTGCTGCTGGGCATGCGGCTGCGGGACATCGACTGCGCGTTCAAGATCTTCCCGCGTGCTCTGTTCGACGAGATTGAGATGAAGTCGATGGGGGCGCTGATCGACGCGGAAATCCTTGGCCGGGCGACGCGTCTGGGCTACCACATCGGCCAGTGCGGCGTGCATCACCTTCCGCGCACCGCCGGCGAGCAGACCGGGGCCAACCTTCGCGTCATTCTTCGGGCGTTCAGGGAACTGTTCAAGCTGCGAAGCGATATTGCCGGAACGGTGCGGAAGCCATAGAGCAGGCAAGGTGAGCTTCGCGCTTCAGTCGCGGATTTCGTGATCATCCGTCAATGCAGGCACGCCGTCGTCGTCAACGTCCGGCATATCTTCCGCTGCGTATTCCTCTTCCTGATCGGCCTGATAGCCGGCTTGCATGTCGGCTTGGACTTGTTTCTGGAGGGCGTCCCATTCCTCGACGGTCATATTGACCTCGCGGGCCTGCGATCCCTTGTATTCGCCGACGATGCCGGCCTCGGCCATTTGTTCGATGAGGCGCGAAGCGCGTGAGTAACCGATCGTCAGACGCCGCTGCAACAGGCTGACGCTCCCACGCTTGGACTCGAGCACGACGCGGACCGCCCTCTCAAACAAAGGGTCGCGGAGCATGCCGACGGTGTCCTGATCGGGCGACTTGATCTTTTGCAGCTCGGGGTGGAACTCGGGCTTGGCCCGGCTGCAAAGGTCGTCGAGAACGGCCTGGATTTCGGCCTCGTCCACGTACGTCCCCTGGGCGCGGATGAGCTTATGTTGGCCGGGTGGCAAAAAGAGCATATCGCCCTGCCCCATAAGCACCTCACCACCGTTCTGGTCGAGTACGATGCGTGAGTCCATTCGCGAGGAGACACGGAAGCATATCCGCGACGGCAGGTTCGACTTAACCAAGCCGGTTACCACCTTCACCTCGGGGCGCTGGGTGGCCACGATGATATGAATGCCCACCGCCCGAGACTTCTGTGCCAGCCTGGAGAGGTGATGCTCGACCTCCTTGGCAGCCGTCATCATCAGATCGGCGAGCTCGTCGATGATGATGACGATATAGGGTACATGGGTGGCAATGGCGGCCCTTTCCTCCTCGTTTGCCGGCCTGAGCCGCTCGTACAGTCCTTCGGGTCCCAGGTTGTTGTATTCAGTGATGTTCTTGACCGTCGCCTCGGCCAACAGCTCGTAACGTTCCTCCATCTTGGTGGCCGCCCATTCGAGGATCTTTTCGGCCTTGGCGGGATCGGTGACGATCGGACACATCAGGTGCGGGACCTCTTTGAACTGGCTCATCTCGACCATCTTCGGATCCACGAGGATAAGCTTCACGTGGTCAGGCCGCTTGGTCATGAGCAAACTGACGACGATCGAGTTGATGCACACACTCTTGCCCGATCCGGTCGTGCCGGCAATGAGCAAATGCGGCATCTTCGTCAGGTCGGTGACCAGGGGAGCTCCACCCGCGTCTTTGCCGAGAAACAGGGGGAGCCGCATGTTGCTGGCTCGTTTTCCGGCCAGCGTCATGAGCTCCTTCATCCGCACCAGCTCCTTTTGCAGGTTGGGCACTTCGATGCCGACGGTGTTCTTCCCGGGGATGGGCGCAACGACGCGGACCGCATGGGCCTTCAAAGATCGCGCGATGTCGTTGGCCAGCGAGGCGATCTGGGATACCTTCACGCCCCGGCCCAGCTTGAGCTCGAACATCGTGATCACCGGGCCGGTGTCGATCTCGACCACGTGGGCGTCGAGTCGGAACTCTTCGAGCGTGCGCTCGAGCGTCCGGGCCTGCTCGCGTACGACGACTTCCTGTTGGGCGGTGAAGCCGTACTCCGGCTCGTACAGGAGGGAGACGTCGGGCAGGGTCCAATTCTCAATCTTCTTGGGGTACGGCTCGGCCCGGGCGGTCCGTTCCGGAGAGGGGAAATTGACCTTGGGCACCAGCTTCTTGAACCGGGCCGCGATCTCCTCAGCCGAGGGAGACGACTTTGCTTTGCTCGCCTCCCGGGTATCCTCTGCGACGATCACGGCGTGCTCGTCCTCGGCTTCTTCGAGTTCTTCCGCTTCACCCGCCTCCGCGAGGTCGTCAGGTTCGTCGCATTCAGCTTGCTCTCCTTCCTCCAGCGTGTCATCGAAGAGCATGGCCTGCTTGCTTGCCTTTCCTCTTCGCCCGGGACGGCCCCGGGAGCCGTCTTCGGGATCCGTCTGCCGATCGACGCCGGCGCCGGCCAGCACGATCCGCGGCCTGGGAACACTTGCAGCCAGGCCCCTCGCGACGGACACCGCCTCGCCCGAGGCTTGTCCGACGCGCTTGATGGCCCACGGAAGCTTCAGCACCCATCCCTCGGTGACGAAAAGTAGCCCGACAAAGAGGCAGGAAGCCAGGATGATCAACGTACCGAGATTCGACACGTTTTGCCTGAGCAATTCCCCAAGTGCATAGCCGATCACGCCGCCGTTTCCGACGGGCAGCGCTACGGTGCTGCTGCCGCCGATCAGGTGGACCGCCGCGGACGTGCACGGGACGAAGAGAATCAAGCCGATGGTCCGCTCCCAGGTGTGGCCGATCTCTCCGCGGACGAGCTTCATCAAGGCCGCCAGGGAGGAGAAGAGCAGCAAGGGGTAGATACCGTCTCCGAGGTAGTAATGCAGGTAATAGGAGAGCCACGCGCCGACTCGCCCGCAAGCATTGGCCATCGGCAGATTGTGGGGGTACTGGTTGGGGCTTGGCCAGTCGCCGGGGTCAAAGGTGACCACCGCCGGCCAGAGGAACGCACAAAAGACAACCGCGAGCAGAGGGAGGAGAATCCGTCGCGGTGGGCTCGGTGGCTTGGGCTGGGTCATGAGCAGACATATCCTCACCGAACGATCAGCGTGTGCTGACCTCGGGCGGGCAGGGCGCACAATCGCCGCTGGCGATACTGGTAACGGCGCTTCTGCTCTTATCGGCGTGGGGCGCGATTCCGCTGGAGGGAAAGTGAGGGACGGCGCTCCAGGCAAAGAGCTTCGCTAACCCTTTCGCAGTAATAGAGTTGCGCAGCGCTGGCGGCACTGCAGTGCGCTTGGGGGAGGGTGGCGCCGTCTTGCGGCCGACTCACAGTTCACCGTGGGGACCACCGGGCACGCCGAAGGTAGGAAGACTCTGATAAGGCCAGGGCAAACTCCCTGCTGGCGCTCCTGCGGGCTGGAGACGTTCGGCTGCACTTGGCAGCCATTCGCACCTGGCTCTGCGCCGTTGCCCCATGGGAATTCCGCGCAATCTCCGCGCTCTCGGCGTCCTCCGCAGTGAGTCGCTCTACAGCGCCTGCGCCGTCGGGCGGACGATGATCTCGTTCACGTCGACATTGGCTGGCTGCTCGATGGCAAACCGCACGGCGCGGGCGATCGCATCCGGACCGATCGCCTGCGCGTAAGCCGGCATCAGATTCTCCTTTGTAGCCTCGTCGGAAATGTGATCCGGCAACTCCGTGGCAACGGCGCCCGGCGAAATGATCGTCGTGCGGATCCGGTCGCCGATCTCCATGCGAAAACCCTCTGAGATTGCGCGGACGGCGAACTTGGTCGCGCAGTAGACGGCCGCCGAATGAAACAGGCGGTGCCCGGCGACCGAGGCGTTGTTGATGATGTGGCCTTTGCCCCGTTCGGTCATGTGCGGCAAAACGGCGGCCATGCCGTAGAGCACGCCCTTGATGTTCACGTCGATCATCCGGTCCCATTCGGCGACGAGGCGCTTGTCCATCGGCGCCAGGAGCATGATGCCGGCGTTGTTGAACATGACGTCGACGGCGCCGAAGGTCTTGATCGTCTCGTCGACCAGGTTCTGGACCTGCTCGCGCGAGGTCACGTCCGTAACGCAGTACCTAGCCGTTCCGCCGCCGGCCTCGATCTCACTTTGCAGCATCCGCAGGCGGTCCTCCCGCCTTGCCGCGAGCATGACCTTGGTGCCGTGTGCGGCGAGCTCCTTCGCAGTAGCTTCTCCGATCCCGCTGCTGGCTCCGGTGATGACGGCCACGAGTTCACTAAGATGGGTCATGGTTGATTCCTCAAGCTTTCACAGTCGGTTGTTTGGGGCTTATTTTTTGCAGGTTCCGCTGCACGGGTCGTCCGCATCGAATGCAAACGCCCCGTCCTTTCCATTCGAAAGGATGGGGCGTTTGACGGTTCTTCGGATCTTCCCGATGGGCGGTGCCCACGTGCGATTTCCATTGAGCAGTGCCCGCCTTACGATCAGGCGAGCTTCTCCTCTGCGCGCTTGAGGAGGGCGGCGAAGTCGAGGTTGGTCCTGCAGGCGCGAGAGGCGGCCTGAAGGTCGGCGTCGCGCCAATCGCGCTCCTCCGGCGGCAGGGCTCGATACAGCCTGCGGGCCTCATCGCGCATGCCGTCACGCTCGTAATAAGTCAGGTAGCGCGTGATGTCGTTGAGGGCGGCTCCGGTCTTGCCAGCCTTCTGGCAACTGCCGTCGCAGGCGTTGCAGAACGTCGCGCACGAGCCGCCGTAGAGTTTCAGGACCGAGCCCATCTTGAGGCTGTCAAGCGGTTTGAACTTCCGGGCCGCGTTGCAGTTCTCCTCCAGGATCTTCAGGTTCGGCATTTTGGAGCAGATGCTCGCGAAGCGTTCGTCGGTCCAGACTGCATGCAAGACGGCCTCATGGGGTGAGAGGCCCATAGATTCGAACTCGGGCAGGAAATCGCCGGCATTTTCTGCGGCCCGCATTTCCTTCATACAAACCAAGCCGATGCCGGCCTTGTGGCAAGCGTCGATTGCCTGGTTGAATTCCTCGTTCTCACGGACGGTCTTGGGGTCGTAGGCGAGCATGATGGCCTCGACCCAGCTTCCCTTGGCTGCATTGTTGAGCAGCTCGATGCGAAGCGGGACCTTCGCGTGGGTGCTGAAGCCGATGAAGCGCACCTTGCCGGACTGCTTGACCTTCTTTCCGGCTTCCGCCCACTCCTTCGACTTGGGCCAATCGAGGACGGTCTTGTCGTCGCCGCCGAAGCCGCCGCCGAGACCGTGGAGGAAGAACATATCAATGTAATCGGTCTTGAGGGCTTCGAGCCGCGCGTCAACGCTCTCGATCAATTTTTGTGGCGTTTCGGGACGGTCCTTGGTGACGATGAAGAACTCCTTACGTTTGCCATTGTCGGAGAACCATTCGGCTATGGCTTTCTCGGAAGCGCCTTTGCCATAGCTCTTGGCCGTGTCCAGGTAACGAATTCCCTGCGAATAAGCGGCGTTGAGGATTCTCTCTTCCGGCACGCTGGTCGTGCCGAGATTCAGCATGGTGACGCTTTCGCCGGTTCGTGTGCCCAGGATGCGTCGAGGGATCGTCTGGGTGGCCTCCTCGCCTTCCTTCTGCGCACGCGCGGCAACCGGCATGGACACCGCGGCGGCGGTTGCCATACCGGCCTTGAGGAACGTGCGCCTGGAGACGTCGCTCATCCGGCTTTCGCAATCCATAGTGGTTCTCCTTGATTGTGGGGGTGGCCCCGGCCCTTTCAGCACTTCAGACCCCTCCCGAGGTCCTGATGGAGGTTCGCATTATAGCGAAGGGTGGTGGGTCTCGCACGAGGCGCCCTCTGGCCGCTAGGCCAGAAACTTCCGGAGGTCGATCTTGTGCTCGACGCCCTTGGACCCACAGCCCCCGCCCGTCCCGCAGGCGGACGATCCGCTACGGGATGAGGCGCCGGTGCCGCTCGACGCAATCTTCATCAAGCGAAGTGATCGATTCCGGTCGGGCTGCCGGTAGTGCTGCGACCGCGTCTCGCCCTCAGCGGTGACGTAAACAGCCCGGCGGTCGCCCACGACCGGGCACTCCTTCTCGCAGATTCCGCAGCCGATGCACAGGCTCGTGTCGATCCGCGGGATCTTGAATTCCAGTTGGATGATGACGGCGGTGCCGACTTCAGGCTGCCTCGCGAAGCGTCCATCGATTTTGAGGGTGTCGACGTCGTTGCCGGCGATGCGCCGGGTTTCGGTCAGACCATCCTGGTGCTTGACGGACACGAAATACTTGGTCGTCTCGTCGCCCTGCCACTGATTGATGTTGAACAGTGCCGGCGTGCCGACCTTCTGTCCGGGCTCGGGCCATTCGCTGAGTTGGAGGGTGTTCTCCGTGGACGACACGACCATCTTCTTGCCATCGCGGACGATTCTCATCTCGCGCTCGGCATGAATGGCCTTCGGGCTTGTGGGACAGACCTCCTCGCAGACCACGCACGGGATGTTTTTGCTGTAGGGCAGGCAGCGGCCCGTATCGAAGTGGGCGGTGCCCAGAATGATTGGGCCCTGATCGACATAGTCGCCGATGCCGAGCTTCTCCTCCACACTCACGCGCTGGATGGCGCCGGTGGGGCACACTTGCCCGCAAGCCGTGCAGTTGAGTTGGCAGTGGCCCATCCGGAAGTTCATGATCGGCGTCCATAGTCCTTCCAGGCCGCCTTCAAACAGCGCCGGCTGAAGCACGTTCGTTGGACAGACCCGGATGCACTGGTCGCATTTGATGCACCGCTCGAGGAACTCGAGCTCCTCGACGGAACCCGGCGGGCGGATCATGCCGGCGGAAAAATCCCGTGTGGACCGCCCCGACGCCCGTACGAAGGGAAAGAACAGAACGCCGATGATCGCCGCCAGAACGGCGCGCCGTCTCGGGATGTCCGTATGCGGGACCTCGTGCTCCTTCGGCGGCAGGAAGGCAAAGCTCAAGGCGTCCTCCGGGCAGTCCTCGATGCAGTTGAAGCACACGAAGCATTCGCTCATGCGAAGCTGGGTGTGCGGGTCGGAGGCCCCCTCACAGTTCATCAGACAGAGATCGCAGTCCGTGCATTTGTCCGGATCGCGCTCGATCCGCCACCAGGCGAAGCGGCTGAGCACGCCGAGCAACGCGCCCAGCGGACACAGTACGCGGCAGAAGAAACGCGGGATCATCAGATTCATCGCCACCAGGCCGAAGATGACGAAACCGATCAGCCACGCGCCCTGATGCAGTTTGTAGTCGCCGAAGATTTCCTGGGCTGGCATGTTGGCGGCCGGGATGATCGCGCCGGTAAATGAACGGTAGATCAGACATATGGGGTCGAGCAAGCCGATCTGCAGGGTGCCGAACACCGCGGCGATGAGCATGGCCGTCAACACGTAGAATTTGACGTGCTGAAACTTGTAATAGCGGTTGATTTCGATCGTGTCGCGCGGCTTGAGCTTGCGAAACAGCCATCCGACGAACTGGTGCAGGGTGCCGTAGGGACAAACCCAGTTGCAGAAGAACCGGCCTAGAAAGAGCGTAGGAATCAGGATGACCAGCGACCAGAGGAGGCCTTTGTACACCGTGTGGGTGGTGATCGCAGTGGCGATGGCGACCAGCGGGTCAACCTCGAGGATCTTGCTGACCCAAGCCTTCAGCCCAGGGAGCCGATCCAAGTTGGCGAACGTCGTCAGCAGGATAAACGACAGGAACAGACCGAAGATCACCGCTTGCACCACGATGCGAATGGTGGTGATGCGCAGTGAATTCAGCCACGTATCGCGGAACCGCGTGACCTTCACTTTGCCTTTGCGCGGATGAGTATTAGCCATACGAAGCACCTTTTGCAGGGATGAAGCAGAAGGATGAAGGATGAGGGATGAAGGATGAATCGGAGAAGATCATGTTGCCTCCTTTACATCTTCTGCTTTGCGTTCTTGACGCAGGTCGTGAGGATTGCGGTCAGCTCGTTCGCTTCTTGCAGTATTTGCTTCATGCGTTCTTCGCTAAAGATGTCGGCTTCGACGATCAGCTCCAGCCAGTACAACGTTTCCTCGAGCTCCTGCAGGCCGACTTCAAGCTTGCTGACGAACTCCGCCGTCGACCGGCTCCGGTATCCCTCACGGTAATGGGCTCCTACGGATGTCGCGGATCGCAAAAGCTGCTTTCCGATTACCTGGGCAACTGTTGTCTTCGGCAATGCCGCGTACAGGTGAATGATCCGAAGGGCGAAGTCCTTTGTTCTCACCTTCAGATCTGTCGGTGCACATCTTTCTTCATCCTTCATCCCTCATCCTTCATCCTTACTTATACCTTGGTCGTCACGATCTTTCCCTGCGTCTGATACTCTTTCCAGTTGCTCTCGCCGAATCGTTTCGTGCCCTGCGCGATCTGCTCGCCGATCTTTTTCTTGGCGAGATCCAAGTATGCCAGCTTCGCCGGGTCGCGCCCCAGCAGGTGCTGGTAGCACCATGCGTCGCAGGCGACCTGATCCACGGAGGCGACGATCGTGGGGCGCCCGATTTCTCCGCCCGCCTTCACGTCGCTGGCCCGCCCCCCGGTGGGACCGTTCTTCATCATCACCCGCGTGCCGTCCGCGATGACCAGGGTCGGGCTCATCATCATGCCCAAGTCACTAACGATGTCGTGGATCGCCTGGTGAAACTGATTGCGCCGCCCGCCGAGCAGGCCGTACCAGTTCTTCATGTTCATCGAGGCGCTGCACAGATTGTGGTCCTTGATGGGGGCCAGGCCGATGACCTTCGTGGCCTCAACGAGCGGGCGGTGGAAGATCGGCCAGCGCCCGAGTGCCTCTCGGTTCTGCGGGTCGGGCTGACGGTCGCGGATGACCAGGGTCTCGAAGTGAATCTTCGACGGCAGGATGACCCTGGCACCTTCAGCCTGGGCCACTTCGCGAGTCCTGGATTTGGCGAAGCAGGCGTCGGGGGCCTCGATCGGATTGTCCGCCACGACGATCTTTTCTGCACCGGCCTCCTTGCATAAGCGGATCACCCAGCGAAGGACTTCCGGGTTCGTGGTGGCGCCGAGTCGCGGGGCGCGATCAAAGCCGACGTTGGGCTTGATCAGGACGACGTCCTTCTTGCCGATGAGTCGTCCGATCCCCTGGGATGGATCAAGCCCGCCGACGGCTGCCTTGACCATCTGATCGATCCTGTCCTCGCCGCCTGTGGCGATGCTGATGCGCGGGTTCGACGCCGGCCAATCGATGTCCGCGAAGTAATTGCGCAGGCGCAGGTCGGCTTCTGAGGGATGGTAAAGGCCCGCATCGCCCTCGGGATCGTATAGAAGGTATCCTCCCGCGGCGGCCGCGCCGGCCACGATGACGGCCCCAGTGCCGCGCTTGAGAAATTCGCGACGTGTCACGGTGTGGTCAGTCAACGCTAAAACGCCCTCTCAAAGATAGTAGGTTCTCCGCCCATTCTGAATTCGCTATTCTGCATTCCGTTGCACGCTCCCTGTGCCCGGCACGCCGCGACGTCTCGGCATTGAGCTCATCGTGCTCGCTGAGCCGCTTGCGATGCTTCTTTCGGTGACGGACTATTCCTGCAACTCCTCATAGAAGGCCAGCGCCGCCTCCCTGGCGGCTTCAAGTTCGCTGGCGCCGGAAACGCCGCACAGGTATCGGCCTTTTGCAAACACGACGTCGACGACACCGGCCACTTCGCCTGCGACCATCCGGCGCGCCGCGTCTTCATCCTGCCACACGACCTCGCCGTATTTCTCGAAGAAGGCCGTGTATTGCCTGAGCAGATCTCCGGCTGTATCGCCGTCGGCGGCGCGATGGACAAAAAGCGTGAGCCGCCTCCCCTCCAACTCGAATTCCGCCGTATAGACATCACCCAGAAAGTCGAGGCTGAAGGCATCCTGCGCGATATAGGCGAATGAGCCCTCGATGCGTCCGGATTGGGGCAGGACCTTCAGGGCCCACATTTCGTCGGTGGAGCCCGCTATGTTCTCGTCGATTCGCCTTGCGATCGCCAGCGCCACGCCCGCGTCGTTCGGATCGGCCGGCAGCACGTGCACGTAGCACCCGCCCTTGTGGAAGAAGACGGCCCCGCCGACCTGATAGCCGTTCTGGCCGACAGGTACGGGCTCCGCGCCGGGTGACGCTTCCGCCTGGTAGATGCCCAGCGCATTGGCCGGCGTCCCCATGTCGTACCAATACACGTCAATGGTTCGCTCGCCCTCGGTTTGATGGAAGTACGTGCCGAATATGAGGCTCACCACGTGGAACTGCAAGTAGACGTCCGCCCGACCATTGATCTTGATGTACAGGTTTTCCGGAGTGAAACGGTCCACCTGCGAGGGGACCTGCCACCCTTTCGCCGCGATGTCCGGGAACGGGCTTTCCTGCTCGGCTGGCTGGGCGACGACTGGGGCACCGGGCGTTTCGACGATGGTGGACATCACGCGGTCATAGAGCTGTCCGGCGGCGGTGACTGCGTCACCACCCGGTGCACCGCCGTATGCCCCCCCGACATAACGCCCCGCGGTGAAAAACGCCATGCGTCCCGCGCGGAAGGTCATGATGGTCAGGGGCCCGTCGTAACGAATGTCTGCGCTTTCTCCAGTTATGCCCGGTTCTGCGTATCCCTCGCCGACATCGAATTCGCCGTAATCCCCGGCGCGCTCATCATGCTTCGTGCCGGGCCCCGCGGATGTACCGGAGGAAAAGGCCGCCTTAACTTGCTCGAACCGCTGTTGAGCGCGAGCAGGGGAGTGAGCATCGCTCAGCCAAACCGAGGTCCCGTCGGACATCTCAACGAGAAATACTTCGTCCAGGCCCTCGATATCAAATGCACCACGATGGACATAGCGCAGGCTGTCCGGTTTGCGCCCTTGCGTCGGCAGCAGTTGATCCAAGGGAAAGGTTTCGCCGTAGTCGAGCTGAACGGAGGAGATCGCGCCGGCGGCCAGTGGCAGGGTCAGGGTGGTGTCAGTCAATTCGGAAACGGCGTTTAACTCGGTGTAATAGCGTCCGATCCAGAAGCCCGCTCGCAGGCCGTCGGCGGATATCCAGCCGTCCCGGCCTACGTTGAGGGGCGCTGCGCCCGCCGGCCGCCGTTTCTTCGTCAGCCCGAAGGCTTGCGCCGAAGACTGCGCATCGCAGACCGATACGGCGATGGAGTTCAAAGCGGGCGAATCGCCGGCCTTCGCCTGACCTGCCGGTGTCTGGATGTAGCGCTGCCGGTAGACCCGTTGTACGTCGAAGTCGATCAGCGCTCGGGCGTCCTCGCCCAGGGTCGACGCGAACTGGTCCGGCTGGATGGCTTCCGGATCGCCCGCCGCCTGCCAGTCGGGTGAGCCCAGGGCGGGCAGCATTCGCCTGGCGATGAGAAGCTCCCGCGGCTGCTCCCCGGCTTCATAGGCGGCCTCGTCGACGTTGAACAGATACTCCTTGTTCGTGGCGGCGTACGCGATGTATCCCGCGACGACGGCGACGGCCAGAAACAGCAGACCCATACCGAGGGCCTTCTCGGTCCCGCTCACCCGATCGATTGGGCGGTAATAGCGCCGAGCAAAAAAGGAGGGCATTTAATCTCTCCGGCTCACCCTTGCGAGTATATCATAGGAGCACGGTCCGCGTGAAAAGGGTGCACGTCCATGGGCGCCTCAGATGCGTATCATTTAAGCCCGGCCTCTCGAACGCAACGCCGCTTGAAGCTGGCGGCGCTCGTCGTTGCCTGGGGCATTCAAGCTATTGTTACCCAATCGATACTGCTACGCGAGGCCCTTGTCCTCATGTTCGGCAGCGAGTTTGCGTGGGGGGTGGTGCTGTTCGCGTGGCTTGGCGGCGTCGCGCTGGGTGCGACGCTGGTGGGCCGGGCCGCCCGAGCCGCTGTCGCCGATCAGCGCGCCGGGATCGGGCTGGTGGTCGTCCTGCTCGCATTGGGTGCGGCGAGTTGTGTGGAGTTGTGGATCTTTCGCGGGGCGAGAGCATGGCTGGGCGTCGGCCCCGGCGAGCTGCTCCCATTGCCGAAAACGGCGCTTGCGGCCCTGCTGTTCGTCTCTCCGGTCGGTGCACTGGTTGGCGCTGCATTTCCCCTGGCGTGCGCGATCA
>CP070718.1:2361307-2365104 GCA_020350565.1 Phycisphaerales bacterium
AAGAATCAGTACGTCCAGTAGCGTGACGGTCGATAACGCCCATGTCACCAAGACCGACATCATGGCGACCAATGGCGTGATCCATGTAATCGATACCGTCATCCTGCCCGATTAGTTGCGGGTGCCGTTTTCGGCAGTCACGTAAAGGAAATCAGACCTAACAAGCTTTGAGAGAGGAGTACGTGAAGATGAAATCTATCGATGTGATCGCAGCAGCTCTGGTGGTGGTCGGTGCCTTGAACTGGGGCCTGGTCGGTTTCTTCGGGTTCGATCTTGTGGCGAGCCTTTTCGGCGACGCCTCGATTCTGAGTCGAATGGTTTACGGTCTGGTTGGCTTGGCCGGTTTGTTCCAGGCTATCCAGTGGAAGTCGATCCAGCGGCGCTGGTGTGGGCAAGCGGCGATCAGCCCGGCCTGACTGTCGAGGGGGGTCGACAGGCGGTCGCTCCCGTCGGCAACCGCTGCGGGAGCGGCCGCGTTTCTTCTAAACTTGTGAACTTGCAGGTGTGCCATGCAACAGCAGACAAGCGTACTTCGAACCACGGCAGACGGTCTGGACGTGCCGTTTGTGGATCATCCGGAGCTGCATAACTCCAAGCGGCTCGAAGCGCTCTTAAAGGCCGCGGAAAAACAGGTAGCCTCCGGCGACCCGCTGACGCCCGAAAAAGAGCTGGCCCTGTTCAAGGCCCTTCACGGTTGCGGATATGCCCTGTTGCAGGCACGCCGCAGAAAGAAGCATAACGGACGATCGGAGCAACAGCTCGAGTCGCTGCGTAAACGGATCGCGGATCACCTGGTGAACGAGAACCTCGGCCTGGTTTACGAAATGCGACGTCGGACGCGAATCTCCGAGGTTGATGGTGATGACCTCTCGAGTGAGGGGTTGTGGACCCTCTTCCGCGCGGTGAACAGCTTTGATCCCTGGCGAGGCTTCCGCTTCAGCACGTATGCCTGCCGCTCGATTATTCGCGGGCTGCTGGCCCTGGTGAAGAAGAAACGAAGGCAGTCCGAGCAGCTCATCGAGGTGGGCGACGATGCAGATGAAGCCATCGTATGGCGTCGCGGTCAGGAGGATGTCGAGCAGCAGATTCTGGAGGAACGCATGAGCAAACTCCTCGACGAGAATCTGGCGGGGCTAACGCCTGCTGAGCGGCTGATCATCGAACGCCGTATCCTCCATCCGCCGTCCCAACGCCCCGAGCCGCTGCACGCTCTGGCAAAAATGTTCAAGCTCAGCAAAGAGCGCGTCCGTCAAATGCAGATCGCGGCTTTGGAGAAGCTTCGCAGTGCGATAGCAAGAGAGGGTCTGCTCGAGCTTGCGGGCGGTCAGCCGGGCCCGGCTCTGATATTCCCCGAGCGAAAGGGCGAAGGTCGCCCGTGGAAATGCGAATCGCGTCGCTCGGTCTGCTCGCCGTCCACCGTCGCAGCATGACAGACGTCTCCGGTTTCAAGAACCGACCGAGTGCAACAGGAATCTCGAACGTGCTCACCTTCACCCATCAGAGCATTTTGAACGTTACGCCGAACGAGGCCTTCGAGTGGCATGAGCGCGCCGGTGCTTTCGAGCGATTGAGCCCACCGTGGGAACGGATCGAGGTGCTGGAGCGTACCGGCGGCATTCGCGATGGCGACCGCCTGCATCTGAAGCTCCGGCGGGGCCCTTTTCAGGTTCACTGGGAAGCCGAGCACCGAGGCTATACACCGGGGCGCCAGTTTCGCGATGAGCAGCTGAAGGGGCCTTTCTCTCAATGGTCGCACACTCACCGCTTTAAACCTGACGCCGAGGGACATAGCATACTCGAGGATCACGTGGAGTATGCACTCCCCTTGGGCCTTGTTGGAAGACTTCTTGGCCGGAGCTATACGGAGAGAGCCTTGCGGCAGATGTTCGCCCATCGTCATCAGACAACCCAGGCCGACCTGGTGCGGCACAAGCGGTTTGCAGATCGCGGCGCGCAACGTGTCGCCATGACCGGATCGTCCGGGTTGGTCGGCAGCCAACTGACGGCCTTTCTGACCAGTGGGGGCCACCATGTCAGCCGGATGGTGCGGCGCGCGCCCTCGCCGGACAGCGGCGAGGTTTTCTGGAATCCTGAGCGAGGTGAAACCGACACTGCCGCTTTGGAAGGTGTTGACGCGGTGGTGCACCTGGCCGGCGAAAACATTGCCGCCGGTCGCTGGACAAAAGCCAGAAAAGAAAGCATCGCCCGTAGCCGCATTGACGGCACCCGCTTGCTGAGCGAGGCGCTGAGCAAGCTGTCCAAACCGCCCCGCGTGTTGTTGGCCGCGTCCGCCATCGGCTATTACGGCGATCGAGGTAACGAGATCCTCACCGAAGACAGCCCTGCAAAGGGCCATGCTTTCATCACCGACGTTTGCCGAGAGTGGGAAGACGCAACGAAGCCTGCCGAGGAGGCCGGCATTCGCGTCGTTCATCTCCGTCTCGGAGTCGTGCTCTCCCGATCAGGCGGTGCCTTGGCCAAGATGACCACGCCGTTTTCGCTCGGGCTGGGTGGCGTCCTTTCGCACGGTCGTCAATACATGAGCTGGATTTCACTCGAAGACGTGATCGGCGCGACCCAGCACGCGATGTTCACAGAGGAGTTGCGGGGGCCGGTGAATCTGGTGGCGCCTAATCCGGTTACGAACCGAACCTTTACGAAGACCTTGGGGCGCGTCCTCCGCCGCCCGACGCTCTTCCCCGTACCCGCCGTCGCGGTCAAGACGCTTTTCGGCCAGATGGGCGAGGAGCTTCTTCTGGGCAGTGCTCGAGTGTTGCCAAAGAAGCTGTTGGATAGCGGCTTTAAGTTTCTGTACCCCGATCTCGAAGACACCCTGAGGGCGGAGCTGGGGCGATTTTCATGAGCAGTAATAACACGCAATCCAGCAAGCCCGTCTTCGTCACGGGTGCGACGGGCTACATCGGGGGCCGTCTCGTGCCGCGGCTGTTGGACGCCGGCTACCGCGTTCGATGCTCCGTGCGATCGCCTCGCAAGCTTTCTTCCCGACCATGGGTCAACGACCCAAGGGTCGAGATCGTCCAGGGCGACGCTGAGGACCCACGAAGGCTGACCGATGCCATGCGCGGATGCTATGCGGCATACTACCTGATTCATTCGATGATGGCGGTCGGACCGGAATACCGGCGACGCGATCGTCATCTTGCTCAGGTATTCGCCAAGGCCGCAGAAGAGGCCGGAGTCGATCGCATCATATACCTCGGCGGCCTCGGTGAGACCGGCGACGGTTTGAGCGAGCACCTCACTTCCCGCCGGGAAGTGGAATCCGCACTGGCTTCCGGAAAAGTGCCGGTCACCGTCCTCCGCGCAGCCATGATCATCGGGTCGGGATCGGCGTCTTTCGAGATCCTCCGGTACCTCGTGGAGCGCTTGCCCGTCATGGTCACGCCGCGGTGGGTCGAAACGCAATGTCAGCCCATTGGAATTCATAACGTCATCCATTATCTCCTGGCCTGCCTGGAGACGCCCGAGACCGTCGGGCGGACCCTGGACATCGGCGGCGCGGATGTCCTGACGTACTGCGAAATCATGCAGGTCACCGCCCAGGCGCTGGGGCTGCCGAAGCGCATTATTGTTCCCGTGCCGGTGCTTACGCCGCGCCTGAGCTCACTGTGGATTCACCTGGTGACACCGATCAGTCACCGGATCGCGAGGCCTTTGGCGGAGGGTCTGAGAAACCGCGTGGTATGTCGCAACGACGATGCCGCCCGCCTGATGCCGCAGCGTCTGCTCACCGTTCGCGAGGCTATCGAGGCCGCCGTCGGTCAGATCGAGGAAAA
>CP070718.1:2365204-2372113 GCA_020350565.1 Phycisphaerales bacterium
CATCCTCCGATTCCTTCAGGGCACGCGCGGCGCCCGTCTGGTTCGCGCAGTCGTCATCATCCTGGCCGTCAGCTTCGCCATCGTGCGATTGCTCACGGTTTGGTACGAGTTTGATCGCATCAATGTCTTATACCCGTACTTCATCCTTGCGGTCTTTCTGGTCTCCCTTGTCGCTTTTCAGACCGAGCTTCGACGTATGCTGCTTCGGCTCGGTGAAGCGGGCTGGCTGCAAAGCTGGTCGCGCAGTTCAGCCCGAGTGATCGATCCGCTGGTTGAGGCCGTTGCACGCCTTTCAAAGAAGAAGATCGGGGCCCTCATCGCTATCGAACGAAGCACCGAAATGGGCGCTCTGGTCGAATCGGGCGTCCACCTGGATGCGGAGGTAACCACGGAACTGCTGGAGACCATCTTCTGGCCCGGCACGGCTCTGCACGACATGGGCGTGATCATTCAGCAGGGACGCGTATCGGCCGCCGGTTGCCAGTTCCCACTCGCCGAATCGGGCGACGTAGATCGATCGCTCGGAAGCCGGCACCGTGCGGCCATTGGCATGAGCCAGGAGGTCGATGCCGTGGTGATCGTCGTCAGCGAAGAAACGGGCACGATCTCCGTCGCCATCCGCGGACGACTGAGACGAGCCCTGACACCGGATACGCTGCGCGAGGTCCTCGCAACAGAGTTACTGGCACCCAGGCGGAAAGAAGCGAAGTCAGCGAGAAAAGCCGCCTGACTGACATCTGCCGCAGGGGACGGAACCATGGATCAGATTAAGCTGCTGGGCATGACGGCCGTCCTGACGGCCCTGATCTGGGCGACCGCCGACAGCCTGGTCAATGAAACAATCGGCGTTCAGATGTCGTTTACGATCGTCCCCGAAGCCGGCAAGACGGACATGATCGCCGAGGTTGATCGCGAGTTGCCGCCGTTCCAGGTCGAAGTGTCCGGCCCTCACCGGGTGATTGCCCAGGTCCAGGCCGCCGCGCCTCTGAACGCCCGCATCACCGTACCCGACACGCAGACGGGTCCGACGTCGATCCCCCTCCTCAAGGCTCTGGAGGATCAGTGGAATGCCTTCCCCAAATTGACCGTCCTCTCCGTCAAGCCGCCGGAGTTGGGCGTCACGGTCGATCATCTCGTCCCTCAGGAGTTCCGAGTGATCTTGAGGCCGTTCAAGCTTGCCTATGAGTTCGAGCCGCAACTTGAACGCAATACGGTCACCGTACGGATGCGAGAAAGCCGGCTACGCGAGATGCTTGATGCACGTAAGCCGCTGGAAATCCAGATCGACCCTGAGCGTCTCCTCCGCGATAAGACGCCGGGCGAAAGCGTTACCGTGCCCGTGCGGCTGACACTCAACCCTGAGGATTTCGGGGATGATGCCGAGGTCACGCCCAACACTCTGCAGGTGACGGCGACCTTGAAGGCCGACCGAAAAACCGCGGAGATCGGGACCGTTCCGATCCTGCTGGCGGTCAGCTTCGCCAATTTCGCCAAGCCGCTCAAAGTCATCGGACCCGACGGGACCACGCCGCTGGTAACGCGGAGGATCACCGTGACGGGCCCAGTGGAGGCCGTCGATCGCCTGCTCGCCGGCGATCGTCCGGTGGGCATCATCCGCTTGAAAGTCGCCGACCTTGAAAACCTCGGTGTTCAGCGGAGCTTTAAACCCGAGTTCCATCTCCCCCCAGGCGTGGACCTGGCGGAGGAGCCCGAGCCGGTTGCCTTCACCATCCTTCCCTTGGAATGAGGTCGTGCAG
The DNA here is from genome assembly GCA_020350565.1 of Phycisphaerales bacterium. Lineage (GTDB taxonomy): Bacteria > Planctomycetota > Phycisphaerae > UBA1845 > UBA1845. Next base: position 2,366,962 of record CP070718.1, read on the forward strand.
CACTGGAGGCGTATTGCTGTGCTTTTCCTCCGCCAAAAAGCGTGAATCGGGCCTCCCTCGGTCCATGCTCTCTTGACCTACTGGGCAAATGGATCGGTCAATCCGCACGCAACCCCGTCGCCGCCGGGCGTCATCCCCGAACCGCCCCTCTCCCACATGCCAGGCAACTTTCGACTTGTGCGGCTCTTTTGCGGGATTGACGGTTGACGAATCGTCGAGGCCAGCTATAGTGATCGTTGCGGTGATAATACGTGCAGGGAAACACCCGTTACCATTCCGAACACGGTAGTGAAGTCTGCACGGCCGATGGTAGTCGCGAGGCGAGAGTAGGTGATTGCCGCATTCTTTATCGAAATGCCCGCTTCGGCGGGTATTTTCGTGCGCAACCTGTAGAGACTCGTGGACGCCAACCAGCCGGCTGAGGTGCGGTCGCTGGTTGGGCAGAGGCTTTCACGAGGGTGACGTTTTCAGTTTCCGCTTTGAGGCAAGGATCCTTCAATGTCCACGTTTTTTAGCTCGTTGTTCTCCACGATCTTCAACAGCTTCATTCTCATCGTGATCCAGGCGATCCTGGGCTTGCTCGGCTTGAACGCGGCCATTTAGTTCGCATCACTCGAAGTGACCGCGGGGTCGCCGCGAGAGACCTAATGAAGTGTCTCTGTGAACGTGCTGCGTAAGCCCAGCGCTTTCAGGGACTCCGGCGGGCCGCTCGTACGGAAACGTTGACCTCGCCGCACGCCTCGATCCGATGTACATGTAAGCCGCTCTGACCGAGCTACCCAGCGGAGCCAGACCCGGCCGCGGAGCAGCCGATTCGGCATACCTCGATCCGCCATGGCGAAAAGGAGGCAAACGAATGTCGACGATCGTCAGCTCACTGGTATCGACGATCGCCAATACGCTTCTTTTTCTATTGGTGCAGATCGTTTTCGGGCTCCTCGGCTTCGGTTCCGGAACGGGATGATCGATGTCAAGATTCTGGCACTCGTACAGGGCACGATGACGAAGAGGTAAACCTCGCGGGCAGCACACGGACGCTGGCCGGCACCTTTTTCAGCAGTCTTTCACAAAGCGAAAGGAATCGCGATGGGCACCACGATCAGCTCGTTTTTCACGACCATCATAAGCGGCCTTCTTCCACTGCTTCTCCAGCTCATCTTGGAGATGTTCGGAGCAAGCATGGCAGGCTGACAGTTCCTATAGACTATCCCGCCGTCGCCAATCGACAGCGGCTGATTCTCTACGCATACTCCGGCGTTTCATCGGCGTGATGTTTGAGCCGTCCGTCGCCCCAGAGGAGGGCTGTCATGACGTTCTTCGAGACCGCCAACTACGTCGAAGCTGCGCTGTGGGCGATCATCGGTCTGGAGTTTCTGCGGCGCACGTGCAAACGCACCACGCAGAGCCGGCATCTCACTCTGTTTGTGGCCGTGGCTTTCATTCTCTTCGGGCTGTCCGATGTCGTAGAGGTCTACACTGGGGCTTGGTGGCGCCCATGGTGGCTGCTCATCTGGAAGGGCGCGTGCCTCGTCTCTTTCGTCTTGCTGCTTGTCGCGTACCGGACGCAACGCCGGGAAAACCGACAAGACGAACTGCCTAAAGACCTTCCCTGAATGCGCCAGGAGCGATGACCGGTTGCAAGGGCCACGGTGAAGGCGGCGGGGCTCGACCTGGTACTGTTGCAGCACCATTGTCCTGGAGAGCAGAAGACGGCGAAGCCGTACAGGTTAACGCTCCGCAGAGGCAGAGATCACCTGGCCGCCCTCCAGGCGGACCCGCCCCTCGGCGATGAGTTGCACGGCCTGGGGATAAGCGATGCATTCCTGCTCGAAGACGCGGGCAGCCAGCGTGTCCGGCGTATCGCCTGGCAAGACAGAGACACGGCGCTGCAGGATGACCGGGCCGTGGTCGTACTGATTATCGCAGAAGTGGACCGTGCAACCGCTTTCGGTCCGCCCGGCAGCGAGGACGGCCTCATGGACGTGATGGCCGTACATGCCCTTTCCGCCGAACTCCGGCAGTAGCGCAGGATGGATGTTGATCACCCGGCCGATGAAGGGCTCAGGTATCCGCCACAGAAACAGGAACCCTGCAAGACACACCAGGTCGGCACCCTCCACTGTGTTGTTGATGCGCGCGTGAAAGTCTTCTTCGCGCATTGTCCGAGGATCGACAATCACGGTGCGAAGACCTCGACCGCGGGCCCGCTCGACACCACGACACGACGCGCTCGAGCTGACCACCACTTCGATCCGCGCGTCGAGTTTTCCGCTCTCGATGTGCTCGTGGAGATTAATCAGCGTCCGGCCACCGCCGGATAGCAGAACGGCCAAGTTGATCGGCGTAGTTGTCATGAACACCGCACAGCTCGCAGGGCACGACCGAGGAGCGAACACCGAATGCAGAATAGCGAATGCTTCGGCCCTGCCAAGCTTTTTTTCAACGCGCCAGTCGATGCCGGCCTCCCCCTGCCATTCGCGTCCATCACCGGGCCTCGCAGGCGGTCACGCAAGCCGAAGCACGCTCTTCGGCATCCGAAGAAGCCCCGGGTCTGCCGTCCTCGCCCTTGAACAGGTTGATCCGCATCCATGCCCGGCTGTGCCACCGCCACCACAGCAGGGAAGCGGCCACAATGATCAGGATCGAAGCCGCTAGCCAGGGCCCCAGACTGCCCATCTCCGGCAGAAGCTGGATGATCAGGTAGCCGCCACCCATCAGGATCCCCCAGGTGCAGCCGATGTAAATCATCGAGGGCCAGAACGTGTCACCAGCGCCGCGGAGCGCGGAGTTATAGGTAATTCCAGCCGCGTCGAACAACTGAAACACGGCCGCACAGACCATCACCTGAGCACCGATTCGTATGATCTCCGGATCATCATTGAACCAGCCGATCAGCGTCCTCCTGAAGAGGAAGTAGATCAGCGAGAGTGTGCCCATGTAGCCCACGGTCATCGCCAACGCGATCCTGGTCTCCCGAACGGCGCGGCGCGGCTGACCCGCGCCGATCGACTTGCCCACCAGCGCGGTCAGCGCAATCCCCAAGCCCATGGCGGGCAGGAACGAAACGCGCAGGTACTGCCAGGCCGTATTCGTCGCGATTTGATGCACCGTGCCGAAGCGCTGGGCGACAAGAACCGTAACGAACAGTGCCCAGCCGAGCACTTCGGCCAACCACTGAAAGCCGCACGGCGTTCCGACGCGTACCAAGTCCCAGGCCTTCCGTGGCGAGAAGCGCCATGAAAACGAGCCGAACACGCGAGCCGTTCGCGGCATGAGAAGCGTCGCGGTCAAGCGGAGTGTGCGGTAGCTCACGGCGGCGAGCGTGCCCCAGGCCGCGCCCGCGATGCCCATGGGCTCAAATCCCAGGTATCCGAAAATCAGCACCACGCTGACGGCGATGTTCACGAGGTTGCCCTCGATCGCCGTCCACATCGTCACCCGCGGACGATGGATGCCGACGAAGAAATGAGCAAGCCCCGCGGCCGCAATCGACGGCCCTGAGGTTAGCAGCGCCACGCGCGAATACGCCAGCTCCAGCTTCTGCACCTCCGGCGCGTGCCCCATCCAGGCGATCACCATGGGCAATCCCGGGATCACGGCCAGCGCCAATAAGCCGAAGATCGCTGCGATGTAGATCCCCTGCCAGGCATACGCACCGCAAGCCTGCTGACGCCCCCGACCGAGCTGTTGGGCGGTGAACGTGTTGACGACCGAGACGATGCCCATCCCCAAAACGATGTAGCAGAACAGCACCAGTTGAGCCGGCAATATGGCGGCCTGTGCCTCGTCCTGGCGAAGACAACTGATCATGATGTAGTCGGCGACATCCATCATGGCCCGCGAGCTGGTCGTGACCACCACGGGGATGGACATGGCGACCACGCCGCGCCATTCGCCCGGCCTGCCTCCGGCTTCGATCCGTTCAGAGCTTTTCAATCCTTCGGAGGACATCTCAATACCTGCTCTATGAAAAAGGCCCCGGATACCTGTCTGGCACCCGGGGCCGTCAATTCCCAATCGGAAACGAGAACATCCGGTCAAGGGGTGCCGCCACGATCACGAACCGGAGGAACCGGCGCGCAGGGCATGCCCCGCGTCCAGTCGCCCGCGACTCCTCGCAATGTGATCGGCGTCCCCTTCATCCATCGACCTCGCTTCACACGGATGGTTCTCAATCGGCGGAGTGTAACCGCTTCATGGCGGGCGGGTCAAGGCGACTCGCAGGCGCCACAAGGATCGAGTACATCCCGGAGAAGGTAGAAGCCCGGCAAAGCATCACGCCGTCTCACAAGTCACCCAGGGCACCGTGGAAGCCCTGGACGTATTGTCTGACCGGTTGGAGCTTGCCACCCGGATTAGGACGCATTCACAAGGATCGACACGGCAACCGCCACTGAGAGCCGGGCGCGCCCATTCTGTGCCTGCGATCCCCCCACCGTGGAACGGACGGGCCCCACCAGGCCGTCTAATCCCCATCTGCCGGGGGATTGAGACGTTTTGTCGCTCCAGGGATGGGCCTGATCTGGCCGATGTTGAACGAAAAGCCCCGTGGCGGGAGACGCTGACCCGGCCCTGACATCGGCCCTGCATCCCCGCCCGACGGAGGCACGCGTATTGAACAGCAACGAGGAAAGGAGTCCGCGCATGTCCGCCGCCCTGATTGGGTATATCTTTCTGTTTGGGGGTCTGTACCTGATTGCCTTGATTCGCTTGGTCCAGACGGTGTGACGCGGGACCGTTCGCACCCGCGGCTTCATCCGAAGAGCCTGAGCCCTTATGAACCAGCTTGCTTTATTGACCTTACTGTTTCTTGGCATCTACGTCACTCTGCTGGCCTACCTGATCCAAACCGCGGCGTAGAGAGGACGGTAGACGTCACTGAATCACCAATCGCTTGACATCGAGCGCACGCTATGCGCGACCGCTGCCGCAAGCACAGCCTGCAGTTAAACAGACCTGTTGCATCAAAGCTCTGGCGGGATTACGTCTCCCGCGGCGGTGAGCACTTGTCAGTGCATCACCGACACCACCGAACGTGACGAAGGGTCGGGCGTTAAACTGCCGACGCGATTGGATGTGTCGCTGTGTCAGGCTGTATAAAACGTCGGGACGGTGGTCGGGTTTAGCCGTCTGTTGAAAAAGGGGACAGGCA
>CP070718.1:2372213-2390502 GCA_020350565.1 Phycisphaerales bacterium
CGACGGGCGCGGATGTCATTGAGATAACCGTCGTTGGTTTCACCGACAACCGGGTTGACGGATTGAACCTCCTCGTTGCCCGGCAGGTCCAACATGTAGCCGACCAGTGCATCGGCGGCGGCGAATACGGACAGCGTATTGGTCAGCACGATGGGCGTTTCGATCGCGCCGAGTTCCTCCACCTGGGTGGAGCCGACGAGCTTGCCGAATCCATTGCCCACGACGATGGCCGCCGGGACCTTCTCCTGAAAGACGTTGCCGGCATGCGGAAGGATGGCCGTCACGCCCGTGCGGATGCCCTTCCCCTCCACGATGGTCTGATGCCCGACGCGAACACCGTCGACGTCGGTGATCGCGTTCCGCGGGCCCGGATCCAGCACGCCGATTACGATGCCGATGTCGCGAGTCCGCGGGCGTTGCGACATGTCTGTGTCACCCGATACGGAGGCGTCACCCGCGACCGCTTCGCCGTAGCACGTCGCCGCCACGATCAGCAACAGCGCGCAGACTGCAGATACCATGTCAAGTCCTGAAGACGCTTTCATCGTTGCCCCCTCTGTAAACCGCCGTTGCAACCCGGCGCCGCTAATCCGAGCCCCATGCGCCGGCGCGGGGTGCAACCACCGGCCGATTGCGCTCCCGGCTCGGAAAAACCGAGCGTGGTGGCGCATGGCCGTTTAACCGTCGCTCTTCGCCTCCGACTCTCTCGACGGCGTATAGTGCTACCATCGCCGGCCCCCCGTTGGAATAGGTGATGATCTGTCAGGCCGGTTCCTTCCAAGCTGACGGGATGATGGCCGGCTCACGATTCCCGCAGGCTTGGCTTGAGTCCCGCCTATCTCGGCCAAGCCGGTCCGGTGGTTGGGAAACGGCAAGCGGCGGGTCGAAATATCGGCGGCGATCGTCCGAATTCAGAAACGAGGGGGCGGGAGGAGTGCGTCCATTCTGGCTGTGCGCATGGACGGCCGTTCCGGTGTCCCGGGGGAATCGAACGACGAGGCAACACATCATGTCGGACAACGGGTCCGCACCATTTCGTGTGCTGATTGCTGATGATCAGCCGGATGTGCTCAAGGCGCTGGACCTGCTGCTGAAGCCGGAGGGCTATCAGGTTACGGATGTTGCCACCCCGGCGGGCATCATCGCCGAACTCGAAGCGCGGGAGTTCGACGTGCTGCTCATGGACCTCAACTACGCCCGCGATACGACGTCCGGGCGGGAAGGGCTTGAACTACTGCCTCGCGTGCGGGAGCTCGATACTTCCCTGCCCATCGTGGTGATGACGGCGTACGGCAGCGTGAACCTTGCGGTCGAGGCCATCCGCCGTGGCGCGAAGGACTTTGTCGAGAAGCCGTGGGATAACGAGCGCCTGCTTTCCATTTTGCGGACCCAGACGGAACTCGTTCGAGCCCTGCGCAAAGGTCAACGTCTCGAAGCGGAGAATCGTCTGCTTCGTGATAGCGGCGCGCCGAAGTTGATTGCAGAGTCGAAAGCCATGCAGCCGGCGTTGAGGCTGATCGCGAATGTCGGAGCGTCCGAGGCGAATGTCTTGATCACTGGCGAAAACGGCAGCGGGAAAGGTCTCGTCGCCCAGGCCCTCTGTGCGGCTTCCCCGCGGGCTGCGAGGGCGATGGTTACGGTCAACGTCCCGACACTCTCGGAAGGCGTATTCGAAAGCGAGCTCTTCGGCCACACGAAAGGCGCCTTCACCGACGCCAAGTCCGACCGCGTCGGACGCTTTGAGATGGCGGACGGCGGAACAATCTTCCTTGACGAAATTGCCAATCTATCTCCGAGCTTACAGCCGAAGCTGCTGCGCGTTCTGGAGACGGGTGAGTTCGAACGCGTCGGCTCATCCCGATCGCGACGTGTGGACGTTCGCGTTCTGTCGGCGACGAACACGGACCTTTACCGGGAGGTCGAGGCCGGACGCTTTCGCCAGGACCTCCTCTATCGCCTCAACACGGTCGAGATCAATCTGCCGCCGCTGCGAGACCGTGGCGAAGACATTCCTCTGCTGGCCATGAACTTTCTCCGGCGTCACACGCGGCGTTATCTCAAGCCGATCGATCGCTTCGACACGGAGGCGATGCAGGCGTTGCTGGATTACCGCTGGCCCGGAAACGTCCGGGAGTTGGATCACATTGTGGAACGCGCGGTGTTGATGGCCCGCGATGAAGCCATCCGGGTGGAAGATCTGGCGCTGCGTCCGTTGCCGGAATCGAGTCGTCGGCTCGAGGACATGACGCTGGACGAGGTGGAGGCCGTTCTGATCAGGAAGGCGTTGGCTCGCTTTGATGGGAACGTCAAGGAAGCTGCCAGGGAGCTTGGGCTGAGCCGCAGCGGGCTGTATCGACGGCTCGCCAAGTACGGATTGGCCTGCCGTGATTGAGCAAGCACTACAGCTCGGTGTTCCACGCTCTTGCCAAGCGGCATCGTCGGCGCGGCGACGGCGGCGTTTGGGCTACGAGCAGCGCCTGTGGCTGTTCTCGATTCTGGCAACACTGCCCGCAACGGCGGTAGCAATGATCCTGCTCTGGACGGGCGACTTTGCCCTACGGACCCAGTGGACATTGACGCTATTGATCATCGTGAGCGGGTGGTTGTTCACGGCGGCTTTGCATCATCGCGTCGTTTATCCGCTTCGGACCGTTTCGAACATGCTGGCGGCGCTTCGCGAGGAGGACTTTTCCCTCCGCGCCCGAGGTGCACGGACCGATGACGCGCTTGGCGATCTGCTGGTGGAAATCAATGCGCTGGGCGAAGCACTGCGCGATCAGCGCTTGGGCGCCGTGGAAGCTACAGCGCTGCTGCGGAAGGTGATGGCCGAGATCGATGTGGCCGTCTTCACCTTTGACGAACACCAAAGACTTCAATTCGCCAATCCGCGCGGTGAGCGCTTGTTGGGCGCGCGGGCAGGCGGGTTGCAGGGGTGCGGCGCCGCGGACCTGGGCCTGGCTGAGTGCCTGGCAGGTGATACCCCACGCATCATTCCCGTCGATTTTCCAGGCGGTGCCGGAAGATGGGAGGTTCGCCGCAGCACGTTTCGCATGGAAGGCCGGCCGCGGCAACTGCTGGTGCTGTCCGATCTGACGAAGAGCCTTCGCGAGGAAGAGCGCCAGGCTTGGAAACGCCTGATCCAGGTCTTGCGGCACGAGATCAACAATTCGCTGGCACCGATCGACTCCCTTGCCGGCAGCGTTGCCTCCCTCCTGAATCGCCGCCCGCGCCCAAGTGATTGGGAAGCGGACATGAATGATGGGCTCACCGTCATTCGCGAACGATCCAAGGCGCTGAATCGCTTCATGACCGCATACAGTGACCTCACGCGTTTGCCCCGCCCAAGGCTCGGTCCGGTGGCGGTTGGAGATCGGGTGCGGCGCGTTGCCGGTCTCGAAGCGAGGCAACACATTCACGTCGTCGCCGGCCCGCAACGGACCATCCTTGCAGACGGCGATCAAGTGGATCAGTTGCTCATTAACCTCATGCGCAACGCGGTCGACGCCGCCCAGGAAACAGGAGGACAGGTGCGTGTCGGGTGGCGCGAGGCCGGTAACGGATCCCCTTGGATTGAGGTTTGGGTCGAGGATGAAGGGCCGGGCCTGTCGAACACTGAGAACCTCTTCGTTCCGTTCTTCACCACCAAGCCGGATGGTGCCGGAATCGGGCTCGCGCTGTGCCGCGAGATCGCCGAGGCCCACGGAGGTGGCCTGAGCCTGGTCAACCGCTCCGACCGGAGCGGCTGTCGAGCCTGCCTGCGACTGCCTGCCAACGGAACGCATGCATAAGTCTGTGACCACACAACATCGACAGGCACCGCGCACCGCTGCGATCGGGAATACGGATCATCATGCCCGGTTTTGGGATCGCCGATCCCGGAAGCGGACACGAGCCGGGAGGCGCTTTGGCCACTGCCGAGTGCGAAACCCCGCTTGCGGTTCTGTTTTGCGGGTTCTGTAAGGAAATGTCAGTTGCTTCGGCCGGGTATGCCATTTGTGAATAAACGGGTGCGGATGTGATTTATGGATGTTCCTCGGAAAAACGTGGTGCGTCGGCGGCGCATCCGGCGCTGGTGTGGGGCGGTGCTTCTCCTGGTCGTCGTCGTGCTCATCACGCTGTGGCTGTCTCGGCTGGAGCCTGCCGCACCGACCGTGAGACGTGAGACGGTCTCGCTCGACACCGTGAAGCGCGGATCGATCAACCTCGAGGTGCGCGGCACCGGCAGCCTCGTACCGGAGGTGATCTGGTGGATTCCGGCCGCCACGGCAGGCCGCGTCGAACGCATTCTGGTCCTGCCGGGTGCGATCGTTCAGACGGACACGGTTCTGCTCGAGCTGAGCAATCCCGAACTGGAACTGGAAGCGGTCAACGCGGACTGGACGCTGAAATCCGCGGAAGCCGACCTGGAGGCGCTGGAAGTCACCTTGCGTAATGAACTGCTGGCTTTGCAGGCGTCGGTCGCGCGTGCCTCCGCCGACTTCAACCAAGCCAAGCTGCGAGAGGAAGTCGACCAGGAGCTCTTCGAGGACGGGTTGATCTCAGAGCGGAACTTGAGACTGTCCAAAGTCGGGGTCGAGAAGTTGGCCAAGCTCTATGAGATCGAACAGAAGCGCCTTGAAACCTGGAACGAATCAAGAGGGGCCCGTCTGGTAGCGCAGCACGCTGCTGTTGAAAAGGCCCGAGCGCTGAACGAATTGAAACGTGCCCAGATTGACTCGCTTCGCGTGCGCGCGGGTACCAGCGGTGTGCTGGAGCAAGTTCAAGTCGAAGTAGGGCAGCGCGTCACCCCTGGGACGATCCTCGCCAAGGTCACCGACGTGAGGACGCTCAAAGCCGTTCTACGGATTCCGGAGACACGGGCGCGAGACATCCAGCCGGGCCAGGTCGCGTCGATCGACACGCGCAATGGCGTTGTTCCCGGCCGGGTCGTCCGTATCGATCCGGCCGTGCAGGAGGGCACGGTAGCCGTGGATGTGTCACTTCAAGGTGAACTGCCCAAAGGTGCCCGGCCCGACTTGACGATCGTCGGCACGATCCTGATCGATCGCCTCGAAGACATACTCCACGTGGGCCGCCCGGTCCACGGACAGGCGAACTGCACGGTGGAGCTGTTCAAGCTCATCGAGGATGGCGAGACCGCGGTTCGTGTGCAGGTCGAACTGGGGCGGCATTCGGTCAATACGGTTGAGATCGTCGGAGGGCTCGATGTTGACGATCAGATCGTCCTGTCGGACATGTCCCGGTGGGAAGAGTTTGATCGGGTTCGGTTGAAGTAGCCGTCAGCTTTCAGCCTTTGAGATTGGAACATCTGACCGTGCGAGGCCCAACAGGATATACGTTGAGGCGGCGGTTCTCCGTGGAGTGAGGAAGCATGATCGATTCAGTAGACGCGCAGACTTCTGCAGCGCTGGGTGAACAGGAGGCAGGCGCAATGAACGAAGCGGGCAACATGTTGATAAGGCTCGACGGCCTCGGCAAGGTTTTTTACACCGATGAGGTGGAGACCCACGCGCTGTGCAACATCCATCTTAAGGTGAGACAGGGAGAATACGTCACCATCGCGGGCCCGTCGGGCTGTGGGAAATCCACGCTGCTTTCCATCCTCGGCCTCCTGGATGCGCCGACTGAAGGGCGCTACACGCTGAGTGGTTGTTCCGTTGAGGACCTGCCGGCATTTGAACGCGCCCGGATTCGCAACCGGCAGGTCGGCTTTATCTTCCAGAGCTTCAACCTGATCGGTGACCTGGACGTGTACGAAAACGTCGAGCTTCCGCTCACCTACCGTGGAATGTCGGCGGCCGATCGCAAGAAGCGGACGCGCGAAGCACTGGAAAAGGTGGGTATGAGCCATCGGATGAAGCACTATCCGGCGCAGCTTTCAGGTGGTCAGCAACAGCGTGTTGCCGTCGCTCGTGCCCTGGTCGGTGATCCGCTGATTCTCCTCGCAGACGAACCTACCGGCAATCTCGACTCGCGCAACGGTGAAGCCGTGATGGAGCTCCTGCGCGATCTTCACGGCGCCGGCGCCACCATCTGCATGGTTACCCATAACGAAGACTACGCCCAACATGCGGAGCGCATCGTGCATCTCTTCGATGGCCGCATTGTTGATGAAAGCAAGAAGGAGCGATCCTGATGTCCTTGTCGATGCCGATCTTGCCGGATTCGGAACGGGCTTTCCTCGGGCACTCGGTGCGCCAGGAGGCGGCCCCAGCAATGCTGCGTTCGATGCCTGTTTTGTGGTGTTGCATTCTGCGATGGAGGTCCGAGCGATGGTCTGTCTAAGGCGCGTCTACAAATACTTCGAGTCCGGTCGTGGACGCACGTACGTCCTGCAGAGCATCAATCTCGACGTGCGGGAAGGCGAATTCGTCACCATTATGGGCCCGTCCGGCGCAGGCAAATCCACGTTGCTTCATATTCTCGGCCTGCTCGACGGGGCCTTCGAAGGCGAGTATGGGCTGCTCGGCCACGCCGTACACAGAATGCGCCCGCGCGAGCGCATTCAGCTTGGCCGGGAGAATATCGGCTTCATCTTCCAGCAATATCACCTTCTGGACGACCTCACTGTCTATGAGAATCTCGCGATCCCACTTTCTTATCGCGGCGTGAAACCGGCACAGCGCGCAGCCATCGTTGCCCATTCGCTGGATCGTTTCCAGATCGTGGGCAAGAGAAACCTGTTTCCCAATCAGTTGTCCGGCGGACAGCAGCAGCTTGTGGCGGTTGCCCGCGCGGTGATTGCCAATCCGAAATTGATCCTTGCCGATGAACCGACCGGCAACCTGCATTCGGAGCAGGGCAAGGAAATCATGGAGCTTTTCCGGCGGCTCAACGGCGAAGGGACGACGATCATCCAGGTCACTCATTCCGAAGAGAACGCTGCTTTTAGCAAGAGAATCTTTCGACTCCGCGATGGGTGGGTTGAAGGCGACAGTGGCAACGATCCGGCCGATCGTGGGAACGCGATTAAGAGTGAAGGTGCCGACTTCCAATCTACGTGCAGAGAGACGCATGCTGACACCTGCAGCCAAGGATGCACAGGAGGCGTTTGATGAACTCCCTGCTTCAAGACATCCGATACGGCGTCCGTATGCTCGCCAAGAATCCGGGCTTTACGGCGATTGCGCTGATCACACTGGCCCTCGGGATCGGTGTGAACACCGGCATGTACAGCGTGATCCATGCGATTCGCAGCATCCCGCAGCGGTTCCCCGACTCCGATGCACTTGTCTTCCTCTGGAGGCCGACGGAGTTCTATCAACGAGGCTGGATCAGCGCCCTCGATTTTCTCGACTGGCGTGAACAGTCCGAGTCGTTTTCGGATATGGCGATTTACAGCCAGAGTCCGCTTATTCTCACCGGGCAGGGGGAGCCGGAAGAAGTCAGCATTGTGGAAGCTTCGGCCAATCTCCTGCCCACGCTGGGGATCAGTACACAGATTGGGCGGCTGCACGGCGTCGAAGAAGACGCGGTCAGTGCGGAACGCGTCCTTCTTCTCACCGACAGATTGTGGCAGCGTAAGTTCGGCAAGAGCGCGGACGTCGTGGGACGGACCGTCTCCCTGAACGACATACCGCATACAATCATCGGCGTCCTGCCACCGGAGGTGGAGGAGGAGAGTCTCTGGCACGAAGCAGATCTGTTCATACCGTGTCGCATCGACCCGGCGCGACTCAAGCGCGAGTTCCGCGCGTTCCAGTCACTCGCGCGGCTCAAGCCCGGCGTGAGCGTAGAGCAGGCGCAGACCGAAATGAGCGGTATCGCCGCCCGGCTGGCCCAGGCTTATCCAGACACCAACGAGAATGTCGACGTCTTTGTGCAGCCCTTCGCACAAAGATTCAATTCCCCGTCGGATTCGATTATGGAACTTGCCCTGCTGGTTGCCGTCGGCGCCGTGCTGCTGATCGCATGCGTCAATCTCGCCAATTTGTTGTTGGCGAAAGCGACCGCGCGTGGAAAGGAGCTGGCGGTTCGGGCCGCACTGGGCGCCGGGAGGAGGCGCATCATTCGTCAGCTTCTTACCGAGAGCCTCTTGCTGGGCGTGATGGGCGGGGCGCTTGGGCTGTTGATCGGCGCATGGGCTGTCGACCTCGTGATCCTCAATCTGGAAGGGGCCCCTTTTCGCCCCGGGGATATCAGACTGGACGCACCCGTGCTGACCTACGCGCTGCTGATGTCGGTATTCGCCGCGATGGCGTTTGGTCTGGCGCCGGCCTTGACGGCGTCGAGGATTTCACTCAGCGAGGCTATGAAGGAGGGAATGACCACGGCCTCGGCGGGGCCGTCGCGAAACCGTCTGCGAAACACTTTAATCATTGGGCAACTTGCCATCGTTCTGCCCATCCTCGTTAGCTGCGGGCTGGTGATCCGCCACGTACGCTCGCTCAAGCTCTCCGATTACGGATTCAAGAGTAAGCATCTGCTGACGGTGAAAGTCGATCTGCCCTACCACCTCTATAAGACCGAGGCGCAGCGTGCGGTCCTCATGGGCGAGGTGATTGAGACGCTGGAGGCATTACCCGGGATCAAAGCGGCCGGCGCGGCGCTGCAGTTTCCGCTTGGTGGGGGCGGCTACATCGGCGCTCGCGTGGCGATCGAAGGCTATGTGTCGGACCAGCCTCACAGCCAGGACGTCCACGGATATCAGGTCGTCACACCCGATTACTTCAGCATGATGGAGATCCCGCTGGTGAGTGGACGGTTCTTCACCCCGCACGATCAGGCCGACGCCCAACCGGTGGCCATTGTCAACCAGCGCATGGCCCGTCACTACTGGCCCGACGAGGATCCCATCGGCAAACGCCTGACGCTTGATTCCACCGCGTCGCCCGTGCAATGGGTAATGGTCGTCGGGGTGGTGGCTGATTTCGGCTGCTCCATCTTTGGCGAACCACCGGATGCGGCCATGTACTTGCCGCATCGACAGCGTCCGATCGGGTCCATGTTGATCGTGGTGCGAACGCTCGGTGATCCGCTCGAATCGGTGTCGACGGTGCGCGGCGCGATCCGCGACCTGGATCCGAATTTGCCGATCGGCGACATCCGCACCACCGACCAGATCATTCACCGGTGGCTCCGGGACGATCGGATGCTCGCCGGGTTCCTTGTGGGGTTAGCGGTGCTGGCGCTGAGCCTCGCCAGCATCGGCCTGTACGGCATGATGTCCTATTCCGTCGCGCAACGCACGCACGAGATCGGGGTGCGCGTAGCGCTGGGAGCCGTCGGCGGGGACATCATCCGCCTGGTCATCAAGCGTTGCCTCGTGCTGGCGGCTGCGGGGATCGTGGCCGGACTCCTCCTTTCCATCCCGGTGGGTTTTGCCCTCGCGTCACAGTTATACGGCGTCGGCGGTGCCGACCCCGTGGCACTGATCGGCGTCGTCCTGGTGCTGCTGCTGGTGGCGGCGTTGGCCGGATACCTGCCCGCCCGCCGGGCGACGAAGATCAACCCGGTCGTGGCGCTGCGCTGCGAGTAGGAGGAAGCTGATGAATTCCCTTCTTCAAGACATTCGCTTCGGTGCCCGCATGCTGGGCAAGAGCCCCGGCTTCACCATGATCGCGTTGATCACTTTGGCTTTGGGCATTGGCGCAAACACGGCACTCTTCAGCGTAGTCGACGTCGTTCTGAACATGCCGCAGCAGTTCGTCCAAGCCGAGGAACTCTTCTTCCTGCGAGGCACCAACAAGCAATCCGGCAGCCGGCGCGGAGCGGTCAGCGCTATGGACTACCTCGATTGGCGCGATCAGGCGGATTCCTTTCAGGACCTGGCCGCCCTTCATGAGATGAGCTGCATCCTCACGGGGCGCGGTGAGCCGGAGCGGCTTTCGACGATGCGGGCGACAGCGAATCTGCTGCCCATGCTCGGCATGGACACGCAACTCGGGCGCTTGTACCGAGAAGATGAAGCCAAGGTCGGCGCAGACCGTGTCGTCCTCATATCCGACAAGTTCTGGCAAAGAAAGTTTGCGCGCAGTCCGGATGTCCTGGGGCAGATCTTGGTTCTCCACGACAGCCCCTTCGAGATCATTGGTGTCCTCACGCCGAGAATCAATCGAGCTTGGATTTGGGATCACGTGGACCTGTGGGCGCCGCTGGGCATCGACCCCGCGCAAATGAAGCGGTCCGATCGGTGGTTTGGAGCGATCGCGCGACTCAAACCGGACGTGACCGTTGAACAAGCGCAGACCGAGATGGACGGCATCGCGTTGAGGCTCGCGGAGGCTTATCCCGACACCAACGAGCACAGAGGTGTCTGGATGGAATCCGTGGTTGATTGGATCTACCCGCCGGAGGCACGGCTTGGGATGAAGCTTTTTCTCGGCGCGGCCGGCCTGATCCTGCTGATCGCTTGCGCCAACCTGGCGAGTCTGCAGATGGTCAGGGCCTCTTCGCGCAGCAGAGAGATCGCCATACGTTCCGCCCTTGGAGCCGGGCGCGGGCGCGTCATTCGACAATTGCTCACCGAGAGCATGCTCCTGGCGCTGATCGGCGGTGTACTGGGGCTGCTGATCGGCCTGTGGGGTGTTGATCTGCTCGTCGCGTCTTTTGCCGAGAGCGCCCCCATGCGCGACCAATTCGGCCTCAACCGCGAGGTTTTGGGCTACACATTCCTTATGTCCATGATCGCCGCATTGGCTTTCGGGCTGACCCCGGCTATGCGGGTATCGAAAGTATCGCTCAATGAGGCACTGAAAGAAGGGACGCCGGCGGCATCGCCGGGGCTTCGGCGGCACCGCCTGCGCAGCGCTCTCGTTGTGGGTCAGATTGCTGTTGCTCTTCCGTTGCTGATCTGTGCTGCTCTGTTGATCAAGAGCCTGATCGCGCTTCGATCGGTCGACCTCGGATTCAACCCCGACCGTCTGTTGACCATGCAGATCGAGCTGCCGAAGCACCGGTATGAAAAGCCCGAACAGTGGAGGGACTTCTTCGACGAAGCGATTGCTGCCGTGGAGACGTTGCCAGGCCTTGAAGCAGTCGCTGCAACGAACAACATTCCGCTTGGGTTTTATTCATCCAGCTCTTCGGTAACCGTCGAGGGTCGGCCCCATGATGAGCAAGCCGCGCAGGATCTTGTGATGTACCAGGTCGTGACGCCGGATTACTTCACGGTTCTTGAAATCCCTCTCGCCCTGGGAAGGTGCTTCACCCATTTCGACCACGCCGATGCCGAACAAGTGGCGATCGTTAATCGGCGGATGGCCGAACGCTACTGGCCCGATGAAGACGTGATCGGCAGACGCTTTCGTCTTGGCCCTGACGCAACCGAAGGCCCGTGGTATACGGTGGTGGGCATCGTAGGCGATGCCTGCCACTTCAGCCCGAAGGAAGCGCCGCCGCCGCAGATGTATTTTGTGCATCAACAGCAGCCCAAGGCCAACATGATCATGGTCGCGCGAACAGCCGGCCAACCGATGGACCTCGTTCCCGCGCTGCGCAGTGCGATTGATCGCGTCGATCCGGACCAGCCTTTCTATGCCGTGGCCACGATGGACGACCTGTTAAGCCGCTGGGTGAACGATGGTGCCGTGGTTATCTGTCTGATTGCAGGCCTGGGTGGAATCGCGTTAAGCCTGGCTTGCGTCGGGCTGTATGGCGTCATGTCCTGCACGGTTGCACAGCGCACGCACGAGATCGGCGTCCGCATGGCGCTCGGCGCCGCCGGCCGTGACATCCTGCGTTTGGTGCTCGGACGCTGTTTCTTGCTGGCGGTCGTGGCCGTTCTCGTCGGCCTGGCCGCCTCCGTGGCGGTAGCCCAGGTTCTCAGGTCCGTTTTGTTCGAGGTCAGCCCGGCCGACCCATCAATCTACGGGGGTGTCGTGGCGCTTCTGTTGGCCGTCGCCCTGTTAGCGGGGTACTTGCCTGCCCGGCGCGCGACCAGAGTCGATCCGATGGCGGCGCTCAGATACGAATAGGAGCATTCCATGGACTTCTTTTTCCGGGACCTACGCCATGCGCTTCGGGCTCTGCTCAAATCCCCCGGCTTCACTGCCGCCGTCATACTCACGCTGGCACTGGGGATCGGCGCCAACACGGCGATGTTCAGCCTGGTGAATCAGGCCCTGTTCGCCCCGCTGCCCTATGATGGTGCGGACCGTCTTGTAAGGCTGTTCAGCCAGACCAGAGATGGGCAGCACACCGGCTTCCTCTCTTACCCCGACTACCTCGAATATCGCGATCGGAGCGAGGTGTTCGAGCAATTAGTGGCTTTCTGTTACTTGCCAATAAACGTCGGAGTCGGCGACACAAGCGAGACGCGCACCGGTCAAGTCGTCACCGGTGACTATTTCAGCGCTCTCAGCGTCAAGGCACGAGTCGGCCGATTGCTGAGTCCCGAGGACAACAAGAAGCCGGGCGCACATTCGGTCGTCGTCCTCAATCATCGCTATTGGCGAAACGCCTACGGCGGCAGGCCTGACGTGATCGGAGACACGATCACGATTTCGGGAAATGATTTCACCATCGTGGGTGTCGCCCCGGAGGGCTTTAGTGGGGCCATGACGGTTCCCTCACCGGATATCTGGCTGCCAGCGATGATGCTGGAACAGATACGACCGGAGGACCGCGGCGCGCTCGACAGCAAGAGCACCGACATCTTTTGGCCTCTCGGAAGGCTGAAGCACGGACTGAGCATGTCGCAGGCACAGGCCTCCCTGGATGTCACGGCCTCCCAATTGGAGGCCATCGATCCCGATCATTACGCCGATCAGCGCATGTTGCTGGTGCCGGCGAAGGGGATCATTCCAATGCTGCCGGGACTTCGGCAGTCTACCGCGACGGTTGCAGCACTGATCATGGCGGTTGTGGGGCTGGTGCTCGTCGTTGCGTGCGCCAACGTCGCCAACCTGCTGCTCGCCCGCTCGACCGTGCGCCAAAAGGATCTGGCGATTCGCCTTGCGCTGGGTGCTTCTCGAGGCAGGATCATACGTCAACTGCTGACCGAAAGCCTGCTACTGGCCGTGCTGGGCGGGGGCGTGGGGCTGGCCCTGGCCCTTTGGGCAATGGACTTGTTGGTCTTGTCGTTGCCGCAACTGCCTTTCAACTACACGCTGGATTTGAATTTCACCTTGGATCGGCGCCTGCTGGCGTTCACCTCGTGCCTGTCACTGCTGTCCAGTGCGCTGTTTGGTCTGCTGCCCGCCTTGGGAAGCACTCGGATCAGTCTGGTGCCTGCCTTGAAGGACTTGGGCGGAGCGGGCACCGTGACCTTGCGGCGCTCACGTCTGCGAGGTGCCTTGGTCGTGGCGCAAGTTGCCGTGTCGCTGGTGCTTCTTGTCGGGGCTGGGCTTTTCGTACGGAGTCTGCTGCGGGCACAGGCGATGGATCCGGGATTCGATCACCGAAACGTGCTGGCTGTCATATTGGACCTCGGCGCACACGGCTACGATCGGCCGGCAAAAAGCGCTTTTTTCGAGGACCTGCTGAAGCGTACACACGCGCTGCCAGGAATCGAATCGGCAAGCATCGAGGACTGTCCCGCACTTACCCTGGCCATCAGCCGCAATGAGTTCTGGATCGAGGACAGGGAATACGCCGATCCCGAAGACGCGCGCATCAGCCTGGACACCAGCACGATCAGTGCAAACCACTTCCGGACGCTCCGCATTCCGCTGCTTTCGGGGCGCGTTTTTAGCGAGCAGGACACGCAGGACGCGCCCGGTGTCGCCGTCGTCAATCAGGCCTTCGTCGAACGCTATTGGCCGGAGCAGGATCCCCTCGGCAAGCGACTCAGTCACCGCGGGCCGGAGGGCCCGTTCCTCGAGGTTATCGGTGTCGTCCCCACAATCGAATACCGGCTCATTGGCGAGGCCCCGCGCCCCTACGTCTATGAGGCGTTGTCTCAGCATCCGGGGGCTCCGATCGCCACGCTGCTGGTGAGAACCAGCGGACCTCCGGTAGCAGCGATCCCGGCCATCCGGCACGTGATCCGGGATCTGAATCCCGACATGTCTTTGGCCGATGCACGACCTCTAACCGATCTGATCGGCTTTACGCTTCTGCCGGCCAAGTTGGCTGCGGGTCTCTTCAGCCTGTTCGGGCTGCTCGCCATGCTTCTCGCATCGATCGGTCTCTACGGCGTGATGTCGTATATGGTCTGTCAGCGGACACGAGAAATAGGCATACGCACGGCCCTCGGAGCGCAACGAGGCGACATCCTGCGGCTGGTCCTCAGGCGGGCCCTGATGCTCACGCTTGTCGGTTTGGCAATTGGACTGGTCATCGCGTTTCTGGGAACCCGCGTCTTCTCGGCGTTTCTCTGTGGAGTCACGCCTACCGATCCGGCTACTTTCATTGTCGTCTCGTTCCTCCTGATGACCGTGGCCCTGCTGGCGAGCTACATGCCCGCCAGAAGAGCTGCGAAGGTCGATCCCATGGTGGCACTCAGATATGAATAGGACAGGCCAAATCCCGGTTGCATACTTACGGCGGTGTTCGGGGGCAAAGTCATGAAATCACCATCCATACGTTATTGGCGTGACGCGACGACTAATGGGTTGCTTACGGACGCGTTCTTATTCTCACCGGCTTTCGAGTTTCCAGGGGCTGCCACGAAATTGGCATTTCGTGGCCTCCGAGTCAGACGACCGCAAGATCTACCGTACAGTCGAGCGTGCGGAACGGTCAGCTTAGTCCGAAGCCCGCTAAACGCTGATGTTGAGATGCGAAGAAAAATCATGGCACGCCTTTCAGGTCCGCACCGAGCCACGGTGGGAGGAACTGCCCCGAGGCCCGCTTGCTGTGGAACGAAATGCTCCGTGACTGGCAACTGATTCCCTAATGGAGCAGCGATCCTGCTAACCGGCTCCGATATGTGGCTGAGATGCATGCAAATCCGACTCGGGTGTTTCTGGATGATCCCGGTCTGCAGTGCGTTGTGCTCGACCGCGTGCACGGATCCCCTCCGCCGCGACGACTACGCGGCTTACTGCGACCCACCGCAGCGGCTGCATGAGGCCATCGCCATCCGGCTGGAGGAGCGGTCTCAATCGCCGCCGGTTTCCATCGAAGAGGCCGCTGCCGACGCTGCGCGGCGCACCTTGGCAGTCCAGGAGCCGCCGGAGTCGATCGAAATCGAGCTGGCCGATGTCCGGGCGGCTGCCCTCGCCAATAACCTGGACTTGAAGGTCGAACTGGTGAACCCTTCCTTGGCCCAGCAGGCGGTCAGCGAGGAGCAGGCGCAATTCGAGGCGTTGTTGTTCGGCGCGATCGAACACCTTGACAGCGACAGAAGATCGACCGTCATCAACCACCCCGCTCTGCAATCACAGAAGACCTCTTACGACACCGGCGTCAGCATCCCCTTGCGCACCGGCGGAGAGGTCACCGTTGATTTTTCGATTCAAAGATTCGACGATCAGACGAGACCGGTAAACAGGGACGACCGGTCCGCTGAGGTCATTGATCCGTCATACGAAGCGGCGCTGCGGTTCTCGATCAGCCAGCCGCTCCTGCGCGGCGCCGGCATCCGCACCAGCACCCATGCGATCCGCGTAGCCAAGTACGAAAGAGACATCGCGGGCGCACAGACGAAACTTGCCGCCATTCGAATTCTGGCGAACGTCGATCGAGCTTACTGGTTACTTTACGCGGCGCGCCGAGAGCTTAAGGTCAGCCAGGAACAGTATGAACTGGCCCTCCAGCAACTCGATGAGGCCCGTAAGCGCGTCGAAGCCGGCGCCGCGCCCGAAATCGAGATCATGCGGGCCGAGTCCGGCGTGGCCGCGCGGCTCGAGGCGATCATCGTTGCCGACACCCAGGTCCGAAGACGTGAACGAACTCTGAAGCGGATCATGAACCGAGACGATCTGCCCATGAATTCGCCGACCGCCTTGATTCTCGTCACGGGGCCCAACCCGCTGGGGCTTGATCTGGATGCCGAGGCCCTGGCTGATTATGCCGTCGAGCACCGCATGGAGATGCTCGAACTGGAGCTGCAGTTGGCCATCGATGCGAGCACGATCGACTT
Organism: Phycisphaerales bacterium; assembly: GCA_020350565.1. GTDB lineage: Bacteria > Planctomycetota > Phycisphaerae > UBA1845 > UBA1845. The sequence continues at coordinate 2,388,181 of CP070718.1, forward strand.
TGAGCGCAATGCTACATTGCCTCTTTTCCTGCTCGATTACACCTATGACGTGAATGGCCTGGGCGGCAGCTTGAACGAGTCCGTGCGCGATGTGGGCGACCACGCCTTCACCGATCATACGCTGGCTTTCAAGGCGGAGATTCCGATCGGCAACGAGGCGGCCAAGTCACGCCTGCGCCGCGCGATGCTACAGCGTGTCCAGAGTCTGGCGACGCAAAGACAGCGGCAACTGGCCATCCGCCAGGAAGTCTTCGACGCGGTAGATGCCCTGGAGCAGGACTGGCAGCGAATCCTTGCGGCGCGGCAGGAGGTGATTCTCGCCGGTCGTACCTACGAGGCCGAGAAACGTCAGTTCGAGGTGGGATTGCGGACCAGCACCGACGTACTCGAGGCGGCCGCCCGCCTCGCAGGCGCCCAGTCGCGAGAAATCCGTGCCCTCAGTGCCTACGAAATCTCTCAAATCGACATCGCCTTCGCCTGCGGTGCCCTGATCGGTGAAGACCGCGTCATCTGGGAAACCACCACCCTGAAATGAGCGCCTTTGGTTTGCCTGCCTGTCTGCCGGAAGTGCGCGCCCGTCTGCCACGGAGCTCCTGCGGCAGCATCCAAATCCAACGTGGGCAGGTTGGCGTACCTGGGTAGAATAGCAGGCGCGCGTGGGAGCCGACGGGCTTCTTCTGTCCGGCACAAGTTCTTTATCGGGTGTAAGAGGCGATGGTCGATTGAGACCCTACCTTGCTGGAACGTAACCGTTTCCGCGCCTAATGTTGTCAGGAGGTTGTTTTCGCGCGGCGGTGCGCTCCCAATGTCCGATAGGCGTGCGGCCGCTTTGGGGGGAAAGAGCATGAGACGCATCAAGACGCTCATCCACATCCACACGGATTACTCCTACGACAGCAACATCGCACCCGAGCGTTTGATCGCCTACGCCGAGCGTAATGGTTTCGGCTGCATCGCGGTCACCGATCACGATACGATCGAAGGTGCCCGCCGCATGCAGGCCATGACCGATCTGCGCATCATCATCGGCGAGGAGGTCTCCACGGTTGACGGTCACGTGATCGGGCTCTTTCTCCAGCAGCGGATCGAGCCCGGCATGTCGGCGTGCGATACGGCCCTGGCCATCAAGCACCAGGGCGGGCTCGTGCTGGTCCCTCATCCGTTCAACAAGCTCTTCGGTTGCGGCATCGGCCGGGCCGCTTATGACATGCTCGATCTGATCGATGCGGTGGAGATCAACAACGCCCAGAACCCCCTGCCCATGCCGGATTGGGCGGCCGCCCGCCTGGCGCGAAAAGCCGGCATCCCTGCTTTCGTCGGGGCCGATTCCCACCGCGCCTTCAGTATCGCGCCCTGCTTTCAGTGGATGGAACCGTTCGAAGGCCCCGTCGATTTCCTTAACGCCCTCAAAGGGGCGGAGCTTGTCCCCGGTCGCCATCCGCCCGGTTACTTCGTCGACATCGGCTGTCAGCTCGCCCGTTACGTCATGAGGGTCGGCCTGTCGCAGACCGTTGGGCGCAACGCGCATCCGGCCCCCGTGCCCGTCCGCGTCTCATCCAACGAATAAGGTGGTCGTTCGCGGCTCTGGATGTGGCAGTGCGAGCCTGCCGGTCGATGGAAGCATCTGTCGAAGTCGGGGAGCCTTTGGCGTCGAATGGTCGGGATCGCCCCGGTGCGCCGGGGCGAACGCGGCCATACTCAGGGTATGATGATGGGCCGCTACTTGGAGGACTCGGACGACTCGCCTTCGCCCTCGGCGGCTTTCTTCTTGTTGTGCTTCTTTTTGTAATGTTCCTTGCGGCCGGCGGCGGCCTGCTCCCAGAGCTTGTAGGCCTCCTTCCTGTCGCCGCGCTTGTAGGCTATGCTGGCGTTGATCTGCTGGCGGGTATGTGTCTTTGCAGCTCTCGGCATCGAATTCCCTCTCATATCTTCAAGTTCTCTCACGTTCGCAGAACGTAGTAGTCTAGCGAAACCGGAACGGTCTGCCAAATCCTCATGCTCCTGCAGGCCGCCCGCGTTACGTACACCCCAAACGGGGACGTTGCCCGGCAGTCGATAAAAAGGCCCGGCGCGGCTGCTTGTTCGCACCGGGCGTCTTCGCTTCTTTCCGTCCAAAAGGGGGCGGTTAATCGGCCGAGTTGCAGCTCGCTAGCTGCTGCAGCCTGGCCCAGTCCTGCCTGCATTGCTTGCGGACCGCGTCGATGTCGATGGTCTCCGATTTGAACCTGCGCTGCCGCTTGTAGTACTCCTCCGGATCCGTGCCGTCCGGTTCGGCATTGATCTGGTAGCGCACGCCGTCGAACACCTCGTACAGCAGGAAAA
>CP070718.1:2390602-2394489 GCA_020350565.1 Phycisphaerales bacterium
CGGGGCTGGAATTGAACGTCTCCTGCCCGAATGTGGCGGACGGCCTGGAATTCGGCACCGATCCCCATCGGCTCGAACGGCTCGTCTCCACCGTCCGGGCGGAGGTGAAGCGGACCAAGCTCATCGTCAAACTCTCGCCCAACGTGACCGATGTGGCGGATACCGCAAGAGGCGCGATCGCGGGCGGTGCCGACGCCCTCTCCGCAATCAACACGCTGGTGGGGATGGCCATCAACATCGACACATGGAAGCCGATCCTGGCCAACCGCACCGGGGGGCTGTCCGGTCCGGCGATCAAACCCATCGCTCTGCACATGGTCCATCGTGTGTACACGGAGGTGGCGAATGGTCAAAACGTCCCCATCATCGGCATGGGCGGCATATCGAATTGGCGGGACGCCGTCGAGTTCCTGCTGGCCGGTGCGACCGCGCTGGCCGTCGGTACCGCCCTGTTCGTCGACCCGCGAACACCGATACAAATCTGCGATGGACTAACGGACTATCTCGCCGAGAGAGGCCTGAAATCGGTACGCGAACTCATCGGCCGGCTGCGCTGAGCCGGGAGATGGCGGAACCACAAATCGCCCGCTTGCCAGATCGAAGACTCGCCACATTCACACGTTCGCACCTTCGCACGGATGCCCGCAAGAGTCATCTGGTGGACACTTCGAACCGCATGCCCCCTGCAACTCAGGTTGCGGCGCGGGCCCTGCGCTCGGTGATGCGAGCAACGAGAAGCCCCAACTCAAAAAGACCGTACATGGGAACGGCGAGAAGGAGTTGGCTGACTACGTCGGGTGGCGTGAGCATGGCCGCCGCAATGACGATGCCGAAGAGCACGTACCGGCGTGCTCTGGCCATCGCCGACGCCGGCACAATACGCGACCAGGCCAGGAAGAAGACAACGATCGGAAGCTGAAACGCGATACCGAAAGCCAGCGCCAGCATCAACACGAAGCTGATGTAGAAATCGATCGCAAACTGACTGCTGAGCGACGAGGTCGAGGTATCCTGCTGCAAGGCCACTGACTGGATCCCCGTCGGTGTGTTGACCTTCAGGCGATTGTCCGACGTATTGATCCAGAAAGCGCCCGTTTCCGGCGACTCCGGATCTTTCTCCAGCAACGGAGCGCTCCCGAGCTCGGGCGGCAGTTTCACTTCCTTCTCCTCCTCCGGCGCCGGGAGGAGAAACCTGAAGAGGCTGGGGCCTCGAGGGTCGGGCGGGCTGAAACTGTGGTTGAAGCGGATAAAAAAGTTCAGCACAATCGGCAGGACAATGAGGTAGAGAAACAGCACTCCGAGTACAAAGAGCCCCAACGAGCCGGGGATCATCCGACGAATAAACCGCTGCTCATGCTTGTAGAGCCCCGTGGCCACGAACTTCCATATCTGATAGAGCACCCATGGCATCGTCAGAATCAGCCCCGAGAGGAAGCCGATTTTAAGATAGGCGATGAAGCCGGCCGTCGGCGCGAGCGCCTGCAACGACGGCGGTAAGCCATTAGCCACTTGTGCGGCAAAAAGCGGCTGAAAGATGATATTCAGGATCTCCCGCCCGAAGACCAGCGCAAGGATGGTGCCCGCCCCAACGCCGAGAAACGCCCGCATCAGGCACGTGCGCAGCTCTTCGAGATGGTCCCCAAAGGACATGCGCGGCATTCTGCTCTCGTCATCAGGGCTCTGAGTCGAAGTGCCTGGAGAGGGTGACGCGCCGTCCTCGCTCATGGCCGCGGATTCTAACGAACCTCAGCCAAGAGCGTCAAACAAAACGAACAGACCGGTGGGCCTGGTCGATGGGCCGCAGTCGCAACGCTCCACGCTGATTAGCGGTCAAGCCGTACCGACCGCTTTCCACCGACCATCAGCACACGGCAACTCTCCCCTGTTTGATCGCCCCTCCCGGACCATTGTGTCCTAGTCTTTCGCCGGAAGCTCGATCGCCTCACTTGCGACCACGCTCGCGAGCATTCGCCGCGGCAGGGGTTCTTTCAGCACCGTGGGGATGCCCGGCACGTCGGAACCGATCAAGTCCTCGGAGAGCTGCCAACGCTGATCGCACACGTTCGAATATCGAAAGTGGACCCGCCAATTACGAGGGGCAGCATCCTTCAGCTCTTGTTTGACCGCGGCGCGCAATGCCTTGACTTCGATTCTGGCCATCTCGACGACCGCCCCAGGATGCACCTCGACAAGCTGAGCCGATTGGAAATCACCCCAAGTCGGGTTGGCGGGCGCAGGGGTTGGTATCTCCTGCTGCAATGGATCAACTTCGACGACCCATCGACCCCACGCAAACGGCGGCGTCGGGCCGAAGTTTCTGTTGACCCAGATCGGTTGGTCCGCACGATTGATCAGCTCGGCGATCAGGTTGTGATCGGACATTCTCAGACTGAGCCCGGCCTCGATACCGACCCGGGACACCGCTGCTGGTGCCGCCTTGCTCACCTTCACGACGAGCTCATTGCTGACCACCCGGCCAACGAGCTGCTCGTTTAACACCGGGTCGTTCCAGTTCGGCCTGTAATCGAGGACAAGCGAATAGGCTCCTCCATCAAGCAGGGGATAGCGAGCCCAGCCGCGGTTGAAGGCCTTGACGATGAGCGTAGCCTCCCGGCCCGCCCCGATCATACTGATGGGCCCCGCATCGAGCCGGGAGTCCACTTCGGCCAGCACGTCCGCAGCACCGAGGAATTCGTCAACACGCAGCTCGATGCAGCGCCCATCGGGCCCCGACACCCGCAGCAAATCACCTACGTCCAGCATGTCACCCACTTGCCGAGCATTCGCTGATAAGGCGGCCCGCCGCTTCTCGTCCAATTCAAACGGCACCCGTGCCGGGTACTTCGATCGGTTGATCAGCCGAACGTGCAGGTCCAACGGCTCGTCCCAAGCGAAGCTCGCCTTCGACATCTCGAGCGTGATCTCTGCGCCCGCAAAGAGCAGAGCGTCCACGGTCTCCAGGATCTTCCTGGCACGCAGCGCGGTCTCGAATTCGTCGCCTGCGGCCGCCTTGGCCAACGGCTCACGCGCATCCATCCCGATCGCGCACAGACGCCGCGTGGCAAAGGTTCTCTTCTCAAAGGAGGCGTCACCAAGATCACGGATCAGTGTGGCGATCTCGGCCTCCGTCGCCGACCCGGCCAACGGTCTGTCTTCGCCCTGGGCGTGACCGGAAACAGCGAGGCAGGCGACAATCAGCAGGAAAGACGGCATGGCTCGCCCACCCGGATATCGACTAGCGCTCACGCGATCAGCCCCCTTCCGACCAAAGCGGCCCTCTTCTGCAAATGGTGAATCTCTACCGCGGTACCGTATAGCGGCTGGGATACGTGGAAATGTCGATGACCGGATGGTTTTCGTCAATGCGCCCGCTACGCTGGTAGTTGGCGCGGAGAATGGCAAGCTTCTGCTCCACGGAGTTCTCTTCAATCTCCTCGCCGGGCGCCGAACCCCAGCGAATTCGGCCTCCAGCCCTGTCGGTGGCCAGTTCGATGTGGGCTTTGCGCTTGTCGCAGCGCCCACCGTAGTTGCCGACCAGGACGGCCAAGACTTGATTCGCAAACGGCTCTCTCTCGATGATCGCGATGAGCTGAAGGGCCGCCCGGAGGTCCTCACCCTCCCACGCCTCACCGAATTCCGGAATGTCGCCCTCGACGCCCTGCACAAGCGTCATCCTCTCATCATACAGGTACGTGCCGGGCAGGCGCACGCCCTCCCGATCCACCAGGATGAACTCCCCGGCCTGTTGTACCAGGGCGAAGGGGAGCCGATAGGTACACTTGACCTCGAAACGAGCGTCATGGGTCCGCCTCACCGCCACAACGTCGCGCACCCAGCCCACCGTACCGGCCAGCGCAGCCATCTCTCTGCACAGCCGATCGTCCGTC
>CP070718.1:2394589-2438138 GCA_020350565.1 Phycisphaerales bacterium
CAAGGAAAGGGGATGGGCTGGTCACATCGTGATACGTTAATCTCTGACAGGATCGCCTCATCGTAGTGCCCGCGCGGACCTCATTGTCATCGTGCCCGGCGTGACCTCAAACCGCGGAGGATCGAGAATAGAAGTCCCTCCGAAGGGTGTCAACCAAGTTGTTCCCTGAGTGCCGACAGGCAGCTTGCACTTAACCGCCCGGTCGCCCGAAAGGAAAACCGCCGGGCTGAGGCGCCTGTGGGCGTCAATTCGATCCAGAGCGTATCGTCAGGCATGGCGGAGGCGACTCGATCTGCCCATTCGACAAGGACCGCCGTATCTGACCGGGGCAGTTCGTCAAAGCCAAGGGCTGTCAATTCGGCCGCACTTTTCAGGCGATAGGCATCGACATGAAACAAGATCAGCCGGCCCGGGTATTCATGGATGAGGGTGAACGTCGGGCTGGTGGCCACACAGCGATCTTCCCGCCGGTTGGCCGTCTCTATGCCTTTGACCAGTTCGGTCTTGCCGGCACCGAGCGGCCCCGTCAAGGCGACCACCAATCCCCCCGGCAGACAGTCGCTCAGCGAGCGGCCGACGTCCCCGGTCGCTGCAACAGAGGTCGATTCGATGATGAGCGTCTGTGCGGCGGTCATCAATGGAGAAAGCCCCGTGGCTCCAGTGGCTCGGCTTGCCCGTCGACTCTGTAGAGGTATACCCCACGATCGGTAATGCGCCCAAGTGGGAAAACAGGAACCTCGCCCGATTCGATTTCGCCTTTCACGGTGAACAGCAGCTCGAAATCCTCGCCATCGGAAAGAGCGTGATCGATTGCCGTTCGGCCGCTGTTTGCCGCTGCAGCCGTGGCCGCCTCACTGATCACTGCCTCGAGCCGCCGTTCCTCCACAATCGCGCCGACACCGGATGCCTGACAGAGTCGATGCAAGTCGAGCGCCAATCCGTCGCTCAGGTCCATCATGGCGTGAAGCCGCGAGCCCAAGGCCTCTGCCAGCGCGCGGGCTTCACGCACGCGCGGCGTGAACGTCAGATGGTGCCCACTGTGGACACTTCCACCGAGCGGCCCGGTGACGTACAGAATGTCGCCGACCCGGGCGCCACTTCGCGTGACCGGCTTGATCCCTTCATAGGGCACGCCGGCGATGGAAACGTCGATGGCCAGCGGTTGATCCCAGCTGACCGTATCTCCGCCGACAAGGGCCAGGCCGTATTCGCGGGCGATCTCATCCATCCCTTCGAAGAGCTTTTTCGCGTCGTCCGGCGAGCGATCGCGCGGCCAGGCAACGGAGACGGTGGACGCTAAAGGCTTCACCGCCATGGCCGCACAATCGCTCAGGTTGCACGCGACAGCCTTTCGCCCGATAAGTCGGAGGTCATGTCGGCTGCTGTCGAAATGGACGCCGTCCAGCATCATGTCGGAAGCGAGCAAAACCTGACCTGCCGACGTCTGCACGATGGCCATGTCGTCGCCGATGCCCAGTTCAACGGGCGACTCCCGGGGGCCGCGGGCTTGCAGCCACTGCACGAATTCGAGTTCGATGGCGGCCATGAGGCACGCATCATAGCATGTCTCCGGGGCGTCGGAAGTCCTTATGGCGGCGGAGGTTGGGGATTTGGGCGGCCATGCGTCGGTCCGGGAGGGGGGGGCGATAATCCGGGGGACAACGTCGATGAGCCGGCTTTCGGGGCCAAGGGCCCGTGCCCAACGCGCCAGGCCACCCCCACTGAATCCACTCTGATGACGTCTGGTTCATCCGTGCTAATTCCATGGTGTCCTTTTGGCCGACACGGAAATGTCAGACAGATGGCATTTCAGACAGGAGACGTGCGTTGCTTGAGTGGTTCATAGAGTTGAGCCCGATTCTGCGGTATGGGGCGGCCTTTCTCTTTCTGGCGATTTCCACAGCCCTGTTTTTCGCAGGGATACTCTGGCCCTGGGGCTGGGCAGTGGGCGTCGGTCTGCTGCTCTTTAACATTATCCTGGGCGGGTTGAGGGATTTTTGAGGCCTCTGGCCCCGCACTGGGAGAGGTCAGGCACGAAAAGGGTGGAGTGCATCCCACTTTGGGTGACACGGTCCAACTCGTTAGACCATACCCCTGAGGATTTCACTCCCCCGATCAGTCGGGGGACCATGCGACCCGCCGCACATTCCCTACATCTTGCGGGATACAGTCATGGGACACAGATTGTTTTTGGCGCGTACGGGCCCGGCATGCCGACATCGCGTGCGACCAGCTTCTCCCGGCGCCCCGGGACTGAAGCGGCGCGTGACGGTCTGAGTTTTCTCGCCACTTAGGAGTTTGTTCTGTCTGCACGTCTCACGAATGAGAGCGGCTCGGCCCCGTCTTTCGCTCCACGGCTACTCACCACGGCCGGGCCTTCTTCTTTGCCTGAAAGGAAACAGAACACAGTGCAGAGGATTACGGATAGTCCAGGGCCAACCGAAACCCGTAGCCGTAGTGCCGGTTGATGGGCGGCCAGTGGGTGCGACTCGCCACGCGGCAGTAGTACGCATTGAGCTGCCAGCCGCCGCCGCGCACAACACGCCAGATGCCCGACGTCGGGCCGTGCGGGTTGTCGTACGGACTGCTGCCGTAGTACGTGTCCAGATACCAATCGTTGCACCATTCCCACGCGTTGCCCGCCATGTCGTGCAGGCCGTAGCCGTTCGCCCCGTTCTCCGTCTGATAGCTCTCCGGCAAACCCGGCCAGTCCCAATCCGCCTTATACTGAAGCGCACCCGTAAAGAACCCCACGGGACTGGTGTTGGGGCCAGGCCCATAGAGCCAACACGGGTGGTGGCCGCTCGTTGGGCTCGTGTCGTACGAATAGCCGGCCTCACTGTAGTAGTTGCAGCGGGCGTGCTGAATCGTATCCTGGTCCGACCACGGGAACCGGTGCCCGGGCGTGCCGCCACGGGCCGCCTTCTCCCACTCCGCTTCAGTCGGCAGCCGATAGCCGCTGCCGAAGTTGCAGGTCCAGGTGTCGAGGTCGTAGCACGGCGGGCGCCCCTCTATGCCGCCGCGCCAGTTGGCATAAGCAACCGAGCCGTACCAGCTTACCAGCACTATGGGGTAGTCCTCCTTGCCTACGACCACACCGAACGTGCTGCCGTTCCAGGTGATACTGCTGTTCGACGAACTGGTGGTGGTGTCACAGTAAGGGTAGCTGGTCCCGCTGCCGTACTTGTACACGACGCCGCTGGTGACGGTGATGAGGTTGCCCTGGGCCCAAGCCCAGTTCAGCCCCGCGGCGTACTGGGCGTTGGTCACCTCGTAGCGGTCCACGTAGAAAGCATCAACGTAGACCGCGTGCACGGGCCGCTCGGTGTAATCTCCATCGATGAAGGTGTCGCCCATCTCGAATTCGCCCTCGGGAATCAGCACCATCTCCGGGGGTACGGGGCAGGGATTGGGATCACAGCTCGTGCCGACGCCCTGCCAGAACGCTGTACACTGTGCCTCGGTTTCCATCACACAGACGCTGCCCGGATAGCAGCACGCCCCGATAGGCTCCGGCAGTTGACCGGTCATGTACTGCCGGAACAGAGCGAAGTCGTCCAAGTCGGTGTCGCAGTCTTTGTCGATGTCGCCCAGCGGACGCCCCTCGGCATCCACCGCGGTCCCCGGCGGCGTGTTGTCGCAGACGTCGATGGCGTCGTCCACGCCGTCGCCGTCCACGTCATCTGCCCACGCCGGGGTCATGCCCCCGAACAGAATCAGCGCGGCCGCCAGAGCCAATACCCCCGCGAGGTTTCGCCTGGACATGTCATGTCCTCCAGTAGACTTGTTGCCCGAGTTCGCAGGCGACGAAGGCACATGAGTCGCACCGGAGCCCCTCAGATTTGTAGCCGAGGCGCTATTATACCCCCCCCGGCGGGGCAATGCACAAGGGACTTTCGGATCGGGTACTGAGACGTGGGGGGGGCCGTGACACAATCGGCGGGCGGCAACCGTTGCGGGCGAAAGCCAATGGGTTCGGGAGACACGCACAAGACCGCCCAGTTAGACTCTTCGATCGCGGAATGCTCGGCGTGAAGGTGGTCTTGTGCGTGCCACCCCGTTTACCGGCACCCCGCCGGGACTGTCATGGACCCCGTGGGGGGAAAGCTCGTTCGGGGGGCTTGCAGCCAGGCTGCGAGCACCTATAATCCGGGATTCTCGCGTGTCCGGTGCTCGGCACGCCCCGAATGGAAGAACCATGGCAAAAGTAAAGCTAAAGACGCACAAGGGCTTGAAAAAGCGGATTCGTATCACCGCGAGGAAGAAGGTGCGGATTCGGAAGGCGGGCGCCGGGCACTTGCTGAGCCACAAGAGTGGGGACCGGTGCCGCCGCTTGCGCCGGCCCAAGGTCTTCACCGGCAAGGTGGCGAGCAAGATGAAGGAGCTTTGTCCGGAGGCTTAGGAACGCGCCGGCGGCCTTCGGATCGGTCGCCGCATTCTTGGAGCAGGTCATCATGCGAGCCACTTGTGGTGCCGCTCGACATCGAAAGAAGAAGCGGATTCTAAAGGCCGCCAGGGGATTTCGCGGTGCGCCGGGACGGCGATGGCGCCTGGCGAAGGAGGCGGTGCGCCGTGCACGAGTCTTCGCTTATCGCGATCGTCGGACCCGGAAGCGCGATTTTCGCAGTCTGTGGGTAACGCGCCTGTCGGCCGCCTGCTCGATGCGCGGCGTGGCCTACAGTCGCTTTATCGCCGCGTTGCAGGAAGGTCGCATCGAGCTGAATCGCAAGATGCTCAGCGAGATCGCCATCCACTCGCCCGAGGATTTCGACGCCATTGTCGAGGCCGTCAAGGAGCACCTGCCCAAAAACAACAAGGAAGCGGCGTAGCGATCACCCTTCGTGCGGAGGTGACTTCGACGGAACATTCCGATCATTCAAAAGCCCACGGGTTTCAACCGTGGGCTTTTTTGTCGGGCATGTTCGCGACGCTATGTGCGTCGGGTCGGCGTGTCGTTTGGGCGCTACACGATTCCCTTGTACTGATCCAGCGCCTGGGGGTTCTGAAGCGCGTCGCGGTTGAGGACGGCCTCACCGTGGATCATATTCGAAACGGCCATCTCGACCTTCTTGCCGCTGATGGTATAGGGAACCTCGGTTACCTGCTTGATGTGCTTTGGCACGTGCCGCGGTGTGGCACCGGCGCGGATCCTGTCCTTGATGGTCTTGATCAGCGTATCATCGAGGGTCAGTCCTTTGCGGAGGACGACGAAAAGGCAGACCTCGACGTCGGCGTCAGCGGTCGTCTTGCCCACGACGACGCTGTCGACGATTTCGTCTATGGCTTCGACCTGGCGATAGATTTCGGCCGTGCCGATGCGGATGCCTCCGGGATTCAACGTGGCATCTGATCGGCCGTAGACGATCACGCCGCCGCGCGGTGTGATCTCGACAAAGTCGCCGTGCCGCCAGATACCGGGATAGTGCTCGAAGTAGGCGGACCGGTACTTCTCGTTGTCCTCGTCGTTCCAGAAGCTGGTTGGCTGCGAGGGGAACGGTGCGCAGCAGACCAGCTCGCCTTTTTCGCCGATGACGGGCTTTCCGTTTAGATCATAGGCCTTGACGTCCATGCCCAGCCCGATGCACTGGATCTCCCCGGCGTACACCGGCAGGATCGAGTTGCCCAGCATGAAGCAACTGATGATGTCCGTGCCGCCGCAGATGCTCGAAAGTTGCAGGTCCTTCTTGATGTTGTCGTAGACCCACTTGAAGTTCTCGATGGTGAGCGGCGATGCGGTCGAAAGGACGGCGCGGAGCTTGGACAGATCCTGCTGCTCTATCGGTTTGATCCCGGCCTTTTCGCAGGCGGAGACGTACTTGGCGCTGGTGCCAAAGACGGTCATGCCGATCCGCTCGGCGAACTTCCAGAGGTGTTGCATGTTCGGATAACCGGGGCTTCCCTCGAACAGGCAGACGGTCGCGCCGGCCCCGAGCGAGCTGACCAGCCAGTTCCACATCATCCACCCGCAGGTAGTGAAGTACATAATCTTGTCTTTGCGCTTCAGGTCGGTGTGGAGGACCAGCTCTTTCAGGTGTTGGATGAGCGTCCCCCCGGCCCCGTGGACGATGCATTTGGGCACGCCCGTCGTGCCGGAGGAGTACATGATGTAAAGCGGGTGATCCCAGGGGAGCTGCTCAAAAACCAGCTCTCCGGATTGCGCGAGCAGCTCCGACCAGTGCATAGCGTTTGGAATCGGTGAGATGTCCGGCGACTCTTCCATGAATGGAACAACGGCCACTTTTTCAATGCTCGGGATCTTCTCGACGATGCCTTTGATGCGTTCGAGTGAATCGATCTTCTTTCCGTTGTAGGAGTACGCGTCGGCGGCGATGAGGAGCCTCGGCTCAATCTGACCGAAACGGTCGAAGACGCCGTTGATGCCGAAGTCGGGCGAGCACGAGGACCACGTGGCGCCTATGCTGGCGGCCGCGAGCATTCCGATGATCGCTTCGGGGATGTTGGGGATGAAGGCGCCGACGCGGTCGCCGCGCTTGACGCCGAGGGCGCGCATGCCGGTCGCGCAGCGGGCCACCTGCTCGCGCAGCTCATGGAAGGTCATCGTGCGCGTTCTGCCGAGTTCGTCCTCGGCCTCGATCGCCAGGTGATCGTCATCAAAGCGGAGCAGGTACTCGGCGTAGTTGAACTCCAGGCCGGGAAACCACTTGGTGCCTAGCATGCCCTCGCCGGTGCGGACCGTCGTCGCCGGTCTGGACGGCTTGACCTCGGCGAACTCGAGCAACTCCCGCCAGAACTCATCGCAGTGATCGACCGACCATTGATGCAGCGCGGGCCATTCGGCGTCGAAGCCGTATTTCTCGGCCATGCTCTGCATGAAGCCGTACATCCGTGATCGCCTGATCCGCTCCTCACTGGGCTGCCAAAGTAGTTCCGCCTGCGTCATGATGCGTCCTCTTACTGCTTGTGTCTCGGAAACCATCGAGACCTTGATTCAAAGCTGGATAGCAACATCATCATGGCGGCTGAGGGGGTGTTTTGCAACGATTTCACGCGCGCAGGGCGTGGCTGCACCCTGATCCCGAGGTGAGGAAGTGGAAAGTCCGTTGAAAGGGGCTCGGATTCGCAGGCCATAGCCCCGCCCACCAGCCGTGAAGGGCCGGCCAAAGAGCCCGCCTTCGGCAGGCGAAGAGCCGATGAATCGGCTGATCGTTGCCCCCCCGATCCTCGTGCACATACCTGCGATGAGAACCTGGCGTCCGAACATCAATCTCGCTGAAGGCGCGTGCTGGAAGGTTCCTGCCGGCGCGCCGCCTCCGCCGCTCAATTCGCTACTCGCTATTCTGCATCGTTAATTCTCAGAGATACCCCAGATCCGTCAGCCGCTTGCGGATCATCTCTTCTTCTTCTGGCGTGTAGGTGGCGGGTTCGATCCTCTCGATAAAGCCCAGGTCTTCGAGGGTGGTAACGACCTTACTGACCGCTTCATCGACGGTGCACCGGTCCGTATCGATGACCACTTCCGGATCGACAGGCTCCTCGTATGGGGCGTTGATTCCTGCCACGTGCGTGATTTCACCGCGCTCGGCCCGCTCGAAGAGTCCCATATCGTCACGTTGCTTGAGCACTTCGATCGGGCAGCGGCAGTACACCTCGACGAATTTGCCGATTTCCTTGCGACAATGGTCCCGTGCATCCCGGTAGGGCGACACCGCGCCGACGACGGCCACCACCCCGTTGCGGTTGAGCATGCGGCACTCATAGGCCAGGCGGATCATGCTCATGGTGATTTCCTCGCGGGTGAAACCCAGGCTGCGGTTGAGCTCTCGGCGGATTCGGCCCGAATCAAGCAGTTCGACGTGAAGCTGACGCTTGCGCAGGGCGTCGGTTACGCCGGCGCTGATCGACGACTTGCCGGACTTCGAGATGCCCGTGAACCAGATGGTGAATGCCCGTTGTGTCACCACGTCACCACACCTTGTGACCCAGCAGAGGCCACCAAAACGCCAGCACGATCAGCACCACAATGTAGGCGATCACGTTCATCCGCCAGCCCATTTGTACCACCTCTCGCAGGCCGTAGTGCCCGGCGGAAAAGCTGATCGCATTGGGTGGCGAACTGATCGGCAGACTGAATGCCAGCCCGGCCGTGATCGTCACGGCGAGCGTCATGCTCAGCGCGTCCACGCCCGTCAATTCACCCAAGGAATACCCGATTGGCAGCATGATGGCCACCGCGGCCGAATTACTGATCCCCTCCGTTAGAAGAATCGAGGCCAGAGCCATGATGGCCAAGATGAGAATCGTGGGGAATTGCGGGTCGATCACTTGCCCGGCCAGGTACTCCATGGCTCGCGTTTCGGTGAGCGCCTTGCCAAGCGCGACGGCTCCGCCATACATCACCAGGACACCCCAATTCACGTAGCCCTGGGCCTGCTGCCAGTCGACGATTCTGAGCGCGAAGAGCATGGTTGCCGAGCAGACGGCGATGACCGCCAGCCCCACCACATGGCCGATGGTGATCCACGCCAGAATGGTGGCGACCATCAAGGCGGCCATCCGGCGCTCGCGCCAGGACATTGGTCCAAGCCGGCGGACGCGCTCGTCGAGCATGGCCGTGGCCGAGCGGATGTCATCCAGGTCGTCCGGTATTCGCCGACGAAGCAGAAAGATCGCAACGAGCACCATAAGAGCCACCACCGGAATGGCCGCGCCCATCCAGGAAAGGAAGCTGATGGAGGTATCAGGGTGCGATTGCCTCAGCAGACTTAGAGCGAGAGGTGCGCGGGCGCCCCCCAGGAACGTCCCCACTCCGCCGATCGTCGAGCCCCAGGCCAGTCCGAGGAAGAGCTTCTTGGCGTAATTGTGTCCCTTACGCAGGCTCAGGCTGTCGACGGTTTCCACCAGGATCGGATAGATCATGGCCGCGACGGCATGCTCGGGCATCCAGAGGGATAGAAACGCCGCAGACACGACGACGCCGATCACGAGCCGGCCCGGGCTCCGGTCAAACCGCTGAAGGGCCACCAGCGTGATGCGCTTCGAGAGTCCGGTGGCGATGGTGGCCGCCGCCAGGAGGAACACGCCCAGCATGAAGAAGACGGCTTCGTTGCCGAACTTCTCGAAAGAGCTCTCCATGCTGATGATGCCCAGAAGGGGGAGGAGCGCAAGGGCCAGCAGCCCCGTCGCGGCGAGCGGAATGATGTTCGTGACCCACAAGGCCAGGCAGATGGCGAAAACGGCCAGGCAGCGCTGGGGTGCGTGCTCCTCCATGTTCTCGGGGATATTGTGAGGCTTGATGAATGTGGAAGAGAAACACAGCCATAGCGCGATGGCGAGAGCTACACCGACGATCAGCAGTTTAAGCGGCAGCCTCTTGTTCATTTTTTGGGATTCGGCCTGCGATTCTTCGACGGACCTTGTCGATCAAGGCCGGATCGGGCGTATTCCCCGGGCCCTGCCTCACGGACAAGATCGGTTCTTAGTACCGCAATGCATGAAGGCTGTCCAAAAGGACCGTGATGGTGGGGCAATCCGGCGTCTCGAACGGGGGGCGGGCTTACGGTCGGGCGCTCCCAAATTCAAGCCGGGAACGGGCAGGGCGACGGTCTGTTCGAAGGGCTTTTCGGCGGTTCTTGACCGCCGTCGTGGACTGACATACCGTAACGGCCGCTGGAGTGTCCGGGATTGGCGCGGATTCGGCACACGGCGTGCCAACGACCTAAGGTCGGGTGGCGTTGTTTCTGTTGCCGCCTATAGTCCATGTAGGCAGACGCCGCACGATCATCCCTTTTCACGATTACGGATAAGACCTGTAACGGGAGTGACTTACGATGGCAATCAAGGTCGGAATCAACGGTTTCGGAAGGATCGGTCGCCTGGTCTTGCGCGAAATGGCGGCTCGGGGCGACCAGTTTGACATCCTGGCCATCAACGACCTCAGCGATCCCGCGCTGCTGAAGACGCTGCTCAAGTACGACTCGGTTCACGGCCGGTTCCCGGGCACCGTCGAGTCCGGCGAGGATTGCCTGGTCATCGACGGGAAGAAAGTGAAAGTTCTGAGTGAGAGGTCACCGGCAAACCTTCCCTGGAAGACCATGGGGGTTGAGATGGCGATCGAGTCCACCGGTGTCTTCACCAAGCGGGAGACCGAGAAGGGCGGCTATGTTGATCACCTCAAAGCAGGGGCCCGCAAGGTCATCATCTCCGCTCCGACGAAGGACGATCCCGATTTGATGGTGGTCTTCGGTGTAAACGACGACAAGCTCACGTCAAACCACAAGTGCGTGTCCAACGCGAGTTGCACGACGAATTGCCTGGCGCCGGTCGTCAAGGTTTTGCACGACCATTTCGGCGTGGTGGAGGGACTGATGACCACGGTCCACGCCTACACGAACGACCAGAACATCGCCGATCAGATACACAAGGACCCCCGTCGCGCTCGCGCAGGAGCCATCAATATCATCCCCACTACCACCGGAGCAGCCCGTGCGGTTGGCAAGGTGCTTCCGGACCTCAACGGTAAACTCAACGGTTTTGCCCTTCGTGTGCCGGTGCCGGACGGCTCAATCGTCGATTTTGTGGCCACGCTGAAGAAGTCCGCCACCGTTGCGGCGGTCAATGGCGCGCTGAAGGCCGCTGCCGAGGGGCCGATGAAGGGTATCCTGCAGTATTGTGACGAGCCGATCGTCAGCACCGACGTCATTCACAACCCGCACAGTTCCATCGTGGATAGTCTGAGCACGATGACCATGCCGGCTGACGGTGGGAACATGGTCAAGGTCATCGCCTGGTATGACAACGAATGGGGCTATTCCTGCCGCACGGTGGACCTGGCGGTCAAAATGGCGGCCCTGTAGTCTGGGTGAGTGCTGCGTAATTCGGGCTTTCCGGGCGTCGCCCTGAAAGGTTAGAATTCGACCGGCCGCAGGGTCGGTCATCTGGTGATCTTCCTACGGCCCAATCGATTCGATGGGGCCGTTTTGCGTTTACAGGCGGACGAATGCCACAACGTTCCGAGGCAACCAGCCATGAAGAAGACGGTTGAGGACATCGACGTACGAGGAAAGCGTGTTCTGGTTCGGTGCGATTTCAACGTCCCGCTCGATGGGTCAGGCCGTATCACCGATGACCGGCGAATCCGGTGTGCGTTGCCGACGATCAAGCGCCTGCTTGACGGCGGGGGGCGGCTGATCCTGATGAGCCACCTGGGCCGACCCAAAGGGGACGGGCCGGAGGATCGTAAGAAGTTCACGCTCGCGCCGGTTGCCAAGAGGCTCAGCGAGCTGATCGGCAAGCCGGTGGAACTGACAAGCGAATGCGTCGGCGAGGAGGTCTCGGCGGCCGTCGCTGCGATGAAAGAGGGCGATGTGGTCCTTCTCGAGAACCTCCGGTTCAATCCACCGGAAACGATCAAAGACAAGGCCGCTGCCGCCAACGCTGCCCTGCGCGAGCAGAAGGACAACTTCGCCGAGGCTCTCGCCGAGCTTGCAGACGTTTACATCAACGACGCCTTCGGTACCTGCCACCGGGACAACGCGAGTATGCTCACAGTACCCCAGATGATGGAGGGCAAGCCGCGGGTGGTCGGCTATTTGGTGCGCAAGGAGCTTGAGTTTCTTGGGGGGGCGGTTGCCGATCCCGTCCGTCCCTTTGTCTGCGTGCTCGGGGGTGCGAAAGTCTCGGACAAGTTGGGCGTGATCCAGTCGCTGTTGGCCAAGTGCGACACCATTCTGGTTGGTGGGGCGATGGCCTATACCTTTTTGAAGGCTGACGGTCTGGAGGTCGGCAAGAGCCTCGTCGAGGAGGATCTTCTCGAGACCGCAAGGAGCCTACGGGTCGAGGCGGGCGACAAGCTCAAGTTGCCCGCTGATTCCGTCGTGGCTGCCGAGATCAAGGAGGGTGCGGTTGTTCAGGTCGTGGAGGGGGCGATTCCCTCGAATCAGATGGGGCTCGACATCGGCCCGAAAACGGTAAGCCGTTACAGGGAAATAGTTTGCGGCGCGAAGACGATCGTGTGGAATGGTCCGATGGGTGTTATCGAGACTCCGCCGTTCGATCGGGGTACAATGGCCATGGCCTCGGCGATGGCTCAGGCCACCGATGCGGGTGCGGTCACCATCATCGGAGGCGGGGACAGTGCCGCCGCCGTCGACAAGGCCGGTCTTGACGAAAGAATGAGCCACGTCTCGACCGGTGGCGGAGCGTCGCTGGAGTTTCTGGAAGGCAAGACCTTCGCCGCCATCGACGTGCTCGATGACGCATAGAGAGGAGGAGGTAACCCGATCGAACTGACGAGGGAACCGCAATCTGGCTTCGCTCTTTCCAGACGGGGGCTTTGGGTGGCGCCGTCGCTGCTGGCGGCGGATTTTTCGCGGCTGGAGGAGCAAGTGGCGGGCGTGGAGGCCGCCGGGGCCGAAGTGCTTCATCTGGATGTGATGGACGGTCACTTCGTGCCGAACATCAGTTTCGGGATCCCGGTCATCGCGTCGTTGCGCAAGCGGAGCAGGATGTTCTTCGACGCGCACCTGATGATCGTGGACCCGATGCGATACGCCGAGCCATTTGTGAAGGCGGGGTGCGATCACCTGACCTTCCACATAGAAACGGTGGAGGCCCCGGACCGAGTGATCGAGCATTTTCGGAGCCTGGGGGTCTCGGTCGGCGTATCATTGAACCCGACGACGCCCGTCGAATCGATTGAGGCGATCGTCGACAACGTGGATATGGTGTTGGTCATGAGCGTTTGGCCGGGCTTTGGGGGTCAGACGTTCATCGCGGAAGTACTGCCCAAGGTTGAGATCCTGCGTGAGCGACTGGCTTCGCATCAGCGTCTGGAGATCGACGGGGGCATCGATGTGGATACGGTTGCGGAAGCGGCGAGGGCGGGCGCGGACGTCCTGGTGGCGGGGTCAGCCGTTTTCGGGAAGCCCGATCCGGTTGGGGCGATGAAGGAGTTGCATCGCCTCGCTCAGGAAGCGGTCAAGGCCGGTGGCGGGCGGGTGGAGCCCCATGCCGCCAAACCGAGTGGAGATTGAAGCTTTTGACGGTCCTCGGGACCGTCGGCGTCGAGTCTTACCAACTCGAGCGAGGTGGAACCATGTCGAAGTTGGTGCTTATTCCTTGGGCACAGACGGACTGGAGTGCCCAGGGACGAATGGCTTCGCAGACCGCCCTTTCACTGAATGAGGAAGGGCAACGACAGGCGGAGGCTTGGGCTGAGGCCCTGGCAGGTTTGAAATTCAAGACCATCTTCTGTGGGGAGGAGCAGACGGCGCAGGAGACGGCGGGGGTTATGGCGTATCGGTCCGGGGCCCGGCAGAGGGTCGTGGAAGACCTGGATGAGATCGATTTGGGCTTATGGGAGGGTCTCACGAAAGCCGAGCTTCAGCGGCGCTACCCCAAGATCTTCAAAACCTGGCAGGAGGACCCGGCCAGCGTCCGACCGCCGGAAGGTGAGGGGGTGGCCGAAGGTGCGGCCCGAATCCGGAAACGTGTTGAGCGGATTGCGGCTGAAGCGGATGGCAAGACCGTCGGTTTGGTGCTCGGGCCGATTGCCTTTGCGCTGGCTCGCTGTGCCCTGGAGTCCGTCGGACTCGATCAGATGAAAGCGCTCATGGACGACTTGCCTCTTTGCTATGAGCTCACGGATGGGGGTCAAGCGGAAAGGGAGCCCGAGCGGATCCAGGTGACAAGCGTATCCCACGCGTAGGTTACCGGCGGATCGAGCCTGGAAGCGTTATGCCACGAGATGAATCAGGTGTGCCGGCCGGCTTGTGGACCCGCTGTTCGAGATGCGGGCACATGCTGTATGAGAAGGAGGTGGTGGAGAACCTGCACGTCTGCCCGGAGTGCGGCTACCACCGGCGAATCGACGCTCGAACGCGGATCGCCCAGTTGGTCGACCCCGATTCCTTTGAGGAATTTGCGGAGGATCTGCGATCCACCGACCCTCTGAAGTTCAAGGACCGTATCCCGTACAAGGAGCGGCTTCAGCAGGAGCAGGAGAAGACCGGGGAGGTTGAGGCCGTGGTCGTGGGCAAGGCCTTCATCAGGGGCCGCCCTGTGATCCTGGCCGTCATGAATCCTTCGTTCATCATGGCCTCCATGGGATCGGTGGTGGGGGAGAAGGTCACCCGGGCGATCGAGCGTGCGACAGCAGAGAACCTTCCGCTGGTGATCGTAACGGCCTCCGGTGGTGCCCGCATGCAGGAGGGGATGGTCTCGCTGATGCAGATGGCCAAGACCTCGGCGGCGGTGGGCAAGCTCGATGAGGCGAAGGGGCTCTATATCGTCGTGGCGACCGACCCGACGACGGCAGGCGTGGCCGCCAGCTTCGCGAGTCTGGGCGACGTGATCCTGGCCGAACCGGAAGCGATGATCGGCTTCGCCGGCCCAAGGGTGATCGCGAATACGATCAACGCTGAGCTGCCAGAAGGATTCCAGACGGCCGAGTTCATGTTGGAGCATGGCTTCGTCGACCGGATCGTCAAGCGCTGCGATCTCCGCCGAGAGATCGCTCGGACCATCGACTACTGCGGCAAGTGACGGCGAAGTGTCGGGATCATGACATCTCTGGCGACCCGCTAGATCTTGGGCTTCAGAACCTGCCTCGAACAAGGCGAAGCCGGAAGACGATGGCTCGTTCCGAGTCCTCTCAAGAAAAACCGCTAGAGTGGCTCCTGATCGGAAAGATTCCTGCAAGTATTCCTTTGCAGTGGGCCGATCAGTAATGTACAAACTGCTCGTAGGTTGGGTGGCGCAGGCCGCGAGTCGGATCTCGTAGTTCTCCTGGAATCTTATGCAAGCGCGAACACGGATGTTCAAGGCGCTCGGTTGCCTGGTCCTGGCGATGACCGGCGCTTCCCTGCTTCTGGCCTGGATGGACCCCAGCCCCCCCATTATCAGCCCGCCGACGATCTCAGGTGATGAACGGCTTGCAGGGATGCGCGGCGTCGTAGTGGAGCGCGTCGACGTCCGGGACGGACGCTGGAATTCGATCGAGATCGTCGCCGGGGCCTCGGCTGCGTCGGGGCGGTTGCTCCGGGCCTCCTCGCAACAGCGCGAAGTCCATTTCGTCGTTGACGACCTCGGCAAGCCACATCGTATCGGCCTGTGGGACGATCAACGGGGCGCGGCAGGTAAGGTCGGGACGGTCCGTATCGAGGTGGTGCAACCGCGTTCCGGTGAGCCGATGACGGCGGCTCAGTTGGCTACGCTGCAGGCGCTGATTCTCGCCATCAATGAGGAAATCATGCCCGGCGACTCCTCGCTCCCGATTCGGCTGGACGGCGCCTGGTCGCGTGTCTACGGTCTGCAGGAGGGCGACGTCTTCGATCTCGCGCCTCATCGGTAGGCCGCATTTCCTGTTGGTTTCCCCTCTTTTTAACCTCTCTTGATCCCCAGGAGCGCTGCAGGCTTTGGCGAGGCCATCGCATGAGCGTCATTGCCGAGTGCTCTGTGGCGATACGGTCTTGCTCTCACACGGCGACGGGCGGTAGCTTGTCTGCTGCTTCTGATGTTCTGATCGCATCGAGTTTTCAGCCTCTTGCCGTTTCGGCAGTTCTGCCGCAGGAGTCGCGCCATGAAACGCAGGATTTGGATTCTCCCTGTTGCTGCAGCTTTCCTGTCCCTGTCATGCCCGGTCACGCGCGGGGAGCAGCCGGCGTGGCTGGCTGAGGGCCGGCACGCCATGGTGGCCAGCGATTCGGCGGAGGCGTCCCAGGCCGGACTGGACATCCTGAAGGCGGGCGGCAACGCGATTGACGCCGCGGCGGCCACGTCCTTCGCGCTGGGCGTTACGCGCCCCTACAGCACCGGGCTTGGCGGTGGGGGCTTTATGATTATCCGGTTCGTCGGCGGACGCACCGTGGTACTGGACTATCGAGAGACGGCCCCAGCGCGTGCCTCGGCAGAGATGTTTGTCGAAGCGAGAAAGCGCGGTGGTATAACCGAGTACCCAAGTCGATACGGCTACCTGGCGGCGGCGGTTCCCGGCGTGCTTGCGGGGCAGCATCGCGCGTTGTCGCAGTTCGGCACATTCGATCTGGCGCGGGCGGTCGCCCCGGCCATTCGCCTGGCCGAGTCCGGCTTCGAGATCGATCAGCATTTCGTGGCGTCATCCAGAGAGGTCTTGAAAACGTACGAGAAGCATCCGGATCTCAAAGAGACCAGTCCCTTTATCTGGAAGAAGTACCTGGGCGGGGGCGCGCTTCCCAAGCCGGGCGATCGCCTGATCCAACCCGAGTTGGCGAAGCTCTTGAGGGAAGTCGCTGAACACGGGCCGCCGTTCTTCTACCAGGGTCCGGTCGCCGAGGCGATCGATCAGGCCATGCGGCGCCACGGCGGTGTGATGACCATGGCTGATCTCGGCCGGTATGAGGTGAGGCAGCGTGAAGCCTTGCGAGTGACGTACCGGGGACATGAGATCATCACGATGCCGCCTCCATCCTCGGGTGGCGTTGCCATCGCCGAGACACTCAACATCCTGGAGCAGTTCGATCTTCGGGGGTTGGCGCGGCAGGATCCGGCTTTGGCCGTCCATTATCAGGTGGAGGCGATGAAACACGCCTTTGCGGATCGGGCGCGCTGGCTGGGCGATACGAACGATACGTCCGTATCGGCTTTCTACCTCACGTCGAAGTCGTACGCGGCCGACCTCGCCAAACGCATTGATGAGTTCCATGCCGCCGGTGTGGCCACGTACGGATGTTCGCAGCTTCCGGATGATGCGGGCACGTCCCATTATTGCGTCGTCGATCGATGGGGCAACGTGGTCGTGGCCACGGAGACCATCAATACGGTGTTCGGTTCCCTGGCGACGATCGCGGAGTGGGGGCTGATCCTGAACAACGAGATGGACGACTTCTCAGCCGAGCCGGACCGGGCCAACGCGTTCCGTTTGATCCAGTCAGAGCGAAACGCCCCTGCGCCGGGCAAGCGACCCCTGTCGAGCATGGCGCCCACCATTGTGCTCAAAGACGGTGAGCCGCTTCTGATGCTGGGAGCATCAGGTGGTCCGAGAATCATCAGTTCGGTATTGAACGTCCTGCTGTGTGTGCTGGAGTACAATCTTCCGCTGGATCAGGCGATCGTCGAGCCCAGGCCGCATCATCAGTGGCAACCCGACGAGCTATTCTTCGATTCTGCCCCGCTGCGTCAGGTCGAGCGGGGTCTGGTGAATCGAGGGCACAAGATCTCGGATCAGCGTAAGACCGGTATTGTACAAGCGATCATGAAAGGGCCTTCTGGCTGGCTTGGCGCCTCCGATCCGCGGAAGGGTGGACGACCAGCGGGATATTAGCGCCTTCCGCGTTGAGGAGGTGGTGGCCCCCTCCGCCCGCTTTAAAAACCGCTCGGGTGGCTATGCGGACGAAAACCGATTTTCGAGGATAAACGCGGGAGATTGGTTGGCGGCTGGGGTGGTCATATTTTAAGTTGAAATCGGTCCGCTGTAATGCGTGCATTGAAGCAGGTGATCGGAACGGCTCGGGGTGACCTTTCGGTCATCGAGCAGCAGCGGCCATGGGGCGGCTCAGATAGCTTCCGTGAGCCGCAGGCTCGCCTGTGGCGAAACCGGCATTGATGCTCGTGCGCGTGGCGGCAGTGCGATTGGGGGGAGCATGGCCGCGCAAGGGCGTGGTCGAGCACAATGGCCCAAGAAGCGTGCTTTCCGTGAGGGGAAAGAGGCTGTGAAGGCCGGTCCGACGGTCACCGTTGTGAGCGTCTGGTCGGCCTTGTTTTTTGGCGCGATCGGCCCCGGCATGCGTGCTGTTGCTCGGACACATTTCAAGCGTGTCGCGACTCGGATGGCGCAGGCTTTTCCCTCGGCGAATCACGTATGCCTGTGCAGTGAGGCCCGCCAATGCAAACGCCCGGTCACGTCGTGGCGCTGGGGTTGTGGCTGAATGGGGGCGGACGGCCTGTGTTGTTCTCAGGTCTTTGGGCCGTTGTGCGAAGGAGACGAGTTCGGAGATCGCCGTTTGGTCTGTGGCGTGCGTCGGCCGTTGTTTTTCCGTTCGTCCTCGTCTGTTTTTCCGTTGTCGTTTCCGTTGGAGCCCTTCCGCGGCGACAACAGGCCGTATCGATAGCAGATGTCCTCGCCGTTTCCGTGTATCGGGTACTTCCGGTTTCGGGAGAGCTTACGTTCGAGCAGTTGATGCGCCGTTATGACGTCGGCGCCTTTGGCGACGACTTGTCGAAGTGCAAGGTCGGCGGCCCCGCTGTCCCAATACCCGCATGCGTCCGTGATGATGCTCACCCTCCGATTTCTCGCCAAGAGTCCCAATGCAAGTACCTTGATGGATCGCTCGAGCCCGATGCCGAACAGGATGTACTCCTCCGTTGGAAGCTGGGTGAGAAAGCGATCCGCCTTGGGGTTGCCCAGGAGGTCGTCCTGGCGTTTGCGGAAAATGACCTGTTGATGAACGGTAAACAGATCGAGGGGAACCGAGAGCGTGTTATCGAATTCGACGATCGTATGACACGGCAGGACGGTGAAGTCGACTTTCTGTTGGCCCGCGCTTCCGTCGAGGCAGTTGACGGGCTCGTTGCACCCGAGCAGCTCGTAGGCGCGATGCGCGGCGATGGAGGAAATCACCGGCGCATAATTGCGTTTGGCCCAGGCGATGACGCAACGCAGCGCGGGAATAAGTTCGTTGGAGTTGGCGACGGGATAAGCACCGTTAAGATGGAGGAAGTCAGTTTGCGTGTTCAGGTCGACCAGAACACATTCAAGTGTCAGCGACTTGGTACGCCTCACCATGCCTCATCCCCCCCATGCAGGCCCGACTGCGAGAATGCGGCCAAGACTCAGACTGTTATTTCACGAGCGAAGCGCGAAGCATTGAGGCGTGAGGCTTCCCTCCTCCTCCCACTCCCCACGGTCACGGACGAATCGTCCGGACGCTTCGCTTTCGCCCCAAGTGTAGCCGCAAATCCGCACGAAGGCGACCCACTCAAAAAAAGTTCGTAACCTGTTTTTAAAAAATAGGTTAGGCGCAGACGCACGACCGATAAACTCTCCCCATTTGTCAATCTGAGCCCACGACGCGCCGAAGGTTTAAGTGGCTTGCCAAGGTGCGGCAGTGTTGTTGTTGACAGGAGCCTGTCACTCGGTGTCCTGGGCTTACCTCGGGGAGCGACGGGGATGCGCAGAGGATTGTGAATTCTTGGCAGTACTGGCAGGGGCGACCTGCTCTTCGCTACGGACGTCGGGCCCATCTCTCGACCCCGCATGTACGTCGCTTGGGAGGCTGTCGAACGGGCGAAAGGCATGGGCGATATTGCCCCGTTTCAGCCGGCGCGGCTGGGATCTTCCAGACTTGCCGCGTGGTGTGCGGTGGGCTCGATTCGAGGGCCATATCAGCTCTGATCCTGCTTCGTGCGGTTGTCTGTCGAAGGTGTGAGAGATTTCTGGTGCGCAACGATGGCTTGTGATCTCTGGCACGAAGGTGTAGGCGGGGCGGTCGCTGACTGTGGCGGAATAACGGGGGCAACCTTATCGGGCGGGTGTCGGCGGCGCGTCCGACATGGTTGTGTTCGCACTCTCGCGGTAAGTAGGGCCGCTTGAATCGTCGTACCCTTCAGCCTGTGGCGCATGACTTGCGTGCGAAGCGGCGGAAGAGGCGCGAATGCTTTGGTGGAGCCGGTCCTGCTGAGAAGTCGATAATAATCGGGTTATCGGACAGTGCGCGGGAATTGACCGAAACTGGTCTGAGTCCTTACGGCAACCGATGAAACACGAGACCCGTTCGACCGCGCGTTCCCGCGTGAGGAACGATGCGAGGTCGTGCGGGTTCCGTGTGCCAGGACATCTCCAGTCTCAAGAAGGAAAGCGCCGACTGTCATGAGCAGCATCCTTTGCAAAGCGAATCGGTCTCGTGATTCGTGGTTGGGCATCGCCGTCCTGACTCTGTTGTGGACCGGCTGTGCGCACCATGATAACGATCCCATGAAAACGGCCCGTGATGACCGTTCGGGGGGATCAGGACAATCACGCTCCGTGTTGGCGGCAATGAAGGCCGGGCGGGTCGACATGTTTGGCGAGGTTTCGGAAGGACTTGTCGGCGATTACTTCGCACGATCTGCTGTTTCCTTGCGCCAACACACCTTTATCGAAGAGGGCGGCGATTATGACCCTGACCTTTCGCCGGACGGCAAACGCATGGTTTTCTCGTCGACCCGGCATAACTTGAATCCGGATTTGTACGTGAAGAATGTCGACGGCGTCGCGGTGACGCAGTTAACCAGCGACGCCAGCTCAGACGTTCAGCCGGCGTTCGATCCTTCGGGCCGGCTTGTCGCGTTCGCCAGTGATCGCGGTGGAAGCTGGGACATCTGGGTTGTTTCCGTCGACGGCAGCCGACCGATTCAGGTGACGAACGGTCCGGGGGATGAGTTGCACCCTAGCTGGTCGAATGACGGCCAAAGGCTCGTTTTTTGCAGTCTTCCTACCGGCGGAGGCCAATGGGAGTTGTGGATTGCCGACGCCATGGCCGGCGGGTCGCAGACGTTCATCGGCTATGGGCTGTTTCCGGACTGGTCGCCCAGGGATGACACCATTTTGTACCAGCGTGCTCGCGTCCGGGGGACAAGGTGGTTCAGCCTGTGGACGCTGGAGCTGATCGATGGGGAGCCGAGTTATCCGACCGAAGTTGCTTCAAGCTCGGCCCATGCGATGATCCTGCCGACGTGGAGCTCGGACGGGGAGTGGATTGCTTATACGGCGGTTGCCCCTGATCCCGCGGGCGTCATCGAGCGGCCCCAGGTTGGCGAAGTCTCCGACATTTGGATGATGAGGGCTGATGGGCGCTCGCGTACGCGACTCACCGACGGTTTCGCCGGTAATTACGGTGCGACGTTCGATAATCTGAGACGCATCTACTTTACTTCAGGACGAGCGGGGCATGAGAACGTCTGGTCCCTGGTGCCATCGAAGGCGGTCCCTTATATCCCCGAGTCCGGGCGAATTACAGGGACACCGGACCGGCGGAATATGGCATCGACGGTGATCGAGCCGACGACGGGGCAAGAAGGCGAATAGAAGTGGCTGTTTGAATCCGGGGCTCTTTTCAGACGAAAGGCGTCCCGTCATTTGGACGATGAGGGGATAGGTGTCCGCGCGGGCGCTGCGGACCGGGCTGGATGCCGGTCGCGGTGCGATGGCCGATAGAAGCGGCGGTGCAGCCCGGGTCATGGATGGCCGATATGAAGAGCGAGCGTGATATGGGGTGGAGGGGGACGCCCCCCATGTCGATGCCAGCCGGCGTTGGCGTTTGGCTGGTCGTTGCGGGCATCATGACGGCGCTGGGGTGTGCCGGACGGGAGAAGGCCATCGGGCCTGTGAGCATCCCCAATCGGACGGTTGGTCCGATGACCGTTGCGGTGGCACCGGCGCTGAACCAGAGCGGGTCGCTGGACTTCGACTCGAGCCGGTTTGCGGACCTGATGGCCCGCGAATTGAGTTATGCCGAGGGGGTCAAGGTGGTGCCGGTGAATCGGGTGCTGGCCTTGCTCGGCGCGCAAGGGGTGGGCGAGGTTCGATCGCCCGAGCATGCCATGGAGTTGGCACGCCTTCTGGGGGTGGACGGACTTCTGGTTTTTGTGGTGACCGAGTATGACCCTTACGAGCCACCGATCATCGGAATCACCTGTCAACTGTACGGAACGAGGCCTCTGGCGCCACTCGGGGGCATGGACCCGGTCGTTTTGTCACGTCAGGCGAGGGATTATACGCCTGCCGGGGAGACAAGGACGCGGGGACTTCTGGCAGAAACTCAGCGCTTTTTCGACGCCTCACACGAATCAGTCGTTGATGGGGTTCGAGAATTTGCCGAAAAACGAGGAGCGGGCGGCAGTCCCTACGGCTGGCGGCTGTATTTGGTCAGCCAACAGCATTTCATGGAGTACTGCTGCCACGCGACGATACGATCACTGCTGAGCAGTGACGATAGCCCGGCAGGCGAGTGTGCACGCCGCGAAGGGTAGGGAGGCCATGAGCGTCATTCGTCAGCTTTCGCTGGTAAAGGGAGGTGACCGGTTCGTCTTTCGCTATCCGCCGGGGCATGAGGCGGAGGTGATTGACGCCTTCGCCGAACTGGCGGACGATCAGGAGAGCCAGTTTGACTGGTTTGACGCGGCCGTCCTCAGTTACCAGATGGGTCGACGATTGGAGACGGAGCTCGATCAGATAGCTAGGTAGCTCTTTCACACGGGCCGGGGCTACCGGGTCCAGGACCGGGGCCGGCAAGAAGTGGGTGTTTCGCCGAATTGCAAGATGCGATAATGACACAAAACCCATTGATCGACGAGTTCCTGAACTACTTGAAGTTCGAGCGGCACTTCTCGCCGCATACCGCGAAGTGTTACGCGGCCGACTTAGCGCAGTTCTGTGCGTTTCTCGTCGGGGCGAAGCAACAGGCGGGTGCGGGCCAGCGCTTCACAGAGGGCGGCGCGGCGCCATCGGCTCACCAGGCCGTCTCAGGCCAGACTCAGCAGCCGCCAACGGCGTCAACCGCCGTGATGGTCGAGGCTGACCTCGGTCATCGCCTACGGGAGGTGACGCCCGAACAGGTGAAGTCCTTCCTGGCCTTCTTGGCGAGCCAGAGTTATTCCAAGTCCACCATTGCAAGAAAACTGGCTACGCTTCGCAGCTTCTACAAGTTCTGCGTGCGGCGCGAGTACGTTTCGACCCACCCGCTCACTACGATTCGCACGCCGAAACAGGAGAAGTCGCTGCCGCGGTTCCTCGAGGTTGAGCAGATCAACACGCTGCTGTCGACGCCGGATGCAAGCACGCTTCTGGGTTGCCGTGACCGGGCGATGCTCGAGGTGCTGTATTCGACGGGCGTCCGCGTGAGTGAGCTTGTGGCGCTCAACATCGAAGACGTGGATTTCAACGCACGGACCATTCGCGTGCGAGGCAAGGGTAAGAAGCAGCGGATTTCGCCGGTGGGTCCCACGGCGATGGCGGCGCTGAAGCGGTACCTGGAGATGCGTCGTGCGGATGCGCGCAGCGCGTCCTTTGACCAGCAGGCACTGTTTGTCAACAAGCACGGCCAACGGATCAGCACGCGAAGCGTCCGCCGCAAGCTGGACAAGTACCTGGCCGAGTGCGGTCTCGATCCGGCGATCAGCCCGCATACCCTGCGGCACAGCTTCGCCACGCATATGCTCAGCAATGGTGCCGACCTGCGGAGCGTGCAGGAGCTTTTGGGCCATCAGTCGCTTTCGACCACGCAAGTTTACACACACCTGACGACACCGCGGCTGAAAGCCGCTTATGATGAGGCACACCCGAGGTCCTGACGGGCACTTAGCCGCGAGAGACCGCTCGGTTTACATTCGATGAAACAATGCGGGCCGCAACCTTTCATGTTGCGGCCTTTCTCTTGCGCTCGGCTGGCATGCCCGGAGGCCGGAGCATGCCCACGTCCCGGTGCACCGGCACGCAGGCACGCCGTCCGCTTATACCGCGCCCGTCGCCAGACGATTTGGCATCTTACTTCTCCGTCGTATGATAGCGGCACCTGATGCGCTCTTTGAGTTCTGACGGCCCGGCCCTGTCCCGCGGCCTGTTGAGGCCCTTTGAGCGGCGTCGGGCGTTCAGCGGCGTGGTTTGTCCGCAGAGAGGAGCTGTCCATCCATGTTGCGTGTCTTCTGTTTGGTCGCATGCACGATCGCGCAGGTGGAGCCTTCTGGAGTTGGAGCAGGTGAGCCGGTCGCGCAGTCTACTTCGAACAGTGAACGCCTGCCGACGGAGGTCGCTGACCCCTTGGCGGAGCGATTGAAGAATCCTTCGCCTGACGTGCCTGCGCAATGGCTGACTCTGGCCGAGCGGACCGGGTTTCGTCAGACGCCGCGTTACGAACCGACGATCGCGTATTGTCGTCGACTGGCGGATTCGTCCGAATGGATCGATTACCGGTCGTTTGGAACAAGCCCGGAGGGGCGCGAGATGCCGCTGCTCATTGCGTCCAAGGATCAGGCGTTTGATCCGGCGGCGGCCAAAGGCACCGGCAAGCCGATCGTCTTCGTACAAGCCTGTATTCACGCCGGAGAGTGTGCTGGAAAAGACGCCTGCCTGATGCTGCTTCGCGACATCGTGATCACCCAAACGCGCAGCGCGCTGCTGGATCATGTGACTCTGCTCGTTGTTCCTATCTTCAACGTCGATGGGCACGAACGTTTCAGCGCCCATTCTCGCATCAATCAGAACGGTCCCGACGCCATGGGCTGGCGCGTCACTTCGCGGAACCTGAACCTCAATCGTGATTATATGAAGGCCGACGCGGCCGAGATGCGGGCGTGGCTGGCTTTGTGGAATGCGTGGCGACCCGATCTGCACTTCGATCATCACTCGACCGACGGCGGTAACTGGCAATACGACATCTTGTTCGTAACGGACAGCCACGAAGCGGCCTCGCCGCACGTGGTGCGTTGGCTGAGGGAGGAAATCAAACCCAGGCTCGTTCCCGCCCTTGAGACCGATGGACACGTGCCGATGACCTATTTCGGTCTGCAGGATTCAAAGGACCCTTCCCAGGGGATTCGCTCGGGCGGGTTTGGGCCTCGCTATGCGACGGGGTATTGCACGATCCGCAATCGGCCGTCGTTTCTTGTTGAGACGCACTCGATCAAATCGTACCGCACGCGTGTGATAGGCCACTACAACTTCATGCGGCATGTTCTGGAACTGGTGAACGGCAGCCCGGATTCGTTACTCGAAGCCGTTCGCCATGCGGATGAGGAGACGAAGCAACTGGGATTGCGGTTCGATCCCGAACGCCGATTACCGGTGGCTATTGGCCGGACGGATCAGTCCGAGCCTTTCACCTTCAAGGGCTTCGCCCATCGTACGGAGCGGAGCGACATCTCGGGCGACGCCCGCATCATTTACGATGAGACAAAGCCGATTGAATTCGACACGATCTGGTACCACGGCACGAAAGTCACGAAGGAAGTAGCGCCGCCGCTGGCGTACGTCATCCCGCTCCAGTGGAAGGAAGTGATCGAGCTTGCCGAGGCCCATGGGCTGCACGTGCGGCGACTCACCGAACCGCTGACCGCGGAGTTCGAGACTTACCGTTTCGAGGAAGTGGAGTATCCTTCCAGACCGTACGAGGGCCGCTCCGGACCGCGGTATAAGACGGTTCCTATCAAAGAGACGCGTACGTATGTGCCCGGATCGGCGCTCGTTCCGCTCGATCAAATGGACGCTAAGGTCGCGGTATTCCTCTTCGAGCCGGAAGCGCCCGATTCGCTCGTATCCTGGGGGTTCTTCAACGCGATCTTTGAGAGAAAGGAATACGCCGAACCTTACGTTCTCGAGACGCTCGCCCGGCGGATGCTGAAGGAGGATCCCAAGCTGCGCGAGGAGTTCGAGGCCAGGCTTCGTTCGGATGACGAGTTCGCCTCGAATGCCCGGGCTCGGCTCTATTTCTTTTACGAGCGTTCCCCGTATTGGGACGACCGCCAGAACATCTACCCTGTGGCACGGATTACCGAGCCGCTCGAGGTCTTGACCGGAGGGCCGGAGAAGGAGCTGGAGACGGTGGAAGTGCCTCCACCCGGGCCGGGAGAGGAGCTTTCGATCGTCGAGGATCGCTGGGAAGATGGCACGCTCCGCCTTCGCAAACATGCCCTCCGACAGGCGGATGGCAAGGTCGTTAATCATGGACGTTACACCCGTTGGCACAAGAACGGCCGGAAGGAGTACGAGGCTGTTTTCATTCGAGGCGATAAGCACGGCGTTGCGATCAGTTGGCACAGAAACGCCCGGAAGTGGTCCGTGGAGCGCTACCGCGATGGCAAACGGCACGGCATCAGCACCACTTGGGATGAGGAAGGCCGCAAACGCAAGGAGGAGAGCTTCTACGACGGCCAACCTCACGGCACGTGGACCGTCTGGGACAGCAAGGGCCGGATCAAGTGGCAGGGCAAGTTCGAGCACGGCAAACCGAAGTCGTGAGCGATCGCCGTGTGCCGGGATGGGCATGTTGAAGCGCGCGGAGTGCCGGCACACCTTCACGGCCCGTCCAGGCAGGGCCGCATTTGCCGCAAAAAGCTCCCTCATGGGCGCCGCCGCGAAATCCGTGTAGGATTCGCCGCGATTGCCGATGCGTCCGACCGTGGCGCGGCGGCGGGGGCATCGGTTGCCGGGGCCCCCGACTATCCCTTCAGAACAAAGGAAGCAGTGGAGGATGGCCGACGACGTCGTGCAAACGCCGGAGAAATCGGGCTGGCGGTTTCCCGCAACTTTTTGGTTCGCCAACGGTGCCGAGCTGTGTGAGCGTGCGGCGTATTACGGCATGTTCATTACGCTGGTTCGCTATTTGAACCAGATGGTGGGATTCAGCGACGTCCAGGCTTTTTGGATCTCGGCGCTTTTTTCGTCGTTCCTTTACCTCCTGCCCACGTTCATGGGGATCATGGCCGACAAGATCGGCTTTCGGCAAGCATTGACACTTGCTTTTGCTCTCTTGTCAGCGGGTTACGGTCTGCTCGGCAGCTTCCAGCTTAAGTTCACCGCGATCATCTCCCTCGTCCTGATCATGTGTGGCGGGGCGATTGTCAAGCCGGTCATATCGGGGACTGCGGCCAAATGCAGCACCGAGGCCAACCGGGCCCGGGCGATGTCCATCTTCTACATGGTGGTCAATATCGGTTCCTTCAGCGGCAAATTCCTGGCCGGGGACCTCAATGACCGCCTGGGACTCCAATACATCAACTATTACGCGGCGGGGATGGCGTTCGTGGCCCTCATTCTCGTTGCCGTCGCCTACCGCAATCCCGACACCAAAGGGACCGGCAAGACCATATCGGAGGCTTTCGAGGGGCTTGCCAAGGTCATGAGCAATTTCCGTTTCCTGGCACTAATCCTGATCGTCGCGGGTTTCTGGGCGATCCAGGGTCAGCTTTATGGTCTGATGCCGACGTATATGGAGCGGTTGATCGGTCTGGGCACCAAGCCCGAATGGCTCGCCAACATCAATCCTGCCGTCGTGGTGGTGTGTGTGGTGCCCATCACCCATCTGATCCGCAACTTCAAGCCGGAGAATGCGATCGGCATCGGGCTGTTCATCATCCCCTTCACCGCACTGGTCATCGCCCTGAGTCCGGTTTTCCAGGCGTGGTCGGGGTTCTCGGAGGCGAAGAGCATCACCACGATGATCTGCATCGGCGTCGGCTTGCAGGGGCTGGCTGAGTGCTTTCTTTCTCCTAAATTCCTTGAGTACGCCTCCAAGCAGGCACCGGAAGGGGAGGTGGGCCTGTACCTGGGCTACCAACACCTGACCACGTTCTTCGCTTGGCTTTTTGGTTTCGTCCTGGCCGGCTACCTGGTGAATGCGTTCTGTCCCGATCCGCAGATCCTCACTGTGCAGGAGCGCAAGCAGTGGCGCCAGGCGATCAATCCGCAGTATCTTCTGACCGCGGAGGAACTCGTACCGAAGCAGAGGCTGGAGCAGGCCATGACACTGGAATCCTTGCGGCCTGTCTTCGCCTCAGGCGGGGTTGAACTGGATGAATCGGCCTCCATCGAGTTGGAGGACCCGATTGAGAAGGAATGGCAGGTCACCACGGGCGACGCGACGTACACCGTCGTTGCGAAAGAGGTCAAATCCAAGGAATTAAAGAAGAAGCTTGGCAAGGGTCACCCGCCTATGATGGAGCTGGTGATCCGCACGGACGAGGCGCACGCGCCGCCGTCGCGCCAGGTTGAACTGCCGGCCGTATACGATCGGGCGCACTGGGCCTGGTATGCCTTTGCCATCGTGGGGTTCTGCGCGTTCTGCGCCTTGCTGGTGTTCAAGTTCGTTACCGGCAAGATCGACCGCCGCCCCGGGGCCACGGCTTGGAGAGAATCCACCGCAGAAAGTCCCGAGACCGCAGAGAATGACTGACGGCTGAGCGCGGCTGAGCTTTCTTCTTCATTCGCTATTCGTCATTCGCTATTCCGCAGTCGCCGGTGTCACCGTGAGCGTGCCTTCTCCCACGTTGTATTGGATCTCGGGGTTCCCAAACTCGTCGGTGACGATCGCACCTTCTTCGTCGACCTTGAGTTGGTTGTTCGTCCTTTCCACGGTAACGGTGATCGTGTCGCCGCAATTGAAGTGCGTGCCGAGCTGGAGCAGTCGGCCACGCACGATGGCAAGCGATTCTTCGTCGAAACCCGCGGTGCCCGTGCCGTCGCCGGTGAGGACGACCGCGTGGTAGATGATGCCGCCGCCGCTGTCGAAGATCGTTCCGCCGCCAGTGGAGTAAGTGCTGTCCTGCGGCTGCAGGTGAGCCGCGGCGATAATGTACTCCTGGGCGCAGCTCTTAACGCCCTCGCTGGCTCCCAGCGGTGCGACGCGAACGTCGAATTCGCT
Organism: Phycisphaerales bacterium; assembly: GCA_020350565.1. GTDB lineage: Bacteria > Planctomycetota > Phycisphaerae > UBA1845 > UBA1845. The sequence continues at coordinate 2,422,915 of CP070718.1, forward strand.
GCTGACTTCTGATCCTCCACTGATGGCCAGGCTGCCGTTGCCGGTGGCGAAGTTCACTTGAATCGTGCTCTCGGTCTGGTTGACCACGCGCAGGGTAACGGCGGCGGTTTCCTCCTCTTCGTCGTCGGGCTGCTCGGGGTCCGGAAGGTCCGGTGCCGGGAGGGGTTCGCCTGCCGCGAACACGTTCACCGACCCGAGCGGCGTATTGCTGGTGCTCGCCCCGATGCCCGTCCCATCGTCCGTGATGCGAACCACGATCGACTGGCCGCATTGGTAGTGGTCCTCGAAGAGCAGGATACGTTCACCGTCAAAGCCGATGCTCGCGTCATCGAAGCCGGGCGTTCCCGTGCCGGCGCCCGTGAAGAGGATCTTGGAATCCGTGCCGTCCTCGATCGTTCCGTCCACCACGAAGGTGCCACCGCAGGTGATCTCTCCGAAGGAGAATTGACCGGCAGGAACGCGGACGCTGGTTTGGTTCGAGCCTTCCTCCTGGCCGGCGTCTCCCGAGGAGCTCTGTGCGGAGATGCTGATGTCGGCCGGAGTGGCCGTGGCGTTCTCCAGGCGAAACGTGACCTTGGCGAGGTCGGTCGTCGGCGTCTCCTCCTCATCTGGCATGTCGACTCCGCCGGTCACGGGGGCAGGTAGCGGCGACCCCGCCGCTATAACCTCCAATTCGGCACGGTCGACGGCCAGAATCTTGATCAGGACCGCGTCGCCGCAGGCGAAATCCACTTGATGGATGAGGAATCGGTCGCCCGAAGTGCCGATGCTGCCGGAGTCAAAGCCGGGGGTGCCCGTGCCGGCGCCGGTCAGTTCGACCGCTGTTGACGAGCCCGATCCGACGACCGCGGAGACGGTGATTTCCTCACCGCAAAGCAATGTGCCGGAGGAGACGTTGCCGCTGGCGACACGCACGACGGCATTGGAGACTGGCGATCGGAGCTGGGCGGTGGTTGGATCGATCGTCTGACCTTCGGGCAGCTCCTTTCCGGCGTCCGGCGTCGCAGCGGACTGCTCCCCGGTCCGCGACATGGGGGCCATCTTCAACGTTGCCGGTGACGATGAGTCCCCCGCCGTGACGTTAATGGAGACCTCCGCCACATCTGGAGCTGCGTTTTCGATCCGGAAAGAAATGGTGCTCTCGGGGACAATTTCGATGTAGCCCAGGCCGCAGCCATGGAGCGTGACCGCCACCATGGCGATCAAGGCCACTAGGCCAATCCCAGGAAGCGCTCTTCGCCTCATTTTCTTAACCTCCCGTCCTACAGAAGCTTCCGTCGGGGCGGGTGCATCGGCGTCCCCGGTTCTCTGCCGCCGGGAGGCGCGCACCCGTTCCGTAATTCATCCATCGTCCAGGTGTGAGGGTGCCTACATCTCCAATTCGGCGGCTCGCCTGGTAATGCTGGCAAAAGGGGGAGTGAGCAGTAACAGCACTGGGAATGCGAACTCGTCCGATAAACGGCTCAAGTTTCTTAGCGTTGGCAACCGATACTCGGACTTGAGGACGAGCGTTGTCTTAGCGCCCACACCGGGGCGTCATGGCGCGGTACAATAGCGGCCAGGATGGCTGCATAGATCCTCTCTATCTTCGGAACAACCGCTCGATGGGCGGCAGGAGGCGGCCCGTCGCGGCGGAGGAATAACACCGCCTCCCTCAGCAATTCTTGAGGGTTTCCACGTGTACGTCATCACGGTTGCGAATCAGAAGGGCGGCTGCGGTAAGACTACGGTCGCGATCAATCTGGCTGCTTCCCTGGCAAAGCGGTCGCGACATGTCTTGCTGGTTGATCTTGATCCTCAAGCCCATTGTTCATTGGGTCTGGCTGTTCCTGACGAGCAGATTGATCTGTCGATCTACGACTGCCTGATCGGGCAGATCGAGGGCCAGCCGGTTGAGCTCTCACGAATCATCTGGCAGATCACGCCGAACATGGGGCTCGCACCTTCTCGTGCAAACCTGTCCACCCTTGAACCGCGTCTCGGTGAGCGGAAGGGTGTGGACACGCTGTTTCGCGATTTGTTGTGCGGCTACAGCGAACGGTATGACTATTGTGTGGTGGACTGCCCGCCGCATGCGGGGTTGTTGATGCGTAACGGTTTGGTGGCGGCGAACGAGATCGTCATCCCGGTAGACACCGGCTACTTTTCGCTGCACGGGCTGACGCGGCAGATGGCCTCGATCGAGCACCTCTGCGAGACCCACGAAACGTCGCCCCTGGTGTGCGTGCTGCCCAATCAGTACGACGTTCGCACGCGACTCGCACGCGAGATCCTCGCCGAACTTCGCAGCCGATTCAGGGATTCGGTCTATACGACGACGCTCAATTTCAACACCAAGCTGAAGGAGGGCGCAAGTTTCGGTCAGCCCATCACCGAATTCGCACCGACCAGTATGGGGGCCAAGGATTTCCAGAACCTGGCCGATGAGATCCTTGGACGAGAGCAGGAGCGCGCCGGGGACGACACGCTGCTGCGGCACGTGGAGAAACTGACGGCCGACGCTGAGCGGCTGCTCGCGACCACGACGACGCTGGTGAGCAGCCCCATGAGGGATGCGTCCGCACCGGTTCCGGTCGCGGATACGAATGCGGTTGAAGCCGCTACGCTGTGTGATTCGATGCCCTCCATTGAGCTTCCGGAAGTCGCCGAACCGGCCTCACATGAGGAAATCGAGCAGAAGCTCGAGGTGATCTACGGTGCGCGAGTGACGGGGGAGGAGGTCATCTTCCGCACGCCGCATCCCGAGGCCCAGGAGGTTCACCTGGCTGGTGACTTCAACGATTGGATGCCGCACAGAAACCCCATGAGGCGGCTCGAGGGCGGCGATTTCGAGACGCGCTTGGCGCTACCCTTCGGTCGCTATCGCTATCGCCTGGTGATCGACGGGCGCTGGTCGCACGATTTGCATAATCCTGACGCCGAAACGAACGAATACGGCGAACTGAACTCCGTGATCGAGGTCGGCGGATAGATCGCGGTCCCTCAGCTTCTCCTTTTCATCTTCGTAGTGCCCGCCGCGCTTGTTTGCGGCGGGTTTTTTGTGGCCGCCCCGCGTTTTACGGCTTGACCCTCATGGGCGTGGTGGCCACCCGCTCCGCTATCAGGTCCTCAGCGGCTTCGTCGCCCCAGTGCCTCAGCAGTTGTTCGAGGATGTCCAGTGTCCGGTCGGCCGCGTACCCTTCTCCGGCGTTGTGTGCCGCTTCAACCAGGCGGCGTGCATCCGGCCGGTCTCGATTGGAATCCCAGAAAGACCTGCTGATCAGGCTCAGAAGTTTGCGCTGCTGCAGCCGCTTCTCGTTTTCGGCGCTATGCTTGCTTCTGCTTGGGCACCTGCGTGCACGGTTGTATGCGGCACGATAGGTATGGGCTCGAATCACAAGGAGGTCTTCACCTATCGTGTCGGCTCGCGGGTCGTCGGCGAGGGATTTCTGCAGTTGTTCGGTGAGGCGCGACAAGGCTTGGTAGTCTCGGACTCGGAAGCGGAGGCCACCGGCCGTGGTCAGTTTGTAGTAGAAGGAAACCAGCACACTGTTAGCCCTGACGAAAGTCCGGACTCTGCGAAGTGGCAGCCCGTGGTCCAGTTCCGCCGGATAGTCGAGGCTTTCGATGCCTTCTTCTTTGACGATCTCGTTACAACGCCGTTCGATGACTTTAAGTCCCTGGAGGCAGGCGTCGACCCAACCCGCAATCTTCAAAAGATACGTATAGGCGAGACAGATTTGCAGACGTTCGGGAGCAAGCGGCTGCTGCAGTCGGGCCGCATCGAGGACGAACGGGCCTGCAAGGGCAAATGTTCGCTCGAGGTCTCCATCCCCCAGGGCCTCGCGGAGGCGGACGACCGACTGCATGAGTCGCTCGACGATCTCACGATCACGTGGGACTTCGGCCAGCTTGTACTCATCAAGCAGCAGGTCCACGGTCTCGTCGAATTCCGGAAGGTGCGGTGGCGCAACGCCCGGTGTGTCCAGATTCTCCGGAGCGAATCCAGCCGCCAGTGAACGGGCCAGATCAAACCCTTGCTGACGGAGGTCCAGTCCCGCGACCCCTTGTGGCCGGCTTGCGGCTAGCTTGCTCAGTTGTTTGTCGATGTTCCAGAATGCGGGTGGGACTCTTCGCTTCACTTTGGCGATGCTCCTCTCCGGGATCCTTTGGGACTCCCGCAGTTCCTTCGCTTGAAGTCCCGTGTACTTGGCGAGCTTCTTCAGGTTCAGCCTATCTCGGATTATATACGCATCTTTCAGGGGGGAAGAGTCCAGCCAATATAGCGCAAGAAGAACAGCAAGCTTTGCGTTTGTCGAAAGAGCGGTTTTTTCGAGGGTAAGGAGGATCGGCGGCTCCTCCCCCACCGGCCTGTTGTGCCCGCCGATTTCCTCTGCATGCTGGCGAGCGGCCTGGGCGGTGAAAAGGGCAGCGCGTTTTTGCGTTCGGCGTGATTCTCCAAGCGCTCGGGCGCACGCTTGCCCCGTGTTGCGAATAAAGATCGCTTCCATTCTTTCGGAGGGAAGATCACACTTGGCGAGGTGGCGAACCTCCCAGCCGAGTTTCGCCCTGGCGAGTTCAAAGAACTTCTTGAGGGTGGCCGTCTCGGAAACGTCACCGCCGTGCTTCGAGTGGTCCTCAAGCCATATCTGGGCTATAGCCTCGACGACGGTTTCGAACTCCTTGGTTCTGGCCTTGGCCTGAAGCGCAAGGCTTTGAATGCCTCCGACTTCCTTCGCCCGCAGAATCCTTCGAACCAGGTTTTGCCAGCAGGCCTCCGTCCCCATGTTGCCGTTCTCCCTCGGCTTTGCGTCCGCAAGACGACGGATGGTTGCGGCTTCAGGCCGCGCCTCCCACGCGGCCGGGTCGTAGGATAGCGAGGGAAACCTCTACCTCGCCGATGTTGGTTTCGAGCACGTCCGATGAACCATGGCGACATCCTTTACGGGCCCGGGCCAAAGTGGAACCGACTGTCTGTGCGCTCCTCGATGTCGTCGGGCTCAGGACGGGCGGTCTCCATGGTCCAGGGCGGTGCGAACGAGGCAATAATTCTCCCTGGCCCGTCAGCTACCGCCTTGCTGGTCACTCCAAACGCCTGCGTCTTTCCGACCGAGTACGGGCTCGCAAAGCTGCTCATCAGCTCCGGATCGCAGCCCACAAGGAGGCTCGAAAGAAACAGAATCATCATTCCCGTAAGCAACGACTGAAGTGGGGCCGACTTCATGATGCTTCCTCCAACAAAATGCTGTGAGCGTGTTCAGACAAGACCTCTTGGGGTTACCCTCCCGTAGGCTATAGACGTGCGCAAACCGTTCTTCTTATGGTGTCGGACGTGCTGCCAAGAAGGGATTTCCCAAAGCAGCGCCGGGCATCCCTGATAGGCAGTCCCCCCAAGGGCATGGGCAAGTAGCACTTGATGTGGCGATTATGCAAGGCGCTGTAAAACAAGATAAACCTAGCGATTCATCTTTTGTTTGCCTAATCGCTCATTTGGCCCTGCGTGACTAAGCTAGGACCGTCCTGGAGCCCCAAGTCCCTGACCGCATAAGGTCAGGACCTGCGAGACTTCGGTCGGGATCAGATCTACTCCTTGGCAGAAGCGGGGCCCTTCCGTTTGCGCATGTCTCCGAAAGGGTGAGGACTTCGAACGTCTGGCAGCTAACAGGGCTGCGTTTCACTGAGGCAGGTCGGGAAGATGGCTCGAAGGGCGCCCGCCGCGTCCGAATCAACCAGGCGGGCGCTGAGAAGGCAGGTTCATTCGCCCAGGTGTCTGCGGTCTCATGGGGCCGAGCACTCGCCGGGTGGACATCTTTGGGTGATGGCGGGTTGCCGGTGGTGGTGCTTGGTGAAGGTGATTGCAGGCTGAACCCGCGCGGACATGCCCGAGCTCGGTCGGGCATGTCCGTTTATGTAGGACCGAACGTCGCGTGCTGAGCTTCAGAGCCTTGACCTCCCGGAGGGCAGCCGCGGCGGCTCTCGTGTCACTGCATTATGTGAGCGACGTCCTGGGCCCGTCAATCCGTGGCGCGGCAACTTAGCATGGACGGGGGGATCGGCTGCTTTGCGATTCCTGGGCCGAGGTAGCTTACTTCGAGTGCCTTTCCGCCCGGCCCCTGGAAATAAAGGACGGTGATCGGATGCGTGCCGGCCTGGAGGGCAACCAGCCCGCGTTGCTCCCGTGGTCCGTGGAGACCGTCGTTGTCCGCGATCTCCTGGTCGCCGACGAACAGCTTCGCGCCGTCGTCCGAGGTGAGGAACAAGGCATACACGCCCGTAGTGGGAACGGTGATGAGGCCCTTGAATCTGAGGGCGAAGAACTGGTCACGTTGCGCGAAGTCCAGGTCGATTTGCCCGGCAATCGCCGTTGCCGTCGGTGTGAGATCGGCGAAGGCGGGCAGGGCCTCCCACTTGCCTTCATAGTAATCCACGCGCACACCGAGCCGCGTCGGTTCGACGTCAACCGGCGGAATCGGTTCGACTTTGCGAACAGTGATGGTTCGCGTGGGGCTTTGTTTTCCGTTGTACCAGAAGGCCCGAGCTTTGATGGCTGTTGTTTCCGTCAACCGGAATGGGCCCTCATACCGCAAGGACTGTCGGGTCGGCTCGCTGCCGTCGAGTGTATAACGAATCGTCGCGCCCTCTTTGACGCAGTCCAGCTCGATTCCCGTCTCATCCACGAAGATCTCCGACGGCCCCACAAGCCGCGGCGGCATATATCCATCGTTCGCCGTGGCCACGCGATCCGCGTCGATCTTGACGACCGCCCGGTCGTACGTCAGCAAACCGTTGCTTTCAGTCTCGACGTCCGTCAACTGCGTATAGACGGCCGCACTGAGGCCCGGCTTTTTTCGCAGGCGGTAGATTTCTTCCAGCAGTTCCTCGTAGCGTGCTGCCAGGCCCTCACGGTCTTCGAGCAGCGCGTAGCCCCAACCTTCATCGTGCCACGAATGATCTTTTACGCGAAGTCCCAGTCCACCGAACTCACCGAGCACCGCGGCGCGGGATGGCTCGGGCTTCGGTGAATCCGGTCCTGGGTACGCGTGTATGTCATGCACGTCGCCGACACTCTTGTCGTGCCACCCGCTGGCATTGTTGACCAACCGCGACGCGTCAATGCTTTTGATCAGGTTGACGATTCTCGATGTGTCGTATTGCCCCCAACCCTCATTGAAGGGAACCCACATGACGATGCACGGATGGTTGTGGAGCCCCTCGATCATCCGCGTGAGTTCACGCTCGAACTGCTCCTTGTCGCCTATGCCTTCGTTGCGTGCGTTGGGCATGTCCTGCCAGACCAGAAGTCCCAGGCGGTCGCACCAGTAGTACCAGCGGTCCGGCTCGACTTTCACGTGCTTTCGGGCCAAGTTGAAGCCCATCCTCTTCGTGGACTCGACGTCGTATCGCAAGGCCTCCTCGGTGGGAGAGGTGTAGAGGCCGTCCGGCCAAAAACCCTGATCCAGAACGCCGATCTGGAAGAGGGGTTCCCCGTTTAGCAGCATGCGCGTAACGCCATGCTCATCCTGGCCAAGGGATATCTTGCGCATGGCGAAGTAGCTGTCGACCTGATCCAGTTGCTCGCCCTGCGGGGTTTTCAGGATGACCCTGAGGTCGTACAGGAATGGCGAATGCGGCGACCAGAGCTTCGGCCGGGGAATGGATAGCCGCATGGCCGTACCGGGCCCTCCCGTCGTTCGCGCGATTTCGCGCCCATCGGATGAGACTATCGCTTCGACTCTCGACGATTCGCGTCCGCCTTCCGTCTTCGCATTCAGCATGAGACATGCGGCGTCGACATCCGGCGTCATGCGAAGAGAAGCTATGTAGGTAGTCGGCACGGGCTCGAGCCAGACGGTCTGCCAGATGCCGCTGGTCGGCGTGTACCAGATGCCACCGGGCTTGGTCTTCTGTTTGCCCACGGCTTGCCCGCCGACATCCGTAGGATCCCAGATGCTGACCACAAGCTCCTGCTCTTCTTGCTTTGTGAGGTGGTCGGAGATGTCGAAATGAAATCCATCGTAGCCCCCGCGGTGGGTCCCGATGCTGTGGCCGTTGAGGTAGACGGTTGTTTCCCAGTCGGCTGCGCCGAAGTGCAACAGCACGTGGTCACTTTTCCATTCGTCGGGCAGGGTGAACATACGACGGTACCAGATTCGGTGATTCTCATCGATCCGCTTCATCATGCCCGAAAGCGCCGACTCAACCGGGAAGGGAACCAGAATCCGCTCCGGAAATACCTTTGGACGCTGGACGTCTTTTTCGGTGATGGCGAACTCCCAGAGTCCATTAAGGTTGAGCCAGCGGTCGCGTACCATCTGTGGCCTTGGATAGCTCGGCAGGACGTTTGCGGGCGTGACGTCCCTCGCCCATTGGGTCATCAGACGCCCCTCGGCAGGTTTCCATTCGCCAGACGTGGCGCCGTTGGGCCAAGCGACGAAGGTAGCGCCAAGAATGATGCACACCGTTTTACGATTCATCGTGTTTCTCTCCATGGGCCGCCGTTACGCCGGGCCAGCAGGTTTGTTGAGGCCGGGACCTCAGGTATGATGCCCCATCGTGGAAGTGAAAGCTACCACGACAGGCGTTGGACATGGGGCTACCCGTGCGTTTCCGGCTGAATGCCTGTCCGCAATCCGGGGCCACCGATCCGAGCCCGAGCGCCGGAGCGGGCGCGACTACCGGTCGCTTGCGCTCCCGGCTCGGAAATGCAGTGCGTAGTTGCGCATACGGAAAAGGGGCGCGTGGTCGCGCACGGTCGTTCAGGAAGGACGTCGCGATGCTTCGATGGATGCTTGCTGCCCTTCTGCTCTCGGTTGCCCTGTCATGCAGGACGGCGGCGGTCGGGCCGGTCAACGGAGTCGCCAAGATGGATACAAGCCCGTCATCCGTACCAGGGACTCGGGTCGTGCTCCTGGGAACCGGTACGCCCAACGCGGAGCCGGATCGATCGGGTTCGGCGTTGGCCGTTGTGGTAAACGGAAAGGCTTATCTGGTCGACTGTGGCCCGGGCATCGTGCGCAGCACGGTTGCCGCGTATCGGCGCGGTATTGAAGCGCTGGGCTCCGAAAAGCTCACACACCTCTTTATTACGCACTTGCACTCCGATCACACGCTCGGTTATCCCGATCTGATTTTCACGCCATGGGTTCTTGGACGCGATGTGCCGCTGGAGGCGTATGGGCCCCCGGGTCTGGGCGAGATGACCGACCACATCCTCAAGGCCTACGAGCAGGACATTCGCATTCGCATCGACGGTCTCGAACAGGCCAACTCCGAGGGATATAAGGTCAACGTTCATGAGATTGGCCCCGGACTCATCTACAAGGATGACAACGTTCGTGTCATCGCGTTTCCCGTGAAGCACGGATCGTGGGAACACGCGTACGGCTTTCGGTTCGAGACGGCCGACCGCACCATCGTCGTCTCCGGGGACACCGCTCCCTGCGAAAGCCTCATCGAGCACGCGAAGGGCTGCGACGTTCTGGTTCACGAGGTATATTCACAAGCGCGTTTCAAGGAGCGCTCGCCCAAGTGGCAGGAATATCATCGTTCCTTTCACACCTCGACCGTTGAGCTGGCCGACGTTGCGCGTCAGGTGCGACCCAGGCTACTGGTTTTGACCCACCTGTTGCTCTGGGGCTCCTCGCCGGAGGAACTGGTGGCCGAGGTCCGGCAGTCATATGACGGCGAGGTTCGCTGCGGCAGCGATCTGGACGTGTATTGATGGTCGAAAAAGGGGGACATTCGATTCTTTCGCCTTTTATGCACCCATCGTGCCGGGAGGATTGCGTCGCGTGCCGAGCAGCGAGCGCATGAAAAAGTAAAATGTCGCGTTTTTTGTCGCCTTCTCCTCTCCACGATACAGCGGGCGTTCCTGGCGGCCGCCATCGCTGAACCGGCACGGAGGCCGGTTCTACTGGGTGGTTTGCGGCGGGCGGAATCTGCGCTACTTGTGCCGCTGGGCGGCGCGGTGGCGGAGTTCGGCGTCGATGAAGGACTGGATGTCGCCGTCGAGGATGGCCTGGATGTCGAAGCGCGTGTGGCCCGTGCGGGCGTCCTTGCAGCGCTGCTCGGGGTAGAGGAAGTAGCTGCGAATGGCGTTGCCCCAGCCGATCTGGCCCTTGGCGTCGTAGATCTTGGCCAGCTCCGAATCGCGTTTGGCCCTTTCCAATTGATAGAGCCGAGCCATCAACATGCGGCGAGCGACCGCGCGGTTCTTGTGCTGCGAGCGCTCGTTCTGACATTGCACGACGAGGCCGGTCGGATGATGGGTCAGCCGGATGGCGGACGACGTCTTGTTCACGTGCTGGCCGCCGGCTCCGCTCGCTCGATACGTGTCCTCGCGGACTTCCTTATCCCAGTCGATCGCGATGGCGACGTCATCCACCTGGGGCTGCACGTCGACCGACGCAAAGCTGGTTTCGCGTTTTCCCTGCGCGCTGAAGGGTGAGATGCGCACCAGCCTGTGCACCCCTGTTTCGCAGGAAAGGTATCCGTAGGCATACGGTCCTTTGACCAGGAGGTTGCAGGACTGGATGCCGGCCTCCTCGCCGTCGCGGATGGAGAGCTCCTCGGCTTCGTATCCGTTATCCTCGAAATAGCGAAGGTACATGCGCAGGAGCATGGAAGCCCAGTCGCAGGCATCGGCGCCGCCGGTGCCGGCCTGGATGTTGAAATAACAATCGCTCGCGTCATCAGAGCCGGAGAGAAGCGTGAGCGTTTCCGTTCGATCAACCTCTCCGGCGAGCTCTTGCAGGCCTTGGGCCAGTTCGGTTCGGACCTCCTCATCCTCGGCTTCTTCGAGCAGCTCGATCATCGCCTTCAGTTCGTCGGCATGCTCCTGAAGGCGACGCGCCGGCTCGACGATGGCCTTGAGCGCCTTGAGCTCCCCAACCGTCTGCTGCGCGGACTCCTGGTCATTCCAGAAGCCTGGGGCCGCCATCTTCGCCTCGAGTTTCTTTAACGCCTCTTCCTTGGATGAGATGTCAAAGGGAGTCCCGAACGGCGACGATACGCGCGAACAGCTCACTGGAAAGGACGGGCAGGTTTTGGGTTTGAACGTGGTTGTCGCTGGGCATCAGCCGATCGATCCGCTTCTACGAGCCTTTGGGTGCACTATGGCGCGGGCGTTGCCGGCTCGCGCCGCACGGAGGTTATGATGACCGCTTCCAGGGCAAAGTTCAAGCCGTTCCGGTTTTCTGTTTCAACTTGCTCGCTGATCTGATCCAGGACCTCCAGCCCCTCGATGACTTCCCCGAAGACGCAGTAGCCTGCCAGGTTCTCGGTGCCATCGAGTTGGGTGTTATCGGTGGTATTGAAATAAAACTGTGAAGTCGCGGAATCCGGGGCATTGCTGCGCGCCATCGCGAGGGTGCCACGCAGGTTGGACAAGGCGGTTTGCGCCTCGTTGGCGATCGGCGCATGCGGTGTTTTGACGTTCTGGTAGTCGGGCACCTCTTCGGCCGGGTAAGCGCCGCCCTGCACGACGCCGAAACTTCCCGTCTCGATGCGGTGGAAGACCAGGCCGTCATAGAACTGCTCATCCACATAGCTGAGGAAGTTGGCCACGGTAATCGGCGTCAGATCGGGCGTCAGGCGAACGCGAATCGTGCCGTACTGTTCGACCTCGAACGCGACCACCGGCTCCTCTTCTTCAAGCGTGACCAGGAAGAGATCGGCCGTCTCGGTTCGCTGTGAACCGGCCTCGTTCGTGGCTGTGACCTCGACCACCAGGTGCGTTGTGGTATCGGTGTTGATCGTAACGGTGGGCGAAAAGGAGGTTGGGTCGTCAATGTCGGGGTCGCCGGACTCCGCGCGCCATTGGTAGGTCAGATCCTCCAGTTCCGTCTCAACCGTTGCCGTGACCTGAATGGCCTGTCCTTGGGTGACCAACGTCGGCTGGTCGACGTCCACCGTGAAAGGCTCGACCGGCTCGGCCTCCTCGATGGTAATCGTGGCCTGAGCGATCGCCTGATCCTGGTCCTCGTTGTCGGTGACCTCGACCTCGATGATCGTTTCGCCGGTCTCTGGGGAGGTAAAGGTCACGGTGGCCTGATCGTCGCCTTCCAGCCCACCGGGGCCGGAAACGATCCGCCAGGCAAAACTCAAATCATCGCTGCCATTGACCACTTCCGCGGTCAATTCGATTGGGGCACCCTGCGTCGTGGTGGTTTCGCCGGTAATGGTGGCGATCAGCTCGTCCTCCGGTCGGACCTCGACGTTCAGGCTTGCGGTCGTCTCCTCGCCGGTGTCGATGTCGCGCATGATGATCTGGAGCGTGACGTCGCCCTCGGTCTCGGTGGTCAGCGTTGTGGTTTCACCGGTGGTCGGATCGAGATCCGCTTCGCCAGAGGCGATGAACCATTCATATTCGACGTCATGTGCGTACGTGGTTTGGGCGGAGTAGGTTGCCGGCTCGCCCGTGATGACGGTGACGGGGCCGTCAATGGATACCTCGAAGACGTCGCCCGGGGCGCGCTCGATCACGGTGATGGTGATGAAGTCGTAGGCCGTGAAGCCCTCGTTGTCCGTGGCCATCACTCGGAAATCGTACTCCCCCAGGGTGCCGAATGGCCCGGCCGTCACGGTTTGGGAAGTGAGTTCGGATAGCACCTCAATCTGATCGACGCCCGAGGGGGCGGCATGCAGGTTCCAGCGATAGATGTACGGATCAACACCTTTGGAGGCCACGGCCTGCAGCTCCAGGCTCTCGCCCTGGACGACCTCAGTTTGGGTTGCGACGGCCGTCACTTCGAGGTCGGTCGGCTTGGGCGGTGTGCAGGAGACTTGGACGAAAGCAAGTATCAAACCAGTTGCCATGACGCCGAGTCTGCTCATATGCTGGTCCCTCACACTCCAACTGGTGGATTCTCTAGAAAGATTGGGCGACCGATCTTCCAGTATCCAATCTTAACGCTCGTATAGAGGCCATCAAGGCATCAAAACACGCCGATCGATTGGTCGCTGTGGTCCGCGGAGGGCGTGTCCTTTCGGTCCAGCCGGGTCTCGGAGGCGCTCATATGGTGGTGGGGGGCCGATTTGTGGGGGTCGGTTTGAGGTGGCCGGGTTGGGGCTTATCGATAGAATGCGGCCAGCGGGAACGGGTTTGCGGGCTCAGGCACCGGTTGGTCCGAACGTAGCGAATATAATGGCCAAGCACGATGAGTACGAATCGCCGCTTGTGACGCGGAATGCCTCGCGTGAGATGAGCGAGCTGTTTGGGGCCAGGAGGCGGATTCTCACCTGGCGGCGTCTATGGCTGGCATTGGCCGAAGCCCAGCGCAAGGCCGGGCTGGACATCTCCGAGTCTCAGATCCGTGCCTTGGAGGCGACGCTGGAGGACATTGATTTCGCGCGGGCGGCGAAACACGAGAAGAAGCTGCGTCATGACGTCATGGCCCATCTGCATGCCTGGGGCGATGTGGCACCGGAGGCCCGCGGCATCCTGCATCTCGGGGCCACCAGCGCGTACATCGTTGACAACGCCGACCTGATCATCATGCGCGAAGCCCTGCGGCTTATCGCCGGCTGGCTGGCCAACGTGATCGACGCGCTGGCGACCTTCGCGAAGAAATACCGCTCGCTGCCGACGCTCGGCTTCACCCATTTTCAACCGGCGCAGGTAACGACCGTCGGCAAGCGGGCCGCTCTATGGTGCTACGACTTCGTCCGCGACCTAGAGGAGATTGAATATCGCATCGACCACCTCCGCTTCCGCGGTGTGAAGGGCACGACGGGAACACAGGCCAGCTTCATGGCGCTGTTCGGCAACGATGGGTCCAAGGTTGCGCGGCTCGAAGCGGACGTGGCCAAGGCGTTCGACTTCAAGCTTGTCGAGCCGATTACCGGGCAAACCTATTCCAGAAAGGTCGATGCACAGGTTGCCTCGGCGCTCGGGCAGATCGCGATCAGTGTCCACAAGTTCGCTAACGACATTCGCCTGCTGGCAAGCCTGAAGGAAGTGGAGGAACCGTTTGAGCAGAAGCAGGTCGGCTCAAGTGCGATGCCGTACAAGCGCAACCCGATGCGCTCTGAACGGGCGACCGGGTTAGCGCGATTCGTGCTCTCGTTAATGAGTTCGCCGTTCCAGACGGCGGCCGAGCAGTGGTTCGAGCGGACGCTGGATGATTCGTCCAACAAGCGGCTTTCGATTCCGGAAGCGTTTCTGGCCACCGACGGGATGCTTCGCATCGTGGCCAACGTGGCATGCGGGCTGGTGGTTTATCCCAAGGTGATCGCGGCGCGATTGCGACAGGAACTGCCGTTCATGGCCTCGGAGAACATTTTGATGGCTGCTGCGTCAGCCGGCGGTGATCGACAGGAATTGCACCAGCGCATTCGCGACCACGCCCAGGCCGCCGGTCAGCGCGTCAAGCAGGATGGGGCGGAGAACGACCTGGTCGATCGCCTGCGGGCCGATCCGGCCTTTGCGGGCGTTGATCTGGACGACGTACTCGATCCCAAAAAGTACGTGGGTCGCGCACCGCAGCAGGTGGACGAGTTCATCCGCGAGTTTGTTGCCCCCATCCGGCGGCGGTACCGCAAGGCCCTGGGGAAGGAAAGTGATTTAGACGTCTGATCCAATGCAGTCGTGTTCCGTTCCTGAGCGGCATTTTTGGCGGAGGAGCGGAAGGCCCTGAGCGTTTTCAATGAACAGGAAGAGGAGAAGATGAACCGAAGCGAGCTGGCCGGACGAATTCGTGAGGCGGCGTATCTCGAGGGAGATTTCACGCTGCGCTCGGGTCGCAAGAGTAAATACTACCTGGACAAGTACCTCTTCGAGACGCAGCCGGATATTCTGCACGCCTTGGGCGAGATGTTCGCCAAACATGTGAAGGGTTCGACGACGCTGATTGCCGGGGCGGAGCTGGGCGGCGTCTCCCTGGCAGCGGCCACCTCGATGGCGTCCGGCAAACCGTTCGTCATCATCCGCAACACGAAGAAGGACTACGGCACGGCCAAGCCTTTCGAGGGCAAGCTGACGGACGGCGACAGCGTTCTGGTGGTTGAGGACATCGCCACTACCGGCGGCCAGGTGTTGGAGGCCGCCAAGCTGATCACCTCCGTGGGCGCGAAAGTCGAGCGTATTGTCGCCGTGATCGACCGGCAGGAAGGGGCGCGTGAAAACATCGAAGGCGCCGGCTATACCTTCGAATCACTGTTTAACAAGGCGGACCTGGGTATTACCTCCTGACTGTCCGTTGAAAAAGGGGACGGGCACCTCGCCGGACGGCGTTTTCACGGGTGCG
>CP070718.1:2438238-2443989 GCA_020350565.1 Phycisphaerales bacterium
CTCTTCCTCCGTTTCCGCTCCAGGATCAGGCTGGCACTCCACGCCCAGCGCATCCCGCACCGACGGTGGCATCCAGCAGCGATATGGATCCGCGAGCATGATCGTCTCGAAGTCCATGATTACTAGGACCGTCGGATCGTCGCCGTAAACCTTGCCCCTCATCCGGCGGTTCACGGGCACGGCCTCATATGAAACCCGCAGGAGCGTGTGGAACCGATTCTTCGTGATCTCGTCGACCAGCTCGGGGATGTCGCGCTGATCCATCACGAGCTTCACCGTAAACTGCAGGACGTCGTACCACTCGGTACCGACCGTTCCTGTGAAAACCGTCTCGCTGGATCCGCCGGGCAGGGCGGCTTTCATGTCCTTGATGTCGGCCTCATAGCCCACGGTGGGCTCGGCCTCCGCTATGACGTAGTCGTTGGAGAGCCGGATTGACACGATTTCCTTGACCGGCATGATGCCGACCCACGGCGGAGTCCGCCTGCCTTCCGTCTCCTCCAGACCCTTGCGGTACGCTTCCGCCGCCTCGTCGTTGAGCTTCGCAATGGCACGGACGACATCACCCTGAATCCACAGGCCTAATTGCGCGCGCCACAACGCTCCAGGGGAGCAACGCTCCATCCTTCCGGTTGGCTGGACCTCAGATTCGAATTCCAGTGAAGGCGTTTCCTCCTTGCTGCGATCGTCGCCGCCCATGAAGTCGATCGTGTAGCAGTAGATTTTCTGTGCCTTGTCCATATGGGCTCTGGCGATGTTGTCGAATCTGGCACCATCCCGGGTGAGCACCATGCCTCTGGAATACGGCGGGCCGGAGACGCCGATGGGCGTCCGCTCCACGGGGCCGTCGACCCCTCGCAACTCACGAGTGGCTTCTTCCTGCTCTCTCTGGATCATGTCGGTCCAGAACTCGAAGTCGAAGTCCTGCGCTGGCGTGGCCTTCTCGCCTTCGGGAAGGTTCGGGTTGAGCGTTTTCATGAGCTTGTGAAGCTCTCGCACATAGCCCTTGCGGAAGTCCTCCTCCCTATCGAATGCGATGTCGGGAAAGAAGCCGTCCACCAACTGCTCATAGTGGTTGACTTCGGAGGCCTTGACCATCACCTGGTCAAGATCTTCCTTAATCTGTCCGATCCGTTGCTGCTCGACATCGATGCGTTCCTGATTGACCGGGTTGGACGCCAGCGACTGGAGCTCCCCATACACCTTCGCCCGCTCCTCCATCCTCGTACTCACCTCGGGCATGCCCTTCATACCGAGCACCCCAAGTGCGATCCCGCCCGCCGCAACAGCGGCACAGATGATGAAAAAAAGATGACGGCGAAGAAAACCCATGGTTCAACTCTCCAAAGGCCCGAAGAACTCGGGATTAGGCGCCACAGCGCAAAGGCCCGTCACGATTGGCCAGCGCCTCCGCTCAAGGTGATACGCATCATCGCTCGTCCTCATCGTCGTAATCCATCTCGTCATCGGCGCTCCCGCCACTGTCATCTGAAGTCGCCGACTCGGGCAGGTTCTCCAGAAAAACCTCCGCCACGATTTCGAAGCGCCAATCGCTGGCGATGGATTCACCGGTAAGAGGATCCAGCATATCCGCCTCGGCCTGATCGAATTCGACGGCCTCCGACTCCTCGCTGCTGCCGGTCTCCCGACCGGTTCCGTACGACCGTGAGCGCGGCCCACGCGTGTAGACGCTTTCACGATCGCGTGAACGTGTTCCGCGAGACGCCCGCCGACTGAACAAGCCACTCTCCCCGCCACCTTCCTCCGCGCCAACCTGCTGTCCGTCCACCAGGTAAACGCGATTGACGTAAAACGGCTGACCCGGTTGCCGCCCCATCTCCTTCAAATTCTTCATAAATGTCTCATAGACAAACTCGGAGCCACCCTCATTGGGTGTCTCGCAGAAGATCCGAAGGAAGAAACCGGGGACCCCTTCCTCCTCCTCGTCGCCGACTTCCCGGACAACGTCCTGGGCAGCGGCCTCGATCTTATTGAAGTCCCAATCGGACATGACGCTGACGTCGGCCAGCCACTCGATATTGAACTTGCGGATGAACACCTGCCGGCGCTCGGCGCGAGGTGTGGCGTCCTCCGTGAGGGCTTTGCGAATCTCGGCGTCAGTAGCGGCTGGGGCTTGGGCATCTTGCGGAACCGAGTCATGAACGAGATGAAGGATCCGCGGGATGATGGCCTTGTTTTGCTGCATTTCAATCAGCTCTTCGGCTTGCTGCTTTTCGGCGTCGCCCTCACCGGCCAGTTGTCCGAGCTGCCGCTTCAGCGCCTGACCCGCCTGCAGCACTTGTTTGGCCGCCTGGAGAGGCGACTCTTCCCCCGAAGGGCCTCGCTCGATAATGTCGACCGCCTTGTCCGCCGAGACGCTGACGCGATCGGCGCCGGCACCGCCGCTCGCCAGCGCGCTCATGTCCGCAGACTGCCTGAACCAGATTAGTCCCCCCGCAATTAGCAGGCAGGCGGCCGCCGCTGCGAAGGTCGGCTTCTTCCTGCGCCACACCACCTGCTTGGCAAGCTCGGTTGGCAGCAGATTGGTGGTCACCTGGCCGAGCTCCAATCCTTGGATCGCCAGACCATAGGGGATCGCGAAGCTCAGCAACTGGTCGGTAAACTGCGGCGCCGACGCCGCGCTGGAATCGGCAATCTTGTTGAACTTCTCAGGCTTCTCCACGGGCAGGCCGAGGTTCTGCTGCAAGTACTTCTGGAGGCCCGGCAGCTTCAATGCGTTGCCCAGGCCAATGACCTTTGTGATTTCGGCCTCCCGGTGCGTAGATGAATAGAAACCGATCGACCGCTGCAGCTCCTGCACGAGATCGGCAAAGATCGGCCGCATCGCCTGGAACACCTGCCGCGAGTATTTACTCGATGACGCCGTCCGCTTGAGGTTCTCCGCCTTGGAAAAAGAAAGCTTGAAGGATTTGACCAGCGCTTCGGTAAAGGTGTTGCCGGCCACCCCGATGGTACGCGTCCACAACGATTCCGGCGTAGCGATGATCAGGTCGGTGTTTTCCGCACCGATGTCGAGAATGATCGTCGTGTCCTCGGACAGCATGCCGTCGAAATGAGCGGCGTTGTAGATCGCCAGCGGGCCGGACTGAACGAGGATGGGCTCGATGGATGCCTGCTCGTAATGCAGCAGGTGCTCACGAATGAGCTCACGCTTCATGGCGAAGATACCCACCTCGATATCGGGCAAGTCCTCCTTCTTGAAGGTCTGATAGTCCCAGATCACTTCGTCCATGTCGAAGGGGATCTGCTGGTCCGCCTCGTAGCGCACGATGTCGGGCACTTTCTTGGGGGCAACCGGCGGCAGCTTGGTGAACCGGGCAAGCGTGTGCTGCCCCGGAACGCTCACCACGACGCTGTCCTTGGAGAGATCGTTGCGCGAGAGGAACTTCTCCAGCGCATTGCTGATCAGTTCGTCACGGTCGGCATCGGGCTGGGAGAGGATCTTGGCGTGCTCGATGTAGTCGTGAGCGAGAAGCTCCACCTTGCCGTCGCCCGCCGCCCTGAGCCTGACGGCCTTGAGGGCGCTACGCCCGATGTCGATTCCCCAAATCGTCTGTGGGGCTGGCATGGATTGGCCTCCATTTCATTAAGCGGGGCTCGCGACTGAGTGCCGGCGCGGCCCCGGCTGATATCATACCCATCGGGACGCCGGGGAACTTCCATTCACACCGGCTTAGGATTACATTCGACATCATGAGCCAAGGCAAAAAGTATCTGCTGAGCACACTTGGCTGTAAAGTCAACCAGTACGAGTCGCAGCAAATCCGCGAACTACTGGAGTCCCTCGGGCTGAAGCCGGCCTTGAACGACGATCCGGCAGACGTCGCGGTGATCAACACCTGCGCTGTGACAACGTCCGCGCTGGCGAAGAGTCGCCAGGCCGTTCGCCGCCTCACCCGCAAAGGCTGCCAAGCCGTGTTTGTCGTCGGCTGTGGGGCATCCGCACAGGGCGATCACCTTCGCGGGATCGAAGGCGTAACGGCCGTTATCGGACACGATGCCGACATCATGGCGGAACTACGCAGCCGGCTCCTCCGACGTCTGAACGGCGCAGGCCACGACTCGCAGACTGGTCAAACCACAGCCGGCGCCAACGGACCTCCGCAGGTCAAAAGGAATGATGACGTATGGATGAGTCCGGATGCACCACCGCAAAACAAGCGATGCGCGGAAGATCGACCCGCGGATGCACCTCCAAGGATTATTTCAGTCAGCCTACCTATTGTCAAGGATCGCACGACCCTCGTCGAGCGAATCCGTCGCTTCGAGGGACACCAGCGTGCATTCCTGAAAGTCCAGGACGGCTGCGACGCGTTCTGCACCTACTGCATCGTTCCACGCCTCAGACCGAGCCTCCGATCGAAACCAGTGGAAATCGCCGTCGAAGAAGCCGCCACCCTCGTGCAGGCCGGTTACAAAGAGATCATCGTCACCGGAATCTACCTCGGCGCGTACGGGCGTGAGACGGCCGTACGCAAGCGTTTCGCGTCGAGCGTCTCCCCATTAGCCAGGCTCGTCGAAGCATTGGCCGCGGTTCCGGGCTTGGAGCGTCTCCGTCTGTCTAGCCTCGAACCCGGCGACGTGGACGACGCGCTGCTGGAGACCCTGGCTTCGCGGGCGAAGGGCAACTGCGTTCCACACCTGCACCTTCCCCTGCAATCAGGCAGTCCAGCCATCCTGCGACGGATGAACCGTCAGTACACACGGGATGACTTCCTCGGCATGATCGAGCGCGTGAAGGCGGCGCTGGATCAGCCGGCCGTCACGACCGACATCATCGTCGGCTTCCCCGGGGAGTCCGAAAACGACTTCCTCGACACCTTAGACGTGGCTCGCGACTGCGAGTTCTGCAAAATCCACGCTTTTCCTTTCAGCCCCCGGCCGAACACTGCGGCCGCCCGATGGACCAGGAACTTCCTGCCCGGGACGGTGGTGCGAGAGCGGATGGCGCGGCTGGCCCGGCTGGAACGGGAATCCTCCCTGGCCTTTCGCCGACGCTTCTTGGGCCGCGTCGAACGGGTGATCGTCGAGAATACCGGGCCCAAGCAGGCTCCGGGACGGGCGCCCAATCCTGTCACTTCACCGGGCAAACCGCCCGCGGTTTCGGTTGACGGCGATTCGCAACCATGCGACGATCAACCGATCGGACTCTGCTCTGGACGAACAGATCGTTATTTCCCTGTTCATTTCGAGGCCGCTAGCCTCCAGAGTGGTAACGTCGCATTCTTGCGCATTGAGCACGTCACCGCCGCGCGAACGCTGGGTTCGCTCGTGGGGCGTAAAGACGCCGAGTAAACGGCGGTGCTACGAGACTGAGCCGCCCAGCATGCTTTCGGGCAGGGCAAGTCGCAGAGCCCGTTCGGATCTGATTTCGGCAGGATATTGCGTGGCGGGGTAGGTTCGAGCTGCCGTTGAGGCTCGCCTGAGCTGCGGAGGTCGTTTGATGCCCAAGATGCGCTGTCCATCCTGCGGGCAGAAGTATCAATTGCCCGACAAGGCCATAGGCAGAAGGGCCCGATGCAAGAAGTGCCAAACCGTCTTCACCGTCGAAGCGCCTCAAGAAAAGGGGCCGATTCCCATCGCGGATGATCCGTTCCCCTTGGCAGGCGAGCTTGACGCGGCCGTTGAGCGGGGCGCGCGGGAACCCGCGCCGACCCATACCGCCGCCACTACGCTCCCACCGGCCATGCCGGACATGTCGCGCTTAGGCGAAGCAGCCGCGGCGACCGG
>CP070718.1:2444089-2453187 GCA_020350565.1 Phycisphaerales bacterium
CGAGTGACGTCGGCCACGCTGGTGACGAACTCATCGTACAAGCCCATGACCAGAACCATGGTCCCGCCGGATACGCCGGGCACCAGATTGGCCAGACCCATCAGCACGCCCGCTATGCCGGTCCGTACCACGGGGATGGGTGGGACTGAAATCGAAGGCGGGGATTCCGCGGTCTCCGTTTGACCGGCCGACGGGGCTTGCTCTTTTGGCTCCAAGAGAGTGGGTCCTTATTGTGGATGACGACCTGAGCGGGCCCGAGCTTGTGTCAACACCTTCCGAGACGTCTTCGAGCTTCCTGGACGAAACACAGGTACCGGGTAGCGGAGATCGGGCGGTTTGGCAAGTGCCCTATTGTGGAGGCGTCGGGCCTGGCGTTGGCTCGCGCTTTTTCTTGAACAGGCCTCTCATGGTCCTGTTCACGCCAGGGAGTGACTGCGCTCTGACAGTCGGGTGCGAGAGCGGCCCGGAAACACGCAGTCCAACCATGCTTCGGGCAGCCGTCTCCACCATCTCCGACAGAAACGGAATACGGAGCGAGGAGCCGCCGTTTGCGGGCTCCAACTGCAGATCCACGTAGCGGTCGGACAAGGTCAAGTGACCGGAGCCCACGAAGGTCAGGGCCGGTCCCGTGAGAAGAACGTCCTCAATCTCCATGCGCTGTCCCGCGATGGAAAACAATGCGCGGGCGCTGTCGAAGGCCTCCGGATCGGGGGGCGTTGTAGGATTGAGGTAATTCAGTATGGCCAGGATGATCGGGAGGCGATACAGCCTGGCGTCGAGGATTTCCACTCCGCCGGTACCTCGTTTCGATTGCGGGCTTCCGAGTTTTCCCGACAGGGAGAGCCTTCCGTTCACCCATCCGCTGGTGGTGACCGTTTCACCGGTCTCACCATTCTGAAAAGCGTCGGGGCCGAGGAAGGGCTCCAGATCGACGGCTTTGGCCGAGGCCTGGAGGGTGTAGGTTGTTGCTTCCTGGGGGGTGAAGCGAACATCCGTCAAGGGGACCAGCAGCGTACCGCCATGGCAGTCCGCCCGCAGGTTCTGCAAGCTGAAAAGACCTGTGCCGGCCGCATCACGACAGTAGGACAGCTCTGCTTCAGCGCCTGTGACCTGGCGGCCGAGGACCTGAGCGGCATCGAGCTCGGCTCTGGCGTTCAGGACGGTGCCTCCGAGGCGGTCCAGCAACATGCCCTTGCCGTGGATCTTGCCGTGCATCTCGGCGAGTTGCCCCAGGCCACGGAGGTCAGCACCGTGCAGCTCGATCCAGCCGTCGACGGAACAAATGGGCTTTTGCTGCGGATCGATTCGCCCAAAGTGCAGGCAACCCACGTGGAGGTCGATCTTGCCTTCCGGCTTCAGCCAATCCCAACTCTCGCGCATGTTGGGGCCCAAGGCCTCTCGGATGCCCTGATCAAGCGGCAGACTGAGAGCGTCGAAGCTGATGACGCCCTCATGTTCGTCGCCCCGTGCTTGCAGATCGATAGTGGCTTGAATATCGGCATCGTTGTATCGGCCCGTGATTCCATCCGTGTGAAAATGGTCTTCGTCGATGGTGATTCGGCCACTGACGTTGGTGAAGGGCATCGGCAGTCGCTCGTGCCGAACGTCGGCGCCGTTCAGATCGACCGTGGCATGGAGCTTCGATCCGGAGTCCGCTTCGGGCGTTTTTTCCCAGGCGATTTCCGCGTCAATGACCCCGTCGATCGTCATGGATCGGAAAGGCTTACCCACGGGCTTGTGGAGCAGGTCCTGGAGGTTACTGTCGATGCGAAGGCCCCGACAATCAACGTCAAGAGTCGTCGTCCCGCCCTCGCTGGACAGATGGTGTACGCCGTCCGCCCGCAGAAGCGCTTCACCATACCGCCCTGTGATCTCGCGAAGGGTGATCTTCTCCTGGTCGATTCCGAGCGTGCCTTTGATCCCCTCGATGCGGATCGGGAGATCATCGTGTTCGACGGTGGCGTCGTCCAGAAAAACATGGGTGACCGGCTGAATGTCCTGAGCGGCTTCATCCCAGGTCAGCAGCGTGTTGGCATCGAACCGCCCCGTCGGATGGAACGGCGTCACCGATTCCAGAAGAGAGGGGGAGAGCGCCTGGAAGAGCTTGTCGTTCAGTGGCACGTTTTCAGCTACCACCGACAGGTTGATCTCCGTGGGCCGGTCGTCTTCGTGGGCGATGGTTCCGTCAATGGCGATGGCGACCTCATCCATTCGGGACTGAAGGTTGCGCACCTCCACCAGGCCCTTGCCGATCCGGATGCTGCCGCTGAGATTCCGCACGGCATAGGGAAAACGTTCATAGGTAAAGGACAGGTCATCGAATGAAGAGTCGATCACGGTCTGCCAGGGGCACGCTTCGCGCGTCTCGCTGGCGGCCCGCCGCATCGTGATGTCGAGGTCGACCGTCCCTTCCGGGCTGAGCCGGTCCCAGACGTGCCGATGCTCCGAAGCCAAAGCGTCGTAGAGTTGTTGGTCGAAGGGGACATCGTCTGCGACGATATGCAGCCAGGCGGCGGAGGCCAGCCGAGGCTTGTCGAAATGCCCCTCCATTCGAATGACCGCGCCGTCATGCCGGCCCGTCAGACTTTTGATCTCGACACCTTGGGGGGTGTATTCGACCTGGCCGGCCACGTGGTCGAAGGGGTACGGAAAAAAGCGGCAAGTTGCGCTGCTTTCGGTCGGCGTGAGCAGAGCATGTTTGACCGTGATTGGCTGATCCGGCCCGGCATCTTTGGCGAGTGACAATTCAAAGTTGGCCGTTCCATGTGGGTCGTAGTCGTTGTAGAAGGCCTGCAATGTTTCCCACCGTTTGACGAATCGCACCTCGCGGGGCGGGGCATTGGGGTCCGGCCGCGGCCAGCGGAGATTCGTCACCGAGAGGCGGGCCTCAAAGCCGACGTCGTCCAAGGAGCTGATCTCGCCCATGCCGCCGTGCAGCGTGGCTTGGACCTCGCAACGGCTGCCGTGAAGCAGCCCCGTGAACTCTGCTCGCAGTTCCTCTTCGGTGACCTCGATCGTTCCGTTCACGTCATCGAACGAAAGGTACCGCTCGCTGCGGTCGAGCTTCTCCTCCTCCTCGTTGATCGGTATGGACAGCGACGTCTGGTCGAGCTGGATGGACGCGGAACGCCTCGGCGCGTCGCCCTCGGGGCTGCTGATGTGGTACCTGTCGGCCCTCACCTGCCCATCCAGACCCAGGAGGTCGCACCAGCTACCGGCGCCGTCGTACTTGGCGTCGACGACGATCATGACCGCCTCGATGGACATCCACGGCAGTCCACCTTCAACGTCACGGAGGGCTGTCGTTCTCAAATCGAATTGGGAGTGACCGCCGATCTTGTTGTTGGGATCCTGCCAGACCAGGCTGTAAACAAGCGGATCGCTATCGGTAGGTCGACCTCGGATGGTCAGCGTCAGGTCCTCGACCAGGCGGTCCTCTTCGCCCTCCTGTGTGATGACGCTGAAGCGAGCGTCTTGGAAATCGATGGTGGGTAGGATGGTCGTCGCATCGTCGACCTTGAGGGAGTGAATCGGATTGAACAGAGTGGTAAGGTTCGTTCGGCCGGTGTTGGCGTACCGTACGATCGCGCAGCGCGGGGCGTGAGTCATAATGGTGCGGATGATCAATTCACCGCGGAGCAGGCGCCATGGATCGTGACTCAGCGTCAGCCGCTCGCAAAAGAAAACGGGTGTATCGGATCTTCGTTCTTCCGGTGGCGGAGACGGTTCGTCGATCGAGACGTCGAACAATTCCAGCCCGTTTCGCCAGGAGAAGGAGGCATCGCCGACCTTGACCTTACCGGTAACGTGTTGCTGAAGATAGGCCTCAGCCAGACTTCGCAGGCGTTCTGAGTCCGTGTAGTGGTTGTAGACCAGCCACGCCGTGCAAGCCAAGGCTGCCAGCACAGGCAAGAACAGAAGCGGCCATCTTCGCGGCCGCCGCCCGCGTTTATTTGAGTCAAGTTGATTCGACAGCGGTATCAGCCTTTATGCTTGAGCACATTGAGACGGACCAACGCGGCAATCAAGGCGACCGCCGCGAGGATCTCAAGGTTCGGCATGGCTCCCAGCCGGTATCGCACGCTACCCACAAACACGCTATGCAAGAGACTGAGGTAGATTGCCGGGAGTAGAAGGAAGATCACTTCCTGGACGCCTTCTCTGCCGTTCCGCCTGATGAGTAGGATAACGCCGGCCACGGCAAATGCGAACGTCGGGAGGGTCCAGCCCGCTGCAAGAAGTCGTATTATGGCGGACCGGTAGGTCTCAACATTAGGGACCGGGTTCCACATGCGCCCGAGTTTTTTCCACGCAAGCTTGAAGACGCGTCCCGGTTCGGCTTGGATCGCCCCCAAAGACTCGTCGAGGAAATGCCTGTTCCACTGTACTTCCGTGAGACCGGCGACCTGAGGCGCGGCTTTGACGTCGCCAAGATCGCTTGCGCCGGTGGCATGGGGGCCCACGCCGTCGTACAAGGAGATGCCTGCCCGCGTGGTCAACCAGCACCATTGGCCGATCACCTTGTGATTCCGAGCTGCCCAGGGCAGTAGCGCAACGACAATGATCGCCGCTACGCACCCTGTCCCGAGAATCGTCTGCAAAGCGAATCGTTTTTGGATCACGGCAAGTACGCAGACGAAGACGATGAGCCCCAAGCTCGACTCACGGGTGTAAACGCACAGCGCTGACAAGACGCCCATCAGCAACCATCGGGGGACGGATCGCCAGGTGGCCTCCGCTGAAAGGGCTCGCCAAGTGACCCACCAGACCGCTGAAAGCACGGTGAGAAAGAGCGTTTCCGTAAGCAAAAGAGACGAAAAGAAGACGAAAAAGGGATCGCAGGCCACGAAGAGTCCGGCGAGCAGCCCTGCACGCCGGTCGAACATCGCCGTCGCCAGCCCGGCAACCAGCACGGCACCGATCGCACCGAGCACCCCCTGCACGCCCTTGGCCTTGAGCACTCCCTCATCGAGGTGGACAAAGATCGCCAGGAAGCCTGGATAGAACGGCATGCGAGTGGCCTGAAAACCCAACTCATCCGGGAGCCCATTCCCGGTGCGGAGGGCCGCGGCCATCGCCCAGTATTGTTGTTCGTCGGGAAATTCCAGGCTTTGGCCCTGGGGCATCTGCGTGTGTCGAACCGTTCCCCAGCCCGCCCTGATCACCACTGCCACGAGAAAGACCAGGGTGATCATGCCGGCAGAGAGCTTTCGTTCGGCACGGGGAGGAGCATTCGCAGGCGAGCCGGTGGCCGGCTTTTCCTTTGGGGGATGCGGAGTCACGGTTCCAGCCGCTTGGCGCGAAGATGAAGAACTCGTTCGGTCAAGGCGGTGAGCTTGACCCGTTCATCGATGCGGTGGCCGATGACCCAGATCGGGCCAAGGTGATCACAAAGGACGGCCACCCGCTCTCGCTCACGGGGGGCGACTTTGTTGTCCGTCAGAAAATCGGAGAGCTTCTTGGAGCCGGGGGCGCCGAGGGGGAAGAAGCGATCCCCGGGACGCCGAGCTCGCACAACCAGCGGTGGCTGCACCGCGTTGAAATCGACATATTCCTCATACGGCTCCCCTTTGCGCCGGAGCGCGGGGATTTCAGCGGGGTCTACGTCCTCCACGCTGCAGTGGATTTCCAGGCGCCGCAGCGGCAGAACGGTCCGACCCGGCAGGTGGACGGCCACCTCGGGAGCGATCATCTCGCGCGGCTCTTCGGACGGCAACGAGAAGATGAGCTGGTGATAACGCTTCTCAATCGTCATTCCGCCCGGTAGCTGAATCTGCTTGCCGCTGCCGGGATCGGCGATCAGGTCCAGCGCTGAGACCAGGTGAGCGAACGACAGCTCCTGTTCGCCCAGCCCGAAGGACGTGTAGGCCAGCCGGACGATCTCCGTCTGCACGATTCGGCTCTTTCGGGCAAGGGCGTTTACGTTGAGCGAAAGCTCCTGATCGGTGTGCGAGATGATGAGGGTCTCGAACGTGCGCTGGATGGTCTCGCGCAGGTAT
Source organism: Phycisphaerales bacterium (assembly GCA_020350565.1). Classification (GTDB taxonomy): domain Bacteria; phylum Planctomycetota; class Phycisphaerae; order UBA1845; family UBA1845. The sequence goes on from CP070718.1 coordinate 2,450,089, forward strand.
TCCTCCAGCCAAAAGGCCTGCTCGCCCAGACGATTGAGTGCATCCCGGACCTGTGGATTGAAATCGGCCTCGATCTGCGGAAGCAGCAGGTTGCGGATGCGGTTGCGCATCGGCTCACTTGACTGATTGGTTCGGTCTTCGTGGTAAGCGATGCCGGAATCGGCCAGGTACGCCAGCAGTTCCTTGCAGGTATGGCGAAGCAGCGGGCGAACGACCCGGACCCGGCTCGTCGGGCTGATGCGCCTGGATCGCGGGATTCCCGACAGCCCTCTGAGTCCGGTGCCTCGGAGGACGCGATGGAGAATCGTCTCCGCGTTGTCATCGGCATGGTGACCGACGGCTACGACGTTGGCGTCGACCTGGAGGCAGACTTTCTCGAAGAAGACGTAACGCTCGCGGCGTCCGATCTCTTCGATGCTGCCCGGCTCACGGTCGGCCTTGGCGGCGACGTCGACCTTACTCATGCTGCACGGTAGACCGAGACTATCGGCGGCGGCCTGCACGAACGCCGCGTCCTCCTCGGCTTCCTCTCCGCGCAACGTGTGGTTGAGGTGGGCGACATGAAGCCTCAGCTTCCATTCCAGCTTCTTGTTGAGATCAAGCATGAGGTGCAGCAGCGCCATGGAGTCAGGCCCACCGGAGACGCCGATTACGATGGCATCGTCCTTCTTGAAGAGCCCTTCGCTCAGGATTTCGTTGGCGAGTACTTTGTGCATCGTGATGCCTGCTCAGGCGTCCTCGACTTGGTTCTCCATAGCCCCGGGGCTGGTCCCTGTGCTCGCCGCCCCATTATACGCGCAGAGTCGCGATTACGAACCTTTTCTTGAAATGACCTGAACCGATCAGGGTGCCGCATGCTGGAAGCACCGGAATACGGGTGACGTGGGTAGACTCGGTTCCGCTGTGTCAGGGCCGATTCCACCTGGGCATCTGATGACGGCTGGGCACACGAGACATCCTCGTTCCTCCTCTCTTCATGGGACGTATGGAGGACTACCCACGCCACTCCCCGTCGAGGCGGAGCAGGGACTACCCGTGCTGCCTAAATCCAAATGTTCATGCCCTTAGACCAGCATGGCGGCGGCCTCGCCGATCATTTCCGAGATCGTTGGATGCGGATGGACCGTGGAAGCCAGGTCGTAGGCGACGGCCCCCATCTCCATGGCCAGTACGCCCTCGGCAATCATCTCGCCGACGTGTGGTCCGGTGAGCCCCATGCCGATGAGCCGCTTGCTCGATTTGTCGAAGATCAGCTTGGCGAGACCGTCGGTTCGCCCCAAGGCGACCGCCCGCCCGGAGGCGCCGAAAGGGATCTTCTTCACGTCGATGTCGAGGTTCTCGGTTTTGGCTTCCTCCTGCGTATAGCCGGCCCAGGCGATTTCCGGGTCGGTGAATACGACGGCCGGGATCGCCCGCGGCTCAAACGCGGCGTCTTTGCCCGCGATGATGTCCGCCACCACCCGGCCCTCATGCAGCGCTTTATGGGCGAGCATGGGGTCTCCGATGACGTCGCCGATGGCGTAGATTCGGGGAGACGTGGTCTTGAAGCCTTTGTCGACCTTGATGAAGCCGCGCTCATCGACTTGCACGCCTGCCTTCTCCAGGTCCAGCTCACCGGAATTCGGGTACCGCCCCACGGACACGAGGACCTTCTCAAACGTCTTGGCCTTTGGAGGATTCTTCCCTTCAAATTCGAGCGAGATGCCGCCTTCAGCTTCCTTCATGGCCGAGACCTTCGTTTCGACGCAGATCTCCTCAAACTGCTCTCCCAGCCGTTTCACCAACGGCCGAGCGAGGTCGCGATCGGCGCCGGGCAGCAGCCCCGGCAACATTTCAACAACGGTGACCTTCGATCCGAAGCTGGCGTACACCTGCCCGAGTTCCAGGCCGATGTATCCGCCGCCAATGACCAGCAGCGTTTTGGGGATACGCTCGAGCTCCAATGCTCCGCGCGAGGTCATCACGAGCGGTGAGTCAATCTGAATGCCTTTCAGTCGGATGGAGCGCGATCCGGTGGCGATGATGGCCTTGCGGAACTTGATGCGTGAGACCTCATCACTCTCCAGGGCGACGGTTTTTCCATCCTCGAAGCGAGCCTTTCCGCGGATTCTCTCGACCTTATACCTCTTGCATTGGGAATCGAGGCCGTCGGCCAGTTTTTGGACGACGCCGGCCTTCCACGAACGCATGCCGTCGATCTGCAGACGCGGTTTGGTGAAGCTGATGCCCATGTTTTTGCTGGTCTGGGCCGAATGCAGAAGCTCGGCCATGGAGAGAAAGGTCTTGGACGGTATGCATCCCCGATGCAGGCACACCCCGCCAAGCTTGGGCATCATCTCGACGATCGTAGTTTTGATGCCATTCTCCGCGGCCCGAAACGCGGCGTGATACCCACCGGGACCGCCGCCAATCACCAGCAGATCCGTTTCCTGACTGAATTCACCTACGACCATGGGGAAAACTCCTCAGTGCATATGGAACGCTTGGATGCTGGAATTGCGGATTGTGGATTGCGGATTGTGGATTTGCCATGAAGGCTTCTCGTTCGCAAGCCGTCGGTTAGGATGCCCGTCACCCTGCGTCATCTCCTTGCCGACTTGATTGAGGCAACCGTCATTGCAAGTATCTCATTCGCTTCTCTGGCCAAGTCCGAGAGGCGATCCGCCTTCATTAGCCCGCTATCCGCTAGGAGTTCGAGCCAATAGACCGACTCGTCGCATTCCTCCTCAACAATGCCCATCTTTGCCACAAACTCCTTCCGAGATCGTGCCCTGTACGGGGAACGGTAGTTGGCTCCAACGGAAGTGGCGCACCGGACCAGTTGCCTTCCGAGCACGTTGCCCGGTGTGGATGATGGGAGTGAACCTACCAGGCGAATGGCCCGCAGCGCGAAAGATTTCGTTCGGGTTTTGAATTGTTCAGCGTCCACCCATTTCCCGTTTTGCAGTCAGTTTCAATTCACACTTTTTAATCCGCAATCCGCAATCGGCAATCCGCAATTCATCGTCCGCTACGTTTTATCCTGCTAATGCAGCAGAAGCAACGACGGATTATTCAGATACCGCATCACCTCGACGACGAATCTGGCGGCATTGGCGC
>CP070718.1:2453287-2472124 GCA_020350565.1 Phycisphaerales bacterium
CCGAACAATCCCACGGGCGCCGAATAGAAATCGAGATCGTCCCGCTCCTGCTCGGTCAGACGGCATTTCGGGCCGTCGTCGAGAATCGGCGAGAGCGCGAGCCGCTCGTCGTCGGGATCCTCGGGCCGGCAGCGATCGCGAATCAATACGATATCCGCCCCGCACCGTTGCTCGGCTTCATCCAGCATGAGGAGCACACGATCGGCGAGTTCGCGCCGCTCGCGCGCTTTGGCGTGTCGCCGCACGGACAGGCTGAAAAGCACGAGGAAAAAAAGCGTTGCGGCCGCCGCCGGCGCCGTTCGCTCCGCGAGAGGGTACCACACGGCGATCGCCGCGAAGAAGGTAAACAGCCGCGCCCATCCCCAGCCCCACTCGATCCGGTGCAGCCGGTCGCGCTGGGACTGCACGTCCTTGCGATGCGAGAGCAGCCATCGCTCCCGCCCAGTTCGCTCGCGCTTGTTCCTCGGCTCCGACAATGGGGCCCTCCAACAAACGGCTTGCAGGCCGGCCAACGGCATCGACCGTTCGGTCCGCGGAACCGACAGCAGCAGGCCGGCACCCCGTTACGCTCGGCGCGCCGCTCGGTCCTGCGAATCGAACACCTGCTGGACCTCCCAGTTCTCATCGACCCACAGGCTCAAAACGCGCACCGGGAACAGCCAGGAGTCGATGATGTCGACGCACCTTTCCAGAGCGGCCAGATGCTCCTCTTTCGAAACGGGAAAGCCCGCACAATCATGATGCGCGACGATCGCGACAACGCGGCTTCCATGCTCGTTCACCGAGATGTTGACCCGCTCCTTGATCAAGTCCACGGTTTGCGGCGAACCGGAGACCATCACGTTGTCGGGCCCCGCTTCGGTCACCATGTCCACCGAATCGGCCCGAAACCGGACTTTCATCCATTTCAGGACGGGCTCCTGGACTCGACCGTCCATGCAGTTGATCGCAGTGACAAACGTTTCCTTAGGCATGCACGCTCACTCCGAAACGCATTTTATCAGGCAACGCCACAGGCATGCGAGCCCTGGCGGGCCTTCGAAAAAGCCTCAGAAACACGACACAATCCGCATCCCCGGCCGCGAGAAACCGGACGACGAACGGGCGGGCCAAACCATCGGAGCGCCCCGCTAGGCCTGCTCATCGAAATAAAAGAACGGCGGCATGGTAAGTGCGCCCACGCGGTCACCCCCCGCAGCCTCTCGCGCCTGATCGAGCGCCTGCGCCAGATCCGGTGCCCAGTGAACACCCAGCCGCCGGGCGGCCCTGTCATCCTTCGGACCCACGAGGATCACTTTGGACAGGTATTTCAATGCGTACGTCGCCCAGTACCAGACGGTAAACGGATGAAAGCCGTGGTGGGCGTATCGATTGCGGTAACACTCAATGAAATACGGATCGCGCGCGTATTGTTCCTGAAACCGTTCCTTCATCTCGAAGGGGTCCGCGGTCGCTCCCAGAACTTCCTCATAAAACTTCTTATATGCTACGTGATATTCTCCATGAAAGATCTCAAACACGGGATTGAGAATAATGACGACGCCGCCTTTCTTCACCAACGGCCTTTGATAAAACCAGTTAAATACATATCCCAGAAGGTCACTTACCACCAGTACCGGATTGATCCGAGCGTCGATGGCGTATGGGCTCAAGTCGGGCAATCCCATCACCATCGTATCGCACTGCGGAGGGGCGGGGACGGCAAGTTGCGCCCGCATGGCATAAAGCGTCCGCGCGTGGACCTCATCAATCGCGCCCGCGTTGATCTCAACAGGGTCATAGACGGCGCGCACGCCCTGGAGAATCTTCTTTCGGACGCCCTCCGGCGTCATAGCCATCGTCCATGGAGTGACGCGTTTCAGGATGCGCTCCAGCAGGTTGCAGCGGCTCCCGGGCTTGCCCAGGAACCGCACATGCCACGGATAAGTGGCGTTATTCATGGCCGCTTCCATGACCATGATCTTGCTGTGTTTCAGGATCACGCGGCTGATCCGCTCGATGCACTCGTGCATCCGGGAATGCTCGGGCTGCATGACGTGGGGGACGTCGTCGGTCATCTTCGGATGATGGTGACTGGCGATGGATTCGTACGTTCCGAGACCGACCGCGACGGATTTGTGCCCGCCATTCAGCGGTATCTGCACGGAATCGACGTAAACCACCAGATCGCTTTCGATCACGCCCCTGGTGACCTGAACGGGCTCGCCCTGCTCCGTCTCGCCGAGGTCGGCGATGTCTTCGGGGTCCTCCGCGTCCGAATTGCCCAACTGCCGCGGATAGAAATCGCGCATGATCGCGGGGCCGACCATCCGGGCCAGTTCGTGCTTCTTCATCTTGCGGTGAAGGGCAATGGCGCAGACAAGCCGGATGTTTTCCTTCTTCACCCCGTAAGAGTACAGGAGAGGAATCAAGACCTCGAGCGACTGCCTGCGGATGTCCGGCAAGGTGGTTGGTGGAAACGGCTGGCAGTTATCATCGAACGCGATGAGTATCCTGGACGAAGGGCCGACCAGCTCCTTGAGGGCCGGCATGCCGAGCGGATTCTGAAACGCCCGTTTGACCGCATCCGGAACATCCGCCTTCCTGATACCCGGCAGCGCATCGCGCGCATAATAGATAGATGCGTCGCTCGGTAGCTCGGCATTGATTATGTTGTTTCCGGTATATGTTAAGTATTTCATCCGCGCCTTCGCCGCGCCGCAACGCAATGACGGCCGTCCTCGATCGACCGCGGCATTGTAGCGACCGCTGCGAAGTGGTCAACGACGCGGCGACGCGCCGGCACTCCGATTCCCTGCGCAGGCAACGGGTGCATCCTCACCCCGACCCGCCGATGGCAAGAAGCTTTGAAACGACCACCTCTTCGAAGGTGACAGAAGGTGGCCAAGGGGCTGGGCGGGAGCTACCGCTTCCTGCTCGTCGTCCACATCCAGTGATCGTGTCCCAGGCCGAGTTGAAGGGAGATGACCCGAAGTCCATGCGATGCAAGCAACTTCCGCCAAGCTTTGGGATGAAACGTGACGCCGCCGAATTTCACTTCTTTGCCGGGCCCCCACAGCCAGCGCCGTGGTCCATGGTATCGCTCGCGGCCCGTCAGCAGCCGGACGACGTTCTTGGCACGTTCCGCCAATGGCAACGCTGCCTCGCGCCAGCATTGGATTCGGCAATACCCACCGGGCTTCAGCACGCGATGGATCTCGGCAAGGTAGCGATCGACCACTTCGTAAAGCGTCAGGTGCTGAAAGGCCAGGTGCGAATAGACCCAGTCAATCGACGCATCGGGCACCATCGGTATGGTCTGGCCGTCGTTCAGATGAACTTCCGTATTGGGAACGCCGCGGAGGTACTCGCCCGCGAACTCGACCATTCTTGGGCTGACGTCGATTCCGATCACGCGTGCGCACTGCTGAGCAATCGGTTTCATCAGCCGGCCGAGCCCGCAACCGATCTCCAGGCACGTCCAGTCGGCTTGAATCGGAATGCCACTAAGAAGCTGCGCGAGCTCGGCTTCGGTCCGCTTGTGCCACAGTGCCGCCAGCTCGCCTTCGTCGGTGGTGGACTCAATCTCAGGGTCCAGGCATATGCGCCGATACTTCGCCTCAGAATCGGAATCGGTGTTCCAGAATCTGCGCGTATCCTCGAGCCAATCGCCGGGCACGGATGTTTCTGTGTCCAGAGCTTTCATCGAATCACCGTGAGCCCGCGCCTGTTATTCACTCGATCGATTGCCCCACTGCAGCTACGTCCACTAACTGCCTATCGTCGGATTCGCAGACCGCCTGAAGAGCCGGCGGCTCTCCCCTCGCAAGCGAAATCCCCAAGGTGTCACCCTGGTTCTCCCGTTGGATTCCCAGCAGCAGCCGATAGTAATCCTCGTATCCCTGCACGGCTCGTTGAAGAGAGAACGCACGCACACGAGCGCGGGCGGACCGGCCATACGCCCTGCGCATGGAGGCGTTTCCCATCAGCTCCGCGATGGCATTGGAAAGAGCCCGTGCATCGGAGGGGGCCACCAGATGCCCATCGACGCCGTCGCGGAGGATGGCGGCATTGTCTCCAACACGGGTGGCCACAATGCACGCGCCTGCGGCCATCGCCTCAAGCAGTGCGTTGCTCATGCCTTCGAAATCGCTGCACTGAACGTACAGGTCCATGGCCGCCAGCAGCGCCGGCACGTCCTGCCGCGCTCCGGCAAATGAGACCGACTCAACAATGCCTTCTGTCGTCGCCAGTCGCTGAAGCTCCGCTCGCAACGGGCCGTCTCCAACGATCAGCAGGCGCATCTTGTCGTTTGCCCGCGCCAGTGAGGCAAACGCCTGGATCAGCAAGTCATGACGTTTGACGGGCGTTAACGTGGACACCATCCCGACGACAAATTCCCCTTCCGTGAAGCCGAGTAACTCTCTCGTCGCCCGACGAGAGAGCCCAGCGGAGTCGCCGAATTCCTTCCATTCGATGCCGTTGGGCAGCCACTGTACGCGATGCGGGGGGATCCCGGCTTGCTCACGCAGCATGGCGGCGCCTGTCTCGGATACGCTGCTGAAACCGGCACCCAACCGCAGGCCGAGCCGTGCCTTCGCTTTCTGGCTGAACCGCAGATGCTGTGACGCCTCCATCCCATGGAAGCCGAGAACGATCCTGGTTCGGGGAGACAACAACCTGGCCATCGTCGCATCGAACCAGCATCCCGTGTTGCGCGCGTGGATGATGGACGCGCCGCATGACCGCGCCAGCAGTCCGAGCCTTATCCAGGCGGTGCGCGAAGCGCCCGTCAGCATCAGCGGACGACATGCCACTTCATCGGGCAGTTGTTCGGCCGGCACCCCGGGGCCCCGCAACGTAACCACCACATGCTCGAACGCATTGTGGTCGAACGCGCGCAACAGCGCTACGAGGAAACGCTCCGTGCCGCCGCCCTCAAGAGTATGAAGGACGTGGCAAATGACGGGTCGGATCGGGGCCTTCATAAGATTCTGGACCGGCGAGTGCGTCCGCCTCGTCCATCGCAAGCGGCCGTTCCAAGGCCAGGGCGGGTACGGACGCGTGCACCTCGTTCACGACAACGCGATGGATCCAATGGGGCATGCCCATGATCCACCAGAAAGATTCACAGTACAGCCTCTCGGTACCCAGACCTGCAACGAAGTAGGTCACGAACGCCACGAGGGCACCGTAGGTCCACAACTTCGTTTCAAGAGGATCGGATGTGAGAGGCGCCAGCTTGAAACTCCGCCTGATGGCGTTCAGTGTGCCCGCTGCCATGACCAGGAACAGAACACCACCCTGAACGCCCAGCTCGACGAAGGCGATGATCACGGTGTTGTGACTCGAGCGGCGTGGATGACGCCAGTCGTACTGCCCGATGACGTGTGTAAAATTCCCCATCCCGATGCCGTGCGGATGATCGGCCAGCACGTAGCGGGAAGCATCCCAGATGTCGAGACGGTGCGTGGTGGCCAAGTCCTCCTGCAGCGACTCCTTGGAGGACATCGTGGACATGCGCTCCCAGAAGTGCACGTCGGTCAGATTGAAGGCGATAAGGAGGCCGATCACCAGCATCACGTGAACACGAAAACGTCTGGCCCGGGGGGCGGCGATGAAGGCCGTCAGTACACCAACCGTCAAGCCGATGAATGCCGACCGCGTACGGCAAAGCACGACTGCGTTTACGGTGAACGCTCCGGCCGCCAGGGCAACAAGCTTGAACACCCAATGCCGCGAGGTCAGAAATGCCATACCGATCAGCGGAAGCATCGCACACATATGCGCTCCGAGCCCGGAGGTCGTGCGAAAGTCCGGCCCGCCGATATCCTGAAGCCGGCCCTGGATGTACGACCGCAACGGTGCCGAGTACGCGTCATGACCGAGGTAAAGACTCCCGATGACCAGGGTCCACAGAATCAGCCGCAAGTTGGTCCTGCTTCCCGCGAGGCGGTTCAAGACCATCAGAAACAGCATCATTTTCCAGAACTTGTCGAAGATGAGTCGGGAATTCGGCGTGAGCCCAATGCCGAACACGAAGGTGTTCAGTGTGGCAATGATCACCAGCGCGATCAGGCTGATCTCCCACAGACTCAGCCAGGGCTTGGCCTTGGGCACACGATGGGGGACGGTAAACAGCCCGAGGACGGTGAACAGGCCGGCAAGGAAAGAGAACCGGAAGCCCATGTCGGCCAGCGGCAGACCCCACCATCGCGCGTTCGGCGTGATCTGATAGACCATCATGTAGGTGATGGCCCCGATGATCGGGTTGACCAGCGCGAACACACACCCGCCGCCGAAGATCACGACGAAGAAAACCGTCCTAAGAGCCCACATAAAGCCTCATCAATGTCGTGCTGCTGCCGGAAAACAAAGATGGCGAAGGGCCGGCCACTCGCCGATGGAAGCCGTCGGCGATCGAACGCCATCTGCCGGCCGGGGCCCCTCGGTTCGATGGCGCACCGGCGCTTGATTCCCTGCCCCCTCGGGGCGACGGGCAGACCTTCCCTGCGCTCTATGTTTTCGGACGACCGCGTGTCACTGTTCAGCAGTAAGCCCGAACCTCTGAAACGGCACCCGATCACGCTCTTATGGCGCGCGTGCAGATCGATCCGCCTGCTGCCGATAACTCGTCCGAGAAGGCGTGCATACCAACCGGGAAACCGGCCTGACGGTCTCGTGGACGCCCGATAACCCGCCAATCGTTCCACGAGAGACAGGCGCCTCCTCCAACCGGAGCCAACGAACTTGTCCATCGTCGCGATCCAACCAGCCGAGCCAACGAAGGCTGCTGCCATCCGAATCGCGTCGCACACCAGGGCGCGGCGGAAGACGTTGATGACCATCGTTTGGACCTGTTGTCTACTGGTTGGCGCCGAATTGGCCGTGCGCGTCCGTGCCCATATCCGGTTCGGCGGTCGCGGCAGCCCGGTGGCCGGAATCTACGAACCAGATGCCCTTCTGGGCCGTCGACCACGTCCGGGCACCCATTTGGATGGCACCACCCGAAGCCTGTCGATCAACCGGTGGGGCTTTCGAGGCAGGGAGATTCCCAAGGTCAAACCCGAAGGCACCATTCGAATCGCGGCGTTGGGCGACTCGACCACTTTCGCCATGGAGGCCTCTTCTGATGACGCAACCTGGGTGGCGGAGATGGAGCGTCTACTGAACGAGCACACGGAGAGCCCGCGCTTCGACACCATCAATGCCGGCGTCCCCGGCTACACGCTTGCCACCAGCACCGTTCAACTCTCCGAGCGGGTCATGGCGTTCAAACCGGATATTGTTATGGGTTTTCAGGTCGCGACGGATATCGCCGGGCACACCCGACGGCAATATCCAGCACAGGAGCAGCAGTCCGCGAGTCAACCGACCTTGACCAGGTTTGTGCAGAAACACGTGCTGTTGCTGAACCTGATCCGACAAAACACGGCAGCGTTCCATTCCAAGAACGTGCAGCAGGATCGCCACGATCGATTGGACGAAGCGGGCCTCGATCAATACCGGGAGCACCTGCAACACGCGGCCAGCATCTGCCGGGAGAATGGCATCATCCTCGTTCTCTGTACGTGCCCTCGCGCGTTCGGCGATCCTTCGGCTGCGACCGACCAGCATGCCCTGGCCGCCAGCGCGTTGGCGCACAATCCGGCTCTTTCGCTCCCCGGTCTGAATGACGCGTATACACGCTACAACGAGATCATTAGAGAAACGGCACGCCGGTACGACCTTCCCCTGGTGGACCTGGATCATATCGTTCCGAAGCGAGCCGAATACTTCCACGACTCGATCCACCTGAGTAACCGGGGTCATCAGTTGGTCGCTGAGGCAACCGCACGGGTGGTGCTGGCCGCCATCGAAGGGAAAGCGCGGGGCAACGCAGCCGATTAACATGGCGTTCAACAGCATCCATTTCATGCTCTTCCTGCCGGTCGTCCTAGCCTTGTACTGGACCCTTCGCCGTAACGCCGTCCTGCGCGTTGCCTTCCTTCTACTGGCCAGTTACTACTTCTACATGTCGTGGAACGTCCTGTATGCCGGGCTGATCCTCGGCTCAACGGTGCTCGACTATTTTGCGGCCCTGGGCATGCAGAGATGGGACCGGCAGGCGGTTCGCCGGGGCCTGCTGGTGACCAGCCTTGCCGGCAATCTGGGCGTCCTCTTCATCTTCAAGTACTACAACTTCTTCGTCGACAACGTCTCAGCGGTCTTCGGACTCTCGCATGGAGCAACAGAGGCAGCACATCACTCGCTACTGCTTCCGGTGGGCATCAGCTTCTACACCTTCCAGACGCTGAGTTACACGATCGACATCTATCGCCATAAGATCGAACCGACGCGCAACTTCCTCAAGTTTGCCCTGTTCGTCTCCTTCTTCCCGCAACTGGTTGCCGGCCCCATCGTCCGGGCATCCCATTTCCTCCCACAGCTTCAACGAAAGCCCTTCTTCGAGGATCGAAAGGCGGAGAACGGACTGGGCCAGGTCCTCCTCGGCCTGTTCAAGAAGATATGCATCGCCGATGTTCTCGGCGTGACACTTGTCGATCCGGTCTTTGCCGACCCGGCCGCTTGCAGTTCCTGGGCGCTTGCGGTTGCCATGTACGGGTATGCATTTCAAATCTACTACGACTTTTGCGGGTACAGCGACATCGCGATCGGCGTCGGCAGGATGCTCGGCTTCGATCTGCCGATCAACTTCAACCGGCCGTATCTGGCTACAAGTCTGCGGAATTTCTGGCGACGATGGCACATCTCGCTATCTACATGGTTACGAGACTATCTGTATATCTCGCTCGGAGGCGGAAAGGGTTCTCCATGGAAGACCGCGCGGAACCTGGCCATCGTCATGCTGCTCGGCGGACTGTGGCACGGAGCCGCTTGGGGATTCGTCATCTGGGGCGCCATTCACGGCCTGTTGCTGGGCGCGGGTCGAGTTTTTCATCACTTCACCGGCATCGACGCAGACCGCGAGGACCAGCCGACGATTTCACGAATCGCGCGTATCATCGTCACCTTCCATCTTGCGGCAGGATGTTTCGTCGTTTTCAGAAGCACCAGCCTCGAAACGCTGACCTCCTACTGGTCCACGATGTGCTCGCTGACGCCGGGCGCGGAGCCTATCAAGTCCTTAGGGTACCTTGCACTGCTCACGGCCGCGACAATGGAGTGGGCGCCGCGCCCGTGGCTGCTTGCAACCGCTCAGGCCTACTTCCGGATTCCCTCGTACGCGCAGGCCTGCGTCGTTGCCGGCAGCCTCCTGGTCTTCGCCGCCCTCGGCGGAACCAGCGCGCCGTTCATCTACTTCCAATTCTGAGTCGAGCGGCACATGCCGCGCGGCCTGCCTGAACGCGGGCTCGCCTGTGGCACCGCGGGATAGGAGTCCGTTGAAAAAGGGGACTGGCTCCGAGTGTAGGACGACTGCCGCCCGCGAAAAGGCCGTTCGCTGAGGTGTCTGTCCCCTTTTTCAACGGACAGATAGGGGCTCTCACTTGTTTCAAGGAGAGTCACCGCTCGAAGCCTCGAAGTCCTTCCAACGTAGTTGCGGCCGGTCTGTCGTTTTCACCGGCATCGTCACGCTCGGAATATGCCGGCGAGGTGGACGCGAAGCTCCTCCTGCGATAGGCTCGCCTATGCGGAAGCGGGTCAGCCCAAAGTCATCCTGCGATTCCCTGTTCGAGGACGCTGCGTTGCTCTTCTACCTGATCCTGGCGTTTACTTTGATCCCGGTCATCGAGGTGATGATCCTCGTGAAAATCGCGGATCGCATCGATTGGGGCCCGACGATTGGAATCGTCCTCCTGACCGGCGTCCTTGGAGCGTGGCTGGCCCGAAGGGAAGGATTCAAGGTCATCCGCAAGATCTCCAACGACATGGCCGCCGGGATTCCCCCAACGTCAGCCCTCGTGGACGGACTCCTGATCCTGGTCGCTGGCGTCGTGCTGGTCACGCCCGGCGTGCTGACCGATCTTTGCGGCTTCTGCCTGCTCGTACCGCCTGTGCGGCGATGGGTTCGTAGGCGTCTGACCGAGGCCTTCAAAAAACGTATGGTCATGATCCATTCGGGTGGCAGTCACCCGTTCGACGATGACTCATTCATCGACGTGCCGGGCACCGGCCACGACGCGAACGAGCCGACGGACGATGACCACCGGCTCGATCGCTGAGCGGCGGTGCGCGCTTGCGCGCCGCTTTTCTGAGCAGGCAGCGCAAGCGACCGGTGATTGCCCCCCGGGATGGCGATTCGTGAGGACGGGAGGATCAATCGAGGAATCGTATCCGATGGCATCAAAGAAACTGGATGAGCAGGCCGTCCGGCACGTCGCGCATCTGGCACGGTTGAACGTGTCCGAGGCGGAGGTGCGGCTCTTCGCAGAACAGCTCTCGACGATCCTCGATTACGTCGAGCAGCTTGGCGAACTCGATACCGACGACGTCCCGCCGACGGCACATCCGCTGCCCCTGTCCAACGTCTTTCGCGAGGACGCCGTGACGGCCTCGCGCCCCGTCGAGGAAGCGTTGAGCAACGCGCCGGAAAGAGAAGGCGCTTTCTTCAAAGTCCCCAAGGTCATTGACCAAGACAGCGCATAGGACCCTGACAGAATGGGCGGGATCGTAGACCTTGCTGATGACATCCGTTCCGGCAGGACATCATCCGAGGAAGCGGTGACCGCCTGCATGGAGCACGTGGATCTGCACGATCGAAAGCTCGAATCATTCCTGAGCCGGGACCGCACATACGCGGTTAAGCGCGCCCGTTCAATTGACGAGGCGCGTGCGAGAGGCGATGGGCTCGGACTGCTGGCCGGCGTGCCGCTGGCCGTCAAGGACAACCTCTGCACGACCTTCAGCAGGACGACGTGCGGCTCGAAGATGCTGGGTCGCTTTGAGTCCATCTACAACGCGCACGTTGTTCAGCAGCTCAAGTCGGCCGGGGCGGTTATCGTCGGCAAGACGAACCTCGACGAGTTCGCGATGGGCTCGAGCACCGAGCACAGCGCCTTCGCCGCCACGCGCAATCCATGGAACCGGTTGTGCGTTCCCGGCGGTTCATCAGGCGGATCGGCCGCAGCCGTGGCGGCCCGCCTCGTTCCTGGAGCCCTTGGCAGCGATACGGGCGGTTCGATCCGTCAGCCTGCCTCGTTTTGCGGCGTGGTCGGGCTTAAGCCGAGCTATGGCCGCGTGTCCCGCTACGGCCTGGTCGCATTCGCAAGCAGCCTGGATCAAATCGGGCCAATCACAACGGACGTTCGCGATGCCGCGTTGCTGCTTCAAATAATCGCCGGGCATGACGATCGCGACTCAACCAGTGTGAACGCAGCGGTCCCGGACTATCCGGCGGCCATCGACCGGTCGTTGAAGGGAACGCGCGTCGGCGTTGCCCGGGAGTACTTCGGCGAGGGCTTAAACACCGAGGTCGCCGATGCGGTCCATGCCGCCCTGGATGCCATGCGGCGTGCCGGGGCGGTCATCGTCGACATCCACCTGCCGCACATGAAATACGCCGTCGCCTGCTATTATCTGATCGCCACGGCGGAAGCATCCAGCAACCTGGCCCGGTTTGACGGCGTTCATTACGGCCATCGAACCGGATCGCCGGCGGACATCGTCAATCTCTATGCGGCCTCGCGCGGCGAAGCATTCGGCGCGGAAGTCAAACGACGCATCATGCTGGGCACCTACGCCTTGTCGGCCGGGTATTATGAAGCTTACTATCTCAAGGCGCTGAAGGTCCGGACGCTCATCAAGCGGGATTTCGATGCGGCGCTTCAACAGGTGGACGTGATCGCCTCTCCGGTTTCGCCGACGACCGCATTCGCCATCGGGGAGCGGCTGGAAGACCCGCTGGCCATGTATTTGGCGGACATTTACACGATCTCCGCGAATCTGGCCGGCATTTGCGCCATCAGCGTCCCGTGCGGTTTTGACTCGTCGGGCCTTCCGATCGGACTGCAATTGATGGGCCCGTCGTTCGGCGAAGAGAAGATTCTGGCCGTCGCGCATCAGTATCAGCAGTTGACGGATCACCACAAGCGCGTGCCGCCGGACTTCGAATAGAAGAGCCTCGAGCCGAGATACAACGGAGCAACGATGTCGACCGCCACCGTGGCCTCCTTACTACGATGCAGTCAGGCGCGCTGCCAGCAGCTCTGCCAAAAACACACGCTGCAGCGAGGCGTCGCCTTCTACTCCGAGCGCTTCGCGGAACTGGCCGAAACGAACGTGTTCCGCGAAGTGGTGGTCGAGGATCACGCCGCCGTCGAGGCTGCCTGGCGCGAGTCCGAGCTGTTCTTCGGCGAGCACGGACTGATCTGCCGACGCTGGTCGCCGGCCGCCAACCAGCCACCTGAGCTGGCAGAGCCGTTTCTGACGACGAAGGGCTTCGAGCTGCGACGGCGATCGGCCCTGGTATTGGCGAAATGGCCGGAAGTGACTTCCTTTCCCGACGTTCGCGTGCTGCCTGCACGTGCCATGCGTCCCGCCCTTGGCAAAACGCTTGCCGCCGAGTTCGGCCCCGAAGGTGAGACCATTGCGGGGCTGCAGACGGAAGCTTGTGAAGAGCGGATGGACGATGCGAGCTACGACATGTTCGTGGCCGTTACGCATGGGCAGGCCGCCGGCCGAGGCGCGCTCCACCAGGTCGGCGACGTCGGCCGGATCACCGACTTCTTCGTCCTTCCCGAGTTCGCCTCCCAAAAGGTCGGCGAAGCACTGCTGGCCCACCTGATCAAGACGGCCAAGCGCCTCCTGCTGCGTAGCGTCCTGACGCAGGTGGACGAAACACAAAGTGAACTCTCGTCCCTTTTTGAGTCCTCCGGCTTCGTCCGCGATGGGTCTGTTTTCGAGTTCGACCGAACGTTGCCGATTCCGGGCGGCTGATGACCATGATTCTCAAGGCCCGCTATGTTGCTCCCGTCGATCGACCCGTCATCGAGAACGGGAGCGTGCAGATCGAGGCCGGCCGCATCACCGCCGTGGGCACGGCCGCCAAATTCCCTTCGCAGATGATGATCGATTACGGCGACGCGGTCATCTGCCCCGCCTTCGTCAACGCCCACACGCACCTGGAATTATCGCATCTTCGCGGTAAGGTGCCGCCTTCGTCGGATCTCGTGGACTGGCTCTGTCGCTTGGTCACGGTCTCCAAGGACGCTCCCTCTACACCGGAAAGCGTCGCCCGCGCGGTGAATGCGGCCATTCGTCATTCGGTGTCATGCGGTGTCACTTGCTTCGGTGATATCACACGAATCCCCGCGCTCACTCGGGGACCGTTGGCGGAGTCCGGCCTTCATGTCGTCTCTTTCGGCGAAGTCATCGCCATCGGCACGCGACGAGACCTGCTCGACGAGCGTCTCGAAGCGGCCGCCTTGACCGAACGCGAGTCGTCCAGGCTTCGGATCGGGATCTCGCCACACGCTCCGTACTCGGTGGAGCCCGACGGCCTGGCGGCGTGTGCGCGCAAGGCGCAGCAGATGAACGCCCCGCTCTGTATCCATCTGGCCGAATCCCGTGATGAGGATGCTTTCACCCGGCATGGCACCGGCCCCTTCGCCGATCTGGGGCGCCGACTCGGGATATGGGACGAGGATGTCCCGATCAGCGGGTGTTCGCCCGTCGAGTTGGCCTTCCGTACGGGCGTGCTCACGAGGCGAACGGTAATCGCCCACGGGAATTACCTCACTGAAAGCGATATTGAGCTGATCACCGAAAGCGGCGCCAGCGTCGCCTACTGCCCGCGTACGCACGCCGCGTTCGGGCACGAGCCGCATCCGTTTCGCAAGCTGCTTGCATCGGGTGTCAACGTCTGCATCGGCACCGATAGTCTGGCCTCCAACCCGTCGCTGTCGGTCCTCGACGAGCTTCGCTTC
Organism: Phycisphaerales bacterium; assembly: GCA_020350565.1. Taxonomy (GTDB): domain Bacteria; phylum Planctomycetota; class Phycisphaerae; order UBA1845; family UBA1845. Next base: position 2,467,132 of record CP070718.1, read on the forward strand.
ATGAGCAAGCGCGATCCCGGTTTCCCGGGCGAGACGCTTCTCGCCATGGGCACGCTGCACGGGGCGCATGCAATCGGCTTCGCCGACGAACTGGGCTCCATCTCTCCCGGTAAATGCGCCGACCTGGCCGTCATTCCGATCGAGTCCACCACAAAGGGCTGGAGCGCGATATTCGACGGCTCGCACCCCCCTGTCGCCGTCTATCACGACGGCGAGCAAGTCGATGTGAACGCCGATTAAGAGACGCGTTGCATTTCCGTCCCCTGCGGCAGCGTGTCGACTCTTAGTGCGCCGGCCTCCAAAACCCGGCGAGGGCGCCCGGGCTACACGTTTTCACCGGACCGGTATCCCATTCACCGGGCAGACATCAGATGAGCGACGACTCCACGTCACACCCTCCTCCCGCTACAATCGCCGCCCATGCAGCTCGTTCACATTGTCAGAAGCTTGACGCGGAGATTGAAGACGCTGAGCTTCGAGGAACCGGTCACGCACGTGTACAACCCCCTGGAGTACGCGGGCGAATCTTATGCCGAATACGTGAAACGCTACGGGCACGGCACCAAGGAGATCATCCTGCTGGGGATGAACCCGGGGCCCTGGGGCATGGTGCAGACGGGCGTGCCGTTCGGCGAGGTGTCGGCCGTTCGCGACTGGTTGGGCATCAACGCGAGAATCAGGCGGCCCAAGGCTGAGCATCCCAAGCGCCCCGTGCTCGGGCTGGCCTGTCGGCGAAGTGAGGTAAGCGGTGCCCGACTCTGGGGCTGGGCGCGATCGACGTTCGGCACACCCGCTCGATTCTTCGCTCGCTTTTTCGTGCTGAACTACTGCCCGCTGGCGTTCTTCGAGGAATCCGGGCGCAACCGCACGCCGGACAAGCTCCCGGCCGATGAGCGCCGGCCTCTGCTGGAGGCATACGACCACGCACTCCGCGAGTCGGTCGAGTCGCTGAGGCCTCGTTTCGTCATCGGCGTGGGCCGGTTCGCCGAGCAGCGGGCTGGCGAGGCGCTCCACGCCACCAACGTGCAAGTCGGCGGAATCCTCCACCCCAGCCCGGCCAGCCCGCCCGCCAACCGAAACTGGCCCGCCCGCGCCGCTGACCAGCTCACGTCCTTGGGAATCGACCTTCCTCGAAAGATAGCGAGGGGTTCGCCTTAGCCGGGCGGTGAATGACGGGGGGGTTGCTGGTTATCAGATGCCGGCCCTTGCTCATAGGCCAAGTGGGTAATATTACCCACCCAGGTTTCCCCACCCCGCGGATTACCCACCCGGCGGGCGAGATCAGGCTCTGTGGTTTGCCTCGGCAGATGGATCGTAAGTCTACCCAGGACAGCATGTTATCGAACCAACGGTGGCATTCGGGGCGTGCGGTGCCGATATGGCACACTCCCTGCAGTTATGGACGGCAGGAAACCGTCCCATGGGGGTGCGGATCTGGCTGGGGGGCCCGATCCGAAGATCCGAAGGTGTTCGGATCCTAGCAAGGCTAGAGCGCAGGAACCCCGTCGGGAACGTGGATTGGGACACATTGTCTGGGGAGATGAGTGGAGCCCTGATCCGCGATTCCGACGGGGCCTGTGTTTTTACGCGCCGGTCTGGAAGGCGCGGAAGGCCCGGCTGCGCCCACTGGAGCGATTCTCCAGCTTCACAAGCCGTCGATTCCTGTGCTGGCATCGTGTGCAGGAAACACTTCCTTGTTACTCGTGCCGCGCGCCGCGCGGCGCGCGCCGGAGAAGGCATCTTCAGCAACTGGTGGGAGCAGTCAGGAGCAGCGCTGAAAACCACGTTCCTTACAGGGCGGCGCTGAAATCCCCTTTCTCCACGGGGCACCGCCGAAAGCGGCGTTCGCCCAACCCCGGCCGGGGGCGGCCGGGCCACACGTGTTCAGCGCACGGTCGGGGGAGGCCCGGCCACACTTCTTCAGCGGACGGTCAGACAGCTTTGCCTGGGAGTCGGTGCCCGAGCTTCAGGTGGCCCGTTTGGCGTGGTCGATGGCCTCGCGGAGCGCGGGGGGTATGTACATGCTTTCCAACTCTGGGATCGAGCCCAGCGCGCGAAGGCAGCACTCGATTTGAGACGCCTCATCAGCACTCATATCGAGGAACATGATCCGCTGACCGCGTAGCATGCACAGGCCGCCGCCCTCTCCGCCGAGGGTCTCACGGCGCACCGTCACGCCGAGACGCTCGAAGAGATGCATGAGCACATCAAGATGGGGCAACGACTCCATCCTCCCATCACCCCTTCAAGAATTCGCAACAGCGAAGCCGATAGTGACAGCGTAGCAGGTTATCAGATTCAAGGATCAGCCACCAGGAATGATTCCAACCCAACAAACGCCGGCACATCCAAAGACGAGTTCGACGACGATCGAGGAGCAGATCCAAAAGCTCGAAGAGCGATTCGAGCAGCTCAAGATCGAGGTCCGCCAGGCGCAGCAGCTTTCGGCAATGGGGCCGGCCGCGGCCACCATCGCTCACGAGTACAACAATCTACTCGCACCCGTCCTGGCGTGGTCCCAGGCGGCGATCGACTCGGATGATCCCGAATTGACCCAAAAAGCGCTGCGGATCGCCGCCAAGCATGCGAAGGTGCTCAAGGCGATGTCCGAACGGGTCATGGAGGTGGCGGCGGCGAAGAAAGCGGAGTACCAGGCGGTTCCGGTACGGCAGGCCGTGGAGGAGGCCCTGGAAAGCCTGTGTCGCGATCTGAAAAAGGATGGAATCCGTTTCAAGAACGAGGTTCCGGAAGACACGATAGCCTGGACCGACCCCCTGTACCTTCATCAGGTCTTCTTCAACCTGCTATTAAACGCGCGCGATGCCATGGCCCCGCAGCGTTCGGGAAGCTTGATCGTTCGCGCGGCAAGTGAAGGAGATAAAACCAGGATCGAAGTCAGCGATGACGGGCCCGGAATTGAGCCCGACATCCTTTGCGACATCTTCGATCCGTTCAAGAGCTCGAAACCTTCGAACCGAAACGGGCGTGAGCGCTGCGGCGGTCTTGGTCTCGCCTTGTGCAAGGACCTGATCGAGGACAGCAACGGCACGATCAGCGTGACCAGCGAGCCTGAAGAAGGAACGACGTTTACGATTGTTCTACCGACGAACGCCCCTCGGCAGAATTGACAACCGGGTCCGCTCCCCTCTTAAGGAAGCACGCTCACTCCGACAAGGCGGGGTGAGCGTGTTTTTTCAGGTCCGAAGCAGATGCCCGCTGGCGAACTCATGCCTGACGAAGAAACTGTCCGCGGCATTGCACCTTTTTCAAATCAGGAGCGCAGAAAGCCCCGGTCATTAAGCGCGCTTCGCCTTCTTCTTTTTGGCCCCGATTTTGGCAGCGGTTTTCTTGCCCTTCGCCACCCTTTTCGCTTTCCCTTTGGTTTTCTTGGCGGAGGCTTTTTTGACTTTGGCTTTGGATTTCTTGGCGGTGGCTTTCTTGCCCTTCGCCGCCTTTTTGGCTTTGACTTTGGTTTTCCTGGCGGATGCTTTCTTGACCTTGGCCTTTGTTTTCCTGGCGGAGACCTTCCTGGCAGTCTTGCCCTTGGGCCTGGCAGCGGCCGTCCTCTTGACCTTCACCGCCATTGAACGTCGGCCGGCGCCATCGAACTTCAGCGCCGCCTGAGCCGCGGAAAGTCGCGCGATGGGCACGCGTAACGGGCTGCAGGAAACGTAATCCAGGCCGACACGGTGGCAGAACAGAATCGATTCGGGATCGCCGCCGTGCTCCCCGCAGATACCCAGCTTGATGGCGGGTCGAGTCGCGCGGCTCTTGGCGATCGCCATCTCCACCAGTTGCCCGACGCATTCGACGTCGAGCGACTGGAACGGATCGTGATCGAAGATCCCGGCTTTCGCCTTATCCACATAATAGGTGAGAAAGCGACCCGCGTCGTCACGAGACAGGGCCATCGCCAACTGGGTCAAGTCGTTGGTGCCGAAGCTGAAGAACTCGGCCACCTCCGCCATGCGGTCCGCGGTCAAGGCGGCCCGTGGCGTCTCGATCATGGTCCCGACCAGGTATTTCAGCTTGACATCCTTTTCCTTCAGGATGGCGTCCGCCGTCGCCCGGGTCCTGTTGATGAGAATGCCGAGCTCCTTCGCGTCGATGGACAGCGGGATCATGATCTCGGGCAGGACCTTGACGCCGCGCTGCGTACAGTTGACCGCGGCCTCCATGATCGCCCGCACCTGCATTTCGAGAATCTCGGGATAGGTGATCGACAGGCGGCACCCGCGATGTCCGAGCATGGGATTCGACTCGTGCAACTGCCGGATACGCTTTTGAATGGTCTGGACGTCAATAAGCTGCGCCTCGAGCTGCGACCGCAGATCGTGGTCCCACGCCTCGACTTGACTGAGCTTCTCACGGATTTCGCTGTTCATGTCATGAGCGAGTTCCTGCAGCGTCTGGATGTCATCGACTTGCGGGAGGAACTCGTGCAACGGTGGATCGAGCAGGCGGATGGTGACGGGCTTGTCGCTCATAGCCTCGAACACGCCTTCAAAGTCCTTCCGTTGGAAGCCGAGCAGTTTGTCGAGCGCGCGGCGGCGCCCCTTTTCCTCGTCGGCCAGGATCATTTCGCGCACACTCCGGATGCGCATCGGCTCGGAGGGATCGAAGAACATGTGCTCGGTGCGGCACAGGCCGATGCCTTCGGCACCGAGTGCGACCGCGCGAGCGGCGTCGGCCGGCGTGTCCGCGTTGGTGTGGACCCTCAGCTTGCGCGCCTGGTCACACCAGGACATGAGCGTGTCGTACTCCGGCGGTGCGCTGGGCCGAACGAGATTGAAACAACCCGCGTAAACCTGCCCCGTTCCGCCGTCGAGCGTGATCGATTCGCCCTGACGAAGGGTACGGCCACCGAACGTCATCGTGCCGGCGCGGTGGTCCAGATTCAGTTTTTCGCACCCGACGATACAGCACTTGCCCCAACCGCGCGCCACGACGGCCGCGTGCGAGGTCTTGCCGCCGGTCGCGGTGAGGATACCGG
>CP070718.1:2472224-2481675 GCA_020350565.1 Phycisphaerales bacterium
AAAAAGTAGAATGTCCCCTTTTTCGCGGACGCCCCCGTGCTCGTAGGCTTGATTCCAGTCCCAGGCGAGCCGCAGTGCGCTGACGCCAGCGGGGGTTACCAAATGGTGTGCCACGGTCGAGGCAATGGCGGATGGCTTCCAGTTCCTTTTCGTTGAATGGGCGGTTCACGTCGTCGACCCAAGCTTGCGTACGCGCGACCGGCCCATCCCGCAGGAAGAGCAGCGGTCTTTGGCGCGCCAGCGAGTACAGGCTGGTCCACGCCCAGTCCTCGGCGCGCTTCACGAGGCCGGCCTGCAGGGCGTTTCGTTCAACATAACGCAACACCGTCAACAAATGCTCGTCATGCTGAATGGGGAAGGCCTTGAAACGACCCTGCCATACGTGGCCGCTGGTGCCATAGTGGCGGTGGTATCGGCGGACATGGCTGGTCATCAGCCACTGCATCCATCGGCTCAGGTCGCCGTCACCTCGGGGCCACAACACTAGATGAAAGTGGGTGGGCATCAAGCAGTAGGCCAGAACGCGAAGCGGCAACCGCGCGCAACCGGCTGCCATCAAGTCGACGAACGCCTGATAGTCCGCGTCCTTGTGAAAGACTTCCGCCTTCCCGTTCCCGCGGTTGATGACGTGATAACAAACGCCGCCGACCGACGCCCGTGCAGTTCTTGGCATACGCGTAGTCTAGCTGAGAACAAGGGAAGAAAAAGGGGACATTCTACTTTTTCTGGCGTTCGCGAGTATGCCGCTGTGCGTGCAACCATCGCTGCAATAAGTGGTTACGGCTGGTCCGCCGAGAAAAAGTAGAATGTCCCCTTTTTCAGAAGCGCCCGACGAGGGGGATGGCGGCGATGGCGATTTGTCCGTTGCGGATGATGGCGTAGTCGGTGTCGCCGGGTGCGTTGCGGTCCCAGTAGCCCCGGCCGTAGCGGAATTCAACACCTCGCCCGTCGGAGAGTTCGCGGCGGGTGAAGTTGGTGGGCATGGGGGCGACGGCTACGGGCACGCGACGCGTATTGTCGATAATGTTATCCGGTATGGGCAGGGGAAGATTGACGCTGAAGAATCCGGGCCCCGGAAGCTCCTCCTCGAGGAGTTGCGGAAGGATCAGTCTAGCGGCCTCTTCCGCCTTGCCCCAATCGATTTCCAGCGGACGCCGAACGGCCTGGGAAATGGCGATCGAGCGGATGCCGATGATCGCGCCTTCGCGGGCCCCGGCCACCGTCCCCGAATAAAAGGTGTCCACGCCCGCGTTGGCCCCGGCGTTGATCCCCGAGATCAGAAGGTCGATTTTCTCGGACACCAGTTCCTCATCGGCCAATCGCACGCAGTCCGCCGGTGTGCCGTCCACCACGAAGATCCGGCCGAACGGCTCCTGCTCGATCTGCTTGACGGTCATGGGCTCGTCCAGCGTGATCTGATGGCTGCATGCCGAGCGCTGTGTCACAGGTGCGACAATGTGGAGGTTGCCGAAAGGCTTTGCGGCCCGATAGGCTGCCATGAGCCCAGCCGCGTCATACCCGTCATCGTTTGTAATCAGAATATTCATCGATTTCAGCCCGTGTCCAAGGACCCATAAGCCGTCGGTATCGAGTTGCCCCTCCGCTCATTGGCCTTAGACACCATCGTATCGTAGATTTCCTGTTGGAAACTTGTACCCGGCGTGCTCCGCGGTGGGGCCCGGGTAGGACTAACCTACCGGTTTTTCCGTCCGATCCCAAGGGGTGACCAGGACCATGACGCCTGCAACGGTGGAACCACGCGCGTTTCTCGTCAGTCTTCCGAGCAGTGCCCCTCAGGTGCGCATCACTGCGGGGGCCGGCACTGCTGGCGAGAAGACCTGGAACCTGCGCCGCCACGTGACGGTGATCGGTTCGCAGAGAAAGGCCCACATCGTCCTGCACGGGTCCGGTATCAGCAAGGCGCATTGCGTCATCGTCAACACGGGCAAAGAGGTCTACCTCAAGGATCTGCATTCCGACGGCGGCACGCTCTGCAACGACACGCTGGTTTCTTGTCGGGTTCTGCGCAATGGCGATGTCGTCAAGGTGGGGGCCACGGAGATCAACGTCGAGATGACCGGCGTAGCGACAGGCTCCGCTCCCGTCGGCCCCGTTCGCATTGATCACCCCGGAGGCATCGGATGGATTACGGCCGTGGACGAGGCTTCGAACAAGCGCTGGCGCGTCCGCGACCTGATTGCGGTCGTGGGACGGGCGCCCGGCGCGGAAATCCTCGTTCAGGAAGCCGGCATCGAACCGGCCCACGCGATCCTGTTCAAGATGGGCGACGATGCCGTCTGGTACGATCTCCCAACCTCAAGTTCCGGGCGGACCGACGGTGAGAAGGGAACCATGTCCCTTCTAACGCATGGTGCCACGCGTTTGGTGGGCTCTTTACGCCTGGGTATCGAGTTCCCCGGTCTGCCGTCCGGCGCCGCCCCAAGACTCAAGCCACAGGACAGCGACGCGTGTGCCGAGACCGCTCCCGCACAGGACGACAAGGAGGCGGAAAAGCAGGATCATACGCCGGGGGAAAGTGCGCCTGAGGCCGGCGGCAAAGATCAGCAAAGCCCCATCGCCAAGTCACTCGCTGACCTCGAGGAGGATATTACCGCCCTTCATGCACGCATTGACGAGACGTGGGATCGGTTCAACCAGCCGAACGGGGACATCTCCGATCTTGGCATGGATTTCATGGCTTCCGAGCATGATCTCGCGGCGCTGGCTGCAAAGCTCAATGAACGTGAGGCCGCGATCAGGGGCTACCTGCACGACTTGACTCATTGCCATGAGCAACTGGTCCGCTGGGAACAGGAGCTGGCGGCACGGGCAGAGCGCATCCATGACGAACGCATGAAGCTCTATCAGGACCAAACATCCTGGGCGAAGCGCAAGGCGGAAATCGCCAGAAAGTCCTCCGAGTTGGATCGTCGCGAACGGACCCTGCGCGAAGGCAAACCTGCGTGATGGACACGAGCGGCGCGCATTCGCCGCCGGGCTACATTCTCAACCCCGTGATCGTGGCCTCGAACGCCAGAACGCCGTTCACCACACCTTGGGTCAAGGCCATGACGCGTCGCAAGCGGTTTTCGGTTAGCTGGCACAGCAGATAGAGGCGAGCGGGGGGGGCCACGACCTCTCGGAACTTGCACGCGTCGACACCGCCAAAGCCGATGAACATCTTCAGGTCGTTTCTGAGCAGATGGGCCAGGACCGCCGAGCAGTGGGCCGCCATCTCCAGCATGAGCACCCCCGGCAGAAGCGGCCTGCCGGGAACGTGGCCCTTCACCCACCAGGCATCCGGTTTCACGTCGTGAAAGGCCAGCAATCTCTCGGCCTCGAGATCGACATGGAACGCCCCGTCGAGCAGGGTGAATTGTTCGCGATGCGGCAGGAGCTCGTAAATCCTCTCCTTGGTAAGGACGATTTGGCTCAGATCGATCTGGTCAAGATCGAAGAGCAGCGGCGGAGGCATGGATTGACGACTCCAGGAGGGGTGGCGGACGCAGCCCCACCCCAGAAAGGGCCTGAGAGGCGTTTGCGACCGACAGGAGATGAACACTATTGCTCTTGTGCTCGGGTCTCCAGGATTTTCTTGCGCACGGTCTGGGCGGCCTCCTTGACCTCTTGCATGATCTTGCGCACACGGGTGCCAGCGGCCTTGTTCCCTCCGCAGGCCTTCGCAACGTCCTCTGCGGCCGACTCAACGAGGTCTTTTAGCTTCTCGTAGTCTTCCATCACGCGGTTACTCCCCGTTTCGTGGGACTTGATGAGGTTTCCGCACGGCGGTTTTCAAGGGCCGGAGTCTATCAAGGTCAGGCCACGCTGCAAAGGGTATTCTCACAAAAGCACGCCCCAGCGGGCTCAGAAATGCGTTCCAGCCGCGTTTGACCGACTTTGGAGCGCCTGCGAGACCCACCCCAAAAACAAAATGGGCCATCGTTTTACATCGGTGGGCGCTAAAATGAATTAAAAATACAAAAGAGGCCCTTCCGGCGAGCGAGCGTCTCGCCTTTCCAGTGGGTTTCTCGCTGCGCCCACATTCCTGCTTTGCCGGCTCCGGCTGCCTTCCACCGTGCGTCAAACTCGCACGCCGGGGTGGGCCTCAGCACTGGCAGGGACGCTAAGGGCGCACGAACGCCCAGGAAATCAAGGCGCCACTGCGAGCGGCCCGTTTGTGCGGGCCTTTTTGCGCGTTCAGGAATCCGCTTCGCCCGTCCGATATCTTGCGCGTGCCACGTGGAGGTGGCCATCATCCGACTGTGAGGAAGAACAGTCATGCAACCGTCTTGGCTCGGGCATGGATGCCTGTTGGCGGTGACTGTGCTGAGCATCGCCCCGCCGGCCGATGCGGGCCAGGATGCTCGTGCACAATCACGCGTATTCCACGTCAGCTACTCCGTCAATCAGGAAGCGCTCCCGCTGGATTCCGTCGTCCTGTGGTACACGGCGGATCGCGGGCAGTCGTGGCATCAGTATGGCGCCGACGATGACCGGCGGTCGCCAATGGCCTTCAATGCGCCCTCGGAGGGCCTGTTCGGGTTGTTTTTCGTCGTAACCAACGCCACGGGAGCCTCGAGCCAGGCCCCCACTGCCGATACGCGTCCCCATCAATGGGTCTACGTCGACTACACGCCACCGATCTTGCAGCTCCATGAGGCCCGCGTGACTACCGTCATGGGCCGGGCGGTCGTTCAGATCCGCTGGACAGCGATCGACGCGCACTTGACGAATCGGCCTATCGAGCTTGCCTACCGCCCGTTCAGCAGCGAGACGTGGTACCCGATCACCTCCGCCGCTTTGGCGAATACGGGACGCTACGATTGGCGCACGCCTGTGGACCTCACGGGCTCGGTTGCCATTCGCGCCACCGTGACCGACGAGGGGGGCCATCGGGTGACCAGTGAGCCGCACGTGCTGGACATAGCGGTGAGGTCCGAGGGACCCGCGACCGCGCAGGCGCCGGAGACCGCGGCGCCGGAGCCGTCCGGGCATCCCGTCATCCAGGCGGCGCTGGGCACGAGCACGGAGGATCGGGCCCGCGTGCTGTTGCGTGAGGCGTTGGCGGAGCAGGAGCGCGGCCACTATCGCCGCGGCATCTCCGTTTTGCGCAAGGCGGTGACCTTGGATCCCGGCATGACCGACGGCTTCGTGGCGATGGCGGATATGCTCCAGAGAATCGGCGATCTGGAGCCGGCCCTGAATGCCTATGAGATCGCCTTGAGGCAGCAGCCCCGCCTGCGTTCCGCGTTGCGCGGTGCGGCGATGGTCGATCGCAAGCAGAAGAACTACACCCGAGCGGCTGAGCGCCTCCGCACCATTTTGCGGTACAATCCCGATGATGCCGAGGTGTGGATGAACCTCGGTGATGTTGCGGTTTTTCAGGGGGATGACGTGCTCGCCCGCGATTGCTACGAGCGGGCGGCTACGATTGACCCCCAGGCGGAGACGGTGATTGAGCAGGCGCAGCGGCGCCTCAGTTTGATGCACGAGGTCAGCCGTCCCTACGCTGCAGGCAACGGTCCGTAAGAGATGCCCAGGCAGCAATCCAAAGTCCATTCCGTCTATGCGGTCGTCGGCCCTGATCGCTTCCTCCGAAATGAAGCGGTGGCTGAGCTGCTGCGCGCGATGGACGGTGAGGACGATTCTCTTGGGCCCACGCGAATCGAGGGCGATCAGGCCGACCTGGCGGACGTGCTGGACGAGGTGCGCACGCTCTCGCTTCTGGGGGGGCGGCGGATCGTCGTCGTGGAGGATGCCGACGGCTTCGTCAGCGCCAATCGCAGGCCTTTGGAAGAATACTGCTCGTCGCCGGTCGATACCGGGATTCTGATTCTGATCTGCAACACGCTGCCCAAGAACACCAGACTGTACAGAATCATCAACGACAATGGGCAGGTCATCGTCTGCGAAGCCCCCAAAGGGCGTGCGATTACCACCTGGATCACCCGGCGCGCTCAATCGGAGTACGACAAGAAGGTTGGCGTTCCGGCCGCGGCGGCTCTGCGCGAGCACACCGGCGATTCACCGGGTGCGCTTGACGCCGAGCTCGCGAAGCTGACCGCCTACGTCGGCTCCCGCGAAGAGATCACGCCGGCGGACGTCGATGCCCTCGTGGGCCAGCACCGCGAGGAGAAGGTGTTCGCCGTGACCGACGCGATGTCGGTCGGTGATGCGGCCAAGGCCCTGGCAAGTTGGGAACAGGTGCTGGCGACGGATCGGGCCGCACCCGGACGGGCGATCGCCGGGCTCGCCTGGGGCGTACGCCGGTTGCTCGAAGCGCGCCGCGATTTGGATAAGGGCGTGTCGGTCTCCGCGCTCGCCCGGCGCACGTACACCGATCCGGACGTCCTCCAGCAGCGGCTGAGCCGTGTGACAACACGGCAATTGGAGGATCAGTTGCGCGATCTGACGGCCGCGGATCATGCGGTCAAGATCGGGCTCGGCACCCTCGGTCGTTCGGTGGAGCGGTTCATCGTCAAGCACAGTCAGCAGAACTGAGGCGCGGAGGGAGCTGCGTCCTTGTTCAACCGCAGGAGCTGATGGATCAGCAGGAGCGCGGTATGTCACGCATATGCACGGATGCGAGCGTCATTCTCGGTACGGTCGCGCTGATCCTCGTGTCGGGCTGCACGCCCGACGCAGGGTCGCCTTATGATTTTCAGCAGTTGAGCAGAAACGGCATCGAGCCGCCATTGGAGCCGCCTGAAGAGCGCATCGCCGAGCTGGAGCGGGCCGAGGCGGATCGACAAGAAGCCCAGCCGGTCAAGGAGGAGCCATCCGAAGAGCAGAAGCGGTTGGCCGACCTCACCGCGATTGAGGAGTTTCTCGAGCGAACCGAGGCATACGACCGGACCGCCGCCGAAAAGGAATCGACCGCTGTCGCGGTAGACGTTGGCGACTCCCCTTCGCCTCTTTCTCAGGGCGGTCTGCACCCTGATTTCGGCAAGAAGATCGAGCCGGCGAAGAGTCCGGCGACAGATCCCCAAGCTGGCCTCAACCCACCCGAACCCCAGTCCTTCGCCAACACCCAGGTCCAACTGACTTCCGCCGCCGACCCGGCGCCACCTTTGGCACTACCGGTCATTCAGTCCGTCTCGATCCGCACGCCCACGAGCGTCGCGCCAGATACCACACAGGTCGTTGAGGACCACGTCAGCAACACGCCGATCGAGCTGGATCGCACCCACAAGCCCTTCTCTCTGGATGATTTCGTGGCCGATCTCGAGAAGCAGGCCGAGGAGACGAGCGACCTCGATACGCAGTGGCAGCTCAGCATGATACGGTTGGCTTTGGGGCGCGATGAGGAGGCGACCCAGTTGTCGGAGAACCTGTCGCCCGATACGCGACGGATTCTTACCGGTCTGGTCAATGCCGCGGTCGTGCTGCGCGGTGCGGCCCGGAACCCCTTGTGCATCGACGGGCACGTCTTGGATGGGGTGGACGATCTTCGTAATGCGTTGGCCGACCTTGCTGATCCGATCGTCCGGTCGGTCGCGCTGTGTCGCAGCGTCGTCACTTTCGGCGTTTATGAGGTGATGGACGAGCTGGAGTTCGTCGCCGGCCGATCCATACGGACCATCGTCTACTGCGAGGTGGGCAACTTCAAGTCCCAGGAGATGCCCGAGGGGATGCATCAGACGGTGCTCGGCACACGTCTCGAGGTGTTGTCGGCCGATGGTAAGTCGGTGTGGCAGCAAGAGGAGCCCGAGATCGAGGACCTGTGTCGCGGGCGACGCTCGGATTTCTTCCTTGCCCAGCGGATCACCTTGCCGCCGACGCTCCCCGCCGGCGACTACGTGCTGAAGGTTTACGTCGAGGACAAGCTTTCCGGCCGGGCGAACGAGGCAAACCACCCATTCCGTATGATCGAACAGTCGGCGCTGGCGGCAGAGCCGTAGCTCACTTTTCGCCTTCAGGTTCAAACCTGCATCATGCGTGTTGGGATTCTAACCAGCGTCGAGACGCGGCATCGGTTCTTCGTGAACGCTTTGCGCGAGGCCGTGAATGTAGCCGCCGTGGGGTATGAGCGCACCGGTTACTCCCCGGCGCAGACGGAGCAGTACGATCTGACGGCCGAAGAAGAGGAGATCGTCGCCCGGCACTTTGAGGAGCGGGCGCAGCAGGAGGAGCGTTTCTTTGGTCACAAGGCTGCGTTCGTCGAACCTTCGGTTGACTGTGTGGTTCTCCACATCGAGCCCGGGCAGTTAAACACGCCGGCGACTCTGGCGTTTCTCCAAGGTGCCGGCGCTGACACGGTTGTCATTTATGGCACCAATCTGATCAAAAAGCCGCTGGTGAGCCGCTGGCCCGGCCGCATGCTCAACATGCATCTGGGCCTCTCACCCTACTACCGCGGGACGGCCACAAACTTCTATCCCTTGCTCAACGAAGAGCCGGAATACGTGGGCGCGACGATCCATCTCATCGATCCGGGAATCGACAGCGGGCCGATCATCCGGCACCGTCGTCCGGAGATCACCGCCGATGACCAGCCGCATACCATCGGCTGCAAGGCCATCCTGGCCGGCATCGAGGGCATGATCGCGTCCCTCAAAGAGCTCGAACGCGGCGAAATGAAAGCGATACCTCAGTGGAAGGTTCCGCATCCCAGGCTGTACCTTCGCAGGGATTACCACCCGAGACACGTCGTGGAGCTTCATCGCAAGTTGGAAGGCGGCTTGATTCCGAGATACGTCGAACGAGCGGCTGACGCGTCGGCGAAGCTGCGGCTGATCGACTGAAGCCTTCTTCTTGATCAGGAAGCCTGCGAGGAGTGTTCCTGACTCCTTTGGATCTTCATCATCCGTTCGCGCTTAGATGCGCCAGGCGCCCACCGGGTCACCCGAGGTGGGCGACCCGGTGTTTGCCTGGCCCCCCCTTTGCTAAACGATTCAGTACAGGCAGTGGCGGGATGCGCGCAGGCTTGGTCCTGGAGGAACGCTAATCGTTTAGGCTCTATGTTTCTGAGGCTGTGCTTCTCGCCTGCGGTGAAGGCTGGACCGTTCGCTTCGAGGCCAGCCTGACGATCCAGGGCAAGGTGACCTTGCCCGGCCCCGTGAGCGCCAGGCCGGCGACCATGAACGCGAGCGTCAGGGGATATTCCATGCCCTTCTTGAGGATCGAGAACGCCTCGCCGTGGGCCACGAACGAGGCGACAAGCATGGTGATGATCAGAGGCACAGCCGCGAATCGCACGCCGATTCCGGTCAAAAGCGCCAATCCGCCGAAAAACTCGGCCGAACCGGCGAGACAGGCATTCAGCGTCGGAAGCGGCACCCCGAGGCTGGTGAGGTATCCGGCGAAACCCTGAATGCCGGATCCGTCGAACCAGCCGAAGAGCTTCTGGGCGCCGTGGAAGACGAACACGACGCCAACCATCCCTCGGATCAGCAACAGCCCCGTGTCGCTCAAATAGGTTGCTTGTGTTTTTGGGTTCATTCCTCTCTCC
>CP070718.1:2481775-2488649 GCA_020350565.1 Phycisphaerales bacterium
GGCCTGGGCGCGCGGCGAACAGCTCAAGCGGTTTCGTCCCTTGGAGTATGAAGCGGTCGTCGATCCGGAGCATCCGGGCTTCGGCCCTGAAGAGTTGAACATCGATGCCAGTCGCCTGTACATGACCTTCTGTGCGACGTGCCACGGATTGGCCGGCGACGGTTCGGGACTTCCCGGCGCCGAGGCACGGGACTTCCGCACCGCGGAGAACTGGAAGCGCGGCACCAGGGTGGTCGACATCTACTGCACCCTGATGGAAGGAATCGAGGGCACGCAGATGCGCGCCTACCCGAACTTTACACCTTGGGAGCGCGTCGCCGTGGCACACTATGTGCGCGCGTTCTTGAAGGACAAGCCGCCGCCGGATTCGCAGGAGGACTACGCCGCACTGGTGGAGGAGTACGGTCTGGACAAAACCCAGGAGCCCAAGGAGACCATCCCGATCGAAAAGGCGATGGAGCTCCTGGTCGAAGAGGCCCAAGACCGGCAGGCCGGCGGCTGACCTTGCTTGATCGGCTTCATTCGGCGAGGCGTTATGCCTCCACACGATCCAGTTGGATCGGGATCGCGGGTGATTACTCCAAAGCCGGATGATGAATCTGCGTGACGCCCAAGAGATCGCGAACCCCGATTCGAGATTCGACCTTGCGGCATACCCATCAGTCAACCTCCGGTGTCCCACACGCCGCCTCGCTCCAGTCGCAAGAGATGGATGATTCGACAGCCAAGACCGGGAACGCGGCCAGATCCGGTCTGCTGAAGATCATCCTTGACCTGACCAAGGTCCGAATCACCTTCGCCGTCACCCTGACGACCGCTACCGGTTACTTCCTTGCCGTAGGGCGGGCCGATGGGGGATTGGTGCTGGTGCTGGTCGGCGTGTTTCTGCTCTCCTGCGGGTCCGCTGCCTTCAATGAGATTCAGGAACGCAAGATCGACGCCCGCATGCCGCGGACGCGCAATCGTCCGCTCCCCGCGGGCCACATTCAGCCGTCGACGGCCCTGTTCATCTCACTGCTTCTCATCCTGCTGGGCCTGTACACACTGGCATCGATAAAGCAGAACCTCACCGTGCTGTTGTTTCTCGCGGGCTTGGCCTTGCTGTGGTACAACGGCTTCTACACGTATCTGAAACGCGTGACCGCCTTTGCCGTCGTGCCGGGCGCTCTGATCGGGGCGATTCCGCCGGTGATGGGTTATGCGGCCGCAGGCGGCGAGCCTACCGATCCGCCGATCCTGCTGGTCGCGTCGTTCTTCTTCATCTGGCAGATCCCGCACTTCTGGCTCCTGCTGCTGATGTTCGGCGACCAGTACCGTCAGGCGGACCTGCCCACGCTTACCGGCATTTTCTCCCGCCCACAGCTTCTGCGCATCACCTTTATGTGGATCCTCGCGACGGCCGCCGGCGGGCTCGTATTCCCCGCGCTTTCCGGGTTCGGCCTGAGATTCCCCTGGAACCTCGCGATCGTCATCGCGTCCTTCTGGCTGATCGCCAAGGCCTGGCGCGTCCTCCGCCCGCCGACCAACGCCGAAGACCGCACGATCTACCGCCGCGCATTCATACACATCAACATCTATGCGTTGATGGTGATGATCTGCCTGTCTCTCAATGCCGTTGGGCTCATCTGGAGTTGAACTGCCCCGGTCCGAACACCACCGGCAAGAGTGCGCCGCTGGTTCATCTTCCATCCGAGCCACAGGCGGGACGTGTCCCAGTCCGCTTCTGCAGCCGGTGCTACACGCGTCGCCCGGTGAAAGGATTGGACATCAGCCTGTCCGCCACGTCGAGAAGGACGCTCTCACCGTTGTGGCACAAAACCGCGGCGATGACCACTCCCACCCAGTTGAACAGGTTCGCCAGGAAAAAGTCCGGCAAACTGAGAAGTAACCACATGGCCCCAGCGGCCTCCTCTGAGGCCGAGAGATAGCCCAGAAAACCGAGGTACTTACCCACGAATGCCACCACAGAACATGAGATCGCTACCAGTGTGCATAGCGAAGACACCATTCCTGCGGTCCTGTGCATCACCGCGAACAACACCCAGGAGGCGAAAAACCCCCAGGCGATGTTCAACACCCACGAACGAGCCAACGCCGGAATGTAGTAGGTGAGGACGAAAAAGCCCGCACCCAGCGCGACGGCCACCGACAGCGTCCAGATCGATCCCTTCAGCAGCCCTCGCCCCGGCGTCCAGGAGTCATCCGTCGAAGCTTTAAGGGAGTCCGGAATGTCATTGAGCGCCACCATGATACTAAAGTATGGCCCGCAAAGAGGTGGTTTGCCAATGAGAATTCAAGGTAACGTTTGTAACCGGTCGCCCCATGCGGACAGCTGATTGATCCGACTGTCCTTTGTTTGGTCTCACCACATACTCGCCCAGACGTTAGAGGTGTCGGCGAGGGTGACGGCTTCGTTGGGGGGCAATGCGGCGAGGTCGATCGGGCGGAAGGTCTGGCCGTCCCATTGAATGAAGAGCATGGCGGGATCATCGAGTGGGCAGTTCAGTTCGAAGCGGACGGCGAGCACGTCGCGGCCATCCGGGGTCATTTCGGCGAACGTGGCTTTGAAGAGGTCGTTTTCGAAGGTTCTACCCGGCTTGGGTGGCTTCGGAGAGCGAAGGATCCTGGCGAACATGTTCGTGAGCCAGCCCGCGTCTTCGGCTCGAATGATGAAGCTTCGGTCGTCGACGCGCTCGACGCTCATCACGCCGTTCATGGAGGAGAGCACACGCACGTCGAGCCCCGGGCTGGCGTGGAAGGCCACGATCGGCTGCAGATAGATCGTGTGCAGCATCCCCGGTGTATTGAGCACGAGGACGTGGTCAGGGTCCCGCTCTTCCACATGCGGGAGAATACTCGCGGCTTGAATCGTCGGCTTCTTGAAAGAAGGCGCGTACGCGTAGGGCATCGCAGCGGACAGGAGGATCCCAGGCACCAGGACGCACACAAGCGCGCCCCAGCCGACGATCCGAGTGATGCGGGGGGCGCTGGGAGCCCCCGGTGCGAGCCTGCGGGCAATGGGGCCGATCTCTACGAGGACGAGCGCCAGGAGGATGCTCGACGCGATCGCAGGGAAATAGAGGCCCCGCTCACTGGCGTCCGTGGCCATCTGCGGCAGGAGGGCGAGGATGTAAACGACCATCGCCCACGCAGCGAGCGCACTCTTCCGAAACCACCACAATCCGACCACCCACATGATGAACACAACGGCTCCCGCCACGGCCAGTGGCAAGATTGTCACGGACCAGAACATGGTCAGACTGGGAGGAACGGGCGAGAGCGTGGCCAGCCACATCACTGGCAGGTGCGTGATGAGGTGGGCCAGGTATCGGCCGGGGTTGGCGAGGGGGTCCACGTACATGCCGGAGGTAAAACCGCCGAAACCGACGAGTTTGTAGACTGCGATATAGACCAAGAGGATTGCAGCGGCCGGGACCCACGAAAGCCAATCGCCGAGAGAGCCTTTCAAGCGGGCCAAAAGGGAGTGGAGGCCGGGAAATTCTATCTCGCGTCCCGACGGCATGGCCAAGGTTAAGAGAACGATAGCCAACGGCGCAACGGCACCGCTTTCCTTCGAGAGCATCGCCAGTGCAAGGCACGTCAGCGAGCCGATGAGCGATCGTGCCTTCCTCTTCTCCAACCAGGCCAAATGTGTAAGCAGCGCGAGATTCACGAAGAGCACACACACCAGATCCGTCACCGTGGAGATCCAGCCGACCCCCATCGTGTGATCCTCGCAGGTGAGGAAGAAAAGAGCGGCAAGGAGGGCCACAATTGGATGCCCCGTGACCCGGCGCACGAAGAGGAACAGCGTTCCACCCACGAGCCCGTGAATGAGGATGGACAGGACGTGCAGCGGGAAGGCACGCTCACCGAACAGGCGGACCGATCCCTCGATCAGAAGGGAGGGAATGGGTCTCCAGAATACGGGCCCGCCATGCCCCTCGAACCACCAGATGGTCGTGAGCGCGGGACAATCAGACTCGGCCCACAGCCCCAACAAGCGCGAATAGGCCAGTGGGTCCTCCCGGTACATGCTGACGAAAATGTAGTCCTCACCCTGAAACCCGCTTGTCAGATAAGGCCAGTTAAGAGCAAAGGAGAGGAGAACGAGCAGGGCGAACGCCGGCCCGGTGCGCAGCAGCGGATGAGGCTGCATTGCGTATTTCTGACTTGCGGCGGCCGTCTCCGAAATGGACATACGCAGGCATCATGCCGTTAGCCTTGGCAACAGGCAAGCGTGCTTTTTCAACAGGCTGCTAAGGCATCCAAGCACCCACATGGTCTCCGAGTACATATTGCAGGCTCCCCGAGTCGCTCGGCGCTCTCCGCGTTCTCTTCGGCGAATCCCCGGACTTCAATCCTCTTCGACAACGCAGACGTGCACGATGCCCGGACCGTGGACGCCGGTGATCAGGATACCCTCGATGTCTGAGGTCTTGCTGGGGCCCGTGATGATCGTGAGCTGGGTCGGCGGCTTCTCCCCAGCCGGATGGGTGAATATGTCCACAAAGTCGGGCACAATCTGGTTCGCCCGAACGATCGCGATGTGAACAGGGGGCACCAGGCTGAGCTGCGGAAAGCTGGAGCAGATGATGCTTCCGGTTTCGGCAACGGCGGCCATTACGCCGGTGATGCCCGCATCAGCGGCGAACAGCGGATCGCCCTTAAACGGCCCGTCGATGAACGACAACTCATCGCCGGCCGCAGCTCGCAGGGCGTCTTCGCCCGGCAGGTCCGGAGCGACCGCGACCTTTCGAACGTCATGCCGTTGCAGGAGGGCGATGATGTGCTCGCTCAGGTTGCTCTGCTGCACGGTATGCACGTTGAAGCCGATGGATTCCGCGCGAATCTTGAATATCGCCATCGAATCCGGCGCATCCGCCTGTTGCCGCAAAGCCTCGTGGTTTGGCTCGGGCAGGGGAGCACGGTCTTGGGACGCTCGGAGGGCGACAGCGTCACGGACGCGCTTCATGAAGGATCCGCGTGCGTTACTCATCGCGCAGGCCCTCCTCCCAAATCCTGCGGAAGGACCGCCGGGCCGGCGCCAGCAAGTCGCGTGTATCCGTCATGCTCTGCAGGGGCTGCGGCGCGTGCTCGACCCAGCCGTCCCGTGAGCCGCTGCTGAGTGCGATGCGCGCCATCCACTGCCCCATGCGATAGAGGCCGGGGGACTTGAGCATGACCGTCGCCATGCGGAACGCCGTCCGGTGCCAGAATCCTGTCATCCTCCCACGCGTCTGTTCACAGCGCAGACGCACCAGCAACTCGGGAATGTCGATGCGCACCGGACACACCTCGAGACACAGCCCGCACAGGCTGGACGCCTGCGGCAGATCGGCATGCACCACGTGCTCGTTGAGCAAAGGTGTGAGTACCTTACCGATCGGGCCCGAGTAAACGCTGTTATACGCGTGTCCGCCGATGTGCCGATAGACCGGGCAGGCGTTCAGGCACGCCCCGCACCGTATGCAACGCAGAATGTCGTGATACGCGCCGCCGAGGATATCGCTTCGCCCGCCATCCAGGATCACGATGTGGAGCTGTTCAGGAGTGCCGGCGTAAGGCTGTTTCGCGACGCCGGTCACCAGCGTCGTGTACACCGTGATCGGTTGCCCCGTGCTGGAACGCGCCAGGATCTTCAGGAACAACGCCAGGTCTGCCAGCCGCGGGATCAGTTTCTCCATGCCCATCAGTGCGACGTGGACTCTTGGCCGCGTGAGGGTCAATCGCCCGTTACCCTCGTTAGTGCAGATGCAGATGGTGCCGGTCTCGGCCACGCCGAAGTTGACGCCGGTAATCCCCAGGTCGCAGCGGCGGAAGATGTCACGCAGGTGCCGCCGAGCGATGCCGGTTAGCTCCTCGGGATCTTCCGTGTACTTGACGCCGAGCTCTCGCGCCATCGCCTCGGCGATCTCGCGGCGGTTCTTGTGGATGATCGGTGTCACGATGTGGCTCGGACGATCGTGGTCGATCTGCACGATGAACTCGCCCAGATCGGTCTCGACGACCTCGACGCCGATACGCTGAAGCGCGGCGTTCAGTTCGATTTCCTCGGTGGCCATCGACTTGGATTTGACCGCCAGCTTGCACTCGTTCTCGCGGGCGATGCGACAAATCAGCTCGCAGGCCTCCTCTGGCGTGTGGGCGAAGTGGACCTGCCCACCCCGCGCCTCCACCTGCTCAATGAACTGTTCCAGATAGCGATCGAGATGATCGAGCGTATGCCGTTTGATCTGCGTGGCCAGATCGCAGAGCTCGTCCGCATTGCGGAGCTCAGCCAGTGCCTCCGTGCGCTGAGACATTTTCCTCGATGTGGTGGAGAGTAGGGCTTCCTGGAGCGATGGGTTTCCCAGCGCTTCGGCGACGGCGCGCTCAAACTTCTCAGCGTGTCGGCTCAAGGTTCATCTTCCATCAGACCGAGCGCTTCCGCCCACAACTCCGCCACGTGCTTGAGCTTGACGTTCTGCCCCCTTCGATGCGCCGCGCCGCCGATGGTCATCGCGCAGCCCGCCTCGTTGCAGACGACGACGGCGGCCCCGGTCTTCTCGATGCAGGAAAGCTTGTCTTCGACGATGGCCTGGCTGATCTGTGGGTACAGCACGTGGAACGCGCCGCCGAAACCGCAGCACTGATCGATACGCTCGACAGGCCGGTAGTCGATCCCATCGAGCTCCCCGACCAGCCGGGCAGCGTGCTCCGGCGTCTGCAAGCCTCGCATGTGGCAACTGTAGTGAAACGTAACGGGCCGGGCATCCCGGACGGTCAGGCCGGCCGGGTCGATCCGCAGCACATCGGTAACGAACTGCCCGAATTCGTAGGTCCGGTCTGCCAGGCGGCGGGCACGTTCGGCATAGGTTTGGTCGCCTTTCAA
>CP070718.1:2488749-2495429 GCA_020350565.1 Phycisphaerales bacterium
CCATCTGGTCGAGGTCGATCCTGCTCACGGCCCTCGTAGTCGCCCTCGGCGTTCCGCTGTGGGTGAAGCATCTCGGGCACAGCAGTGCGTTCGCGCTCGCCGCGCTTGGCTTGCTGGCCCTTGGAGGGACTTTGATCATTCACGATCCCCATTGCTCGACCCGGAAACGCAGGCTCCGCCTTTGCAGCGTCTTCGGCGCGGTGGCCTGCATGATTCTCCTGGCCCCATACGGCGTGCCACCCCGAGATCTACCGCGGGCGACAGAGCCGTCCGAAACACTCCATGCCGGCTTCCCCGCCCATGGGTATCCCTCAGGACCAATTGCCAGCCGCGGCAGGGCCGATAACCACGGCGACAAAGGCCCCCGCCCGCAACAGACCGGGATGCCAATGACATCGTCTCCTCCGGGCACCTCAAGCGGCCTCCAGCTCGACCCGATAGCCCGTAAAGGCGGACCCACGAGCGAATGAAAAATGACGCTCGCACCTCTATGACGAGCGTCCCCCGGGCAGGGCGTCGTGAACTCATTGTTTGCGCCATAAGGTGCGCGCCCAGCGTGTGCATAGTTGCCAAGTGGCAGGTTACCAGTGGCTTGACCTGCATCGAGTTCCGGAAAGCCCGAAAGCCACCGACCCAACCAGCGGGGCCCATGACAATGTCGAGGAAGATCAACCTCAAACGCGCTATCACCCTCGTCGAGATTCTGGTTGTCGTGATTATCCTGGTGATCCTTGGGGCCATCGTCATTCCCCAGCTCAGTGACGCGTCGGGAGAAGAACAGGCCAATACACTCGTGACCAACCTTCGCACTGTCCGTGCGGAGCTGGAGCTCTATCGGCTGCAGCACAATGGCAACTACCCGACGGACGCCGCCACGTTCGCGGACCAGATGACCTCGAAAACCACGGTGGCGGGCAGTACGACGGGCGGAACACTCGGTCCCTACCTGTTGAGCGTTCCCCGTAACCCGTACACGGGCACCAACACCGTCAGTGACGACGACTCGGCCACGACCGGCTGGTACTACAATGTGAGCAATGCGATCGCCACCTTCAAAGCGAATGACGGCGACCCCACCAACGAAAGCCTGTGAGACGCTTGCAGCATCGGTCGCCCCGGGGGCGAGCGGGGCTACCCTGTTGGATGGAGCTGCTGCGGTTCAATCCCGCGAGACGGATGCGGAGTGCGGTGCCACCAAACTCTGGGGCTCAAGAGGTGGACGAGGGTGACGCGATACAATGGTACCCGTCGCATGTTTTGACCCCCCGAATATCAAGAGGAGGCCCACATGTGTGCGCAGAATGATTCGAGATCCTCAAGGATCCTCAAGAAGCTGTGGATCGCGCTGATCATGATCACCTGTTTGCGCGTCTGGCTGGGGCCGATTCAGGCTCTGGATCGGGCCCAGGCCCAGGTCCTCCCCAATCCCGCCGATCAACGCGTATCCGCATTGCAGGAGGCCAGGAGAACCAATCAGCTACTGGAGCAGCTCATCAGTACGCTGGAAACCCGCACGCTCAAAGTGCGCATTGAAGACAACGATAAGCCGGGCGGAAAGTCCGCGCCCGTACGCGGCACCAAGAAGAGCAGCGACCCCGGTCGATAGGCGTGGTGCAGGGCATCTGTTTGACAAAGGCAGGTAAAGGGGCAGCCACGGATCGATGGCGCAAGCCACGCCGGGGCATCCGGTAGCCGGGTCAACAGCAGGCACAAGGCTTGCCATCGCCCGTGAACGTCCGAGTTTACCGGACGTTCCCCGTCACCTCTGTCAGGACCTGCTCGCGGGCCCGCTGCACTCCTTGGCCAGGCCCCCCTCCAAGAGGTAACAAACCTCGACCCGCTATCAGCCGATAACTCAACCGATGCCGAGGCATGGGGCCTTAGGGCCACCTCCCTGGCATCGAGCGACCGCGAGAAGCCCATTGCGATCCTCAACAGCAGAATTGCGCGGGCGAACGATCGAGCCGGGCAACGCGTCGTCGAGTCGATCGGACCCCGCCACACCGTGCTCACGGATGGCTCGTTGCGCTTCGTGCTGCGGATGCCCTGAGCGGCGCCGCGGCATGCTGGGCAACCACACGACGACAAGGAGGCCGGCCGATGCCGACGCCAATTCCCCTGAGGCGATTGTCGATCATGGGGGCGCTATTATCCGTCGTTCTCTGTTTGGGCATTCTCCCCGCACTCGGTCAGGAAGACGAGGACCCGGCCAACGATCCCATCCCCGGCGCTGAACCAGAGATCACCGTCACCGACCGCGGCACCGTTCAGATGCACGTGTCGGACGTCCCGCTCTCGACCGTCCTTCAGCTCCTGTCCGTCGAGGGCCAGCGGAACATCATCGCCTCGCCATCGGTGACGGGCACGGTTACCGCGAGCCTCTATGACGTGACCTTCGAAGAGGCCCTGGCAGCCACGCTTCATGCGAACAATGCGGACTATCGGTCTGCAGGCAAGTTCATCTACGTCTACACCCATGACGAGTTGGCGCTGATGGAGCAGGCCGCCAATCCGCCTTTCACGCGCGTATTCAGACTGAGCTACATCAACGCGGCGGACGCGCAGGAGTATTTGACGCCTCTCCTTGCCGAAGGGGAGACGATCACCGTATCGCCGCCGCCGGCCACCGGCATCGGCACCTCCACCGACGACGGCGGGGGCAACGACTCCGCCTCTCAGGCGTTTATCATTGTCACCGCGCGCCGGGAGACCCAGGAACGAATCGAACAGGTGCTCAGCGAGATCGACGTGCGCCCCAGGCAGGTGCTAATCGAGGCCACCATCCTGCGGGCGGCGCTCGACGACAACAACGAACTGGGCGTCGACTTCACGTTTGTGGAAGGCGTCAACTTTCAGATTCTCAACGCCGCTTCCAAGGGCCTCACCAACCTGGACCTGGGCGACCTGCCCGCGGATCGGCTGGACAAGTGCAACGCCATCGCCCAGACGGAATTCACCCAGAACATCTCGCCGGGCGGTTTGACGATTGGAATCATCAAGGACAACATCGCCCTCTTCATCCGCGCCCTGGAATCGGTGACCGACACGACCGTCCTGGCGAACCCCAAGGTCCTGGCGCTTAACCGGCAGCGCGGCCAGGTGATCGTCGGTCGACGAGACGGCTACCTCACCACGACGGTGACCGAGACCCAGGCGGTGCAAACCGTCGAGTTCCTCGAAACGGGTACCCAACTGATTTTCAGGCCGTTCATCGGGGAGGACGGCTTCGTCCGCGTCGAGCTGCATCCGGAAGACAGCGTCGGTTTCGTCAATGCCCAGGGCTTGCCCACGAAGCAAACCACCGAGGTCACGACGAACGTGATTGTGGAGGATGGGCACACCATTCTGATCGGCGGGCTCTTTCGTGAGGTCACCAAGGACAGCCGCTCCCAAATCCCGCTACTGGGCAGTATTCCCGGCATCGGGCAGGTCTTCCGCTCGAACGTCGACAACACGTCGCGCGAGGAGGTCATCATCCTGATGACCGTCCACATCGTGAAGGACCACGACCGTTATGCCGCGCTTTCCACGGAACAATGGGAGAACATCGAGCGCATGCGCGTCGGACTGCGCCAGGGCTTGATGTGGCACGGGCGCGAACGGCTCGCCCAGCTCCATTATCGCAAGGCACTGGAAGCGTTTTCCACAGGTGAGACAGACAAGGCGCTGTGGCACAGCAACATGTCCATCCACAACAACGCCCGGCTCCTGCCCGCTATCGAACTGAAGGAGAAGATCATGCAGGAGCGCATCTGGGACACCGATGGGACCAGCATCAGGTCGTTCATACCGCGCCTGCTGGCGGACGAGCGCGGTGTGCCGTTCGCTCCATTCGCTCGCCCGATCCCTGAAAGCCCTCAAACCGAACTTGCCGAACAACCGGCGGATGAGGACGATGACTAGGCCATCCCTGGTCCATGGAAGGAGGCCCGGATGAACAGCATCATGAAAGGACTCGTAACCTGCGGGACTAACGTCGCTCTCCTGCTTGTGGCAACCGGCTGCAGTCAGTGGACGAATCCTTCCGACCAGGAGCGCGCGGAGCAGCACTGGGCCGAGGTGCGAGCGCAGCTCAAGCATCAGGTCGCGCAGAACCAGTTCGACAGCGGCGCCTTCGAGGATGCTGCAAAGACCATCGCCGAGGCGATCATGCTGCATCCCACCCAACCCGACTACTACGTGCTGCTCGCCCAATCGCGGCTCGAATTGGGCGAGTCCGCGCAGGCACTTCAGGTGCTGAAAGCGGCGGAAGCGCTCGAGGTTCGCTCCGCCGGTCTGGCTTACACCGAAGGCGTCCTCCTGGAACGAACGGAGGACCTCGAGCAAGCACTCGATCGATACAAAGAGGCGCGAAACCTGGACCCCGACAACATCGATTATCTCGTTGCCCAAGCCGAATGCCTGGCCGCCCTGGGGCACGTTCAAGCCGCGCGAGACCTCGTGCACGAGGATCTCGACGAACACGCACATGACGAAACACTCTGCATGCTTGCCGGACACCTGGCCGTGGCGCTCGGCGACACGAAGGAGGCCGTCGAATGGTTCGGCCGAGCCATGTCATCGATGCCCGAAAACAACCTGGTCGTCGAAGCCTATGGGCTCGCCCTGGTGCAAGAGAAACGATACGCCGAAGCCGCCAGTGTGCTCAGGCCGCTGCTGGCACGGGCTGGAAACGACGAACGCCTCGACCTGGCCCGGCGAGCCGTTGCACTGTGCGACCTCCAATTGGGTCGGCACGAGGAGGCCCTCAGCACATTGCGCGACTACTCGGGAAGGCACGTCGACGACGTCGGCGCGCAAATCCTTCTGGCCAAGGCGGCCCTCGCCGTCGGTGACACGCTCACGGCATCGCTCGCTACGGATCGAGCCACGCGGACTCGCCCTGACCATCCCGAAGCCCGGTTCGTGCGGGCGGTCCTGCTGTTCAAGCGGGGAGAGTTGCAGCGGGCGGCCACATTGCTGGAGAACATCATCAACGACAATCCCCGGGATGCTGAGGCCCTCTGCATACTGGCGGAAATCCGCCTGGCCGATGGAGAGAACCACGAGGCGCGCGCGTTACTCCAGCGGGCCATGCGCGCAGATCCGGGTTGCACCTGGGCAAAAGACAGGCTAAACCGGATCAGTGACGCCTCGAAGACCGATAGCCGCAAACAACTGGCTCAAGCGGCGGCAGAGCGCCCCGGATAAGTTACCAACGGCTGGTGCGCTGCTTCGCAAAGGGCGTTGGCATGCGGCTGTTTCCGTCGAATTCCAGAGTGGCGTGCGTACAGAACGCGGCGGTGCACACAGAAAGGCAAAGTGCACATGCCGTGATCAGCTAATCCTCAGACGTCATACACGGCGCCAAATTTCTCCCTCACGTATTCCATGTACGGCTTGATGGACAACGGCTTGCCGGTGACTTTCTCGATGAGCTCATTCGCCCGGTACCGCCGGCCGTGGTGATGGATGTTTTCGCGGAGCCAATGAAGCAGCGTTCTGTGGTCATTCGCCCGAATCCGGTCGTCAAGATCGGGGATGTCCTTCCTCGCCTGGGCAAAGAACTGGGTGGCATACAGGTTGCCGAGCGCATACGTGGCGAAGTAGCCGATCGCGCCCATCGACCAGTGGATATCCTGCAGGCAACCCTGAGCGTCATCGGGCGGGGTGATGCCGAGGTAACGGTTGAACTTCTCGTTCCAGATCCCGGGGATGTCCTTGGCCGCCAGAGAGCCGTTGATCAGCGCCCGCTCGATTTCAAACCGGACAAAAATGTGCAGATTGTATGTCAGCTCATCGGCCTCAACGCGAATAAACGAAGGCTGCACCGCGTTAATCGCGCCGTAGAACTGATCGAGGCTCACGTCGCCCAGCGCCTCGGGAAACGCAGCCTTGACATCAGCGAAGTGACATTCCCAGAACGCCCGGCTGCGGCCGACCAGATTCTCCCACATTCGCGACTGCGACTCATGAATGCCCAGCGACACGTACTCCCCCATCGGCGTGAAAAGATGTTCGTCCAAGAGGCCTTGCTCATACAGGGCGTGGCCGCACTCGTGCAACGTGCCGAAGATGGCCCCCGGCAAAAAGTCCTCCAGATAGCGCGTGGTGATGCGCACGTCTTTGGGACCGCCGATGGTCGTGCAGAACGGATGAACGGACACATCCGTCCGGCCTGAACCGAAATCGAAATGGACCGTCTCGGCCATCTTCCGCGAAAGCCGTTCCTGTTGGGCCCGCGGATAATGGCGTGTCAGAATCGAGGGATCGGGCCTGTTCGGCGAGGCCGTCAACTTCTCGAGCAGCGGACGCGTCTCACCGACAAGGTCGGCGAACAGCTTCTCGATTTCCGCCGCCCTGGCTCCCGGCTCATATTCGTCCATCAGGGCGTCATAGGCTTCCGTTTCATAGCCGATCCGTTCGGCGACTTGCCGTTTCAGATCAACGATTCTACTGAGCAAGGGAGCAAACGCCGCGAAGTTCTTATCCGCGCGGGCCTTCGCCCAGACATCCTTCGCACGCGTCGTCGTCTCAGCGATCTCTCTCACCAGTTCACTGGGAATCTTGGCCGCTCGATCGAACTTCCAGCGGACCTCGCGCAGGTTTGTCTCGGCCACGTGGCTGCCGTCGCCCTTCGCCGCTTCCAGGAGCGACCGCGTCTCGTCCGCGACCAGCTCCTTGTGAGCCAGGCTCGCGAT
>CP070718.1:2495529-2509877 GCA_020350565.1 Phycisphaerales bacterium
AGCACGCGCCTGTCCTCACCAGCAAAGGCAAACCAGATGCGTTCAGCGGGGACGTTGCGAGGCCCGCCGTTTTCTCCTACAACCTGGCCGATCTTGCATATGAAATCATGACCCCATCGACTGAAAGGGAATAATGATGCGAATTGCCCGATCTTCGCAAGTGGCCGTCATGGCAGCAGTCTTTGTGGTATGGCGCCTCACAAGCCCGCCGGCTTGGGGGCAAACGGACAAGAGCGCTCCGCCTGCCGGCGGCGCCGAACGTCCCGGCGCTGCCGAGTCTCAGGGCGAAGTTGCCTACAACTTCGACACAGCCGAGCAGTCCGCCTCGTTCGAAAGCACGACGGCCGGCGAAGGCGGTCGCAAGGGCGCTGGTCCGAAGATTGACGATGGCCGCCTGTACCTGCTCGAATCGTGGTGGAAGTTCACCACCTCGGCCGCGTTCCCCGCGCCCGGCGAGTCGGCCACGCGGGTGGTCGACGTGTCATGGAACATGATCATGAACACAGGCACGGAAGGGGCGGGGTTTGCCTGGCTCGATACGCGAAAGCACGGCGCGCAGGGTGCGGCACCCGAGGTCGAGCAGTGGGAGGCGCCGAGCATTCCCACTTCCTTCGGTGTCGGCTTCGACGCCAGAAACCCGGCCAACCGTGATCCGTTTCGCGGCTCGGGCAACATCTACGACCGCCCGCAACACGAGGTCTCGCTGCACTGGGACGGCATGGAGATCGTCAAGCGCACGACCCCGATGGACTTCCGCGATGAGAAGCCGCATGACGTGCACGTCAGGATCGAATTCGTGCCCGGCGGCGCCGACGTGAGCCTGTGGATCGACGAAACGGCCATGTTCGACGGGTATTTCATCCCGTCCATGGCCGCTTACGTGGGCCGCCCTGCGTTCGGCGGGCGAAACGACGAGACGGCCGGTGACGTGCTGATCGACGACGTGCAGATTCGATGCGAAGAGCCGATCGCGAGTCCCGAGCCGCCGCTGACCGTTACGGCGATCGAACGAAAGCTGAACGATGCCAAGAACCCGAAGAACGAGGCCACGGTCGAGTTTCCCGAGGATACGGATCGTTTCGCCCGCATCATCTGTACGTTGCGATTGGACAAGCCGAAGACACGCTTCGACCCGTGGGACCGACTGGGTGCCATCTACGCGTACGCGGACGACGGCGAACGCTTCGAAATCCTGCGCTACATTACGCCTTATCATCGCGGGCACAAATGGAAGGTCGACGTCACAGACTTCCGCCCATTGCTCATGGGGAAGACACGAATCGAACAGGAATGCCATACCCAGGGCGAGGGCTGGGTGGTCACCGTCACGTTCGTTTTCTATCCCGGCGAGTCGGATCGCCTGGCCTACAAGGTCATCAACCTCTGGTCAGGACGTCCCGAGGTCGGTAATCCGGAGAAACCGGTCGAAGAATTCTATGTACCCAGGACGGTACCTTTGGACGACCAAACGGCGTACGCCAAGGTCCGCGTGGTCGTTACCGGGCACGGCATGAGCCCCAACACGGACAACGCCGCCGAGTTCATGCCGATTGGCAGAACGCTGACGGTCAACGGTGAGTCCTTCAGCAACCGGCTTTGGAAGACCGACAATTACCTCAACCCCTGCCGGCCTCAGGGCGGGACCTGGAAATACGATCGTGCGGGATGGGCCCCCGGAGACGTCGTCCGGCCCTGGGAAGTCGACGTGTCTCACTTGATCTCCGGACAATCCGCGCTGAACATGCAATACAGGCTTGACCCGTACGTGAACGAGGCCCGCGGTCAAACGTGGGCACCGTTCCACAAGACAGAATCACAGTTGATCCTGTATCGCAAGCCTTAGACACTCGCAAAACCATCCACGATGGAGCCCGGATTACTTTAGACCGTTGGGCCGCCGCCCGTACGGGTGCTGTCGATCCCTGCATCCTTGCCGCAAGACCTCGTGACCGCCATCCGGCCACCGTCCGATCTTCTTCGATCTCTGTAACCGGATTCGCTGCCTGGAGTCTTCGGGATCGCTAAGGGAATCGTCTCAGGCTCACTGGGGGAAAATACCTGCTGCAACGCTCGAGTCCTGTAACATCGCCGGCTATAGCGAACCGGCCTACGGGAGAGGGGACACGCTTTCCATTTGCCCGGCGATCAAGTCCTACTGGTCAGGCCGCAAACTTGAGTTGAACGTCACCGCAGCCGAATGGACAGACTGACACCATGTGAAGTTCGGGCATGACCAATTTGCGCTCTCTTCAACAGATTCTCCGCCCGTCTAACGGGCCGAGGAACGCCCAAGGACTTACGACGCTGCGGCAGTTCTGCGCTCTGATGGCATTGAACGTCCTGTGCCTGTCAACCGGACTGTGGATTCAGGATCGACTCAACCATTCATCACGTCAGGCTTCAGCAATAGACCGAGTTTGGTCACGACTGGAAGAAGAATCGAGAGCCCGTCCAGCAAATCCCTCAACAGCCGCAGTACAAACGGCAGGGCATCCGGAAAGAGCCGGCAGCGTGCGCAACCGACATTCGCTGACGTTGGCGGAAGCTGCGGCCGTGGAACTGCGGGCCAACCGCTCGTGGCAGGTCTTGGATTTGCAGAAATCGGACGATCACCTCTCGCGTTCATCCAAAACCGGCATAAGCCCGATCAAGTGGGAACCCTATGACCGGCGACCCTCGGACCGCCCCGACAGTGCAGGGCCGGCGCGCGGTCGCTTGTGGCTTGAAGGTAAGCGTTATCTCGCCGTTGCGAGGCCCCTGCCCGGAGACCGCGGTTACTCGCTCCTGTGTCTGCCCGAGGACGCAGCCCTGGAGGCGATCTTGCCTGCAGTTAAAAATGCGGGGCCGATCAGCCTTCTGACCCTGGTGTGGACAAGTCTGCTACTCGGCGGGTCGGCCGTCCTCGTGCTTGCACCAGTTCGCCCTCAGAAAGAGCAAAAGACCCAACTTACCTCTTTGGACGGCCTGCGTCAGGCCCATAGTCTCATTCGGACGCGCGATGCGGTCATCTTCGGGCTGGCGAAGCTGACCGAATCTCGTGACACGGACACCGGTAATCACCTCGAACGAATATCCCTGTACTGCAGGACTCTCGCACAGGCGATGAGGAGGGATCACCGTTTTGCCCACCGGCTTGAGCCTTCGTTCGTTCGTTTGATCGGCATCAGTTCGGCGCTCCACGACATCGGGAAGGTTGCGATCGAAGATGCAATCCTGCGCAAGCCCGGGCTTTTGACGGAGCAAGAGCACCGACGCATGCAACTGCACACGACCGTCGGCGAACAATGCATTCGCGAGATCGAGCTCCGCCTTGGGCATTCGAACTTCCTGCAAATGGCTCGCGAAATCGCCGCAGGACATCACGAGCATTGGGATGGCAAGGGCTACCCGCGAGGGCTAAGGGGCGAGGAGATTTCGGTGGCCGCGCGGGTGGTGGCTGTCGCGGACGTCTATGATGCACTGATGTCGCGGCGCGTTTACAAGGAAGCCTATGAGCCCGATGAATGCGAGAGGATCATCCGTGCCGAGGCCGGTAAGCAGTTTGATCCGAACATCATCGATGTGTGGCTGTCCGTGCGGGAGAAATTCCGGGACATCGCACGTCGATTCGCTGAGTCCGATCCTCAGATTCCAGCGAAAGCGCTCGACGCGCTGGATTCTGACTACGTTGATGAAGCCTATACCCGGCCTATGGCAGGCCAAGCCTTCGATCAGAGACCTCCAGATACTGTGGAGTTGAGAGTATGACCCCCAGATCATTTAAAGAAAAGGTCACCTTCGAATTGATGCTGCTTGTAGTGGTCGTCGGGATGGCGTGTCTTGTGGCCCGAATGGACGCATACAAGGTTGTCGTGCTCAACTTGTTCTACTTGCCGATCGTATTGAGCGGGTATTTCCTGGGGCGAAGCAGCGCAGGCGTTCTCGCGCTCTTCTCCGCTATTGCCGTCGGCATCGCATCGATGTTGAACCTGTCGGGCTTTTCAGGAAACGATCTTCCGATCACGGTCGGCCTGGTCATCACCGTTTGGGCGGCAACGCTCGGCCTGACTGCGATTCTTGTTGGGACGCTAAGCGATCAACGCGCCACGAAGATCAGAGAATTGCACGAGGCCTATGTGGGCACGGTCGACGTTCTTGCAACGTACCTGCAGAGCGCAGATCCTCACATCCGAACGCGCTCCATACAAACGGCTGAGATAAGCGAGAAGGTAGCCAGAGAGCTGCACCTGGGTCCACAGGACATCGATGACGTTCGCGTGGCGGCATTGCTTCATGATGTGGGCAATGTCCAAGTGACCACACGAATGCTGAGCAAAGCAGTGGACACGTTGGAATCCACGTCCAAGTTGAAGGCAGATAACACGTTCCTTGGGGCCGATCTGCTACAATCGCTCGGCAGGGTGATGCACCGAGCCGTTCCCTTGGTGTTGAGTCAAGACGACGCCGTACGGGAGGCAGTTACCGAAGACGAGAAATCCGTCGGGGAAAACATGCCGGTCGGCGCCCGCATTCTTCGCCTGGCTCGGGAGTACGTTTCGCTTACGACGAGCCAGGGGAGTAGAGAGACGGTGACGCCCGAGCAGGCGATGAAGATCCTCCGCAGCGACAGATCGGAAGCATACGACCCGCGGCTGATAGACGCCCTCGAACGGATCCTCACGGAAGACAAGGGAGCGCGGCACGAACCGCTGCTGGCAGGCGTCACCGCGAAGTAGCTGCGTGCGTTTCTGACGCGAAGCTTGGTGTCTCATTAGTGCCGCCGGAGGCAGGTCGGCGCTGCATATGCCCTCGGGAATCAGGCTTCAAAGACCATTGGCCGCAGTCAGATCCTTTCGGGCTGTGGGTTTGCGCCCGCCAGCCTTGTAACGAACCCCCGAGCGCCACACGCATGCCTGCGGGTCAACCCGGGGCATTCACTTCAACCTTCAATTTGCCCGAAGACGCAATGTGATTTCGTGCTTGGAGAACAGAGGCTCAAGTCCTCTCCACCGCTCTGCACCCTCTCCATGTAGCCGATCAGCGTCAAAAGAAGTCTTGTTTTGGCGCGCTCCCGACGCGGCAACCGCCGGACGGTTGAGGGTGGCCAAAAAGTCAAGCACCAGATGTGGACGCCTTGGGAACCGGCAATGGAGTCTGCGGAGACGACATGGTAGGCTGGAGCCGTCCTCCGAACGGTGTGGCATCAGGGAGAACGCGCCGGAGAATCGCCGCCTGAGGGGCCAAGCCCCACGGCGCCGAGACAGGCAAGCGTCGTTGTGTTCGGCGCTCGTTCTTGCGTCCCGGCCTCCCTGGCGCATCGGGCCGGCCTTTTGGGCCCTCCCCGAACAGGAAGTCGCCGCGCAATGGCAAGGGAAGCGCTCACGGACTGGACTGTTCGGCTACGATGCGGACGACTGTCCACACAAGCTGTTGGGCTGGACTACCGTGTCTCAGAATGCAAGGGATGAGCCATGCAGAAGACGACCTCCATCTTCCTGGCCTGTTGGGTGCTGTCGGCACTGCCGTCAACGGCTCAGGACTCCACGCCGCCCGTGAACGTTCAAGCCCGAACGCTCTGGTCGATCGGAAAGTCAGACGGCAGTTCGGCCGACCTCGCGATCGACACGGAGGATTTCATCAAATACCCGACCCGTTTCCCCGCCGGGCCGATGTTTGTGGTGGGACGATCGAACGCGAAGCACGACTGGCCGCACGTACACCCGGGCCCCCTCGACACGTGGGCAGGGGGACGGCCGCACACGTTCACGATCCTCTTCGGACTGCCTGCCGTGCCTGATGGCGAAGGATATCGACTCGTGGTCCGGGTTCTCGACACCAACCGCCCCGAACCGCCGCGCTTGCGCATCGCACTCAACGATTTTACTCGCGAGTTTCAGTTGCCCGGAGGCTCGCACTTCATGCTGGAGGAACGCCCTGCCAGCGGAGCGCCCAGTGAAGTGACGATGCCGATTCCTCCTGATGCGCTGCTAGCGGGTGACAACGTGCTGACCATCACGTCGACGGCGGGGTGCTGGCTGGTCTACGACTCCCTGACATTCGAGGGGCCCGCCGACGCCGTTGTCGCGCCGGCCAGCTTGGAAACAAGGATCCTGCAGGTGCAGCCGATGGCCGCCGTGCTGCGACACGCGCCGGGTCGCTCTGAAGACACCCAACCGCTCCAACTGCTGATTCAACATTCCGGCGAAACGACGGACGCCGTTGTGGAAGCAGGCGATGAAACGCGGACTCCCGTGACGTTGCGCACCGGCACGCATGTGGTGCGCGCATACGTTCCCACCGTGAAGCATAAGACTCGGATTCCGGTCCGCCTGCGGATGAATGGACAGATTGTCGCGCAGTATGAGGCCGTGTTGGACCGCGTACGCTCATGGGCTGTCTATGTGCTGCACCACACGCACCTGGACATCGGCTATACGCATGCTCAACCGGAAGTGCTGGACATTCAGAAACAGCACTTGCGACGGGCAATCGACCTGGCCGGTGAGACCGCGGACTATCCGTCTGATGCCCGCTTTCGATGGAACCCTGAGGGCCTGTGGGCCGTCGAGGCTTTTCTCGCAGAGGCAGACGGAGCACAGCAAGAAGCCTTCCTTGAGGCCGTTCGCTCCGGTGCGATCGGGCTGGATGCGCTTTACGCGAACGAGCTGACCGGGCTATGTCGACCGGAGGAATTGTTCGAGGTCTTGCGCTGCGCGCGACGCCTGACCGCGGATTACAGCCTGACTATCGACTCCGCGATGATCAGCGACATCCCAGGATATACATGGGGCCTGGTGCCTGTGCTGGCCGAGTCGGGCGTGAGGTATCTGTCGCTTGGCCCCAATCGGGCGCACCGAATCGGTCGGACGTTATCCGTATGGGGCGACCGGCCCTTCTACTGGCACTCGCCGTGCGGGCAACACAAAGTGCTGTGCTGGATGGCGGGTCAGGGCTACTCCTGGTTTCATGGCACGAGTCGCACGACGGAGCGCTTCGGGGATCGCCTGTTGACGTCGGCCTTCGACGGTGAACGGCTGCTCACATACCTCAACCAGCTCGAACGTGACGGCTATCCTTACGATATGGTGCAGCTCCGGTACAGCATCGGCACGGACAACGGCCCTCCTGATCCAGGGCTTTCGGATTTCGTGCGCGCGTGGAATGAAAAGTACGTCTACCCCCGCCTGGTCCTGACCACGAATCGCGACATGTTCCGCGACTTCGAGCAGCGCTATGGCGATTCGATACCATCGGCTCGGGGCGACTTCACGCCTTACTGGGAGGACGGCGCTGCTTCTACCGCACATGAGACCGCATTGAACCGGGCGGCGGCCGAACGGCTGGTGCAGGCCGAGATCATTTGGACATTGCTGCGACCAGCCGCTTTTCCGGCCGGCGATTTCGAAGCCGCTTGGCGCAACGTGGTGCTCTTCGACGAACACACATGGGGGTCCTGGAACAGCATCAGCGAACCGGAGAGCGCATTTACCCGTCGGCAATGGGACATCAAGCGTCATTTCGCGTTGGAAGCGGATCGACGGTCACATGAGCTCCTCGCAGGTGCCACCGCGAACCTGGTGCCGGCGTCAAAGGGCGCAGCAGGATTCGCCGTCCTCAACACCTCCTCGTGGCCACGCAGCGAGCTCATGGTTCTGCCCGCGGAATGGACGCGGGCCGGCGATCGCGTGACCGATCGCGAGGACAGCCCCGTACCATCTCAGCGCCTGAGTACCGGCGAACTCGCCGTGTTGGCAGAAGATGTTCCTGCGCTCGGGGCTGCGGTGTACACCGTTGCGGCGGGTAAGGCTTTCACCGACGGGGA
The DNA here is from genome assembly GCA_020350565.1 of Phycisphaerales bacterium. Lineage (GTDB taxonomy): Bacteria > Planctomycetota > Phycisphaerae > UBA1845 > UBA1845. Next base: position 2,503,331 of record CP070718.1, read on the forward strand.
TGTGCGCGTTTCCGGCACGCAACTGACCAACGGCGTCATCACGGTGGATATCGACCCACAGACCGGCACCATTATCAGTCTACGCCATCGCGAAATCGACGCGGAGCTCGTTGACCAAAGCCACATCGCCGGCTTGGGCGACTATCTCTACGTGAAGGGTCGTCGGCCCGATCGGCCGCAACGCAGCGAAGTGCTCATCGTCCGCGTTGTCGAGCCGGGTCCCCTCGTGGCGACCGTTCGAATCGAAGCGCGGGCCCCCGGCTGCGAAAGCCTCACGCGCGAAGTACGCGTGACGGCCGGTTGCGCGCATGTGGAAGTGGTAGCCGACCTGGAGAAGCGAAAGGTGTATGAGCCGGAGGCGGTGTACATCGGGTTTCCTTTTGCGGTAGCTCAACCGACCGTCACGGTCGATCTCGCATGGAGCATCATGCGGCCGGAGGTGGACCAGCTCCCCGGCGCGTGCCGCAATTACTTCACCGCCCAACGATGGGTTGACGTCTCGAACGATCGCTACGGCATCACCCTGGCGACGATTGACGCGCCGCTTATCGAAATCGGAGAAATCGCCACGGACGCAACCGTGGTGGGTTGGCGAAAGCGAGCGGAGAGCGCCGGTCTGTTGTATTCCTACGTGATGAACAACTACTGGGAAACGAACTATCGGGCGGGTCAGCCAGGCCACGCCAGGATGCGCTATGCAATCCTCCCGCACGGGCGCTTCGATGCTGCGGCGGCGAAACGGTTCGGGCTCGAGCGTAGCCGGCCGCTGGTCGTGGTTCCACTCGAAGAAGGTCAGGCACCGGTGACCGAACCACTCGTGGACGTCACGCCAAGCGAAGTGATCGTCTCTCGTCTGAAGCCCTCCGAAGACGGGCAGGCTATGATAGTGCGCCTGTTCAACGCGTCCGAACGGATTCAGGATGCAACGTTGCGCTGGAAACCGAACCGGACGCACCGCGTTTGGCTGAGCAATCCACACGAAGAACGCGTAAGCTCCCTCAAGACGCCGCTTACCATTCCCGCATGGGGCATCGTGACCTTGCGCTGCGAACAGCCGGGAGGGGATGCAGAGTCCTCCCGGCATGATCGCCTCATTCACGAATGAGCACACACCCACAGGGGGGCGGACACCGGGCCCGCCCCCGTGTTTGGAGGGAGGATTTCGAATTCCGACCTGCGTCCGATAACAGGAACCGGCCATGCGTACTGAAGTGGTGATGCGTAATTTGAAGTCAGCGGGAGGTTCGGGGCGGGATGGATCGCTGAAACGATGGGCAAAGTGCGAATGCAGCGGTAGTCGCACGTGTTCTCACAAGCAGCTCAGGCTGGGGCGATGGAATCATGGTGAGGGCATGCTGGAAGAGGATTGCCGGATAGAGGCGTCGAGAATCCACTTGTCATCATCTACCGGCTTGTTTTCCTTGACACGCGCTGCCTCGATCGCTAGATTGGGTGTAATAATGTCTACGTCCCCGTCCGGGGAAGCGGGTAGAAGCATATCCGCACAACGCGGCCCGAAGCGGTGAACCTGTCGATCGACACGGGCCACGAGGAGGGTTGGAAGGATGCGTGGAGGTGTGGCTCTCGCCTTGTTCGTCTTGGCGGCACTGATCGCCGTACAAGATGGTGCCACTCCCGCCCTCGACCTCATCCCCACTTCAGGCAATGAGATTCAATCCGGCAACGGACTACTCGATTTCTATCTCCTCGACGGCGTCACATCCCTCGAGGAGAACCAGTACGGCACGTTTGACGCCGACGGCGCGGCGCGTCTCACGAGGATGGGAGAAGAAACATGAGAGTTATTTGTGCTCTAATGCTGACGGGCCTCCTGACCCTGCCTGCCACTGCCACGGTTACCCACAGCTATGGCTGGGAGGATGGAGCGACCATCTTGAGCTGGGATGGCAACCTGATCGAGCCCACCAACGTGACCGGTGTCCAAACGGGTCTGACGGGCGACGCCTCGCCGGGGACATGGAGCACCACCGGGCCGTACAGTGGCGCGCGATACTTGCACGTGGCGGAGGAGCCGCAGTCGGAAACTCCCAAGGCGTTCATAGCCTGGATCAAGAATCTGGAGATGGGAGATTTGGTCCAAGCGCGGTTCCGCGGCTGGGACAGTCTTGACGATGCCGAGAGCGCCGACGGCTTTCCTGGTCTGCGTATCTGGGCGCATTATGCAGCCAGTGATGACATCGACGACTACCAGGGCGAAGGGGGACCGGGCCTGGACAATTCGGGCTACACGGAGGCGACCGGCTGGCACCAGTGTTTGTCCAGTTGGGAGTACCTCATCAACGGTAATCCGTACGGCGGTGCCGGCTCGCTCGTGATCGAGGCTCGTCTCTACAGCCACCTTCCCACGAGCAGCGCCAAGACCGACTACTGGATCGACCAGCTTCAGGTCACGGTGCCTGATTACGCAGAGGTGATCTTCGCTCCGGAGCCCACGTCGCTGGTTCTGCTGACGCTCGGCGGCTTGGCGATGATGCGGCGAATACGCCGTTAACGTTCATCTTCTTTCTCAACAGACCACAGAAATGAAGCATATCAGGGGGCGCTCATTCTGCGCGCATGCCGTTACCCCAGCATGACGATTGGGATGCCAACGGCTCGGTCTGGAGCGTCTTTTGAAGGCATGCACCCTTCCGGGCGGCATGAACAGGTCGTTACGCGCCGGGTACACCTGCTCATACAACCCTTGATGGGGCACCGCTACCGAGAAATGCAAAGCGTCCTGAAAGTGACAAGGCCAAAGCGGTAGCCGCGATGCCGCGGTTTAGGAGGAGTCCGTGCGGCATAGGTCCGCGAGCGTTGTGCTTACGAGGTTGGCGCGGACTCGCTCCTGTGTACTTGCGATTGCCGTGCGGATGCCGTCGGTGGCGGTTTCGTCTGTGCAAGCGCGGGGGTCCGCGAGATCGAGGATTTCCACGACTGGGATTCGGCTAACGGGACGAGACAGGCCGTAGCGCGGCTCCGCGTCGCTGGTGGTGAACACCAACTCGGCTTCGACAAGACGATCGAGCACCCGCTGCACCGAATCTCCGGGCAACTCGGTCGTCTCAACAGCCTGATCGAAGGTCACCAGCCCGCGGCCCGCCGCGAACGGACGGGCGATGGCCAGAGCGACGGCCAGCCAGTCCGACGGCCCCAGGACGGCACGCTCCACAGACTCGGCGAGTCGCAGGCGTGACAGACTTGTGGCCGTGTGTGCTAACTCGCCACCGAACAGGAAGATGGACCACGAGATGTTGAGCCACAACAGGAACAGCGGCAGCAGGCCCAGTACGCCGTACAGATTGCCTTTGAGTACAAATCGATCGACGTAGATGGCGAAGGCCCAGCGGGCGAGCATCCAGGCCGGGACGGAAACGACCGCGCCGCCAAACGCAGCGGCGAAGCGTACGTGGGTGTTGGGGATGAGCCGATAGGCCGCGGCGACGACGAGCATGCCGACGATTACCGGCGTAAGCCGCCCGAGAATGACTGCAATCCATGAGATGCCGGGCAGTTCGGCACAGGACTCAATCGCGAGGCGGCCGAAGTAAATCGCGGACACGATCAGGATGGGGCCTAACGTGATGGCCGACCAAAACAGGATGACGCGTCGCGCCAAGGCCCGGCTTCGTGGCGCTTCGAAGACTCGGTTGAGCGAGGATTCCAGCGTCGTCAGCAGTGTCATGGCCGTCCAGATCAACAGCAGCACGCCGACGGGCCCAATGCGCGCGAGGGTCAGCTTGCTCTCGACGTCCTCGACCAGCAATACGATGTGATCGCCGACGCTGATCACTTCGGCATCCGGTTCCATCTGACCCGCAGCCTCGGCCGTGCCCGTTTCGGCAATGGTCTCCGTGGCTGCCTGATCATCCGGCTCGCGAATGGCGACGATCTGGAAAAAGCCGGAGGTGTCGAGAAAGTCGCGCAATGCCCGCTTTCCGTCCTCCACGACGCCGATGGACTTCAGAACAAGGAAGGCCAGCACGAGCGTGGGGATCAGGGCGAAGATGGTGCGGAACGAGAGCGCAGCACTCATCGCGGCGAGGTTATGCTCTCGCAGGCGGCGCGCACAGAACCGCCAAAGTTCAAGCTGCGTGCGCACGAAACGTGCTCCGCGTCCGAGCTGCTCACCCGGACGAGTGACGAAGTCTTCCACCTGCCGGCGGAGATCGACGCTTTTCATCCGCACGTTCTCCCATGTGAAGCGCCGTGCCAGTTTGTCCTTCGCCTGCTGCCCAAGATCGTTCGACAGGCCTTCGAGAGGGCCCTGCCTGAGCCGCTTTCCATCATCCTACCACTCCGCAGGTCAGTCCGACAGGCGTTCCGCCTCGGTCGAAGGACGGGTAACTCATTCGGTATGACGGTGACCTGTGCGTTTCCGGTTGCGGACCAACACGAGGCCAGGGCCTTTGATGATTCTCCAACGATGTATGTGGGTCGTCCTGACGGCATCCACCCAAAATGCGCTCGAACCACTTGACCCACTGGAGAGCGGCATCAATATGGTCACGTTGTCACGTTTCGGCGGTGCATGTGACAATGCCGGAGAACGCGTTCACGTGATTGCGGGCTCCGGAACGTTTCGGTCCGCCGCCAGAGCCTCCCAATCCAGGTAGTCGGCCTGCAGGCAGAATCATCATGGTGATCCGGTCCTTTCCGGCCATTGTGCTCCTTTCCTCGACGTTGATCTGGATCGGCCCTGCGTGCGTCTGCTCCGACGCCTGGTATGAATGGTCTGCCGAGTCGCCGACGGTCTTCCTTCCTGATGATGAGGCCGCTCACTGCTACGCCGTGGAATGGTGGTACTACACCGGGCTACTGATCGCACATGATGAGCGGGCGTACGGTTTCGAGGCCGTCATTTTTCACACCGCACCGGGCGTTTTCGTGGCGACGCCGGCGGGCCTCCCAATTGCCTTGCCGATTGACATGCATGTGGCCCACTTCGCGATCACCGACGTGGCGGACCAGACGTTTGCCTACGACCAGACGCGCACCATCAGGTCGCAGCCCACCGTCAGCGAGGGCTTCCACCTGATTACCCCCGTGCTGACGCTCCACGGCAGCGAGGGGCACGATCATATCAGCGGTCGCATGTCCGACGGCAGCTACGGACTGGACTTGGCCCTTGCGGCGGGCGATGCGCCTCTCCTGCACGGAGAGGCCGGATACGTGCGCTACGGTGCAGTCGGCGACTCCTTCTATTACTCTCGGCCGAGAATGACCGCGTCTGGGTTTATCCGCCATGGGAATGATTTGGCAGCGGTCAGCGGCGAAGTGTGGTTCGATCGTCAATGGGGAGATGACGTTCGAAATCCGTTCCTCAAATGGATTTGGTTCAGCATCCGGCTCGATGACGGAACGATAGTTATGCTCTACCGATTCCTCGATTCTGATGCTTTTGTTGACCACGGCACGTTACGAAAAGCGGACGGCAGAGACTCGACCCTGGAGCCGGAGGACTTCACGATCACCAACATTGCGTTCTGGACCAGCCCGATCAGCGGCGCCACATACCCCGTCCGGTGGGAAATCGAGATCGCACCGGCGAATCTTGCAGTTGACGTCAACCGAGCCCTCGATGCTCAGGAGCTTGATACCCGATCGACCACGCTGAACGTCTACTGGGAAGGCCTGTGTTGGGTCACCGGCACGCGAGAGGGCGTGCCGGTCAGCGGGCACGCCTACGTGGAGATGGCGAATCTCAACCTGCCGTGACCCTGCTGGTGGCGAACTTCGTAACCCTCGGTAAGTGGCTGAAAGATGTTGGTATCATTACATGCGTTCAATCCGTCAGCTCGAAGTGTCTCGCAGGTACCGCGATTACGGTGATTGCGGCGCTGCTGATTCTGCTTCGGGTTTCTGGCGCCGTCAGTTTTTCCCGAAGAAAGTGCCTGGCGTGTGACGCTGGGTTCGATCGGCAGGGGTGATACTGTCCGGAGCGCAGGACTCGAGTTTGGTTACTGGAGATTTGTCGTGCTGACCGTCGGGTTGAATGGAGTCGACTTGAGTAAATCGGATGGCACGCACAGACGTTTCGACCCCGGACGCATGCCTGCACTCCCGCGCGCGTCCCGCCTCCCGCTCAGACAGTGGAGCCGCCCGCATGCTGCGGACTGACGTGCCAAAGCCGTGTTGGCGACCTTAGGCGACCGTGGCCAGGCACACTTCTTTGTCGGACGTCAAAATGCCTGGTCGAATGCCTCCTGGAAGAGGGAGAAATCCTCAAGGTCTACGTCATCTACGTCAACATCTTCGTCGAGGTCTGCGCATTCGCAGCCGGGCAAAAGCCCGCCGCCTGGGCCCGTGAAGCAGTCCTTAAACACGAGGTAGTCGTCCAGACCCACGATATAGTCTCCGTCACAATCGCCAGGCCGGCGGCACCGGCAGCAAATGTCGATCGTCCCATCAGGTTTGACCAACTTGGTCTTGAGACATCTCTCGTCGTCAAGGCAATCACCTACGCACGTAGGTTGCTGAGCGACCGTGGTCTCCATCCGGATGGTGGCCGTGGTCGTGCCGGCCAGGTCAGCGAGTTGGCTGCCCG
>CP070718.1:2509977-2520538 GCA_020350565.1 Phycisphaerales bacterium
GTGACCTATATCGATGCTGACGACGGAGCAGGCGGCGTCGACGTGCAGGTTATTGCAGCGGCGATGGTGCAGGACTGCACGCCGCCGGTTATCAGCAGTGTGGACGTCACGGAACACCAGCCACACTCGGTGAAGGTGGTGTTCGAGACCAATGAGCCGGCGATCGGCACGGTGCGGTATGGCACATCGTGCGCGGATCTGAGCACCGCAGTGGCCGAGGCGGATCACGACTTCTCCCATGAGGTTATGCTCGAGAGCCTGGATGATTCGTCCGAGTACTTCTTCCTGGTGGAGGCCACCGACCAGCTCGACAACACGGCGGTTGATGACAACGACGGCGACTGCTACAGCTTCCACACGCCGTATGTGGTTATCGAGGACGACTTTGAAACCGACCAGGGATGGACGGTGGAGAACATCAGCCTGGCCGACGGCGCGTGGGAGCGCGATGTTCCGATCGGTGGCGGCGTGCGTGGCGATCCGCCCACCGACTACGACGGATCGGGCCAATGCTATCTGACTGCCAATCGCGAGGGGAACTCGGACGTGGATGGCGGGCCCACGCGGCTGATCTCACCGTTACTGGATCTGTACGATACGACGGATCCCATGCTCGGCTACGCGCGCTGGTGGACCAACGACGACCACGACGCGGATGTGCTTGAGGTGGAAATCTCGAATGATGACGGCTCGACATGGGTGCTGATCGAGAGCGTGCCCGACACGGTCGGCTGGGTGGAAAGAGCGATTCGCATTAGCGATTTCGTCGAACCGACGAGTCAGGTGAAAGTTCGCTTCTCGGCGATGGACTTCCCGAACAATTCGATCGACGAGGGCGGCGTGGACTTCTTCAGAGTCACCAGTTTCGACTTCGGGTCGACCGGCGACTTCGACTTCGACGAGGACGTGGACCTCAAGGATTTCGCGGCCTTTGCCCGGTGCTACGGTCAGCCGGCCGACGGCCCGTGCGGAGCGGGGAACATGGCCGGCGGCGACACGATTGACCTGGACGATTATGCCATGTTCTACGGCGCGATGACCGGGCCGCAGTAGTGGAATTGGCGGCCATCATCCCTCTGATGATTGTTGCCTTTGAGGTGTGCTTGCTCGTGTTGGCGGGCAAGGTGGCGAACTCCTGTTCCTGCCCGTAGGGGTTGCGCATAGCCGACGGCAAACCTTTGAAAAAGCGCTGCGGAGAATCGCGAGATCTCCGCAGCGCTTTCGGTTGCTTCAAGGCCGGAGCTCAGTAAAACGCACCGCCCTGCACGGAGGTTACGGGTTACCGTCGCAGATCGATCCGTCTCCTTCCGGCGGCTCCAGGATGCCGTTGCCACAGCAGAAGCGGAGGCTGGGCTTGCCGCTTTGCTGGCCATCACAGTCGCTCGGGCAGGTCTCGCAGTCCTCACCCGGCTCGCAAATGCCGTCTCCGTCGCACACCGGGCCCTGACAAGCCGGATCGGCTTCGCAGTCTACGTCCTCGCAGTCAAAGAAGCCGTCGCAGTCGTTGTCCTCGCCGTCGGCGCAACTGACCTCGGGATCCTCAGTCACGATACAGCCCGGCGGCGAGCCCCATGTGGTCGAAGCCATGACGTGCGGCTCAGCCATTTCGGTGTTGAGCCAGGCCTCCAACAGGTAGGCGCCCTCGTTCGCCAGGAACGGATTGCTGCCGTCGTTCGCAAGATACAGGAACTGGATGTACTCCCAGCTTGTCGGCTGATAGAGGAGGTCGATGGTAGCATACGTCGCCCCCGAGGGGGGATTCAGCTCGACTTCGTCCCAATAGTTGAACGCCCCGTCGGGTCCGGGGTTGCCGTATTGATCAGCGGGAACCGGCAGGGCGTTGCGGACCATGGACTCGTTGTAGCTCATTCCGTAGGGAGGAATCCGGTTGTCCAGCGCCACGTAATTGTTCAGCACGAAATGGAAGGTCTCCTCATACGCTCCCGGCGCCGCGCCCGCGAGTTCTCCAAGCGTATGCGTTACGGCTCCGCTTACCCGGTCGAAGCTCAAGGGTAAAGTCTCTGGAAGCAGGCCGAGGAGAATGGCAGCCCAATCCTGCGTCATGGCGTAATGTGCCTCGTAGATCTTCGTGTTGGGATCCGCCAGGTTCAGGATGGTCCTTATTTCAGTAGGCGAGCCGTTGATGTCCACGGTCAGCCAGCCATACTCGCCGTCCTCGCGCAGCGGTGTTCCGACCTCATCGTACCATTTGATGTTCAGCCACATTCGTCGGCCTTCGGGGTACCCTGAAATCAGCTTGTGGCCGGTCAGGTTCACGACGCGGAGCGTGTTGCCGCTAACTGAAAGTGAGGCGGCCCGGGCGAGCATCTCCATCGCACGCACCTTGCCATCGTTCAGGGCGGCGATCTCAAGCTCGTTGAGCCCGCCGCCAAGCCTCAGTTTGCCCTGAGGGTCGAGATACAGGATCGCGTCGGGGATCCAATAGTTGCCACCAGTCATGTCGTGAAACGGCAAGTCTGGCCGAATCGGAGCGCCCCGCTTATCGCATCCCACGCCCGTGATCGGAGGAGCGTGGCAGGATTGACACGTGAAGTACCGGGGCGTCTGGTCCGCATAGTCACCGCCGGCGCCTGTGAGCAGAGCCATTTCGTAGGCGTACTGAATCGCACCGTCCTGTAGTTCGGCGGGCAGGGTAAGGTAGTCCGAGACCAAAGTATGGGAGAGTTGACCGGCCATGTACTCACTGAAGGTGCGCTCCACAATTCCGTACTGGTAAGGGAAATTGTTGAACGCGGCCTTTTCCTCGAGCGGCCCGCCGGGCACACCGTTGAATGTCCCCGGTGCCAGCGGAACCTGCGCGCCGTTGTTGGGCGCAAGATCGCCGACCGCCGGGTTCGATACATCGTGGCATGTGCCGCAGAGCTCGAGCGATCGGTGAAACTGGGACTGAAGAAACTGATGCCGCGCCTCGGCATCGTCGTAGGGCCCAAGCTTGTCGGATGATCCCCAAAGGACGTACATTCCGCTGCCGTAATACCCGGCTGGCGGCGTCCCGCCGTCGTTAGCGACAAATGGAGCGAACTGTTCGCCCACGTGCTCCAAGCCGTTTGGATTGGTCAGCTTGTGGCAGAGATCGCAGGCCACGCCGGTGGCATCGTTCTGGCCCAGGCCGGAACCGTCGGTTGGCGTGGAACGACCGTTGACCCATCCGTCCGGGGAATGGCATCGAATGCAAAGGTCGCCCGCCCCGTCGAAGTCCTGCTCAGCCACGGCAAGTGTAGCCCAGAAGATCGGGTCGCGAGTGGCCTGCGACATCATGCTCCCGCGATAGTTGTACGCGGGTTCGACGGCGAAGTCGTAGCCGCCATGGCAATTGTCGCACTTGTCCGGCGTTTCCAGATTGTTGACCTCGCCCGGCTGCGTCCCGGGTTGCTGAATCTCGTTGGGAACGATATCGGCAGCCCACAATGGAGTAATCATCACGCAGCAAAGTAGAGCTGCTCCGCTGATGGTCATCCTCAATTTCATCTCTCCTGACCTCCTCTCCAGACACCAAAGGTTCATCCAGGATCCGGGACAAACACGGCATCGTCGCCCGAACGGTCCTTTTGCCGAAACGTTCCAAGCTTGCTTATTAAAGGCGCGCTCCCGAACTATGCGCGCATCACCCATGTGTCGCTCAGCAGTTCAGCGAGAGAAACGACGATCTCCGGCCCGGCCGAGCCGTCGCTTCCGCAAACCCTACCAATCTTGCAGTCTAACAAGCGAGCATCCGCTGTTTCCAGTATGATTAGAGGGCTCTCATATTTCAAGCACTTCGGGAAGCGCTCCTTCCCTTGACGATTTAAGGATGTCCGAATCCGATACACGTGGCTTCGTTCAAAGGGCGATCTGGCCCTTTCATATAAGCAAGTACTTTAAGTCTTTGCAACCGTGGTGGACAAAGGGCATGCGGGACGCCGTGATCCACGCCGATTGTCAAGTGCATGTTTACGGGAGTCCGTTCAGGCGGAGCGGCTTACGTACGCATCCCCGGCAGGGCTCGAACCTGCAACCTTCGGCTCCGGAGGCCGTTCCCGATCCTTCTACTGGTGTGCAACCCAACGACACCCCTCGTTTCTCGCCAGAAAACGCCACCTGCCACCGATATGCAGGGAGCGTTTGGGTGACCATCCACTTGCTGTTGGACCCAATTTGGACCCAACGGACCCACGAGTCCGGTTGGTGATTCCGCCGCGGACGAATGCGTCGCTGGCCGAATAAAAGACGTGTTTAGCAGACGCCTATACCGTCGACAAAACCGAAACCCCTGCCGGCGCTCTCGCCAGCAGGGGTCTTGTCATTGGAGCCCAAAGGAGTAGGGGGTTTATGGACGTAAATTGCATTCCCAAGAGCTACCGTGGCATTTACGACCGCGCGATGACCGGTCGGTCGCAGGCCGCCGCCATCCGAGCGCATTGCCTGATGTGCATTGGCTGGCAGCGCGAAGAGGTCAAGTTCCGCACTGCCCGTGACTGCCCGTGCTATCCGTATCGTCTCACCGGCAGGAAGCCCAAAAGTCTGGCGCCACCTGCGCCAGGAGAGCACTTGGAGGCTGAAACGCAAGACCTACAGGACGCGCTGGTAGGGTAGTACCCGGCGGACCGGTTGAAGGAACAAAAGACATGAACACCGGTCCAGCCCCAAAGTAAGCGAGCTGGCGGACGCGTTTGGATCGCGTAGAATTGTTCACTTGAAAGGCCTCCATGCGACGCGATGGCTGATGTTTCCACAACCGCAGTATATCGCGGCTCGAAGGCCTTCTCTAATGCGCGAGCCCAGCGGCCCTCCCCTGTTTTGGGTTTAGATCCGTTGCAGGTGGTCTGGATCGATCGTGTACCGGTGATCCACGTTTCCTGTGTTGCGCGTCGAGGCCGGCTCGAAAAGGAGCACGTGCGCCAGCCGTGGCGCCACCGGCTTGTGCTCGATCCCTCGGGGAACGATGAGAAATTCGCCTTCACCGAGCTCGACGGTGGAGTCACGCAGGTGGATCGTCACCTCGCCCTTCAGAACCAGAAACAATTCGTCTTCGGTCTCGTGCTGATGCCAGACGTAATCCCCCTCGAACTTCACCAACTTGACGAATTGGCCATTGAGTTCACCCACGATCTTGGGCACCCACGTTTCATCAAAGGATTCGAACTTCCGCTTCAAGTTGACTTTTTCCACCGCATCATCTCGACCCAAGCACCACGCCTACGCTGGATCCGTTCATCCAACTCATCGCAGCTTACCACGATCCTCGCGCAAATGACATGTGGGCGAATGGAACATCGCGGCTACCGGTGGCGCGGACAGGGCAGCGGTCTGTGGGACAAGAGCGAACTGCCACTTCATTGCTGATACAAGTGAAGCCCTTCTGAGCGAAGCCGCTCTTAAGGCTTCCGTGCCGAAGGCCTGACGCTTGAGATGGTTGCTGAATGGGGAGCTGGAGCGACACTCCACACCCGTCGGCTGGCCACACTCGTGGCATCAAAGCGCCGGCGGCACGCTGCAAACACGTGCGTCGAGCACCCAGGTGGAGGATGCTTCAAAAGACCACTTGTGTGGAAGGAGGCAGGTCTGTTCGCTCTGTGTTAGAATACTGCCGATGTGCCCGGTCACGTGGTGATCCGGTGGCTGCCCAGCGTCACGGAGGAACAATCATGGACACCGTCAACGTGATTTTCTACGTCCTCGTCATTCTTGGCCTTGTCCAGATCGATCGCCGCTTGTATGACGTCGTCAAGACGCTTAGGACCATAACGACGAGACAGTAAGAACCGGCTCTGCTCGCACCTCCGGAGGTCAGGATTACGAGGCCATGTGCTTCGTATAAAGCGTCTAACCGCACACTGCGGTCCTCTTCCCGCAGCCACCATCAGCCACCTCCAAGCTGCTGGCGGGCAGCCGGGGAGGCGGTCCCCGTTGGAACCTTGGAATCCGTCCGCCCATAACGAACGCCTGCCGAAACTTGTTGACCATGCCGCACCGTATTGCAGCCCGCGGAACCGCACCACGAAGCCAGCGCGTTCCAGTGTGTTCATGTTCAGCAAGCCCCGACGACTGCGACAGAGGAAGGCCGCAGAACCGCGGCTTGGCCGACGGAGCGGCTAAGTTGGTGAAGCTGAATCCTGAACCGGAACACCGACCGTGCCTTGTGTCTGTGGGCCGCGCGTCATCCGCCCGCTTGTCCTCTGTAGACCCTTTCTGCTGTCTGTGGTCTAATCTGAGCTTCGGTATCAACGATCGCATCGCGGAGCCTAGCCATGAACACTGGCAGCATCATCCTGCTGTTCGTCGTGCCGACGATCATCATTGTCCTGGCCGTGATCCTATACCTCGTCACCAAGGAGGCGGGCGAGTAGGTGCTTGGAGGAGAAATGACCCTCGCGATTACCGCCTTCTGCTTATATCTTGTGCTCATGATCGGGGTCGGTGTCTTCTGCGCGCGCTTCTACACGAAGACGATGGGAGATTTCTACCTCGGCGGGCGACAAATGAACGACTGGGTGGTGGCTCTCTCCGCAGTGGTCTCCGGACGCTCCTCCTGGCTGATCCTTGGCGTCAGCGGCATCGCGTTCGCCAAGGGAATCTCCGCCGTGTGGGCGGTTGTCGGCTACATCACGGTGGAACTGTTCATGTTCATTTTTGTGGGGAAGCGACTTCGACGGTACACGCACATGGTGGGTGCGATCACGCTGCCCGATTTCTACGAGGCGCGCTTCCGTGATCGCCTCCACGTTCTCCGACTGACTTCCGTGATCATCATAGTCGTCTTCATGGTGTTCTATATTTCCGCCCAGCTGACCGCGGGAGGAAAAACCTTCTGTCAGAGCTTCGCCATTGGCGACGAATACAGCCTGCACAGCGTTCTTCTGACGGCGGGCATTGTGGTCCTTTACACCCTGCTCGGCGGCTTTGTAGCGGTGTCACTCACGGACGTGCTGCAGGGGCTCTTCATGCTTTTTGGGCTTGTCGTTCTTCCCATCATCTCGGTGATCGATCTCGGCGGTCTGGGCGTCCTCTACGAGGCGATCAAGCACGCCCAGGGGTTTCCCATGGTGGATCCGTTGGCCCTGGGCCTGGGTGGAATCGTCGGTTACCTCGGGGTCGGGCTGGGTTCCCCCGGCAACCCACACATTCTCGTCCGTTACATGTCCATCAAGCGGCCGGAGCTGCTGCGCAAGTCCGCACTTGTTGGCACGGTCTGGAATGTGCTCATGGCTTGGGGCGCTGTCTTCGTGGGTTTGGTGGCAAGGGCGCAGGTCGAGATGGGTGTCAGGCCTGGAGAGATGGCTTCTGACCCGGAGAGGATCTTTCCTTCCCTTGCCGCCCAGCACCTGCACCCCTTCGTCACAGGGCTGATGATCGCAGCCGTGTTTGCCGCCATCATGTCTACGGTCGACTCGCAGCTGCTGGTTGCCTCGTCTGCAATCTCCCGCGACCTCTATCAGAGGATTATCAAAGGACGGGCGGAGGTTGCGGAGAAGCGGATGATCCTTCTGAGTCGTGTCGTGATTCTGGTCATGGTTGTTGTCGCGACGGTCATCGCCGCCGTCGCCATCGAATACCCGGAGACGAAACACATCGTGTTCTGGCTCGTGCTCTTTGCTTGGGGCGGTCTTGGCGCGTCTTTCGGTTCGACTCTCCTCCCTGCCCTCTTCTGGAAAGGCACGACGTCGTGGGGAGTTTTCGCGGGGTTGATCTCGGGAACGGTCATCACCATCGTCTGGAAGAGCACGCCTCAGTTGGCAGCGATCGTCTATGAGCTCATCCCAGCTTTCGGCATCTCTTTTGTACTTGTGATCGTCGTGAGCTTGATGACCAAGCGGCCGGAAGGCGCTGAGGAGGAGTTGTCGAGGATCGCGGCCAGGTACCGAACCGGCGTGGGCCGGATGCCTTAAGTTGGCTGAAGAGTGCGCGGCTGGAGCGACAAAACGTTTGAGCCGGCTGCTCCAATCCCAGACGAGATAATCGGGCCAATGACCAAGCGGGTCCGCGCTTGGAGCAACACAATGCCAGATATTCCCAGCTTCCAGAAGAACGATCGCTACAAGGCAAGCAGCTACCGGGCATACAACTTCAAGCTGCCGGAGCGGTATGACTCGTGCTTCTGGATGAGGTTCTGCCAGGTGAGCCGGTGGGATCAGGTCATCCGAACGGAACTGGGCCCTGACATTGCATCACTGCGGATCCTTGATGTTGGCTGCGCCACCGGACGCCTTTTGTCGACTCTGGCACAAGCCGGAGCCAACAATCTCGCTGGCGTCGATCTAGCCCCTCGCATCCTTGACGTTGCGCGCTGCAAACTGACAGAGCAACAGGTCAAGGCGGAGCTTCGTGCTGCCGACGCGGAGGATAACCTGCCGTGGCCTTCTGAGTCGTTCGATGTGGTGAGTCTGACGGGAGTGCTGCACCATTTCTACCGCCCGCATGACGCCCTGCAGGAGGTATGCCGCGTGCTTCGTACCGGCGGACGGCTTCTCGTCATCGACCCGGATTTCGTTGCGCCTGTCCGACAGTTGGTCAATCTCTGGCTGTGGGTGGTGCCGCATCAGGGTGACTGTCGCTTCTACTCTCGAAGAAGTGCGACGAGGCTGCTCGAGGGTGCAGGCCTTCGTTCTTTCCGATCTGAACGGCTCGGCGTGTGGTCGTACCTCATCGTCGCCGTTAAGGAGAGCGCTCGCGGTGGACGCAACGACGCCCCATCAGAGAGTGTAGGTACGCGTTGATTGGCAAGCGGCTGCATTTTGCCGGTATGCATCACACCCAGAAAAAGGCGAACTGCCAATCTGAGTCTCGACCGGGCATAGCCTGAATCGCCTTTTGATGCTGCGCGAAAACGCGCCGGAATCGTTGTACCGGAGGCGTCAGGGGCGGGTTATCACGATGGAGCAGTCAGACACGCACGAATGACAGCGAGAGAGCCCGCTTTCACTGGAATCGAATAGCTCGACCCTGTATGATAAACGCTTGAGGATCGATAAATCGGGAAATCCCGATTGGCCCCGGTGAAGGGATCAACTTGGACCATCGGAGATCGTATTGAGCGAAATAACCCGCGCTGTGACGTTTGTGACTTCGCAACGTCAGGAAAACAAGGGGGGACTCGCTATGACTTATCATTGGGTGCTGACCACACTTCTGCTTTGCCTGTTCTTCAGTTGGACGCCTGCCGCTCAAGCTCAATTGGACTACGTCGATTCGTCGTCGGGTCTGGAGACGCCCGCCATGGAGGCAGGCGACACCGAGCTGGAATTCGGCGACGTCAATGGAGACGGGCATGTTGACATCGCCTCGATCGGGGACCACGGCTCGCCGTATGTCGGCACCAGTGAACACGGGATCATGGTCTGGTTCGGCGACGGTTCGGGCACCTGGTCCGTCTATCAGAGCGGCGACTTCGGCTACGGCGGGATCGCGCTGGGCGACGTGAACGGTGACGGCCTGATGGACGCCGGCTATGGCATGCATCACAATTACTCGGGCGTTGACTTCGGCGACCAACTGCTTGAGGTTGCCCTGGGCGATGGGACCGGGCAAAACTGGACCCCGTGGGACGACGGCCTGGCCACCAGCGGCGAGACGTGGGGAATGTTCGGAACGGACTTCGCCGACGTTGACAACGACGGCGATCTCGATCTGGGGTCGATCTCGTTCGGCTGTTGCGCAGGCGTGCATGTATATATCAATAACGGCGACGGCACCTGGACGCAAAGCTGGGGCTTCACCGGCGGGAACGCCAACGATATCTTCCAGTTCGGGGACATCAACGGGGACGGCTTTGCCGACTTCGCCACAGCCCACGGCGACGGTACGGTCTATCTCGGTGATGGCGCAGGCAGCTTCACGCTGGCCGATAGCGGCCTACCAGGAGGGGCCGGAGTATGGCGCAGCGGCGTGTCGCTCGGCGATGTCAATGACGACGGGCGCGACGAGCTGGCCTACGTGACCTCGAGTGACGGCCTGACGGTCTGGTCCTACGTGAGCGATGGCGTGTGGGAAGACCTCTCCGGGACGCTGCCGGACAGCGGGGATTTCCGATTCACGCAAATCGCCGACATGGATCTGGACGGGCACGGTGATCTGGTGGGCTTCGCCCTCGGCGAGCCCGGGCTGATTGTTGTCTATGGCGGTGACGGAGCCGGCAACTGGGAACTGATTGCATCGGTGAACACACCGGACAACTGCGACACCGCGGCCTTTCGGGCCGGTGTGGATGCCGATCATAATGGGTACGCGGACATCACGCTCGTGCAAGAGGAAAACTGCGGTTATACGGGCGGGACGAACCGGCCGCGCTTCTATCGCGAAACCACAACGCCCTCGGCCACGTGGATCCAGGCGAAGTTTCCCCGCGGCGGAGAAGTGTTCCACGCCGGGTCAGTGCGCTTCGTCGAATGGAATGCGGCCGTGGCCGACGGGCAACCGACGGTAGACATTGATCTGTCTCTGGGTGGACCGGCAGGGCCGTGGATCCCTATCGCCTCGTCTCTGCCCAATAACGGGCGTTTTCAGTGGCACCTGCCTGTGCAACGATCCGACGCGAGCGAGTGCCACCTGCGTTACACGCTTGGCA
>CP070718.1:2520638-2522284 GCA_020350565.1 Phycisphaerales bacterium
ATTGACCTAGTCAAGTGGGCCTCAAAAAACAGGATACCTCTTACGCCCCGTGGTAAGGCGACCTCCGGCCACGGCGGCGCCATCCCCGTCGGCCGGGGCATCGTGGTCGACTTCTACCGCATGAACAGAGTGCTCGGCACAGATCCCGAGAACCTGACCGTCACCGTACATGCCGGCCTCGTCTGGGAGAAGCTCGAGGCCGAGCTCGAAAAGCAGAATCTAGCCCTGAGACTGTATCCGACAAGCGCACCCGCGTCCACCGTCGGTGGCTGGCTCGCTCAGGGCGGTGCCGGGATCGGCTCGTACGAATTCGGGTGGTTTAGAGACAATGTGGTGAGCGCCCGCATCGCCCTTCCCGACGGCACAGCCAGGGATATGAGCGGGAGGGACCTCGACCTCGTCGCCGATGCCGAAGGCATAACGGGCTTGATCACCCAGGTCACGCTCAAGGTAAGGCCGCTTGAGGAGATGGGCGTCGTGTCCGTGAGCTGTCCCGGGGCCGAGAAAGTGCAGCAGCTTGCCGAGTGCATCATAAGGGAGAAACTCCCTGTGTGGTCGTATGTCTTCATCAATCCCCGTATGGCAGAGTTCAAGAACAAGGCGCCGCTCAAGGAGCATCTGGGGCATCCGGTCGAGAAACGCGTGCTCCTGCCGGAGACATATATCATCACAATCGCGTTCCGCGCCAAGGAAAGAGAGGCCGTAGTCGGCGCCCTTCCCAAGATGCTCGAGAACTGCGGCGGCGAGATCCTCCCCGATGAGATCGCCGAGCATGAATGGGAAAACCGGTTCAAACTAATGGTAGTCAAGCGGCTCGGTCCGAGCCTTGTTCCCGCGGAAGTCGTCGTGCCTCTTTCCGAGCTGGGCCGCGTGATGAAAGAGATCGAGGGGAAGATCGACCAGCCGATTGTCAAGGAAGCAGTCTTGATCCGTGACGGCGCGGGCGGCGAGCCTGAAGTGGTCATACTCGGCTTCATCCCCGGCGACGAGCGCAAGTTCTCCTATAACCTGGTCTTCGGCCTGGTTGTGACGGTCGTCAATATCGCAAGGAAATTCGGGGGCAGGCCGTATTCGACAGGCCTCTACTTCGCGAAGAGCGCGGCTGAGGTGATGGGGAGGGACAGGGTTGCGCGGCTCCGCGATTTCAAGAAGAAAGTCGATCCCCGAAACATGTTGAACCCGGGGAAGGTGCTGGGAGGAGCTATGGTCGGGATGTTACTCGGCCTTGCAAGCGGGTTTGAGCCCCTGATCAGGCCCTTCGGTAATGTCGTGAAGACCCCCGTCGGCGAGCGGCCCTCGAAGCCGCGGCGTGGCGTCCCGGCCGATGTTGCCTGGTATGCTTATGCCTGTTCCCAGTGCGGTTACTGCGTCGGGGAATGCGATCAGTTCTACGGCAGGGGATGGGAGAGCCAGAGCCCGCGCGGCAAGTGGTACTGGCTCCGGGAATTCATGGAGGGCCACGAGGACTGGAACCAGTTCATGGTGGATACATTCATCTCATGCACTACGTGCGAGCTATGCAACCACAGGTGCTCGACTTCGCTACCCATCGAACCGTCGTGGATGAAGATGAGAGGCAAGATGATTCATGAAGACAAGCGCATGACCTTCCCGCCTTTTGAGATGATGGCGGCGGCCCTCCGCAG
>CP070718.1:2522384-2526569 GCA_020350565.1 Phycisphaerales bacterium
GGACGAAGACGAAGAGGAAGACGAAGAGGAAGACGAGGAAGACGAGGACGACGAGGACGAGGACTTCGACGAAGAAGAGGAGGAGGACGAAGATTTCGACTACCTGCTCGACGACGAAGATGAAGACGAGGACGAAGAGGAAGACGAAGACTACTGATTCGTTCGCCTCCTCCCAGGACGCCCGATAACCTACCACCCGCCGCCCAGCCTCAACTGCCCCGGCCACCTTACCGATACGGTGTTGCTATGGGCGAATCTCGTAAAGGAGTGGAACGCCGCAGCGGCCGCCATGACCGGCGAGGAAGCGTCGTCGATCGGCGAAGCGGCATGGATCGCCGTCGCGGACCCGGGCGGCGACGCGGCGAGGTCCGGAAGGCGGCCGAGGAGGGGGAGCTTTCCGGCGAGCTGCTCGAGTTCGTCATGGCCATCGACGAATACAAGCGCATCAACGACCGCCCCTTCCCCACGTGGTCGGAGATCTTCGAGATCATCCACTATCTGGGCTACCGGAGGGTCGCCTCCAAGGCCAGTCACATCAACACGGCTTGCGGCCAGGAAGCCCTCGCCGGCACCGACGCCGATCGAAGCCACGAACAGGATCACTAGAGCAGACTTCGCCGCTGGATGGCGATTGCTGAATCCGGGGCATGCCCAACATTCGCTGCGGGTGCGCCCGATACCGACGAAGTCGGAGGCGACCCTGTAAGAACAAAGGCCCCCAACGACGGCCGCACTCGTTTCGTGACCGCGGGCAGCTTCTAACAGACCTTGAGTACCAGCAATCAAGCGGTAGGATCGCCTTCCCCCGGTAGGATCGCCTTCCACACGACCTGGTCGATGCAAAAGGTCAGCGAGGGGCCGACAGCGCTCCTGAGGAATGCGTGAGCATCCTCTTTGCTTGTTCTTCCCTCTTCACGAACAAACGGGCAGATAGCAGTTCGTCATAAAGTGACAAAAGGTCGTCACAAAAGCGCTGCAAGCTGAATCGGTCGGCCGCAAGGGCTCGGGCGCTCTGCGACATGCTGCGCCAGAGGTCCTCGTTGCGCGCGACTGCCGCCATGGCCTGCGCCAGCTTCTGAGGCGAGTGCGGCGGTGCGAAGAGACCTTCCCGACCATGGCTGATGACCTCTGGAACGGCCCCGACGCTCGTGGCGATGACCGGCAGGCCGCAGGCCAGGGCCTCGAGGATCGAAATGGGCATCCCTTCATGATGACTCGGGCTGAGGTAGACGTGAGACGACTGAAGAAGTTCCCACTTCGCTTGCCCTTGAACCGGCCCGACGTATTGAACAATCTGCTCCACTCCGCGTTGTGCGGTCTTTTTCCTCAGAATGGTCTCATCCCCGGCACTTCCCGGCGGACCGGCGAGCGTGACCTGGAAGGGATAATCATTCGAGGCCATCAGGGCGCAAGCGTCCAGCAGATCATCGATGCCCTTCCAAGCATCCATCTTGGCCAGCAAGACGAATCTTCGCGGTCCTGAGGGGCGCACCGTCCCCACGGCGGGCGGCGCCTCGACCGCGTTTTCGACGACCATGACGCGTGCTCGCGGCGCCATCATGCGAAGTCGGTCACGCCAGCCTCGAGAAAGGGCAATCACACGGTCCGCACGATTAAGAACCCAGCGGATCAGGTTTCGTGCGGGGCGGGAAGAACGGGCCCAGAACTCGTCAAATGCGGCTCCATGAACGTGCAGGACGGTCTTGCAGCCGGTGCCCGCCACGGCCAGCAGATCCAAAGCCGATCGATAAAACGAGAAACCGCTGCACGTGTGGATGTGAACGATGGCTGCCTGAGCGTCTCTGACGCGTCTACGCAAACGGCGCACGTGTCGCACATGCCGCGTAATGCGCGATGTCGTTCGCTCCCGATCGCCAACTGCGAAGGTGACCGGGAATAACTCCGTTTCATAGCGATCTGCGTAGTCGATCCGCAGCATTTGCCCGACGACGGTCGCTATCCCGCCCATCAGGTCCGGCGAGGGGCCGACAATGATGACGCGTGGTCTGCTCGATGGAGTCTGTTCGGGCATTGGCGGAGAATCACCTCGCGGCTGCCTCATCGGCCTTCAGTTGGTCTTCGAGCAACAGGCGGAACGGCTCCGCCTGCGGCGGTAGAGAGTCCGGATGCGGGAGAGCGAATGGACGACGGCTGTAGACACCGGGGTATCGCATCACAACTGAGGCCGCTTGCAGCTTCCCGTGAAATCTGGACGTGGAGCGCGATTCGTTCACGGCACGCTTCATCAAATCGTGCAGGGCACGCTGTGCCAGGGTCTTGTCATAGATGCTGCACACGTACTCACGTCCTGCAAGGTTGAACGGCGGCCTTGCCGGCATGCGACGGAGGACCTGCTCAAACTCTTCCGGCGTTCGAGCCCGTACGCAATGGGGCCAGTCAAAAGAAGTGACGGCATGCCGTCCGTGGCTGAGCGCCTCCACTATGAACCGTGACGTTTCGCCGTAAGCCAACGGGTGTATCGTCACGGTGGCTCTCTGGATCGATCGCACCACGTCCTCCGTGAAGCCGAGCGATTCGACGTTCGGGAACGGGCTGTAATCGGTTTCCTGATCTCCAAGGATGATAAAGCGGATGAAGGGCAGGCGTCGGATCAGGTAGTCCACGACCGGGCCCCCATAAAACCGTCGGCATGACGATGGCAGGTGGCATAAGACCGTAAGCTGTTCGGGCAGCGGGTGAGGTTCCCCACGGCTCGATACGTGCCTGCTGGCCACGATCCCGGCCTCCGCGCTCACGCCGATGGACGACAGGTCTCGGGCCAGCAATTCCGATGACGCGATCTGCACCGCCCCCAACTGCCCGACGGCGTGGGCGAAGCGACGGGAAGGCGGATGAAACCGTGCCCACAGGTAATCGATGCCCGTCCAACATCGGACGATCGCGGTCCCGGCCTTCCTGGCCGAGAGCAGGCATCGAAGCAGCCGATTGTCCGTTTGGCCGAACGTGACCAGGTGAATAACGTCCGCTTTCCGGGGAACGCTCCTGGGACGGCTCCTGCCATCGTCGAACGACACCGTGGCGCCGGAGGACGACAGCAGCCAGGCATGGTGCGACGAGACGGACATCGCATCATCGGATTCACCCATGAAATGAACGTGCATTCCGCGGCTCCGCCCATGCTCGGCGCATATTTCAACTGCCCGGCCCTAAACCGTACGCGCGAAGACCTTCATCGATGTTTCGGCTTACCGGACGTTGGGCTTTAGATCGGGATGGTATGCGGGCATAGGCCGGCGCCAGAGCCGCGCCAGGTTGGCTGTTGCCCGCCGCGGGCTGACCGATCCCGATGCGCCGCGATGCAGGAGCAATTCTTCACGGGCGGAAAGTGACGACGTCAATGCCTGCAGACCGACTCCATCCGCCTTCGCGCGGGATCGGACAACTCTCCGGGCTACGCGGGGCATTGTCTGGCCGTCTCGGGGTCGACGATCTCCCAAACGGCTCGCAGGGTTGCACCGATCGGATCGTTGACAATCAGGTCGGCCATGCCGTCCAGTGGCGTGTCCGTGTTGTTGATGATGACCAGCGTGGCACCGTTCTGCTTGGCCAGGCGCGGCATGGAGGCTGCCGGCTCAACCACGAGCGAGGAGCCGATGGCCAGGTAGACGTCGGAACCGACCGACAACTCGGTTGCCCGGGCCATTTCGTCGTACGGCATGGGTTGCCCGAAGGAGATGGTTTTCGATTTGAGCGGGGCGCCGCATTCATCGCAGTCAGGCGCATCATCACCGGCTTCGAGCATTGCGTCCACTTCTTCCGGCGGCCACTCCTTGCCGCAGCGAATGCAGGCGACCACCCGGCTTGTGCCATGGAGTTCCACGACGCTACGACTGCCGGCCTCCTGGTGCAGCCCGTCAATGTTCTGCGTGACGACACCGACGAGGTTTCCGAGCTCTTCAAATCGCGCCAGGGCGTAATGCCCGGCGTTGGGTTTCGAGGCCGCAAGTTCCTGGTGCAGTTCGCGACGCATCTGCCAATAGCGTACGCGGGCTTCTCGACTGCCGAGGAATTCGTCGTAGTAAACAGGCTGATGGCGCGACCAGAGACCCCCCGGACTGCGAAAATCCGAGAGCCCGCTTTCCGTGCTCATACCCGCACCGGTGAACGCAACGCCGGCCGAGGCACCTGCAATAAGACTGGCGAGATGCTCGATGTCGCTCATGC
>CP070718.1:2526669-2529208 GCA_020350565.1 Phycisphaerales bacterium
ATTGCAGCTAGAAAATCCGGATCGGAGCCATGAAGGAAAATCACACCATGATCGACGGGCTGTCCCTCGACTCGGCGGGTCGCGCACCGGCCGCCCACGCCCCGGCCCTTGTCCAGCACGAGAGACTTCACGTCGGCTTGAGCTAGCCTTTGGGCGCACGAGAGGCCGGCAATTCCCGCTCCGATGACGATGGTTTCAGAGTCCACGATTTACTCTCGGCCGCGTGATCGAAAAGGACAGCATACCACTTTACGCCAAATCGAAGAGGAGTAGCTCCGCTTCTTCGATCCCTTCGAGGTCGAGAAGCGACTCATCGCTCACCGCTGCACCGTCACCTTCTTTGAGCTCGTGCTGGTTGAGTCGAAGACGACCACGTGCCACCTGGATCCATCCGTGTCGGGAGGACGCCAAGCGATGAGTCAAATGTTGACCCGGCTCCAGTATGGACGCGTAGGCCTTCACATCTTGATGGATGGCTAACGAGTCGTCTCGGCCATCCGGGGATGCGATGAGAACGAACTGGCCGCGGTTGTCTCTAACCGGAAAGGCCCGGTCTTCATAGCGTGAGGGAACGCCCTTTTCTTGTGGATGGATCCAGATCTGCAGGAATCGAAGGGTATCCGTCTCCGAGTGATTGAACTCGCTATGTAGAACGCCCGTGCCGGCGCTCATCCGTTGGACATCGCCCGACCTCAGAACGCCGCCGCTCCCCATGCTGTCTTTGTGCTCGAGGGTGCCTTCTTCCGCCGATCCATGTTTCGCACGACCCTATTGTATCCGTGCCACGACTGCGAATTCACAGGCACGCACACCGGCGCGTCGGCCTCACTTGGCGGGAATCGTCGATGAGGCTGAACGACGGGCCCGGTGTGCGCTGTTCTCGAGCGCTGTTCTCATGGCTCGCTAGGCGCGTCCCGCGACCGGTGATTGAACTGAGACGTAGTCCCATGCCTCCTCTCGGTATGAGCGTCACAGAAGCTGGCAGCGGAATAACCACCACGTGCAGCTGTCGGACGCCTCCATGACTTCCTCGATTGCAGGCGTCCGCAGCTGACGTGTATCGTTAGGCCGCGTCCGGAGCGGGTCGGCCGCGCGCCGCCTTCGAAAACAGCACGGCCGATCCAACGAATAGCGCAACGAAGAATCCGTTAACGGATACGATCTCCAGCGGCCCGCTATAAGGGGAACCCAACCGCCCGACCAGCGCGATCACGGGAACCAACGTCTGAGCGAGCGCCGTCGCGAACAACGCACGCGCCATTCCTTCGGGTTTGAAGCGCGCGATGATGGCACCGATTGCTCCGACAACGAGCACCCCGCCATACATCAGGTTAGCGTCGTTGTCCTCGGACCCGATGATGCCGACGGCACCGTTCACCCAGCCGAGGAGCAACGCTGAGCCGAGCGCAAGACCGACGGCGGCTCGGTATGCGGCTTCGCCGGTCTTCCTTGATACCAGTTCAACAGCGACACCAACTCCGATGAGCAGGGCCCCGGTCTGAGCGAGATTGTCCACCCAGCTCACTTCACCTATGAACTGCTTCGCAACCAGGGCCAGCAGCAGCATGAGCGCTCCGGCGGCCCAGCCGCTAGCCTCCAGCGGCTCCAGCGCCGTCTGCCACCCTTCTCCGCACTTCCTGCCATTGTTCTTACCTCCGAAGCCAGATCCAGGGGTCGCGCACTTCGTGGAGACGCCGGGGGACAAGGTTCGCTCCTTCGTCGGTGACGGAGACCGTCAGTATGTGACCGGGCTCAAGGTGGGGGGGAGACGGATCCTCATGCTTGTGGACGCTTCCGCGAGCATGCTGGGGAGCACGGTTGTGAACGTTGTCCGCCGCCGTAATCTGCCCGATGAGGTGAAAATTAATGCCGAGAAGTGGCAACAAGCGGTCTCGACGGCGGACTGGCTCACGACCCAGATTCCACGCGACAGCAGCTTCCAGATCTATACCTTCAACACGCGGGCCGCCCCCGTGATCTCCGGCACGGATGGGCAGTGGTTGGACGGGGGAGACCGCGACGTGTTGAACGACGCCGTCCTTCAGCTCAGGAAAGTCGTGCCGAAAGACGGTACGAGCCTTTATCACGCGTTCCAGGTTGCGAGGACACTTCGTCCCGCGCCGGATAACATCTTTCTCCTCGTGGACGGGCTTCCCACGCAGGGCCGTAAGGCTCCCCGCCGGACCACCGTTTCCGGTAAGGAGCGTCTGGAGCATTTCGAGGAGGCGGTGAACACGCTTCGTGCTTCGGTTCCCGTCAACGTGATTTTATTTCCCATGGAAGGCGATCCCATGGCGCCCTCTGCGTTTTGGAAGCTTGCCATCGGCACGGGCGGGGCCTACGTGAGCCCCTCGGAGGATTGGCCGTGAGGAGGAAGCCGAGGCGTTGGAGCGGACTGGAAGGATTCAGCTTTTCCTTCCTCGACTGCATCTGTTGCGGTTTCGGTGAAAGATCAGCCTATACGTCCTGGGCGACGAGTTCACGGGCAAGTCCATCGACGATGTGGTGGAGACGGTGGATCGGATCAATAGAGAAGATA
>CP070718.1:2529308-2535198 GCA_020350565.1 Phycisphaerales bacterium
GCGGCCGCCACCATTTCCGGGGTGGGCGTCAGGTTGGCGGCCAGGGCCGCTGCCAGCAGGTTCCCGCCCGGCAGTGCCGCGGCAACCTCCAGCGCGGATTTCGGACGGTCCTGAGCATTTTTCTCCAGGCAGCGAGCCACGATTTGTTCTACGCCCGAAGGCAAGTCTGGGACGAAGTCGGACAACGGAGCCGGAAGCGCTTTCTCATGAAGCTCCCTGTATTCCTGTGCAGTGCTTGCCTCGAACGCGGCTCTGCCCGCGAAGACTTCATACAAGACCAAGCCCAGGGTGTAGATGTCGCTTTGAACCGTTACTTCCCGGCCGGCCATCTGCTCCGGCGCCATGTAGGCGGGTGTCCCCGCGCGAATCTCGCCTGCTTTGATCTGCTCGGGCAGAGCCGCCAATCCGAAGTCGGTGATGCGAACCTGGCCTCGCCCATCCAGCATAACATTGGCGGGTTTCAGATCCCGGTGGAGAATGCCCACGCCGTGGGCCGCTGCAAGACCAATGCAGATCTGGCGCCCAATGAACACCGCCTTGTCGTGTGGCAGACGGCCGATGCGCGTGATCAGACTGTCCAGATCCTCCCCGTCCACGTATTCCATGGTCAGGAAGTGCCTGCCGTCGGCCTCTCCGATGTCGTACATGCGGCAGACGCACGGGTGTGTGACCTCACGCGCCAGGCGAACTTCATTGCGAAAGCGAGACAGCCAGGTCGGATTCGTGGCCATCGACGGATTAAGGAACTTCAACGCGACCGTTTGGCCGAGCGTGAGGTCCTCAGCACGGTACACCACGCCCATTCCGCCGCTTCCCAGTGGTGACACGATGCGATAGCGGTCCGCAATGACGGTACCGGGGCTGAGGTCTTGGCCGGTGCGAACCCCGGATCGAGAAGGGGCCGGACGGTGTAGACCCGTCGTTGCGTTTGCATCCAGGTCGAGTTGCGGCCTCGCCTGACGCCACGCATCCGTCGGCGACGTGGCCGCCGGAGAGTCCGGCGTGATCGTCTGATCATCGTGATGCGCGATGAGACGCTCGACTTCTTTCCGGAGATCGTGATCGTCACCACACTGCCGATCGAGGACGGCGGGGCGTTCGTCGGGCGGAGATGACACCGCTGCAAGGAAGATCTCTTTGATAAGGGCGTGACGCTCCGGAGTCATGACTGGCTTTCCGGGTCGAGCGCGCTGCGGAGCCATGCCTTGGCATGGGTCCAGTCGCCTTCGACCTTCCGTTTGGAGACTCCGAGTACGTGGGCCACCTCCTCCACCGTCAGACCACCGAAGAATCGGAGCTCGACGATGCGCGCCTGCTGTTCATCCAGGGCGGCGAGGGCTTCCAACGCGTCGTGTAGCGATACGAGGTCGATATCCCGAAAATCCTGTGGCGTTTCGGCCTCTTCAAGCACGACGCGTTGCCACTCTCCGCCGCGTTTGCCTCGACCGCGAGCCCTCGCATGGTCGATCAGAATGCGGCGCATGGCCTCGGCCCCGACGGCAAAGAAGTGTGTGCGACCCTTCCAATCGACACGGCTCTGGTCAACCAAGCGCATGAAAGCTTCGTGAACGAGGGCCGTGGGCTGCAGCGTGTGACCGCGCCGCTCGGAGCGAAGATAGCTCTCGGCCAGAGCGCGCAGCTCGTCGTATACGAGGGGCATGAGCTTTCTGGCCACGTCGGCGGGTCGCTCACCGCTCGAATCGACCAGGATCTGGGTCAAATCAGGGGATCTGCCGTCCACGATGTCACTGCTCGCACATTCAGGGGGGCCGCCCACGGTCCACGAAATGCGGCTGCAATTCAACGTTGCCGCTTTACCTAAATGCTAGCGGAAGCACCCAGCGTTGGCCATCCCCATGCCTCGTCGGGATCGGATGGCCGCCGCCGCGCTTCAGTGATTTGGCGATACCGCAGGTGACCGCGTAAGCTCCGGCCTCCTCAAAGGGCTTCTCTAGTGCTTTTTCGTCGTAGATTGGGACCACATCCACGAGGATTTCGGGAAGAGCTCAACAACCTCCAGTCACCAACCGAACGCTCACAAGCCGTCCCTTGCAAGCGCCTATTCAGTTCATGGCCGGTCTCCTCGTCGAATCCCTGCCGCCCGACAGCCTGCTCAGCGTTTCCCTCACCTTGCGGGAGGAAAGCGAGGTTGGTCGCGACCGCAGTTTTGGCTCTGATCCCCGGCCGCAGCCTAGTCGGACCCCGGCGGTGAGCCTTTGTTGGATTGCGACCGTGCTCGACGCTGGCGGACGGACTGGTGTGCGTCCCGCCGCGCCAGGTAGGTGCTCAAACACCAGTCGCAACAGAACATGCCGCTACACGGTAACCCGCAGTTGTGGCAGCGTTTCTTCGGACTTCTGCGTGCATCATTGGCTGGCATCGTACGTTCTCCTTGCTTTGAGTCTGTTTCGCGATTTCAGAGAGAACGCGTCATCCGCTGGCGAAGTCCGCACCGGATTTCATGCCGCCTTCGTTCATCGATTCTCCCGGTAACGCACGTCACTCTGGAAGCCGTAGAGGGCCGCGCCCTCTTCCCGGACTTCGATCTCGGATTCCTGGAATCCGAAGTCGACCAGTGCCGCGATCAGCGCTAGAGGATCACGGTATTCGGTCCGGCATTCGACGAAATGGGACATATTGGGTCTCCATTAAACAAGTCGATGAGGGGAAGGCACGGGCCGCAAAACGCAGACGCTCCGCTTGAGTTGAGCCTCCTGTTCCGGTACCTTGCCCGTTTGCGCCCGGTAAATGGGAATGCAGGATCAGACGGTGGGAGGGAACATGTTGATATTGCGCGGACGATTTTGTTCGGCAATGATTCTAATCACTGCCTTGGGTGCGGTGATTGGCTGCAACGCGGTCATCGGCCTGGACGATCCCGGGAAAGCGGACACGTCCAACACCAATAGCGAGGATGGCTCAGACTCCGAGACGGCGGTCGGTCCGGATACCGAAGCGGGGGATCTCGACCCGGGCGGGGGAGAAGGGCTTGAATGCGACTCGGGTGAGCCATCCGATCCTGGCACCGAAAACCCGCCCGACGCTCAACCCGAAGCACCGCCGGATCCCAGTGTCGAAGCCTTGCCCGACTTCTCCATGGTCGATGTCAACCCGGATTCAGCACGCTACCAGGAGGCCGTGTCACCCAGGGATTATCTCGGTCGGATATCGGCCTGGTATTTCGGCCACTCGACGTGAGGTTACTGCAGGAGCCAGTTTGGCTTTCTCGATCAGATGCAGGTTGAGATCGATTCGCAGGAGACCTCGCGGGGCGTTCAGATTCTCGGCGTCAACGGCATCGGGCTGGAGTCTGGGAACGGCAGCATGACGGCTGGTCGGGTACTGCCCTGGTTGCAGCCGGTGACCGGAGAGAACGTCTGGACGCTGTGGCAGGTTGAATATCGGGACGTGGTCATCCTCGGCCCCGCCAATGAACGGTTGGGCACTTTCAACGTGACGGCGAACAACTTGTCTGATCCCGTGAACTACGCCGCGCTGATGGATCAACTGCTCCACGCCGCTAACGAGTAGAACGGGTGCCCGCATTCCAGAGCACGACGCTTAGACCGGCGCGGCGGACCGTGTCTCATGCCGTTGTGACTGCCTCCTCGTCGACTTCATGAACGAGAGCGCGCGTGGCTGGGGCTTGTCTCTCAGCGGTGACCACCGCCTGCCCGCCGCGACCAGAGCCCCGGGGATCACGGAACTCGGTTCGGCATTCCACGAAGCGGGACATTTCTGTACTGCCTGGAAAACTCGATCCGCTGCGATGTGCGCGTAACTCGTCACGCGCGCTGGCCTCCGTCTCGCCCGCCCACTGCGAACTAGTTAGCTTTAAGGACGTTTCAGTTGAGGTAAACCTCATCCGTCTTCAAGGCTTTCTCCATCCTGAGGATAAAAGAGAGACCTTGAAACATTTCCCCTCGGCCTGCAGAATATTACTTGAGGTGAGGCGTTCCAGGCTTTGTGCTCTCCACGAATTCGTTGCGGGGGGAGGCAGGCACCTCGCCGGACGGCGTTGTCACGGGCGTGCGAGGGGTTGCGCTGGGAGCCAGTCCCCTTCTTCACCAGACTGCTATGCAGGGCCAGGAAGATGAAAGACGAGAAGAAGACCAAGAGACAGCTTGTGGAAGAGCTTGAGGATCTGCGCAAGCGGGTTGCAGAACTTGAAGCATCCCGGACGGATCGCAAGCCAACGGCAAGAGAAGCCGCCGAAGAAGCGAACCGCGAGCTTCGAGGGGAGATCGACGAACGGAAGCGGACCGAGGAGCGGCTGCAGCAAAGCGAAGCCCGACTTCGGGCGGTCATCGAGAGTCTACCGTTCGACTTCTTCCTCATCGATAAGAGCGGCCGCTATGCCATGCAAAACGCCACCTGCAAGGAGCGTTGGGGGGATGTTGTCGGGAAGCGCCCGGAAGACGTGGCCCAGGATGATCAGACCTTGAAGCTGTGGAACAGCAACAACCGCAGAGCTTTCTTCGGTGACGTTGTGGAAGGCGAAGTCGTTCTGCAAGCCAAAGGGCGCAAAGGGATCTACTACAACGTCGTCTCGCCGATTTTCCATGGCGAAGAGATATTAGGCATTCTGGGCGTTAACATCGATATCAGCGATCGCAAACGCGCGGAGGAGGCGTTGAAGGCGGAGAAGGAATTCACCGAAACAGCGTTGAATGCCCAGACGGACACATTCTTCGTTTTCGAACCCTCAACGGGGCGCGCTATTCGCTGGAATAAGGCCTTTAACAACGTCAGCGGATACAGCGACGAAGAGATTCGGTCAATAGAGGTTCCGGACGGCTACTATAGCGAAGAAGACTTGAAGAAAGCGGACGCCGCGATTGACAAGATACGCAATGAAGGCATCGCCACGGTTACGATGTCCCTCATCACAAAAGATGGCAGAAGAATACCGACTGAGTATACGGGAGCGGCCATCAAGGACGGCGAAGGTAGCGTCAGGTATATCACCGCGATCGGACGGGACATCACCGATCGAAAGAAGGCGGAAGAGGCTTTGCGCCAGGCGCGTGACGAACTGGAGCTTCGCGTTCGAGAACGCACTGCCGAGCTGACGGTTGCCAATGAGGCTCTTTCCAAGGAAATCGCCGAACGAAAAAACGCACAGGCGGCGCTTCAAAGAAGCGAAGAACGGTTCCGTTCCATCTTCGAGAAGGCGGGCATCGGAATAGCCATATGCGACCTTGACGGCCGCTTCATCGAGATTAATCCGGCATTTGAGAACATGATGGGCTACTCCAACGAAGAACTGAAACAAAAGACGTTCTCTGATGTCACACACCCCGAGGACGTACATGAGGAATTAGAGCGAGTCGAGGAGATCCTGCAAGCCAATCGCGTTGACGACCATATTCAGGATGATGACTACATCCGGATGGAGAAACGGTACATCCGCAAGGACGGCGAGGTAGTGTGGGTGCGGTTGACCGCCTGCTACTTGCGTGATGCCAAAGGGAGACCGTATTGGGGCCTTGGAATGGTCCAGGACATAAGCGAGTCCAGACGCGCGGAGCAGGCTTTACGTGAAAGCGAGGAGCGACTCCGCCTGGCCATCCAGAACGTCCCCGTTATGCTCAACGCCATGGACGAGGATCGCAACTTCGTTGTTTGGAACAGCGAGTGCGAACGCGTCACCGGATACCGGGCTGACGAAATCGTCGGTAACCCGGATGCTCGTGTGCTGCTTTATCCTGATGTGCTGTACCGCAAGCGCATGGTGCGTGAATGGGCCAACCGGCACGAGGACTACAGAGATTGGGAATGGACCCTCACGTGCAAGGATGGAACCCAGAAAACCATCGCTTGGTCGCACGTTTCCAGGCAGCACCCCATCCCCGGTTGGGCTTTCTGGGGCATTGGAATCGACATTACC
>CP070718.1:2535298-2542981 GCA_020350565.1 Phycisphaerales bacterium
ACCCCGTCTTCGTCAGCGAATATGCCCAGATCGACAACGTCCGTGAAGGCACCGGTGAGAAGATCCAGGCGCGACAGGTGCGTTGCCGTGCGTCGCGTGATGTAGGCCCGGCTGGAGCTGACGACGGCGATGTCCAGCGGTTCGCTGCCCTCAGCAAGTGAGTATACGTGTGAAATCGCCCAGGCGTCAGGATCGATTACGGCGACGGTATCCTCGGCTTGGCTCACCACGTACACTTGCCCGCCGGCGGAGCGTACGACGGAGTCCGGGTCGATCTGCAGGGACGGCGTTTCGAATTCCCATGGAGAGAGCGTGCCCATAGCGCGGAGCACACCGGCGCCACTGTCCACGTCGTTCCATGCAACGGCCACGCGCTGCGCCGACTCACGCACCGGCAAGGCGTTTCGCTCGGGCTCCCTCTGTGGTTTAAAGGTTGCGCCCACCGGTTCGGAGGCCGCAAGCAATGTCGTGGTCAGGATGAGAAGAAGACAAACGAGCAGAAGACGAGTAAATGAAACACCGTTCATCATTGTACACCTCCCCAGATTTGACCAAGCCGCCTCTGTCGGTGTAGCCAAAAAGAAGGGACCCCATAGCTGAGCGAGGCGGCCGCCTTTGAAGGCGAGAAGCAGAACGGCACCATTATACCCGAGAAAGCTTGAGGCTACAGGCCGGCGGGGAGAAATCGTAGGCTACGAGCCTGCGGAAAGTGCGGTGTCCGGAGCGGGCGGGGATGGTCCATGGCAGGGGCGCAGCTTCAGACCGGTGATGCCCTTGGCTGCCCACAATCGGGGCCGAGCCTCAAATTGAGGGGGACCTCATCCGGTTAAATGCAGCCTTTGGGAGATTGTCGTTTTATGTCAGCATTCTTGAGAAACACGCAGGTCGGCTGAACTCTGGCCAGACGGAAGACCGGGCGTGTTACTCGGACTGGAGCGGTACACCCAGTCGGGAATCGTCCGCCTACGTCTACGAGCGGTTGTCCTGCCGATTGGCCGGATCCGTGCAGATGC
Organism: Phycisphaerales bacterium; assembly: GCA_020350565.1. Classification (GTDB taxonomy): domain Bacteria; phylum Planctomycetota; class Phycisphaerae; order UBA1845; family UBA1845. The sequence continues at coordinate 2,536,312 of CP070718.1, forward strand.
TCATTGGGCTCGCTGCCGCTATTATCCGAAGCTGAGGGCAAGTCGGATGACGGGGGGCGGAGTGATGGAAAACGATTCAGCCGCGCAGCCGATACGCGTCCGTCGATACGGTACCGCGGGGTCGTTTGTGGTTCTCCTGCATGGTGGGCCCGGCGCGCCGGGCTATATGGCCCCCATTGCACGGCAGCTTGCCGATGCGTTCCGGGTCCTGGAGCCGTTTCAGCGCGGCAGTGGCCTTGAGCCGCTCACCGTTGCCCGCCACGTGGCCGACTTGCACGAAGTTGTGCAATCACACTGCGGCGGATCGCGACCCGCCGTCATCGGCCATTCCTGGGGGGCGATGTTGGCGCTTGCCTGCGCCGCGGCCCATCCCGACTCAGTCAGGTCGCTCGTGCTTATCGGCTGCGGCACCTTCGACGCTGTGGCCCGTGAGCGTTTGCGGGCCACCCGGCGTGAGCGGATGGGAGAGAATCTGCTACGACGCGAGGCGCGCCTCTGTCAGGAATACCCCGACGCCGACGAGAGACTGAAAGCTGTCGGCAGACTCTATCAGCTCATCGACTCCTTCGACCTCATTTCGTACGAGGATGAGACCGCAGCGTGTGACGCCCGAGCACATGAGGAGACATGGTCGGACATGCTGCGATTGCAGGATGAGGGTGTGTATCCGGCATCGTTCGCCGCGGTCGGTGTGCCGGTCCTCATGCTGCACGGCTCCGAGGATCCCCATCCAGTGCAGATGATCCGCGCCGGCCTCGCACCTCACCTCCCGCAGTTGGAGTATCACGAATGGGGGCGCTGCGGGCACTATCCCTGGCTTGAGAAGGCGGCGCACGAATCGTTCTACAGGGTGCTGAGCGGATGGCTCAGCGTCCATTCCGCGTAAGTGTGGTCCTGCCTTCCTACGGCTCAAGCGCCAAAAACCTCGGTCGAAATCTCGACGATTCTCGCGATTTTCTTTTATGCGCCATCACAGGCCTGTGTCGGCAGCAAGGGGCCGGACGGTGAGGATTACCGGCCGTTTGGCCGGCAACGAACATCACGCGTGAGCGTCCCTCCGTCTGCGCGCGAGGTTTTGGAGCGCATCGTGCTTGAGACGGGTTGGGCTTACACTTGGGTCACGACTATCCTCAATTGTCTCGTTGAGAAGGGCGTCATTCAGGTGCGCGAGCGGCCCCAATGAGGTTCATCGATCCGTCGGTTACGTGCAAGCGGGCCAAGCACTCGGCGGCCTCTTCAAGCGAGGATGGGCATGCCTGAAGAGTACGAGAGAAACCTTGACGATTTGAAGGCGCTGATTGAGGCAGAGGGGAATGGGGCCGGCACGGAGGCGGCCGCGTGAGTTCTCAGATCCACGCGGGAGATCGCATAGCGCGATTCAGGAAATCCGAAACATGATTTGTAACCAGGTGATGGCTGAGCTCGAGAAGCTCGGCAATGAACGCAACGTAAAGACGTTTGAGCGGCATGGCGCCGGGGACAACTATTACGGCGTAAGCTTCGGCGACCTCGGCAAGCTTAAGAAGAAGATCAAAACGGATCATGAGCTTGCCCTGGAGCTATGGGAATCCGGCAACATCGATGCCCGGATCCTTGCGACCATGATCGCGGATCCGGATGCATGTACGGCAGGTACGGTTGATCGCTGGATCAACGAAACGACGTTTCACCTGCTCGTGGACTACGTCGCCGGCCTCGTTGCGCGGACGCCGTTCGCCATCAAGCAGATGGAAAAGTGGATGAAGTCCAGGAAGGAATACGTCCGGCAGTGCGGATATGCAACGCTGGCCGCCGGGCTCAGGGACGGACTCGACGTGACGGACGAAGACTGCCGACGCTATCTGGAGACGATCGAGAAAGAGATCCACGGCTCGGCGAACCGGGCGAAGTACGCGATGAACATTGCGCTCATCTCGATCGGCATTTACAGGCCCGCACTCATCGAGGCGGCCGTCGACGCCGCTAAAAGAATCGGGAAGGTGGACGTGGATCACGGCGACACGTCCTGCAGAACGCCCGACGCGGTCCCTTACATCGAAAAGGCCTTGAAGCGCCGGGAGCGGTGAGAAGCCGATCTTGGGGCCCCGCATGGGGATTTACCGTTTATTGTTGTGGCCGGATCGCTGCCGCCGTTCTAAGACTCCTTCAGAATCGCCTTTGGCCTTCGTCCAACGCTTACGACCCCCTGCGGGAGGACGACATGAGTGGTTCGGTTGCTCGATCGCGGACAAATGGAGTTTATTCGGGTGTTCTTATGGCGCTGCTATTCGTCACGGCGACGGCCCTCGCGGCGGGAGATGCGGTTATGATCTTCGATTTCCAGGATCCCAAGACGGGCAAGGATTGGACGGCGGTCAACGACGGCGTGATGGGCGGCGTGTCCGACGGACGCGTTCGCATCACCGAGGCTGGCAGGCTGGAGTTCTTCGGCTCGGTCTCCCTGGAGAACAACGGTGGGTTCGCCTCGATCCGATCGCGCGACCGCGAAACCGATCTCTCTGAGTATGATGGGGTCATCATCCGTGTCCGCGGCGATGCGAAGCGTTACGCGTTCAACATCAGCACCGACCTGCGCATTATGGCCGGCTCCTATCGCGTGAAATTCGAGACCAAGGCGGGCGAATGGCAGGAGATTCGCCTTCCGTTTTCGGCGTTTGAGGCCACTTCATTCGGGCAGGTCCGACGCGACCTGCCGGCCCTGGCTCCGGGCAAGATCCGTTCGTTCGGCTTTTTGGTTTCCGACAAGCAGGAAGGGCCTTTCAAGCTGGAAGTGGACTGGATCAAGGCCGGGCGGTTTGCTGCCGAAGCTCCATCGCCGTCACCTAGTCGCTAACGCTGAAGGCCACCGCGTATCCTCGCCGTTTCCCGCAGTGCCAAATGCCCGACGTCACCTTTACCATAGACCGGTCCCGGCGAATGCCGTCCCATGTTTCCCGGTGGCGGCGGTGCCTTCGCTTGCCGCTCCGCTTCCGCGATCGCCGCACCGGGTGTTGTCATCGTCTTCGGAAGGGGCACAATCACGCATGGTTACCTGTTTGAGGAAGGAGTGGCATCATGCGATTGACCCTGGCGAGTGCAATGACGTTTCTGATGTGCATGCCGGCGTACGCCCAAACCTCCGAGGACCTGGATGCTTCCGCCGTGGCTCGTTTCGCGGAATTGGCCCTGGAGTGCCTGCACAAGGAGTATCCGAACAAGATCTCCCACGTGATGAGCTCCGATGAGGACGTCAAGCCTCCGCGCGAGCTGACGCCGATTTTCTGCGGCTGCTTTGACTGGCACTCGGCCGTGCACGGGCACTGGCTGCTCGTGCGTCTTTGTCGGCTCTACCCTGACGCTCCCTTCGTGCCGAAGGCGCGGGCCGCATTGGCCGAGAGCTTCAAACCGGAAAAGGCCGCGGTGGAAATGGAATACCTCCAGGCCGAGGGGCGCGGAACGTTCGAGCGACCCTATGGTCTGGCCTGGCTTCTTCAATTGTCCGCCGAACTTCATGAATGGGATGATCCCCAGGGAAGGGAATGGGCCGGGACGATCGAGCCGATTGAGCGGGAGACGGCCACCCGGTTCAAGCAGTGGCTGCCCAAGTTGTCCCACCCTGTCCGCACCGGTTTGCATAGCCAGACGGCCTTCGCCATGGGGCTCGTCTACGATTGGGCGAAGTCGCGGGGCGAACGCGAAATGGTCGAATTGATCACGCAGCGAGCGCGCGATTATCACCTCCGCGATCATGGCGCGAGTCTGTCTTTCGAGCCCAGCGGTCAGGATTTCCTCTCGCCGATCCTGGCGGAGGCCGACCTCATGCGGCGGGTGCTGAAGCCGGCTGAGTTCGCTGCCTGGCTTGGACGATTCCTTCCGGAACTAAGGCTGGACGGCTCGAGCGACTGGCTCCGCCCGGCCGTCGTCACCGACAAAGCCGACGGGCACCTGGCTCACCTCGACGGTCTGAACCTCTCCCGCGCCTGGATGCTGGAAGGCATCATCGCCGGCCTGCCCGCAGGCGACCCCCGCATCCCCGGCCTGCAACGCGCCGCCGACGAGCACCGCCACGCCGGATTGGCCGAAGTCACCGGCGAACACTACGAAGGCGGCCACTGGCTGGGCAGCTTCGCGGTGTATCTGGTGACAAAACGGGGGATATGAACTCAATTGCTGGCGTCGTGCGGCTCTTTTGTGGCCCATCAACTTCTGCGCGCAATAGGGCGAGTGCGCGCGATGTCGCAATTGCACGCTCCCTGATCCCGACTTGTCGGGACGTCTCGGTGCAAGGCACGCTGACGTGTTCCGGCGCGCCGGGTCTTGGTGGTATCATGCGGCTTTGCGCGCTTATGTCGTTTAGAACATCGGATAAAGAAACGGCGCGAGGGGGGAGCTGGAGGAGAAGAGGATGATCGCGCCCACCACCAGCAAGACCATGATCAAGGGCACGAGCCAGTACTTCTTCTCATGCCTGATGAACAAGAAGAACTCTTTGATCAGTGACTGCTTGGCCATGATGCTGCTCAATCCTCGGTGCGGTGGACGATGCTCACTCCTATGATAGTAGCCTATCCGCGTATGGTGCCCAAGAAAAGGGGACCGGGCAGATAGGGTGCGCTGACGCTACGTTGCCCCCACACCGGCCTGGAGCAGGGAGGCGGACTCGAGCTCCACGCTGCGGCGCATGCCGGCCTCGAAATCGACGTCGCTGGGCTTCTCGCTGACGATAAAGTTCCCGATCACCATCACGTCGATGCCCGTGTTGACGAACGTCTTGTAGGCGTCCAGCGGTGTGCACACGATCGGCTCGCCACGCACGTTGTACGACGTATTGATGAGCACCGGGATCCCGGTCCGCTCGTGGAACTTCCTGATCAACCGGTAGTACCGCCCGTTAAGCTCCTCGGTGACGGTCTGCACCCTTCCCGTGCCGTCCTTATGCGTCACGGCAGGGATGACCGACTGTTTATCCTGGCGAACCTTGGGCACCAGCAGCATGAACGGCAGGTCCATGCCTTCGGGTGCCTCGAAATACTCGTGCATGTGCTCCTTCAGGATGGCCGGCGCGAACGGCCGGAACGGCTCGCGAAACTTCACCTTGGCGTTGATGATGTCTTTCATCTTCGGGTTGCGGGCGTCGGCGAGCAGCGAGCGAGATCCCAACGCCCTTGGCCCGAACTCCATCCGACCCTGGAACCAGCCGACGACCTTACCGTCCTCGATCATCCGGACGGTGCGGTCCAGGAGTGTTGCCTCGTCGTCGACGCGTTCCAGCGTGGCACCGGCCGTCGAAAGGTGCCGCTCGATCTCCTGGTCGGTAAATGAAGGCCCCCAACAGGCATGGTTCATCGTGAACGTGCGCGGATGTCCCAGCACGGAATTATAGATGTAGAAGGCGGTGCCCAGCGCGCCTCCGGAATCGCCCGCGGCCGGCTGGATGAAGATGTTCTTGAAACCCGATTCCTGAAGGATGCGCCAGTTGGCCACGCAGTTCAGACCGACACCGCCGCCGATGCAGACGTTGTCCATGCCTGTCTGCTCGTGAACGTGGCGGGCCATGGCGACCATGATCTCCTCGACGACCTTCTGCCCGGAGCAGGCGATATCCTCGTGAAACTCGGTGAGCGGGGCCTCCGGTCTGCGTTGCGGTTGACCGAAGAGCTGCTCCCACCGGCTGTTGAACATTCGTCGGACTGAATATTCGTGGGCGAAGTACTTCATGTTCAGGCGGATGCTGCCGTCTTCCTTGATGTCGACCACCTCGTGGAACTTGTCGACGTAGTTCGGCCGGCCGTAGGGGGCGAGTCCCATGACCTTCCACTCGGCGTCGTTGACCCGGAAGCCTAGATACGCCGTTATGGCGCTGAACAGAAGGCCGACCGAGTGCGGGAATCGAAGCTCTTTCTTCATCTCAATTCGGTTGCCACGCCCAATGCCCCAGCCGGTGGTCGTCCACTCGCCCACGCCGTCCGCGGTGATGATGGCCGCCTCCTCAAACGGTGACACAAGGAAGGCACTGGCCGCGTGCGACAGGTGGTGCTGGCAGAACAGGATGTCCTTGTCCGTCCGCAGATGTTTCTGGATGTCGCGGGACATGTTGAGCTTCTGCCCCAACCACTGCGGCATGCCCTTGATCCACGACATGTACGTCTTAGGCCAGCAAGTGAGAATCGTCTCGAGGATACGGTTGAACTTCATGAACGGCTTTTCGTAGAAGCCGATGTGATCAACCTCGTCGATCGTGATGCCACCTTCACGCAAGCAGTATTGAATGGCCAGCTCGGGGAAATCGCTGTAATGCTTCTTGCGGTTGAAGCGCTCCTCCTCCGCGGCCGCGATGAGTTGTCCATCGCGGACCAGCGCCGCGCCGGCGTCGTGGTAGTAGCAGGATATGCCGAGTACGTTCACGCGTAAATCTCTAGGCTTGTCAAAACGGCCGCGTCATTCGTTCGATCGTCGGCTCGTAGGGTTTGGCCTCTTCCCAGTATGTTCCTTCCTTGTGCAACTTCTTCCGCAGCGGGTCACTGAATCGTATGAGCGAGAACACGGGTAATACAACGACGAAAAGCAACGTCATCACGATCGTACTGACGAAAATGCCGATCGGCACCACGATGGACATCCAGGTCACGTACACTGCGCGAGCGACCGGGTATGATGCAAGGGAGGAGGCAAACAGGAGCGGCCCCAGCAC
>CP070718.1:2543081-2582159 GCA_020350565.1 Phycisphaerales bacterium
CCACGCCCTTGATCGCCCCGAGACCGAAACGAATAACGGGGCGCTTCTCGCGCTCGGTTTTGCCTCGGGCGGCATGAATTCCACCCGCCCCGGACCCATTGCAGCCGGAGCCACCGCCCAAGACGCTGGCGGCGTTCCGCCCGCCGACCTGCTCCACCGTGAAGCCCCACTCCGAGGTATTGACGTTCGGCGGCTCGATCCCGATGCCCATCTGGCGACATGCTTCGCAGTAGTCCACAATCTTGTCCGTGCTGGACATTTCGAAAGTCATCAGGGCGGCCATGAACTCCACCGGATAGTAGTGCTTGAGCCAGGCCGTCTGATAGGCCACGAGCGCGTAACCGGTCGAATGGGCCTTGTTGAACGCGTAGCCACCAAATCTGAGGATGTCCTCGAAGATCTGCTCGGCTACCCTGGGCTTCATGCCGTTGCCCACGCAGCCGTCGAGGAAGGGCACGCGCATGTCCTCGATCATGGCCACCTTCTTCTTGCTGATCGCCTTGGCGAGCCGGAACGCCCGCTTCAATTCGATGCCGCCGAGCCGGTTGACCAGTCGTGAGACCTGCTCCTGATAGACCATGACGCCGTAGGTCTCCTGAAGCACGTCGGTCATGATGGGGTGTGGTGTCGTCCAGGGCTTGCCGTGCTTTCGCTCGATGTACTCGGGGATGTACTCCATGGGCCCCGGGCGGTAGAGCGCGTTGGCCGCGATCAGGTCCTCAATACGATTGGGTTTCATGCGGGTCAGGACGTCGCGCATACCGTCCGATTCAAACTGGAAGATGCCTTTGGTATCCCCCCGGGCAAAGACCTGATAGACGTTTTTGTCCGTCAGGTCGAGGTGATCAAGATTGATCTGCTTGCCGGCCGAGCGCTCCGCCAGTTGCCGTGCCGCCTCAATCGTGGTCAACGTCCGCAGGCCCAGAAAGTCCATCTTCAGCAGGCCGACACGCTCCACGGTCGGGCCATCGAACTGAGTGACCAGCGTCTCGTTTTCAGCCTTATACAGCGGCAGGAAGTTGACCAACGGCTGGTCGGCCACGACCACGCCCGCCGCGTGGACGCCGGCGTTCCGCGCCACACCTTCCAGCGACCGCGCAATATCGACGATTTTGCGGATGCGGGGGTCCTGGTTGTAGCGCTTCTTCAGCTCGGGTTCCTGGGCCAGGGCCTTCTCGATGGTCATCTTCAAGTCGCTCGGCACCAGCTTGGTGAGGTTGTTCGCCTCCTCGAAGCCCAGTCCCATCACCCGCGAGACGTCCTTGATGGCCGCCTTGGCCTTCAGCGTGCCGAAGGTGATAATCTGCGCGACGTGCCCGTACTTCTCCCGCACATGCTCGATGACCTGCTGCCGGCCGTTCTGGCAGATATCCAGGTCGATGTCCGGCATCTCGTCACGGTCGGGATCCATGAAGCGTTCGAAGAACAGTCCGTAACGAATCGGGTCGGGCCGCGAAATGTGCAGGCAGTGGGAGACGACCGAGCTACAGCCGCTGCCCCGCGCCCCGACGGGAATGCCGCGGGCACGACAGTAATTCACACAGTCCCAAACGATGAGGAAATAGCTCGCAAAGCCCTTGCCGGTGATGACCTCCAGCTCATAGTCGATTCGCTCACGAAGATCCGGCGTGATTTCGCCGTAGCGCTCCTCGGCCCCCTCGTAGATGAGCCGCCTGAGGTACTCGGCGTCAGTCAGCTTATCACCTTGCTCGTTGGTGATGCCGTCCGGGACGCGATAAACGGGTGCATGCCGTCGGCCCACCTCGAGCTCAAGGTTGCACATGTCCGCAACGTGCAGGGTGTTGGCGATGGCCTCCGGACAATCGGGAAAGACGGCCGCCATCTCATCGGCGTTCTTGAAATAAAACTGATCGGTGGGGAACTCGAAGCGGTCGTTGTCGCTCAGCAGGCTTCCGGTGTTGATGCAACAGAGAACGTCGTGCGCCTCCTGGTCTGAATGTTCGAGGTAATGGACGTCGTTCGTGGCGATGACGGCGACACCCAACCGCCTCGCGATGTCGATCAGCTCAGGATTGATCGTCTTCTGCTCGGAGATCCCATGATCCTGAAGCTCGATGAAGAAGCGGTCCGGCCCGAAAATTTCGAGGTACGTCTTGGCCAGCTCCTCCGCCTTCGCCCGGCTGTGGTTCAAGAAGGCCTGGGGCACCTCGCCCCCGATGCACGTGCTGGTGCACATCAAGCCCTCAGAGAACTCGCGCAGGACTTCCTTGTCGATACGCGGCTTGCGATAAAAACCTTCCGTATAGCCGATCGTGGAGAGGTGAATCAAGTTCTGGTAACCGGTCCGATCCATCGCCAGAACAAGCAAGTGAAAGTACTCCTTGCCTGGCGCGGCTTCCTTCACGCGCCGGTCGCCCGGGGCAAGGTAGAGTTCACACCCTATGATGGGCTTGATGCCTTCACGGCGAGCGGCCTCGTAGAACTCCACGGCGCCGAAGAGGTTGCCGTGATCGGTCATGGCCACCGCGGGCATGTCGAATTCCTTGGCCCGCTGGATGAGCGGTTTGATGCGGGTAGCGCCGTCGAGCAAGCTGTAATGCGTATGAAGATGCAGATGGACGAAGGAGAGCGAAGACATCGCGGTCACGGACTCCGTTCCAAGAGAGCTGTCAGCCATCAGCTCTCAGGTGCCAACAATCAGCGATAAGCGATTGCCGTCGGCCTTTGAGTATATCGTCGTCGTATCCGGGGCAGCGTCCACAGCGCGGCCCCGTCTGAATGGTTCATTGTAAGGTCAGCATCCGAGGAGGTCATCTTTGCGCGCGGCGCGCGGAACGGATTGCATGGCCCGGAGCTGTGAATTGCCTGGACTAAAGGATGGATCAACAGGGACCGGTTCGCTCTAACCTTCGCCACCTTCAGGGATTCCCCCCCGCGAGGACCTTGCGAGGCTTTCAGTCTCGCGGCAGCTTGCTGAGACCTTCGTTCGAGCCCACGAGGATCAGCACGTCACCATCCAGGATCTTCGTATCCGGATCCGGGACGATGATCGACGATCGGACGGCCGCCGCCCCTTCCTCTCCCGGGGGGGGGCTCTGAGGCCGGCTGATGGCGATCAGGTTGATGCCGTATTGATTCCGCAGCATGAGCGCCTTGGGTGTCTTGCCACAGAAGGCGCTGGGCGCGTCCACGTGGATCATACTGAAACCTTCGCCGAGCTCGACGTACTCGCGGATACGAGGCAAAGTAAGCCGGTGCGCCCAGCGATTGGCCGCCTCATGCTCGGGGTTGGCGATCTCGTCCGCACCGACCTTGCGCAGGATCCTCGCCTGGATGTCGCTCTCCGCCCGGGAGATGATTCGGTTCACTTTCAGGGATTTCAGCAGGGCGACCGTCAAAGCCGCCGACTCGAAATGCTCACCAATCCCCACAACAGCGACATCAACCTGATCGACACCCTGGGCCTTGAGCGCTTCCTCATCCGTACTGTCGAGACAGACGGCCAGCGTGACCTGGTCACGCATGCTTTCGACCAACGCGGAGTTGCGATCGATCGCAATCACCTCCACACCATACTCGCTCAGGACTCGTGCGAGCTCCTTACCGAATCGACCCAATCCAATGACCGCAACCTTACTCATCGTTCGTTTTTCCTGATTTCGCGGCTTGCTGCGGCTCCCGGTCTGCGCCAACGTATGCTGAAACAGCTTCCCTTCCAATCTCTCATCCGATCGTCACCTGCTCGCTCGGATACTCGTAACGCGGTGGAACGGTGGGACCTGCCAGCGCGATCAGCAGCGTCAGCGGGCCGAGTCGTCCGGCGAACATGGCCGCTATGATCACCAACCGTCCCGCCACCGTCAAATGGGGGGTCAGACCCGTCGACAGACCGACGGTGCCACAGGCTGACACCGACTCAAACACTGCCTCGCGCATGGAGACGGACTCGGTATACATGAGGAGTATCGCCGCCAGGCCCACGAGGAGAAACATGATGAAGGCAATGGCGGCCACCCGGCGGATGATCATCTCAGGGATCGTACGTCCGAACGCCTCGACGTTTCGGCGCCCGCGTATGGTGGCCAGCACGCCTAGGCACAGGACCGCCAGCCCCACGGTCTTCACGCCGCCGGCCGTCGATGCCGGCGAACCACCGATGAACATCAACAGGGCCGCCAGGGCGTGGGACTCAGGCGACAGGGAATGGACGTCCATCTGCACGGTGTTGAAACCCGCCGTACGGCAGGTCACCGAAAGGAAGAGGGCGTCGAGTATGCGGCCACCCAAGGAAGCCTCACGCATCACCGTACCGCCGGGGCCTTCTCCGACCTCACCCATCGACCCCCGCCGTGATTCGAGAACCACGAAGCCCAGGGTACCCACAAGAATGAGAAGCAGCGAAGTGGTCAGAACGATCTTCGTATGAAGCGAGAAGCGGTGGCGAAGTCGTGGAGCGTGAAAGGCCCCACGTCCCGCGACGCGCGTCGTCAGACGATGGAAGCTGACCTTCATGGCTCTCCACAGATCGGAGACGACGGGGAAGCCCAGACCACCGATGGTAATCAACGGGATCACCACGAGGTATACCTGCCATGCACGTTGATAGGCCGTCAGGCTGTCACTGCGCAGGGCGAAGCCGGCATTGCAGAACGCACTGATCGCGTGGAAGACGCTCTGATAGACGCGAAGCTCCGGCGTACCGACGTCTCGCCACATGGGGTACAGCATCGCGGCGCCGATCGCTTCGATGACGAACGCGGACGCCACGATGAACCAGATCATCCGCCGCATGTCCCCTAATGTCTGATGGCCCAAGGTATCCTGCATGGCCAGCGATTGGCGCAGAGAAAGCTGCCGCCCGACGAGCAAACCGAAGAGCCCGCCAAAGACCATGATCCCCAGCCCACCCAATTGAATGAGGATGAGAATCACGGACTGTCCCACGGGCGTGAAGTCGCTACCCGTGTCGTAGACCACCAGGCCGGTAACGCAAGTGGCGCTTACCGATGTGAACAGGCAGTTGACCAGGTGGCGCGCCACGTTGAAGTCCGGCGCCTCGTAGACGTGCGGCTGGACCGAACGGGGCAGCGCCAAGGCCAGTGTCCCCGCCAGGATGAGCCCGGCAAACGTCAGCACCATCAGCCGGGCAGGGTGGAGCCGGCTCTGAGATAACGACAAATTCAGCCGAACCACCTCGATCCCCAGTCGGGTCACCAGCAGGATTTGCATGGCCGCGATATAGAGAGCGGAGAGTTTGAGCACCGGGCGCGTGCTCCGGTCGACCTCCAGAAAGAGAAAGACGAGCAGCACAGCGCCCAGCAGCAGTAGATCGAGCCAGAAGCCACGGAGTGTCTTCAGCTTGTGCGGCGAGCGCGCGAGCTCGTATCCTCGCGAGAATACATACGCGACAACCGCGGCGGCTTGCACGCCGATCAGAAGCCACAAGGGCAAAGGCGGCTCGATGAAGCCGAATTCCAGGGCGAGAGAAACCAGCGCGAGCGCGGCAATCACCTTAACGGCAAGCCGCAGCTTCGATGGAACGATGGGTGATGTGCTAAGGTTCATTCGCCTGGGAACCTGACCGCATCTGGTTCCTCAAACCGCGGGCGATGATTCGATGGTCTCGATTCCGTGTTCGCAACGCTCCGGGCGGTCTCAAGGAGGCTGTATGCCTGTCCTTCGAATGCCGTAAGGCCTTTCAGGCCACGTCGGCGAGCTGCATTTTCGCCTCGTATTTGCGCAGCAACTCCGTTCTCAAGGCCGCGTGCTCCGAGCGGCACAGGGTATCGTCTTCCGCCAGGATAGCTGCCGCATCGTCGCGCGCCAGCTCCAACAGCTCAATATCCTGCACCATGTCGGCCACTTTAAAGGTCAGCAATCCATGCTGTCGAGTGCCCAAAAGTTCTCCGGGGCCTCGTATCCGCAGATCCTCCTCCGCGATGCGAAAACCGTCATCGGTCTGACACAACACTTCCAGGCGTTCCGCTGCGGTTCCTTCGCCCGTATCGGAGAACAGCAGACAGTACGAGTTCTTCGCTCCTCGGCCGACCCGACCCCGTAGCTGGTGCAACTGGCTCAACCCGTAGCGCTCGGCATGCTGGATGATCATCAGGGTGGCATCGGGCACATCCACGCCAACCTCGATGACGGTCGTGGATACGAGGGCATGAATCCGCCCCGAGCGAAACGCCTCCATGACCTTCGCTTTTTCGGTCGGGCGCATCCGACCGTGGAGAAGCGCCACCTCGAATCCGCCCAACACGGTATCCGAAAGTCGCTTCACCTCAACCGAAGCCGCCTTCAGGGGCAAGGCATCCGACTCCTCCACGAGCGGATAGACGATATAGGCTTGCTCACCCTGTGATAGCCTCGATCGCACAAAGGACCACGCCTGGCCCGTCTGGGTGGGTCGGACGAGCCTGGTCTCCACCGGCTGCCGCCCCGGAGGACGTTCTCTCATCGTGGAGACGTCGAGGTCACCGAAGGCCGTCATGGCCAGCGTCCGCGGAATCGGTGTGGCCGTCATCACCAGCGTGTGCGGGGCCCGTCCTTTGCTTCGCAGCGATGCCCGCTGGGCCACGCCGAACTTGTGTTGCTCGTCAATGATCACCAAAGCGAGTTTCGCGAAGTCGACCTCACTTTCAAGAAGCGCATGGGTGCCGATCAGCCAATCCACCTCGCCCGCCGCCAATCCGCGGAGTGTCGCCGCCCGCTTTGACTTCGCTGTCGAGCCGACAAGGAGTTCCGTACGCACCCGTCCCCCTTGCAGGTAGTGCCCGATTTTGGCGTGATGCTGGGAAGCCAACACCTCCGTGGGAGCGAGCAGGGTCACTTGTTTCCGATTGGCTATCGTTGCCAAAGCGGCGTAGATAGCGACAGCCGTCTTGCCCGCACCCACGTCCGCCTGCAGCAGCCGATTCATTGGAGTAGGCGCGCAAAGATCCCGGCAAATCTCCTCAATCACCTTGTCTTGCCCGTTCGTCAGTTGAAAAGGCAGCCGCCGGCGAATCCGCTGGTCGATTTCGTCGGTCAAGGCGATGGGATCGGCTTGGGCGTTTCGCTTCAGCGCTCGGCGCGAGATCTGAACGGCGAGCTGGCAAAGGAGTAGCTCGTCGTACGCCAGGCGGCGCCGCGCGACCGGCGGATCGTCCGGGGACGTCGGCTGGTGGCAACGCAGGAAGGCGGTACGCCGCGGCGGCAAATGTCGCCGGTCGCGAATCGACTCCGGCACAAACTCCACGACGGACTCGACAGCGTGCTCCAGAATGTTTCCGACGATCCGCCTGATGTCGCGTGACAAGAGGTCCGCTGTGGCCGGGTAGACCGGCACACAGCGGTCGACGTCATCTGCGAAGGGGTCTTTGTCTTCTTCCACGATCGTCAGTTGGGGATTGGTCAAGGATGCAAGGTCGCGCCAAACGTCCACCTTGCCCGTCAGACGCACCACCTGGCCGTAGTGGAGCATGTCGACCAGATAAGCGCTGTTGAACCACTGCACGTTGCACCGGCCGGTACCGTCCACGACTTGGGCGGTGATTCGCTGGTTGGAGTAGCTGCCGCGGGTGCGGACGTTACGCAGCTCTCCGATGATGGTCGCAGTCTCACCAAGTTGCAGCGACCCGATCGGTTTGGACTCCGGACGCAACTCGTATCGGAAGGGCAGGTGTTCGAGGAGGTCGCCAACTGTATGGACACCGAGGTTGGCGAAGTCGGCCGCTCGCTTGGGACCGACGCCGCGCACGAATTGAACGGACTCTTCAAGCGCAACGCAGGTAGTCAAGCCTCATGCTCCACCTCGCGCGCGATCGTGTAGTCCTGCGGTCGCGGTGCGGCAAGCTTCGGGGCCGCCCGTCTTGCCGAATTGCCTCGGCGACGATTACGGAATGATGAGCCGCTGGCCGACGTAAATCTTGTTCGGATCGGCAATTAACGACCGATTCGCCTCGTAGATGTCCCTCCAGCGACGCTGGTCACCGTAGTACTTCCGCGCGAGGGAGTACAGTGTATCGCCCTTGGCAACCGTATGGTGGCGGCCTGCCGATTCAGTAGCCGTCAGCCTCGTAGCCGCCGCCTCGGCAGGATACGCCGGCGTCGGCGCGCTGCTGGCTGAGTACGGATCGTACGGATCGTACGCAGGCTCCGACTCCACCGCCGGCGAAGTGGCGTAGAAGTCGCTGCTCTGCTGATCCATTGCCATCTCGGCGCCCTTGTCCTTGGACTTGCAGCCGGTGAAGGCGAGAGCAAGGATGGCCAAGCAGGGAACGACCAGGCGAGTTAAATCCGTTCGCATCGTGTGACCTCCTGTCAGAAAACCTGGCAAACTGTGCAGCTCCACAGCCCCCTATGATAAGCTGCGCAGGCTGGACGTCAACAAAATAACTAATTGCCCGATCGGCCGTGAAGGCTCCCTCAGGTCAGGTTCTCCTTCCTCTGCCGGTAGAGTGACGGATCGACCACCGCAAGCATCGCGTCGGTGTCCAAGTCACCTCCGAGGAACTCGTTGATCGCGTCCACGGAGGGCTTGGGGTCTCTGATCACCTCGTTGTAATCGACGTTCAGCAGCTTGAAGTGCGAACGCTCACGTACCCAGAGCTCGACCTTGCGGAGTTGGGCCTCGAAGATCTGCATGAGCTTCTCCTTGCTCATTTCGCCGCCTTCCTTGCCCTGACGCTCGAGCATCACGTCCTGCGACCTAACCACCTCCGTCAAGTGCCGCCGCATGAAGATCACGCGGTACTCGTGGCCATCCGGCAGGTCCATCAGCAACAGATGGACCATTTTCACCACCTTGCCCACGGCCTGTTCGAGCCAGGAGGCATCCTCCTTGGTCTTCTTGACCGGCTCGAATTCGTAGTAGCCTTTCGGGTTGTCCTCGTCGGCCTTGCGGATGTTATCGGTGAGTGCGGGAATGCCGCTGGCGTCGATCATCTGCATCATCAGGGAAGTCCCCGAGCGGGGCAGGCCCGACACGATCGTCACGTACTCGCGTTCGCTGGACATGGAATGTTGACCCTTCGGCTAAAACCACGATTCATCCGGGTCCCCCGAATCGTCCACGGGACGGGATCCTTCTGTGGGCTTTAGTATCGTCAGGAAGCGGCGTTGAAACAAGACCGGGCGTTCCCCGGGGCTTTTCATCGCGGCTCGACCGGCCGAGCCCGGGAATCATCGGCCGCTCGACGCGGATGAACGGACGCTCGGAGAAGATGATCATGTCCTCTTGAACTGCCGTTCCAGGTCGGTCTTGGTGAGCCGGAGCATGGTGGGGCGACCGTGAGGACAACTGCTGGACTTTTCCACCAGCTCCTTTCGGCTGATCAAGGTCTGTATCTCCTTGTCGGTCAGCGGGTCACCGGCCTTGATCGCGGCCTTGCACGCCATCATGTCCAGAAGCTCGTGGATCACAACCTCTGTCGAAGTACCGGCCTCCTGCTGGCTGAGGTGATCCAACAGGTCCCGCATGAACGACGGAACGTCCGTGTCCTTCAGCAGCGAAGGGAAGGCGTGCACCGCAATCGTGTCACTACCGAACGGCGTCGCCTCAACGCCCAGCCGCGCGAGCAGATCGATGTGTTCCTCCAACAAAGCCGCCTGCTGCGGTGTCACGCGGACCGTTTCCGGCAGCAGGAGCCGCTGCGATTCGAGCGGACCGGACGTGATCCGCTGTCTAAGTTCCTCGTACATGATCCGCTCATGCAACGCGTGCTGATCGATAATGACGATTCCGTCCTCCGTTTCGGCCACCAGATACAGATTGTGCATCTGGATCACACGGGCACGCCTGTCGGCTTCGCCCGCTTTCGGTTGCGCAAGCGCGTCGGTTGTCGGCGAAAGAGGGGAGCCGGAGTCTGGAGCGCCATAGAGCGATCGCCAGCTTTCGGTCGCCTCTTCGGGGCTCCGCGCGGGCCGAGGCGAAAACGAAACGGCCGCTGCCGTGGGCGCGCCATAGCGACTGACCGGAAATGCCGGAATGGAAGGAATACGCCCCTGCCCTGGGGACGCTTGCCCCGCGGGCCCGATCGGCTGCATCGCCTTCAGCTGCGCTGCCACTTCCGACCGGATGCGGTCCTGCTCTTCGGGCCTGATCGGCTCTCTGACCCGGTCCGTTCGTAACGCCGGTGTCAGATCACAACGTTGAAAAGTCTCGCGGAGGGCGCTGAGAACCTGTGAATGAATCAGATTCGAGTCCGCCCAGCGCACTTCGATCTTCGTCGGATGCACGTTCACGTCGACCATACGCGGGTCAAGCTCGATGAACAGGAACGCGACGCCGTATCGATTCTGCTCGACGAGACCTCGATAGGCTTCCTTGATGGCGTGCTGGATGAACCGGTCTCGGACATACCGGCCATTCACATACACGTATTGCCACTGAGCGTTGGATCGCGAATGAGCCGGTGGGGCCGCGTAGGCTTCAATAAGCACGCCGCGCTCGTCGCGGCTGATGCAGATCAGATCGGAGGCCAGCTCGGTCCCGTAACATTTGGCGATTCGTTCGAGCCGGGTCTCCACCGCCGGCAAGCTCAGTATGAGCCTGTTGTTGTGGGTCAGCTCGAATGCGATCTCCGGATGCGCGAGAGCGACCCGAGTGATCTGCTCATTAACATGGCCCGACTCCGTGGAATCGGCCCGAAGAAAGCGTCGCCGCGCGGGCACGTTGAAGAACAGGTCGCGGACCTCCACCGTGGTCCCAACGGGACAGCCGGCTGCCTGAGCCAGCTCCACTTGCTTGGCCACAACGCTAATCTCCTGCCCCTCGTCCACCTCGGCCGGCCGCGAGACGATGCGCAGCTTCGCCACCGACGAGATGCTCGCCAGCGCCTCGCCCCGGAAGCCCATCGTGAGAATCGAATAGAGATCGTCCTCTTCGATGAGCTTGCTCGTGGCATGAGGAACGGCCGCGAGCCCGAGGTTTTCCGGCGACATTCCGCATCCGTCGTCGACCACGCGAATGAGCTCTTTGCCGCCGCGTTCGATCGTGATTGCGATTCGCCTCGCCCCGGCGTCGATCGAGTTCTCGACCAGCTCCTTGACTACACTGGCCGGCCTCTCGATCACCTCTCCGGCGGCGATCTTATTCACCAGTTGATCGGGCAGGACACGAATGTCGCGCTTCGGATTCATGGCGGACTCGGCCGAACCTCAACAGGACACAGCAGAACCGACTGATCTTCGACTCCATCGCAGGCCGCTTCGTGCAAGAGTATAATGCTCTGACTGGGCGAGGCCAAAACCGCCGAGCGGGCTCGAGCGGTCGAACGGCGATCCTGAGACAACGCACGAGGCCTCAGGCGACCTGTTATATCTTCGAAAGTCACACGGATGATCGAGGTGGTTTCGATTTCCATCGACCGTCGAGGCTCATTGGAGGCGTTCGTGGAATCCGCATCCAGGATTCGCCAGGATGGTTTTTCGCGAATGGAGATCGTATTTCCGACACTGGCCGGCGACGGCGGCTTGAGCTGTCCCTTCGACCCGCGCAGCGTCGTTCGTCCACTTAAGTCGGCGGGTGTGGCAATTGAAGCGATTGCGAGCGCCTGCCGAGTCGGAGCGGCTGAGAAAACTGCCGAGCATGCGGTGGATCGAATTCATCTGGCCCGCCTGCTCGGCGCGACCTTGCTGAATTTCTACTTTTCTGAAACCGAAACCCAGGAGCATGCGGACCGCCCGCCAAGCGACGCGTCCGAAAGCAGCTCGATCATACTTGACGTGCTTCGTCAGGTTCGTTACGAGGCCGAAGCGGCAGGTGTTACCATCGCGTTGGAAACCTGTGCCAACGTGTCCTTCTCGAACCCGTTGGGCCTCCGGGAAGTCATCGACGAGGCGAACTCCTGGACGGTCGGTGCCTGCGTTGACGCCGGCCGGACCGTAGAAGGCGGTTCCGCCGAGGACTGGCTCCGCACGCTGCGGCAACGAGTGCGATGCGTGCGCGTCAAACTCTTTGAGCCGCAGAACGGCGAGGCGATCGGGCTTGCACCGGAACTGAGCGAGGTCCTCGGGGAAATCCAGTACGAGGGACCGGTGGTGTATCAGATGGACGTGGGCAAAGGCCTCTGAGACGCAGCCGTTCATCAGGACTTCCACGCTCGTCAGCCGAGCGATCGAGGTCGCATGACTGAGCAGCAAGAGCAGCACACGCCGGAGTCCCTACAAGACTCTTTAGAGCAAACTCGGTCCGCGGCTGAAGACCGTCCGACCGAAAGGCGCTCCTGGCTGCGTCGCCTGGCCTTGATGGTGGTGATTGTCGCCGTTCTGGTCGTGTCGGTGTTGGTCTGGGCCGACCGCTTCATCAATGTCCCTCGCATGTCTGACGCGGAGTTCGCCGAGCGGCTGGAGCAGGCCATGAAAAGGGGAAATCAATGGGTGGCCCGGAACAGGGGCCGGTTGCTTGGCAAAGAGAGAAACATTGCACTGTTCTACATGCTTCAACGGATGGACGAGTTGCACGACAGTCCGGCGTTTCGGGACATGGTGGACGAGTTCCTCCGGACACCGTTTTCGCCCGCCTACTCGTTCTGGCTGAAGATGCTCGATGCCGATGTGCACGCTTCGTCCTACCGTATGAATCAGGCGTTGGCCGGTCAATCGTTCGACAATCGTTGGACGATCTATGCCCTCGACCCGCAGCATGTAAGGCTTGCGCCGGAGGAAGTGAGAGGGCTTTTCGATCCCAACGAAAGGGAAGAATACGAGCTCACGCATCAGTTTTGGCCCTTGTGGCACCTTCGCCGGCTTTGGCAGGATCCCCGTGTGTCGGACGAATTGCTGACGACCTTGTGTCGGCGCATCGCCGACGAGGCGGCCCATGACATCCGCATCACCGATCTCTCCACCGAACGCTTGGCGTTCTTGCTCTTGGCCGATCACCCCGAGATGGTTCGGCGCCGTTGGATCGAGCGGCAAATCGACAATCAGCAGGCGGACGGCGGATGGGCCGATTGCTGGTACACCTTGGGCACATCGTTGCATTACGCGGGCGATCCTGAGAGCAACGAGCACACCACCCTGCTCGCTCTACTCGCCCTCTATCACGTCAAGTACAAGTATGCGGAACACTTCGGTTTGCCCGCAGCGCAGGCGGAAATCAAAAACGGATCGTGAGCATGAACATGAACGCTCGACACCCAGCGCTCGGGGGGCACGGCCTCCATCCACTTGCTGAAGTGGAGCACATCGGGCAGGCAAGCAAGCTGATCCGAAGCAAAGCGAACAGCGGGCGAACGGACTCGAACCGTCAACGTTCAGCTTGGAAGGCTGATGCTCTGCCAATTGAGCTACGCCCGCAGTGGCGTCTGCCTTCAGCATCGCCGCAGGCGGTGCCGGGCGGTGGACCAGTCCGATGAATCGTAATGCGCCCTGATGCCGCTGACAAGGCTGTGGGACGCTTCTCCGGAGCGCACGGCGGCGACGCAGAGAGGCAAGGATCCCACCGGCGCTTTCACTGCTGCGCGCCGACCATTTCGGCCAGCTTGTCGGCGTCGGTGGGCAGATCGCCGGTCAGGACTTCCGGACCCGCTTCGCCCTCTGGTAACACTTGGATCGTATCCTCGATGCGGATGCCGCCGAACTCGTCCGCCAGCAGCGCGTCGACCTTCGGCCTGTTCACGAGATCCGCAAAGGGGGCCACCAGTTCCGAATGCTCCCATATCGCCGGGACCAGATAGACGCCCGGCTCGATGGTCAGCACCATGCCCGAAGCCAGGTCACGATCGAGGCGGAGGTACTTGTTGCCGAACTCCTCTCTCCGTGTCCGGCCCGGGGCGTAGCCGGCCACATCGCCGAAATCCTCCATATCGTGCACATCGAGGCCGACTAGGTGCCCCAAGCCATGGACGAAGAACAACGTGTGGGCGTAGCGGGCGGCCAGCTCCACCGGATCACCTCTGAGCAACTCCGCCTCTACGAGGCCTTCGCAGATCAGGCGGCCGGCCAAGTCGTGAACATCCCGGAATCGCTTACCCGGCACACACGCAGCAATGGCTTCCCTCTGAGCGCGCAACACGGTGTCATATAGATGACGCTGAATGGGCGAGAACGGACCATCAACCGGCCAGGTGCGCGTGATGTCAGAGGCATAGCCGCTCGGCTCTTCGGCCCCGGCGTCGACCAGGAGCAGCCGGCCTTCCTTCAACTTGTTGGGATAGGTCTCGCTGTGTAGAGCCTCGCCACGGACGGTAACGATTGGGGTGAAGGACGGCACGGACAGATACCGAGTATAGACCGACATGATGGCCGCAGCGATGTGGGCTTCGCCACGACCCGGTTTGGTGGCCGCGATCGCCGCTTCGTGTCCTTCAACGGCAATCCTGGCCGCCCGACGCAACGCGATCATCTCGTGCTCATCCTTGATGAGACGCAGGTTGACGATGGCTACCAGCTCTTCGCGGTTGGGTGCTGGAATCTGATGCGAGCGCATCCATTCCATCGAAGCGGGGCATGGCGGACAGATCGCTGAGACCGGGCGTCCTCCAAGAATCGCGATCAGATCGTCGGGATCGGCGAGCGCCGCGATGGGAACACCCGCTGCCTCCGCGAGCGCTTCATCCGAGGGCGTCTCCCCAAGCCAGACGGTCTCCTCGAATTCACCGGGCGATCGCAGCAGCGTGCAGCCTTCGACGCCATCGCTTCTGGGCGTGATGATCCAGGCCGCCCCTTCGACCGGTGGGCCGCCGAAATAAAGATAGCTGCTCCCCGCCCGAAATGGATAAGGATTGGTGGCGTAGTTCCGCGCCCGCCCGCGACCGGCCAGGATGATCATCGGCCGCGTCAGCGACTCCGCCAACCTCGCCCGCCGTTCCCGATAGACCTCCGGCGGAGCAACCATGTTGATATCTGGATTGGGCATATCAGCGACTCCAACTGTCCCAAACGACGCAAAGCCTGTGAGCCTCGATGCCACCAAGCTGCAGTAGGATACCATGGCGGCTCCTCTGGCACATCCCTGTACCGCTCCACGCCGACTTGTGAACGGGCGCCAGACCAAGTATCATTCTCCTTTCCTGCCACGGCGCAGCCGGGCGGTGTATTTTTGGTGTGGAGCCCGACCGCAGAACCCGCCCCATTGAGCACAACCTGAGTCCAGCCAAGGAGTCCATGCGAATGAGCGAAGCGTCCTCTTCCTCCCCGCCCAAACTGACCTTTTGGCAACAAATGGCCAGCTTCCCGAGATCTTTCTGGGTAGCGAACCTGATCGAACTGATCGAGCGCTTTTCCTTTTACGGAGTGCGGACGATCGCCGCCCTTTATATCGTCGGCGAAGCAGAAAAAGGCGGGCTCGCCCTGAGCAACACGGACAAGGGAGTCTTTTTCGGCACGTGGTCGCTTATTCAGTGCCTGCTGCCGATGTTCACAGGAGGATTCTCCGACCGATATGGCTACCGCGTGTCCCTGATGGTCGCCTTCGGGATCAACATCATCGGTTACGCCATGATGGGTTACACGCACAGTTGGTGGAGCTTCATGTTTGCCTGCTGTCTGATCGGCACCGGAACCGCGATCTTCAAACCACCCCTACACGGAACACTCGCCCACTGTGTCAATGAATCCAACTCCTCGGTGGGATGGGGCATGTTCTATCAGGTTGTCAATATCGGGGGCTTCATAGGGCCAATCGTCACCGGTTACCTGCGCCTGCTCGAATGGAAATACGCCTTTTTCGCCGCGGCCGGCATCATTCTGGTCAACGTGCTCGTAGCCGGCCTGTTTCTCAAAGACTACGCGAAGAGAGGCAAGGCGGAAGGCGACGAGAAGCCGAAGGGACCGTTGGACACGTTCGTTGAAGCCATGGCGACGCTGAAGGACGTTCGCTTCATCGTCTTTCTGGCGATTTTCTCTGGCTTCTGGTTCATGTTCATGCAGTTGTTCGACCAACTTTCGATCTTCATCGAACAATGGGTTGATTCCAACGACGTAGCCACTTTTCTCGCCAGGATTACGGGTCTGGAATTCTTCCGAGAGCTTTCGGCGAACGGCGGGCAGGTAAACCCCGAGTGGATCGTGAATGTGGATGCTGGCTCGATCATCATCTTTGTGCTCCTCATCTCGTTCATCACCGGCAAGTTCAAGCCCATCAGTGCCATGATCGTCGGTATGTTCATCGCCTGCATCGGACTGATCTATGCCGGGACTTCTACCACGGGCTGGGCTTGCATCCTGGGCATTTTCATCTTCGCCGTCGGCGAGATGGCATGCAGCCCGAAGTTCAGCGAGTACGTCGGGTTGATGGCCCCGCCTGAGAAGAAAGCCCTTTACATGGGTTACTCGAATATCCCCTTCGCTGTCGGCTGGAGCGGGGCCAACTTCATCGGTGGTCCCCTGTATGACCACATGTCCGACAAACATGAACTGGCACGGGACTACCTGGTCTATCAAGTTGGTCAAGACGTTGCAACCGTTGAGGGCCTCACGAAGGGCGAGGTCATGCCGGCGTTGGCCCAAGCCTTGGGCGAAACGGAAGCAGCAGCGCGCACCGTGCTGTGGAACCACTATCATCCACAGGACTTCTGGTACCTTTGCATGAGCATCGGCCTGCTTTCTACGTTGGCAATGGTGGGCTACCACTTCTGGCTGAAGGCAGATGTGAAAAGACGTGAGGCGCAGTCCGGCTGATTTTTGAGCCGACTGCCTCATCCTTCGGCACCCCGGACGTTCGCCAGGAGCCAACGGAGGAATCGAACCACGCCGACGTCAGCATGCCCAAGAACCTTCGGAGGACAATCTTCATCTACGGCGTGGAAACACGTGGCCGCGCGCCCGGTTGAGCCACGTCTCTACGGATTCCGCGGTGGCCTCAGCCGCCCATTTGGGCTATGCTGCCACTTCAATCCGGCGTCTGGGCGCCAGCCTTGGATGCCGACGAAGCCGATCCGTCCGAACCCGGTTCCGGCGCGCCGGGGCGGCGGTGAACGCAAGCCCCTATTACGGAGAACCGATCCGTGGCCAACGCAGCCCGAGACGACTTCCTGGTCGCCCGCAAGGGGGAGCTCTTCGGCCATCCAACCTGCCTGTTCACCTTGTTCTTCACCGAGTTCTGGGAGCGCTTCAGCTTTTACGGCATGAAAGCGCTGCTGATCTTCTACATGACCTACGCCTTGTTCTGGAAGCAGGCGGAGGCCTCCCATGTTTTCGCCTGGTACGCCGGACTGGTTTACGCCACGCCGGTGCTGGGCGGGCTGGTGGCCGACAAGCTCATTGGGGCGCGCTGGAGTGTGGTGATCGGGGGTGTGATCATTGCGACAGGGCACTTCCTGTTGGCGTTCGAGCCCCTGCCATTCTTCTACTCGGGCCTGGGCTGCCTGGTCATCGGTACGGGATTCTTGAAGCCGAACATCTCCACGCAGGTCGGGGCGCTCTACCGCCAGTCCGACGAACGCCGGGACAGCGCGTTCACCATCTTCTATATGGGAATCAATTCGGGCGCATTTGCCGGTCCGTTGGTCTGCGAAGCCCTGCGCGTGAACTATGGATTTCATTACGGCTTCGCGGCGGCGGGCGTGGGCATGGTCATAGGCCTGATCATGTATATCGCGGGCATGAGGAAGGTGGTTCGACGGGAGCGGCAGATTCTGGCGGAAGAGGCGGCCGAGGAAGCAGCCAGCCAGGCCTACGAACCGGAGGACCCAGGGACCGTACCGCCCACCACCCCGCCGGCTCCGCAGCCGGATACCGGACCGTCCCGCGCCCGGATTTACCTCGATCGCTCGATCGTTCTGGTGGTCATTTGCGTGTTCGCGATTCTCTTCTGGGTCGGATTCGAGCAGGCCGCCAACGCCATGAACCTCTGGGCGGACCAGCATACCAACCTGCACGTCTTCCGCGGCTCGGCGCCGGAGGTGACGCTCCCGAGCGAGGAGACGCACGCTTCAGCAGCCCAGGGCTGGCGCAACTGGCGCATGGGCGCCGCAATGACACAATCGATCAATCCACTTTTCATTATCACACTGGCGGCGGTGTTCGCTTGGTTGTGGCAGTACCTCGAACGCCGCGGACGCCAGCCGTCGACGCCGTTCAAGATGGCATTCGGCGTGTTCTTCCTCTCATGCGCCTACGGCATTCTGATCATGGCTGCCCAAGTTGAAAACGGCCAAACCAGCACCTCACTCCGTAGTCTGCCTGAGGGTGTACAGATCGACGAAAATGGCAAGGTCTACAGCGAATCAACTGACGGTGCCGAGGATGGCGGAGAGGTAGAGCGCACTTATTACGGCGCCACACGCCTGACCTACCAGGACGGGCAACTGCAGATGCGGGGTGTGCTCAACGAACTCGATTGGATTAGGGCGCTGGCGGCCACGGCCAACCCCACATACCGGCAGGTCATCGCTGAACTGGTCGAAAAGGCGGAGACCCGCGCAGACGAGGTGCGTGGAGCGCAGCGCGCCGGCGAGTTGCCCGGCGACTACGAATGGGAAGTATCGGTTAGCATCCCCGAGAAGGTAGGCGATTTCGACCCGTTGGCCGGCTTGCCCACTGAGGGGCAGGGTCGAGAAAGAGTCACAATTGCCCGGTGGGACGCCGACACCCGTACCCTTACCGTCACTTCCGCCTTGAGTGATCGCGGCCAGGCAGAGCTTCTGGCCGCCGGCGCAGACCCGGAATTCCGTGAAGCTCTGACGTCGATATACCGGGAATCCTCGGTGCTCAAGGTGTCAATTCTCTGGCTGCTGGCGTTTTACCTGGTGTTGACCATCGGCGAGCTTTGCCTGTCGCCGGTGGGATTGTCACTGGTGACCAAGGCCGCCCCCCCGAAGCTGGTCGGTCTGTTTATGGGTCTGTGGTTCTTTACCACCGGCTTTGTGGCCAACTTCCTTGCGCACACGGTGGGCGGTTATTGGGGCACGATCACACCAGCGGCATACTTCATGATCTTCGGGGTGATCGGGCTGGTGGCGACGGTGATCATGCTGTCACTGATCCGTGTGCTCAAGCCCATGCTGCATGGTGTGCACTGATTGTGCTTGCTAGCCGAGCAAAGCGCCAGAGTCTTCGTCACGGTAGAAGCGGCCGAGTTAGAGTCGCCACCCCCGACGCGTCGGCAGCGCTGCGGCTTTGCCGGAGCAGATTACCCACCGCCCGAGACAAGAGAAGCCCGCGGTTCGTTGCCACGGGCTTCTCGATACGTCCTATCTATGTCGGTGGACCGGCCGTCTCGGAAGGGCCCGGCCCCTGAGCCTTGGATTCTACTTCATCGCTTCGGCGAAAACCTTCTGCGCGGCCGCCACCCCGGCACCCAACTCGAACTTATGGCCCAACTCGGCCAGGGTCATCTCGAAGGCCGAGATCGCCCCCAGCGTGTCGAAAACGTCCACGTAGCCCATGTGTGAGAACCGGACGATCTTGCCCTTCACCTCGCCTTGTCCGCCGGCGATGTGGAAACCATGCTTGGCCTTGATCGTCTTCCGGAGCTTGCCCTCATCGACGCCGTCCGGCACGACCAGGGCGGTCACCGAGTCCACGGGATCTTTGGGATAGACCTTCACGTTGATGGCCGCGGCCGCAGCCCGCATGGCTTTGGCCATGACCGCCGATTCCCTCCAGATCTGCTCCAGGCCAATCTCTTTGATCTTCCGCAAGTTCACCAGCAGCCCGCGGATCAAGGTGTTGGCCGGCGTGTAGGGTACATCGAAGTTCTCCAGCGACTTGCGGTAGGCCTTCAAGTCGAGGTACAGACCCGGCATCTTGCCGGAATCGACCCGTTTCCAGGCCCGGTCGTTGACGGCCGCGAAGCCCAGCCCCGGCGGGAGCATCAGCGCCTTCTGCGAGCCGGTGATGTACACGTCCACGCCCCACTCATCCATCTTCACCGGCAAGGTGCCGACGGCCGTGATTCCGTCCACGAGCAGCAGCGCGTCCTTTTCGCGGGTCACCTTGGCGATGTTCGGGATGTCGGCCAGAGCGGCCGTCGAGGTCTCGCTGTGCACCAGGATCACGGTGTCGATCTTCGGATCGGCGTCCATCTCCTTGCGGACCGTGTCGGCCCTGGGCCCGGTGCCCCAATCGAGGTCTACCGTCTTGTGGTCGATGTTGTAGGCGACACACACCTCCGCCCACCGCTCGGAGAACTTGCCGTAGCGGTAGATCAGGGCCTTGTGCCCGGGCGGGCAGCAGCCGACGATGGCCGCCTCCGCCGCGGATGTCCCGCTGCCCGTAAAGGTCAGGCAGCTCGCATTGGTCTGAAAGAGGTATTGCAGCAGCTCGTGGCATTCCTTGGCCATCGCCCGGTACTCGGGCGTACGGTGATGCTCGATCGGGCGGGCCATTTCCAGCAACGTGTCATCCGGCACCATCGTCGGACCGGGTGTGAAGAGGCGGAACTTTTTCATCTCACGCGCCTTTCGTCTCCAGGTGGGGTTCCATCGTTCCCATGCGGCACCCGTGATTATAAGGGGTGCGCGACCAACCGCCATCCGGGCCGGGATGGGCCTGAAGTGCCCTTCGCCTGGCCAGTGTCTACCCCCGCCCGGACGGAATCTTCAATGGCAAACCGTGTTCCACCGGTGCAGACGAGCAGACCCGCAACATCCTGCCCCCCCGTGCTGGCGGAGAGCACTGCCGACTGGAGTCCGGCCACTTGAGTGGATTGGCGGGCAGGAACGGATTGCTACCCCCACTGGATCAATCCGACGGAGTGTTTGCTGACGATGTCGGGGTGCTTGGGCACGACGCGGACGGCGAAGCCGTGCCGGCCGGCCGCGGAACAAGGGATCGCGCCCTTGTATGTGTAGACGCCGCTGACCGGCTCGCCGTCGGGTTCCATCGGCGTGACGCCGCCGTCGACGATCTCCGACACGCCGTCCATCAGGCCGTGGTAGACCTCAACTTGTACGTCCTGAGGCGCGACTTCACCCAGATGAACGCGCGCCGTGACCTGCAAGGCGCCGCCAACCGATTGCGGGCCTTCATCGACCCTCCTGACTTCCTCAATCCGAATCTGTGGCCACCGGTCTTTCAAAGCGGCCTTCCAAGCCGCCAAAGAGCGCCCTACGGAGAACTCATGTTCCGCAAGTTTCCCGGCCCGCCGGATGGTAGCTGCATACAAACGGTCCGTGTACTCACGCACCATGCGGTTAGCGCTGAACATCGGGCTGCACGTGCGCATGGAGGCCTTCATCCTCTTGACCCAGCCGCCTGGCAGGCCGTCAGCGCCGCGATCGTAAAACAGCGGAATGATCTCACGCTCGAGCAGTTCATAAATAGACTCACTGTCCACGCGATCCTGATACTCGTTGTTCTCGTAGACGCGGGTACCGCCGATCGCCCAGCCGTTGGTCCCGTCGTAGGCCTCGGGCCACCAGCCGTCCAGGATGGAGAAGTTGATCCCGCCGTTCGGCGCAATCTTCATCCCCGAAGTCCCGCTGGCTTCCAACAGCTTGATCGGGTTGTTGAGCCATACGTCGACGCCCTGAATCAACTCCCGAGCGATGCCCATCGAGTAATCTTCAAGAAAGACCAGCCGATTCCGTACATTCAGCTTACGCGCGAACTGAATGATATTCTTAATAAACTCTTTCCCAACCTCATCACGCGGATGCGCCTTGCCCGCAAAGACCATCTGAACCGGGCGAGTCGTATTACCGAGCAGCGCAGCCATCCGCTGAGGATCTTCCAAAAAAAGCGTTGCCCGCTTGTAGGTGGCGAACCTTCTGGCGAACCCGATGGTCAGGGCCTCCGGATTGAGGACACCTTCCGCGGCGGCGATCTCCGAAGGCGGCGCGCCACGGCGCTCCAGTTGCTTCTTCTGCCGCTCGCGCAAACGTACAACCAGCCGTTCACGGAGCCGCTCGTGCGCCTGCCAGAGCTCCGCATCGGGGATCTCGTCCACCCGGCTCCAGACCTGCTCGTCATAGGGATTGCGCGACCAGTCCGGTCCCAGATAGCGCTCGAACAAACGGGCCATCTCGCGCGACTGCCAGGTTCGAATGTGAATGCCATTGGTGATCGACGTAATCGGCACCTCCTCCCGGGGCAGGTTTTTCCAGAGTGGATGCCACATGCGCCGAGCCACCGAGCCGTGCAGCTTGCTGACTCCATTGCATCCGCTGGACAGGCGTAATGCCACAATCGCCATGGAGAACGGCTCGTTCTCACGGGACGGATCGTACTGTCCCATGGCGAGCAGTTCCTCCTTGGAGATCCCGAGACGCTTGGCCGTTCCGCGGAGGCACTTGGCCACCAGATCGGGCGGGAAGACATCGATTCCCGCGGGCACCGGCGTGTGTGTGGTGAACAGCGTGCCGGCCGTCACCGTTTCTTTGGCCTCCGCCAGGGAGAGGCCCCCCTCCTCCACAAGTTGCCGCATGCGCTCGATGGCTGCGAAGGCGCAGTGCCCTTCGTTCATGTGAACGATGTCCGCCCGGCAGCCGACGGCCTCCAGGGCACGCAAGCCCCCGATACCCAGCAAGATTTCCTGCCGGATTCGCATCTCCTGATCGCCGCCATACAGCCTGCCGGTGATCTCTCGGTCCTCCGGCCGGTTGTCCGGCAGATAGGTATCCAGGAGGTAGAGCGGAACACGACCGACCTGCAACTGCCAGATTTGCGCCTTGAGCGGGCGCTCTTCCAGATCGACGGTGACCTTCTTCGGCTGCCCATCCTCTTCGTAGAGCAGCGTGACGGGCATATTGGGAAGATCCAGCGGTGGATACTCCTCGAACTGCCAGCCGTCGTTGGATAAATGTTGATGGAAGTATCCGTATCGATAGAGCAGGGAAACGCCGACCACGGGCACACCGAGGTCGCTGGCCGACTTGAGATGATCGCCCGCCAGAATGCCCAGTCCGCCCGAGTACTGCGGCACGCACTCATGCACGCCGAACTCGGCCGAGATGTAAGCAATCCTCTTGTCCTTCAACTCCGGATAGCGATCCTCGAACCACGTCTTCGAGGTCATGTCGTATTCGAGCATCTCCAGCACACGTTCGAGATGCGCAAGAAAAGCGTCATCGGCGGCGGCCTCCCGAAGCCGATTCTGGTTGATGGTATTGAGAAGCTTGACGGGGTTTTGCTCGAGCCGGCGCCAAAGGGCGGGGTCCAGGCGGCGGAACAACTCCTGCGCTTCCGTATTCCACGCCCACCAGAGGTTCATGGCCAACGTGCGGAGCGGCTTGAGCTTCTCCGGCAACGTCGGCAACACGGTGTATTCGCGAACCGTAAACATAGCGTTCCTCTACTCAGATCGTAGGCCAAAGCCGTTCCCGACCCGACTCCGATACGCATGCTCGCGGACGGGGTACCTCACGGATGGCGTATCGTACCACCTCACGGACCGGGCCGGGATGACCGACCCGAGCCCGATCGCATCTTCCAGGCACCCCGCCCAGTACGGCGCCGGAGTCCTTCAGTCGGGCATCCCGCAACAACCGGGACCAGATGCAGCAGCCGCAAGGCCCTGGAAGCGAGCACGACACATGGGCCCGAGCGCCCGATATCGAGGCGCCTGGCCCGGCCCCGGTTGCCCCTTCCAGTAGTGCTGCAACCAGCCGCATCTCCAGGAAGCCAACGAATCAAGTATCGGTCCCTTGAGGATTCCCGTTGATGTGATTCGTAAGCTCGCCCGCCAAACGCCGTTATCAGCCTCATCGCAGCCGCTTTGACAAACAAATCCGTTTTTGGCATTATCCTTGCTTGCCCTGGGTTGGGGAGAACCACACATGCAGATTCAAATGCTCAAGTCGAAGCTGCACGAGGCCTGCGTCACCGATGCCAACATCCGTTACGAAGGCAGCCTGGGAATCGACGTCGAGCTGATGGAAGCCGTCGGTCTATACCCGCACGAAAAAGTCCTCGTTTCCAACATCAACAACGGGGCTCGGTTCGAGACGTACACGATCCCGGCCCCTTACGGTTCCCGGCTCATTGTCCTTAATGGCGCAGCGGCAAGGCTCGGCGCGGTGGGCGATCGGATCATCATCATGAGCTTCGCCTGGCTGGAGGAGGCCCTCGTCCAGGATGGGAAGTACAGGCCCCGTATCATCCGTCTCGATCGCGGCAACGACCCGATCCCGCCTTTGACGAAGGCGCCAACCTTCGGGGAAATCGCCTCCATGATCGGCGGTTGACCTCGGCCCGAGCGCGCAACACGGCGGGGATACCGTCATCGGAGATAGCTTGGCCTGTGCGTGGCACCCGCCCTTTGTGCACCCGCCCGCACCTGGCAAAATGACCCAAGACCTCGGGGTGACCGCTTTCTTCCACCTTCTGAAGAGATTCCCGCTCGAAAACTACGGCCCGGTGCAGCCTGCAGGCACAAGGCGTGCAAAGGCTATGGGCAGTGAGAATGCCAACGGTTTGAGGTCGGTTCTGCACGAGGCGCCCTAACGCGGAGAACCATGATGAAAGGGCTTAGCTACCGGCACCTGGGATCGGAGATCGGGTTCCTGGGGGAGACGATCGGCCAATGCCTGGATCGGATCGCGGACACCTACCCCAACGTGGAGGCCGTCGTCTCGGTCCCCCAAAACCAGCGCTTCACGTATTGCCAGTTTCGTGAAGTGGTCTACCGTGCCGCGAAGGCCTTCATGAGACTGGGAATCCAACGGGGCGACCGTGTGGCCATCTGGTCGGTCAACAATTACGAATGGGTGGTCGCGCAGTACGCCACCGCCATGATCGGCGCGGTCCTCGTAAACGTAAACCCCGCCTACCGAACACATGAGCTGGAGTACGTTCTGAGGAAGTCCCGGTCAAAGATCCTGCTCCTCATCGAGTCCTTCAAGAGCTCCAATTACCTGGACATGTTCTACAAGGTCTGCCCGGAAGCCCTCGAAGCCGTGCCTGGGCAGATCGATTCATGGCGCTTCCCGCACCTTAAAAGCGCCGTTTTCATCGGCAAGGAACAGCATCCGGGGATGTTCACGCGGCGCGCGTTCGCCGAGCTTGGAGACGTCTTCCCCACCGAGGAGCTGATGGAAAGACGCCATGAGCTGGACATCGATGACGTTGTCAACATCCAGTACACGTCAGGCACAACCGGCTTCCCCAAGGGCGTGATGCTCACGCACAACAACCTGGTGAACAACGCCTTCTGGGTGGGGCACATCCTCAGGCTAACGGAGGAAGACCGTGTTTGTGTGCCCGTTCCTTTTTATCACTGCTTCGGGATGGTCATCAGCAACCTCGGGGCGATGACCTATGGGGCCACTGTGGTGATTCCTTGTCCCTCGTTCGAGCCCGGTGCTGTCCTGAAGGCCGTCCAGGACGAGAAGTGCACCGCGCTCCACGGGGTGCCCACGATGTTTATCGCCGAGCTCGATCACCCCGAGTTCGACAGCTTCGATCTCGCCTCGCTCCGGACAGGCGTGATGGCCGGCGCTCCTTGCCCGATCGAAGTCATGCGCAAGGTCATCGACAAGATGCACATGAAGGAAATTCTGATCGGCTACGGTCAGACCGAGGCCGCTCCGCTGACCACGCTCACCAGGCCGGAGGACCCGATCGAGTTGCGCGTGGGCACGGTCGGGCGCGTCCTGCCGCATCAGGAACTCAAGATCGTCGACCCCATCACGGGCAAGACGGTTCCCTATGGCGTGCAGGGCGAGGTTTGCTTCCGCGGCTACATGGTGATGCGTGGGTACGACGACATGCCGGAGGAAACGGCGGAGACCATCGACGAAAGCGGCTGGCTGCATTCCGGTGACCTCGGCACCATGGATGAAAACGGCTATGTCCAAATCACCGGCCGCATCAGAGAGATGGTCATTCGCGGCGGCGAGAACCTCTTCCCGCGCGAGATCGAAGAGTTCCTGCACACGCTTGACGTCATCGCCGACGCACACGTCGTCGGCGTACCCGACAAGAAATACGGCGAGGAGCTTCTTGCCTGCGTGAAGCTCAAGGGCACACCGGGCGATGCGGTCCCGACGGAAGAAGAGTTCAAGGCCATGTGCAAGGGGAAGATCGCCCACTTCAAGATTCCACGCTATTGGCTCGTCGTGGACGAGTTCCCTATGACCGTGACCGGCAAGGTGCAGAAGTTCAAGATTCGCGAGCTGGGCATCCGCAGGTTCAATCTGACCGAAGAAGGAGAGGCCATTCATACGGAAGCGAAATGACGTCGGAGACCGACCGTATCACGCTTTTCCGTAGGTCCGCGGCTTGACTGCGTCTCGGCTCTCCCAGAGCATCAACTCATGCCGGCACGATGTCATAACGCCCCCCCGGGCATGGCACCGACCGCTGAGGCTGCGGAATTCCCCCTGCAGGCAACTGCTCGCCGTACTCGAATCCTGTCCACGATCACCGGCGGAAACCACCCCTCACCGCGATCGCCCGGCTTCCCGTGAGACTACAGTAGGAGTCCTTTCCGGACTCCCGCGACAGGTCAAGCCTACTCCTGTGACGCGGCCGGTTCCACCTGGCTCGAGACCAGATCACTCAGGTTCTCTCCCAGCCCTTCATAGAAACCGCGCTGGAAGTTCAAGGCGGCCTTGTCGCAGCGCATGATTGCAGTCGGCAGCACGCCGAACGCACCGACAACGAGTAACCAGCGGAATACTCTCGATGTTCGTTTCACGGCCTTCCTCCTGCCACCTCGCCGATTCGTTGACACCAGGACGTGCGAGCGCATTGTAATACACTAATGTATATATGGTCCAGTGCACAACTTAACTTGTTACAAATGTATCAGGGCGTAGAGGCGGGAATGTTACAAACGTTTCATCTGTCGCAGTGGGGAACCAGGAAAGCGAAAGACCACGCTCCGCGCTTGCCCATGAATTGAACTGCGGCCGAGAGGATTCGAACCTCCACACCTTTCGGTACCAGATCCTAAATCTGGCGCGTCTACCAATTCCGCCACAGCCGCCACGTCGCGCCCCGCAGGAAGGCTCAACTCCACTTCATTATCGTCGATTCCCGCCCCGTTTTCAAAGGCCGCTCGTGTGGATCGCGAGGACCGTCAAGCGACTCTTTGCGCTTCAAGCAAGCCTATTGGCACGGCACGAAGAGTGTTCGTTTGACAGCAGCGTCGATCCGCCCGCTTCACCCGGACGACGAACCGAGCGCCCGTGCGGCGGCCAGGAAGTGATCGTAGGCGGCGCGAACTTCTCTCAGCGTATCCCCTGCGAACTTCTCGAGAAACACGCGCGCGATCTCGAAAGCCGCCACGTTTTCCACGACCACGCTGGCGGCCGGCACGGCACAGATATCGCTCCGCTCATAGTCGGAGCGCTCCGGCTGCTTCGTCTCCAGGTTCACTGTGTCCAGACCACGGAGCAGGGTGCTGATCGGCTTCATGGCCGCGCGGAGCACGATCGGCTCACCGTTGGTCATGCCCCCTTCCAGCCCGCCGGCGTTGTTCGATCGCCGCACGAAGCCCAGTGAAGGCGTACCTTGTTGCCCAGGATCGAACTCGATCTCGTCATGGACTTGGCTGCCGGGGCGATCGGCTACGCCGAATCCCAGCCCGATCTCGACGCCTTTGATCGCTTGCACGGAGCCGACGGCCTGCATCAACCGGCCATCAAGCTTCTCCTGCCAGCCGGCACAACTGCCCAGCCCCGGTGGATGACCGCGGACTTGGACTTCGACGATGCCACCCAAAGTGTCCTTGTCTTTCCTGGCCTGATCGATGGCCTCGATCATCCGCTCAGCGGCCTCGCTGTCGGGACAGTATACGTCGTTGTCGTCACGCAACCGGCGTAACTCGTGCGTGTCGGCGCCGACCGGTATCTCACCGTCAACCGGCCCGATCTGCACCACGTAGCCGACGACCTCGATTCCGAACTCCCGCAACAGGCATCTCGAGAGGGCGCCGGCGGCCACGCGGGCGGCTGTCTCTCTGGCCGACGCCCGCTCCAGCGTCTCGCGACAGTCAGTGGTGAGCCACTTCAAGCTACCGGCCAAATCCGCATGGCCAGGGCGGGGCCGATGGACCGAGGGAGCTTCATCAATCCGGTGATCCCGGTTGACGAGATAAAGCACGATCGGCGACCCTATGGTCACACCGCGGCGCAGACCGGCGATGACGTCGACGGCATCACACTCAATCTTCATCCGCCCGCTCCGGCCATAACCTCCCTGGCGCCGGGCGAGCTCCTTGTTGATGAATGCCTCGTCAACCTTCACACCCGCCGGCATTCCCTCGACCAACGCCACCAAGCCTCGACCGTGGGATTCTCCGGCTGTTCTACACGAAAGCCTTGCCATGACCGCACCATGTTAAACGCTGAGCGACCGTCAGGATAGGCCTGGAGCAACATTGGTCAACACCGGAGCCGGATGGACCGGCTCGACACGGCCGGAGCGCGAAGAACCATCTGACTCCCCTGCCGCCGAGGTTCAACCGAGAGTCGCCCCGACCTTCGTGTGTCGTTCTTAAAACTTGGATATGGGCTCTTCTCTTGCTTCTCAGCCACGCCTCGTACACCGAGCAGTCTGGCTGGTCACGGGCCGTCGCCCCCTATTGGCAGGCGTTCCGCCATCGCGGCGGATGCTTCGGTGGCCTCCCGGGCCTCGCTGTTTTGCAGGAACTGCACTCGGATTGGCTCACGGCTGTCCAAATGCACGTCACGCTGCGGGAATGCGATGACGATGCCTGCCTCCCGAAACAGCGCGTCGACCATGTAACGGATGTCGCTCTCCACAATGCGGCGATCCATGATGCGCCGCATGCGAACCCAGAAGTGCGCTTCAAAGATCAGTGCATTGTCGCCGAAATCGGAAAACAGAACAATAGGCTCCGGTTTGGGTAACACCTTGCCATGCTCGTCAAGCGCCTTCCGAATCAGCCGGGTGACTTCGCGTGTGGGAGATCCATAGACGACGCCTACGATGATGTGCGTGCGGTACCTATCGTCGGTCAGCGTCCAGTTGACGACGTTCTTCTCAAGAAACGAACTGTTCGGAACGATGATGTCCATGTTTTCTGGTGAGCGCACCCGCGTGCTGCGAGGCCCGATCCGGGCTACTATGCCGATCAGCTCCTCGATCTCGATCAAATCCCCCACCCGAATCGGGCGCTCGGCCAGCAAAATGAGCCCGCTGATGAAATTATTCATGATGTTCTGGCTGCCGAACCCTATGCCGATCGCGAGGGCACCGCCGAGGATGGTGAACGCGGTCAGCGGGACGTTCACGATACGGAACGAGAGCATCGTGACGGTCAGGACGAGCACATAGAACAGCAGTGATTGAATCGCTGCTGCCGCATTCTCGTTCAGCCCCAAACGGGGCAGTAAACGCCGGCCCAGCATGTTCGTAGCGACGCGTGACAACAGAAGTCCAACGACCAGCAGGATGATCCCGATCAGGATCTTCCGCACCGTGATCGGATTGTCCTGAATGGTGGTGATTTCATAGTTCCAGACGCCGATGACGGTGCTCCAGAACGCACTGAGTCGTTCTCCCCAGGTAACCGTTTCAACTTCCGCGCTG
Organism: Phycisphaerales bacterium; assembly: GCA_020350565.1. Taxonomy (GTDB): domain Bacteria; phylum Planctomycetota; class Phycisphaerae; order UBA1845; family UBA1845. The sequence continues at coordinate 2,572,413 of CP070718.1, forward strand.
ATCTGGCTGAGTAGCTTCTCGTGCAGTCTCTGCGCGGACTCCAGGCGATTGATCGTGTCCTCGTGGATGCGTATGAGACTGCCGAGTTGACGCTGCTGTTCCTCTCGCCAGCGCGATACTCCCGGTGCGGCGTCAGGGCTGGCGCTGATGCTGGACTGGAGCGTGGCAGCTTCGGTTCTCAGCTCGGTCAGGCGCCTCGAGTGAAGACGCAGGTCACGCTCGAGCTGCGCGAGCGATTGGCGCGTCTCCGTTTCCCAGGCGGACAGCTCATTGCCACTTGCTCTCTGGTTAAACGTCTGGTGGCGGCGGCCCCAAACTTTTCGAGATTCCGCCAGCGCCTGGAGCTGCTGCCCGAGCAGTGCGACTTCTCGCTGTCGAGCCTGCCTGGCCAGCCGGCGGGCATCGACCTCCTCAACAACAGCTGGCTCTCTGGCCGGTGATGCATCGAGCCTCTGGCGCGCGTCCAGCCACTGTGCGTCACGAACGCCTAGATCCACGGAAGCCCATTCCAGAGCCTGCTTGACCCGGTATTCCTCCTCGTCGATCTGCGCGAGAAACGTGTCCAGTTCCTGTTGGCTGAATAGGACGTCGCTCGCAATGAGATCGATCTTCTCTTGCAGAAACATAACTCGCAGTTTCTGCGTCTCTGTTTCGAACCTCTGATTCTCGAGCTCAGTTTGCCGGAGGCGGACCTCCTGGGCGGCCGCGCGGCTGCCGAGCTGAGCGATACGAAGCGCAACGCTGAGGGCAGGTCTCTGGTCCTCGTCCTGGTTCGTTTCAAGAGCCTCTTTCGCCTGGCGCCGAGCCCTTTCCTTTTGCTCCTGTACCAGCTTGGCGGCACTCAGGGCTGACTGCACCGCCTCGATCGCGTCAGCAAGTGATCGTTCGCGTGTCGTTTCCGTCGCTAATTGATCGCGTAGGCTCTCGAGCAGTCGGAAAGCGAAGGGTCTTGGCTCCGCCGGACCGTGGACCCGCAGGTTGTCCAAGTCAGCTACGAGTTGTGCCTTGGACGCTTCAAGCTCCGTTGCGTGTTCGTGGGCTGCGAGAATCTGCTTGTAGAGAACGTCGAGACGGTTCAGCAGTTCGATTTCTCTTGTAAGTGTTTCTGGTGGCTCCTGACCTTCAGCCGATACCGATTCAAGCGCGGCCTTCGCTGCATTCAGCTGCAAGGCCAGCTTTTCCTGCTCGCTCGCAATCTGTTGCTGGTATGAGACGGGCTGGCTCTTTGCGGGAAGTTCAGTCCCGGAAATCTGTTGGGCAAACGCATGGGACGACGCAAGAAGCGTGAGCCCGATGAACAGTGTGACGCGAAGGCGACGTGTCATAGTCCTCTCCGATGCACCCCGACATAATGAACCGCTAATCGGCGCGGCCATACGAGTCCGAGCTTCTCACGCCCCGGGGGATTGAATCGGTCCCAAAGGTACCTCCGGATCCATTTGCAGCACCAGTTCGCCGCGGGAAAATGCTCGGACGAAGCCGTCAGTCGCCGATACCACAACCGCAGTGGCATGCGTGCGGCATGTTACCGAGGCTGCGGTAGTGTGGCGTGCCCCCAGACCAGCGGGGACATCAACGGACGCCTTCGGCGCAGCGAGAAACGCCCCTGCCGTCCGAATGAGCCCGTCGCCCCGGACAATGAACGCACCGTCCAACTTGGCAAGTTCAATCAGCATCTGGTGGATCGCTGGGTTCGTCAGCATGCGATCCGGGTCCTCATGGCCGTGGAACGGATTCAGAATGAGTTGCCTTGAACCCTTCGCAACCTCGTCCGAATCCCCGAGCACGAACAGAGCACCAATGGGTTTGCCCTGCCGGGTGATCATTCCGATCTTGCACGCCACACGGAGGGCCACCTCCATGACGCTGGGGCGGATTCCATCCGTCAGGCGCACCATTTCTGAGAGGGCCACCTCCGCCACATTTGCTTCGACGTCGGTGATGAGAACAAGATCGCCGCCGCCGTGGCACAAATCGTGTCCGACTGCACACACCACCAAGTCGCCGACCGCTACCTTGCCTGCGTTCAGAGCCATGGAGACAGCATGACGGGCCTGCCGGTACTTGTTCGCCACCCGCATGGACAACCGTAACGCATCGGACCCGTCGCGTTTGAGGGCGTCGTAAGTGTCGCCGTTAGGAGTCGCTGCAACAACGGAAAGGCCGGCTCCCCTCTCCTTCACATGCCCGAATAGCACGCCAGTCTCGGTCCCGCAGATCACGCGGTCGGCGCCGACTGCCTGTGCAACTTGCACAATCATTCGCGCCAGGTCTGCATCTGACCGAACCATCTTGGCTTCTTTAGCTTTTCGGGCCATGGCTCAGCCCCCAAAGGCAGCTCACTGCCGTCTACAACGTGCAGATTTCGTCATTGTCAAAGTTGCGCCCGTAGAAATTCATGTACTGGACCTTGCGATCAACCGCGTCGATAACGTAGCGTGCAAAGTTGATATTGGTAAACTTTTGTGCGCTGCCTAGCCCTCCCGGACTGAACACGTTGATCTCCATGAGCTTGTCCCCCACGATGTCGAGTCCGACCAGGAACATCCCGTCCTGGACCAGCTTGGGCCGTACAATCTCTGCAATGCGCAAGGCTGTGGCCCCGATTTCAGCCTCCCGGAGCTTGCCCCCCGCGTGGATGTTCGAGCGCATATCGCCCCCTGTGCGTACACGACGGAACGCGGCGTACTTGCCTTTCACTTGCAGTGGACGCCCGTTCATGATGAAAAGCCGCGTGTCGCCCTCCTCTGCAGCCGGCAGGTATTCTTGAGCAATGACGTACCCGTCACGGCTGACCGCATCGATCATCTGGTTGAGGTTCGGAATATCCTCTGGTCGGACGAGGAATACACTGGATCCACCCGAACCCTGAAGCGGCTTGAGCACGCACCTTCCTTGGTCCTTCACGAAGGCCTTGATATCATCACGGTCTCGCGTGATTAACGTATTGGGGCGCACCTCAGCCGGAAACAGTTGGAAATACATCTTGCTGTTCGCTTTGGCGAGGCCGTTGGGGTCGTTCACCACGACGACTCCGCGGCGCATGGCCAGTCGCCCAAACTCGGTTGCAACCGTGGCAGCCCAGGGGCGCCGGATCACGTCATCTGAGGGGACATTTCTCAGCATCAGAGCGTCCAGGTCATCCACGGTGATACGCTCGATTACGGCCCTTTTCTTATTCTGCAGATCTGCGAGGTACGACTCATGGCTGCCGTATTTCCTCTTGGGCGTTGTGTGCGCTCGAGCCCGAATGCACTCGTCGCTGTCGTAAGCCAGGTCGCCGACGCCGATCGTCCAGACCTCATGGCCCTGGTTGAGGGCAGCGTGAGCGAGTCGCGTTGTTGTGAAGCCGGGCTCCTCGGTCTTGACATCATTGACTATAAAGGCAATCTTCATGGGTACCTCCTAATCAGATCGAGGACTGTCATTCCATTCCTCAGCAAGGCGAGTCGCTCGCGCGCACCATCCATGTCCATGTAGCGAGGACGCAAAGGCGGCTCCCGCAGAATGCCGCGGCGACGAAGCTCGCGAATAATCGGTATGTGTTCAAAGGCGATCTTGCCGACAAGTAATGGTTCCAGATCACCACCACTCTTCAGGTATTCCAGTAGTTGACAGAGCCCGCGGAGGTAAACTGCATCCTTGGTCAGGCCGCCGCCGCGGTAGACGCGAAGCGCGATCGAGAATGCCGTCCGCTTCTCGAAACCGTAAGCCTCGTGCATCTCGGTGAACGTCTGGATAAACGGCGCGCCGCCAAGCAGCCGGTGTGCGGCCAATACGCGCGCAGCCAAGAGCCGCAGACGGGAACGGCTCAGGCCGCCCACCAGGTATTCAGACAGCACCGCGATCCCCTCCTGGAGAGCCTCATAACCGGCCAGCCCGGAATAGAGCTGTCTGAGCGGCTGGGCGCGTCCGTTGTAGTACGTCAACACGTGCGTCCCAATCTCATGTTGCAGCAACGCCTCGACACGGCTCGCGGGAATTCGGGCCTCCTTGCCAATGAACAGCGCGCCTCGCGAGACCATGAGCCCGTTGCCAATGTCGTCCCTGATCTCTACCTTCGCCGCTAGATCCGTCCGCTTCGCAGCGTATTGGCGTAACTCGTCTTCGGCGCGCTCGGCAAACGCCTCGGCCCCTAATCGGCTCCGGCGCTCCTCGCTGGGTTTCCTGGGCAAGCGCTGTAGCAGTTCCTCTGCAAGACGCAGCAGGGGCTCTTCGACGTTGCCGTAGAGTTGAACGCTGCCATACATGAATCGCGGCGAGTTGATATCGCCAAGCATGGTGATCTGGCGGTCCAACTCGTCCCGCTTCTGGCGGAAAATGTCCGCAATCGCAGGGTCTTCAACGCGCTCGATCAGGATCTTGAAGAGCCGACGTTTGAGGATAGGAGGATCGATGGCCAGTGGCCGGTAATGAAAGTTGGGTGTCCGACTATACTTGCTCAATTGGAAATCTCGCCAAGCCGCCTCCGAGTTGACCGGCGTGACCTGAAGCAGGAAGTCGAACCCGTCCGCAACCTCCGCAAGCTGTCGGTCAATGCCGAACACGACCTTCCGAATCACTCGACGCCCAAGGGCTTGGTAGTGAGGCGGTCGGTGCGTCGTGTGCGTGCGTGTGAACTGGTAGAAGCTGCGTTGCAGCGCGCGAGAGAGCTGGCGACGAAGGGTGCGCAGAACAATTGGAAACAGATCTTCGGAGCCGGGAGATCGGTAGACTGGGGCAACCTCGAGCCCGACAACATGCCAATCCGGCTCTCGGGCCGCCAGGCTCCCGCTGCCCATAGGATGGCAGCGACTCGAACGCACTATCTCTACCGTAGCAGTGTTCCGGTCCACCGAAATCCGAGAGAGCGCCTCCTCAAGAGTATCCAGGAAACGGCCCAGCATTTCGCGTCGAGGCACGTGGATTCGAAATCGCGGCTGCGCATGAAGTCCGTCACGCTCGTGCGCTGAGCTGGGCGGACCGGCCCACAGTTCCAAGATGAGGACTGCGCCGAACTGGCCGCAAAGGGTGCCTACGATCTCGCCAAGGAGGTTTTTAAGGCTTGTCTGCAGCGAGCGTGAGCCTGACGCGAGGATATAAGACGGTTCGGTCGTCACCAGTCCGGCCGTACCAGGGTCATCGCCTTTGACTGGCCGGCGGTACACGCACACGACGGGCAGCGGACGATCCACCTGGATACGCCCCCAAATCGGCAAAGCGCGGCGTACGCGCTTGCCCTCTCGAACGCGCTTGCAGACATCGTCAATGAAGCGGGCCGTGATTACCTTGCGCATAGCCGCCATCGTCACCCTTACAATCTGGAGAGCTCCTCGAGCACACCCGGGATGGTGGCCCTCAACGCCTCTCTGATGGCCACGATTAGCTGTTCATCCTGCACGCCCGCCCATTCGTCCATGAAGAACTTCTTGACCTCTATGGCCAGCCCGCAACCGCTCGTCGGAAAGGCCTCATGAAGCCACCTCACGAAGTTTCCGCCCTGAAACTTGACGTTCTCGCGAACATCCAGCCGGCCGCCCGGAAAATCGAAGCTGCCGAGTTCTGCGATGAAACGATCCACCACCGGCGCCCAGCGCCGCCGGTCCATGGTGCCGGTTCCGATGTTGACCTGCGGATGACCTTGCTCATCAGCGGGTGGCCCGTCCGGTCCCGCGCGACGGTGGTTGTAGCTGTGCAAGTCATAAACGACGAACTGCCCGTAGGCACAGGTCAATTCTGTGAATAAGTCTCGCATCGAGGCGTAGAACGCATCGTACTCCGCGAGCGATCGCCGCACGAATCCGTCGGAGGGCTTGACTTTCCAGACGGAGAGACCCCACGCGTCATCCGGGACCCGGTAGACAGCTTTCTCGCGAGCCCGGTTCAAGTCCACCTCGAACCTGGACCGCGTCCCAACTACGCGTGTTGGCGCGATAGCGGTCCATCGTCCGGTGAACGGGTCCTCTTCGCGTAAGCGCTCGGCGTCAGACAGGGCCATCACCTTCGCCACCTCCGGCCTGAGCTCGTGCCCATCGTGGATCGCCGTGGCCACGAGCTGCCCTCCGCCCAAGTGCAACCGCCAGATTTTCTCCGCCATTTAGGTGCCTCCGTGTCTATGCCGCTTGGTGCCGGCCAGCTAGGGGAACCAGAGCACATCGCGGTCCGGAGGCTCCATGCGCCCCCGTTGATTCGTCATAAACTCTTTTATTACAATTATTTACGGAACTCCTCGGCGCTGAAGGACTTCATACCGGGGCCTTGAAAACAGCAGTATTATGCCGATACTATACGAAGGCTGTTGCCGATGGATCATTAATCGGATGTGGACTACCGATCATGCTTGTGCGTGTTCTGCTGCTTACCAACAGCCCTAGGCTGCGCCACCGCCTGAGCCGCCTGCTCGACGACCTGGACATTACGTTGACGCACACCGGTGGGCGCAAGGTCTTTTGGGATCGGGTCACCCAGGAACCCGCGGATTTGGTGATCGTCTCGCGCAGTTGCTTGCCTGACCCAATCGAGGAGACGGTCGCCGTGATTCGAGGGCTGCCGGATAGACCCGACTTGCTCGTCGTGTGGGACGAGGAGGATCCCGAGGAGCGCGCCCGATTACTCATCGCCGGCTGCTTCGCTGTCCTTTTCGAAGGGTTGCCGGACGAGACGCTGCGGGAGGCCATTCAGTCTTTCGTGGTCCGGCGCCGGGACGCGAGCGTCGATCGGATCCGCCGCGAAATCGCGGAAACGGAGTACCGCCTCACCGACTTCGACTCCCCCAATCCAGCGATGAAGAGCTTCATGAATGTCGTTCGCCGGGTCGTGGAGCCCGACAGTTCGTTGCTGATTCTCGGCGAGACGGGCGTCGGTAAGGAAAGGCTTGCACGCGCGATCCATGCCGAAAGCCCGCGTGCCTCGGAGCCGTTCATCCCCGTCAACTGCGCAGCGCTGCCGGAAACCCTCCTTGATGCGGAACTCTTTGGCCATGTGAAAGGTGCTTTCACCGGCGCTTCCGGTGACCGGCGCGGGTACTTTGAGCTTGCCCACTGCGGTACCGTCTTCTTGGACGAGATTGGGGAACTGCCCAAGCACCTCCAGATCAAGTTGCTCAGAGTTCTGCAAGAGAGAATGATCCAGCGATTGGGCAGCGAAGAGCCGATCGCAGTCGATGTCCGGATCATGGCGGCCAGCAATCGGGATTTGGAGCAGGAGATCGATCAGAACCGTTTCCGGCGCGATCTCTACTACCGTCTCGGTGTGGTTACTCTGGAGGTGCCGCCTCTCCGAGAACACCCCGAGGACATTCCACATTTGCTCGAGCAGTATCTGCAGGAATTTCGGGCGCGGTTTGGACGACCTGTTGCGTCATTCTCACGAGAGGCGATGGACATCTTGGGCCGATACCGCTGGCCTGGAAACATTCGCGAACTGATCAACGTCGTCGAGCGGGCGGTCATCCTGAGTCAAGGTGTCGTTCTGACGGTCTCGGACCTCCCGCGCGTTCTGGTGGAGCAGTGCACCGCGGGGAGCCTGCCTGCGGTTGGGAGTTGCGTCACGGTCTCGGGATTGGCGGTCGCGTCGGAGGATCTTCTCACCAAGCCCTGGAAGAACATGCGCCGTCAGGTTCTCGGCTACCTCGAGCAAGCATACCTGGTGCGCCAATTGACCAAAGCCCATGGGCGAGTCAATGACGCCGCAGAGAATTCTGGCGTTTCACCCCGCACCCTGTACGAAATGATGAAGCGTCATAGCCTGCGGAAGGAAGACTATCGTACCAAGAAGCGTCCTCGGAGCTCCTGAGGGTTGTCAAGCCGGTGTTGTGCAGAGCTTCCCCCCAATGCGACCCTTGCAGCGGTTGTGCTTTCCGGAAATGCCATCCGCAGCAAGGACCACCGTCTCGAATATCTCAAAGGGCATCTGCAATTGACGCTTCCTCCGCCACGGACACGCTGGTAATTCCTCACGTATGTATTGGTAGGTATAAGGGCTGGTAACGGGGCAGGGGCTGGGGACAGATGATCTTCATTTCTGTTCGGCCACCTGCCCGTAGCCAGGCCGAGTTGACCGCCGATGACATCGCTCTGCAGCAACAGCCGGTGGTCTTGAGTGAGCAGAAGAGACGGCCGGGCGTGACTTGCCGGGCACTGGAATTGCTCCCATACGGGAAAGCCCAGAGGCTGACCTATCCGCTCGACCCGGACATATGCCGGAGCCCGCGGCGCTTCCATGAACTTGGATTTTCCAGGTGCAGTGTTTGTAATGGAAAGGCAGGCGGCTGGTACCCTTGAGGACCCCCTATCCAGCGGCATTGGAGGACTGTCATGAGCAGGAGAATCTTGTGGATGGGCTTGACGTTGACCGCGTTGTCGATCCCTGCGGCCGCTTCAGCAGCAGAGGGGGAAACCCGGTCGGCCGTCAGAATCTGGGAGGAGCCGCTGGTCATCCCCACCTATGAGGTCGCCCCTCCCGATCGCAATCCGCGATTCTACGCCGAGCGAGCGTATCAGGGTGCCCAGGGGCGCGTGTACCCGTATCCGATGTACGACGTGCTCACCGACATACGTCATGACAAAACCTACAACGCCGTCTACCTCGAAAACGAATTCGTAAAGATCTGTGTCCTCCCTGAAATCGGCGGTCGTGTCTTCTCCGCTGTGGACAAGACCAACGGCTATGATTTCGTCTACCGCCAGCACGTCATCAAGCCCGCGCTCATCGGGCTGCTCGGCGCATGGATATCCGGCGGTATCGAGTGGAATGTGCCCCATCATCACCGGGCCACGGCCAGCCTGCCAGTCAGTTATGCGCTCCAAGAGAACCTTGATGGAAGCAAGACAGTCTGGGTAGGCGAGACGGAGCTTCGCCACCGAACGCGTTGGACGATCGGCTTGACGCTCCGGCCGGGCCGCTCCTGCCTGGAAGCAACCGTGACCATCTCGAACCGGACCCCGTTCGTGCATTCCTTCCTCTACTGGGCCAATGTGGCCGTCCACGCCAACGAAGAGTATCAAGTCATCTTTCCTCCGAGCACCCAGTATGCGACTTACCACGGGAAGAATGACTTCGCGCACTGGCCCATATCACACGAGGTCTACAAGGGAGTGGACTACACCGAAGGAGTCGACATCAGTTGGTGTAGGAATCATCCGTCGCCGATTTCGTTCTTTGCCTGGAACTACGAGGACGACTTCCTGGCGGGCTACGATCATGGGCGAGAGGCGGGTCTCGTTCACGTAGCCGACCACCACGTCGTTCCCGGGAAGAAGTTCTGGGTGTGGGGGCCGGGGCCCGTGGGACAAATGTGGGACAAGATTCTCACGGACACGGACGGCCCATATCTCGAGCTGATGGTCGGCGCCTACTCCGACAACCAGCCTGACTACAGTTGGATACAGCCGTACGAAGTCAAGCGCATAAGCCACTACTGGTATCCCATCCGCAATCTGGATGGCGCGACGAACGCCAACTACGAGGCCGCCGTCAATCTGGACCTGACCGCGGAGGACACGGCAATTCTCGCGTTCAATACAACCTCGCCGCGTCCACATGCCACCGTCATGGTTACCACCGGCAGTGCCACGGTCTTCGCGGAAACCGCGCACATCGCCCCCGACCGACCCTATCGAAAGGAGATCGCCGTTCCTGCCGGAATCAAGGCCGCGGACTTGCGAATCTCGCTGCTTTCGTCTGAAGGAGAGGAGCTGATCGCGTATCAGCCGGTCGCAGCAGAGCGGGGTCCGATGCCTGAGGTGGTCGAGCCGCCGCCTGCGCCGA
>CP070718.1:2582259-2585016 GCA_020350565.1 Phycisphaerales bacterium
GTGGAAGCCCTTGTTGACATGAACGTCGTGATGACTTCCTCCGGACGGTTCGTCGAAGTCCAGGGAACCGGTGAACATGCAACCTTCAGCAAGACCGACCTCGACCGGATGCTGAAACTGGCTTCGGACGGGATCAGACAGTTGCTGGCCGCCCAGAAGGAAGCACTCGGCAAGCGGAAGCCGCGGCGAAAGAAACCGACTTCGATATGATTGGAAGACACCGACTTCTCGTGAGACAATATTCGCTGCTGACCGTAGCGATCGCGCTTTTGGCCTGCGCGCTTACCGGCTGCACGGCCGCCAGACCCAAAGGCCAGCCCTGGTCCATTCAGTGTGTCGAGCTCCACGGGCCCTATGCCGCTCAGCACGTCCGGCAACTGGCCGAGACGCTCAAGCGCACACCGGGCATCCAGCCCGACGAAGTGATCATCCGTCAGAATGGCGAAGCGGCCCGACTCTATTACGGCACGTACTACCGCAAGACGAATCCGCAGACCGGCGGCAAGTCCATCCCGCCCAGGCTCCAAGAGGATCGCGTGCTCATCAAGGAGCTGGCCGGGCCCAACGGCGAGCGCTATTTCCTTCAGGCGATGATCGTGCCTTATCCCTGGCCCGACGTCGGCGCACCGGAATGGGACCTCCGTCGCGTCGACGGGACATACTCTCTCCAAGTGGCCGTCTTCCAGCCCACCGACGACTTTCACGAGTTCAAGCAGGCGGCCGCGGATTACTGCGCCCTCCTTCGCAAGAAAGGATATGAAGCTTATTACTATCATGGCTCCTCCAGCAGCATGGTAACGGTTGGCGCGTTTGGCGAAGACGCGGTGCGTGAGCGGAGGACTCGGCTCGAACGAGCGGATGAGGAGGGCAAGAAGTACGCCGGCTTGGACTATGCGACAGAGTACGCCCCACAGGTCATGAAGCTCCAACAGGACGAGCTGCTCAAGTACAATCTGGTCAACGGGCAGGTCATGCGTGTCCGCGTCCCGGGAAGTCGCGAGGCGGTTCCCGTGCCGTCGCAACTAGTTCGGATTCCGCGGGAAGGAGAGGAGCCGTGGTAGATCGCCTCCGCATCCTGGTGGCCACGATGAACCCGGGGAAACTGCGCGAGGTACGCGGCGTGTTGGCCGATCTGCCCATCAAACTTGCCGGCCTGGATGAGCATCAGGATTGGCCCCAGGCCGTCGAAGATGGTGAAACGTTTGAGGAAAACGCCGTCATTAAGGCCAGACATTACGCGGCGCTCTCCGGCGCGTACGTTCTGGCCGACGACTCGGGGCTTGAGGTGGATGCACTGAATGGCGCACCGGGCGTGCACTCGTCCCGCTACGCCGGCTCCGAGCGCGACGCCCAGACCAATAACGCGAAACTGGTCGCCGCCCTGGCCGGCGTTCCGGCGGAGAGGCGCGCGGCACGGTTTCGCTGCGTGGTCGCCTTGGCGTTCGGAGCCGAGATCCTGGCCACAGCTTCGGGCACGTTTGAAGGGCGTATCGTCGATCAGCCGGCGGGCCACAACGGCTTCGGGTATGATCCGCACTTCTTCGTGCCGGAGTACGATATGACTGCGGCCCAGTTGCCACCGGAAACCAAGAATCGCATCAGCCACCGCGGCCAGGCGCTGCGAAGCATCAGGCCGGCGATCGAGAGGCTGCTTGGCGGGGCGTAATCGTGAACACAACCACCATGGCCGGTTGTCGAGCGTAGACCAGATTTGGAGTGCCAAGCCTTGTCACAATCATTCGTGCCCACCCGGATGTTCTTCACCAAGGGGGATGGCAAGCATCGCCACAAGCTTCAGTCACTCGAGGCCGCGCTGCGCGATGCCGGCATCGCCCCGTTCAACCTGGTGAAGGTCAGCAGCATCTTCCCTCCCCACTGCAAGATCGTCTCCAAGCAGCGGGGGCTGGCGTCCCTGGAGCCGGGGCAGATCGTGTTCTGCGTGATGGCGGAATCTCAAACCTGTGAGCCAAACCGGCTGGCCGTCGCCGGCATCGGGCTCGCCGTTCCGGCCGACGAAACCAAGCACGGCTACATCTCCGAGCACCACGGTTTCGGCATGACGCAAGCTGCGTGCAGCAATTACGTTGAGGACATGGCCGCCACCATGCTCGCCACCACGCAAGGGATCGACCTCGATCCGAGCGAGGCTTACAACGAGCGAAAGAAGATCTATCAGGCACATGGGCTGATCGTTCGCACGCGGGCGACGGTCCAGACCATCGAAGGCGACAAGAACGGCCTGTGGACGACCGCGGTGGCCGCGGCCGTCCTTCTGCCGTGACAGTCCGTTGCAGAAGTGTGGCCCGACCGCCCTCGGCCGGCTCTTGGCAGCCAATAACACGGGCTTCGTCGCGGCCCCATGACTTGTCCGACAGACTGCTAGAGCCCTGAGCCCGCGGTAGCTCTCCCTTAGACAAGACGATCGAATAATGGAGACCACACCGAACAATTTCCTTGGGCTGGATCCCCAATACTGCGCCTACGAGACGGCGCGCTTCGCGGTGCTTCCCGTTCCGTACGACCTGACGGCCTGCTATCAAGCCGGCTCGCGCAACGGCCCCGCCGCCATTATCGCTGCCTCCAAGCAGTTGGAGGAATTCGACGAGGAAGTGCAGGCCGAATGTTATGAGTGCGGCATCGCGACGCTCGATCCCGTTGAGCCGAACGTCTCCGGGCCCGAGCAGATGCACGAGGAGCTGTTCCGGCACGCGCGGCGCATAGTGACGGATGGCAAGTTTTTGATCAGCCTGGGGGGCG
>CP070718.1:2585116-2594709 GCA_020350565.1 Phycisphaerales bacterium
CGCAGAAACAGATTTACGAGGCGTTGGCGGCGAAGAACCTGGTGGCGGACGCCGGCCACGTCGGCGTGGGGAGTGACTGGCTGCCGATCCAGCCGACCGGTGACATCAAATCGGCGGAGGCGCTTGCGGATCTGCTGATCAGTGAGCCCGGCGCTCCGCAACTGATCTATCTTGGTGATGTTGCCGAGATCCGGCGGGCGTATGCGGACCCGCCCGATGCGATTCTCGAGTTCACCGAGAAGCGCGTTTTCCGAGACGGTCAAGAGATCCAGGGGATCGAGCTCGAGTCCATCGATCCGTCAGATCCCTCGCTCGACATTCAGACCGGCGGGCGCCGCGTGGCCATCGGGTTCGCGATTTCCACGGTCACGGGCGGCAACGTCGTCACCATGGGCGATGCCGTCAAAAGAAGACTCAAGGAGCTGGAACCTCTCACACCGGTGGGGATGGACATCAACGTGGTTTCGCTTCAGTCCGATTCGGTGACGAAGGCGATTCGAGGTTTCGTGGTCAGCCTGGGGCAAGCCGTGGCGATCGTCGTCATTGTTCTCCTGGTCTTCATGGGGATCAGGAGCGGAGTTCTGATCGGGTTGATCCTGTTCCTGACGATTGTGGCGAGTTTCATCATCATGAAAGCCCAGGGCATCGTGCTGCAGCGTATCTCGCTCGGGGCTCTGATCATCGCGCTTGGCATGCTGGTGGACAACGCCATCGTTGTGACGGACGGAATGCGCATCAAGATCCAAGCGGGCGTGGACAAGCTGAAGGCGGCCCGGGAGGTCGTCAGCCAGAACCAGATGCCGTTGCTCGGTGCGACGTTCGTTGCGGTCCTGGCGTTTGCGGCCATCGGGCTGTCCGAGGACAGCACGGGAGAGTATTGTTCATCGCTGTTCTACGTGCTGCTTATTTCGTTGCTCACGAGCTGGCTCACGGCCGTGACCGTGACACCTTTGTTGTGCATCATGTTCTTCAAGCCCAAGGCGGGCAGCGCGGGCGGCGAAGCCGCGGATCCCTACGGCGGCCTGATCTACAGGTTCTATCGATGGCTGCTCGAGACGGCGATCCGGCTCCGCTGGGTGACGCTCGCCGTGGTCATCGGGCTGTTCTGCCTGGCGCTGTACGGTTTCGGTTCCGTCAAAAAGAGCTTCTTCCCGGACTCGACGCGTCCGCAGTTTCTCGTCGATATCTGGATGCCCCAGGGGACGAGGATCGATGATGTGCGGCAGATCGCTGCCCAGACCTCCGACTACGTGATGTCACTCGACAACACGCTGAGCGTAGCATCGCACGTCGGTAACGGCGCCCCACGGTTCTTGCTGACCTATTCTCCGGAACAGCCGAATTCCGCGTATGCGCAACTTATCGTGTCGGTTTTTGATTACCGGAGAATCGAAGAGATGCGCAAGCAGGTTCAAGGGTGGATGGACGAGAATCTGCTTGATGCCCTGACGTACACGAATGCTTTCCGCCTTGGACCCGCCACAGGTGGGAAGATCCAGCTTCGGTTCAGCGGTCCGGATGGCGTCGTTCTGCGACGACTCGCGGATGAAGCCATGGAGATCATGTACGAGGACGGCAACGCGCAGGGGATTCGGCATGACTGGCGGCAACGGGAGCTGGCCGTGAAGCCGTTGCTGGCGGAGGCCCAGGCGAGCCGGCGTGGGATCACACGAAAAGACGTCGCGAGCAGACTGAAGTCCGCGTTTGAAGGCGCCAACGTAGGCGTATACCGCGAAGGGACGGAGGCGACCGAGGACCGGGTCATCCCAATCATCTCCAGGTCTCCAGAGGACGAGCGAGCCGACGTCGGCAACATCAATGACCTGCAGATCTACAGCCCGGCGGCGGGAAGGATGGTTCCCGTGCGCCAGGTGCTCATCGGGGTAACCACGGTTTTCCAGGACCCTATTATCCGGCGCCGGGATCGAAGCCCCACCATCACCATCCACTGCGATCAGAGGTCCGGCGAGGCGAGCGTCCTGTTCAGCCGTATCAAGCCATTGATCGAGGAGAAGGCAACGGTCGATGTGGGCGCAGTCCTTGGCCGACCGGTTCGGGGCGAGTTCACGGCATCCACGCTCCCGGTGAAGGACTCCAACCCGATGCCGCTCAAGGACTATCCGGGCTTCTATCTGGCTTGGGGCGGCGAGGCGGAGGACTCCGCCCGGGCGGCGGCGGGCCTCGCGAGCAGTATCCCGATGTTCGCCGTGATGATGGTGCTGATCACGGTGATGTTGTTCAACAATCTGCGCCAGCCGCTGATCATCTGGCTCACCGTGCCGCTGGCGCTCATCGGCGTGACCGCAGGTTTGCTGATGTTCGACCAGCCATTTGGGTTCATGGCAATCCTCGGCGCCCTCAGTCTGTCCGGCATGCTGATCAAGAATGCCGTCGTTCTGCTCGACCAGATGAACATCAATCTGCGCGACGGGATGTCGCCTTACGACGCGATCGTCAGCTCGGGTGTGAGCCGTATGATGCCGGTGCTGATGGCTGCCGCCACGACGGTGCTGGGCATGCTGCCCCTGGTACCGGATGCGTTCTTTGTCTCCATGGCGGTTGCGATCATGTTCGGGCTTTCGTTTGCCACGCTTCTGACGCTACTGGTCGTCCCGACGCTGTGTGCCGTGTTCTACCGCGTCCGTTCGCCGGGATAGGAAGCGATGTCAGCGCGATGGCGATGGGGATCAGGGTGCTCTTCAGCAGCCCGAGCGGGCTGATGCCCTTCTCGAAGTACCTGTTCAGGATGGATTGTCCGGGCTGGTTCGGCAGGTTGGCGATTGCGGTCAGGCCGTGACCGTGGGCAGCGCCCGTCGGATGGGGGGCGAGCGTGGCTTGTTCGCCCGGATCCACGCCGCTGCTGTCAAAACGGCCTCGCCGGCTTCAGAGCAATCGTAGGACGGTGATCTATCGCGGGTCACGTGGGATCTGCACGCCGCCACGCTCATGGCGGCCGCGTGGGAGGAGCGCACCTCGGGTGCGGTTTGTCGTCAGACCCTTAAGCTCTACGTCTGGGGCGGGTCAGGCATTCTCCGCTGCGGGAGCACCGGGAGCACCGTTCGTACCAGGTCCGCGACCGTACGTGCCCCCATCTTCTCCATGATATGAGCGCGGTGGGCCTCCACCGTTCTGGGGCTCAAGCTCAACTTGGCCGCAATCTCCTTGTTCAGGAGCCCCGCAACCACAAGGTCGAGCACGTCCCGCTCGCGCGGAGTCAGCGTCGCGAGTCGAGCTGTGGCCTCTGCGCGATCGGCACAATCCTGATGGGCCTTGCGATCCATCTGCACGGCCCTTTGAATCCGGTCCAGCAGCAGGTCGCCGCTGAAGGGTTTCTCGATGAAATCGTAGGCGCCGGACTTCAAGGCCTCTACCGCCATTGACACGTCCCCATGCCCCGAGATCAGGATCGCCGGAAGCGTTGCGCCGTTGTTCCGCAGCCGCTCGAGCAGTGCCAGTCCACTCTTGTTGGGGATGCGGACGTCGACGACCAAACAGCCGGGATGCGAATTCTTGTAGCTCTCCAGGAATGAGGATGGGGAGTCATAGACTTCGGCTTTCAGGCCCACCGACCGGATCAGCCAAGCCAGTGATTGGCCCACGCCGGGATCATCGTCAACCACGAAGACGGTCGAGTTGTTGCTCATGTCGACCATGGTGTCTCGCTCGCAAAGGCTCGGGGGGCCGCGAACTTTGGTCCGCACCCACGGCGCACGCCATGTGAGCCCGAGGCTTTCAATTGACGGATACGCTATTCGCTTCTCCCCCTTTAAAGTCGTAAACGGGGTGTCACATTCACGCACGTTTCAAATTTTCTGACGTTTTTTTTCGGACGTCGGGGCAAGGTGGCACTGAAGTGGGCACGGGCTGCCCCAGGTCATATGCCTCATCGTCTTCGACGGCGATCACTCCGTCCGGCGAAGTGCAGGGCCTGCCCGCCTGCCGAACGTGTGCCGGAGCGCGTGCACGTCGATGGCCTCCGGCATTTGCGGCTGGGAGGGGCCTTGCTGGCTTGCAAGGCCAGGTCGGAGGCCGTTGCATCCCCGCTCCACGCGACAGCATTTGACTCAAGCATCGAAGCTATGGCGGCGGCCAGGCGCCGGCAGACGGCTACACGGTGTTCCGCCGAGGTGCTTGGATTGCCCCGCTCTCGCACTGCACCAAGCAAGCTCGACAGGCCGTGCACGCCTGCTCGCGAGCGAGCACCGCTTGTCCCGCGCTCGGCTCGAAGGCCCAGACGCCAACGGGACAAACCTCAAAACAGCTCCGGCACCCCTGGCACGTAGGCGGATCGTAGGCCAGCACCCGGTTACCAATGAGCAGCTCCGTGCGAACTGTGCCTGCGAAGCGCACGTTCCCAATCGCTCCCACGCCTAGTCGGGCCAGAGCTGGGTCGAGCTCGCTGGTCATGTGCGGAGCCAGACCGCCCAGCTCCACGCCGTAGACCAGGACCATCACCATGGCGATGATCACGTCCGACTGGACCGGCCAATGGCTCGCAGGCAGCCAGAGCAAAGAGGTCACGAGGATTCCCCCAAGAACAACCTCCGGAATAACGGCCTTGGTGAGTCCCCGCTTGCCGGGAATCTGTGGGCAGGCGAGGAAGAAGGCGAAGAAGGTGGCCGCGGCGATGACCAGATAGTGGAGCAACAGGTGGCGCCAGACCAGTAGGAAGATTACCGCCCCCAGGAGGTAGAAGGGAAAAAGACTTCCGAGCGCTGCGTCGAGCCTCTCCCGCCAGTTGTATGTGACCCGTTTCATCGCTTCGTCCCGGTGGCCGCCTCCTGCCAGGTAGCGAGGAAGGTCTTCGGCTCTGACCGGTCCCCACTGTACGGTCCAGCCGGTTTGCTTTTGGACCTCTGCCGCCCGGATCCCCGGCGCGCTAAGGGGAGGTAGGATAAGCCGCCGATGGTCGACGAGGGTGGACACTTCGCTTGTCTTGACGGACGAGACCGCCGAGTGCGTGTTGAACTCCTCAGCACCGGACGCGCACCAGACGTTAACGCCCTTGGAATCGCATACCAGCAGCCACGCATCCAAGCCTCGCAAGCATCGCTCGAGCCTTTTCACGGTGAGATGGAAGTTGCAGGTGACGAGAACGGGGCTGTCGGACGCCGGGTCACCGATTCGGCGCAGCCCAGCAGGGGTCGGGCAGGGGAAGAGCCTGAACAACAATCCCCAGATGGTCTTCAGATGGCTCATGGCGCAACGTGCTTGTCAATGCGGCGAGCTATTACGATTGCGAAGGTGTCGCCGTGACTTCGCTGCTCTTTCTGGACCACGAAACCCGCCTCGGAAACCTCGCCAGCTAAGTTTCTCAGTGGGTGTGTCGACGAGCGGGTAATGAGATACGTGGCGGCCACCATGGGCAAACGAAAGAGCGCTTGCAGCACGCGGCGGCCTAGCGATCGAGGGACAACTTCGTCGGCAATCACCAGGCATCCGTCCGGGCGCAGCAGCTCGTGGGCATATCTCAGGGCAAAGCGTCGCTCGCTGTGGGCTAGCTCACTGAACACGAGCGTGGATACTACCGCGTCGTAGAGACCGCCCGGCAACGTGTCCATGGCCTCCACGCCCATTTGGTGGACGGTGAGCCTGCCTTCCAGACCTTCGGCCGCGATTCTCTCGCGGGCCGCCGTCACCATGGACGGACTCAGGTCAAAGGCATCCACCGTGCAGCCCGAGGAGACCAGCAGACTGGCCAGTTCGCCGGTGCCGCAGCCGATCTCCAGGACTTTGCCGCCTGGCCGTACCGCTGCGGCTACCTGTTCCTTTATCCCCCGCGTCCGGTGCCCGCTGAGTCGGTTGATCCGTCGGTCGTATGACCGCGGTCGCAACTCAAGAATCTTCATGAATACGTAGCTGAGCATGCTTTTGAGCAGGTATTACCGTTGCATCTGGACGCCCCCGAGTTTTCGAAGTGCGGTGTATTGTGCCGATTGCCGATACCAGGCAGCCGGACTTTGACGGATGGGATCACTGAAGGAAGGGGCTCCTTCATCCGTTCTGCCGTTGTGCTGGCGCTCATGATCGCGCTTCTGCCGATGGTCGTCTATCACCTTCCGCGAAACGATCCCGGCATGATCATCAAGACAGCATGAATAGGTACCATCGTACTGTCCCAGATCCGGTTAACGTGAGCCAGAGAGGGTATTCGCAACCCAGGAAGTGTCAAACCGAGAGCCGATCTTTGACAAGGGGCACGAAGCCTGCCACAGAGGCGGCGACCGGGCTCGACATCACGGAGCCTCCTCTTTTTCTTTCGCACTCAACGGGGGACGAGGCGGCGAGGGCGGTCGATAGGGCCTGCCCTGCCGGTAGAGCGTGATCCGCTCCATGATACTTGCCGCCACCTGATCATTGCCGGCAGTGCGCGCGAGTTGAAGTGCTGCCTCGGCAGCCTGGATCGCCTCAGGGAATTGACCGGCCGCTGCATGGCTGATCCCCAGGATATCAAGCAGCGCGAAATCCTTATGGCCGGTCAACGCGCAGGCCCGCCTGGCATACTCGGCGGCCTTAATCCCGTCGCATAACGTGGGATCCGGGCACATGGCGAGCATCCAAGCGAGGTCGCCGAGCATGCGGGCATCGTCCGGCTTGATTCGAACGGCCCGCGTGAGATGTTCGACAGCGTCGGCGCATTTTCCTTGACGAAAATCGAGCTGCCCCAGCAGGTGAAGGGCGGTGGCGTACTGAGGCTCGAGCTGCACCGCCAACGTGAGATGCCGCACCGCTTCATCGGTCCGGTTCTGAGCGGCCAGCGCCTTGCCCAGGCAGTACCTGGCGATGGCATCGTTCGGATCAAGACGTACCGCCTGAGACAAGTGATGCAGACCCTCAGGCAACGCTCCCCTGTTGCACAGGAGCGTTCCCAACACCCGATGTGCGTCGGCAGCCTCCGGTCTGTAGCGTACGGCCAACGTCAGATGCGTCACGGCCTCGTCAATCTTTCCCTGCCGTGCTCTCAGCATGCCCAGGTTGTAGTGTGGGCTGCCGTTGGCCGGGTCGAGGCGGATGGCCTCGTTTAGATGAGCCACGCCCTCTTCGATCATTCCCTGCGTGACCAGCAGGCCTCCCAGGTTGCTTTGCGCGACGGCGTTGTTCGGGTTCAACTCCAATGCCTTCCGATATTGCCGGATGGCGCCTTCCACATCGTTATCGGCCTTCAGGTACGTGTCTCCGGCTCTGACATAGGACTCGTCATCGACGAATTCGGCGCGGATGCTGGCGATGGCCGTAGGCGCGGCATTGACAAACTCCGGAATGTTCGCCGCTCGATCAGGGGCCGTGAGGCGCGACAAAACCACGGGCGGCGTGCTGCGTCCTTGCGCGTCAATGTGTGTCAGGAGAAGCTGGGTGTAGTCGGAATTCGCCTTTGAGGAGAAGACCAGCCACTTGCCGTTGGGCGACCAACTGTGCCAGGAGTTCATCCGCTTCGTATTGCAGCGCAACCTCCTGGCTTCCCCACCCGCCGCAGGCATGATGTACAGCTCGCTGTCTGGCTGAAGAAGCATGTAACTGCGAGCTTTGCAAAACACGATCCACTTGCCGTCGGGTGAGTACTTCGCGAAGAAGTTGCTCATGCCATTGTGCGAAGCACCCGGGAGCGGCTGCGCCGCACCTCCCGCGCCACCGTTGAATGGAACCCGGTACAGGTTGAAGAGGAACGGCTTGCCCTCCTCGAGGAACTCGGCACACTCCCCCTGGCTCAGGAGCACGTTCTTCAAGTCCTTGCGAAGGTGATACGCCTTGCTTCTGGCAAAGACGACGTACTTCCCGTCTGGGCTCCAGGAGGGATTGCTCTGCACGTATTGTGGATCATCGGCGCCCGGCAGCGCGTGGAAGGTCCGGTTTCTTTTGTCATATATGGCCAGAATGCCCCGGATCGGAAAAAAGAGCTGCGAAAAGGCCAGTTCCGGCTTCGGTACGAAGACCGATCGATCCTTGACGGTGCCGACGACGTACCGGCCATCCGGCGAAACCTGCGACAGCAAGCCGAAGGTCAGCTCACCGTCATCCTTTCGAAAATCGCTCCATGTGATGATGTCGCTGGTGGCCAGGGCCATCTTTTCTCGAATCGCTGTTAAGGCGTAGGAGCCCTTGTCATTGGCATAGTCGACATCCATCCCGAGGACGGCGCCATCGGTGGAGAATGAGTGGCAGTTCCCGCAGACCGGCAGGTTTTCCAGCACGATGGGCGGCGGCTCCATCGCCGAGACCGGACCGAAACGCCACCTGATCTTCGTCGGATCTTTGACCGCTTCAATGAAAGGCAGATTTACCTCACGGTAGAACAGAGGTGCCCCTACCTCGTCCTTGGAGGTGCTGATGGAAATGCGCCCGCCCGACAAGATCGTTTGCGGCGCGGCGCGGTTGACACCGAGGATGGCCACCGTCGCCACGTTCTCCCGCGAGCGCCGCTTGATCTCGTTCCAGTTTGTCACCTGCGGTGTCCATTGCGTGTCGTCGGTGAGGAAGCTCAAGCAGCCCTGGTCATCGGGGAACTTGATCGTGACGAGCCAGGTGTCGGACCGAGGGTCGTCGTCTTTCCAGTGAAATGTCGGCGGCGCGATTTCAGGAGGAAAGAGGGTCTCGTTGAGAGGATAGTCAATCGTCAAGCCAGTGTAATCCGCTTCATCGTCGTACGCGGCGAGAACGGCGCCGGCGGGCCCTTCGGACTGTCGCGAACAACTCAACGTCACGGCAAACGATGCGAGCGCCACCGTGCCGAGGCTCAGGGTCATTTGCTTGAATAATCGGCCCGCCAGCCTCTGCATATCGATCCATTCCTTCACCAGGCGGTTGTCGATCGGCGAGCCGTCTGACGAAAGACCCTGACAGAGACTCGCCCCAATCGCGACCGTCCCCCGTCCGCCAGCTGCGGCGCTGATCCGCCCATCTCCCCCGCAGACACGCTTGACCCACTAAACGCCCAGAATACTGAATCGACGGCCCCGTGCCTACCGAAGAGACCATCTGCGGTGGGGGATGGACGGATGATGGCCCCGTCAAGTCTGCAGGTTCAAGAGCGCCACATCCATTTGCGCCTGGCGGGGTTTAGAATCGAGAGCTCTGTCCAGACCGACGGTGAGCCGCGTGTGAGGAGCGTTCGATTAGAGTGAGGTGTGGGAACAGGCGCAGCGGCAGCGCTTCCATAGTTGGTGTTCGGTGTACAGGACTGGTGGTAGGGCACTCGTCGGCGCCCGATTGGGTATTCGGGCAAGTGGAAAGAGGTTTTGAAAAGGAAAAGTCTGAGTGGGGGACTTAAGGCCGGTGGTCCCCCGCTCAGACTCATCTGTAAGCCGTCAAAGGATAACGGCAGGGCAAACGGTTTTACTTGCTGTGGGACGCTGCACTCGGCTGTCCCTGGGCCCGAGCGTTCTGCCGCTCCGACCTCTTGTCGAGCTGGTGCTGGATCTTGGTCGGGAGCGGGTGGTCCTGAGACTTGCCGCGCATCTTGTCCGGCTCGAAGGTCAGGCCCTGTGCACGCAGGGCGCGGACGTTGAACCCACGCTGCTTGGCATACGCAGGTGTGAGCTTGATATCCACGTCACTGCGGACCGTCTCGACGCCCTCGTCATGGACGATGTCGAATG
>CP070718.1:2594809-2613127 GCA_020350565.1 Phycisphaerales bacterium
CCACTGCCTCAGGCAGCCCTGAAAGACTCCATTGGCCATCAACTCCTGGTCTTCCGAGGTCAGCGATCGGCCCACGGGAATCACGTCGACACCGGGTATCTGTGACCCGACCACGACCTGCTCCCACCTCGTCTGGCCGTGAAGAACCGCCGTAAGGCCCGGTTCATCATCAAGACCCAGACGCCCGGTAAGACTCGAACGGCGCAGGTCCGTGTCCACCAGAAGTACTTTTCTGCCCAGCATGGCCATGCTCTTGGCCAGAAGCAGCGTCAGACTCGTCTTGCCGGCCTGCGGCGTCGGACTGGTGATCAACACCGAGCACCCTTTGCCACGCGGCACACGCTCGAGCAAGGCCGTTCGCACCATTCGAAGCGCTTCGAGCAGCCGATCGTCCATGCTGTCCAGAACCGCCGACGGAGAAATCTTCGGCAACTGCCCGAGGAACGGTACGCGCACCGTCGAGGTGACCTCATCCGCACGCCGCAACGACGTGTCCAAGAACGCCCGCAGAAACACCAGACCCAAGCCAGCGCCGATCGCGCCGAACAGCGCCATCGCCGTCAACATCAAACGACGGTCCCGACTGGGGTGCCTCGGCAGAACGGCACGGACCACGCTGACCCGCCCAAGCGGGTTATTGCTCTCCATGTCCAGCGCGTCGATCCTCTCCTGAATGCGTTGGAGGTTCTCCTGCTTGCGCTTGATCTCCAACTCGCGGTTGGCGATCTCCTGCGCCATGCGGCTCTTGCGACGAGCCTCTCCCCTCTCCTCTTCGATGTCGGCCTTGAGCAACTGGGCCTCTTCCCGGTCCCGTTGGTGGGCCAATTCCATCCCTTCCAACGTCACCGGCGCCGTGCCCGCGGTGTCGGGATCAATCTGCCCGCCAAGGGCCAGACGCTGCCGGAGCTGTTCCTCGTACTCGGCCAGGCGCGCCTGGGCGAACTCGACGTCCGCCTTGATGCTCTGCAACCGGGGATGCGACTCGCCGAAGCGCTCGTGCGCAAGCGCCAACTGGTGAAGACTCGTGTCGACTGCGTCCTTCAACTGCTGCCACTTCAGGTCGGAGGCGAACTGGAGACGCTCAGGCGACATCGCGGGCGCCGCTTCGTCGCCGCTGCCGTCTCCGGACGATCCTTCTTCCCCCTCTTCCGCCGCCTTCGTGAGCTGATCAATCTGCCATGCATCCAGTCTCATCTTGCGGCGCAGGTCACGCCACTGCATATCGAGTTCGTTGACGCGGGCGAAATAGCTGTTCAGCAGCTCCTCGGAGTTGGCCGGGAGCAATTCCTCCTCAATAAGCTTTACCTGGATTTGCAGCTCCGTCTCGATCTCCCTGCGGACCTTGCTTCGCCGTTCAACGAGCGCCTCAATCTTCTTCTGCTCCGTTTCGCCCATCAAATCGCGGTCACGCTTCTCGTACTCCTCCACCACGGCGTTGACCAGCAGCATCGCATCACGCTTGTCCTTCGCCGTCACCGAAACGTCGATCAGCTCCGTCTTGCGGAGGGGACTGACGCGGAGAACTTCCTTCAGCCTGCTGATCGGATCCATGGGAGACCTCAAAAAGCTCCCACCGTCGTCCTTATACCATGCCGTCTCCGCAACCTCCGGATGGACCTGCGGATCAACAACCCGATTGAGGATGTCCGGATGCTGGATCATCGCCACTTGTGTGTTCAGGTAAGACGTATACAGGGGGATCATCCCGTTATCGTCGGTCTTGAACACCAGGCGATTGATCCTTGGCGAGACGCGGACGACGGCCTTGGCCCTGTACATCGGAACAATCAGGGTCCAGATGGCGGAGATGGAAACTCCCGCAACCAGAAGGAACACCAGCACGAAGGTCCACTTGTAGCGCAGCATGCGAAGGAGGATCTGTTGAGGCGAAGCCCCTGCGGAGGACGGAGCAACCGCTGTTGCCGCCGGCAGGAAATCGCCCTCTTCCGGGAAAAGAACGGTCGCCAAATCCCTCCGCCCGGCGGGTACCATCGGACCGCCGGATGGATGTGATTGGTTGTGTTCGGAACCGTCAATCATGGCAAGCCCCCTGCATCCCTCCCGGCAACGAGGCGCGCGTCAGGAATCATCTTCTCGCCAGCCAGACCGTTTCGCGCTACCCACCTAACATCCATCGCCCGGAAGTCATGGGTGTCACGCCCTCGCTCATGCGCCGGCAAGCTAAAACTCCGCTTCCCTTTCACCAACCCGCGAGCAGCAGACCGAGCTAGGGCCTCAGCTTGCTGAATAACGACGAGCAACCGTTTGTCTCCGTACAGACCTTGCCACGCACCCTGGCCTCAGGCTGGACCTCCACACGATGCGTAAGTATGCACCGGTCCAGGAGCGATTGAGATCCCACGCTGCAGCGATTCCATATCGAGGACCGACAGATCACAGTCCGATCCTCGACAACCACACGCGAGCCCAGGGAAGTCGGCCCGACAATGGTGACCCCTTCCCCGAGTGTGCCGCCGGGCCCGATCAGAATGGGACCGATCAATTCTGCCGATCCGTCCACCTTGGTTGAACGATGGACCCAGGCCTCCCCAATCCGCCGGTATTCCGCCGACACCTGCGAATGCTCCAGCAACTTACGAAGCATCCAATCACTAACCGCCAGATAGCTGTCCACGCCGCTCACGCGAGGTACGGGCAACTCGGACCGATAAGCAACGACGGGCTGCTTAGCCGCATAGAGAGCCGGGATCAACTTCTCTTTAATATCCTGATATCCCGTCCCGCTAACGTAGTCCAACGCGCTCTTGGAAAAAACGTAGATCCCTGTGGGAACCAGCACCTCCTGGTGTGCACGGCCGGGCGATTGGCCTGAAGCCACTACGACCGTAAGCACCGCCTCCGACGCCTCATGAGCCGTCATCAGGTCCCATAGGTCGCAACGTGGAACGGTCGTCCCATCCATGACGACCATCGTCTGGATCTCGCCGTTGAACCAGGCGTCTTTGACGCACCCGGCGGGACCCCGAGGCATGGTGTCCTCATAATAGTCGATCGTCATCTCGTCCCACGGATGACCCCGCAAATGCTTGCGGATCATCCGTGTGTGGCTGTTGGCGCAGACGGCCAGGCCGCGGATGCCGCTCTTGCGCAGCCAGTCTATCGAATAGGTAACGATCGGACGGTTCGCGACCGGGAGAAGCGGACGAGGACACGCCTGGTCCAAGGCGCAGCCGCCCCATTGATGAACGCCCGCCAACACCACTCCCCCGACATTCGTCGAGGAGTCGGAGCTCGCGTCCGCCACCGCGGCTGCCGGAGCCACGCGCGATACACGCTCACGCTTACGATGCGCAGGGTGAAAGGTGCTTGACCTAACTCTCGTCATAGCTTCTCTCGTCCTGGATCCACTCACCGACGTCCAAGACCCGTGCCTTCCGTGGTTCCGGGCCGACCCTCCTGATCCATTCAGCTACGCCTCCGCGTATGCGCAACGCCTGGACTGATGATCGTCTCCTAGCTTCCCACGCGAATCCTTGTTCTTAAAGACAGCATACCCTCGTGCTCACACGTACCCGTAATGCAAGTAGCTGGGCTCTTTTGGTGATAGCCGCGACTGACCCACCCACGAATCGGTTCCTCACCGCCGTGAGCCGTCGTCACCGTCAGGCGCGGGTCGAGCTCCATCGTCACCACGCCGGCATCACAATCGATGACCAATTCATGAGCGCCGCGAGCAACAGCTCGACAACGCTCCGCCAAGTGCCAATTCAACTCAATTGTATGCCGACCTTCCGCGACGATCTCGTCCTCTACAACGATCAACGGCCCGTCCTCATCCATCGCCACGCGACGGCGATGAACAACCGGATCGGACAGCCGCCGATAACCATCATGCTCGCCGACGACTTCGCCGCCTCGAACCGACGACCGCCAGCGTGTACAGCGGGAGCGAGCTCTCTTCCCCCACAGAAACAGACCGAGCATCTCGGACTGGTCCTGTTCGTCGATCACCACCGTGTTGTGGGCCCGGGTGCTCCTGAAATACATCCGCCAGGGTTCGTACGTGAAGTAGTCATACGTACCCGGATCGACCAGAACATCCGAACCGAACGCTCGCAACGTCACGCTGAGGGCATCCGCGTGACCGTGCGCGGCAATCGAACCGAAACCCAGATCACCGCAGTCGAAGACGACGCTGATACGATCTGCAGAATCCGGGTGCCCACGCTGAAGCAGGTAATAGCCCGATTCAGGGAAGGCGTGCGGTTGGATGGCTGCCGGCACATCGTCTACCCCGATCCGCTCGTAGCGCTCACGCCCTGCGGGTCCGAACAGCCAGAACGCCGGCTCACTGAAGCCCGACGCCCGCGCCTTAAAATCCGCTCGATCGAACAGAATCGCGCCTACCGTCATATAAGAGCGTACGATATCGTCCCTGCCGCCCAGATCGAGGACGTACCCGTCATCGCAATCGCCGACCATCGGCAGCGGCCCGCCGTCGGTCAAAAGAGCGATAAACTCAAACATCTGCTCCAGCCTGCGCCAGTAGGCCTCACCGAAGTCTCGCCCTGTAGAGCGAGCCATCAGGCCGGAGAGCACGAAAAACTGCAAAACAAACAAGTGGTAACCGAAAGCCTGCTCGCGAGTGCCGCCGTCCGAATACGTCTGGTTGAGAATCTCGCGCTCCAGGATCGCTTGACTCTCGTTTCTCCAACGCTCCGAGCCCTTAAGCTGGGGAAAATAGCTACTTCCGATAAACACACCCGCCGCTTCTCCGACCAGGTGGTTGTTAGCCGACGAATACCTCGAATACTTCCCCGAAATATCCCAGAGGTGCCGATAGGCCAATGCCAGCACCCGCTCCTCCAGCTCCCCCGCAACCAAGCCGCTCGGCCCAATGAGTTCCATAGCCCACACCCAGTTGACCAATCGGACGCCGAGTTCGAGCGGGCTACGCCAGTTCATCCCCTCCCCGTAAGGACACTGGTCAAGCCAACTCGTGAGCAGTCTTACGGCGGCCTCGGCGTATCTCACCTCTCCACTAGCTCGATAGGCCCGCCCTAACACAACAAGCTGATGGTGACGGTTGAGCTCCCAGACGAACTTGCAGTCGCCGGTAACACGATGGTTGCGATAATCAATAGCCCCGGCGAAGCCCAGCGGTGTGGGCTTGCCTGCTTTATATTCATAGTTCCAACGAACCTCATCCCCCAAATGGAAATCCCGTAAATCAAAGAAACTCAGACGATTGGCGGCGACGGCGTTAGCCTGGGTAAGAAGGTCCCTCCCAAACGGCTCCGAACCGAGAGTCTGGTCCACCGTGAGATGATCCGCCAGGAAACCTGCTGGCCGCCGCGTCCGACCATTGAGAATGGAACCCAGTGGGATCGGACGCTGATGCCGTCGGAGAAGCATACGGTCGGCCGAGCCGCGCAGCTTCACACCGAGCCGCCACCAAACCTCATGGGGAGACATCGAACGGAGTCTACGCGCGTACCATGCCGGCGCCTGCATATATCCACTGCATCCAAGACAAAGAGTTGGGACCCGGCGCAAAAGAGCCCGATACAAACCTGCTGAAACCGGTCAGCACGCAAGCTACAAACACGCAACCGGTTCTATGCCTTCGATCTGATCGAAACGCCTCATACCACACGCCGGAGGTCACACGACCGCATCGTCAACGTGACGAAACCCAGACCTCATGTGCGACGAAGATGGAACGACGTGTTCGGCGTTACCTCTTCTCCGCCGTAGTGGCGCCTCGCCTCACCACTAACGTCCCTGAATCCTACCCCCGACTCTGACGAGAGTTGCGAAATCGCCTTCGACACCAGCCAAGCCATCTTGTGAATGTACCGAAGAAGCGATCCGACCCAGATGCGACTTCAATCCGTTGTCTCTCGCGCGGCGGAGGACTCCGCAGCGATAAACACACCACGAACGTCAACCATGCCGCCAAGGGCGTCACGCGAACAAGTCCTGCGCATCCGTGCTTCGGAACGGGAAGAAGAGCCGACACGCTCAGAGACGTCCAATATTGACCTGACGTGCCGGATTCAAGCGCACCTGGCCGACGCACCGAGACTCAACATCGGCCGGCGCCAACTTCCTCCTCCATTTGCGAAAGCTTAGTATACCGCAACGCCCCCGAGCCGTCCAGCAGTCAAAAGCGTTTGCAAAGCCGCTCCATTTTATCAAACCCGTTTCTCGCGCCGCGACGCCTGACGTGCTGAGAAGACACGGCCGTTACGGTCTTGAGCTCTTCAATGAATCTTGATCAGCCCTCAGCGCGCGGCAAGAACAGCCAGGCGCAGCTTTAACCTCCTGGCGCAGTTCCCCTATCTAACCCTCCCGTTGAAGCCTAACTGACGTGCAGTGGCACTATTGAGCGCCCGAGTCTGAACGTCCGATAAGCCCCGATTCCGCCAGTCATTCCGAGAACATAAGGTGCCGATCTGAAAGACAGCGGAAAACCCGGCTCCGCCGAACCCGATGCTTCGCCTGCTCGTTGAAAGGTTCCCTCATGTTCGCAAAGGTCTTGTCGATTGTGGCATGCGGTTTCGCAGTCTTCTCGGCCTCTTGCGCCACCGATCCCCGCGGCGTCATCCGCGGCAGTGGCGATTCCGACGAGCCGGTCCTCGAAATCGCCCCCTCCGTGTTCACTGATGACGAAGATCCCGCCTTGGCCGCATTGCCCACCGTACCCAACGAGCTGCTCGTGCAGATCTTCCCCGGCGCCGATCCGGACGGCCTGGCGGCGTTGTACGACCGAGTCGGCGTCCAGGTCGACCAGACAATCCCTGAGATCGATTTGACCGTTCTCCGGGTCGAACCGGAAGAGCTCGAATCAGCCGCGCAACAACTGGCATCTAGCGGGCTACTGGAGAATCTGCAGCGAAACTATGTTTATGGGGCGAGCCTCGTTCCCGACGACCCACAGTACGGTTTGCAGGCGCATCTGCCTCAGATCGATGCCCCGCAAGCTTGGGAACAAACGATCGGCAGTGAAGACATGCTGATCGCCCTGGTGGATACCGGCGTCCAACCCGATCATCCTGACCTCGCCGACCGGATTGTCGGAGGCTGGAACGTCTACGATCACAACTCCGACTTCGGTGACGGAATGGGGCATGGGACCGCCGTGGCAGGGGTGATCGCCGCCGTGGCGGACAATGACCTCGGCGTGACGGGAGTGACGTGGAGCAACCCCGTCCTTGCGATCAGGGCGGCGGACGAAGAGGGAACGTCCACCAGCAGGCATTTGGCCGCCGGTATTCTGTACGCCGTCGGCCAGGGGGCCCGCCTCATCAATATCAGCTTCGCCCCTCTGCAGTCGAACAGCATCGTCAAGTCGGCGGCCGTCAACGCCGCAAACCGCGGATCGCTCGTCATTATGAGCGCGGGAAACACCGGCCAGACGTATCCGGCGATCGGATACGATCAGTCGCTCTTCGTTGGCGCCATCACTGCCACTGACCGGCTCGCGTCCTTCTCTGACAAGGGACCGTTCGTTGACCTGGTGGCACCCGGATCGGCAATTCGGTCCACGGCCTTAAATGGAGGCTACCGGCTCAACAGTGGAACTTCTTTCTCCGCGCCGATTGTAACAGGGGTGGCGGCCTTGGCCTGGTCGGTCAATCCGAACCTCAGCCCTTCGCTCATCAGAGACATCCTCGCTTCAACCGCCAAGGACCTCGGCATCCGCGGTGAAGATGATTCCTACGGGCATGGTGCCGTCCAGGCAGCGGTAGCTGTCAAAGCTGCCACCGAGGCCGTCGCCCAAGTGGACGTGACACCCCCGACCGTCGGCGTCATCCGGCCCATGGACGGATCCAGCAAAGATCGACGCTTCATTGTGTCCGCAAGCGCCGCAGATGACGCAGGCGTCGCCGAAGTGCTACTGAGCATCGACGGCATTCCGTTCGCAACGGATACTCAGGCCCCTTACCATTTCGTTGTGGATCCGGGTCTCTTCTCCCGCGGCTCGCACGAACTGGCACTGGAGGCCGTGGACACCTCCGGCAACCGCTCACATCCCGGAACGCTAACCGTCGAATTCGCGGCCTCCCCAAGCACCACCTTTGGGACTGCTACCGTGATCTCGTTCCTGTCACCTGAGGACGGTTCGACCGTAAGCGGAAACCGCAGCATACGAGCCTCCATCGAAGACACCAATGGATTGGCCACGGTGGAGTGGTTTGTCGACGGCAAATCAGCCGTCGTGAACGCGGTGGGCGGTGCATCGGCGATTGTCACCTTCTTCTGGCGCAGTGACGAAGCCGCCAGCGGCAGCCACACCATTACGCTGATCGTGACCGATGCCTTCGGAAGTGTCACCCAAAGTGAACTCACGCTCATCATAGAATAGCCGGTTGCATGACGGTCCCAGACAGGGAAGTATGTATCCAGTGGACGTGTCCCGTACGCAGCGCTATGCTTCTTGTGTCGCGGTCTTATAGAAGCGGTTCTTCTCTCCGTTGCGAACTCGACACCAGCGCTGACCATCAATGGACGCCGAGGACGACAAGACAACGCAGGCGAATGCGCCCGCTGACGAGACAACAGCCGCCGAGTCCGCACAGAAAAGCGAGGCTTTAGACACCGTGATCCACAACGCAAGGCCGCGGTGTGACGTCTGTGGTGAGCCCGCGTACACCCACATCTCCAATATGGTCGGCGGGCAATTGCAGATGCGCCATCTCTGCGACGCGTGCACCGACCTGCACGATTCCCAACTGGCGCCTCGGCAGCGGCGCAGTGAAGGCTCGATGTTGATCCTCATCGGCCTGTTCATCATCACGCTCTCCGTTCTGGCAGATTGGTGCGCCTTCGGATCGTCGGCAGGGTTTGGATGGCGTCAGGCTACGGGCGTGGCGCTGGCGGCACTGATGTTCCTGCTCGGAGCTGTCATCCGTGTTCCCGGTCTGATCATCACGGGCGTGCTGGCCGGCCTGCTTGCGCTTCTGGCGGACTGGCTCGGGTTTGGCAACAGTCCGGGATTCGGCTGGCAGCAGCGAGTCGGAACCGCCCTCGGCCTGGCCATGCTCCTCGCCGGACTCGTGGTCACCCGCTCGACACGGAAGCCGCGCGGCGTCGATTAGGCTTTTCCGATCAGGCTCCCTTCGCCCAGTCCCGGGCTGACGAACCACTGCCCGGACTTCCCCTTCGCCGCGAATCCCCGACACAGACCCCCAGAGTGAACGTCCAGAGCGTCCCAATAACCACCCACCAAGGCCAGGCGATCACCAGGTTCTCCGTACGCTCCTGGTAGAGCTTCAACCCCACCAGAAAAGCGATCGACGTCACCATCGCCACAACGTTGAAGCCGTCGCGTCCTCTGTGGCAGGTGAGCACGCCCAGCAGGAATACGCCGAGCATGGCACCGAAGACGAGGCTGGTCCATTTGAATGCTTCCCAGAGGAGTTCCAGGCTCTGATCATCGGCAAAAAACAGAGCCACGCCCGCCAACAGCACGCCAAAGAACACCACGAACACCCTCGCGGCAATCAGGGCATGCCGCTCGGAGATCGGGCGTCCCAGGAATGGGCGATAGAAGTCCGTCACTGCCGTCGACGACAGGGCACCCAGCGCCGAATCCAGACTGGACATGGACGCGGCGAACAGTCCCGCCAGCAGAAGCCCACGCAGACCGGAGCCGGCCGGCAGCACGGTGGCGATGAAATGCGGGAAAATACGGTACTGGTGCCCCAGCGTCTCCTCACTCGGAGCCATTTGAGGAAACGACTCATAGAACAAGAACATCATGCTGCCGATCAGCAAAAAGAGACAAACGATCGGCAGACCCGCGAAGGCGTTGAACATCAAGGAGCGTTGCCCACGGCGGATATCAGGGCATGTGAGCATTCGCTGGGTGAGATCCTGGTCCGTACCCAAAGCGGCCATGTTCTGCACGGTGGCATGCACGAGCAACACCCAGAACAGCTTGTCGTTGTTCAAACCGCCGCGCCAGGTGAAGACATGGAGCTTGCCGGCCTCATACGCGGTTGAAAGATTCTGGTCCCAGGCGCCGGGAACCCGATGGAAGAGGAACAGGATGACGGCCAAAGCGCCGCCCAGAAACACCACCGCCTGAAACGCATCCGTCCAGATGATCGCCTTGATCCCGCCGAACGCGGTGTACAGCACGGCCACCGCCGTCGCACCGATGATCACCCAGGTGAGATCCCAGTTGAAAACGGCAGACAAAGCCAAAGAGGCCGCCAACAGCCGAAACCCACTCCCAATGATGCGTGAGGCGAAGAATAAGAGGGAGCCCGTCGTCCGGGTCCACGGGCCGAACCGCTGGCCAAGGTACTCATAAACGGTGGTGACCGCCCCGCCGTAGAAGCTGGGCAGAAGAAGCAGCGCGATCAGCACGCGGCCGAGAAACGAGCCCGCGTACATCTGAAGGTAGGTCCAATCCCCGTTAAATGCCTCGGCCGGCACGCCGATGAACGTCAGCGCGCTGAGTTCCGTGGCGATGATCGATAAGCCCACGATCAGCCAAGGCTGGCGTCTGCCTCCGAGGAAGTAATCGTGCGTGGAGCGTTCCTGGCGACCGTACCACCACGCCACCAGGACAATGACGGCGAAATATCCACTGAGAACAAGCCAATCCGCTGAACTCAAAAGCATAGCGCCATCCTTGGCGGCATCCTGCCGAGCAGGCGGAGCCTAGCCTCTGCACGCATCTGAGGCAACAGAAGCTGATCGATCTTCAGTCTTCCGCGCGCCGGTTGCGTGCGTCCTCCGCCCGCGCCTCCAGGATGGCCACGATGTCACTGAGGCCGGAGGGCTTGTTGTACTCATTCCAACAAACAACGTATCGCTGGGCGGCCTGCAGGAGTCGGTCGGCCCATTCATCCCAGTCCGGTTTCGAGTAGCCCTGCAACATGGCCATTCTCTCCGCCCACAAAGCGTGAAAGGTGCAGGCCATCCCAAGCTCACGAAGGACGCGAGTTATGAAGCCATCCGACGTTATCTCCAATAAACGCCGAAGCCGATCTGCCGCCTCGAGGGCTGCCCCGCGAGAGTGCTCAAGCTCGTCCTCTGTTGGGAACGGGGAACAATGCCGTAAATCATCAAGCGGCGTCCACAGTTGACGCCACGTCTCAATGTGCGTGCCAACGGCGGAAGCGGCACGTAACGATGTGACAGTCGAAGTATCCTCCGTGTCGAAAAAGAGTCTGGCGAAGCGTTCGTCAAACGGCTTCCCGATCGCATGTTCCGCCGCCCATCCCCGCGCCGCGCCCAAAGCAATCCCGTGCCACGAACATGACAGCGGCTGAAAATGACCGTGGTCGCCCCAGTCGGTATTCAGCAAGCCGGCGGCTCCGACTCGCCGGCCGACCTTGGCAAACGTCGCGATGTTCCGCTCAGCCAGATCCATCGCGTTGATGATCCGCTTCCAGCCCGAGGTCCCCGGGCACACGAACGTCGTCAGCCCGGCCTCCACGAACGCCGCCGTCTTCTCGTAATCCGCGCGATCGTCGTAACCCCAATGCAGAATCGTCGTTGCCGGCGGCAGCGTGCCGATCAGATGTGCATAGTTCGCGATGACGTCGCTCCAGAACATCGCGGCGCGTCCGCGGGCACGGCAGATTTCGTGTGTCCGCTTCACCTGGGCCACGTAGGCTTCGCCGGCCGCGTCATCGCCGAGCCGGTCGCGGTTCTTGCCTTTTGCCAAGTCCCAGGGCTCGTCCCCGCAGATGTTGACCATCGGGGACGAGAAGGCCTCGAGAACCTCCGACCACATACGGCGGATCAGCTCAATTCCGTCCGGATTCAGGCAGTCAAGGGTCAGGCCGCGCATGCGCTCGGGCCAGGACATCTCCTCGAAGGGTTTGCTTGCCTCGATCTCCGCCAAGTGACGGTATCTCGGCATGGAGAGAACCTTGCCCATGTGCCCGAAAGTAGCCAACGCGGGAACGAGGTCGATGAAGCGCTCCTTCGCGTATTGATCGAGCTCACGAATTTCGTCGGGCGTCAGCCCGCCATTCGGGCCACAGATCTCCGGGTCGAACGCGAACACGAAGGCATGCTCGATATTGAGCTGCAACTGGTTGATCTTGAGGCTTGCCAGCCGATCCACCAGCATTCTCAGCGTTGCCATCGTGGGAACCTTGCCCCGGGTGACGTCGTGCAGCAGGCCGCGCGTCGCAAAGTCGGGCTGATCCTCGACACGACAACAGGCGACGCTGCCCGCCGCGAAATCGGTGAGCTGTCGAAGGGTCTGCAATCCGTGGAAGCAGCCGGCCGGTCCACCGCCGACCAGCTCGATCCGACCAGGCTCGATGACGAGACGATACCCCTGACCGTGCTCGACCGCAGCTGAGTCCTCCGCAACCAGGACTTTGGCCGCGGCGGACCCGCTCGAAAGGCCACCCCGCCACCGGCTCGCCGCCCGCTCGACCCGCTTATCAGTGCAACGAATCTCCATCGAGCTATCCCGCCCGATGGAACACGCACCCTCTCGAGCCTCCAGCCTGACCGGAATCGGCAGGAGACTTCTCGTCGACTTGGGGGCTTGATTGTCCATCACCAGCGTTTCCAGGTGCTTCCCATGTACCTAAACGTGCGCGGCGGCCATTCTGTGGCTCGGCCCTCAGATGAGCAAGCACGCTGCCGATGGGGAGTAGGGTCCGGGTAAGCGTTCGTTACAAGCATGGCGAGACGCCGGAAGGTCCCGCCACCCACCCGCGCCGTCCAGGGTGAAGCACCACAGCCCCCGACCCGATATACAAGGGTATGAGTGGTCAAAGGCCATCGAGGCCGGAAGTTCCGACGCACATGAATAGTCCCCGGTGCCTGGCGGTCATGTATCATTACGTCCGCCGCCTCGGGCCGATGTCGAGGGAAGGCATCGTCGCGCTCAGCCCAAGGGACCTCGAGACTCAACTCGACATACTGTGCGCCGCCCTCGAGCCCATCGACTGGCCGACGCTGTGGGCATGGACGCAGGGGCGAGCCCGCATTCCCGACCGCTCTTTCCTGCTGACGTTCGATGACGGGCTGGTCGATCATGCTGCCACCGTCGCACCGATCCTCGAGAGGCGGGGCTTGCGCGGTGTGTTTTTTGTCGTAGGCGAGACCCTCACCGCTCGACGGATGTTGTCCGCTCATGCCATTCATCTTCTGTTGACCAACCTCGGCTATGAGCGGCTGGAATACGAACTGATTCGATGCCTGTCCAACCTCGACAGCGACCGTGACTGGGGTGCCAACCTTGACAGCGAGGCGGCCTGTGCCACGTACCCGTACGAGGTACCGCAGGTAGCGTGCCTCAAGTACTTCCTCAACATGGTGCTGCCAGCCGAGATCCGCCGGGCGGCCGTCAATACGTTGTTTGAGCTGTCCGTGGGCTCCAGTGCGCGATGGTCCCAAAGCACCTACCTGAATTGGGATCAACTAAAGGAACTGCAGGACAAAGGCCACACGATTGGTGCTCACGGACACGCCCATGAGCCGCTCGGCAAGCTCACGGCTCAGCAGCAGCGGCACGACATCAGCTCCGCGGCCGCCCTGCTCAACGAAGGCCTTGGTCGCGACATCCGGCCTTTTAGTTATCCGTTCGGCAGCTTTACCGGCGAGACGGAAGCGATCTGCCGCGGGGCCGGCTTCGCTCACGCGTTCACCACCGAACGAACCTGGATCACGGCACAGTGCGAGACCATGCGTCTGCCACGTATAGACACAATTTACGTGAAAGACGAACTCGAAAAAGAGGCTGCAACATGTGTCGAGATTTGAGCTCAACCGTTGAATCGGCCGGCGCCATCAGCCGCGGTGAGATGTTGCGGCGTTTTCTGAATGCGTACTGGCTTCGTCCCGAGAATGCCTTCTGGATGACGCTTCGCAGCGAGGCCCTGGCCGAAGCGCCGTGGCGGAGGCCCTCAATCGACATCGGTGGGGGCGACGGCGTGTTCTGCTTCCTGCATATGGGTGGCCAGTTCGATCCTGAATTCGACGTCTTTACCGCCGTAGGCCGGCTTGACCAAGTCCGCACCGAACATGCCGACATGTTCGACCACGCCGATGACGCGTATGCGCCGAAAGTCACCGCTCCGCCGCGCGAACGGATCGACGTCTGCACGGACCTGAAGGCGAACCTGCTGAAGAAGGCACGGGCGTTGAGCATTTACGATCGGCTCATCCTCCATGATTGCAACAACGCGTTGCCGTTCGACAACAGTTCGTTTCAAACGGCATTCTGCAACGCGGCCTATTGGATCGAAAACATCGACGGCTTCCTGCGCGAGCTCCGCCGCATCGTGCACCCGGACGGGCACATCATCCTCCAGGTGAAGCTCGACAGCATGCGACGCTATACACTCGAATCCTGGCGCCGGGTGCTGGGCGATCGGTTTTTGGACCTGATCGGCCGCGGGCGCATGGAATGCTGGCCGAGCCTTGCGGACCGCAGTACGTGGGAGAGGCGGTTCCACGACGCAGGTTTGCGAATCGAATCCGCCAAACCCTTTATCACTAAAACGCACGCCCACATCTGGGACATCGGTCTGCGCCCCATCGCCCCCATGCTGATCAAGATGGCCAACGCCCTGACGCCCCAAACAAAAGCCGCGATCAAAAACGACTGGGTCGATCTGTTCTGCGAACTGCTGGACCCGATCTGCGACGCGGCGTTCGATTTGATGCCCGAAGACGAACCGGCGGAGATCCAGTACCTGCTGGCCCGAAGGTAGCACACGCTGCAAACGCTCGCCCTTCAGAAAACCTCTCTGGGCCGGAACCGACTCCGCGGTGGTCATTGCGCATGACGCGCTCGAACGAATCGCACGACGGTGTTCGGAGCTGTATCGGCGCCGCCTCAGAAGCCCTTATAGTGTACCGCCCAATCCTCTCCCTCTACGCGCCAGGTTGCGGGCTCGCGGATGACTCGCCGGTACAGGGTGTCGCGCTCCACCGGCTTGCAACCGGCCTCGACGATCAGGCGCTTCAGCTTGTCGACGGTGAGCTCCTGATGCGTGCCGTCGCCCTCGCGTTTGGTGATGTCGTAATAGACCACCGTGCCGTCGATATCGTCCACGCCCCAGTTGAGTGAGACCTGCGCCAGCTTCGGGGACAGCATGATCCAAAAGGCCTTGATGTGCGGGATGTTCGGGCACATCAGCCGTGCAAGAGCCAGCGTCTTCAGATCATCCAGCCCGCTGGGGCCGGGCAGATGCTCCAGGACGCTGCCTTGCGGGATGAATGACAAGGGAATGACACAATTGAAATGCGCCTTGCGCGAACCCAGGCTCTCCTCCTGGTGCTCCCGAAGCTTGATCAGATGTTGGATGCGCTCCGCCGGCGTCTCCAGGTGGCCGTAGAGCATCGTCGCGTTGGTGAAGATGCCCATCTCGTGGGCGGTGCGATGCACTTCGAACCATTCCGTCTCACCCACCTTGGCCTTGAAGGCCTCGTCGTGGACGCGGTCGTCGAAGATCTCCGCGCCGCCGCCCGGCAGTGAACCGAGCCCGGCCTCACGCAGCTTCTCCAGGACTCCGCCGATGGCGAGCCGCGGCTTGGCGATCCGCGCGAAGTGGATGATCTCGATCGCGGTGAACGCCTTGATGTGCAGGTGCGGGCACGTTTCGCGAATGGCCGAGCACATCTCCGTGTAGTAAGAGAATGGGAGCGTCGGATGCAATCCGCCGACGATGTGGACCTCCGTGGCGCCGTGCGCATAGGCTTCCTTCGCCCGGGCGACGACATCTTCCACGGATAGCTCGTATCCGCCGTCGGGATGAACCACGCCAGGCGTGCGCCGTGCGGCCGCCTTCTTGTCGAAGGGGCGATAGAACGAGCAGAATTTGCACCGCAGGACGCAGTAGTTCGTGTAGTTGATGTGCCGGTTGATGTTGTAATACGCCCGCCGACCGTGCAGCCGCTCCCGCACCAGGTTGGCCAGCTCGCCAAGCGTATGAATGTCGCGCGACTCGCAGAGGCGCAAGCCGTCCACCAGCGAAAGCGGCTCACCCGCTTCCACTTTGCTACGGACGTCGGCCAGCCGTTCCACACTTGTCGTGGCCAAGACGGTCTTCTCCTGCTGTGCACTTCGAGCCGGATCTTGAGAACATGATAGCCGGACTCCACCTGAGAAGCCCGCGGCCATCGGTCGTTGCCTGAGGTCGCTCGTGTCGTGAAGCTGACGACGATGCAGCAATGTCCTGTTTCCGCCGCCGAAATCCGGCACGGTGGGGTGTCGTGGGCCGCGCAGGTGGGGACTTCGCGAGTGGACGGTCCTTGGGCCGTGCGCGTGCGATCAGGGCGAGTGCAAAATGGCTTTTTTTTGGATCGAAAATGGCTTTTCTGCGCTGCCCGCGGCGCGGGTGAGGAGGCGGGCCGGCGACAGGGCGGCGGAGCGTAAGTCTCTATTCGAAAAGAAGTTAAAACGCTTCGCGATGCGCCCATGGTCTGTTGTTGGGACGCGAATTCGTTGAATTTCCGAATTTGGGTGCAAGGCGTATGCATGGGGTGGTTTCTCATGGGCGCTCCGATGCCGCGGTCGGGAGGGAGGGCCTCAAGAGTAGAACGCGCGGGGTGGTCAGCAGGGCGGTCGAGACCGGCGAGCGCCGCCCAGCCTTGATCGAGGGGAAGGATGAAGGATGCGGGATGAAGGACGAAACCTGCTCCGGAAGCGAGTAGTGAACAGTGAGGGGAGTCTCTGTCCGCGCGCGGCGACGCCGGCGCAGGGGCCTGCCCGAGTCATCGTCAGGCCTGATTGTGCGCAGCGTGCGTATGTTCCGACGAGTCGGGTCGCGCATGACACTTTCCAAGATCTCCGAGAAGGGTCAATGCACGCAAGAAATAGGTGACTGTCCCCCATTTCCATTTCCACATTTCCCATTTCATCATTTCATTTTTGCCATCCGGAAAGCGCATTGCGAATTGCCTTTGCACGACTAATGCCGTTCAGCGAGTGGCATGGGCAGGTCGAACGACCTGCCCGTCCCTTGATGGCATAGTCACATGAACGCGATGGTTCCGCTCGCTCTGATATACATGAAAGGGGAAGTACCGCCCCTCACCACCGGGCAAGCCACGGGTAGACCTGAAGGTCTACCCATGCCACCCTTGCGTGGTAGACGGACTCCTCAGATCGATGCGCAGTCGCCGCGCCATGTGAGCTGCCTACTGGACATTAGATCCTCCGCCAAGGAGTAAGCCTGCCCCCCTCTCAGCCCGGTTCTCCCTCTCGTAAGTCTCATTCAGAGGGCAACAAATCAACACCGCTGTCAAGGCAGCTCTTCTTCTACGCAGTCTCCTGTATCAGGATCGCAGACCATGTCTGCACTACATTCGACTGGAATGTGATCAACTACTGGCGGCCAGCCCTCGAAACAACGATCAATGGTGCAAGGATCATCGTCATCAACGTCGATCAACGCGCAAGGGGTGCGTTCCAAAGGGACACACCCAGCAATCACGACAATCAGTATCGCCAACGACGTCCGGGCCATGCTTGCAAAGCAGATGAGCACACGAAACCGCGTCACCACCATTGAATACAAACTCATCGATCGAACCTCCTGAGAAGGCGGTCAGGCTTAATCATAAGCGTCTCGGGGTCCGCGTCCATTGCCGCGTTACCCCACGCGACCGGCCTTCTATCCGATTCCTGTTCGTCGAGTCCGAGTTTGGGGCCACCGCTCCCTTCAGATTCCACCTCGCTATGGACTCCCTGCCTGCCCAAGCAGTTGCGACCCTCACGGTCCGCAGTGGACTTCCACCTCCAAGTCAAACGCCATGCCTGGCGCACCAAACAAGAAGGAGCCAGAACACGCGGGGTGTTCTGGCTCCCAGGATTAGCTGGACCATCAATCAGTCAACTGACGGTCCATGTTAAGGTTCCGTTACGGCGCCATGCTGCTGGTCGACTCCGTTGGCCCCTGGTGCGTACTGCTCGCACCCTGGTACACAACCGTCGCCGTCGTCTCCGGCTCCGTGATGGTCAGGAACAGCGTGTTGTCAGTGGTCACCATGACACCATCGACCATCCAGCCGGCGAGCCGTAGATCGCCCAGGCGCTCCTCGGCACGCAGGGTCACTACGGTGGTCAGCGGATAGCCGCGCTGGAACTCAGTCCAGCCGCCACCATCGAGCGTCAGATCCAACGGCTCCGCATACACCCATGCACCAGACGACGGCTCGGACGTAACCATCAACAAGCCGGGCGCGGTTCCCGGAGGCACCAGTCGCACGCAGTCGTAGGCGACGAACGCACAGCCGTTGTTGAGGTTGCCGGTCACCACGAGCGGAACCAGAGCACCGGGCATCAGGTCGGCCATCTCGAGGACCTCATTCACGAGTTCCGTATCGAACTTCATGCTGATGTCCATCATGCCGTCCGGT
>CP070718.1:2613227-2621734 GCA_020350565.1 Phycisphaerales bacterium
ACCTTGCCCACCGCCTTCGCCAGCTCCATCGTCTCCTCGACGGTTTCCTCACTGGTCTGCAGACCCCTGACCACCTCGACGAGCTTCATGAGGGGCACGGGGTTGAAGAAGTGCATACCGATGAAGCGGTCGGGCGCGTCGGTCTTGGCGGCGAGTTGGGTGATCGAGATGCTGGAGGTGTTCGAGGCTAGAATGCCGTCGTCATCCAGAAACGCTTGTGCTTCTTTGAGCAGATCGAACTTGATGTCGGGCTTCTCCGTAGCGGCCTCGACGATGAGGTAGCACTTGCCGATGTCGGCGAGTTTCTGTACGGGTTTGACCCGCTTCTTGGCGGCCTCGGCCTCATCCGCCGACAGCTTGCCCTTCTCGACCGCCTTGGCGAGCGTTTTGTCGATGATCTTCCGGGCCATCTCGATCGCCGACGGCATCACGTCGTACATCCTGACCGGATAGCCCGATTGGGCGAAGACCTGTGCGATTCCCCGACCCATCGTTCCCGCGCCGAGGACGGCGACCTTTTGATCCTTATCTGGCATCTCCATTCACTCCTGGCGAATAACCGGCCTGAGTTGATCAGCCGGCCAGACTACGAGCGATGACCACGCGCTGGATCTCGCTCGTGCCTTCGTAGATTTCAGTAATCTTCGCGTCGCGAAGGTAACGTTCCACGGGATAGTCCTGACAGTAGCCGTAGCCGCCGAACACCTGAACGGCGTGGTTGGCGGCTTTAGAGCAGACCTCGGCAGCGAAGAGCTTGGCCATCGCGCCGGACTTGATGTAATCTCGGCCGACGTCTTTCTCCCAGGCTGCGAAGTACACCATCTCGCGCGCTGCGGTCACGCCGATGGCGATCTCAGCGATCTTGTTCTGGATCGCCTGCAACTTGGCGATCGGCCTGCCGAACTGCACGCGCGTTTTGGCGTACTCCGCCGATTGCTCCAGACATGCTTGGGCGATCCCCAGCGCCTGTGCGGCAATGCCGATGCGGCCGCCGTTGAGCGTTGTCAGAGCGACTTTGAGCCCTCGTCCCTGTTCACCGAGAAGCGCGTCTTTCGGAAGCACGCAATCCTCGAAGGCGAATTCGGCCGTCGACGAGCAGCGGATGCCCAGCTTTTTCTCGAGCTTGCCGATGGTGCAGCCCGGCGTGTCCGTTTCCACGATGAACGCGCTGAGGCGGCGCTTGCGGTCGTCGGGATCGGTGACGGCAATGAGCACCATCACGCCGGCCTCGCCGCCGTTGGTGACAAAATTCTTGGTGCCGTTGACGTGCCAGCCGTCGTCCTTGAGCACGGCCTGACAAGATGCGGCGCCGGCGTCGCTCCCGCTGCCCGGCTCGGTGAGGGACAGGCAGCCCAGCCATTCGCCGCTCGCCAACTTCGGCAGGTATTTCTGCTTCTGCTCCTCCGTGCCGAACATCATGATGGGATCGACGCACAGGGAGTTGTGTGCGCTGATCATCACGCCGGTGCCGGCGCACGCGCGGGAGACCTCCTCGACCACGATGCAGGAGGCTACGCAGTCCAGTCCCGCCCCGCCGTATCTCTCGGGAATCGCGATGCCGAAGAGGCCCAGCTCGGCACAGTGCTGGATCATCTCCGGCGGCATCTTCGCTTGCTGGTCCCGCTCCTCGGCGGTGGGCGCCACTACTTCATCCGCGAACTCCCGCATCTGCTGCTGGAGCATCGAATGGTCTTCACTGAGCTGGAAATCCATGGTTCACCCCTTTACCGATCTTCCAGATGATGCCGGGCGATAATGATGCGCTGGATCTGGCTTGAACCTTCACCGATTTCGCAGAGCTTCGCGTCCCGCATGTAGCGTTCCACCGGCACTTCCTTCGTGTACCCGTTACCGCCGTGAATCTGAATCGCGTTAAGACACGCTCGTGTTGCCATCTCGGAGCAGAACACTTTGGCGATGGAGGCCTCATAGGTAAAAGGCTCTCCGGCATCGGCAAGCAGCGCCGCCTTTTGGGCCAGAAGCCTGCCGGCGTCGATCTCCATCGCCATATCCGCCAGCATGAACTGAATGGATTGCTGCTCGAAGATGGGCTTGCCGAACGCCACCCGCTGCTTGGCGTAAGCGACGGCTTCCTCCAGTGCGCCGCGGGCCAAACCGACCGACATCGCGGCGATGGTGATGCGTCCACGGTCGAGCACCTTCATTGCGTCGACGAAGGCATGGTTCAGCTCGCCACAAAGGTCCTCCTTGGGAACGCGGACGTCCTCAAGCCGAACTTCGACCGTGTCG
This sequence comes from Phycisphaerales bacterium, assembly GCA_020350565.1. GTDB lineage: Bacteria > Planctomycetota > Phycisphaerae > UBA1845 > UBA1845. Next base: position 2,615,478 of record CP070718.1, read on the forward strand.
GAGGCGCGCATGCCCATCTTGTCCTCTTTCGGGCCGGTGGACAAGCCGGGCGTGTCGCGCTCGACGATAAACGCGCTGATACCTTTCGGGCCGCCCTCGGGCGTGGTCTTTGCCATGATGACGAAAACCCTGGCGTAATGCCCGTTGGTGATCCACTGTTTGGTGCCGTTGAGGACCCAGGTATCTCCGTCCTGCACGGCAGCGCAGGTCATGGCGGCGACGTCGCTCCCGCAGCCGGGTTCGGACAACGCCCAGGCGCCGAGCCACTCGCCCGAGGCAAGTTTGGGCAAGTACTTCGCTTTTTGTTCCTTGTTGGCGGCGATCAGGAAGTGGGCGCAGCAGAGGGCGTTGTGGGCATCAAGCATCAGCGCGGTGCCGCCGCAGTGACGAGCGATCTCCTCCATGATCACGGCGGCCCCAAGATCCCCGAGGCCGGCGCCACCGTATTTTTCGCTAATAAAGATGCCAATAAAGCCGAGTTCAGCCAGTTTGGCGACCACCTCCCTCGGGATGTTCGCTTCCCTATCCCAGTCTCGGGCGTTAGGGGCGATCTCTTCAGCCGCGAACTTTGCAGCCATGTTCTTCAGTGCCACCAGGTCTTCAGGAAGATCGTAGTCCATGAGTAGGTATCCTGCCTCGGCGTCAACAAGCTCGAACGCCCGAACTCGCCGTATCAAGAGGTCATGAGATCGAAACACCCATAGTATGATTGCCTGCTCAGGGCGGTGTGCATGGGCTGTGTCGTCAACGCGATTCTCCCGTACACACACTTGTCGCGCACGCATCCTGAGCGCTGGCGGATGCGGCTGTTCTCAGGCACAGCCGCGCGACTTCATAAAAGGTCGTAGAGCGGACGGGCGCTCCGACAAGCTCTTTTTCAATGCGATACGTCATCGTCCGGCAACTGTCTCACAAGTGCTGCGCGAGCTCTCGTGCGATCAGGATGCGCTGCACTTCACTCGTGCCTTCGTAGATCGTCGTCACTCGGGCATCGCGGTAGAGCTGCTCCACGCGGTACTCGTTCACATATCCGCTTCCGCCGTGCACCTGGACGGCGTGATACGCGATGCGGTTGGCTGCCTCCGTTGCGTAGAGCTTGGCCATGGAGCTGGCGACGCGATCGGGCCTGCCCGCGTCCAGTTTTTCCGCGGCGCACCAGATGAGGGCCTTGGCGGCCTCCAGCATGAGCGCGCTTTCGGCGATCATGTTGGCAACAGCCTGGAACTTCGCGATCGGCCTGCCGAACTGCACGCGCTGCTTTGCATAGGCGGCCATCTCATCGAGACACGCCTCGGCTATACCCGACGCCTGCGTGCCGATGCCGATGCGTCCCTCATTGAGCGTGGACAGGAAGACCTTCAAGCCCTCCCCGGGTTTGCCGATCATGTGCGATTCGGGAGCGAACGCGTCATCGTAGGCGATGACCGCCGTTTCGCTCCCGCGGATTCCCATCTTGCCATGGACGTGCGTGCGCTGGATGGCCGCGCTGTTCTCATTACCGTCTACGAGGAATGCACAGAGATCCTCTCCCTGAGGAGCACCGTCAAGACGGGCCAGGGTGAGGAACCAACGCGCTTTCATGCCGTTGGTGATCCACATTTTCTCGCCGGTGATGCGGTAGCCACCGTCGGCCTTGACGGCCGTCGCGGCAACGGCGGCCGCGTCGCTTCCTGCATTGGCTTCGGACAGGGCGAAAGCGGCGAAGGACTCGGGTGTTCCCCACGCCGAGAGCCACTCGCTGCGGAACGGCTCCTCGGCCAGCTTCGCCAGGATCGCGCCGACCATGCTATGCACGCTGATGGTGACGGCCATCGACGGTGAGGCATAGGCAAGCTCGTGGAGGATGGCCACGTACGTTCGGTATTCGCAACCCAGCCCGCCCAGCTCCTCCGGGATGGTCAGGTTCATGAGCCCCATCCGGCTCACTTGCGGGAGAGCCTCGACCATCGACGACTCGTCCTTGTCGCACTTGCGGTCGAGGGGCAGCAGCTCGGCTCGCGCGAAATCACGCACCGTGTCAATGAGAGCGACCTGGTCTTCAGTAAGTTGCACTTCACGGCCGGCTAAGGGCACTGCGCGGTAACTCCTATTTTGGCAAGAGGTTCGGGAGTCGGGCTTAGTGTGTCATGGTAATGACCAAACGTCCCGCGGACGAGTTAGCAAGCCGGGTGCCAATATAGTGGTGGCCGATGAACAGGTCAATCCGCGTCCACGTTCCTGAGGGGCACCGAAGCAGGAGGAGACAGGGCAGGTTGGAGGGCGGCGCTGGCCCAAGCACAGCCGCCGGGGGGAAGCGTGTTGCGGGTAACCGGATTTTGTGATCGTTAAGTACGCGGCTTGCACAGCCGCGGCTCGAAAGACCGTCCGTTCGGTTGCCTAACTGTCCGTTGAAAAAGGGGACAGGCACCTCGCCGAAAGGCGTTTTTACGGGCGTCAGTGGGCTTAAGCTCGGAGCCAGTCCCCTTTTTCAACGGACTCCTAACGGGAGGGCTTGGCGCGTGCAGCCGACTTAGCGAGTACGGGGACAACGGCGCAGGGTGCGTGGCGCGACGAATGCGGCCCCCACCAGCATGAGGACCAGGGCGGCAGGCTCCGGAATGCTTGTTCCCGGTTGTTGGTCTGCGAGCATGCTGTTGAAGTTGGCCAGCGTCGTGGTCTGCAGGTTCAGGGCTCGCTCGAGCACGAGCGGATCAACGGTCTCAGCGAGAGCCGTCTCGAAGAGCCGGCCTTTGAGGACGATCGGGTCGTTCATCGGGTCGGATAGGTCTAACAGCTTGGCTAATTGGGCCCGCCCGCTGAAGCTGTCGAAGGGAGTGGGGTTGTCTCCGAAGAGTGGGGCGAAAATCAGGTCAAGAAGATCCGCGAAGATGTTTCCGCGGATGTCAATCGGGCCGACGTCGAAATCGTTGATCTGCTGGTCGTTGTTGAAGCGGCCCTCACCGGTGATCGTCTGGCGCGAAGAGTAGTCGAGCTCCAATTCGTAGAAACCGAAGCCGTTCAGCCACAAGCGGCTATCAAGGAAGACACTGCCGGCGACCTCACTCCGTTGCCCACCGACGTCGAAGACAACGTCGTAACTGAGCGGTTCCGAGAGTTGATCGCTGGTTAACGCGGTTTGGAGCGAGATCTCGAGGTTGGAAAGCCCGCGTCCACCGGTCTTGAAGCCGAAGGACACCGGTCCCTCAAGCCTCATCTGCCACGAGCCGAAGTCCAGTTCATTGCCCCGAAACTGGTTGTTGACGACGAATTCCGCGCCGCCGCTGAGGTAGTTTCTCTGCCCGAAGAGATTGAAATTCGCGTAGTCCAGCGCGACGGCGATGTCGCCCCAGATATCTGCACGAGCCGGAGCGGGCGTCAGGACCAGCCAAGCGGCGCAGAGCAGGGCCGAGCAGGCGCAGCGTGCAATCCCTCTCGACATCAACCGTCTCCCGTGCACGGCGAACAACGTCTCCTAGAGTCAAACCACTTTAGGATGATCGGATCACGGATACAAGCCCACCGAGGGGCGGCCGCCCGTAGCGTCAGCTCTGGCCGGCCCTGATTCATCGGTCAATCAAGATGCTCGAAACGGCAAGAGCTCCTGCTTCAAGAGTTAAAGAATAATTCGAAGAACGTCGACTGTTGCCCGAGAACCGGGTGACCGATTATGGGACGTGCCTGTGGCATTCGCGTTCCGGGTCTGGGTCAGAATTCGAACAAGGACCGTCCGGTCATTTCTTCCGGCCGTTCCAGGCCGAGCAGGGAGAGGAAAGTGGGGGCGATGTCCGCCAGCCTGCCGCCCCCCCGCAGGGGTCGTCCCTTCGATTCGTCGTCGACGATGATCAGGTCAACGTCATAAGTGGTGTGGGCCGTGTGAGGCCCGTTGGTTACGGGGTCAATCATCTGCTCGCAGTTGCCATGATCGGCAGTGATGATGGCCGCGCCACCCTTGGCCAAAACGGCGTCAACGATCCTGCCCACCCCCTGATCGACCGCCTCCACCGCGCGGATGGCCGCCGGCAGGGAGCCGGTATGGCCGACCATGTCTCCATTGGCGTAATTCACCACCATCGCGTCATAGCGATCGGAGGCGACGCGTTCGAGCACGATGTCGGTTACTTCAAAGGCGGACATCTCCGGTTTCAAATCGTAGGTCGGAACATGCCGCGGTGACGGCACCAGGTGACGGTCCTCGCCGGGGAACGGCTCGTCGCGATAATCATTGAAGAAGAATGTGACGTGGGCGTACTTCTCCGTCTCGGCACATCGAAACTGCTTCAGACCAAGCTCACCCAGGTAAGCCCCAAGAATGTTCTTCATTCTGGGCGGTTTCTCGAAAGCGACATTGACCGGCAGACCGGCTTCGTACGCGGTCATGGTAACGAAGTACAGATCAAGCTTCGAACCGCGGTCGAAGCCGAATGAGACCGGATCGCTATTCCTGGCCGCGCCCTGGAATGGAAACGCATCGAACGTAAAGGCCTTGACGATCTCGCGCGGTCGGTCGCCGCGGAAGTTGAAGAAGATGACGCTGTCGCCGTCTTTGATGCGTCCGTTCTTGCCCGAACCGGGCTCGATGATGGCGGGTGCGACGAACTCATCGCCTTGCATGCTGTTATTTAGGGGATTCTGGTAATAGTGCCGCACGGCCTCCTGGGCATGCTTGAAACGGGGATACTCGTTACCGTCGACGGGCGGCTTTCCCGTCAACATGTTGTACGCGGTCCGGACGCGGTCCCAGCGGTTGTCGCGATCCATGGCCCAGAATCGGCCGCAAACGCTGGCGACCGGGTTGGCGGCGACCTCCTGACACTTTCCTTCGATCTGGGAGATGAATTTCACTCCGGAGTGCGGCGAAGTGTCGCGCCCGTCCATGATGGCGTGCACGTACACGCGATCGCCCGGGAATCTGAGCTCGGCGCTCATCTCAAGCAGAGCGTAAAGGTGCTCGAGGTCACTGTGGACGCGCCCGTCACTGCACAAGCCCATGATATGGACGTCGCCGCCGGTATCGCTTGCTCGCTCGAACGCACCGACGATCGCGGGGGTCTTGAGGAACGAACCGTCGTGGATGGTCCGGGTGATTCGCATAATCTCCTGATCGACAATCCGGCCCGCACCGATGTTCTGGTGGCCGACTTCGCTGTTGCCCATCACCCCTTCCGGCAATCCGACGTCGTTACCACTGGTGTGGATCAATACATGGGGGTACTGGGCCATCAATCGGTCATTTGCGGGCGTGTTGGCCAGATGCACGGAATTGGCATGGTTCCACTCGGGATGGGGGTTGGCTCCCCAGCCGTCGCGGACGATGAGCACGACCGGCCTTCGTCTCAGCTCAACCATTCTGGTGCTCCTCAAGGCGGTGGACTCATGATGCGGTCTCCTGGGGCCTTGTTGCAAGAGATTCTAGGATTCAGATCGAGGCGCCCACAGCCCCTCGGGCCGCAAGAAGGCAGCGCCACATCGGGGTTCCCGCAGCCCACGCCATCCCCTTTGTCTACCGCTGCTCCACGTATTGTACCAGGATCGGGCACATTTCCCACATCCGGTGTGAGGCGATTACCCGGGCTTGTCTCACAAGGGTGCGCCTGTCGATGGTCGGTCCGACGTCGTAAGGTGTCGCCGGTTGTTGTATCGCACCGCTGTTGTGCCCCTTTAAGGGACGCGCCCAAAAGCGAACAAAGACATAGCATAATCTTGAGCTGACGGCGCTTCCATCGCGTCGGGCAGACGGCGCGCCCGTTTCGCACGCTCGCCGGCCCGCCCCGTTACCTGCCGGATTTCCTCCTGCAGTTGTCGAAAATGCCCTTTACAGGCACATCAATTGCAAGGTATCCTATCGTTAGGTATCGGAAGGGCAGGAGTTCATTATCTGCGGGGCGCAGCAGGTTTCGGCTTGGGGCTGGATTGCTCGGTAGCGATCATTCATGCAGGGTAAAGCACACAGATTCGCTGGTTGGACCACAGAGGCCCTGGCGCGTGGTTTCTGGCTGATTCTGCTGATCCTGCACACGCCGGCCTTGCTGGCCTCCTGGCGCTTCGGCATGGTCCAAGGCTTCAATGCCGAAGTGCTCAGTGGTTGCATGCTCCTTTCACTGACGGTCGTCTTCTTCGTTTTGAAGCTATGCGGCCTGCGATGCCTTCGGGTCCGCCTCGGCCAACAGGGCTGGATCGCGGTGTGCCTCGTTGTAGCACTGATCCATCTGGATTGTATCCGTCCGGGATTGCGAAGCGAAGTCGTTTCGAAGTGTGCCGTTGCCTTGGTGACGGTACCG
>CP070718.1:2621834-2635070 GCA_020350565.1 Phycisphaerales bacterium
AGAACGAGAATGCTGAGCAGCCGCAGGGCGAGGCGAAGGCCATGTCCCGCGAAGAGGCGGAGCGCCTCTTGCAGATGATTCGCGACCAGGAACGGCAGCGGCGCGAGGACCAGGCCCGCCGAAAACGAGCCCGACAAGTACCCGTGCAGAGGGATTGGTGATCAGGCGGGATACGAGAACACCGTGACGATTCGCCCGTATCCATATTCGTGAAAGCGTGATTCTGACCGGCAGCCGCCGGCGGGTTATGGACGACATGCGTAGGTCCGTTAGACAGTTCGCCGGCATGATTGCGCTCTTTAGCGCGCTCTGGGCATCCAGCGCTCGCGCGGCGGACGTCAGCCTGCAGATCTCTTCACGCGAGACGTATGTCGGCGTGCCGATCACCCTGCGGATCGTGATCGAAAACGCGGACAAGCATGATCCGCCGGTCTTCCCCGCGCTCGACAACGTGACCGTCCGGTCCTCAGGGACTCCTCGGCAAAGTACGCAGACGACCATCATCAATGGCCGCATGACCCAGCGGACCACCGTCAGCTACGACTTCCAGCTCACGCCTCGTGAAGCGGGACGAATCACCATTCCCCCCGTCGTCGTCAGGGCCGACGGGCAGCAGTATCGCACCCAGCCGATTGATATTGTGGTGACCAAGTCAGACACCGGCGACCTGCTGTTTGTCGAAGTGAAGGGCAGCCGCGAATCGGTGTACGTGGGTGAGGCGATCGACGTTACGCTTCAGATCTGGCTCAAGCCCTATGTCGACCGCCGCCAACGTGTCAAGCTCGATGAGGGCGACATGTGGTCGCGGATTCGTCTCGACGACAGCGAGTGGGGCGTCTTCTTCGAAGTCCTTCAACAACTGGCCGCGCGCAGACAGAGGCCCGGTGGCAGGGAAATGCTGCGCGAGGACTCCGAAGGGGACCAGCGCTCGTATTACCTGTATGAATTGGAGAAGATCTTCTGGCCGCAACGCCCCGGGCAGTTGGAAGTGGGAGACATCAGCATTCTCGTTTCCTATCCGACGAAAATCGGCCGGGACGACAGCCTCTTCTCTTTCTTTGGCGACCTGATCATCCAGGACGCGCGCCCGATCACCGCCCAGGTGCAGTTGGCACCGATTGAGGTGAAGCCCATCCCTGCGGAGGGGCGTCCTTCCTTCTACCGAGATGCGGTCGGACGTTTTCAAATGACCGCCAGTGCGAAGCCGACCGAAGTGGCTGTCGGTGACCCGATCACCTTGACGTTGACCGTATCCGGGAGCGGTCAGTTGGAGCTCCTTCAGCCGCCGCCCTTGCCGGAGATCGCGGCGCTGACCCGCGGCTTTAAAGTCCCTCAGGACCCTCTGGCCGGCCAGGTCCACGGCGATGCCAAGGTCTTCACGCAGAGCATCCGGGCGAAGAGCGATCAAGTGACCGAGATACCGCCGATTCCGTTTGCCTTCTTCGATCCACGACGTGAAGAGTTCGTCACCATCCGCACGGATCCCATTCCGTTGCAGGTGAAGCCTGCGGATACGCTGTCCGTCTCGCAGATCGTGGACGCGGGAGTCGGTGCACCGGTGGCGGATTCGCTCACCGAGGTGGAGCGCGGAATCGTTGCGAACTACGGCGGGATCGACGAGCTCCTGGCGCAGCAGGCCTTTTCGCCGGGCTGGCGATCCGTGGCGACCCTGGGCATTCCGCCCGCGGTCTGGTTGTTGGGATGGCTGATTCAGCGGCGGCGCTGGCGGCTGCTTCACGATGAGAGCTACGCGCGGCGGCGCTCGGCCAGGCGGACGGCCCTTCGCAGCATTCAGGAGGCAGCCGGGACCGATGCGGCGGCGTCGGCGGCGCGAGTTGCCGCGGCGGTTAGCGGTTATGTGGCGGACCGATGCAACCTTCCGGCCGGTGGCCTGACCCGTGCCGAGGCCATCGAGCACCTCATGCGGCGCGGCGTCTCTCGTGAGCTCGTCGCCGAGCTTAATCAGTTGCTTGAGCGATGTGAGGCGATGCAATATGCCGCTGGGGCGTCGGCTTCGGGCGATGATCTGGCACAAGCTGCTACGCGCTGCATCAACCGGTTGGAGAAGGAACGCTTCTAAGTGCGAAGGCCCGAGACCAACTTGATTGGGAAGAAGGCAGGTAAGGGAGGCGGACCTTCGTCAACCTGGCGGCCGAACGGCGCTGCCCTGGCGGGCTGGGTATTCGCCTACTGTGCGTTCATCCTTGGCGTAGTACTTTTGGAATCGCCGGCCTCAGCGGTGGAATTGAACCGGCTGCAGCAGATCGAGATTCTCACCGAGGCCACGCGCGCCTTCGACCGGGCCGTTCAGAGGCGCAACACCAACACAGCGCAAGCCGCGAAGGATTTCCAGGAGGCCGCGGAGAAGTTCCAACTGCTCGTCGACTCCGGCGTTCGCAATGGGAGACTCTATTACAACCTCGGCAACGCCTATCTGGAGACCGGGCATCTTGGCCGGGCCATCCTCAACTATCGAAAAGCGGCAGCCTTCATGCCGAATGATCCGCGCCTCGAGCACAATTTGGGCTACGCCCGCTCACTGAGACGCAATCAAATCGAAACGGCCGGCAAGCAGGCGTTTTTGCACACGCTGTTCTTCTGGCATTACGAGATATCCTTGAATGCCCGATACGTGACTGGCCTCGTGGTTTTCGTTGCGTTCTGGGTGATGATGATTGCCCGCCTCTTTCTCCGTCGGGCACGTTGGCGCTATGCGCTTTTGCCCACGCTGGTGATCTGGCTCGCCTTGGGCGTTTCGGTGGCCGTTCAGAACTGGTCGGAGGCGCGCACCGTGGAGGCCGTCGTCGTCGAGGACAATGTTGTTGTTCGAAAGGGCAACGGCGAGGGCTTCGAGCCGCAATTCAAACAGAAGCTCCATGAAGGCGTCGAGGTGGTCGTCCGCGAGCAACAGCGAGACTGGTGCTACGTCGAGATGCCCGATGGCAAGACCGGCTGGGTGAAGACCTCTCAGCTCGAGAGGATCTGAATCCGGACCGTCGTTGGGCCGACATTCTCGCCGGTCTGCTAAGCATAAACTTGCCTACCCGAAGGCGGTGTGACAGCTTGCTACCGCACGATTGACTCCCTGCTGAAAAGGATACTTTCAGGCCTACCAGGCGCCCGGCGACCCCTTTTTCAGGGCTGTCGTAGGGGGAGCACCCAGGTGGAAGAAGGTTGACTCTATATCGATAATAGTTATCATTATGATCATTGTGAAACGCCAGTCAGCGGCCTCCAACACGACCCGAAGGAATACGCAACAGCGCAAAGTGATACTGGATGAACTGCGCAAGCGCACTTCGCATCCAACCGCTTCCGAGCTGTATCAGATCGTCCGCAAACGCCTGCCCAGGATCAGCCTCGGGACGGTCTATCGCAATCTGGATCGGTTCTCGCGGGAAGGGACGATCCAAAAGCTGAGAATCAACGGGAACGAGGCACGCTACGACGGCAATCACGAGCCGCATGCTCACATCTTTTGCGTGACGTGCGGACGGGTCGAGGACGCGTTGGACATGCCGGCGGATCATGTGGCCAATAGGCTCCGAACGCTGGGAGGCTTTCAGGTTCTCGGGCACCGGTCGGAGTACTTCGGTGTTTGTCCGAAGTGTCGCGCGTAGGTCGATGGGGGGGCGGACCGCGCACCCATGAAGCATGATCGAGATGCAGTGGACTGAGCGAAAATAGAGCAGCTACGCAGAATTCGTCGCGGGTGCGCGGCCAATGGTGACGCGAAGCGCCACACAATGAAACGAGAGAGGTCGATACTTCGGCCCCTCGATGTACTTCAGCTTCTGATCGTCTGAATGTCTGGAACTTCGCAGGCTTGCGATTTGGTGACCGCGCGGTAGGGTCTGGAGTTCATGGATGTCCCGCTGGGGTCGGCAGCGGACGTGAAGACGACGATCCTGATCTGAATATCGCGTGATCTGCGGAGATTCACCCGTTGTTTGTTTGGGCACTGGCAGGGGGACGGCAACCCTGCACATCGAGCCGCCGCCGAAGGGGCGGCACCCTGAGGTTCTGTTGAAGACCGAAGTGCGTGGATACGGTTGATGTTCACCAGGAAATTTGAGCGAAGGATCTACATCGCCGTTGCCGTGTTTCTGTTTTCGGGTGCGCTGGGCGTTTCCTTCGGTGCTTATATCCTCTGGCCGTCACGTCGCGAGGCCGACTTCCAACCTCGCCAGCCGATCGCCTTCAGCCATAAGCTGCACACGGGGGATTTGCAGATCGAGTGCCTCTATTGTCACTCGCAGGCTGACCGAAGCGCCCACGCGAGCGTTCCACCAGTCTCGACGTGCATGAACTGCCATGCCGAGGTTCAACCGAAGGACGAACAGGGGAATATCAGGCCCGAGATTGCCAAGATCCTGAGGCACTGGGAAAGCGGTACGCCCATTCGCTGGCAGAAGGTCAACGACGTCGCCGACTTCGTGTATTTCGATCACAGCCGCCACATTCACGCGGGCGTGGCCTGTCAGGAGTGTCACGGCCCTGTGGAGCGCATGGAGCACATGTATCGCGCGTTCGGCCTGAAGATGAGCTGGTGTCTGGACTGCCATAAGCGAGAACCGTCCGAGGGCGAGCCCGCTTTTGCCCGCGGGGATGCTACGCGCGCCCCGATCCACTGTTCAGCCTGTCATCGATAGGCGGGAACGAGCATGAGTCAGCAGCCTCCCAAGGGTTACCACAGTCTGGAGACGATGCAGCGGTTGCAGCGCTCCGCGCTGCCGACTCGTGATGAGGACCTGAGTGCGCCGGACGCGGTGACACGCCGTGACGTGCTCAAGCTGATGATGGGTGCATCGACGGCCCTGGCATTGGGGACCACGGGCTGCGCACGCAAGCCGGAGCGGGAGATCATCAGCCGGGCGACGGGGCCGGAGTACCAGAAGCCAGGTAAGGCCCTTTATTACTCTTCGACCTACACCGACGGACCGGTTCCCTACGGCGTGATGATCAAGACGGTTGACGGCCGGCCGGTCAAGATCGAGGGGAATCCGGATCATCCCGTCAATCAGGGCGCGAGTGATGCGGCCATGCAGGCGTGGGTGCTCTCGCTCTACGATCCGGATCGCCTGCGCGAGCCGACGGAAGGCACTGCGCCCACCACATGGGAGGCGGCCGATGACAGGATCTTGGCAGCCTTACCTCAGGCATCGAACGTGGTGCTGATGACACGGGCCAATCTGGGGCCGAGCGAGCGCGCTCTGGTGAAGCGATTCACGGAGGTTTGTTCCGGTGCGAGGCATTTCGTGCACGAGGCCGTCCACGATACGCCCCGGCGATCGGCGTGGAACAGGCTCTACGGCGCGGACGGTGAATGGCTTCCCCGGTTTGATCTTGCCCGCGTGATCGTCAGCCTGGATTCGGACTTTCTGGCGACGGACGGTGCGGCACTGGAGAACATCCGACTCTTCACCCGGGGCCGCAAGCTGGACGACGCCCATCATGGTGAAGCCGACATCAGCCGTCTGTACGTTGCCGAGTCGGCGATGAGCCTCACGGGCTCGAACGCCGATGAGCGGATTTGTCTCAAGCCTTCCGCGATGGGCGCATTCGCAAGGGCATTGCTCGATGCGGTGCGCGGGCGGTCAGAGGCGATTGCCGAATTCGCTCGTGTGCATCGCGTTGACGAGAAGACGCTCACCGCTTTGACGAAGGACTTGCGCGAGAATTCGCAACGATCGGTGGTGGTGGCCGGGCCGCATTTACCGCAGCAAGTGCACGCGGCGGTCGCCTTGCTCAATGATGAGCTGCAAGCGCCAGGGCACACCCTGGTGTGGAATCCTGTCCGGGCGGCGCTTCCGGTGAGTGATCCGGCCGAAGTGGAATCCGTGTTCGAGCGAGGGGTGGATGTCGCGGTCTTTCTTGGCGTGAACCCTGTGTATGATTGGCCCGGCGGAGGTTTCGCCGCGCTGCTTCAGAAGGCGGCGCTGAGCGTTGGGCATGGTTTATATCGGGACGAGACCTTGGCCGCCTGTACCCTGGCGCTGCCGAGTCATCATGGACTTGAATCGTGGAATGATGCGGTCGCTCGGGCGGGAGTCGAGTCGATCTGCCAGCCGGTGATCGCGCCGTTGTTTAACAGCCGCCAGGAGGCCGAGTCTCTCCTGGCCTGGACCCGTGCGCTGGCACCGGATTCGGATCCGATCCGAACCTGCTCGGACTGGCATGACTACGTTCGAGCTCGCTGGCAGGGTGAGTCGACGAGTGAAGGCGAAGCGGGCGACCGGCTGACGCGCAGGCGAACATGGCAGGATTGCTTGCGGCGCGGCGGGCGGTTCGAGGAGTTGACTGCCGCATCGCCCCCGAGGCTGAGCCACGATGCGGCGCAGGCATTGACGCCATCGCCGATGGAAGCCGGCGATTATGAGCTTGTCATTCTGCCGGATCCCGCGTTGTGGGACGGGCGTTTTGCCGGCAACGGCTGGCTGCAGGAGTTGCCCGACCCGGTCAGCAAGGTGGTGTGGGATAGCGGAGCCATCGTGAGCCCCCACACGGCAGAGGGGCTCGGCTTGGTTGAAGGCGACATGGTTGTTGTGGAAGTCGGCGGCCGATCAGTGGAATTGCCGCTACTGATGCAGCCGGGTGCGGTTGACGGAGTGATTTCCGCGTACCTGGGCTATGGCCGCATGGAAGGCGGCGTGATCGTCGAACAGGCACAGGGGGCCAATCTGGCGCCGCTTCTTGGCCGTGAGAATCCGTCTCACCCGCGCCTCGCGCTGAAGGCGGCGCTGCGACGTGGAAGCGGCCACCGCAAGCTGGTACGGACGCAGAAACAATTCTCCATGCACGATCGCCCGATCGTCCTCGACGGCACGCTCCAGGAGTATCGCCATGACGCCGGCTTCGTCGAGCACAAGCGCCATCTCCCCGAGCCCGTTCAAATGTACGATCCCTGGGATTACAGCAAGGGCTACAAATGGGCGATCGCCGTCGACCTCGGGGCGTGCGTCGGGTGCAACGCCTGCGTGGCGGCCTGCCAGGCGGAGAACAACATTCCCATCGTGGGGCGGGATCAAGTTGATCGGGGCCGGGAGATGCATTGGATCCGCATCGACCGATATCACGCCGGCGACGCTGACAACCCGACCGTGCACCATCAGCCGATGCTGTGCCAGCATTGTGACAACGCTCCGTGCGAGAGTGTGTGTCCGGTCAACGCAACATCACACAGCCCCGAAGGGCTCAACGAGATGACCTACAACCGTTGCGTCGGCACGCGCTACTGCTCCAATAACTGCCCTCACAAGGTGCGGCGCTTCAATTTCCTGCGCTACCAGGACGCCCAGTTGCGTGATCCGGTTCAGGAGCTGGTGTTCAATCCCCAGGTCACCGTGCGCGGCGTGGGGGTCATGGAGAAGTGCACCTTCTGCGTGCAGCGCATCAACGAGGGCAAGTTCAAGGCCCGCAACAGGGACCAACAGGTCGCCGATGGTGCGATTCAGACCGCCTGCCAGCAGGCGTGTCCCGCGCAGGCGATCGCCTTTGGAAACGTGAATGACCCCGACAGCGCGGTCGCGAAGATGAACGCGTCCAAGCGAACATTCTTTGTCTTGGAAGAGCTGAACGTGAAACCCAACGTGGCTTATCTGGCGCGGGTGCGCAATCCGATTCCGCAACGCCCTGGCCACGATCCGTCGGACGGGAGCCGCCACGGATGAGCGCGAACCCCTCGTTGCTTGCGCCGGCCGCCCTGACCACCGAAGAGGTCGATCTTCGGCGGCTCGACCGTGACATCTACGGTCCGATGGAGGCGTTCCCCACCTATCGATGGTGGGCGGCGATCCTGTTGACGGGCGGGCTTGCAGGGATTTTTGTCGTGTGCCTGGCCGTCACGGTTCTGCGAGGAATCGGCACGTGGGGCAACAACGTTCCCGTCGGCTGGGGTTGGGCAATCGTCAACTTCGTGTTCTGGGTGGGCATCGGCCACGCCGGCACGCTTATCTCCGCCATCCTCTTTCTGTTCCGGCAGCGATGGCGCACGGGAATCGCCCGATTCGCCGAGGCCATGACCATCTTCGCGGTCATCTGCGCGATGCAGTTCCCGCTGATCCATACCGGCCGACCGTGGCTGGCGATGTTCTGGCTGATCCCCTACCCGAACGACATGGGCGTCTACCAGAACTTTCGCTCCCCGTTGGAGTGGGACGTCTTCGCCGTGTCGACGTACGGTCTCGTGTCGCTGATGTTCTGGTACACGGGCCTGATTCCGGACCTGGCGACGGCGCGCGATCGGGCCGGACATTGGTTCCGCAAGTTCGTCTACGGCATCCTGAGCCTCGGATGGCGCGGCAGCAACCGGGCTTGGAGCCACTACGAGAAGGCGTACCTGTTGTTCGCCGGGCTGTCCACGCCGCTGGTGCTCTCCGTGCACAGCATCGTGTCGTTCGACTTCGCGGTCTCAGTGATCCCCGGCTGGCACACGACGATCTTCCCGCCGTACTTCGTCGCCGGTGCCATCTTCAGCGGCTTTGCGATGGTGGCGACGCTGATCATCATCATGCGCAAGATGTTCCGCCTCCAGCATTTGATCACGGACAACCACCTGGAGCTGATGAACAAGATCATCATCGCGACGTCGATGATGGTCGGCTATTCGTACGCGATGGAGTTCTTCACCGCGTGGTACAGCGGTGTTGCGTATGAGCGATACGTCTTTCTGAACCGCGCACTGGGCCCTTATGCCTGGGCCTACTGGACCATGGCGATCTGCAACGTGCTGGTGCCGCAGCTCCTCTGGTTCAAGAAGATCAGGCGGACGGCGCTGCTGATGTACCCGATCGTCATCCTGGTCAACGTGGGCATGTGGTTCGAGCGGTTCGTGATCGTGGTCACGAGCCTGCACCGGGATTTCCTGCCGACGAGTTGGGATTACTTCAGGCCGAGCTTGATCGACATCGGCCTGTTCGTGGGTAGTTGGGGCATTTTTCTGACGCTGCTGCTGCTGTTCTGTCGGTTCCTGCCGACGATTGCGGCCACCGAGGTGAAGGTCGTGGTGGCGGAGTCGCACGGCTCTCACGGAGGGCAACATGGCTGAACCGAGCGCCAAGACGGTCGGCCTGGTCGGCCTGTATGACGACCCGGCGACGCTGCAGCGGGCCGCGGCCAGGGTGCGTGAGGCCGGCTATACGAAATGGGACTGCCATACCCCCTATCCGGTCCATGGCCTGGACCGCGCGATGGGATTGAAGGCTTCGCCGGTCCCGGCGGTGGCTTTGACAGCCGGTTTCTTCGGGCTGCTGGCCGCCATTGTCCTCACCGGCGGCCTCAGTGCGATTCACTATCCGATTCGCATCGGGGGCAAGCCGCTGTTCAGTTGGCCGGCATTCGTCCCCATTTATTTCGAATTGTTCGTGTTGTTTGCGGCCTTGGCCATCATGGGCTCCATCATCGTTTTTTGCCGGCTCGGGCGGTGGCATTCGCCGTTGCACGACTCGGGCATCATGAAAGAGATTACCGGCGCGCGGTTTGCGATCGTGCTCGAAGCGGCGGACGAGAGATTCTCCGAGCAGGATGCCCGCGCGTTGCTCGAAGAGACGGGTTGCCATGATATTCGACCCCTCGTTCAGCACGAGGAGAAGGACGACGCCATCATATGACCCCGCCACAGCTCATTGAGAAGCTGCTCCCCAAGTGGTCGCCGACGATGTACAAGGCGACGCTTGGCGGCCTCGTGGTGCTGGCGATCGCCATCCCGCTGGCTCTGGCGGCCACTCCGTTCATCGAGTTCTTCAACGGCATGGCCGCCCAGCCTAAGGGCAAGGCGCAGATGACGGTCGGGCGGATCTACGGCGCGGCGGATCTGGTCGAACGGCCACCTGTTGAGGGGATGATTCCACGCGGCTACTTCCCTTATGAGTTCGACAAACTGGGCAACACGATCGAGGACGCGAAGCGGGTCGGCGAACAACTCGCCAACCCCGTGCCGATCACCATGTCCACTCTGCAGGAGGGGCGGGAGCGATTCAACACGTATTGCATCACCTGCCACGGCGAGCGTGGTGAGGGGAATGGTTCGGTAACAGGACCTGGGCGCTATCCAGCGCCGCCATCGTTGCATACCGAACAGGCCCTGGGATACCGGGACGGTACCGTCTACCACATCATTTCGAAAGGTGTCGGTAAGATGCCCGGCTATGCCGACAAGCTGGAGCCGGAGGAACGCTGGGCGGTTATTCATTACTTGCGCGCGCTGCAGCGTTCCATGGCGCCCCGTCCGGAGGACCTCGGATCATGATCGAGCCACCGGCCGCCATACAGGACAGTCTCGTTCCCGCGCCGCGGCCCTGCGGCGGTTTGACCCGCGCGGCCGTTGTGCTGGTGGTGATCGGTGCGGCGCTCAGTCTGATCGCGCTTTTCGGTGAGGCGAATCGGGAGCGTTTCGGTTTCGCCTACCTGTGGGGCTTCACATTTCTATGGAGCTTGGCGTTGGGTGCCTTGTTCTTTGTGGGCCTGCAACATCTGACACACGCCGTGTGGTCGGTCGTGGTCCGCAGAGTAGGAGAGCTGTTTGCGGGATCCATAGCCCTGGTCGCGATCCTGTTTATCCCCATCCTGGTGTTTTGTCTCCTTTTCGAGCACTTTCCGCTTTATCCGTGGCTGGATCACGCCCACGTGGAGCACGACCACCTTCTGCAGGGCAAGCAGCCCTATCTGAACTTGCCGTTCTTTGTCGTGCGGGCCGTGGTGTTCTTCATCGCCTGGATCGCTTTTGCCGCCTTTTTCGTGGGGAGATCCCTCCGGCAGGACGCCGGAGAGGGCGGCGTGCAATCGACGCTGCGGATGCGAAAGGTATCGGCCCCGTTCATGATCGTTTTCGGGCTCACGGCGACCTTTGCCGGGATCGACTGGCTGATGAGCCTGGAGCCTCACTGGTTCAGCACGATTTTCGGTGTGTATGTATTTTCCGGTATGGTGGTGGCGTCTCTGGCCCTGATCACCATTGCCACCCTCTGGCTGCGGTCGGCCGGCCGGCTGGGCGAGGGTGTCCTTGGCAGCGGACACCTCTACAATCTAGGTGCGCTGCTGTTCGGTTTCGTTTGCTTTCGGGCGTACATCGGCTTCAGTCAATACATGCTGATCTGGTACGGCAACCTCCCCGAAGAGTCGTTCTATATGGTCCATCGCCTGGAGGGCGGGTGGCTGCCGGTAACCGGCCTGTTGGCCTTGCTGGGCTTCGTGGTGCCTTTTTTGGCATTGCTGTCGCGCTCGGCCAAGGTCAGTCCCCGGCGGCTGGTCTGGGTGTCGGTCGTTCTGTTGATCAGCCAGCTCCTGGACTTGTACTGGCTGATCATGCCTCAGGTTCACGAGGAGGCTCCGGTGCTGGGTTGGCAGGAGTTGGGTCCGCCGTTGCTGCTCATCGGGGTGCTGATTCTGTACGTCTCACGCTTCCTGGGTAAGCATCACGCCATTGCGGTGGGTGATCCGCTGCTGGCAGAATCGCAGGGCTATTACGCGTAGAAGGTGCAACCATGTTCGCTAAGCTCAGTATTGTTCTGCCGCTGTGCCTCGCCGTCTTCGGTGCAACCGCTTCGGGGCAGTCACAACAGCCGCCCGAGGTGGGCATCGTGGAGCATCTGGGCGAGGTGATCGACCTGGCATCGTTCACGTTTGCCGACGAAGACGGCAAGAAGATCGCGCTGAAGGATCTGTTCGATCGTCCGGTGGTGCTCACTCTGGTGTACTTCCGCTGCCCGGGAATCTGCACGCCTCTACTCAACGATCTGGCCCACGCCGTGGACCTCTGTGACCTGAAGCCCGGCGAAGACTACCGGCTCGTCACCATCGGATTCGATCCGACCGAGACACACGAGCTGGCCAGGAATAAGAAGAACAACCTCTTGGCCACGATGGATCAGAAGGAGATGACGGCGGATAGTTGGCGTTTCCTGACCGGCGATGCCGACAACATCAAACGCCTTACTGCTGCCGTCGGCTTTCACTACAAGAAGGACAAGAATCAGGTTGACTATGTTCACGCCGGTACGGTCATCTTCCTCGCACCCGACGGGAAGATCGTGCGCTATCTGCACGGTACGCAGTTCAATCCGGCCGACCTGAAGCTGGCGGTGATCGATGCCAAGGAGGGCCGCGCCCGGTCCTTCATGCAAAAGCTCGCTCAGCTCTGCTACGCTTACGACCCGGCGAGCAAAGGCTACGTGCTGCAGATCAATCGAGTCATTCTTGGAGTCACGGTGGTATTCGCCGCGGGCTTTGGCGCCTTCCTGCTGCTTAAGGGGCGCGGCAAGAGCCGGCCGGTGCATCAGGCGGAGGGAGAGACGCCGTGACCACACAGACCGCGCCGCTTCAACCCGCGCTTCCGAACTACCTCGAGGCCGGCAGGGGCGTTCTGTCCTGGCTGATCACCACGGACCACAAGCGCATCGGCATCCTGTACCTCGTGGGGATGATCCCGCTGTTCATCTTCGCCGTGGCGCTGGCGGTCACCTTCCGCGTCGAGCTGTTCTCCCCCGGAACGCAATTCCTGGACCCGCAGATGTACAACCGATTCCTCACCCTGCACGGGGTGATCATGATCTTCCTGTTTATCATCCCGGGCATTCCGGCGGTGTTCGGCAACTTCTTCCTGCCGATCATGATCGGAGCGGAGGACGTCGCGTTTCCCAGGCTCAATCTGACTTCCTGGTACTGCTATTTGATCGGCGGCCTGATGGCCGTCGTCTCCGTGATGGTGGGCGGCGTCGATACCGGTTGGACGTTTTACGTGCCCTATAGTGTCAAGACCAGCGACAACGTATTGGTGCCGATGTTTGCGGCGTTCATTCTCGGCTGGTCGTCCATCCTGACCGGCGTGAACTTCGTCACCACCGTGCATCGGCTCCGGGTCAAGGGGATGGGCTGGTTCGACATGCCGCTTTTCGTTTGGGCGCTGTATGCGACCGGCTGGGTGCAGATCGTCGCGACACCCGTGGTGGGCATTACGCTGATTATGGTGCTCCTGGAGCGCTTCACCGGTGTACCGCTCTTTGATCCGGCGCGGGGCGGTGATCCGATTCTCTACCAGCATCTGTTCTGGATCTACTCGCATCCGGCCGTTTATATCATGGTGCTCCCGGCTATGGGCGTGGTCTCCGAGATCATTCCCACGTTCTCGCGCAAGCACATTTTCGGCTACAAGTTCATCGCCTATTCGTCCATTGCCATTGCTTCCATCGGCTCGCTGGTCTGGGGGCACCACATGTTCACGTCCGGCATGGCGGACTTCGG
>CP070718.1:2635170-2654016 GCA_020350565.1 Phycisphaerales bacterium
CAGACGATTGACGTGACACTAGTTCTCATCGAGGAACTGGTTTGCGAGACGATCGGCGGGAGCATCAATACGGATACCGTGCTGGACGCGGCCTGCTACATTGTTGAGTCCTCGGTCCGCGTGACTGAGGCGACGCTGACGATCCAGCCGGGCACCGTCTTGCGCTTCCAGCAGGGCAAGGAAATGACGATCGGAAGCACGGGCAAGCTCGTGGCCGTGGGAACCGCGACGGAACCGATTCTCTTCACCGGAGAGGAGCCGATCCGTGGATATTGGGGCGGGTTCCGATTCGACCAGTCCAATTCCATGCAGAACGAGATGCGCTATGTGACGATCGAGTACGGCGGCGGATATTGGGATGCCAATCTGGTGCTCAGTGGTAGTTCGAGCTCGCCTGCGCGCGTCAAAATCGCCAACTGCACGCTGCGCGAGAGCGAGACCGACGGCCTTTACGCCAACGAATACTCGGTGATCGATGAGTTCGCCAGCAACGTGATTACGGCGAACGGCCAGGGGGCGGCTTATATGGCCGCCAATGTGGTGGGATACTTCGATGACACGTCGAGCTATGCCGGCAACGACGCGGACTTCGTGCGCATCTGGGGCGGCTCGGTCTCCAGGGATCAGACGTGGCCCGGGATCGACGCGGATTACCTCGCCGAAGGCAGCATCTCTGTCCGCGCGAATCTGACCCTTGATCCCGGAGCGCGTATCGTTTTTGCGTCTGGCAAGGAGATGACCGTCGACAACGATGGAACGATGGTGGCGGTCGGCACGGCGGATTCGCCGATCGTTTTCACCGGGCAGGAGCTGATACGCGGCTTTTGGGGTGGTCTGCGTTTTTACCAGTCAAACTCGACGGACAATCAGTTGGACCACGCCGTCATCGAGTACGGTGGCGGTTACTGGGACGCGAACCTGGTGCTCAGCGGCTCCTCCAGCTCGCCCGCTCGCGTCAAGGTCACGAACTGCACCATGCAGGGAAGCGAGACTTACGGTCTCTACGCCAACGAGTATGTGGTGATTGACGAGTTCGCAGGCAACACGCTCACCCAGAACACATCCGGTGCGGCCTGGATGGCCCCGAACATTGTGGGGTATCTGGATGACACCTCCACGTACACCGGCAACGACGAGGATTATGTGGAAGCCTGGGGCGGTGCGGTCTCGTTGGACCAGACATGGGCCGGCCTCGACGCGGCGTATCTGTTGAATAGCGTTGCCGTCGGCGCACAACTTACGATCGATCCCGGCGCGCGCTTGGTCTTCGTTTCCGGTAAGGAAATGACCGTCAATACGGATGGGGCGCTGTCGGCCGTGGGAACGCAAGCGGAGCCGATCGTCTTCACGGGTGTTGAGCAGACGCCGGGCTATTGGGGCGGTCTGCGGTACTATCAGTCAAACTCGGCATTCAACCGCCTCGAGCTCGTGACGATCGAGTACGGAGGCGGGTACTGGGACGGCAACCTTGTGCTCAGTGGTTCGTCGAGCTCGCCCGTGCAGCTCGCGCTTTTGGATTGCACTATCACGGACAGCGACACGTGCGGTGTCGATATGAACGTGTATGTGACCGTACCGCCGGCCGACATTGAGAACAACAACACTTTCGCGAACAATACGCTTGGCGACGTATGCACAGATTGACCAGGTCATGAGGGAAGCGCTCCGTCGGCAAGCAGGCCCGTCACCGAAAGCTCAAGTGGCTTCCGGTGGCGGGCTTCTTTTATTCGGCATGAAGCGGAGAGGGTACTTCAGCCCCGGAGATCACTGTGCTCTTGAAAGGTCGAGCCGCGTCGCAGAAGCATCTTCAGCTCCTCGATGCGGAGCAGACGTGCCGTCAGCCCGTACGTGATCACGCCGCCTGCCACCAGGACGGCAAGTCTGGCTGGTGCGTGTCCGTCGAGTGAGGGATACGCTTGGACGGCGTAGACCAATGCGCCCAGACAAACCGTCATGACCAAAGTCGCAAGCGCGATTCGTGACACACCCGAAAGAATGAGCCGCCAAGAGATCCCGGGGAGCACGCGTTGAAGTCGCACGCCGAGCCAGAGAGTCTGGATCATCGCGCAGATTGCGGTCGCCAGGGCGAGCCCTCGTTCCTGGAGCCAGAAGACGAGCGCCAGGTTCATCGCGAAATTGATCAGCACCATGCGTGCGGCGATCCGTGCGGGCGTTTTGTTTTCGTGCAAGGCGTAGAAGGTCCGGACCAGCAGGTGGTGTAGAAAATAGGCGGGCAAGCCCAGACTGTAGCAGACCAGCGTTCCAACCACTCGGCCGGTGTCGGACGCGTCGAAAGCCCCACGCTCAAAGAGCGTCACCACGAGCGGACGCGCGACAAAAATAAGGCCTACCGTGGCCGGAAGTGCGACGACGAGACTGGCACGGATTCCCCTGTTCAGCGCCTCCCTGACACCGGCGTGGTCGTCCTCCGCCGCTCGGGCGGACAGGACGGGGAAGATCGCCGTTGCCAATGCGATCCCGAATACGCCGAGCGGCAGTTGATACAGGAACTGGGCGAAGCCCAGTACGGCGGGCCCCACGCGCCCCTCCTCGGTCACGATGGCAAAGTAGGCGATCAGATAGTCAGCCAATGAGTTAATCTGGATGGCCGACAGCCCAAGGATCATCGGGCCCATGGCCGCGAAGATGGCTTTGATCCTCGGGTCGCGCCAGGATCGGCCGAAGACGGGGAAGAATCTGACTCGCTTGAGGGCGGCGAGCACGAGCAAGAGCTGTGCGACACCGGCCAGCAGCACGCCGACGGCGATCGTATAGATGAGCTGCTCCCCGGTGAAACCGAACCAGGCATGTCCCCCGAAAGCCGCCCCAATGATGCCCAGATTAAGGATGATGGGCACCGCCGCAGGGGCCGCGAAATGGTTCCGCACGTTGAGCACGCCACCCAGGACGGCCGTCGTGCAGATCAGCACCATGTAAGGCATCAGGACGGCGGCCACACCGAGGATCAGATGCGGCCTGAACCCACGCCACACGAGGATGACCGCTTCGGTGGCGATGACTCCGGCTGAGAGGATCACAACAAGGAGGGTCAAGACGTTTCCCACGAACTGGCGCGAGGAGTCGAGATCGCTTTCATGCAGGTCCTTCGAAAGGGCGGGAATGAGCGCTGAGGAAAGCGCCCCTTCACCGAATAATCGCCGGGCCAGGTTTGGAAGCATGAAGGCAATGCGAAACGCGGAGAGAAGAGCACTTGCCCCGAGGAAATAACCGAGGACGGCCTCGCGCCCCAGTCCGAGCACACGGGAGGTCAGGGTCAACAGCGCGATGAGGCGGGCGGAGGCAAGGAATCGGCCTGGTGAATGCATCGGGCACACGATAGACGTGGGTCAGTCCGGCTGCAAGGAGGTGGCACGGTCCATTCAGCCGGCGCGTCTGGAATCAGGTTGGCAGGTGGGGTCGGCTTGGCGGGTCAGCGCGGTGTATCTCTTCCGAATGTCCATGCTCCCTCCGCGCCAAAACTGCTAAATCGAGTCCTTTCCAGCCACTTTTTAGTATTGACAGGGCTCGCCTGCTGGGGGACTTTAGCCGACATCCTTGAAATCCTGAGGAAGGGTCACGCCTGAGAAGGAGAGTAGACGAATGGCTCACATCGTTGCCGAACCTTGTATCAAGTGCAAATACACGGACTGTGTTGCGGTGTGCCCGGTGGACTGCTTCCACGAGGGGATGAACTTTCTGGTCATCGATCCGGAGACGTGCATCGACTGCGCGCTATGCCCGCCGGAGTGTCCGACCGAAGCCATCTTCGCCGAAGAAGACTTGCCCGAGAAGTGGCATGACTTCATCGAGATCAACGCCCGCTTCGCCCAAGAGTGGCCGGTGATCGACACCCAGAAGGACCCCATGGAGGGGGCGGACGAAGCCGCAAAGGAAGAGAGCAAGAAGGACCAGCTTGATCCTCGTCCGTTCGGAGGCTAGAGCATACTCCGGCTTTATGTTGCGGGTCCTGAACGGAGTGACATGTCCAGGTTCGACTCGGCGCCGGCGTGGGAAAGGCTCTCCTGCCCCGGCGTTTACTATGTGTTGTGAGGCTTCGTGATCTGCTCTCGGACCCAGTCGATCGTCACGCCCTTCCGGGCGAGCAGCCTGGTGACGGGCCCCTCGGGATCGCGGAGCAGAGCCAGGAGCAGGTGTTCGGGAAGGATCTCGCCCGTGCCGAGGCGGTTGGCGGAGTCGACGGCGAGGATCATCGTGTGCCAGAAGGCCGTCGAGCGAAAGGCCTTGGCCAGCTCCTCCTGATGCACCCATTCGAAGACGCCATGCTCAAGTTTTGCCACTTCGTCGGTGCCCTCCGCACCGGCACGGAGTAATGCCAGGACTTCCTCGCACAATGATTCCACCCGGATGCCCTGTCGCCGCAGCACCTGGGCAGCGGTGCTGTCCTGACGTCGCACGAGACCAAGCAGAAGATGCTCGGTCCCGACGTACTTGTGGCCCAGCTTGCGCGCTTCCGACAAGGCGTGGTCCATCACCTCTTTCATTTCGGGAGAGTGGGGACGCCGGCCCACACTTGTGTCCTCGCCGCTGGTAAAGGCCTCGGCCACTTCCGCGCGGAGCTTCTCCGGGTCGATGTCGAGGTGTCGAAGCACGGACGCGCCCACCGACTGCCTTTCGGTAAGCAGCCCTAAGAGCAGATGCTCCGGCCCGATGTGGTGATGGCCGAACGATGTGGCCTCGCGATTGGCCAACGCCAACGCCCTCCGTGCTCGATCAGAGAATCGTTCGTGCATGGCTGTGCTCTTCCTTTCCAACGGATCGACAAAGTCCGAAGGATGTATGGCCCGCTGTTGTCAGTCCGAGGCGTCGGTTATGCAGATTAGTGGTCGATGACTGGAGAAGCAAGAAAGCCCGGTCTTACAGGCCGTTGGCCGAGTGCGGAGGTGACGAGACGCTACGGATTGCCCTGACAGGCGCTGGTGAGGCTGGCAATATGCGGGGAGTGAGCCGGTCTAAGACTCGATCTCGGGGACGTCCACGTAGGCGCCGCACTCGGAACATTCTTGTACCGTTCCACGCGTCGACGCCTCAAACGTGTTGACCGTGCCGCATTCCTCGCATGTGGCTTCCACTTCACCCTCGCCCTTACTCTGAGCAGCGGCTTCTCTATCGTGCTCCTCGAGCAGTGCTTGGGCTTTCTTGGCGGTCTCTTCGTCGGCCACGCAGATCGCGATACCCTCAGCATCGGTGAGACCGAACGCCAGGACGCCGGGGTTGTCCCGGTCCACGACCTGAGCCTCGATGCCACGGTCCGCTAGCCACGTCACGATGATATCCGCCTCCTCAACGGTGGCGGTCCGCCGGATGCAATACAAGTCGCCGGGCATGTCAGTTCTCCTATACGAAGGATACAAGCAAGTCCAACCGTTATCGCATGCCTCCGTCGGCCGCCATGCGGTTGCCGCGCGTCGACCGACCGCGGCCGCCTCATCCATCAGAAGATCCGGGTTGGGCCCCAGTCCTCGCGTGTATCGTAACGCGCGCGCTCGATCACGCGAAGGCCCAGGGGCGCGTTGAAGACAGCTTCCCTGCGGAGCCATGCCATCTTCCGGCATCAGTGCACGTGATGATCCCGATATCTTCCTGTGGGAGACTGTCGGCATGCACCTGGACACGCTGGGAGTGGGATGGATGGTGAGGCCGAATGGGCCGGCAAAACGACTCATCGGCTCAGTCAGGGAGAATCGAATGGGCGGCTTGGGAGCAGGGCAAAGGGTGTTGCCGCATGTGCCTGATAGGTCGAATATCAAAGGCCAAGAAGATGGGACAGTCTGCAATTGGCGCGCCCGAGTTTAAAACAGGTGTTTTTTCCACCTGTCATCCTAGCGAAAGTCGCCGATATTGCTCCGGTTTTTGCTTGACGCTTGCGCGGGACAAGGTTATCACAAGTTCCGATTGGCGATTTCGGGATGGGGCCTGTGCACGTCGGGCACCACGTCATTTTCTGGGACAAAGAGTCGAGTCTCTCGCTGGGTCTTTGCGTGGACGTTGCGAGGCGTACTACAAGTGATGGGAGGATGACCTCATGACAGCTCTTCGACGATTCATGGTGCTCCTGTCGGTCGCCGTGCCTTTGGGTTTCGGCATGACGCAGGTCGGCTGCGTGCCTCCGCCTCCCGAGCCGCCGGCATCGGCCGTTCTGGAGGGCGATTGGGTCACGGACACCGAAGAGGGAGGTGTTGCGTTTGTGCGGTTTGACGAACTTGGTGTCGTCGTTCAGATATTCGCAGTGACGGAGGAGGGTGTCACGATTTCGATCGATGTGAATAACGGCTCGACCACCTTGGAGGGCAGCGACGTCAACATCATCATCCCAACGGCTCAAGGCGAAGTGAGATTCGAAGGGACGTTATCGGCAGATCAAAATACGCTTGAAGGCGAGATTACCCGCGAGATCGTCATCGGGGATACCATCGTCATCACCATCCCGGAGGGTGAGGTTACGCTGAGGCGCGTCGAGTGCACCACCGACGAGGAGTGCTCAGGGGACCAGGTGTGCAACAGGGGATTGTGTGAGGAAGAGACCATTGGCCCCGAAGACACTTTCCCGACAAGCCTGCACTTCACGCGGGAAGGCAAGGCCCATTACTACGCCGAGGAGAACGGCGGCTTCGAGACGCTGACCGGGGTGCCCATGACGGATTTGGCTTGCCAGCGGTGCCATGCGGCCACTCTCGCGGATGGAACACCGGTCGACGACGCGACCTATGAGCCCAGTTGCGCGGACTGCCACGCGGATGTCGACGACCCCGGTGCCGTCGTGACCAACGACATCTGCCTCGGGTGCCACAGCCGCCAGAAAAACGAGATCACCTTCTTCGACGATGTCCACCGCACTGCGGGATTCTTGTGCGTTGACTGTCACACCGCCCGCGAGATGCACGGCGACGGCACAGCCTACGTGTCGCAAAACCAGATGGGTGCGATGGACGCCGCCTGCGAGGACTGTCACGTCGCGGGCAACGACCAAGGTGCAACGGTGCCAACCGCCAATTCCTTCCACGCGAGCCATGGCATCCTGGGCGACCAGCCGACACTTGATTGCTCCGCGTGTCACGTTTCTTCCGTCATCAGTTGTTACAACTGCCACTTCCCGAGCGAGGTGGCCGGGGCCGGCAAGCGGTTCCTTTCGCCGCCGCGTCAAGGCTTCAAGATGCTGTTGAATCATGAGGGGAAGGTTCATTCAGCCACATTCCAGTCGCTGATCGACGAGGACGGCGAGACCTTCTACGTTTTGGCTCCGTACTATGCTCACTCCGTTACCAAGGAAGGCATTACTTGTGGCACCTGCCACGGCAACGCAGCGGTCAACGAGTACGATGACACCGGTGAGATTACGGTGGCGTTGTGGGATGAAGACACCCGGTCGCTCATGGGACCAACGGGTGTGATCCCGATTCCTCCGGATTGGCGGGAGGCGCTGCTGTTTGACTTCCTGGACTATACCGGGGATCCCACCACGCCGATTCCGGAGACCGATCCCACCTTGTGGCAGTTCACAAAGACCGGCGCGGACCTGACCCAGATGCTGTTCGCCGAACCGCTGACGGCGAGCCAGATGGCGGACCTGTCGCTGAATCTCGGAGACTGATCGTCCTGCCAGGCGGCGGGCAAGCGCCGCGCCGCGGCGGTCGGCGGGAGACGGGGAGCGAAGAGTACATAACATCAAAAACCAGGCCGGTGGGTTTCGGCTTGCCGGCCTTTTTTCTCGCGCAGGGTGACGGCCGTGTCTTCCCGCAGTTCTCAAGCCGCTTAGCCCGAGCTTCAAGGTTCCCGTGCGCAAGCACGCATTCATTCTTCCCGTTGGCGAGCCAAGTCCCTTATCGCAGCGCGGGGGATGGTCTCGGCTTGTGACGTGGAATCGCTTGCCGTCGCCGTGTGGTTTTTCGATCCGTTGCCGATAGGGCAGTGGCGGATCGCCGTAAGAGACAAGCAGGCAGGCATCCCTCATGGAAGCGGAGTCGGGAAGGCCCGTCGACCCACTACCATGAGGGATGGGCGGTCCTGCGCTGTTGGAGTGGCTCGTTTGAATTCGGCGCAGTTGCCATTCGGCCGAACGAGGTGCCGGCGTTCAGGCGGCTGTGGCTTGGCGCGCCTTCACTTCTCAAAGTTGCATAAAGCGACCGCATGGAACTGAGTGCGGATCTGGCTTTTGCATCAACCTTCGTCTTTGGCCTTTTTCGCCTCCTGTCCTTCGCGCGCTAAAGACCTGACTTGATGATCGAAGATGCGGTCCTTACGGATCAGCCGTCAGTCGTCGAGGACATCGAGTGCACACCGGGAATTCTCCCGCATTTACTCGAGCCGCCGGCGTGTCCTGGCCAGGGCCCCCTTGGTTGGATCTGCTGGGACGACGGCAGGCTCTTGATGACGGCAATCATCTACTGCATCTTGGCTTTCAGCGCAATACTTGTCCTTGTTCGCCTCCAATGGCCGCTCCACGGCAGCCGGATATGGTTGTTCCCATCGAAGTCTATGCATGCAGAATCGGCGAGGCGAGCATACAGGAGGTCCTGTCTGCCGGTGAGCGCCCCAAACGGGTCTGGCCGAAGTGACGCCACGTTTTTTTCGGAAGATGTTGAGTCAATTACCTGAAGCCGGAGCGCGTTACCGGACGCCGGCGGCGTTGCAGTTCGATTGAGCCTGTGCTTTTGGCGTTTCGTGCCGGATGCTTGGGTTGGCAAGTCGCCGAGTCCCTGGCCACCGTTCCGATCGTAAATCCTTGTAAAACGGTGCGTCGAGCTGAGCGGAACGGGCGGCGTCTTTCGTCTATACTGGTCGTCATGCTGAGACGGTCCTTTATCCTGCTGGTACTCGTCGCGGCGTTGGCGCCGCCCTCGGTCTTCGGGCGGCAGCCGGAGCCCGGCGCGGAACTTGTCAACGCCTCGTCCCCACAGTCCCAGGCTGCCCGACGATTCGAACGTATTCTTCAGAACATTGAAGATAGCAGCACCCTCAATCTTGTCGGCGAGGAGGTATGGTCGTCCCTGGTTGCCCGATACAAGCCTGAGATTGAGTCCGCCCACACGCATCGGGCGTTTGCGCGGGCGGTGAACAGCCTCTTCGACGCGTCCGGCAGTTCACACTTCGAGTATTTCACGCGTGACGATTTCAGTTACTGGCATCTTCTCAGCGCCTTTAAGATGGATGGAAGAGAGTCCCGCGTCGAGCATGCCGGCTTATTCGCGGAGCGCACCGGGGGACGGTGGTTCGTGCGCGGCATCTTGGAGGGCTCTCCGGCGGACGGCTCCGGGATCCGCGTGGGTGACGAGCTTCTTTCCGTCGACGGTGTCCCCTACCGTCCGATTGCGTCATTTCAAGGCAAGGCCGGCAGGCCGGTGATCGTCAAGGTTCGGCGCCGTCCGGGACTGACGTATAACCTACAGGTCACGCCGGTCAAGGAGTCATTGCACGAGGCGTTGATCCGGGCCATGCACGAGAGCATCAAGGTCATTCAACATGACGGCTTTTTGCTGGCCTACTTGCACGGATGGGTTTTGCTGGGGCCGGGTGATGAATACGACGCGTTGTTAAAGCTGCAACCGGCGGTGGACGGCCTGCTGCTGGACTATCGCGACGGGTTCGGCGGGCGGGCCGACGTGGCCCGACGATTCCTGGCGGGGAACAAGAACAAAGGGGCGAAATCGTATGGGTCGCCCCGATGGTCCAAGCCGGTCGTGGTGCTCATCGCCGACGGGACACGGAGCGCCAAGGAGCTGGTGGTGGCGGCGGCCCGCGATTACGATCATGTGACACTTCTTGGCACTCCTACGCCGGGGCAAGTCACCTCGGTGGGAGGTCTGGTGCCCATCGGAGACGACGGCCTGTTGATGCTGCCCGGCTATCGTTTTCCGCAGGAAGGCAAGCAAACCCTCCCTGAAATTCGCGTGGACCGCGATATCCGTTACAGTGCCGGGGCGGATCCGCAACTTCAAGCCGCAAAAGACGTGCTCGTTGCCATGATCGCCCGAGGACTTGCTGCTCCTGGCGCGTGTGAGTCTGTGAGTATCGGTCCCTGAGTGTTTCTCAAGGACACGGAGCGGATCATGCCTCGCGCCACCGACGGAGTCCGATATCCCGCCCTAAGCGGCTGAACGTGACATCTCCCAACCTGTGGCACTGTAAACACCTCATGCAGAGCAATTCGATTCTCGCCGACGTAATGGTGCGTGGGCGCCGGTTGGCGGTTTCAGAACGGCCCATGCCTAGGATCGCCGCGTAGCTCCGGGAACTGCCCCAGCACGCACCGGCTCAACCCCCCGAGGCGTCCAACGCCCGCCGTCGGACGGTGCAGGTTGTGACCCGCCTGACGGACAGGGAGTGTGGATTCATCGACGAGGAAAACATGATGTCCGTCGTTAAAGATGAAGCCAACGACACTGCGGAACAGGTAGTTGGAAGCAGCGCTGCCGGTATCGCAGACGAGGCGCTGTCAGGTGCCGAGCAGGTTGGAACGACCGTCAGGGGAAAGACGCTGAACGTCGCGGCGTCGATCGATGAGGCGTTGGCGGCGGCGGCCGAGGGGTTGAGGAACGTGGCGAACGGTGGAATCCAACCAACTGAAGCCCCGAAGCAGAAGGCGGCTCAAACTTCCGAAGATCAGGCTCCGAATGTGCCAGAAGACCAGGCGCGCGGGGCGCGCGTCGCCGTAGATGAGCCCGTACTGATCGAAAGTCAGAGAGGGGATGGAGGTCTGACGCCTCAGCCGGAGCCTTGCGCTGAATCCGAAGAGGAAACAAGTACAACCGTGCTGGAAGGCTATATTCCGCTTGCGGAGGTCATTTCTCAGGATGATCTGAATCTGATCCGGGTGATCAAGGCGGAAGGGGTTTTTGCTGAAACATCCGGACCGTCTACGCTCTGGGCTGATTCTCAAGGAACTGAGCAGGCTGTCGCACAGATCGAGAGTGGCGTTCGGAAGTTGGCGGCCATCCTGCACATGGAGGTGAACGAGCGTTGGCGTCAGGCCGGTGAGCGGCTCGAGGAATTGGAGCGATGCCGCACCGAAGTGGAAGAGGCCCGGGCGAAGGCGCAGAGCATCATCGAAGAGCTGTACCGGCTGAAGGAGGAATGCGCGATCACTCTCGACGCGGCCGCAAAAGGCTGCCGGGAGACCGGCTTTCTCCACAAAGACGCGCGCAAGACCGGAGAACATGCCAGGGCCGACATGCAAGCAGCCCAAGTCGCCGCCAGCCAATCCCGATGGGAGGCGGGCTCCCTGCAAAAGCCGAAGGGGTAGTGCGGCTTTCGCGCGCCACGAAATGCCGATCCAATTGGACGAATCCACAGCGAGTCTGTCGAATTGCCCATATCAACTGCCCGTTGCAATCGAATGCAGTGCATTTGGCCGGGCGCTCTTACGCCAGCGGCAACCTTCATACCGACCGCCGGTCTTTAGAGTATTGCCAAAGTGCGCGATCGAGTGTGCGCATGGACACGTTGGCCTGTAGGGTGAGATCGCGGTAATACTGTGTGTAAGCCCACCATTGGTCGAATCTGCAGGTTTGCACTTTCGGTTCATCTATGCCCAATGACCACCAGGCGCGAAAATCGACGATCGGATATGGATCCTTGTGGCAGAAATGCAGAATAACCGAGGCCGTCGGCCAGCTTACGCCATTCAGGAGCGTGAGGGTGCCGATTCGGAGTTCTTCGGTCGATGTTGCCAAGGCAATGCGTGTTGCCTCTCGAACGAACTCGGGTGAATTGCGCTCACACTTGCTTTTGCTGCGCTGCGTCTTCCATCGGCAAAGCTGCAGGAATTCGTCCATGGTCATAAAGCCCCGTTGCTTGACCGCAGCACCGAGTTTTACCGGCAAGCTGTCGCCGCCTTCGTAGGAATAACGTTCGGCCAACGTTTGAATCTGTGACGTTTTGAATCGCAGGCTGAACTCCATCGTCGTCCTCCTGTCGCTGGGCCGATTGTCCGGCTGATGCCGAGGTTAGCACGGGCTCGGTTCTTTGGCGAACGACCAGCGTTGGCCGGCCGGTAACTGGATGTATGTGGGCCGCCACCTTCCCGAACACACCACCGGCTCGCGGCGGGTGGAAGCCGCCCTGTGTTGGACGGCGGGAAGGGCGAGGTTATCTGCTCAGCAATCGCGGCGCCGACCGGCATGGCAGGTTGGACATCTTCGGACGTTCGTGCCATACTTGAGGCGTCGCGGGGGCTGAGTCGGAGGCTGACCCGTGCTGTACGCTGGCATCGGTAGCGCGGGCTTTGCCTGCCAGCCCCTCTGTCTGCCAATGGCGGCAGGCTGTCGAGAAACCGTGCCGTCCAGGGCGCTACTTGGCGCGTTGGCACGGTGCACGGCCTTGGCTGGCCGAGACTGCGCCACTTGGCCCGCTAGCCTGTCGCTCAAGAAGCGGCACCGTCAGTGTGGGAAGTGGGCAGGTGAAGGAGTGAGTAGGAGAGTCGCTCCCCAGGCCCGTGCGCGGGCAACACGGGCGGGAATGTGAATGGGCAAGAGGGGGCGAATCATTCATCGAATCATCCATAAGCAAGGATCGGAGCGGTCATGAGCATCCTCGTCGACGAAGAAACGCTGGTGATCTGTCAGGGGCTTACAGGTAAAGCCGGTTCGTTCCACGCGGCTCAATGTATCGAATACGGCACCAAGATCGTCGGCGGGGTGTCGCCGGGGAAGGGAGGGACGAAGTCGGAGCACGGGCTACCCGTGTTCAACAATTGCCATGACGCGGCGCTCGCCACGGGAGCCGACGTGTCGCTCATCTTCGTCCCGGCGACGTTTGCGGCCGACGCCGCCATGGAAGCGGCGGAAGCGGGCTGCTCGCTGGTCGTGCTGATCACCGAGGGCATCCCGACGCTGGACATGGTCAAAGCCCGCGAATACCTCGACCAGAAGGGAACGCTGCTGATCGGGCCGAACTGCCCGGGTATTATCACCCCAGGTGAGTGCAAGATCGGGATCATGCCGGGCTACATCCACAAAAAGGCCGACAAGGGCGAGAAACAGGTCGGCATCATCTCGCGCAGCGGGACGCTGACGTATGAAGCCGTCTGGCAGTGCACCACGCGCGGCATCGGGCAATCGACGTGCATCGGCATCGGCGGCGATCCGGTCAAAGGGCTCAACTTCATCGAGCTGCTCGATATGTTCGAGAAGGACGAGGACACCGACGCG
This sequence comes from Phycisphaerales bacterium, assembly GCA_020350565.1. Lineage (GTDB taxonomy): Bacteria > Planctomycetota > Phycisphaerae > UBA1845 > UBA1845. The sequence goes on from CP070718.1 coordinate 2,648,334, forward strand.
ATGATCATGATCGGGGAGATCGGCGGCTCCGACGAGGAGACCGCCGCCACCCATATCGAGCGGCACATCACCAAGCCCGTGGTAGCGTTCATCGCAGGACAGACGGCTCCGCCGGGCAAGCGGATGGGCCACGCGGGCGCGATCATCAGCGGTGGCGAGGGGACCGCGGCTTCGAAGGTGGAGGCGTTGAGAAATGCGGGTGTGGCCGTCGCCGAGTCGCCGGCCGATATTGGGGAGACGGTGGCAGGATTGCTCTGAACCGATTGCCCCGGGGGCGGATGGTTGATCGGCGGGCGAGTGTGATCTGCACACGCTCCCTGATCCCGGCGCGCGGGGCGTCTCGGAATGAACGTGCGCCTTGGACCGACGTGGAGTGAAGATATTGCCCGGTCCTCTTGATCCATCCGAATCCGGGTCGATCCCGGCGCCCGGCGAGATTCCAATTGCTCGCGTGGTGACGGTGCCCGACCGCGTCCCTCCGCCGCCGGATGCGGAGCCGATGCTGCTCGAGCATCAGGACCGGCTCATCGCAGTGGCCGACATCCTTCTGCTGGTGGCTTTATTGTTCCTGTTCGAGCTGGGCGTTTCCTTTGTCATCCGCCTTGTGCTGCCATCGCTTCCCCTGCTACCGGGCGAGGAGATCGATCCGGCGCTGTCCAAGGCGCTCGTCGTGCCAATTCTTGTCAGTAGAACAGTCGGTGCCGTGCTGATCGTAGCGCTGATCCTGAACATCCGCCGGCAATCACCGCGTTCGGTTGGACTGGGCTGGAAGCGGTTCTGGATCAATTTCCTGCTGGGGCTGGCCTCGGTGTGCATCGCATACGGCCTCATTGTCCCGACTGTGTTCTTCCTTTCGTGGGTGGCACCGGGCATGTACTCCCAGCTTGAGGAAAACACGGTGCGGCTGATGGAGATCTTCCCAAGGCTGCATCCGCTGGCGGCCGTACCGGTTATGCTGTGCGTGGGGCTGTGGGAGGAGCTGGTCTTCCGAGGATTCCTCATGACCCGGTTGCGGCGTTTGACGGAAAGCTGGCTGATTGCTGTGGTGCTCAGTTCGATCGCTTTTACAATGCTGCACGCACTGGATCAAACGGCGGCGGCGCTGGTCCCGGTGGCCATCCTGTCCCTCATCTTCAGCGTGTTGACGATCTGGCGACGCTCGATCGTACCCGCGATCATCGGGCACGCGGTGTTCAACCTGACGCAGGTCGTGGGGATCTACCACCTCGCGGGAGATCAATGGGTATGAAGGGGCAGGGCGAATCGCCGAGGCTTGATTGCCGCATTCGGCCGGCCCACGCTGAGGACTACGAGGAGATCGTTTCGGTCTGGAAGGCGAGCGGACTGCCGTTTTCGCCGGCCGGCCGGGAGAGCAGGGAGGCTTTTTCCACCCAGTTGAGGAACTTTCCTACTTCCTACCTCGTTGCCGAGTCTGGGGGGCGGATCATTGGCGTCATCCTGGGGACGCATGATCACCGGAAGGGATGGATCAATCGGCTTGCGGTCGTACCCGAGCATCGAAGAAGGAGCGTGGCCGGAAAGCTGCTGGCGTCATGCGAGGCGGCCATCCACGCGCAGGGCATTGAAATCATCGGCGCTTTGATCGAGCCGGAGAATGAGGATTCCTCAGCGTTTTTTGAACGATCCGGCTACCGAAATGACGTGCCCGCACGCTACTACCGGAAGCGACAACGACGTGACATTTGAGAGCCATCAAAACTCCACCAACATAGGTCTTGCCTTCGGTCGTTGGGTGACCGACCATGTTGAGCCGGCAGGGACGCAGGCTGTACTTTGGAGCTGGCAGGAGCGACGGCTGTGTTTGGGGATGGCAGAGACGCGGGCCTGAGTACAACCGGCCTCCGTGCCGGTTCGGTCACGATTGTGATTCGCGGCGTTGAGCCGGCAGGGACGCCGGCTGTACTTTGGAGCCGGCAGGGACGCCGGCTCTACTCGATGGAGAAAGAAGGGAGCACGTGCCGCAGAGAGACGTTTGCTTCCCGCGCTGCTGTTTCTAAGCTTCAAGACACTTTACTGTCGACGATATGCACAAGCATCTGCCATTACCGGGACGTTTTGCGGAGTTGGGTATTGAGCCCCGATTCCTCAAAGCGTTGACCAAGATGGGCTTCACCGAGCCTACGGAGATCCAACGCGCGCTGATCCCACCGGCCCTGAAAGGACGGGACATCCTTGGGCAGGCTCGTACGGGCACTGGCAAGACGGCGGCGTTCGGCCTGCCGCTTTTGCAGCAGCTCGATCCGGCTGGTCACCTGCAAGCAATCTGCCTGGCACCAACGCGTGAGCTGGCCGTCCAGGTTACGGCAGAGATCAGGCGGCTTGCGGAATTTGCGAAACTGCACATCGTGGCGATCTACGGCGGGCAGAAGATGGCCACACAACGACACGAGCTGGGCCGCAAGCCCCATTTCGTCGTGGGCACGCCGGGGCGCGTGTGGGACTTCATGGGGCGCGGGACTCTGAACATCGAGCACGTCCGGTTTGTGGTGCTCGACGAGGTCGACCGCATGCTGGACATCGGTTTTCGCGACGACATCAGGAAGATCCTCGGACGCATCAAGACTGAGCATCAGACCATTTTCGTGTCGGCCACGCTGGATGAGGAGATCAAGCGGCTCGCGTCGCGGTTCATGAAGGATCCGCTCGAGGTCAATGTTTCGCGCGACCACCTGACAGTCGAAGAGGTCGATCAATGGTATGTTTCGGTGGAGCGCCACGACAAGTTCCGCCTGCTGAAACTGATCCTTAAGGAGGAGGACCCGTCGACCGCCATCGTGTTCTGCAACACCAAAGCCATGGTGCGCAAGCTTGCGCAGAAGCTGCATAATGCGGGCGTCAATGCTCAGGCTATCGAGGGCGACCTGGTGCAACGAAAGCGTGACCGGGTGATGTCAAAGTTCCGCAAGCATCAGATTCGCCTGCTGGTGGCGACGGATCTGGCCGCACGAGGGATCGACGTCAGCGCCATCACGCACATCATCAATTACGACATTCCCGCTGATCCGGAGGTGTACGTGCATCGCATCGGGCGGACCGCGCGTATGGGCGAACGCGGGGTGGCCATCACGTTTGTCGGCAGCAAGGAAGGCAAGGAGCTGACCGAGGCCGAGAAGCTCATCAACCGCGAGATCAGGCCGAAAACGGTGAAAGGCTTCGAGCCGACCCCGGCGCCGGAGGAAAGGGAAGAGCAGGAGATCAAAGAGCAGGAGGTGCTTTCGCGTTTTGAGGCCCCGGTCTTCGGTTCCACGGATCGCCCGGAAAAGCTCCCGCCCAAGACGCTCGGCAGCCGCTTCCGCCCACGAAGGCGGTCTCGAAGAATCTGAGGATACGAGATCGTCATGCCCGCACGGAACAGATTCCTGAACGGTTATCGTCGACCCCCATTGGGCGCCAGAACCTGAGCATGTCTCTTCTGCCTGCTCCGCCACCGTTTGGCCGCTGGTCTTACGCGGGCGCGCTATATGGAGCCCGCAACCCGGGTCGCACTCGCGGGCCAACGGACGCCGTACACGTTGCGGTCAGTCTCCTCAATGGTTACGGGTGAGTGAAGCGGCAACGGCGACATGGGCCAAATGTGGCCGATGTTCTTTGTGACCAGGATCGGTATAGGCGAATCGGAAGGTAGGTGATAGTCGAGTATCTCGACGACGGCAGCTGTCAGTGGCCTGTCTTTTATGTGAAAGTCACCGAGAAGGATGCCCCCGCACGATTCCCAGTAGCCGGCAAGGGTGAGGTGCGCGAGAAATCGGTCAATCCGTTCGGGCTTTTCGTTGATCTCCTCCAGCACGAGCCATTGGCCGGTCGGCCGGGCGATCCGGTCGAACGGCGAGCCGACCATCGTCGTAAACACGACGAGGTTGCCGCCGACGAAGGCAACCTCCGTCGGAGTGCTTAAGTTTCCTCGTACGAGGTGCGCGGTGATCCTGCGCTTCGACCCTTGCCCGCTCAGCATGTCGCCCACGTCCCGGATAAACGACTCGAATTCCGGGCAGACCCTCTTGGCGGCCCACTCGTCGGGATCGATCCGCAGGCCTTCCCCGCCACAGAAACGCTCCCTCGCTTGCCGCCTGAGGCCGTAGGCGAGAAACGCGGGCGACATGTCGTAGTTACCGATACCCTTGGGATGTGCTCCGACGATGTTCACCAGCGGCGTCAGCTCACTGAAGCCGTGCATGACGATGGGCCGCGTTCGGCGGTCCAGAACGCCGAAGTCGATGCGCGGCAAGACGCGCGTCAGCCATGCCCCACCTCGAAGGCCGACGACGGCCACAACTTGATCGTCAGCGAGTGCCATTTGGATGTCACGGGCGCGGTGCTCGTCGTCCTGCCGTCCGCCGTGGTCTTCATCCTCATCGGCCTCGATGAGCTCATGGTCGCCCGTGACTGCGAAGGATGGGCCCAGCACGTCCTGGACCAGGTCCATGATCTGGACCGCGGTATCGAGGCCGAGGGCTTCAAGGAAGGGACGACAGGAGCCGGCGGGTGCGATGAGATGGACGCGATCGACTGCCATGGTGGATTACACTGACCTGATGGACTGAACGAAGGATCGGGCGAGTTCGAGGTCAACCGGGGCCGCTGGGTCGCCGTGGGGCTTGACGCCTGTTCCCACAATGACGCCGGTCGCATATTGGAGCAGCTCGGGGACGGTCTCGGCGGTGGCGCCGCTACCAACGAACACTCGACGGTCGGGGACGGCCTCATGCACTTTTCGCAGATCTTCGACGTCGACCGGGTCGCCCGTAGCCCGGCCCGTTACGATGAGCGCATCTGCTAAGCCGCGGTAGGCCGTGTCTTTGGCCGCTTGGACGATGTCCGGTCCGCTTATCGGCGTTGCGTGTTTGACGTGCACGTCGGCGAAGATCGCGATGCCTTGTCCAAGCTGCCTGCGACAGCGTAGCGTCTCGGGCGCTTGGCCGGTAACAAGGCCCTGATCGGTTGCCATCACCCCGATGTGCACGTTGACACGGATGAAGGATGCCCCCGTGGCGGCCGCCACGCCCAAGGCGGCGCTGGCGTCATTGCGCAGGACGTTGATGCCCATGGGCAAGCCCACCACGCGTCGTATCACGCTTGCGATCACGCCCATGGCCGCCACACTGGCCGGCTCGACTCGATCCGGGTGAAAGGGTGCGTCACCGAAGTTTTCGATGAGCAGCGCGTCGAATCCCGCGGCCTTGAGTGTTTCCGCGTCCCGTATCGCCCGGGCGATGATCTCCTCCATAGGGAAGATATGCCCGGGGCTGCCGGGCAGGGCCGACAAATGCACCATCCCTGTAAAGCAGGGCGAGGGGAGTCTGATCATAGGGGCGAGCTTCACTTACTGCGGGAAGGCAGCCGACCACGCCACATTGACGCCTTCCCAGGGAACACAACTCGCTGAGGACGAGTGTTTCTCCTCCCTCAAACGGTCTTGCGGAAGACGGCTACGACATCCTCGATCGGAACGACGTAAAGCTGATTGTCCGACTCGAAGTCGACCGGGATCGCGTGCTTCGGGTTGAACAGCACGCGGTCGTACTGCTTGACCGGGAAGTCGTCGTCGTTCTCCACCTGGGTCGATACGGAGACGATTCGACCGGTGATGGTCGGGATCTCGATCGAATCGGGCAGTTCGATCCCGCCCTTGGTGACCTTCTTGTCCTCATCCTTGCGGATCAGG
>CP070718.1:2654116-2679420 GCA_020350565.1 Phycisphaerales bacterium
AAGTCATCTACACCGGTTTGTGGCAGACCGTGGAGTCGACCATGTACGCGGCCCTGCAGGAGGACGTCGACGTGGTCGGCGTGAGCCTGCTGTCGGCGGCCCACATGACGGTCATGCCGCAGATGATCCGCATCCGCAGGGAGCTGGGCATCGAGCACATGCCCCTCGTGCTCGGCGGGATCATCCCGGAGGCGGATTATCCGGCCCTGAAGGAGATGGGGCTGGCCGCCATCTTCAATCCCGGCTCGCCGCTGGACAGAATCATCGACACCATGCGCGAGCTGGCCGCCCAGCGCCCACCGATCGAAGTACCCGACGCCCAGGCCGGTTACGCCAGGCACGACGACCGTGCCCTGGCCAAGCTGCTGACGGCCATTCAACTCGAACTCCCGATGAACAGCTGGTCACCGCCCGCGGGCAAAGCCAAGGTGATCGGCGTGACCGGCGCCCCCGGCGTGGGCAAGAGCTCCTTTATCGCCAAACTCGGTCACCAGCTCCGCGAGCGTGACCGGAAGGTGGCCGTCGTCGCCATCGACCCCAGCAGCCCGGTAACCGGCGGCGCGCTTCTCGGCGACCGCCTGCGCATGATGGCCGGAAAGCCGGACGAGGGCTTCTTCGTCCGCAGCCTTTCGTCCGGTCTGGTGCAAGGCGGCTTGGGCCCGCACTGCAAGGAGGTCGTCGACGTCCTCAACGGATACGGCTTCGACTACGTGCTCGTGGAAACCGTCGGGGCGGGTCAGGGCGACATCGCCGTCCGAGAGATGACCGATCAGATCATGCTGCTGCTCATGCCCGACAGCGGCGACACCATCCAGTTCTCCAAGGCCGGCATCATGGAGATCGCCACCTGCTTCGTGCTGAACAAGTGCGACCTGGCTGGCGCCGACGCCACGGAAGCACAATTGAAGAGCGCCGTCGGCGAAAGCCGCCCCGTCTGGAAAGTCTCCAGCGTCCGCGACGAGGGCATCGACCGCGTTGCGGACTGGGTCACGGGTTTGTAGGTCTGCGGTGCCTGCCCCCGTCAAGACAAACGCTTCGAAGGGATCCTGATGGAGCACCCGATTCATCAGCGGCAAGCACATGGTGGCCCCACTCATGCCTTCAAAGCCCGAGGCCCCAAGCGTCGATAGGCAACCCGGCGTCGTCGCGACGCGACGCGCGCTTTTACTGGCCGGACTTCAGGTTCTGCTCGCCCTGCCCTACCTGCAAACGGTTCCCCGGTTTTATGGCGACGAGGCTTGGGAGGCCTCCGTCGGATACAGCGTCGCCTTCGAGGGGCAATTGAGGAACCCGATCAACGAGAGCTGGGGCGGCATGCACATTCATTTCGTGCAGCCGCAGTTCGTGCTCCCATTCGTGACGGCTGCCATCTTCAAGATCTTCGGGCTCGGCGTGATCAGTGCCCGTATGGGCTCGGTGGTGATGAGCGCGATCGGCATTGCGCTGCTCCACGACGTCATGCGCCGGTGGTTCAGTGAGCGTACGGCCCTTTGGATCTGCTTGGCCACCATGATCCATCCGTGGTTTTTCGAAATCACGCGTCGCGTCCGGCCCGAGGCCTACTACTTCGCCCTCGCTATGGCGGGGTTGTGGTGCCTGGCCCGATGGGCGCAATCTCCGACGAAGCGATATGCGATTGGCGGCGGGGCGTTGGCCGCGCTTGCCACCTTGTCCCATCCCACTGGCGGCGTGCTCACGGCCGCCTTCATTGTCGGGGTTCTGATCTGGCTCAGGCCACCCAAGCTCGCCCGACTCGTCGGCTGGTCCCTGCTGGGGCTGATCGTCGCCGCGCTGCCCTACGCCATCCATACCTTCTGGGCCATCCAGGATCCCAGGGTCGACTTTATCCAGCAGGTCACGGGCAGAAAGGACATGATCACCACGCAAGTCGGCTCCATCCTGGGCAGTGAGCTCTATCGATGGAGCCACTACTTCCAGTGGCCCAAAGGCGCGGCCCTGTGCGTGCTGAACCTTCTCGCCTGGGCGGCGGCCCTCTACCGGTCGTCCCGCGCCGACAGGGCCGTCGCCACGATGATTCTGGTGTTCGCGCTTCTGCTTCCCTTCACAACGGTAAACACGACGTCGCGTTACCTGGCCGCGCTCAGTCCACTGTTCTGCGTGCTCGTGGTTCGCCTGGTCGCCCGGCTGTTCTCGTACGTGGCCCCGGCCGAGAGCCTCCGTCTGGCCTGCGCACGCGTGGTGGGCGTTGTCACCGCCGGCGCATTGGCCGTAACTTGTTTCACCGCGCTTGGGTTGATGTTCTATCGTCTGCACGGCGCCGACGTGAACAAGGTGTTGGACCAGGTGGCAGCCATCGTTCAACGCGACGGGATCGTTTACGGTGATATGATGTTGTGGATGGAACGCGAGCGGTTCCACCGCGTACCGTATCCCGTCGGCACCACGCTACAGGAACGGCTGGAGGTCTTTCCCCGCAACGAAATCTACTACGCTGTGCGATCGGCATGGGCGTTCAAGACGAGCCACGGCGTCACGGTGCCTCCCCGCCAGATGCCACCCTTCCGCCCGGACCTGACGGATCGCGTCTGCGCGGCATTCGGCACCAAGGTCGGCGAGTTCCGTGATCCGTATTTCGGGCCCTTCGAGGTCTATCTGCTCTCCTCGCAACGCGTTTCCCGTGATTGACTCGTCGTAAAGGTGATCAGCACAGCTATTCCCGCCGCGCAGAGCCGGCGCCTCTGCCGGCTTGGCGGTACGGCTTGACCGGCTCACGGCACGGTCACTTCCACGCTTGCGATCTGGATCGGCGACTTGTCCGCCTTTTCATAGAGCGCGGCGAACTGCTCGATCAAGTCGCCCTCTTCCACCAGGATGGCCTGAGCGTATTTATAAGAAAGAGTCTGATAGAGAAGCTCAGCCGATACGGTGAACGGTCCGTTGAAGCGGGCCACGTTGATCATGTAAGAGACCAGGTCCGAGCCGCCGATGAAGTTGCTGTCCAGCGCCGCCTCACCGCGGACGGCCACGTCTGCGCCGACGGCCCCTTTGTCGAAGCCCTCCGGAAGCAGCCGGTTGTCCTTCAGATACGACGCCGCACGCAGCAGAACATTGGTCACCTTGCCATCGGTATTGCCCAGAATCGGCTCGTAGATCTGTACCTGACTGGCCAGCGTGATCAAGTCAAAGTGCCGCTCATAGGCCGTGATGGTTTCATCCGAGTCGGAACCCTGGATACTTCCATCCGGCAGCGGCGCACCAGACTCGAAGATCACCGCACCGCCACCATCGGTCACCGTGAAGTGAATCCACGCTCGCCGGGAAGGAAAGCTCGTGGGGAACTTGTGACCCGCCTTATTGGTCACTAGCAGCCGGACGGTCAGATTGCCTTGGACCAGGTCGGCCTCTTCGACCGCCAACTCTGCCGCTTCAGAGCGCAGGAACTCCAGCGTGCGCTCAATGGTCTCATTGAAGTTCACCGTCGAAGCAGTCAGCTCGAGTGCCTCGATGTTGTCCCGCAACATCCTGAGCATGAAAACGTTGCCGCCGAGGAAATCATGCTGAGAGTACGGCCTCCGAGGAGCGAGTGCCACGGGGATGACGCTGATGGCCACTTCACCGTCCGCCAACGGCATGTGACAATCCTGACAGGTTCGTTCCGGGGGCGAGCCCCGACCGAAGCGGCTGGCCCGCCACTCGGAATAGGGAACCTGCTCCGGGAACTCGCCCACAACGGCCCCGGCTGCATTGAGTGTCGGCGTGAACAGATTGTGACAGGTCGCACACAACCCGGCGTCCTCGAGATGGTCACCGAATACCGGCTCGTATCCCACAGAACCCTGCATCAAGTCGCGGAATTGCGGCTCCGGATAAGGACCGAAGAGCGCGCGATCCGGCGCAGACGCATCCGTATCGATGACGTAGCCGCCGCTGAAGGCGCCAGCGGGATTCTTGACGAAGTCGGATTGGATCTGGTGGCACAGTGTGCACGACACCCCTTCCTTTGCGGCTTCATAGAGCGCGTTGCCCGGATCCAGGAAGCCGCCATCTTGAATGGCCGTGCCGGAGCCGTCGGCGACGGCCTGTGTGCGGGCCATCGGCATGTGGCATGTCGCGCAGACGTCTTCAATGGTCTCACGCAGCGCCGGTGCGTGCTCCACCTCGGCAGCCACCGAGGCCAGGAAAAGCGGATCCGCCGACGCGTTGGCCATCAGTGTGGAACGCCAGGCCGTGTCGTTCGACACATCGTTCCCACCCTGATCGGTCACGCCGTTGTGGCAGCGCGAGCAGTTGCCCGAGCCCGAGAAACTGTCGGTGGTGAACGTGCTCAAAGGAAGACCGGGCACCTCACCGCCGTTCTCGTTGTCATTCACATTTTCGTTGTCTTCAACGTTGTCGTTAACGTTCTCGTTGTCCACGACGTTGTCGTTGACGTTTTCGTTGTCCACAACGTTGTCGTTGACCGGTACGTTGTCGTTCCCGTCGCCGTCCGGGCCAGTGGGAGTACAACCTTCGAAGAGGAGGAACGCAACTGCAAACGCCACGGCAGCCACGACGACCAGGGCATCTCGAAGCGATTGTTGAGTAGGCACGATGCACCTCCCTGCTGGTAGGCAAGCTTCGTTTGACCATGAGGGTCCGGCAGAAAGGACTATGATCGCTGCCGAGCTCAACGCCCGCAACCGTCAATTCCATATTCATGTGGACTTTCCGCAGCGCCACGGAAACGGATACCAGGCGAGCCCGAACAGGGTGTGACGAGGCCGATGTGTCGCACTCAAACGCCGGTCTCATGCCTGATCCAGACGCTTTCCGCCCCCTGATCGGGAGGCTGAGTGCGTCGTACCGGTGACCACCGTACGAACTTGTATCAAGCGAGACGAATCAGAAAGGAGAGAGCCATGAGGTTTGCAGTCATCCTGCGGTGGCAGGACGCTCCCTGCAGACCGGCGACAGCTTCGTCAGGGGAAGCCGCGTTCCTGACGTCTGGAGACACCGGAGTGGAAAGACCACGAGGGATTCAAAGCGCGAACTCTTCGGTGTCTTCGATCACTTCGAGGACGCCATCCCGCTTGCCGGCGGCCGGCACGCGGGCGCCCCTCATCTTGCCCGCACAGACGCCTTCGGTGAGCCCCTTGGCATCGGGCAACCCGAACGCCGACAGCTCTTCCTGCAAAGCCCTTTTGACCGGTATTACGATCACGACCTTCTCGGCGTCCGGCGACGCCGAGCATGCCCTTTGCAGTCCGCCTGGAATGTTCACCGTGGTGGTCGCCCTTTCGTAGCGAATGCCGTACCCACGTCAGTAGAATAACTCGCCGCCGGAGGGCTCAGTAGTCCTTCGGCGGCGAGCGCGCAACTACTCACCACGTCGGCAACACGCCGACGCGCGGGAAGGTCTAGTAGTCTCGTGAAAAAGGGGACTGGCTCCGAGCGCAATCCCGCGCGCCCGTAACAACGCCGTCCGGCGAGGTGCGTGTCCCCTTTTTCAAAGGACTCCCAGCCAAAGACGGCCCGCCAGCCATGCTGATCCGCGGCGGTGACGGCCGTCGAGGAACACTCATTCGACGCTGGCCCTCGAGACACCGCGCTTGCTTCGGTGGAGTCCATGAGAACGGAGTCGCACGGATTGGGCCGGGAGGGAACGAGCCGGGAGGAAAAGGCTCCGGCGGGAATGAACCGGGCGGATGCGGCGTATACTGCCCGCTGACCTCGTATGGCTCGCTTGCATAGCCATAGACGTCGTAGAGAGCCTGCGAGTATCCGGCAGCATCGGGATCCGCGTCGTTCCAGTTGCCGGCGCCGCTGTTACCTGCGCTCCATCCCTCGCCCGTTTTTCCTCCGCGGCCACAATCCGAATGAGGATAAACCCACTCATCCTCCAGGACGCCCTCAGCGCAGTTGTCATGTGTCACCTTGTCCGCATCCTCATCCGACAACTCAGCGACGCTGACATGACGTCCTCCCCCGACCGGTCTGCAAGATTCGCTGAAAAGATGCCTGAAATGCGGATCAAGGATTGATTAGCACATTTCACGAACGCAGGTCAAGGTGAAAAGCCGCTTTTCAAGCATGTGCCCCATCCTGTCACACCGCGCATTCGAAGCAAGGAACAGGCCGGGGTACGACAGCCCTGATTTGGATCGAGAGCGGCCCCAGGACGCCGGGAATGCGCTTCACTTATCCGTCGCGCCAATAAAGTACGGGGAGTTGCGAGCCGTCCAGGGCTGCCGTGCTATTGCGGCCGCAGCGCCGTGTGCGGAGCGCTACCGCCACCCTTCAGGGGCAGTCCGGAACAGGGCGAGATCTGCCGGCTTATAGCCATGTGCACCCGCCTGTACGGAGGCCGGCGGTACGTTTTCAAGAATTCAGAAAGTGCGGATCCGGGCAATAGCGAACCATCCACGCTCTGCGCCGATCGAGATGCCTCGGCATGGCTGCCTCACACCACCGTCGCGATTACCCGGCCGGCGGACGCGGCTTTTTCTTCGGAACCCCAAGCTTTGCCGGCACGTCCATCTTCAGCGCGCGGGCGAGGAAACCGAGACGATCGGCTGACGCCTCAAGCCGCTTACGGGTCGGCGTACCGGCACCGTGACCCGCTCGCTCCTCGATTCGGATCAAAACGGGGGCCGGCCCGGATTGGGCCTCCTGTAAGGCCGCCGCAAACTTGAAGCTGTGTGCCGGAACCACGCGGTCGTCGTGGTCGCTGGTCATGATGAACGTCGCCGGATACGCCGTCCCCGCCTTGATATTGTGCAGCGGCGAGTAGGAGCGCAGAACTTTGAACAAAGCCGGATCGTCCGAAGTCCCGTAGTCCGACGCCCACGCCCAGCCGATGGTGAACTTGTGAAAGCGCAGCATGTCCAACACGCCAACTTCGGGAATGCAGGCCCCATAGAGGTCCGGCCTCTGCGCCATGCATGCGCCGACCAACAGCCCCCCGTTGCTCTCACCGTGTATTGCCAGCTTGGGCGCAGACGTGTAGTTCGTCTCGATCAGCCACTCGGCCGCGGCGATGAAGTCGTCGAAAACGTTCTGCCGGTTTTCCTTCATGCCCGCCTCGTGCCAGTCCTTGCCGTACTCGCCTCCCCCGCGAATGTTGGCCACCGCATAGATGCCGCCCATCTCCATCCACACAAGATTCGTCACGCTGAAGTAGGGCGTGATGGCAACATTGAAGCCCCCGTAACCGTACAGCAACGTCGGATTCGTCCCGTCCCGTCGCGCACCCTCCACGTGAGCCAGGAACATGGGGATGCGCGTCCGGTCCTTACTGTTGCAGTAAACCTGGTCAACCCGGAATCGGGTCGGATCGAAGTCGACGTTGGGCTCACGAAAGACGCTGCTCGCACCGTCGGCCGCGTCGTACCGGTAGATGGTCGGTGGGGTCGCAAAGCTCGTGAACACGTAGAACGTCTCTTTGTCCGTCTTTCGGCCCTCGAAGCCGCCGGCCGTCCCGATGCCCGGAAGCCGTAGCCGCTGCTCGAAACGGCCTGTAAGGTCATAGATCATTACCCTTGTTTGCGCATTCGCCAGGTATAGACAAATGAACTTGTCGTTGATGACGTCTACCTCACGCAGCGCGTCGCCGGATTGCCGAATGATCTCCTTCCAGTTCTTAGGTTCGGGTTCATTGATGTCGATCGCGATCACACGGCCTTTCGGGGCCTTATTATCCGTGCGGAACCAGAAGACCGGCCCGTCGTTGTCCACGAACGCGTACAGCGCCTCAAACTCGTCAATCAATTTGACGACCTTGCCATTGGGATCCTGGAGGTCCTTGTAGTAGATGAGGTTCTTCCGCGCGCTGCCCTTTTGAATATGGATGATCAGATACCGGCCGTCATCGGTCACAAGCCCGTTGATGCCCCACTCTTTCTCCTCCGGGTTCTCATAGATCAGCTCATCCGCGGATTGAGGCGCGCCGACGCGATGGTAATACAGTTTATGATAGTAGTTAACACCGGTCAGCTCTTCCTCGGACTTGGGCTCGTCGTAGCGGCTGTAGAAAAAGCCCTTGTTGTCATGAGTCCACGATATCCCCGAGAACTTCACCCACTTGAGGTGGTCCTCTTGGTCCTTGCCGGTCTTGACATCGCGGACTTTGACCTCCCGCCAATCGGAGCCCGCGTCCGAGATGCTGTATGCCAGCAGGCTGGCGTCCTCGCTGGCTTCATAGCCCATAAGCGCAATCGTGCCATCCTTGGAGAGCTTGTTCGGATCGAGCAGAACGCGCGGCTCACCTTCCAGTGATCTCCCGGTGTGGAGCACATACTGGTCTTGGAGGCCGTCATTCTTCTCGTAGAAGTAGCGGCCGCCCTTCTGGCGAGGCAACTTGTACTTCTCGAAGTTGTAAAGATTGGTCAGGCGCTCGAGGATGCGCTCACGCTCCGGAATATCCTCGAGCCATCCGAAGGTGACCTTGTTCTGCGCCTTCACCCACGCCTTCGTGTCACGAGCGTTTTCGTCCTCGAGCCAGCGGTAGGGATCGGGCACCTGTACGCCGTGGTAGTCGTCGTCGACATCAACTTTCTTGGTCTCCGGATAGACCAGTTTCGTTTTCTTCTTCTTGCGGGGCCGGGCCGCAACGTCCGGCTGAAGCAGCAGAAACGCCAGCGCCACCACTGCCAGAATCGAGACGTACTTGGCGAGTTTCCTGGAAGAGAACATGAAAATCTCCTTATGAAGACGAATGTCTTGGCCAGGCAAATGCTCCGGGAAAAAAGACGATGGTCGATTGCGAGGATTAAACGCTCGAATCCTGTCCGACGCAAGAATACGGCAGAGAACGCGTGTTTCGCGAGAGGGGCGCCGTACGAAATCGTCAAGGTTGCCGGGAACCAAGCTTTGCGGGGAGGGCGGCAGGTCACTTTCGCCCCCTCCCGCCGCCACCCGCTGAGCCGACAGGCGCTCGCCCCCACCGGAACGGTTACCCTCGCGGCTGTACAACGATTGCCTTGGGCCTCGTCGGGCAGTGGAGCTGACAGACACCGCATCCGACGCAACCATCCTTCCGCACGTCGGGCGGGCCCGTGTCGATAAAGCGAATCGCACTTTCACCGATCGGGCATTGAGCCACGCATTCGGTGCACTCCTCGCCTGCACTTCGCACGCAGACCGGTGCATAGACCTCCGCTATGCCAATCGCGATCTCCAGCGGATCACTTAGTGCTCTGAGTGCTCCGCTCGGGCAGGCGTGGGTGCACTGCAAGCCCTCACAAACGACGCAAGCGCCAAGGTCGGGATCGATCACCGGCGTTCGCGAGGCCTCGCCTTCTCCGTCACCCAGGCGAACGATCGCGCCGACGGGGCACGCCTCCACGCACGACCCACACCGATAGCACGTGCGGAGAAACTCAGACTCTTCGAGCGCACCCGGCGGGCGCAGACGGGCAGGCGGCTTCCTCGCCTCCACTTGCCGCTCGAGAAAGTCAGCCAGGGGGCTGACCATCCGGCCCACCGCATCGAGGAAGAAGCGTCGGCGGCCCAATTCGCTTTTGCCTTCGCGTCTCATCCTCTCTGCCTTCCAAAGAACGGTATTCTGACGCGTGGGCGTTCCCGAAGCAACGCCACGCGATCGGGCGAGGCGGCGACATGAATTGCCAGTCCAAGGCCGACGGATGGCCCGCTTAGGTTCGACGGGGTCGGGCTTGTGTCCGCTGAGCCATGCCCGCATAATCCACGCCGCAGGCGGATCGGGCGGCATCTGGGCTACAACGTGTAAATCCGCGATCAACGGCGATCACATGAGCAAAGGCCTTCCAACAGCGCGGCATGACGAAGCTCGGACAGCGTTCGCCCAATACTTGCGGGATCGTGGCATCCGCAACACCGCCGCCCGCAGAGAGGTCCTGGACGCCGTGCTACACCTCAACGATCACTTCGAGGCCGAGCAGGTCCTCTACACCTTGCGCGAAAAGGGTTCAAAGGTAGGTAAGGCCACTTTGTATCGAACCCTGCCTTTGTTGGTCGATTGCGGGATTCTCAAGCAAGTCCGTTTTGACGTGAAGCAAGCCTACTACGAGCACGTGTTCGGAGAGGACCCGCATGACCACATGGTGTGCAGGCGCTGCGGCCGAATTATCGAGTTTGATGCCGAGGAAGTCCTGGAGCTGCGGAAAAGGATCGCCCAGCGTCACCACTTCCATGTGACCGGGCATCGGTTCCAGCTCTCCGGGCTTTGCTGGGAGTGCTCCATCGTCTGCCCGGTGGCCAAAGTCGAGCTGCCTCCGGAATCGAAGGACGAGCCGGCCGACTAGCTGCGCTTGACCACCCCACCCGCGCTCACACGGACCGTCGCCCTCAACCTACCCGGCTGAGTCCCGCTCGGGCCGTCATTCGGTTCAACCCACACAGGCGGCGCACAGGGGAACCGAGCTTTGCCTGGCTCGTGATGGGTTAGCGCATGTGGCGATTCCACAAACCACCGGCCGTCTTGCTGGATTCGGTCTAATGTTGGACAGAGCCGAGCGTGACGACTATGTTGCGTGGCAGCTTGATACGCACGGTGCATTGAAGCAAGGTGGGATATGCAGCAGCGGGTGCTTTACGGCCTGTTGGGCGTCGCGATGCTGGTCGTGATTTGCCTTCTGGATGCCTTCATCGCCCATGCGCTGATCGATCCTGATTTCATCCGGCCGGGTTCCGCACTCGGTGATGTTCTGCGCTCGTGTTTCGACGAGATCCATGATCAGCCCCTCGGCCGACTTCTCGCTCGGGGTAGCTGCATTCCAATCGTGTTCCTGGGCGTCGTGCTCCTCGGAGCCATAGAGTTCCGAAAGTTGCTGATCACCCGTTCTTTGCGCCCTTTTGCCGGTTTCGCCTCTATCGCCATCGCCGCCATCTTCCTTTCACCCTGGCTCTCAGCCGCGGGCTGGCTGGGACACGAGGCCGTCCATGTCGAGGGCATCTACTGGCCGGTCGTACTGCTGATGATCTCCTTTGTCTTGACCGCGGTGTTGGCCGTCCTTCGTGGAGACGCCTCCAGCGTCCTCCGTGACGTGGGGGCCACCTGGATCATGATCATCTACCTTGGATTCCTCCCCTCCTTTGCCATACAGATCCGCTGCAGTGACAGCGTGCCCGACTGGCACGGGGCCTGGTTGTTCCTCGCCATCCTGCTGATCATCAAGTTCTCTGACATTGGGGCCTATCTGGTGGGAACCTCCATGGGAAGTCGCAGGCCTTTCCCTGCCCTGAGCCCTGGAAAGTCGCTTGAGGGCATGATTGGCGGGGTGCTGGCCAGTGCCATCGCAGCCGTGATCATCACCCTTTGCGGACGGATGGGGGCCGGCTTGACCGCCTCTCCTGAGTCGGCCGGAAACCTGGATCACCTGACGTACCTGCTCATCCAGTTGGGAGATCTCTTCGGCAGACGCGTCAACGACAGCCTCATGCCTCCAATTCTTCGCGCGGTCCTGTTCGGCGTCATCATCTCGGCATTTTCTCAAATCGGAGATTTATTAGAGTCCGGGTTTAAACGAGAGGCCGGAATCAAGGATTCGGGCTCGGTCATGCCCTCTTTTGGGGGTATACTAGACTTGATCGACAGCCCAGTGCTCGCCATGCCCGTGGCTTGGTTTCTGCTCACGGCCGTCTGGGGAGTCATTTGAAGCCGCTGTTCGAGCAGCCGGGGGAGCGGACCCGCTTCCCCGATCTACGCGGCATAGGGGGCACAAGAAGGGCCGAGAAGACTTGGAAACGATCGTCAACATAGAGGATCCTTCGCGGCGTAGCGCGCTATACGGACCTGCGGATCGATATCTTCGTCTCATCCGGGCCGCCTTCGATGTCAGAATCTCAGCGCGCAACGGCGTGCTACGCATCAGCGGTCCCGCAGAGGCGGTCGCCAAGGCCGCACATTGCCTCCAACAGTTGCAGCGCGCCCTGCGCACCTGCCCCAGTCTGAGTGACGACCAGGTCAAGGAAGTCATCCACGAAACGCGCGCCACCGATGACCTCCCACAAGCGGTTTCGGAAATCGGCGTTTACCTGCCTTCGGCCCATATCGCCCCCAAAGGCGACGGGCAGCGGACCTACGTGGAGGCCATTCGCAATCACGATCTGACCTTTTGTCTCGGGCCGGCCGGAACAGGGAAAACTTATCTTGCGGTGGCAATGGCCGTCTCGCTGCTGAAGAGCAACAAGATTAAGCGGATCGTGCTGGTACGTCCGGCCGTTGAGGCTGGGGAGAAGCTGGGCTACCTGCCGGGCGACATGCAGGCCAAGGTGAACCCCTATCTGAGGCCGCTTTTCGATGCCATGCATGACATGATGACCTTCGATCAGATCAAACGCTTCATGCAAAACGATGTGATTGAGGTTATCCCACTGGCCTTCATGCGCGGGCGAACCCTCAACCATTCGGCCATCATTCTGGACGAGGCTCAGAACGCTACGCCGATGCAGATGTTGATGTTCCTGACGCGCCTGGGGCATCACAGCAAGATGATCGTGACCGGCGATGACAGTCAGAGCGACCTTGGAGCGGCCGAGAAAAGCGGCGTTGTGGACGCCGTGGCACGCTTGAGAAACGTCAAAGGTGTAGCGGTGCTCCGGCTGACGCGCCGGGATATCGTGCGCCACCCGTTGGTTCAGAAGGTTGTCGAGGTCTACGGCGACAAGGCCGGGGGGCAACCCTCGCCGTCCGATAAGAGCTAGCTGCTCGGATAGGAGCACCGGACTCCGCGGGCACCTTCGAGGAGCATCACGATCGCCGTCGATAGAAACGCTCTGAAGAAACGGTAAGAGTCTCGCGAGGAATTATCGGGCTATGCCCAGTAAGCCCACGAAGAGCAGACGACGCAGCGTTCGCCAGCAGCGCGCCCGCGCCCAGGGACCGTGGTGGTCTCGAATGGCCTCGGCGGTGTTCTCCTGGCCTGTCGCGGCAACCATCGTGTTTGTCGCGGCGGCCTCCGCGATCGCCCTGCTGGGCGAGGAGACGCTGCGGTTATCGGTGGGCGAGCGCCTCGAACAGCCGATCTACGCCAAAGTCGATTTCCAGAAGCTTGATGCCAAGCAGACAGAGGAGGCCAGGCGGGCTGCAAGGGCTCAGACCCCAAGCTACTACACCTTCAACCTCGCAGCTCCCCCGAAAGAGCGCGTGCGGGGCGACCTGATGCGGCTCTACCAGGCTGCGGTCGGCGCTGAAACCTTCGAAGCGTTCCAGGAAGCGATGAAGGCTCAGAACTGGCCCGCCGAGGAATCGGCGTACACGAGCCTGCACGGCATGGCCGGCGAGCAGGGCCGAAGCCGATTCGAGGACTACGTCGAGAGAACCCCGTTCGAGACTGAATACGTTGCATCGGACTGGCTCGCCGAAACGCGCGAGCCGCCGAACGACGCGGGCTTTATCCGGCTGGTCAAGTCCTCTGAGGAGGGCGAGACCCACATCGACGTGCCCCATGCCGACCTGGTTTCGCAGGCGAGCAAAAAGCTGCTGGAGCGCAGCGCGGCACAACTGGCGAAACGGTTCCCCTATGAACTGAGACCTACCGTCGAAGCCGTTCTACTGCAAACCTTAAGAGAGCAGCCGACCATCGTGTACGATCAGAAGCGCACGATGGATGCAATGGCCCAGGCAGAACGGGCCACCGCCGAGGTGTACACCACCTACCGCAAAGGCGTGCCGTACATCGATCCGCTCACCACCGAGGACGGGCGCCTTACGCTGGCTCAGTATGAACTGGCCAGGCTCCATCGCACAGCTTACCTCGCGTTTTTGAGCTCGCCGGAGGCCTCGACAGAGCGGCACGCGCGTTTGCTGCAGCGCGCCGGAATCGTCGTCTGCGTCGCGCTGTTGTCCATCGCCCTCTTTGTCTACACCAGGATGCACCGCCCCAAGCTGCTCCAGAGTCCTTCCAGAACCCTTGCCTTCGGCGTGCTCATGCTCGGTATGCTACTGGTCTCTCGGCTCCTGGACCTCAAGTGGCCTCAAATCCCGCCCCTCGTCCTGGCACCGGTGCTTGCGGCGGGGAGCGTGCTGGCCATCGTCCATCCCCGTCGGTTCGCGCTCGGGGTGATGTGCATCGCCGCAACGCTCGTCACCGCGACCCTGCGAAGCGACTTCGCGTGCCTCTTCACGCTGCTGGTCGGACTGGCCATTACAGTCTGTCTCCTGGAGGAGGTGCGCACTCGAACCAAGATCATCTCCTCCGGCGTGCTGACGGCCGTTGGCGTAGCGATCGCGACGGCCGCAGGAGCGCTCATCGAACGTCAGGCACTCGATTTCGTGGTTTGGCACGCGGCGGCGGCGGCCGGTTCAGCCCTGCTCGCGGCCTTCTTCGTGTCCGGTGCGCTGCCCTTCATTGAACGCGTGTTCCGGTTCGCCACCGCACTTACGCTTCTGGAATGGCGCGATTCGCGAAACCCGCTGCTCCAGTTGTTGGCCAGAGAAGCGCCGGGCACCTACAACCACTCCCTTGTGCTCGCGAATTTGACCGAATCCGCGTGCGAAGTGATCGGCGCCAACGGCCTGCTCGCCCAGGTCGGAGCGCTGTACCATGACATCGGCAAAGCCTACAAGGCCGATTACTTCACCGAAAACCAGGAAGGCCGCATCAGCCGCCATGAGAATCTCGCCCCCACGATGAGCCTCCTCATCATCCTCGCGCACGTCAAAGACGGGATCGAAATGGCCAAGGAGTACAAGCTGCCGCGCGTGCTCCACCACTTCATCGACGAACATCACGGCACGACGGTGGTGCGCTACTTCCACCACGCGGCCAGTGAAAAGCAACCGCAGATCGCCAGTGGCAAGCACGATCGCGAGGTGCCCGAGGCCGAGTTCCGCTACTCCGGACCCAAGCCCAGCACGCTGGAATCGGCCGTCCTGATGATGGCCGACGGCGTCGAGGGCGCCGTTCGCAGCCTGCCCGAGCCCACCCCGGGCAGGATTGAGAGTGTCGTCCACCAGGTGGTCATGGACCGCCTCAACGACGGCCAGTTTGACGAGTGCGACATTACGCTCCGTCAAATCCGCCTGGTTGAGGACTCGTTGGCAAAGAGTCTGTGCAGCATCTACCATGGTCGGGTAGCCTATCCCAAGGCCCAGAAACCGGGAGAGGTGCCCAAAGAGCCAGAGGATGAGGAAGACAACCGCGTGCCTCGCAAGGCCAGACCCATCGCAGGGTAGCCCGCCGAGGCCACGGCACACATCGATGGATGACGAGCCACCTTACGATATAGCCGTCAACAAAGTCTGCGGCGGCGCCCCGGATTGCGAGCAGCAACTCGCCGATGCCGTCCGAGCCGCCCTGAAACACCATCAAGTCCCAAAGGCCCAGATCAGTGTGGCGCTGGTCAGCGACGGACAGATCGCCGAGTTGAACGAGCGGCACTTGGGGCACGAAGGCCCGAGCGACGTCATAACCTTCGACCTCCGCGATGATCCGAGCCAGCCCATCGATGGCGAAATCGTCGTCTCCGTAGACACCGCGCGCCGTGAGGGTGATCAGCGCGGGCACGGGACGGAGGTCGAGTTGTCGCTTTACGCGGTCCATGGCGTGTTGCATCTGATCGGCTACGATGACCGGGAAGAAACCGACGCCGCCCGCATGCACGACAAGGAAGATGAGATTCTCTCGTCTCTGGGGATCGGACCGGCCTTTCGTTCGGAGCGGAAATGAGAATCGGATTGCTACAAATCCCTCTCGACGCCCAGAGCCCTGCGAACAACACGCTGAGCGTTCTTCGCGCTATCGATTGCGCCGCTCAAGCCGCACCGGCCCCGGACCTGTTGATCCTTCCCGGCGCCTGCGACACCGGCGGGGTTCGCCGACCACAAGGCAACCTGTCCCGTACGATCGAGTGTTTTCGAGAGGGACTGGCCTACAAGGCGCGGGATTGGGGCGTGTATATCGCCGCGGGAATGCACCGTATCGACAGCGGCGGCGTGCTGACACCTGTTTCCGTCCTGTTTGACCCGGACGGAGACGTGGTCGCACGAACGACCGCCCGGGCCGATGCCCTGGCGACACAGTCCTATCGCCCCGTCGCATGCTGGCCGACGGCCATCGGGATGCTCGGCATCTGCGATCCTGAGGGCTTTAGGGAGACACAAACCACGGCAAACGAGGCCGTGAAGAATGCGTTGGTCAGCCTGCCGTTGCCCAGGCTGACCGCGGCCACGGAGAGACGCCGAGCGCAGATCATCGTTGAAGCGTTTGCCAAGAACGCTCCCGATCAAAAAGACTCGTGGTGGGCCGTCGTCGTACCGGCGGATGACGGAGGCGGGCGATCGAAAGCGCCTGACGTATTGAGCTTCGTCTCCGGACCGGATGGCTCCACATTGGCAAAAGCAGAGTCGATGGAGGAGACGATTCTCTATGCAGAGGTTTCGCTCCCTCCGGCTGACTTCCCGGCTCCGACTGCACCGGTTGAGCACCAGGACCATGCGGACTGATCCTTCTGCTCAGGGGTACCGTTTCGTCCGCCCTGGACCCTTCAAGTGGGTTGGGTAGTCTGGGCCGGCGTCGCCCTGGTCGCGGCGCTGATGTTCTTCACGACGCTGAACTTCGCCCTTCGAATTCCGTCCCGCGCCCGCATCGCCGAAGAATTCGAGCGAGCCGGCCGTAACGCAGAGTGGGAGCGATTCGTCCTATATCGCCCCAAATTCCTCCTGGCGACGGCGGTCCTACGGGCGGGGACGGCCATGGGCGTGCTCCTCGTTGCTTTCGCCCTGGTGGACCCGGCGGGCGACCCGCCGACACGCCACGGATTGCTGCTGGCCTTCGTCTGCGCTTTGCTCATCGTCCTGGTCTTTGGCATCGCGATTCCTAATGCCTGGGCCAAGTACCGCGGCGAGGCGCTGATCGTACGCGCGCTGTACGTCCTCCGCGGCACCTATCTGCTTTTCTATCCGCTCATTGTGGTGATGGAACTGCTCGATCCGTTCGTGCGGCGCCTCTGTGGCGTACCCGTTATGGACGCCAAGGCCTACGCCGACGAGCTCGAACAGGAAATCCTCAACGCCGTCAGCGAGATGGAGAAGCGCGGGGCCGTCGACGTGGAGGAGAAGGAGATGATCGAGTCGGTCATCGAGCTTCGTGAAACACTCGTCGAAGAGGTCATGACCCCACGAACGGACATCGTGGCCATCCCCAAAGAAGCCACGATTGAAGAGGTCAAGGAGATCATTCGCACCAAGGGGCACTCGCGCATCCCCGTCTACAGCGAAACGATCGACACGATCCTTGGCATGCTCTATGCGAAAGATCTCATCCGCTTGGATGACGAAGCCAGGTTTGAGGTCACCAAGCTGATGCGCAAGGTCTCCTTCATTCCCGAGTCGAAGCACGTCAAGGACCTGCTGCACGAGTTTCAGGAGGAGAAGGTCCACATCGCGGTGGTGCTCGACGAATACGGCGGGACGGCCGGACTGGTGACGATTGAGGATATTCTCGAAGAGCTTGTGGGGGAGATCGTCGACGAGTACGACGCGGCCGAGCCGGTCTCACTGAAGCGCATCGATCAGAACACGGTCGAGGTCGATGCCCGCATGAACATCGACGACCTCAACGACGAGCTGAACATCTCTTTGCCGGAAGATGAGGACTACGAGACGATCGGTGGCTTCGTCTTCGCCACAATGGGCAAGATTCCCCAGGTCGGCGAGAAGTGCGAACACGACAACGTGGCCCTGACGGTCATCGAGGCCGAACCCCGCCGCGTCAAACGCCTCCGTCTGCACATCACGTCACTACCGAACAACGGGCAAATGCAAGGATGAAGGATGAAAGGGGGAAAACGAGTCCCCCCGCCGAATCGTCTTCAGTCTTCATCCTTGGCGGGCGGCATACCTTCCTCGGCGGGCCTGACTCCCGCGACCGACCCACCCCCTTCGGGTGGGCCATTCTGTCCTTCCCCTGGAGGCGCGCGCTGCTCGCACGCCGGTTGCACGCGGCGGACCCTGCAGCAAGGCGGATCAATCGTTGAGGTAGGCGGCGAGTTTTTCGATGGCCTCTTTTTCGATCTGGCGGACACGCTCGCGGGTGAGGCTGATGCGGACGCCGATTTCCTTGAGGGTCATAGGCTCCTGGCCGTCGAAGCCGTAGCGCATGCGGAGGATCTTCGACTCCCGTTCATCGAGGCTGGCCATCAATTCGCCTAGGCGGCCCATCTCCGCTTCGTTGAGAATGACCTCCTCCGGAGCGGGCGTCTTTCGGTCGGCCAGGCCTTCCGTCACCGAGGCGCCGTCCTCGTCTTCCGCGGGCTGCAATCCGGCGGACACCGCTTTCACGGCACTGCGTATGTGCTTTACCTTGCTTTCAGGCATCTCCATGCGGTCGGCCAGCTCATGTGTCGTGGGAGGCCTACCCTCCTCTTCAATGAACTGTTCGCGGGCGGCACGGAAACGCGAGATCATCTCCACCATGTACGCCGGGATGTGCACCGGCTTGTCGCTGTTGATCAGGCTTCGCTTGATCGCCTGCTTGATCCACCAGGAAGCGTACGTGCTGAAACGCGTGTTCTGAGCCGGATCGAAGCCCTCCACGGCACGGATCAACCCGAGGTTGCCTTCGTTGATCAGGTCGTTGAGCGGGACACCGCGCTTCACGTACTTCTTGGCGATGTTGACCACCAGGCGGAGATTGGCCTTCACCATCTTCTCGCGGGCCTCGGCGGCGGCCGACTCCATCTCCTCACGCTGCTCGAACGTGATTTCACCGTTTCGGAATCGTTCCGGCGCTTCGCACCCATCGCGCACAAGGCTCGCGAGCAGCTTCTCCTCATCCGGCGTCAGCAAAGGAGCAGCATTGATTTGCTTCAGATAGGCTTGGAGTCCAGCGTCGACGGCGATGGTACGATCCTCCACCCTAAGAGTCCGTTGAAAAAGGGCACTGGTTCCGAGCGCAGGCCCACTCGCACCCGTGAAAACGCCGTCCGGCGAGGTGCCTGTCCCCTTCTTCAACGGACAGCTAAGCCGGCGAGTTCGTCCATAAGCATGATAGGACGAGGTCACGTGGCATGACAACCCTTTGTGTCGGATCGAACGCTTGTAACATCCGCCCGAACAAAGTTGTCATCCGGCGCGCCCCATTCTCCGTACGGGCGCGCGACCCTCGTTGCGGCCGAACACGGCGCCCGGCGCTGCCCCCCTGCACTCGGAACAAGCCTCGCGCGGCTACTCGGCGGCCGATGGGTCTTCCTCATCCTTCGTTTCGCCATCGTCCTGGGGCGCAGGCTCGTCCGTCTCTTCCCGTTTTCTGGCGGCCTTGAAGAACTTGGCCGGATCGACGATATCCGTCGTCTCCTCGCCGGCTCCGACGAGCCCCCCTCTGCGAGGCTTAGGGGCCTTCGCTTCCGCCTGTTCCGCTTCCTGCTCGGCGGACCATTCGGCTCGTTTCTTGGACAGGCCGATCTTGCGCTCGGTCGGATCGACCCGGAGGATCTTCACGTGGATCTTGTCCCCGATCTTCACGATCGAGTGAGGGTCCTCAACCTTATGATCGGCCAATTCGCTGACGTGCAATAGACCTTCAAGCTCGGGCTCCAGCTCCACGAAAACCCCGAAATTGGTGATCTTCGTGACCGTCCCTTCGACAATCTGACCAGGAATGTAGTTCTCGGGAACCGCCCGCTCCCACGGGTCCTCCTGTAACTGCTTGAGGCCCAAAGCGATACGCTGTTTGTCCTCCTCGATCTTGAGGATCACGCAGTCGATCGTGTCGCCCTTCTTGAGAACCTCCGAGGGGTGGCTGATCTTCTTGGTCCAGCTCATATCCGATACATGCAGCAGGCCGTCGATTCCCTCTTCAATCTCGACGAACGCCCCATAATTGGTGAGGTTGCGGACCCGACCTTTGATACGCGTATTCGGCGGGTACTTGCTGGCAATCTGGGTCCACGGATTGATCTCCGTCTGCTTGAGACCCAGCGAGATCTCCTGCTTGCCCTTATCCACGTCCAGGACGATCACGTCGATCACGTCCCCGAGATTCAACATCTCGCTGGGGTGGTTGATCCGCCGGGTCCAGCTCATCTCGCTGATGTGGACGAGGCCCTCGACCCCCGGTTCCAGCTTCACGAACGCACCGTAATTCATGATGTTGACGACTTCGCCCTTGACCTTGGCGCCCGCCGGATAGTTCGTCTCGATGGCTTCCCACGGGTTCGGCTTGAGCTGCTTCAGCCCGAGGGCGATTTTCTCCCTGTCGCGGTCGATGTTCAGGACCTTCACCTCGATCTCATCGTCGATCCTGAGCAGCTCAGACGGGTGCCCGACGCGGTCCCAGCTCATATCCGTGATGTGCAGCAGGCCGTCGATCCCGCCGAGGTCCACGAAGGCACCGAAGTCGGCGATGTTCTTGACCGTCCCCTTGCGGATCTGCCCCACCTCCAGAACCGAGAGCAGTTCCTCCTTCGCGGTGGCCCGGGCCTCTTCGATCAACTTGCGACGCGAGACGACAATGTTGCGGCGGTCGATGTCGATCTTGAGGACCTTGGCCTCGATCGTCTTGCCGATGTACTCGTCAATGTTCCCGGGCCGGCGAATGTCCACCTGTGAGGCGGGCAGGAACACCGGGTAGCCGATGTCCACCAGCAACCCACCCTTGATCTTTCGCATGACCCGCCCTTCGACGGTATCACCCTCCTCCTTGGTCTCCACGATGCGCTGCCAGTTGAGAATACGGTCAGCCTTGCGCTTGGAGAGGACGATGTGGCCGCTGTCGGACTCCACCGCCTCCAGCAGGACCTGAACTCTGTCGCCTACTTCGACGGAATCCGCTTCCTCCCATTCGGCCTGGCCCACCAAACCCTCGCTTTTGAGACCGACGTCGATGACGAAATCGTCACCGGCTCGGCCGACGATGCGTCCGTTGAGAATCTTGCCGGGGATGTACTCTTCCTCTTCGCGATCGAGGATCCCGACGACATCATCCAGTTCCGTCTTACCTCCGAACGCCTCTTCATACGCTTCCGCCAGACCGGTTCCTTCCAAATCCAGCTCGCTGATCAGGTTCTCGTCTACCATGTTCTGCCTACTTCACCTTCTCGCCCATTGCCGGGGCAAGGGTCGAGACCCTGAGGCCCGTAGTTGGGAAACGCAGGGCCCCTGTTCATTTCAAATGGGATTCTGATGATCGCCGCAGCGGGTGCGATCCACTTCACACCTGGTACGCTGGAGCGATCGGTCCGTTACGCTCACTCTTATGTCTCACGGGCGCAGGCCCGTACTGATCCGTCCTTTTCCGCTGATGTCGCGCGACCGCCTCATGACGCGGACCCCGGCCCCGTAGGGGCGACTCACCGTCAATTGCGACCGGCTACCGCCTGTGTTCCCGGCCGACGCCGAAGCTGCACATCGGACCGGAACCACGGAAAAATGAGTTCGCCGATCAAGCAACATTGATTCGATGGAAGCCGTGACGCCGTTTCCGGTTGATCATTTTTCGGCCGTTGTGCGTACGCATTCGGGCACGGAAGCCTTGCTTGCGGGCCCGCTTGATTTTGCTGTTCCGCCTGGGATAGTGCATGAGTCCCTGATCTCTGGTCCAAAAGCCAATCGCTGTCGTAGCCGTATCTCAACGGCGCTCATTGACGCCGAAACAACCCAGTTTAGCGGTCACGACGCCGGTCTTCAACCGCGGCCTCGCGGCGAGACGGCAGGGCCGTCCGCCGGCGTTCCACTCGGGTATCGCTGTTCGCCCGTTCGGCCCGGATTGACGATTCGGGAAGACGAGCAATGCCGACAGACTATCGCCTGCCCTGCAACTGGGAGAGCCGAGCTGCGAGTTTGGCCGTATACGGTTCCTCTTCGCGTCCTTCAAGAGCCTGACGGTATCCGGCAACCACGTCCTGTGCGTACTGTTCATGACCGAAGAGGACCATAAGATAGGTCGTTCCCGCCGCCTGAGCGGTGAACGTCCAGTGTCTTCCACCTTTCTGGTGGGCGTCGGCCAACTCGTTCATGGCCGTTTGGATGGCCTCGATGCCCGCATCTTTCGCCTCATCGGCGATCTCTTTCTCTCCAGACGGATCGGCTTCCGAGAGAGCCAACGTCTCCGCCACATCGGTCAACACCCGATGATTCAGCATGCGGCCTTCGTAGACGGCATGCTGTGCCCACGCGATGCACAGGTGGGCATCGGCGACCTGCGCCAGGGAGGCGGCCACGAGCCAGTTATCCTTGGAGCGGCTCTCATAGGCCGAATACTCCCGGGCTGATGCCGAGAGGTCTCTCGCACGGTCCGCCGCGTCGCGGATCCAGTTTCCAGCGTACTGAGCCGCGCTTTTGGACGCCCGGGCGGATTGGGTGAAGCCCTCAATGGCGGCATCGCCCTCTGCCTCCGCATCCTCCATCACCGCGTCGAGTTCCTCCAGCACTTCCACAGCGCGAGCCTTCGCCTCTTGGATGCCCTCCAACGCGAGATCCTTCTTCGCGGCGTACCGCTCTTTCGCGTTCTCCAGTCGGGCAACGTCGGATAGCAGGGCGTCCAGGGCAAGCTCCTCGCTCTCCAAGCGCGCTGCCAGCACGGCACGATCATTGACGTAGTGGGTGAGGCCGTAGGAGATCGTGAGGTCGTCGGGTGAGCCGTTCTCGACGTAACGCCCGGTCAGCGCATCGCCGCTGCGATCGAGCGAAGCGTTGGGGTACGTCCCGTGCTCCAGGGCGTAGACCGCGGAAAGAGCTTCGCGGTAGGAGCGGTCGGCCTCGCTGTAGCGCTCGGCAAACTGGTCGGCACCCTTCGGATCGGCGAAATCGATGCCCTCGGCTTTCAGTTGGTCCATCGCAACACGTGCGTTTTCCAGACGTGATCTTGCCTCCTCCAACTCCCGCTCGCGCTCCTGGATGGTCTGATCCAACTGGGCGAGGGCGGCGCGGTCGGCTTCGATGGCCTTCTCCGTCGTGCCGGCCTCTGCTCCAAGTATGTTGATGACCTCCTCGATCCCGCTGTCTTCGACCAGCGTCTCGGACTGTGTGTCCTCGTTCACACGCGAGGCCAGGGTGAACAACTCGTAGCGCAACGGCTCCGCTTCCACGGCGATCATACGTGCGTTGGTCAGGTGGCCCAGACCCTGATGGTAGAGGATCACCCCCTTGAGCCGATGGGCTTCAGCGCAGGAGGAGGACTCACGGATTGCCTGGTCCACTTCACGCAGGGCGGCGGCGAGCAATTCTTCGTTCTTCTCAATAAGACCGTCGCGGGCGTTGACGGCCTGACTGATCTGGCCCTCGATATCGCCGAAGTCCGGCCGGCCCTCCACCACGGCCGCGAACTGCTCCCAGTTGGCCTCGTACTCCTCCTGATAAAGGCTCTCGGCGCTCTCCAGGAGCCCTTCGATGTCCTCTGCGTCGACGTCGACACCCTCGTCGGCGAGCCCGCGCATCTGGTCGAGGAGGGGCGCGGTGTGAGCGATGGAGGCGCTGTAGTTGTGGAGGTATCGACGGGCCCGCTCAATATGCTCTGAAGCCACCTCGTCCGCAGTCCGATCGGCACTCTGCAAGGACGGCAGCACGAACAACAGCCCGCCGCAAACCGCGAACGCGACAACGACTACGATGCCCGCAACAGTCTTCTGTTCCACTACCCACTCCCGGCCAAATCCGGGCAAACGGCCAGACACGCTTCCCACGCGTCAGGAGACCGGTCGCCCGGCGTTGATCCTGAACATCTTGGCGCCGCCCCTCAGCGGTCCGCGCATATCGAGGAAGGCATTGTAGTCGATCCACGAAAGATGGGAAGGTCTCGCACGCGGCGTGCCAAGGAGACCCCTCCGACGCCCTTCAGCGGACACACACAGGCTGCCGCGAATGCGACGCCGGGGCCACGGACAAGCAGCATCCGGTTCCATGGCTCTCGGTCGTTTCGGGCTAACGAACCTCCACGACTTCCAGGTCGATGAGACCCATCTTTCCGATCAGCGCCAGGCTCAGTTCGACCAGCCCCGCGTGCTTCAGCGATGACACCGCAAAGGCGATCCGCGCCGGCGATGGCTCTCGTTCGTCACCCAGAGCGGCGTCGAAATCGTACCACTCGCCGTTGATGTAGAACTGAGTCCACATGTGGTAGCCCATGATGTCTGTCGCGCCGCCAAATATAGGGGCATAGGCCAGCCCGACCACCACCCGCGACGGTAAGCCGTTCACACGCCCAAGGGCGGCTAAAAAAACGCCATGCTCACTGCAATCGCCCTCGCGCGTGCGGCAAACCTCCCCTGCGGTGGCGAAGCCGATATCCAGGCTCTTATTGCTGATGTAGTCGCGGGCGAAGCGGCGGAGGTTGTCAGCCAGTTCGAATGGATCCTTCGCACCGCCGGAAGCCTCCTTCGCCACCTTGATCAACTCGGGGTCTTCGAGGTTCATACTCAGGTTGCTGTCGAGATACTCCCGAAGCGCCGGGTCGGAAGGCGCGGCGTATTCGATGTTCGCGGGGCCAACGTGCCGCTGTCGCATCACGATGACCTCTGCGGCTCGATCGTTGATCACCTTGGGCTTCTGCATGCCGGTGGTCGGCAGCTCCAGGGGCTCGGTTGCCTGATCCTTCAGCGTGACGCGGAACTTGATCGCTCGTGCCTTCTGGGTGTCGATCCGCGGAACGGTGATCGTGGTGGTCATGAAGATCTCGGGGGGCATGAAATCGCCCAGTGCCGTGGCTTCATCCACGGAATAAAGCACGAGGTCGCCGACCCCGGGAAACGGCAGCTCGCCTTTGAGCACCGTGCCGTCAGCAGCCACCCATGAAGTCATCCGCATCGTCCCCACGGGCATCACCATGGTGGCTTCTGCGCGCATGCCGCGAAGCTTCTGTCCCCGGTGGTCGAATTCCTCCCAGTCACCGATCTTCGTGATCGTCTTGATGGCTGCGTTCAACATGGATTGAGGCTCGTACACGTCGAGCGTGTACTCAACGCCGGGTTTGTAGCCTCGGATCAGGCCTTCACGCAGCAGGCCCCACGACATCAGCGCCCCGTCGGGAAAGTCGTACTCCTGCGTTTGTTCGATGCCGGCCTGCGAGGTCGTAACCTTCACCACGCCGTCTGCAATGGTCCCCTTCATGGCCAGGGTCTGGGCGGAGAAATCCATTTCCGAAGAGAATGCCAATGGCGTGCCATCCACGGTCTCCTTCGACTTCTGCTTCACCCCCAGTTCGATCGCTTGCCCGGCCCGTCCGATGCGCAGGTGCATTTCGGTTGCCGTATGAACCGCGTCTCCTTCTCGTCTGCAGGTATTGTGCCCGTACCCTATTTTTGAACCGCCCAAGTGAACCTCGAGCCACTCATCTGAAAACAGGCCTTCCGGCGGGTTGCGTGGGTCGATGGCCTCCGCGGAGCGGGCGACCTCTGCCACCAACAGGAGGAACAACGACCCGAGTAGCAGGCGAGCAAGCGTTTTCATTCGT
>CP070718.1:2679520-2682960 GCA_020350565.1 Phycisphaerales bacterium
CATCAGACATAGTGTGCGCAATGCCCACCAATAACATCCCTTCTATGTCCTCTGCGCCCGTTGCAGCACACACAAACGAGTTTGTGTGTGCCACCCGTTCCTCCTCAGCGCTCTCTGCCGTCAACCCGTTTCAATTCGAAATTCCCCATCCGCAATCTGCGATTCCCAATCTGCAATCCGCAATCGAAACAATCCACAATCGGATGATTCGCGTGCCGATCTCTCATATCAGCGGCTTGTCTGCGGACTTTGTGGAGCGGCATCTGGAAGCGCGGAAGCAAGGCCCATTCAGCTCGCTTTCCGATTTTGTGCGTCGCTGTCGGCCCGGGGAGGCCGAGGCACAGTTGCTGCTCGACAGCGGCGCGCTGGACTGCTTCAACGAATCCCGCCCGGGCATGTTCTGGCAGCTTCGCAAATTGTTGCGAAAAGCACGGCGTGCGGCCATAGGAGATGCGCTGCTCTGGGAG
Organism: Phycisphaerales bacterium; assembly: GCA_020350565.1. GTDB lineage: Bacteria > Planctomycetota > Phycisphaerae > UBA1845 > UBA1845. The sequence goes on from CP070718.1 coordinate 2,679,988, forward strand.
GAAGCGCCGCCTGCGGAGGGGGCATTGACCATAAAAGAAGGCTCGGCTGCGGGGGAGGCACCGGCCGAGGAGGACATGCCGCCCATCGAACTGACACGACCTGACACGCGGCGAATTGCCCAGCGCGAACTGGAGCTCCTCGGATTCCCCATTACCATCGACCCGCTGACCTTCCTCAGCCGCGACGAGAAGGGCAACGAGATCGATTGGGATCGCTATACCCCGATCAATGAGCTACACAAACACGTCGGCCGCCGCGTGACCGTCTGCGGTCTCATGGTGGCCGACCGGATCAACCGGACCCGCGCCACCGCTCCGGCCGAGAAGCCGGAACAAAATAGAGAACGGGGAAGCTATGAGATCATCGAGAGCAACACGGCGCGCTCCCGCGCCGGGGATCTGATGAAGTTCGTCACGCTGGCCGACTACACAGGATTTGTGGAAACGTACCTGTTCCCTGACGTTTACAGCCGTTTCGGCCACCTGACGGCCGCCCATCCCATCCTGGCCGCCACGTGCCTGGTGGAGCCCTTCGAGAATCGCAACGGCTTCACCTTGCGCGTGCTGCACGTAACCCCGCCGGAGCGAAAAAAGTGCGATGCATAGGATGGGGCCGGCCACGAACGGCGCTTTGCCGCTCCGCAACGAACGTCGTGTGGCGTGGGCAGGTCCTTGGACCTGTCCGTGCACGGAATGTAAAATCCGGAAGATCACGGCGAAATTCCGGCGCGGCAGGATCCGCCGCACCGCATGAAGCCTTTCGAGCCTTGCTGCGCGGTATTCATCGAAGAGAACGACATGGCCGGCGAACAACTGGGATTCGGATTCAACGAACCGGAAGGCAGGCCGAAGGAATCCAAAGATCCGCGCTTGCTGGAGATTCGGCCCGTCTCCAACCGCCTGCATGAGCTGGCTCAAAAGGGCGTCCACATCGGCACGTCGAGCTGGAAATATGAGGGTTGGCTCGGGCAGGTGTACGACCCGGCCAAGTACGGGTACCGCGGCAAGTTCAACAAGACGAGATTCGAGCGTGAGTGCCTCCAGGAATACGCGAGAGTCTTCCCCACCGTCGGCGGCGATTTCTCGTTCTACCAGTTCCCTTCGGACGACTATTGGCGGCGGCTATTCGATCAGGTGCCGGACGGGTTCCTCTTCGGCCTGAAGGTGCCGGAGGACATCACGGTTGAGCGGTTTCCGAAGCTGCCGCGCTACGGTCAGCGAGCTGGGGAGGTTAACCAAGGCTTCCTGGACGCGGCCATGTTGCAGGATCGCTTCCTCGGGCCGCTCGAACCGTATGGCGAAAAGATCGGCGTTCTGATCTTCGAGTTCGGCACGATGTATCGCGGTCTCATGAGCGAGGTCGAGGACTTCGTCCAAGCGCTCGACGCGTTCCTCGCCAAACTCCCGACGGATCGGTTTCGCTTCGCGGTCGAGGTCCGCAACCGCAACTTCCTGGACGGCGGGGGCGAATACCTGGCCTGCTTGCGCGAGCACAGCATCGCGCATTGCCTCAACAGTTGGACTCGGATGCCTCCGATCGGCGAGCAGCTCAAGATCGACAACATCATCACGGCCCGGCACGTGGCTGCGCGGTTTCTGCTGCGCCCGGGGCGGATGTATCAGCAGGCCGTCGATCTGTTCTCACCGTACGAAAAGGTCCAGGAACCATACCCGGAAGGCCGCAGCGCCATGCTCGACCTCATCGAACGCTGCCTTGCCGACCAGAATATGCTTTTTGCCTACGTGAATAACCGCTTCGAGGGAAATGCGGTCGGCACGATCGAGGCGGTGTTGAATCAACTGGAGTAAACGACTGCTCGCTTCGACGCGAGTGTCACGGTTGCGCGCGTGCAAGCCAATGCCATCATGCTCACGCAAGCGTGAGCACGGCACCCAAGGTGTCGAAACGATGATCACAGGCTGATGATTCGCCGGATGTTTACCGGAGGGCTTCGGCAAGCTTGGCGTACTCGTTCTCTACGGCGTAATCGAGGGCGGTCTTGCCAGCATTGTCCTTGGACTTTACGTCGGCGCCGGCGACGATAAGCGCTTGGGCGGCTGCCGCCAGCATCTCGTCGACGTCCCTGTGGCCATGGTGACCACTCGCCAGAACGATCAGAGCAGTCGCCCCTGCCTTATTGGTGGCGTTCACTTCCGCACCCGCTTTCAGTAAAGCATCGATAGCCTTCGTGCGGAAGCGGCTCGCGGCCACATGCAGCGGTGTGTCGCCGCTTTCGTCGCGCGCGTTCACGGCAGCTTTGGCCTTAATCAGTTGATTGATGACTTCCACGTGATTGCCCAAGGCCGCCCAATGAAGCGGCGTGCGGCCTCGACCATCAACAGCGGCGACGTCAGCCTCGGCCTCGAGCAGCAGCCCGGTCATTAACTGACGGCCCTTGACGGCCGCCACGTGCAGCGGCGTCATCCCGTCCATATCCCGGATAGTCAGGTCCGCCTTGTTCTTGAGGAAAACCCTGGTCGTCTCCGCGCGGCGCTGGGCCTCCGACTCGAAGCTCAGACCCATGAAGGCGGCCAGATGCAGAGGCGTCTCACCCCGCTCGTTTTGCGCGTTGACCTCGGCACCATTGCTGAGCAGCACATCAACCGCATCGGCGCGTAAGGTTCGGGCCGCCAAGTGTAGCGCCGTCTCCCGCTTCCCGTCGACCGCCGACACATCGGCGCCGTTTTCGATCAGAAACCGGAGAACGGGGGCCGCGCTGCGCCCCATTGCAGCGGCATGCAACGGCGTCTGGCCGACCTTGTTCCTGGCGTTGACCGACTGCGGATCGGATTTCAGAAACGCCTTGATCTGCTGGACGTCGCCCGCCTGTGATGCCGTATGAATGGTAGCGATGTTCGCCTGTGCCAGGGCCTGGGCACTGCCCCAGGCCAAGAGCACAAACATCGCCGGCAGGAAAACGAAAAACCTGATCGTGTTTGCCTTCTGCATTGTCTCTCTCACTGTTGTCAAAA
>CP070718.1:2683060-2733471 GCA_020350565.1 Phycisphaerales bacterium
ATTATTCGAATCCGCCCTGACGACACGTGGGAGACGGTTGTCGGTCCCGGTTCGATCAGCGGCTTCGAGTCGGGTTTCGACCACTGGCCGAACACGTACATCTGGTCGATGACCGTCCACGATGGGTGGCTCTATACGGCGACTTACGACCAGGTCAGCCCATTCTTCAACGTGTTGGAGAACCTGGATCGCGTTATCAAGGCGCTGTTGCAGGCGCGCGTAGCCAATGTCTTCGAGCGTGTCTGGCGGGCAGGCTCAGACTTGTACAAGACGCAGGACGGCGTGACGTGGTATCGTGTCACGTTGACCGGCTTCGGTGATGTGGGCAACTATGGCTTTCGAACGATGGAATCTGTCGGTGACTATCTGTATGTTGGAACGACAAACCCGTTCGACGGTCTGGAGATCTGGCGCGGTTGGGCGCGCGAATGAGGTCCGGCCTTCGTCGTGGCGCCGACCATGCAGATAGCGTGAACGTTCAAGATACACACCCGAGGCACAAACCGGCTCAACACGCAAGGTAGGATGATCAAGTCAGCGAAGATGAGCCGTTTTCCGATGAGCACTTTTGTGATTGGGCCTGGAGGGATTCGAACCCCCGACCAAGTGATTATGAGTCACCTGCTCTGACCACTGAGCTACAGACCCGCTCAGGGCATTCAATCATTCGGGCGTGATGTTGTCAATCGAGGTGCCAGGGGGCCGTTTTCCGAGTCCGGAGCGCAAGCGATTGGTGGTTGGTCCCCGTGCCGGCGCTTGGGGCTCGGATCGGTCGCGCCGGAGTGCACTCGGTGGTTTGGCAGGTCAGACCGTGGCACGCCCAATGGGATGCAGCCGTGCGGGATGAGCGGGTCGGCCCCGGTTCTTCCGGTGAGGAGGCCGGTTTGCGACGCGGGGCTTTTGTCTTGGTGGAAGCACAACCGAAAGGAGGGGCTTATCAGGTTCGCCGAGAAGGGTGCGGTGGGTGATGTGCGGTGGTTCTACGTTCAGGGGCTGCGTGCTGTTGCCGACAACTTAGGTGGTACGGAAGCCTTATGGACGTGAGAAGTGCCGATGCGAGAGATCGCGGGGGGCTTCCTGCAGGTGAAGGCCCGGTGCGGTGTGGCAGTACTGAGGCGAGGGTGCTTTCTTGACTTCAGGACGCGTTGACTCGATCGGACGCCGAGTTGCCTATGCCACGTGCATGGGGAGCTTAGGGGGCGCTGTGTTCGCGACGGTGGATGCGGTCGCGGTGGTGATCTGCGGCCACCGCATTCCGTGGATCATGCTGCCGCTGCTGTACGCCGGTTATCTTGTCCTTGGGATGATCGGGGGTGGAGCGACGGTACTGCTATCGATTTTGTGGCGTCCTCGAACCGGATCGGCGGGCCGCGAAGACGTCTGCGGCCAGATTCGCCTCGGCTGTCTGGTCGTCTACGTCAGCATCTGTGCTGCGGTTTTCGCCGAGCGGATGGTCAACGGGTGGGAGGAGTCCTTTGGCAGAAGCGTTTCGGGCGTGGCCGTCGGGATTCTGGTAAGCGGGGTATTGACCGGGTCGTTTCTTGTGGCCTGGCCCGGGCGATTGACTATTTCGCCTGGCGGCTTCGCGTGGAGCACGGCTTTCCTGGCGCTGTTTTGTTTGCTATGGGTACCATTCAGCGAGCTGTACGACGCGCCCATGCTGAGCATGGTGAGCGTTTTGGCCAGCGCGGGCTACGTGCTTGGGGCTGCATTCGTTTACTCTTTGGGTCTTTGGATTGCTCGCCGCCTGCCCCGGTTGGCATCGGTAGAGCGCGTGGCCGGCTGCCTCAAGACAACCGGCGTGTTGACGCTGATCGGTTTGGCGACGTCGATTTGTGCTCTTTGGCTGACGGCACGCGCGCCGATTGACCTGGCCGACGCTCGACGCACTTTTGCAGCTCAGGGTACGGCTCGGGGAATGCCGAACGTCATCCTCATCGTCATGGACACGGTGCGGGACGATCACCTGTCCGTGTACGGCTATCCGAGAAAGACCACACCCAACGTCGACGCCTTCGCGCACGAATCTGTCTGCTACGCCCAGGCGGTTGCCCCGTCATCGTATACGCTTTCATCCCACGCCTCGATGTTCACGGGGCTGTTGCCGAGCGAGCATGGGGCCCATCGTCATCTACGTGATCCGGAGGTCAACGACGGCAGGGCGCCGTATCCGCTGCCTGGGGACGCGGTGACGTTAGCGGAGGTGCTCCTGGAAAACGGCTATGAGACGGTGGCCGTCGTCGGCAACACGGTTCTGTTGGACCGTGCTTTCGGTCTGGCTCAGGGATTTCTCTACTACGATGATCGGTCGAGGTCGGCTTCTGCAACCGCCTCGCCGGATGTCTTTTCACCGGCCCTTTGGCTGTGCAGCTTGTATCAGCAAATCGCCGGCAGGTCCGGCCGGACTTGGCGCGATGCGGCCGCGGTTAACGACAGCGTTCTGAACTGGCTGGATCGGCGATCTGGCGCGCCGTTTTTCCTGTTCATTAACTACATGGATCCCCATGGGCCTTATGGGATGCACCCGGAATGCGCGAGGCAGTTGGCGTCCAAGGGCGGTGCGGAGCAGAGCCCGGAGTTGGCTGGCTCAGGCTTTCAGCATTGTGCCCTTCGCGGCCACAGTGTGCCGCGGCCTGATGATGCGAAGGCATTTTCGGATGAACGACTGGCGCGCTTGTTCGACGGTTCCACCGAGGGCAAGCCGGATCTGCACCAGGCGGTGCATCGGTACGACTGCGAAATCGCTTTCACAGACGCGCAAATCGGTTTTCTGTTTGACGAACTCAAAGCGAGGAGTGTCTATGACGATTCGCTGATCATCGTGACGAGTGATCATGGTGAGGCCTTCGGTGAGCACGGACACCTGGAGCACAGCAATTCGGTGTATGAGGAGGAGGTTCGGGTCCCGCTGCTGGTTCGGTATCCCGGTGGGTGCGAGCGTGGGATTCGTGACGGCTGGATATCGCTGACCGCCCTGATGCCTATCATTCTCGATCACCTGGGAATCAAGGGCGGTCCTGATGAAGCGGTGGTGGCCAAGGAGGTCATTGCCGAGATGCATTTCGCCGAACTACGAAACGATCGCGAGGGGCAGTGGGTGACGCGGGCCATGTACACAGCCGACGGCGTCAAAGTGGTCACTGCCCCGACGCCGGACGGTATCACGGAGGTCTATGACCTGGTAGCAGACCCGTATGAGACGCGGAGTCTGCTCGGGGAGAAGTCGCAACTCGCACGCTCTGCAGAGGACTGGTTCGATGAATGGGAAGCGGGTTTGTCGGCGCGCCGGGCCACCCAGGCCAGCACCATCGTGCTGGACGAGGACCAGCTTCGCCAACTTCGGAGCTTGGGGTATATCGATTGACCCGCCACGAGCAAAGATGACTTCCTGGAGTCCATTACGCCCCCGGGAGTCGTAAGACAGATCCAGCTTGATCCCCGCGCGGATTACAGCGTGATAAACACATCGAGGAACCTCCAAAAGTCCTCCAAATCGACGTCGTTGTCATTGTCCATGTCGGACAATTCGAAGTTCGTGGTGTCGCATTCGAGAGGAGGCGTGGACTCATTGGGGCCTGCCAGGCATTCGGCGAACAGGTCGTAGTCCATCAGGTCGATGTAGCAGTCCTCATTGATGTCCCCGGCGCAGTGGTCAATGGTCGACAGGTCCGTCTGGATGAAGTCATCCGGGATGCCGTTGCCTGCGGACAGCCCGATCAAGGGATCAGCAGAGTCGACGCCCGCCCATGTGATGCGGACCACGCCGTTGTAGAACAGCTCGATCTGGAAGGTGTTTGAGCCTGTGGCGGAGTATTCGGGCACATTCTCCCAGGTGACAGCCATCCGGTCGGCGAGATCTCTGTAGCTGACGGTGCCGCCGGCGGAGGGATTCAAATCGTCGAACAATGCCGCCACGCGAGGCTTGCTGAAGTGAGCCTCTATCGTTTCATCATAGGTCGAGTCACCGCTATTGAAAGTGATGTTGCCGTTGGCATTCACGTAGAAGGAATTGTACGCGGTTCCATACAGTGCGACCTGTCCGAACGTGGCCGTGACCACAGCGGAGCCGTCATCGCTGAGGGAGAGCGTGCTGCCTCCACTCGGGTCGGTCGGCAGTTGGCTGGCGGGGGCCCTGCACGGGCCGTAGTAGTTGCCGGAGCCGTTGGGGATGAAGGAAAGACTGTAACCGTCCAAGTCGAAGCCGGATGAGAAGTCCTGCGTGAAGTAGTCGCCCTGAGCGAGCGTGGTAAAGCTGAAGGCGTCTGAGTAACCGCTGGTTCCGCAGGCGTTGTTGGCACTGACGTGCCAGTAGTAGGTTGTGTCGGCGTCGAGCATGATTTCCACGACGTGCGTCGTATCGGTGGAAGTAGTGGAGTAGATGACGTTGGTGAAGTCCCCATCGGTTGCGATCTCGAGGTCATATGTGGCCGCCTGGGTAACCGGCAGCCAGGTCATCTGCGGTGTCCTAGAAACCTCGACGGCGCCGTCCGCGGGGGCGTCCAGCGTAACGCTGCCCGGAACCGAGTTCGCCACATGCAATGCAACGCTCGCCGATTTCTCCATCGTTGCGGAAGTTCCGGTGATCAGGATGTCGTAGGTGTCGGGCGGAACGCCGATGAGCCCACTCACGGTCATGACCGTATCAAACGGCGGAACCTGGGAGTTGACGCTGAAACTGACGCTCGTGCCGTTGGGCTCGCCGGAGGCGGTCAAGGTGACCACTTCATCGAAATCGCCGGTACCTCTCACCTCGATGGTGTACTGTGCCTGGTCGTCCGGCGGGGAACAGACCTGTTGCGAGAGGGGATCGGGCGAAATGCCGAAGCCGAAGGGTTGCGGCAATAGCAGGGACGGGTCGCCGAGGATGGCGAACATCTCGAACATGTTGCGGGTAATGTCGCCGTCGCCGTAGTCGGGGTCCGCAAGCAGACGATAGAGTCCCGCATGCCAGGCCGGTCCGATCTCCCAGATGTCGTCCACGAAGAACGATTCAAAGAAGTATTTCTCGAGCCGGCGGGAGGACTCCCACTGCTCGCCTCCGTAGTAAATGTAGTTGGAGGCCGAGATGTAGGCCGCCGCTCCTTTGTGAGTCTCGCGGATCCACGTTTCGCCGAAGCATTCCGGGTAATCGAAGTGGGCAGTGTTGCAGGAGAAGCCGAAGACCAGCCCATACAGCCCATCGTTGCTCAGGTTTTGGATGTCGTCCTGGTCGAAGGAAGGCGCCCACCAGCCGCCCGAGTCGCTGTGTCCGAAGTAGACCATGAAGAGCGTGCCGTTGTTGACCGCCTCGGTGACATCGCTGGTGCTGCCACCCTGTGCGGCGTAGACGAGGATGGGATCGTATTCGGCGGGCAGGATGTAGTTCTCGATGACCCAGTCGTGCGTCTCCTCCGCTCCACTGGCCATGTCGCTGCTTGCGAGGAAGGTAGCGCGCTTGACGTAATCCGGGTCGATGTAGCTGCCGCCTTCGATGGTGAGGGTTTTGTCAACGACGGCCTCGAGCTGGGCTAACGAACTGACGGCGAACCGACCCACCGGGATCTCGGGGAACCAGTCGTCGTCTTCATCCATGCAGCCGTAGGGCAGGTCGGTGACTGCATGTTTGGAGCCGCCGCCCGTCCAGTAGGGCACTGCGGGCGCGTCGCCGATGAGAAGGATGTAGTCAGGCGCGAGTTGTGTGCCCCAAAGGCTTTCGATTTCATTCTTGAGGGTTTCTGCGCTCATGCCGGACGTTACGACATAAGTCTTGACAACGAGCCCCTGGTTCTGTTTGGCGGCGACCAATGCATTCACTGGCGCAGCTCCGTCGAACTCCTCCGCCACGGCGATGAAGAGCTTCCCCTCTCGCTCGGCAGCGTGGGCGAGCGTGCCGGTCACGATCACGGCGGCGATGAGAAACACTCGGAGCCCCTTGTTTGGTGAATTCTGCGTTGCCATCAGGTTTCCCCGCTTTGGTCTGTGCATCTGCCGGGAAGGCTTGGCTGGGTGGCCCAAACTGTTCATTGGGCCAGGCCGGCCCGTGAAGTCCGATATTCAAATCTTCCTTGCGTAGCGTACCCCGCTTGGGGTGGCCGGAGTCGTGCCGTCACCTTGACATTCACAAGGCAAGGCTGGCGCGCTCTTGAAGACGCTCATACGCAAGCACCGAGTTCAGCAACCCTTCACCATCGTACCGTGAACCGGATGTTGAAATCAAGATCATAAGATCGGCAGAGGTGATGGTTGTTTGTTCCGTAGGAGGGGCGCTAGAAGGCGACGGGTGGCGGGTGCGGATTGCCCAACCTGTCGCGTGAGGCTTCAAGGCGGCCTCGTCGTGGCGATGGCCCAGCAAATATGGGCCGTCGCCAGCAGTGCGAGAATCGTCGCGCCCCATTCCACGCGGCGCGAGGCGGCGCGTTCGCTTACATGCTGCTCGCGGACGAGACGCAGGTGTTCAGTGACGGTTGGAGCGTTCGCCTGTCGCTGCGGGGGGACCTTGGCGATCCGATCCTCAAACGCTCGCGTGACCCGTCTTTCGGTCCGCTCCCATGAGCCTGCGGGATGTGTCATCCAATTCGGCCAAGAGAGTTGGCAAGTGGCGACGACGAGGATGGCCAGGAGCCCGGGCCAGTATCGGGGCCTCAGGAATGTGAGAGCGGTCAGGAAGGGCAAGACAAGGAGGATGTACCGTTCGTGCACCCGTGTGGGCAGCATGATCGCTGCCAGCATTACGAGTGTGGTCCATGGGATCAGGACGCTTGTTTTGTGTCGCCAGCGGCAGAGCAGTCCGACGAATCCGGCGACGAGGACGATGACTAGGAACGCTTTGCCCCACCAATCCTTCGGGATGGCCATCCATGTTGGCCGGACGTCGAGCGACTCGCAGAGCAGGGCGTCGAGATACCAGATATTGAAGGCTTTGAGCGTGGTCAGCGCGTAAGCGTGCAGCAGATTGTCGACGTAGCTGAGCCTCAGCCACGCCCAGCCGCTATGTAACGTGAACGGCAAAGTCATGAGCAGCAGTGCGCCTACAGCGATCAGAAACGAGATCACGGGCTTGCGGATCGGCCGACTGATCACAATCGCCAGTGCCCAGATCGGCAGAAAGAGGACGGCCTGCGGTTTGATCGCGGCGCAGACGGCGAGCAGCATGCCGGCGATCACCCAGCGCGGGCGCAGCATAGCCCATAACATCCAGACGGCGGGCGCGAGGAGGATGGAATCCGTCTGCCCCCACAGGACCGAGTCAAGCCAGAACGGCGGAGCGAAGAGCATTAGCGCGTATGTCCAGCGGGCGGGCCACCCCGGCTTGTATAGTGCCACGATGGCGGCGCATCCCCATGCCAGAATGAAGTCGGCGATGATGGACCAGCTCGAGGTGATTGCGCGCGCGGTGATGGTGTTGACGAGCCGGTCCCCGCTGACGGCCTTGAAGACGTGGCCGGTGATCCAGAAGAGGTAGCCGGAAAGCGGCGGGTAGTTGAGGGTTCGGTCTATGCCGCGCTGGCGAACGGCCCATCGATCGCCCTGCCAGCGCTGCATGTTCCAGCGCGGGGGAGGATGATCGTAGAGTGTGAGTACGCCCTGATCGGCGGCCTGGATCCCCCAGCGGGCGTAGTCATCGTGGTCGCCGTAATAGCCGTACTTGGGACTGAGGGGCAATACGGCCAAGCGCAGGATGAGAGCGGCCAGGGAAACACCGAGCCAGAAGAGAAGCAGGCGGCGCTTGGGCTTTGTCTGTGGGCCCGACATGTTTTCAGATCATAACCCACGAGGAGCGGTAGGGGGAGTCTGCTTTTGAAGGGCGCTGAATCCCTGCCGCTCTCCACATTTACGGTCTCGTTTTCGATTCGCCGGTTCGCTGCGGCCACTGTTGTCCCGTGGGCTACCTCGCCTGGGAAGCCATGCCGCATTTTGCAGGCACAGGCTCGCGAGCCGTACCCGGACGGGTCATCGCTACTTGCGGTTGTCGTCGGGGAAAAGCGGCGCGGAGGGTGGTGGGCTATTTGGATCGGTTCGGCTGGCGTATCGGGCCTTGAAGGACCCTTGAGCCGTCACCCACCCAGGTAGTTGAGTGATTGGGGCTGCCATTTCGTCTGCTCGGCGAAGAGATAAAGCTGCTGCTCCTTGATGCGGTTCTCCGTGTCCCCCCGGGCCGCAGCATACCGCCTCGGACAGGGTGGCCACGTCGATCTGTTCCGCGGGAATCGAGGTGACCACGAAGCGAGGCTTGCAGCCAACGGCGCAAGCGTTGTGAAGTCCGGTGCTCGGGCGTCGAATACCATCTCGTACCCGACCGCGCTCGGGTTTTTGAGAGGTTGAGGGCTACCGCAGTTCCAAGACGGCGCCATCTTTGGACCTGAACAATACCGTTGCATGCTGGGGGTCGCGGAGCAACTCGTTAAGTGCGCTTGGATAAGCAATGCCCCACTTTATGTTCGCCACGAGCACATGGGTGATTCCCCTGTCCTCGAGTCGCCGCTGAACGTCAGCCTTGCTTGTCGCGTCCCTCAGCCAGTCGGCGATCTGCGAGGCCTCGAAGAAACTGTCCGCAATGTAGTCTCTTTCCAGGAAGAAACCTTGGTTGGTGTTGAGACAGAGAAGCCGGGCGTTATTCGGCAGCCTGTGGTTGACAAAGGCGTCGACCGGCGCCACCGGCATTTGTTTCAGCCTTTTGCTCGGGTACCGGTAAAGTTGCAATGCCTCGAGCCCGGCGCGGAAGTGCTCGACATTCTCCCACGCCAGTGTGCCTACTGCCGCAACCAGGCAGAGCCAGCAGGCAAGTATGCGTATTTTGCTGGCCCTTATCCGACTCAGCAACTCAACTACACTCAGCGCCGAAGCGATGGAAAGAAGCGGCAGGATGGGCACCAGGAACCGCATCTGCTGTGAAGAAAGGCCCCAGAAGATGAAGTAGAGCGCGGCTACGCCAAGGCAGCGTCGCACAACCTGGTTCCGCACGGCGCACAGGAGCGACAAGGGGATCATGACGATCCAGAAGACGTTGACTTTTCCCCAGAAGTGAGCGTAGTCCCAGTCCCCTTGGAGGATAACGCGCACGGGCAACAGCAAGTAGTCCAATGGGGATCGGCCCATGCCGATCGAGCGCTGCCATGTGGAGAACTGGTCAGCGAGGTTGGAGCTCCAGTCTGGACCGCCCCACCACTCGTAGAAGAAGGGGTAGACCGGGTTGCCCGTGTACCAGGCAGCCTTGATGAGCCAAGGGCACCAGAGCACGACCACCGGGAGGGCAAACCGAAAGAGCAGAAGCCGAAGCTCTGCCCAGAGCGCACCTCGGCGCTGAATCGCAATGTTCACGAAGTAGAGCGTGGCGATTACGGCCGCGCCTACGAAGCCGGTAGCCTTGATACCTGCGAGGATGCCGCAACAGACGCCCGAAAGGAGAAGTGCGGTCTTGCGGTCCGCGCTATCGTCGAGCGCCCAAAGCATCAGGAGAAAACCAGTCAGGAAGAAGAACGCATAGGCCAGCTCTACCAGCGCGAAGGTGAGCTCGAAGGCCACGATGCTGTTGGCGAGAAACAGAAACATGGCCAGCCATCCACTCGTGTTGCGATGAAGCATACGACAGCCCGCGTAAATGGCGTAGAGCGTCAGCAGGCCAAAGCCGAAATGTATGAGCTTCGCCAGGATGTAATCGTGCACGAGCATCGCCATTGCGAAAAGGAGCTCTATGTTGAGCGGCCAGTTTGAGTACACGTTCATCGGCACGTAGCGAAACCCTTCATTCGCCATGAAGAGCTTCGGGAGTGTGAGGTGATAAGCACTGGAGTCCCAGTAAATGTGCGGGCTGATAGCAAGGAGGAAGAAGGGCGCCAGCATGATGCAGAGGACGGCGACGAGGAGAACTTCAGAAGGCCCGTAGACAAAACGCGCTTCCGAGTTGCTGTGTCGAATGCCGAAGCGGAAGCCCACCCACAGCCCCAACAGCGCCAGCAGGCCGATCGCAGACCACACAACTGCAGGACGCAATTGCTGGAAGGAGGCGAGCAACAGAAGCAATGCCATCCAAAACCCGAGGCCCAGGCACACGCGGACCAGTGTGCGAAGCCCTTTCAGGTCCGATCCTCGTAGCGCGATCCTCTCGATGACGAAGCCCGGCAACCAGAGGGCCAAGCCAAGAAGGCAGAATGACAAGCCGTACTGCAGCAGATAGAACAGGGGCATTTCCTCGCCTTCCACCCGCAGGAAGATCACTACCGCATTATCGTGGGTCGGAGAGGTTCTACAACGCCTCGAGGACGGCCATGCCGTTTCCGCGCCGGTGAGAGCAACGTGCGTATGGGAGGCAGATGGCCACGTTCCGGTTCGGGTCAATTCCAGCCCATGCGCAGACCGCGGGTGCTCTAAAAGCCCTTCAACCGGTTGGTGAGCGACACAACGACCTCGTCTGCGGCGGGTGTGTCTTCGCGGGCATCCTGACCGGCGCGGACGCGAATGCGGCGCTGCGGGAAGGTCAAGTCGGCCCAGGCCTGGACCGAGTACTCTGCCAGGATGGCGGCTCCCTGGATGTGTGGGCGATCCTCGCGAGGTTCGGCCCAGGTGGGGATCGGCGGCGCCTCCACGATGGATCCTTTCTCAGCACGGGCGATCCTCGTGCCGAGCTGGTCCAGGAACGTCCGGCTCGCCGCCGTGGCCCGACCCCAGTCATCGTATTCGCAAACCAAGGGCGAGTAACGCGCCTGCCAGAGGATCAGTGCCAACAAGAGAAGCAGCGTAGGGACCGCTGCCATGCGAACCGGCAGCCGCCCCCGTAGCACTGCGGCGAGCAGTGCGTCGGCCAATACGCCGACGAGCACCGCAAAGCCCGCGGCGGGCAACAGCACGTACCAGGGTCGGACCTTACCCGTCACCGCGTAGGTCAATCCCAGCAGCAACAGCCATACTACCGCAATGACCGAGGTTCGTAGCAGGCGCCGGTCGGCCATTCGTTCCGCCGGCTTTTGTCGAGTGGACCGCAGCAGGAATATGGCCGTGAGGACCAGGCCGACTCCCAGCCCTATCAGCATCCAATTTCCCGTGTTCGTCCTCAGCATCTCCGGCTGCGGGAAGAGAAGCAGTGCAAGCATACTCAGGACGAATGCGGGAAACCTGCTGAAGGCCTCGGAGATCTGTGTCGATTCGTGCCCACCTAACCCTCCAAGAATTGTGATCCGCGTGACCAGCATCGCCAGCACCGCAATGCAGTGGGGAATCATGGCGATTGCTGCGTGCAGCACTCGCCTGCCGGACGTCGGCCGGGGGGAATAGAGCAGCACCGCGGCAAAGGAAAGGACCGGAAGGAGGAATGCCGTCTCCTTGGAGGCGATGGCGAGCAGAGCCATCACGGCCGGCGTGATCGGCGGTCTTCGTGTGCCCAGCGACTTGGGCGACAACTGGATTGCGAGGGAGAGGGCCATGAACATACAGCACAACATTTCCGGGCGCCGGGCGGGAACCGGCAGGACCTCGTAATGCGTGGGATGGAGCAGGAATACCACCAGGGCTGCGAGCGGCGCCACGGTGCAGCCCGCGCCGGCTGCGCGCCGGACGAAGAAGAACAGCGACGCGGCGCAGCCTGCGAATAGCAGGACGTTGGTCAGTTGGTATCCGAACGGGCGGAGCCCCCACAGTGCGTAGTCGAATGCAAAGGACATGTTCACCAGGGGGCGATGGAAGTCACTTTCGTAGCGCCCGTCCATCAACTCCTCGCTGAAGTTACCAAGGAAATCGCCGAACGACTGCACCCGGCTGGAGATGATGATCGGATAGCTATCCCACCCCATCAATCCGTAGTCACTTGTTTTGAGGAGAAGCACGTTAGAGGTGATTACGATTAAGGCGGCCGCCGTCACAGCAACCTTGGAGAACTTTCTCGGGGTGGCCGGCGCCGGAGGGCTTTCACGGCGCCGGCGTTTGGGCGGTGAAGATGTCTTGTTGGTTCGCCGTCGTGACACTGATCCCAGCTCTTGTAGTCCAGCGACTCCGGTTCGGGTGATGAGGCCGCTGCCTCGTCGGCTGTGGGAGGCGCGGAGCGCGCCTTCATGCCGACGGCCTGCGAGACGTAGGCCGCCAAACGATGTCTGCCGCGGAGTGCCACGGTATTTCCGCGGCGCTGACGGCGAGCAGCCCTCGGCGCCCGTCGCGCCCAGGAGGCCGGCACTAGGGCGAGTCCGTTTGG
The DNA here is from genome assembly GCA_020350565.1 of Phycisphaerales bacterium. Classification (GTDB taxonomy): domain Bacteria; phylum Planctomycetota; class Phycisphaerae; order UBA1845; family UBA1845. The sequence continues at coordinate 2,695,218 of CP070718.1, forward strand.
CCCCCACCCTGTCCGCTCGCCCCTATATAGCCGAGGCTTTCGAGCTGCCTGCGAACGTTCTCCGGTAATTCCCCCGAAGCGACCGAAACGGGCTTCACGATTTTTTGAAAGTCCGCCAGCCACTTGTTGCCCAAGCGCGCGTCTTCAATCATCAACTTTCCCCACGGGCTGTTTGCCGTCAGCGGCACCTGCTCGCCCGGATCCGCAAGCAGGTTGTAACCCCTCGCGCGCTGCGTCCCTGCAATATAAATCACCTTGCGATCGAGGCGGCGGAACGAGCGCAACCGGCGACCCTCGGAAAACAGCTCGCTGATCGCCAGCGTGTCGCCTGCGAGCTTCCCGCCCGAAAAGAGCGGAGTGAGACTGTGGCCCATCACATCGTTTGTGGATGGCAGCCCGGCTAGGTCGAGGAGCGTTGGCAAGACGTCAATCATCCGTGCCTGTTCGGCGAGGCGCCGCCCGGGGGGGACTTGCCCCGGATACCGGATGATGAGCGGGACGCGGATAACCTCGTCATAGAGCGTCTTGCGGTGGCCCTTCAGTCCGTGCTCGAAGTGCTCGTCGCCGTGGTCCGAGAGCAGCGTCACGATCGTGGACTGCCGCAGACCCAACGTGTCCAGGTCGTCCAGGATCATGCCTACGTGATGATCGGTCCAGGCGATCTCGCCGTCATACAGGGCGATAAGGTGTCGAAGATCGCGCTCAGGCATGTCTGCGTTGATGGATGAATCCGTAGCGAAGTCCTTTCCGGTCACCGGGCCTTCGTAGTCGGGATCGAACATCCGGTCGTAAGGCGGCGGTGGAATATAGTCAGCATGGACATCCCACATATGGATAAAAAGGAAGAAGGGCCGGTGCTGGTTTTGCCTGAGCCACGATTGCACCTCCTGGTAGACGCGGGGGTTGGTGATGTCGGCGTGGGCGGCTTGCCGGATTTCACCACCGTCGAGGCTCCTGCCAGACGCCAGGGTTTTCATGGTCATCGAGGCGAAGGACGTGCAATCGGCGTATTGGTCGAAGCCCTGAGCGATTCCGAAGATGGAGTGCATGGCTGGGCCCGAGAAGAATCCGACGGTGGCGTACCCGACGGCTTTGAGCCGCTCGGCGAGCGTCACACGGCTCTCATCCAGCCGCTGATCCATATCGAGGCAGCCGTGCACGGAGTCGGCCAGGCCGGTGAACAGCGCCGCGTGAGCCGGGAGCGTCCAGGACGTGCTGCTGATCATGTTCTCGAACAAGGCGCCTTCCGCCGCAAGGCGGTCGATCCGCGGGCTGGTTTTCCGTTCATATCCGTAACAGCCGAGGTGGTCGGCGCGGAGGGTATCTATGGAGATCAGGACGATGTTGGGCAGGGATCCACCTGCGCGGGCACCCCCTTTGGCGCGGGCCTGGTCATCCTTGTCGGTGCAGCCTGTGAGAGCCAGGGATGCCGCGAGTGCGAGCGCGGCCCAGCCCGGAAGCCGTCCGCTCATAGGGGATTCCTCAGCTTGTTTCAGATCGGCGAGCCGGTACACGGAACTACGTATCTTAGCCCTGTCATGCGTGGCGGGCAATGACGAACGCAGAGGGTGGGCGTGGGGGCAGATATTCTCCGGTAATTGCGGAGCATGGCACGCACGAGGCGAAGCACAATCGGGTGCCATTTCGACGTATGTTGGCCTGCCGCCAACGATGGTGCCTCTTGTTGTCGCAGTCTGAGGGCTTGTGAACCTGCCCCCCGTTCCATGCCCGTTGCAGGTTTGGCTTTTCCGGTTCACGGGTCCCGGTGGTCTGGCGCTGAACGGCTTGCTCGCCGGAGGCCAATTCGCCCATCGCGCTGGGTGGTTATGACTTGTTGCGATCCTGTTTCCGGGCCTTGAGGAAAGGAGATGCCGGGAGCAGGGTGGCCGGAAGCGCGGCGATCGGCGCGAATCGTCGATCAGGTTCGGTCATGTGGAGCGGCGCGTGGTTTGATTCGTTTGTCCTTCCGGGCTGCAACAGCATCGCGGTTCGGTGATTCAAAACCGGGTAGAATACAGGAGTGGAAACCTGCTTGAGCAAACCTCGGGGAAAAGGCGGGCTTTGCGCCTGGAGCAGGCGGCATTAGAGCCCGCTCGCTGCTTGACAATCGCCCCGTTAGTCGCGACCTTGCGTAGCTGAAGGAGGATGATGCTCCATGCGTGTTTTGTCCGGCATCCAACCGACGGGGAAGCTGCATCTGGGCAACTACCTGGGGGCGATGAAACAGCACATCGAGGCCCAGGAGGAGAACGAGTGCCTGTTCTTCATCGCCAATTACCATTCGCTCACCTCGATCCAAGAGCCGGAGAGGCTCCGCGAACTCACCCGAGACGTGGCGATCGACTACCTGGCGTTCGGGCTCGATCCGAACAAGGCCAGCCTGTTCCGTCAGAGCGACATCCCCGAGGTGACGGAGCTGACGTGGATCCTTTCCACGGTGACGGGGCGCGGGCTGCTCGAGCGGGCGCATTCGTACAAGGACAAGGTGGCCAGGGGGCTGCCGGCTTCCATGGGTCTGTTCTGCTATCCGGTGCTGATGGCCGCCGACATCCTGATCTACCGCAGCGACGTCGTTCCGGTCGGGAAGGATCAGGTCCAGCACATCGAGATGGCCCAGGATATGGCCGGCTATTTCAACAACACATTCAACTGCAACGCGCTGAAGCGCCCCGAGCCGAGGCTGAACCGGGCTATGGTTGTTCCGGGGGTCGACGGGCAGAAGATGTCGAAGAGTTACGGCAATACCATTCCGCTGTTCGAGGCGGCGAAGGCAACGCGCAAGATCATCATGAGCATCAAGACCGACAGCAAGACGGTGCAGGAGCCCAAGGACCCGGACAGTTGCACGGTTTTTGCTCTGTACAGTCTGCTTGCCGATCCGGCAGAGGTGGCGGAGCTGGACCGCCGTTACCGCGCCGGGGGGATGGGTTACGGCGAGGCGAAGACGATGCTGGCCGACCGCGCGGAGCGTGTGCTTGGTCCTGCTCGAGAGAGACGTGAGCAGCTCGTGAAGGACCCGGATTTTGTGGAGGACGTTCTGCGCCGTGGGGCGGGCAAGGCCCGTTCCATCGCGCGTGAGGTGATGGCTGGCGTCCGCGAGGCGTGCGGCCTGTTGGTGGCAAAGGACACACACGCTTGAGCGAATACCGCGTCGAGCTCGAGGTTTACAACGGTCCGCTGGATCTGCTGCTGTTTTTGATCCGCCGGGAAGAGGTAGATATTCACGACATTCCCATCTCCCGGATCACGGAGCAGTACCTGGCGTACGTGAACCTGTTGCGTCAACTCGATCCGGAGGCGGTGAGTGAGTTTCTGGTGATGGCGGCCACGCTCACGGAGATCAAGTCCCGGACGTTGCTTCCCAGGCCTCCCGTCGAGGAGGGGGAGGAGGAAGTCGTTGACCCCCGCCTGGAGCTCGTCCGGCAACTGCTGCTGTACAAGGCGTTCAAGGATGCGGCCCGATCCCTGGAGCATGCAGCGGGTGAGCAGGCCATGCGGCACCCTCGTTCGCCCGCTTCTCCCGTTGCGGCCGCGGATGAGATGGAGCTCGAGAATCTGGAGCTTTGGGATCTGTTCGACGCCTTCAATCGTCTGCTGGAGCAGATCGGGCGAGGTGAACCGTACCATGAGGTTGCGGTCGATGACACGCCAATGGCACTACATGCTGCAGATATTGTGGACTCGATCGAGCGTTGTGGCGGGTCACAGAGGTTCGAGGAGATCTTCCTGGGCCGGACGCGAGGAGAGATGATCGGTCTTTTTCTCGCGCTTCTGGAGCTGATGCGGCAAAGGCGAGTGCGCGCCAGTCAGGATGAGCCGTTCGGTCCCATCCTGATCTATCTTCTTGATGCCACTCCGATGGAGGAAGTGGACGAGGCGCGTGGCGCTGACGCGTTTGCGGAAGCAGGGGATCCTGAGGTGCGTGTCACGGGCGTCGGAGGATCGCATGTGTTGGAAGCCGGCTCCATGCCCGAGGCGGAGACAACGGCTGAGTCTTCCGGGGAAGAGGAGAGCGAGGCGAAACAAGATCACGTCGAGGAGAACGATCATGAAGGCCAGTGAACGGTTGAGGGAACTCGGCGTTACTTTGCCGCCGGTGGCCGCGCCAGTTGGCAGCTACGTGCCGGCGCTGATCAGCGGATCGAAGGTTTTCACGAGCGGTCAGCTTCCCATGCGGGAAGGGAAGCTGATGGGCACGGGGAAGGTGCCTAGCGATGTTTCGGAGCAAGAGGCCGCGGAAGGCGCCCGCGTTGCCGTGCTCAATGCGCTGGCGGCGATAGCCGATGTCGCAGGCGGAATCGACAACATCGTTCGGATCGTGCGTCTTTGTGTGTATGTGAACAGCAGCCCGGGTTTCACGGCTCAGTCGAAGGTTGCGAACGGAGCGAGCGACTTTCTCGTGGAGGTCTTCGGCGGTGCGGGGAAGCACGCGCGTTTGGCCGTGGGGGTTGCCGAGCTACCGTTGAACGCCTCCGTCGAGCTGGAACTGATAGCGGAGGTGGCCTGACGGGGCAAGGGTGCTGATGCGGGCCGGAGGTCAGCGGCGGGACAATGACCGGCGGTGCTGCTTCTTCTCTTTCTCCCCCCATGCACTGCGCAAGAACTTGTCTCTCCCTTCCACCTTGCGGATCGAATGGATTAATCTAGCCTATGGACGGAGGGAAGGTGAGCCATCGGGGCAGGCACACCGCCATGGGGAGTGGATATTCAGGACAAACCCCGGCCTGAGGGGAAGCAGCCTCCAAACTATTGAAAGCAGTGACGTGCAAGCCGGCTTGCGGGGGCATCGAAACCTCGCGAAAGGTTCCCACCAGGCCAGCGCTGAAGGAGTAGCGTGCCAGGGGGCCCTTATCAATTGGCACGTGACCGTTGGGAAAGGCGCTGGCTTGGGCACCATCAGGTGGGTGCGGTTGTGAGCCGATGAATCTGCACCGGTGTCCGTGATTAAGGAGGTCATCAGAGCGACCGATAATAATCTCGTGCATCGGACAGAAGCGCCTGGAGTGGGTCAGCGATACCGACACTGTCGACCGTTTTTCCGGCAGCTTGACCACATGACGAGTCGGTTGTCGGCATGGATAACGAGGCCATCATCCCAGTCGCGCGGCTGGGACAGTGGATAGCCTGCAGTGGGTGAATGGAGACGACCATCATGCTGAAGAAAGCAGCCATTGTCTGGGTGATGATGCTCCTTTTCCTGTTACCGACGTACGCTGCGGTCGGTGCTGAAGAGGAACCGAAATCGGAAGAGGTCAAGCAGGACGCCGAGAAGAAGACGGAAGAGCCCCAAGCGGAAGAAGAAACGCCGGAGGCGAAAGAGCTCAAACGAATGAAGGAGGAGCTCGAGCGGCTCAGCACCGAGTATCAGCTCTTGACGCAGCGTCAGAAGAATGCGTTGCTGCAGGATGAGCTGGAGAAACAACGGATCGAGGCGGAAGCATCCCTGCGCAAGACCAAGGAGCAGGAGACGCTCGCCGAGCTGCGTGCGGAACTCGCTCGACTCCAGGCCGAGAGCGAGCTCAAGCAGGCGCAGCAACAGCGGGAACTGAATGAGGTCAAGGCGGTGGTCGAGCGCCGGAGCTCGGAGCGTCAACTTCGCGAGCTCGACGTGGCCGATCAGTTGGCCGAGCTCCAGGCGAAGGTGCAGCGCCAGGCTGCGGACAACGCCCTTCTGGCCGAAGAGGTGAAGCGGGCTCAGGCGCAGGAGGAAAGCGTGAAGCGTGTGTTCTCCACGCAGGTCGCGGAGCTGAAGGGAAGGCTGGAGCTTCGGGAGGCTCGCGATGAGTTGAACGACCGGGTCGTCGAGGATATTGACTATGTCAGGGACCCGTTCGTTGACGGCACGCTTTACGTCACCGACCGACGAATCTCACTGAACGGCCCGATCGTCTACGGCACGGCGGAGTACGTGACCGAGCGCCTCCATTACTTCAACAATCAGTCCAGGGAGCTGCCGATCTTCATCGTCATCGACTCCTCACCCGGTGGATCGGTGATGCAAGGTTACCGCATCGTCAAGGCGATCGAATCAAGCCCCGCCCCCGTGTACGTGGTCGTGAAATCATTCGCCGCCAGTATGGCTGCGGTCATCACGACGCTGGCAGACCACTCGTACGCCTATCCCAACGCTATCGTGCTGCATCACCAGATGTCGAGCGGCATGTACGGGAACCTCACGCAACAGCGCGAGCAGTTGGAGAATGCGATGGAGTGGGCTCGACGGCTGAGCGAACCGGTGGCCGAGAAAATGGGGGTCACCGTTGAGCGTCTTGTTGAGCTGATGTACGAGAACAACTCCGATGGTGACTGGGAGGAGTTTGCCGATAAGGCGAAGGAGCTCAAGTGGGTCAACGATGTCGTGAACAATATTCGCGAGGTGGGCATTCGGAAACGGCCCACGGCAGAGCGCCGAAGTCACCCGCTGTTTTTCTTTGGCGAGGAAGAGGTGGATGAGAACGGTAAGCGTTTCGTGCGTCTGCCTCGTCTTCAGCCATTCGATCACTATTTCATCTACAATCCGGACGGCTATTACCGGTAAGGGCGGACCTGCCCGGCGACCGGGGGGCAATGCTGACGGTTCGGCACGGCGTGGGCGTGGGCCGGGTTAAGGGCGAACACGGCGGCGCTCGTCGCGGCGTGCCGGGACGAGCTTGGGCACGGTGCCTGACCACTTGGTGAGGAATCGGGCGTTGATCGCCTGGACCTGTTGCCCGGTCGCCATGGAACGCGGTGTCTTGCGAGGTGTGCTTGCCAAGCGCCGCTGGGCGTCCATTTCATTTCTGCGAGGGAGGGACCGGCCCGATCCGGGATGCGGTCGGTGATCGCCGTTGGCTTCGCCGGTCTTCCGTTCGGAGGGAAAGAATTTCGTACGGGCACATCCGATAACGTCCGCTAGTCATCCGCGCCCTAACGCTGCTAGCAGACCGCCTTGTCGCGCGGCGATCCGGGGTTTTGGTTTCGGCCGCTCCCGGTCGCTCTTCTTCCGGTGAGACATGCCGCCTCTGTCAGTACTGAGGCTGCCCATCGGCTTCATGGGCTTTCTGCATAACCTTTGCACCTCGCGGAGATTGCGCTCTCCCGAAAGGGTCGCGCAAAGCCCGTCTGCCCAAACCGGCGTCAGAAAGATTCCGCGCAGAAGCGGTCAAGACATTCGGCAAAATCTGCCGACATCTCCGTGGACCACGTCAGGACGACGTGAGGGATGGAGTCCCGCTGTTTGGGGCAGCTCAGGATGGGCAACATGAGTTCCTGGGGGGAAATTCGGGAGCGCGTCACGGGCAAGTGGCAATTGCCGCTGCTTGTCTTCTCGGTCATTCTTCTGGTCGTTTCCTTCCTCTCTATCCGTCCGACCCCGAGTTCTTTTTCAACCGAGAAGGTCCTCGAGCATCTCGACGTCTATCTCGCGGGCGGGTTTTATGAGCGGGCCATTGAGTTCGCCGATGCGGCACTTGCCGCCGAGGACAAGCCGCCGAGCGAGTTGGCTCCCGTTCACCTGCGGTTGGCCAGAGCGGAGTTCGCGCGAGCGATCGAGACTCGAAACAGAACGTCCGACGCGGGCGACGTGGTTGCCGGTCACTACGATCAGGCGAGCAAGTTCGGACTCGAGCTCGAGCCCAGAGACTATGAACGCCTCGGCGCTGCGCAGGAGTGGATGCATCGATACAAAGACGCTGTGAACTCTTATGAAAAGGCTGTAGCCCGTGGTGTAGAGGATGCTGCGGAGCTCCAAAAACGCATCCTGGAGCTTCGTCGCGATCGGTTGCACGTCGCTCCGGAGCCGTATGGTCGGCTGCTTGGTCAATTCATGGCGGCGATCGATGTTGACCGGCTTGATCTTCGGCTATGGGCCGTCGAGGAGAAGATCAACTGTTTCCGCGCGATTGGTTCGATTGAACAGGCTCAGGCGCTGCTGGCCGGCGAGAAGGGACGATTTGAAAGCTCCACGCTGTGGAATCGCTTTGCATTCCTCGAAGCGCTGGTGATGTACCTCTCGGATGACGTGGAGGAAGCCGAGCGTTGCCTTCGCACCATTCGCAATCGCCTGACGCCGGCCAACGACACGTATGCAGCGAGCGGCTGGCTTCTGGGCAAGGTGGTACTTGGCGTCGAAGGTCCCGAACGCCCTCTGGAGGCGATTTCCTTTTTCGAGGACGTCATCGGCGAGCACCCCGCGAGTCCTTACGCATTGGCCAGCCGTATTGGAAGAGCGGAAGCTCTCGCGAGCCTTCGTCGTCATGATGAGGCGTTGGCGGGCTATCGCGAAGCGCTGAAGGAGCTGGCCGAGACCGATTTCAGGCCGCGAGAGGGAACGGTCAACCGGCTGATCAGTCGTGACGGTATCCGCGCTTCACTCAGCGTTCTTGCAGAAATGCAGCGGCTTGAAGGGCAATACCTCGCCGGTGCGGATTATGCGCGTCTGGCCAGCACGCTGGTGCATCGGTCCAAGGTGGACGAGTCCACGCGTATCCTGGTTCAGTTGGCTCGGCTGCTTAGCTTGTCCGCCGATGAGCTGTTGAAACGAGCCGACGACCTCGCTGAGAGTGAGGAAGCGGAGCGTGAGTTGCTGGTGGGCGGAGCGCGTCGGCAGTCGGCGGAGGCCGCGGCCGTCTACCTGGAAGTTGCTCGGATCAACACTCTTAACGAACAGCTCGTCTCTGAAGCCTCATGGCGAGCCGCCGAGTTATATGAACAGGCGGGAGATGACGATCGCGCTGCCGGGGTCTACGAGCGGTTCGCGCGTGAGAGGAAGGGCGACCCGCTGGTTCCTCGCGCACTGCTTCGTTTGGGGTGGATTCGTCAAAGGCAGGGCGACTATCCATCCGCGATCGAGGCGCTGAAGGCGTGTTCGACTCGCTTCGGGAAGATCATCGACGGGGCGAAGGCGCTGATCCCGTTGGCGGAGTGCTATTTGGCGCTGGGTGCCGAGGGGTATGACCTCGCGGAGAAGACCCTTCATCTGGTCCTCGATGACCCGGAGGTATTCACACCGCGAGCGCCGGAGTTCGGCGAGGCGTTGATGCTGCTGGGCGATCTGCATAATCGCAAGGGGCGATACGAGGAGGCGATTTCAGTCTTCGAAGAATGGCTCGATCGATACGGCGCTGATCATCACCATGGTGCCGACAAAGCGATCGCAGTGCACTACCTGTTGGCCGATTCCTATCGTCAAAGCGGGCTGACACTGCTGCGTGAGCTGGGCGAAACGTCGTTCTCCGGGCAGCGGGAGCAGATGCAGGCCGACGCCATGTCCCGTCTCAAGCGTGCCCGTGAGCTGTATCGGACCGTCGTGTCTTCGTTCCAGGCTGGGCGGGAGGCGGTGCAGGATTCGATCGGTAGCCTGTATCTGAAGTACTCCCAGTTGTATGAGGCCGACTGTTTCTTCGAGATGCGGGAATATGAGCAAGCGCTGAAGCTGTACGAGGAGGTGGCCGGCGTCTATCAGGACTCGCCGACGGCGCTGGCCGCGTATGTGCAGATCATCAACTGCCACGTGTTTTTGGGGGAGCCGGCGGAAGCGCGGGCGGCACTGGCCCGCGCGGAGATTCTCACCGATCGCATTGCGGACGACGCATTTGGCCGCGCGCTATCCCCGGAAACGCGAGAAGACTGGAAACGGTACTTTAACTGGCTTGCAGATGCCGAACTGTTTTGACTGCCAAGCGATGAGGATGCCGATGGCCGACAATGAGCAACCATTCCCAAGCGACCACGACGCGAATGAGCATGTGCTCTCGCTATTACGGACGCAGGCGGCCCTTTATGAGAAGCTCGATGTCTGTTCCGCCAAGCAGCGGTCGCTCATCGGGCTTGACGATTCCAAGCCGCTTCTTGATCTGCTTACCGAGAGAAAAGAGACGACGGAGGCGCTCAGCAGGGTGGCTGATGCGCTGGGGCCGGCCCGCGAACGATGGGAAGCGGTCCGTGCTGCGTTCACGCCGGAACAGAAGCACGAAACGGAGCGTTTATTGGGGAAAGTGAAGGATTGTCTCAAGCGTTTGACGGAGCGGGACGAAGTTGACGCCCGCATGCTGGCGGCGAAGAAGCAGCTTACGGCCCGGGCGCTCGGAGCGACGCACAGCAGCAGTCAGGCGATATCGGCTTACCGCGATTCGTCCGGTCATCCGGAGCGATTGCACACGTTGCAGGAGGAGTCATGACAACGGTCGCGAGCCGAATACCTGCGGAAGATCTGCAGGATCTGAGCAGGATCATCGAGGCCTACAGCGAGGTGACGGAACGTCTGAAACACTCGCATGAGTTGCTGAGTGCGGAGGTGTGCCGCTTGCGGCAGCAGCTTGCCGAGAAGAACAAGGAGTTGGCACGGCGTGAGCGGCTGGCGGCGTTAGGTGAGATGGCGGCCGGGGTCGCCCATGAGATTCGCAACCCGCTGGCGGCCATGGAGCTTTACGTTTCGCTCCTCGAGCGCGATCTGCAGGACGAACCCAGCAAGCTCGCAGTCGCGCATCGTGTGGCAACGGGCATTCGGAATCTGGAATGCATCGTGAGGGACACGCTCTCGTTTGCGCACAGCGCGGAGCCTGAGTTTCGAGCCGTTCCGGCGATGCAGATCATTGAGCGTGTGGTCACGCAGGCCATGCCGCAAGCCGACGCCTTGTCCGCGGCGATCGAGGTGGATGACCGATTTCATGAAGTGATGTTCTGGTGCGATGCGGCGCAGATCGAGCGTGCGCTGATGAATCTGGTCTACAACGCACTGGACGCCTGCGGAGGGGAGGGTCACATCCGCCTGGTGGACGGTGGGCGGAGTGAAGACGGTCGCTTTGCGCAACTCGTGATTGAGGACGATGGTGGGGGGATTCCGGAGGAGCTGCTGGATCGTATCTTCAATCCGTTCTTTACGACGAAGCACAGCGGTACCGGGCTGGGACTCGCAATTGTGCATCGGATTCTGGAGGCCCACGGCGGTTGGGTCCGAGCGGGCAACCACGAGGGAGGGGGCGCGGCGTTCGCCATGGGTGTGCCCGTTGCCACGGGTGAAGTCATTCATCGCCCGGCAGACAAGGGAGGTGCGGATTAAATGGCACGGATCTGTGTTGTCGACGACAAAGAGATGATGCGCGATTCGCTGGCAAGCACGCTGGTGCGCGAGGATCACACGGTCGAGACCTTTGGTGATCCCTGTGAGGCGGTGGCGGATATCAAAGGCGGCCGGTTCGACGTCGTGATCAGTGACTTGAAGATGCCGAAGATGGACGGGCTGGCGCTGATTCGCGAGCTACGCACCGCGGGCTGCGACACACCGGTGGTCATGATGACGGCGTTCGCGACGGTCTCGACGGCCGTTGAGGCCATGAAGCTCGGGGCTTTCGACTACATCCAGAAGCCCTTCGAAGCGCAGCAGATGTCGGTGCTGATTGAGCGGGCCATCGAGCACGCCCGGTTGCGAAAGGAGAACGAGGCCCTGCGGGCTTCGATCAGTGATCTGAGCAGACTTCGTGAGCTGGTGGGTTCCGGCGTGGCAATGAGCGAACTTCGCGAGCAACTGGACCGCGTGGCGGCCAGCCACGCGACGGTGCTGGTGACGGGTGAGTCGGGGACCGGGAAGGAACTCGCGGCCTCGTATATCCACCAGGCTTCTCCTCGCGCGGATCGGCCGATGCTTTGCCTGAATTGTGCAGCACTTTCCGCGAACCTCCTGGAAAGTGAGCTCTTCGGGCATGAGCGCGGTGCGTTCACCGGTGCGGATCGGACACGCAAAGGTCGCTTCGAGCTGGCGGATGGCGGCACGCTTCTTCTGGACGAGATCTCGGAGATGGCGCTGCCACTCCAGGCGAAGCTTCTGCGGGTGTTGCAGGAGGGTGAGTTTGACCGGGTGGGCAGCAGCACGGCGCGCCGCGCGGATGTTCGAGTGATCGCAACGACGAACCGCAACCTTCAGGAGTGGGTGACGAAAAAGCGGTTTCGTGAGGACCTGTTCTACCGCTTGAACGTACTTCCCGTACGGATGCCGCCTCTCCGTGAGCATGCAGAGGACATCGGCGAGCTGGTGGAGTACTTTTTGAAAGAGGCGGCGAAGGCGGACGGCTCGCATCCTCTCAGAGTCAGCTTCAGCACGGTGAAACTGTTAAAGGAGTACCCGTGGCCTGGGAATGTCCGGGAGCTGGAGAACCTCTGTCGTCGTGCGTCGACGTTGTGCGGCGGCAGCGTGATGACGCCGGAACTCATCGAGCCGTGGTTGACGGCGACCACGGTCTCGACGGAGTCCCTCGGGCCTCTGCGAGAGGGGCGATTGTTAGAGGACATGGAGCGGCACCTGATCCAGCGGACGTTGGCGAAATACGACGGTCATCGAGCCAAGTCCGCCAAGGCGCTTGGGATGGGTGTTCGCACGCTGGGCATGAAGCTGAAGCAGTGGCGCGAGGAGGCGGCAGCTCAGCAGGCCCAGGTGGTGGAGGCGGAGCAGGCCGTGGCCGTATGCTGAGCCACCATGCACATTCCGGCGTGACTGATCCGAGCCCCAAGCGCCGACGCGGAGGGTAACCACCGGTCGCTTGCGCCTCCGGCTCGGAAAAGCGGCGGGTAGTCGCACGTGGTCGTTTGGTACGTTTCGGCTTACGCCGCACAAGTTCGCGGAGGTTCGCGTCCCGTTCGTGGCGGGATGGGAGGGAGGCAAAAACTGCCGATGGGCAAGAATTGCCGGTGCTGATGCCGGGCCAGGATGACCACGCGACCTGGGAGCCGGGTTTCGGGCCGGTGGCACAGGGTGTGCAACAAGGGCCGGATTGAGGCAGGGCGCGTGCGCCTAGATGCCGAGCAGGATCCTGCTGGCGAGATAGAGGGCATGTTTATCTCGAGTGTGACAGACCGCGGTCCGGTGCCGGCGTTGGTGAAGACGCTGGCCTTTAACGAGGCAAGACTGCGGGTCATCTCGGAGAACATCGCCAACTACGACACGCCGGGCTACAAGGCGAAGCGACTGGATGCAAACGCCTTTCAGAGGGCGCTAAGAAGGGCGTTGGTGGAACGGGGCGACGATCCTCGGAAGCCTCTGGTGATTCCGGAGACCGACCAGTTGTCGACGGGTCCGGACGGCATGCTGAGGGCGAGGCCTGCAGAGCAACCGGTGGAAAACGTACTGTTCCACGACGGGACGAACGTGTCGATCGAACGGCAGATGGCGGACCTGGCTGAGACGAACATGGTCCACGAACAGGCGACCTCGTTGCTGCAAAGTAAGTACAACGGGCTGCGGAAAGCCATTCGCGGAAGGTTGTAGCGTGAAGTTGCGTGGGGAGCTCAATCGTGTACGGCGCGCTTGACATCAGTGCATCGGCCCTAACGGCTCAGCGTGTGCGGCTGGATCTGATCGCCGGCAATATCGCCAACAAGGAGGCGACGACGCGCGACGCGTTCGGCAACAATGTTCCTTATCGCCGGCGTGTTGCCCTGATTGAGCCCGCACGGGCGGATGGAGGGCCCGGTATCCGTGTCGCCAAGATCATTCAAGATCCATCGCCGTTTCCGCTTCGCTGGGCGCCCAATCATCCTGACGCGATTAAGGAAGGAGAGGACGAGGGTTACCTCCGTGTTTCCAATGTGAACTATCACACGGAAATGGTAGATGCGATTACGGCCGTTCGAGCGTACGAGGCCAATGTGACCGTCATGGAGGCGGCCAAATCCATGGCCGCCACAACACTACGTCTGATTGCATGAAGGGTCGCTGACTCGGGAACAAGAACATGACGAATCCCGTTAACGTCTCCAGGATCGGCGGGCAGATCGGCCCCTTGGCGGTGCTCAGGCAAGGGCCGCAGGAGCCCCAAGTCGAAGGTAAGGACTTCAAGAGCGTCCTCCTTGACAGCCTCAACCAGGTGAATCAGCTCCAGCGTGAAGCGGATCAGGGTGTGCAGCGTCTGCTTACGGGGGAGACGCAAAACGTGGCGGAGGTCTTGGCCGCGGTAAACAAGGCGGACATCGCTTTCGATCTGCTCATGGAGGTGCGCAACAAGTTGACGGACGCGTACCAGGAGATCCAGCAGATGCGGGTATAGGAGCGTGGAGACGTCCGTCCAGTGCGGGTGACGGACAGAGGCCTATCGTGCGATCAGCAAGACACAGACGGCGGTGCTCGCGAGTTTCAGCGGGAGGGGAGCTGGAGGGGTTTTCGGCAAGAACATCAGGTTGAACATGGAGGTTCAGCCTGCAACGTGCCTAATGACACCATCGGGACAACGAAGGCCGCCGGCTCCGCCGGCAGTCTTCGGCCCGATGCGAGGCGAATCGAGCCATGGATCGGCTGAGACAACTCATCAACGTCATCTCGGCGCGAATGAGCGATCTGACGGTCTCGCAACGGATCGCGATCGGCTTGTGCGCGGCCCTGGTGGCCATGTCCGTGCTGTGGTTGATTCAGTGGGCCAGTGCGCCGGAGATGGTCCCGTTGGTCAACTATCGTTTTACGGTGGAAGAGCTGGAGGAGGCGCGAGAGACTCTTCAGGCCATCGGGAAGCCATTTGAGGTCCGCGGCTCCCGGATCCTGGTCAAGGCGTCCGACCGGGACATGCTGATCGGCGAGTTGCACACCAATAACGTGCTGCCCGAGGGAAGCCTGTTCGATCTCGGAGCACTTGTCGACAGTGGGAATCCGTTCGACCCGCCGGAGCAAATCCGTCTGAAGCGGCTGGTCGCGAAGGGCAACGAGCTGGCGAAGATCATCGAGGCCTGGCCCTGGGTCAAGTCCGCCAGAGTGATCATCAACGAGGTGACACGTCGGCGGATCGGCGCGGCAAGTGACACGCCCACGGCATCGGCGGCGATCATCCTTGACCGAGGAGAGGAGTTCTCCGACGAGCGGGTGGCCGGTATCGCATCGTTGATCGCGGGCGCGGTTGCGGGGCTCAAGCCCCACGAAGTCAAGATCACCGACGGGGCCACAGGACGTCCTTACAGCCTGCCGAGCCCCGAAGAAGCGGTCAGCCGCGGGTACATGGATGAGGTCCGAAAGCGCGAGAAATGGTATGTGGACAAGATTCGTGATGCGCTGATGGACATTCCCAACTTGCGCGTCACCGCGACGGTGCAACTTGACGCAGACCGCAAGACGAAGACGACGCACACTTACAACCAGGTGCAGCCGAAAATCGAGGATACGGAAGAGGAAGAGACTTCTTCGGCGCTATCGGCGGCCGAGCCGGGTTTACATGCGAACGTCGGCCAAGCCATAACCGAACCGGGTCGGGGCGCTTCCAGCACCAAGAGCAAGGGCAAAACGGAATACTACCCGCAGACTTTGAAGGAACAGGAAGTAATCGAGTTCGCACCCTACTCGATTCGCAACGTCACGGCTACGGTGGGCATTCCTCGAAGCTACATCATAGGTCTGTACAGGGCGAAACACCCTGAAAGTGCGGGAATCACCGACGTTGACCTGAAGGAGGATCGCGAGGCGCAGATCGCCCGCGTCAAGAATACGGTGGTCAAGATCGTGATGGCGGACCCGAACGACGTCACCGTGGACGTCTATCCGGACATGAAGTGGGACAAGGAGGGTGCAAGCTGGGAGCAGACGCCGGATGGTGTGATGGGCGCCGACCAGACTGCTTCGGTGCGCACCACGGTGCAGATGATTCGCGGGTACGGCCCGCAGGTGGGCCTCGGTCTCCTGGCTTTGATGAGTCTGTTCATGATGCTGCGTATGGTCCGGAAGTCGGCCGATCTCGTTCCTTCCTTACCTTCCGATGACGAAGGGGGGACAGGAGAGGAATACATGGATGACGGCCGTGTCCTGAGTGTGGGACCGTATCCCGTGGGAGAAGCGGAACTCAGTGACAGTATGCTCACCGGACACGAAGTCGACGACCGTACGTTCGTGAACCGACAGCTTGCCAACGAGGTGGGCAAAATGGTGGAGGAGGATCCACGGACGGCCGCTGAACTCATCAAACGGTGGATGGAAGCGGATGAATAGGCGTGTTCCAGGTCCTCGCGCAATGAGCGGCGTTACGGCCGTCCCGTCGCGAGGTCCGGGTCCGGCGCGTTCGTAATACTGTGCGGACTCTTGAGACCGGCGGTACAGACGAGAAGACCATGGCCAAACAGCGCAGCGAAACATCCCTGGGGGCCGATACCGAGCTGGAATCGATCAAGGGCGCCGCAAAGGCAGCGATTCTGCTCATCTCGTTGGACAAGGAGACGTCAGCAGCCATTCTGCGCCAACTCGACCAGGATACTATCGAGACGCTCACGCGCGAAATCGCCCAGATGGGAACGATCGATGCCAAGATTCGCAGCGCTATCGTGGAGGAATTCTACAATCTCGCGCTCGCAAATCAGTATGTTGAAGCCGGAGGCCTGCTCTATGCCCGTGGTTTGCTTGAGAGAGCATTGTCCCCTGACCAGGCAATCCGCATTCTGAGGTCCATCGAGCACCAGGTCTATCGCCAGCCCTTTTCCTTCCTTGCCAAGACCGACGTGGAGAACCTCACCACGTTCATTCAGGACGAACATCCTCAGACGATCGCGTTGGTCCTGTCGCATTTACCGGCTACCCGGGCCGCTGAAGTGCTCGCCAGTCTACCCGCCAGCAAGCAGTTGGAGGTTGTTACGCGGGTGGCCAACATGGACAACACCAGTCCGGAGATCGTCAAGGAGGTGGAGAAGGGCCTGGAGATGAGACTCTCCGGACTCATGGAGCAGACCTTTCAGAAGTGCGGCGGCGTCGAGGCCGTGGCGGCCATCCTCAATCTCGCGGACCGGGGGACGGAAAAGAGCATCCTCGAGGCCCTCGAGGTGGAGGACCCGGACCTGGTCGATCAGATCAGGCGGCTCATGTTCGTTTTTGAAGACATTCTGCTGGTCAACGATAAGGGCATTCAATCCGTTCTGAAGGAGATCGAGAACGAGGATCTTGCTCTCGCCCTGAAGACCGCCACGCCGGAACTGAAGGAGAAGATCTTCCGCAACATGTCGGAGCGGGCCAGTCAGATGATCAAGGAAGACATGGAATTCATGGGTCCGGTCCGAATCAGCGACGTGGAAGGGGCTCAGCAGAGGATCGTCGACGTGGTGCGGCGGCTGGAGGATGCGGGCGAGATCATCGTATCCGGGCGCGGAGGAGAGAAGGAAATGATCGTATGACGGGTGTTGCGGCTCGAGCTCAAAGGTGGTGTCGGGATGCGGCACTGTCACAGGAGTTCCTGGCGTGTCCATGGTGATCAAGGCTGGCGAGGCCGCCAAGCTTGTAAGCCGTCTTTCGCCGGTTGATCTCGCGGATCACCTGGCTGAGGCGCGCTCTGTGCTGGATGCGGCGAGACAGCAGGCCGCCCGGATCACGGCGGAGGCTAGGGGCAACGCTGTGATCGCGGAGGAGCAAGCGCGCAAGCGGGGCTACGAGGAAGGCTACGGGGAAGGACATCGAGAGGGAACGAAGGTGGGGCATCAGCAGGCTTTCGATGAGGCAACCAAGCGCTTCAACGAGCAGCATGCGGATGCCGTTTCGGCTATGCAGAAGGCAGCGGCCCAGATGGATGCGATGAAGGAGGAACTGGAGATTGCGGCCGAGCATCATCTAGTTCGATTCGCCACCGACGTAGCGTGCAAGCTGACCTTCGCGATCGGAGCGCATCATCATGAGTCCGCTGCGGAGAACCTTCGTCGAGCCCTTCGTATGGTCGGCACGAGGACCGATCTGGTGGTGCGCACGCATCCGAAGGATCTGGATGCGATCCGTACTTTTGCACCTTCGTTGCTCGATGAGTTGGGCTCCTCGTCCCACGTTGATGTGGTGGCCGATGAAGACATCGCGCCGGGCGGCTGCGTCGTGCGGACGCAGCGCAGTGAGGTTGACGTGACGTTGGACACGCAGGTTGCGGAGATCGTTGCGCTGCTGTTGGGGGAGGACGCGGGCAATGCGTGACCCCTTTGAACAGTACGCGCAGATCATCGAGTCCGCGCAATGCTATCGCGTGACCGGACGGGTCTCGGAAGTGGTGGGCCTCACGGTGGTGGCGGAAGGGTTTCTGCAGCCGGTGGGCTCGATGGCTTCGCTTGTAAGGTCATGCGGATCCCCCATCGCGGCTCAAGTGGTCGGCCTGCGTGGGGACCGCTCCATCTTGATGCCGCTGCATGATCCGCAGGGCGTGGCGGCGGGTGATGTGGTGACCAGCGCCTTGGGTCTTCAGCATGTCCCGGTGGGTCGCCAGATGCTGGGAACGGTGCTGGATGGGATGGGCCGGGCGATCGAGGGAAACGAGGGCTTCACGGTGGAGAACTACTACCCGGTGTATCGCTCGGCACCTCCGGCGCTTTCTCGCCGGCCGATCGACAAACTGGTGGCCACGGGGATTCGCGCGATCGATGCGATGAACACGGTGGGCTGCGGTCAACGCGTGGGCGTGTTTGCGGGGACGGGTGTCGGCAAGAGCGTGCTCATGGGCATGATCTCCCGTTTCACGTCTGCGAGTGTCACCGTTGTGGCACTCGTTGGTGAGCGTGGTCGCGAAGTTGGCGACTTCCTCCGCAAGGACCTCGGCGAGGAGGGGATGAAACGGACGGTGCTCGTGGTGAGCACGTCCGACGAGTCACCCGTTCTCCGTGTTCGCGCGGGCTTTGTTGCCACGGCGGTGGCGGAGTATTTCCGCGACCTGGGCCGCGACGTCTTGTTGATGATGGACTCGACGACCCGCATGGCCATGGCCCAGCGCCAGATCGGACTGGCCGCCGGCGAGCCGCCGACGACGAAAGGTTATCCCCCCAGTGTTTTCAGCCTTTTGCCTCATATGCTGGAGCGTTGCGGTCGAACGGCGAGCGGGAGCATCACCGGCTTGTATACGGTGCTGGTCGAGGGGGACGACATCACGGAGCCGGTCGCCGACGCGATGCGTGGGGTGCTGGATGGACATCTGTGGCTGGCGCGTGATTTGGCCAACCGGGCGCACTACCCGGCCGTGTCCGTGCTCGAAAGCATCAGCCGTGTGATGCCGGACGTTGTGGACCAAGAGCATCTGGCAGCGGCTCGGACCGTCCGCAGCGTACTGGCCGTGTGGGCGGACATCGAGGACCTGGTCAACATCGGAGCGTATACCGCAGGCGCGAATGTCGATTTTGACGTAGCGGTTCAATGTAAGCCTGCGATCGACCAGTTTCTGGTGCAAGGCATAGACGAGCCGGCGGACTTTCATGCGACGAAGGAGCAGCTGCTCAAGCTTGCCGGTGAGATTGAGGGGCGTCGCAGTCAACTGACGGGGCAGTCCGGGCGGGCTGAAGTGGCGGCCCCGGCAACCTAGGAGCACGTGCAGTGGCGGGACCATTCCGTTTCAGGCTGGAGACCGTTTTGCGGGTGCGGACACAGCAGCGCGATGCGCAGCGGCGTGTGCTCGCCAAGGCGCTTCGTAATGTTCACACGGTGCAGGCGCGTATTGATGAAGCCAGCCGGGCGATGCGTCTGGAGGTGGACAGGACCCGGGAAACACGCGGCGTGGCGCGACTCGACGTCGCCGCTTTGAGGGGTCAACAGCTCTACATGGCTCGGCTCCACAGGCAGATCCTCGAGGGACGTCTGACCCTGGCGGAGAAGCGGAAGATCGTGGAGCAGGAGCGAGAGCGGCTTGCCGAGGCGTCGAAGCGGCTGAAAGCGATCGAGAAGCTGCGCGAGAGATATTGGCGGCGCTACCAGTTGCAAGAGCGCCGCATGGAAAGGTCGCGAGAAGACGAAATCGCCGTCCAGGGATTCATGAGGCGGCGGGCCGAGAAGGTTCATGAAGGATCGGTCTGATGCGGGTGCCGGCGATGGTCAAGCGAGCTTACGACATCATCGCGCTGATCGCGATTGTGAATGTGCTTGCGCTGATGGGTGTGCTCGGCTACGGCATCAGTACTGGAGCGATCGACCGTGAGAAGATGGTGCGAATTGTCGCTGTACTGCGCGGCGATGACCGAGTCCGGGAGCAGCAGGAATCGGCTGAAGCGAAGGATGAGTTCCAGGAGCCAGTGTCGGCGGAATCTGAGGGCGTGGCCCGTGCCAACGCGGAAATGATCCGCCACGAAAAGCAACGCGCCATCACCGAGGTCGAGCACAAGCTGGCTCTGTGCAACAGCATCATGCTGCGCGTGCAGATGGAACGCGAATCCTTCCGCCGCGAGCGGGCGGAGGCGGAACAGCTCGATCGGCAAAAGGAGACGGTCCGCGAAGATGAGGGCTTTAAGAAGCAGTTGGCGATTCTGGAAAAACTGTCGCCCAAGGTTGCCGTGGAGCATCTAATCGCTTTGCCGGACGCGGATGACGCGGCTCGGCTGCTGGCGGAAATGCAACCCCGCCAAGCGAAGAAGATCGTCGAGGCGGCGAAGTCGGGCAACCAGTTGGCGTTCATGCAGAGGATCGTTCAACGGGTCCGTGAGGTCGCGCCGACTCAAGCCGATGAAATGAGTCAGGAATAAGGGTCATTCGAATTCGCTATGACAGGGACGGTTACAACGGCGGCGGCTTCTGATCGGATTGTCAGGATGCGATACGGTGCACCTGAAGCCGATGCGCGCACATCCTCGACGGCGTTCGACGCGCTGCTTGCGGCCACGCGGGCGATGACGACGGGCGTGTCTCCAACTGCGGGGGATATTCCTGAGAATCAGATGTTCGAGGTTCCGAAACAGGCTCAGAAGGGCGGCGATGAAGGGCGTCATGTTTCCGAGAATCCGCGGCCGTCGTTGGCGGAGCGGATTGAAGAGGACCGCGGCGCCCCGTGGAACATCAAGGCGCGCCGTGCGTTCCACGCGGCGCAGCTCAAGGGGGCCTCCACTCACTCGCCCGGAAAACGCGACAGCAATGAGGCAGCATTCCCGCGCGGGGCGGCTCATTCGTCCGTCCGTGGATCGCCCGTGATGAAATCCGAGGGTCCGGCGGATGCGAAGGGGAATCCACCAGAGGGTGCTCTGGGGCGTGGGACTGGCGGTTCTGTCAGGGGCGGATTGTCGAATAACCAGAGCGCCAATAACAACACTGATCTCAGAGCCCCTGAATTCCGGCCTGCGCTCGTCGAGAGCGAGACCGCAGCGAGGACCGCGAGTGTGAGAAGCGTCGCACCGTCCGGGCCTTCAAGCGAGCAAGGGCCGGACCTCGCCCGACAGGTCGGTCGCATTCTGGCAAGTAGCGGTCGGGCGGAATCTCAGAGCGGTCGCGCATTGGCGACCCTTCAGCATGCCGGAACCGACGGCAAAGAGACGCCGCATCCAAAGAGCGCGCCGCAGGCCGAGGCCAAAGATCAATCGTCGAGCAGCCGGACGGCTAAGGGAAAGGATTTTGAGGAGACATTTCGTTCGAGTTTTGAACGACTGGTGCGATCCATTCGGCTCAGTCGAGGTCCGCATTGGTCGTCCGCAAGGCTTCAGCTCCATCCGCCGGAGCTCGGGAGAATGAAAGTGGAGCTGCGGCTTAGCGGTGACACCCTGCAAATCGACGTCTTGGCGCGGACGAGCGAGGCGCGGGAGCTGCTGTACGAGCGCGTTGCGGAACTCAAAGCGGCGTTGGAGCAGCATGGTCTGAGGATCGAGCGGTTCGCGGTCGACATCGATCAGCGAGGCGTGGCCGACGGTGGTCTGGGGCAGGCTACCCAGCAGGAACGTAAAGGGAACAGGGAGGCCGGCAATTCGGCGACCGCCGTCGGCATCACACGAGGCGCGCGAACAAGAGAGCGTGAGAACGAGTTCGATTTCGGGCCATTAGGTGCTTCTCGGGAAATCGGGTTGGACTGGGATGCGTTGGAATTCGTCGACGGGCGGAGACTGGATATTCGGGTTTGAGCAGATGGCGTCCGCCTGAACGGCGAATGCGAAAAGGAGCAGTGTTATGGAAACGCAGCAGAGCCTGGGAGTAACGCCTGTCGGCAGCAGTGGTTCTGCGCAACAAAGCTCAGGCATGAGTGCCCTGGCCAGCGATGATTTCTTCAAACTGCTCATCGCCCAGCTCAGCAGCCAGGATCCGCTTGAGCCCATGACCAACGAGGACCTCATGCGGCAGATGTCTTCTATCCGCGACATCGAGCTGAATACGGCGCTGACCGAGACGCTGCAAACATTGACCGGCCAGCAACACTTTGCGGCCGCCTCCTCGCTTATCGGCAAGTATGTGACCGGCGGCGGTGCCGAGGAGGGTGATGAGATGGCCGGTGTCGTTGCCGGGGCTCGGTTTGAGCCGGGTGGTCAGGCGATTCTTGTGCTGGAGAGTGGCGAGGAGCTGCCATTGGCTCAGGTAAGCACCATCGAGGCGGCCGACCAGCTTGGTGAAGTTCTTGTTGGCAAGTACGTGAAAGGCGTCAACCGCGATGATCCCGACAACCCGGTCCCGGTGGAGGGAGTCGTTGCGGCGGTCAGCACGGGGCGGTCCGGGGCCCTCGTTCTGGAACTGGCGAACGGAATGACCCTTTCGCTGTCGGACGTGTCATCCGTCGGCGGCGAGGCCGAGGAGAGTGTGATCGAGAAAGTCCTGTCCGCGCCGGCGAAGCTGGCTCAGACGGTTCTTGGCTTGCGGTAGGAGAGACATCTCATGTCATTGACTTCCGCCATGCTGGTCGGTTTTACCGGCATACAGAGCAATCAGGTCACCGTCGACACGGTCGGTGACAACATCGCGAACTCCAATACGACGGCGTTCAAGAGCCAGCGTACGCTTTTCGAGACCCTCATGTATCGCACGGTCAGCGAGGGATCGGCGTCCGGCCCAACCACGGGGGGAACGCTTCCTCAACAGATGGGTAATGGAGCGGACGTGGCTGCCATCCAGCGCAATTTCGAGCAAGGTTCACTGGAGGCGACCGGTTTCTCGGAGGATCTGGCCATCCGCGGGCAAGGTTTTTTCATCCTCGAGGATCAAAGCGGCGAACAGCTCTACACGCGTGACGGCTCTTTCCGGCTCGATGAGAACGCGACGCTTGTTTCCAATGGCGGGAGGCCCGTGCAGGTTTTTGCGGCTGACGCGGATGGGAACATCGATACGAGCCAGCTTACGGATCTGGTCGTTCCACTCGGCTCTACCATACCGCCGATCGCCACGGGCCATGTGATGCTTGAAGGGCACCTGGACGCTGCCGGTGCCGTTGCGTCTACCGGTGCGGTGCTCAGCAGTCAGCCATTGGGCACCGTTTCGGGTGTGGCCGCCAGCGACGCGACGTTGCTCGCCGACCTGGTTGATGAAAACGGCGTCCCCCTCTTCCACGACGGGGATGCGCTGAGAATCAACGCGACGAAAGGCGACGTGTCCATACCGGAAGCCGGCTTCGTCGTGGGGACCGACGGCAGTTCGCTCGGCGATCTGGCGAACTTTCTGGAGACGGTTCTCGGCATCAACCCGGACGGAGCCATTCCGGGCAACTCCGGCGTCTTCATGGAGAACGGGGCACTGGTCGTTCGCTCGAATCCGGGCGAGGTCAACGCCGTGGAAATGGATGGCGGCTCGATTCGCAATACGACGACCACGACGAGCCCGCCGTTTCTGTTCGAGCAGATCTCGGAGCCCGTCGGCTCTTCAGACAAGACGAGTTTTACGATCCTCGATTCCCTGGGTAACCCGGTCGAGGTCCGGATGCGTTTTGTTC
Source organism: Phycisphaerales bacterium (assembly GCA_020350565.1). Classification (GTDB taxonomy): domain Bacteria; phylum Planctomycetota; class Phycisphaerae; order UBA1845; family UBA1845. The sequence continues at coordinate 2,718,764 of CP070718.1, forward strand.
TGGAGGAGCGGACCGATGCAGGGACGACCTGGCGCTACTACGCCGAGTCGATAGACGACACGGATCTGAGCCCGATTCTGGGGACCGGGACCATCACATTTGATCAAAACGGGCGCTTCATGGCGTCAGCGAGTACGAGCCTGAGCGTCGACCGACAAGGTGTCGGCTCCGTGACACCGCTGACCTTCGAGGTGGACTTCAGCAGTCTCACGGGGCATGCCAGTCCGGACGGCGCCTCTTCCGTCAGGTTGGGCGAGCACGACGGGAAGGAGGAAGGCGTGCTGGTCGGGTATGAGGTCGCGGAAGATGGAGTGGTCACGGGGCAATACACCGGCGAACGTGAGGTCGTTTTCGGGCAAGTCGCCCTGGCAACGTTCATCAATGAAGAAGGGCTACTTGCCGACGGCGAGAATGTATACAAGGTCGGGGTCAATTCGGGCCAGCCGAGCATTATTGCGCCGGAAACCGGCGCCGCGGGCTCGATTCAATCCGGCCACTTGGAACAGAGCAACGTGGAACTCGCCCGGGAGTTTATCAATCTGATCACGGCTTCGACGGGTATCACCTCGGCGAGTCGAGTGGTGCGGGCGGCTGACGACCTGCTGCAGCAGTTGTTGCTGCTGGCGCGCTAGCGGATGAATGGAAGACCCGGCCGGCAAGACGATGCGGATCGGGATGAAGGCAGGGTAAGGCCATGATCACGGTAAGGCGATTGAACGACAGGACCGTGGTGGTGAACGCCGAGTTGATCAAGATGATCGAGTCCACGCCGGACACCCTCATCACGCTGATCAATGGCGATACGCTCATGGTCCGGGAATCGGTTGAGGAGGTTGTGGAGAAGGCCGTCGATTACGCCAGGAAAGTGCGTGGCTTCCAGGTTGTATAGATCACGGAGCCCCGCGCCGGAGTGCGTGAATCGTTGCGGCACAGTGAGGTTATAGGAACGCAGGACCGGGCGGCGATTCGTCTCAGGCGGGTCCGCGGGGGATGCCTTAACGAGGCTGAGGATCGTTGTCGATATCTGCTTCGGAGTTCGCGCCGGTCAAGTGCAATGACGGAAGAGTTCTTATCGGGCCATGTGCTTGCCGCCGGTCAGCGACGTTGAATCATGGACATTAGTACGCTCATCGGAATCATCGTCGGCTCGGCGCTTCTGCTCTGGGCAATCCTGACGAAATCGCCGCTGGAGCCGTTCATGGATGCCGGCTCGGTGGCAATCGTTCTCGGCGGAGCGTCCGCCGCCGTTCTGATCGGATTTCCGTTGAAACACATTCTCGGCGTCGGCAAGGTGTTGAGGAACTGCTTCTTCGCCAAGCCACAGGACCCTATGAAGATCATCCGAGAGATGGTCCGGTACGCCGAGATCGCGCGACGTGACGGAATTCTGGCATTGGAAAACGTGACGGCGGACATCAAGGACCCGTTCCTCGTGACCGGTATCCAAATGGCGGTGGACGGCAGTGATCCGGACCTCATCGAAGCCATTCTGGTGAGCGAGCTGGAGTCGATCGAGCAGCGTCATTCGGACGGCAAGGCCATCTTCGACAACATTGGGAAATACGCGCCGGCCTTCGGCATGATCGGCACGCTGATCGGTCTGATCATCATGCTCGGTAAAATGGACGATCCCAAGACGATTGGACCGGCGATGGCACTCGCCCTGTTGACGACGCTGTATGGAGCGGTGACGGCGAACTTGATCGCCATGCCGATGGCCGACAAGCTCGCCGTCCGAAGCCGTGAAGAGATCTTTATCAAGATGATTATGATCAAAGGTGTGATGGCGATCCAATCGGGTGATAACCCGAGGATCGTCGAGCAGAAGCTCAAGACCTTCCTGCCGAACCGTATGCGTGACGCGGGTCAGGAAGCTCGAGCGGCCTGAGGAATGAATGATGGCGCGGCGGAAGAAGGCGGCAGAGGCGGGTGCGCCGGCGTGGATGGTCACGTACGGTGACGCCATGACGCTGCTACTGTGCTTCTTCGTCATCATCGTGTCCATGAGTGAGATCAAGGAGGATCAGAAGTTCCTGGATGTGCTGGAGTCTCTACGGGTCACCTTTGGAGGCCATCCGGGTGCGATTCGGGCGCTGCCGAGTGACGAACTGCCGACGAACGCCCTGATCAAGCAGCTTAGGGAGATCATCCTCAAGCCGCACAAGGAAAAGAACAGCATGGCCGATGACGAGGGCGTTGAGGGAAAGAAGTTCCGAGTGACCGACGTCCGAGAGGGCCTGGAGGTTGTGATCGGGGGAAAAATATCGTTTGACCGGTTCAGCGCGTCCCTCAAGCCTGAGGCTCGCGAGTTGATCCGGCAGGTGGCAGCGGTGATTCGTGGTTACAACACAAAGATCCAGGTTCGTGGGCACGCCACGCGCGAGCCGTTGCCGGAGGACGCCCTCTATGCCGATGCCCTTGATTTGTCCTTCGAACGTGCGAAGGCGGTCAAACGGGCCCTGGTCGAGGATGGTATCCGTCCCGAACGAATTGTGATTATGCCGCTGAGCGACACGGAGCCGCTCGTGCGACAGGCGTACACGGAGGAGCGGCGAGCGCTGAACCGCCGCGTGGAAATCGTGGTTACGGAGAACCTGATCGAGGAATACGCCGGCTCCTCGCTGGCGGACGAAGTGAAGGAAATCTCCGATGGCTGACCAACCAGCACTGGAAGTGGCGGAGTCGACATCCTCGCGCAAGCGGCCTCGGCGGCTGATCAGCGTTCTCATTGTCGCCGGGCTGATGATCGTCGAGGGCATCTTCCTGTTTTGCCTGCTCAACTGGATCTCTCCGCCACCGCTGGAAGCGGTTGCGGGTGACGATCCGGCCGGCGGCACGAGCGAGGGATCCGGCCTGGATGAGAGGGGTCTGTCCTGGGGGGACGGGCTGGCCGAGGTCGATCTGACAAGCTGTACGCTGACGAACAGGAACGGGCCCAAGGCCTATACCGTCACCATCAGCGTATCAGTATTGGTGAGGGAGATGGATGAGGAGCGGATCGGGAAACTGGCCGAGCGGATGAAATCTCGTATCAACGACCGGGTCAATTTCGTGGTGCGCAGCGCTGATCAGAAGTATCTCAACCAGCCAGGGCTGGAAACCATCAAGAGACACTTGCGAAACGAGCTGGAGAAGTGTTTCGGTGACGATCAGCTCATCGTCGAGGTTCTGGTCCCGGAGTTGATCCAGGCCGAATAGTCGTGTTTCGGTGCGGGGGATACCGAGCAAACACCGATAACAGAAGACAACGACACGGAAGAACGGATTTGACCTGTGGCTAACGATCCCAATTCCCAATCTGAAGGTGACGCGTCCGTCGAAGGGGAGGCGTTCGAGCAGGTGGAGATCGACGCGCTCTCGAGTGGGGCGTTGGAAGATGCTCCCGTCCTCGAGCAATCCTCCGCGGGCGACGCAGCGACTGCGCCGCAGGATGTGACGGCCTCAGTCGTAGAAGAAGCTCCTTCCACGTCGGGGCCCGTCGTGCAGGAGGACGTCGACGCAAAGATTGCGGCTGCCCAATCGACACAGGAAGCCGGAACTCAAGAGGACTCGAATACTGCCGCCGCGAGGGTTCCGCCCGCCCAGGCTGAGGCGAGGCCGTTTGCACCTCGGGAACTTGGCGTGGCGGGGCTTCCCGAGGTTGAGCCGAGCAAAGTGTCGATCCTCAGCGACGTCAAGTTGAAGGTGAAAATCGAGCTGGGGCGAACCAGCATGCTGGTGGAGGACGTGCTCGAATTAGGGGAGGGGAGCGTGGTGGAACTTGACAAACTGGCGGGCGACCCCGTGGAAGTCTACGCCAATGAACGACTCGTGGCACGCGGCGAGGTTCTGATCCTCAACGACAATTTCTGCGTGCGGATCAGTGAGGTGGTGTCCAACGATCCGCATCGTGTGACGACCTAAGGTGTTGGACCTCGTCGGACGGGCATGGATGCTACACGTGCGGCGAACGGCGTTGATCATTACGACGATAGGCCTACTCCTCATCGCTTCGCCTGCGCGCGCGGAGACAGACACCGACGAAGGCGCGCGGCCCGATCCGGGCGCGCGGTTCGCCTCCAACCAGGCGATCTCCCTGGGTATGGATCAAGAGACCACCGGTGCGACGAGGCAGCAAGCTTCACACGCGATTGATTCTGAAGAATCGGGGGATGGAGCCAATCCGGACCTTGAGGTAGCCGGCGCGGATACGCTGCATCGAGAGAACCCGGCTCAGAGCCGATTCGTAACTCCTCGGCGCAGTCAACGTGAATCGGTGACACAACTCTCCGATTCGCCGAGGCCCTGGTATCGCGTTGGGCTGGTGCCCCTTGTGATCGTCCTGCTGGTCGTCGGTGCCCTGTTCTTAGTGGTGCGCCAGTGGGCGCCCTCCGTTCGTTCGACCGGTGGCGATGTCTTGCGCATTGTCGCTCGAACGGCGGTCGGCCCGAGGCAGAGTGTGCTGCTGGTGCGAGTGGGGCGGAGATTCGTCTTGCTCGGCGCGACGCCTGATCGAATCGAAGCGCTGGGGGCGATCGATGATCCGGACGAAGTGGCCGACCTGGTGATCCGGACACAAGGAGGAACGACTTCGGGAAGGAGCGATCGTTTTTCTCAGCTTCTCCTGACAGAGACAGAGGGCTTCAAGGAGCCGGAGGCACTCTCGGAACCCTTGGAGGCGGGTGCGCGAAGCTGGCCCGTGGTCTCGGAGCGGGTTTCGGGAGCGTCACGACAGATATCGAGCCTGCTCGGCAAGTTGAAGAAGCTGCGGGTAGGCTGACAACCGCCTTGCCCACGTGGCAAGGTGTAGTCGTGCGCGTTGGAGCTGCGCATGAACGGGGAGCATGGAGGCTCGATTCGGTGCCGCACCCTTGCGGTCGCCGTTGCGATGCTCGTGGCATCTGCGGCCACGGTCCGCGCGCAATCTCCCTCTTACCCACCGACGCTGCCCGACGAAGCCATGGCCGTGGCGGGTGGCCCGGCCGCGTCCGGCACCGAACTGACCATACCTGACGTCAGCAGGATCATTCCGCCAGCGACGGACCCGAAAGGCGTCAGCGCCACGCTTCAGATCCTCGTCCTGCTCACCGTATTGACGTTGGTGCCGTCGATCCTGGTGATGACGACGTCGTTTCCCCGCGTCCTTATCGTCCTGGCTTTGCTGCGGCAGGCCGTCGGCACCCAGCAGCTTCCGCCGGGACAGGTGCTTCTGGCGCTTTCGCTTTTTGTGACGGCGTTGGTCATGGCGCCGACGTGGCACAAGATACATGCCGAAGCGGCCGAACCCTATTTCAACAATGAGATCAGCCAAGAGGAAGCGTTCGACATCGCCCTGGGGCATATGAAGGACTTCATGTACCGCCAGATTGAGCAGGCGGACAACCAGGAGGACGTTTACCTGTTCCTCGAGTACGCCGAGGATCGGAAGATCCCTCTCGAGGAGCAGATTCAGGTGGCGGACGTGCCCATGACCGTCATGGTGCCGGCCTTCATGATCAGCGAATTGAAAACGGCCTTCATCATGGGTTTCCGAATCTATCTGCCGTTTCTGGTCATCGACATGGTCATTGCGACCATCCTGATTTCGATGGGCATGATGATGCTGCCGCCGGTGCTGATCTCACTGCCATTCAAAATCCTCTTGTTCGTCCTGGCGGATGGATGGCATCTGGTAGTGGAGTCGCTGCTATACAGTTTCGCATGATGACAGAATGCAGAATGTCGAATAGCGAATAACGAATGAAGAGTGACAGTACTGGAAACGGGTAACGGGAAAGGGGGTGGTTTGGGATGGAGTTTCTGGAGGCCCTGCAACTCGGCCGTGACGCCTTCTGGATGGCACTGTCAACGTCGGCGCCGATTCTGGTGATCGGGCTGACGGTGGGGTTGGTGATCTCGATGTTCCAGGCAGTGACGCAGCTTCAGGAACAGACGCTTACGTTCGTGCCGAAGATTCTGGCCATGGTGGTTGCGGCCTCGATCTTCATCCCGTGGATCGCCAACCGGATGATTGCCTACACGCAGGAGATGTTCGGCTCTTTCCAGCCTTGATGTAGTGGCCGGCACAGGAGGCTTGGGATCCTTCTGCGTCATCGTGGAGATGAGAAGCGAAGCGAGCTGGAGTCCGTTTTACGAGAGGCGCCGGTGCCCTGGGGGATCTTTGACACGTTGTTGGCCCTTCCGGTGTTCGCCCTGGTTCTGTTTCGAATCGGGGGACTGGTGATGACCGCGCCGGTTTTCGGCAGCGCGCTGATGCCGGTCCGGATTCGGGTCGCGCTGACCGTGGCGCTGGCCGCCATGATCTTCCCGATGGTCTCCGGACAGGGGCCCTCGGAGGTGACGCTTTCGATGGCTTTGGTCGGTGGGCTGGGCGAAGTGATGGTAGGGGCGACGATCGGGCTGGCGCTGGCGACGCTGTTCTCCGGCGTGGAGGTGGGCGGCCTGATGGTGGCTCAGCAGGCCGGCATCGCCCTTGGCCAGGTGTTCAACCCCGTGCAGAACCGCGAGACCAACCTGGTGGGCCAGGTCTACACGATCGTGCTCATCGTGCTGTTCCTGATGGCCGGGGGGCATCGCGAAATGATCGCAGCCCTGCTGGACACGTTCAAAGTGATTCCGATGCTGTCCTTCCGGTTTGATGAGTCGCTGGTGCTGCTGATGGCCCAGATGCTGGCGAGTGCGTTCATCCTCGCGATTCGGCTGGCCGGGCCTGTGGTCATTGCGCTTTTTCTGACGTCTCTGTGCATGGGTTTCCTATCTCGGACGATGCCGCAGCTCAACATTCTGTCGATCGGTTTTCCACTGCGGATTCTGGTAGGCCTGTCGGTAGCGACGTTGGCGATCGTCGCCATGCAGGACGTCCTTTTGGAAGCCGTATGGAACGGTCTGGATGAGATTCGTGCGACGTTCGGCCTCGACGCGGCCGGCGCTTGAGAGTGATGCGTCATGCCTGCTGATCAGGACTCGAGAACCGAAGAGCCGACGCCGCGACGACGGAATGAGGCCCGCAGAAAGGGGCAGGTTGCCCGCAGCCAGGACCTTAGCGCCGCAGTCATGCTCTTCGCCGGGTTTATGGCACTGGAGTTTCTGGGGCCACGCGTCTGGTTGACCATGATGGCGGTCACCCGGTCGGCTCTGAGCATTGATGGAAACGTCGCGAGCCGCGATCTGATGACTTTCTCGGCCGCCATGGCCCTGGAGGTCATGAAGGTCATTGTGCCCATCATGCTGATCGTGGCGGCGGCCGGAATCGTGATCCTTTTCGCGCAGGTGGGCTGGCTGCTGACGGTGGAGCCGCTCAAGCCGAGCCTGAGCAAGATCAACCCGCTCAAGGGCATTCAGCGTCTGTTCTCGTTTCGCTCGGTGGCAACGGCGCTAGTGAACATGGGGAAGCTGCTGCTGGTGGTCCTGGTGGCCTACCTGACGATGTCCGGCTGTGCGACGGAGATCATCTATGCGTTCACGCTGGGCTTCAGTGACGTGTTGAAGCTCGGGGCGTCGCTTGCATCGAAGCTGGGCGTACGGGTCTCGGCGGTCTTGCTGGTCATGGCGCTGCTTGATTTCGCGTATCAGCGATACAGCCATCAACGCGACCTCAAAATGACCAAAGAGGAGGTCAAGGACGAGCTGCGCAGCATGGAAGGTGATCCGGTGGTCAAGCGACGCCGCCGAGAAGTGCAGTTCCAGCTCGCTATGCAGCGTCTGAAAAAAGAGGTGCCGCAGGCTGATGTGGTGGTGACGAACCCCACGCATCTGGCGATCGCGATACGCTACGAGGTGGAGACGATGCCGGCGCCCAAAGTGGTTGCCCGGGGCGCTGACTACATGGCCCTGCGCATCCGGCAGCTCGCCGAGGAGCACGGCATTCCGATTGTCGAGCGGAAGGCGTTGGCCCGGGCCATGTATGAGGCCGTCGAGGTCGGCGACTACATCCCCGAGCGGTTCTACAAGGCCGTCGCGGAGATTCTTGCCTATGTGTATGAGCTGTCGGGCAGGACGATAGGAGCGAGGGCCGCGGCGGGTCTGGCATGAGTTTCTCCGAGAGTTGTGCGTCCGGCATGAGCCTGCCCCTTGCTGATTAACGGACAAAGGAAACCGGTAGCCCACGATGTCAGTAGCGAACAGATTGGCGAGCGTGAAAGTGCCCGAGCGGATTGGCAGGCACTATGGCCTGCTGCTGCCGGTGTCCACGATGTCGCTCATTCTGGTCATTCTGATCCCGTTGCCCACGCCGGTGATGGATTTTCTGCTGCTGACCAACATCACATTGTCAGGCGTTGTCCTGCTGACGGTGATGTATATCGAAGGACCTCTTGCGTTTTCATCCTTCCCTTCGTTGCTTTTGGGTCTGACGCTCTTCAGGCTTGTTCTGAACACGGCCACCACGAGGCTCATTCTGACGAACGGCGACGCCGGCATCGTGATCCGGACGTTCGGTTCCTTCGTCGCGAGTGGCTCGCTCGTGGTAGCGGTGATCATCTTCGCGATCATTGTGGTGATTCAGTTCGTGGTCATCACGAAGGGTGCGACGCGGATTGCCGAGGTGGCCGCCCGGTTCACCTTGGACGGTATGCCGGGCAAGCAGATGGCTGTGGACGCGGATCTCAACGCCGGAAGCATTACGGAGGAGGAAGCCAAGCAGCGCCGCGCCCAAATTACGCGCGAGTCAGACTTCTACGGAGCAATGGATGGTGCCAGCAAGTTTGTGCGCGGCGACGCCATCGCGGGCATCATCATCACGCTGATCAACATTATCGGGGGCATTTTCGTCGGACTGATTCAGTTGAATCTCCCTCTGGCCGAGACGTTGAAGCGCTTCACGATTCTCACCATTGGTGACGGCCTCGTGTCACAGATCCCGGCGTTTGTCGTTTCGGTGGCTGCGGCCATGATCGTGACGCGGACGGCGGAGAAGAAGTCGCTGGGCGACGAGGTTATCGATCAGCTTACCGGTCAGCCGATCGCTCTGGCGCTGACGGCCCTTTTCCTGGGCGTGCTGGCGTTGACGCCACTGCCGAAGGTGCCTTTGTTCTTCCTGGGTGTCTCGCTCATTGCCATTGCGTACCTGCTCAGTCAGGCCAGGACCCAGAAAGCAACGGCTCAAAAGCAGGCGGCGCGGGCGAAGGCCGCGTCACCACCCATCGAGACCTGCCTGATGCCGGATCCTATGGAGCTGGACGTGGGCTACGGCATGATCAAGCTCGTCGACCGTAAGCAGGGTGGTGATTTGCTGGAACGGATCACCAACATGCGCCGGCAGATAGCCAAGGAGATCGGGATCGTGGTGCCGCCGATCCGCATCCGCGACGACATCAACCTCGAGCCCAATCGGTTCGTGGCAAAAATCAAAGGTATTCAGGTCGGGGCGGGCGAGGCGCTGCCCGAGCATCTCCTGGCCATCAACGCCGGGGCGGCTACGGAAAAAATCTCCGGCATCGAGACCAAGGAGCCCGCTTTCGGGCTGCCCGCGGTCTGGATTGAGGAGGAGCAGCGTCATGAAGCGGAGCATCGAAACTACACCGTAGTCGAATGCTCCAGCGTCGTCAGCACTTATCTGACCGAAGTCATCAAGCAGCATGCCGACGAGCTGCTCACTCGGCAAGAGGTCAACCGTTTGCTGGACAATCTGCGCGAGAAGGCACCGAAGCTTGTCGAGGAGGTTGTGCCGGATGTCTTGAAGCCCGGTGAAATCCAGACCGTTCTGCAAGCCCTTTTACGTGAGCGCGTACCGATTCGTGATCTTGAATCGATTCTCGAGACGATCGGCAACTGGGCGGCTCGGACGAAGGACGCGGAGATCCTGACCGAGTACGCGCGCAACGCGCTGGCCCGAACACTATGCCAACTGAACAAAGCGGATGACGGCAAGATTCATTGCATCACGCTCGACCCAAGCGTCGAGGAAATGATGAGCAAGAGCATCGAGCGGACCGAACACGGGTCCGTGCTGGTCATGCCGCCTGAACTGCAGGGCCGAGTTGTCGAGGCCATGCGCAGAAAGGTGGAAGAAGTGATCCCCACCAACAAAGGTCGGCCGCCGGCCGTCCTCTGCCCGCCGCAGATTAGGATTTGGGTTCGGAAATTGATCGAGGCGGCCCTGCCGACGGTTCCGGTACTGTCGTACAACGAGATCGTTCGATCCTTCCAGGTTGAGTCTCATGGGATGGTGGTATTGACGGATGAAGGTTAAGACGTTCCAAGGACGGACAATGGCCGAGGCCCTCAGGAAGGTCAAGCGGCATTTCGGCAGGGATGCCGTTATTCTGACCACGCGCACCTTCACGAAGGGAGGCTTTCTGGGGCTCGGGGGCGCTGCTTGCGTCGAGATTACCGCGGCGCGGCATGTCTCCGACTTGCCTCCTGTTTTGAGACGTGGCAGAGCACGGGACAGGTTGGCAGATGCCGATCGAGCAGCAGGAGCTCTCGGCAAGCCACACTATGCACACCGGCCCGAGGCGGTGGTCTCGTCGCAATCCCTCCTTGCGGAGCTGGGGGCGCTCAAATCGCTTGTGTCGGACCTGGTGCGCGAAACGCAGCGGTCGAAGTCCGCGCATGTGCCGGAAGCGCTTTTTGATAACTATTTGAATCTCGTGCAGTCCGAGGTTGCGGAGGCCGTCGCCGAGCGGTTGATCGAGCAGGTTCGTTCGGAACTCCCACCGCACCTGCTGAATGATGAGCGGGCAGTCTCCGCAAGGCTGGCTGAATCACTGGAGGCCATGCTTCCGACCGCCGGGCCGATTCGGTTGGAGTCGCAGACCGGTCCCACCGTCATCGCGCTGGTCGGGCCCACCGGTGTGGGCAAGACGACCACCGTTGCGAAGCTCGCAGCCAACTTCTGCCTGCGCGATCGTAAGCGCGTCGGCCTGATCACCATTGATACGTACCGCATCGCCGCGGTTGAGCAGCTCAAGACTTATGCTCAGATCATTGACGTCCCCCTGGAAATCGTGAGCTCTCCGGAGGAGATGCGCGTCGCAGTGCTGGGCATGGCCGACAGGGACGTGATTCTCGTTGATACGGCCGGGAGGAGTCAGCGCGACGCCATCAAGATCAAGGAGCTGAAGCGCTTCTTTGACGCGTCCCCGCCGGACGAGGTGCATCTGGTCCTCTCCAGTACTGCGAGCGAGGCCGTGCTTACCGAGGCCATCGAGCGGTTCAGCGAAATCGGGGTCGGCCGGGTGATCTTCACCAAGATCGACGAGGCGATTGGATTCGGCGTGATCCTCACCTGCCTTCAAAAGGCCAACGCCAGACTCTCGTACATCACCACAGGCCAGGATGTCCCTGATGACATCGAGGTTGGAGAGGGACGCCTCATAGCAGATCTGATACTCCGGGAGAATACGGAGGGTAGTGACCACTACAGAACTGTAAGTCTTGGTGAGCGATTGGGACGCTCCGGACGTGAGACGCCGCCTTACAGCCGGTGCGATGGGGACGTTGTTGAGGGGCGGTGAGCGGCATCTTTCCGGCAGCCGGAACGATGGATGGCAACAGACCTGGTAATGGGGATCCCGAGCACGGCACGACGCAATGTCCGTCGCAGCCGATTGACCAGGCTACGCGCCTGCGCGAGCTGGCCAGCGCCGCGCGACGCTCAGCTACAACGGTGGCCATTACGAGCGGCAAAGGCGGTGTGGGCAAGACCAACTTGGCCGTCAATCTGGCCATCTGTCTGGCGGAGAAAGGTCTTCGCGTGGCTCTGGTGGACCTGGATATGGGACTTGCCAATGCTGATCTCCTGATGAACCTGAGAACCCGCTACACCTTGCTGCATGTGATCTCAGGTCAGCGGACGATCGAGGAGGTGTGCACGACCGGCCCGGCCGGCATCCGGTTCGTGGCTGGTGCGTCAGGCTTCGAGCAGCTCGCTAACCTAACAGAATTCGAACGTCAGAATCTGATCTCGTGGCTTCAGACCCTTGAAGATCATACTGATATCGTGGTCATGGACTGCGGGGCTGGCATCTCCCGCAACGTGGTGAGCTTCGCCGTCGCCGCCGATCGGGTCGTGGTGGTGACCACACCGCAGCCCACAGCATTGACAGACGCCTACGCGGTGGTCAAGGTCCTTCATCGAGAGTCGCGCGCCGGATGGACCGGGCTGTTCGTCAACATGGCCGAGAGCAAGGCGGAGGCGAGAGCCGCCTATGAACGGCTTGCGTCAGTTGCCGAAAGATTTCTGAATTATTCCATTGCAGATTCGGGCTACATGTTGCATGATAGTGCCGTAGAGCAGGCGGTTCGTCATCGTGATCCGTTTGTGATCCGGTACGCGAACTCGAATGCTAGCGCCTGCATCGCGGCGATGGCTGACGACTTGGCGCGGAATGTCAGTGGCCTGTCTCGTCGCGGCAGTTTCTTCAAGCGTGTCGTTGGTTTGTTTGCCTGACGACATCGCCATCGATGACGATGGTGCTTGAGGTATGGTCGGCATGGATGCCGGCAAAGGGCCGAACGGTTCAGGTGAGGCCAGCGGAAGGATCCGGCGCAATCCGTCCGTATTTCCTACCTCGAACTCTTTCTTTCGGCCCCGCATCGTGACAGGGAGGTTGCACCCGTGGTTGCGCGTGTTGCTGGTGCGAGCCTGGGGCTGTTCGCCTTTATGGTCTCCGTCATTGCGGGACTGGTGGCGCGCAACTCGACAACCCTCATCCTATCACGAAGTATTCTTGCACTGTTTGTTTTTTGTCTCATTGGTCTCGTGCTGGGGGCCGCTGCGCAAAAGGTTGTTTCTGAGCACGGGAAGACGCGGGAGGAAGAGATTAAGGGGCGGTTTCGGGAGCCGGCCGAAGACGGTGCGGAGTCACGGGAGGATTCCCCAGCCGTCGATGATTCGGCCGATGCCGCTCAAGTCGCATGAGGGGCACCACGTTGTGTGATTCGCCGACGATGGTGCGGCCCGGCGAACTGGTGGCGGGAAGCTCCGCAAGGATGCGCGAGGAGCTGTAGTGATGACCACGTGCCTGGATGGGTGTAATGCAGCGAAAGTGTGGCGGGAGTACAAGCGCTCCGGAGGGCTGGCGTTGCGCAACAAGCTCATGGAAGCCTACATGCCGATCGTGCGCTATAACGCGGAACGAATCGGTGCCAAGCTGCCGCAGGAAGTCGATAACGAAGACCTCATGTCGGCGGGCGTCTTCGGCTTGATTGACGCCATCGAAGCCTTCGACCTTAAGCGGGGCATCAAGTTTGAGACATACTGCGCGCCGCGCATCCGCGGTGCGATCCTCGACGAGCTGCGCAGCCTGGACTGGGTACCTCGGCTGGTGCGGAGCCGCTCGACCAAGTTGGGGCGGGTGCAGGCGGAGTTGCAGTACTTTCTCGGACGGGAGCCTACGGAGAGCGAGATCGCTGAATGGTTGGAGATTACTCCCGAAGAGTATGAGAAGCTTCGAAAGGCGGCCTCGGCCGTCACGCAGGTTTCCCTGTCCCGTAAGCATGGCGAAACCGACTCCAACCGCGAGGTTTGCGAAATCGACGTGCTGGAGGACAAGCGTGGCCGAGATCCGGTCCGCGAACTCCAGCGGAAGGACCTGCGCGACCTTTTGACCCGCGGGTTCAGTCGAGCTGAACGACTCATCCTCGTCCTCTATTACTACGAGGAGATGACGATGAAGGAAATCGGGCAGATCCTCGATCTGTCCGAGAGCCGCGTTTCTCAAATGCACTCCGCGATTCTGGAAAGGCTCAAGGAGCAGTTCGAAGAGCGGCAAAAGGAACTGGCGAATTAGGACCGCCCTCGGGTCTGCAGCGGGCGACCGGGGCCGGTTCCGGAATCACCGAAAGGAAGTGGCTGGCCGGTAGGCCCCGCCGCCAGCATACCCTCCCCCTGTCTAGTTCGAGAGAGGCGGCCATCGTGGCGGGCCATCTCGTTACGCCCGCTCACATCTTCGAGGAAGCTGGTTGTCGAGTCCGCTTCTGACCGATACATAACACAAGGCCGGTCGATTCGACGGCGTCGTGGGAGAGGCAGTCCGCTAACTTCGTCGCGCGGGTCCCCCGAGGAGTCATCCTATGGCGGACGTACCTTCGGCATCGGGTGTTGGGGCATCGGCTGCACAGGCGGGCTATCAGGCGCGTGAGGCGGCAAAGGCAAAGGACGCTGCCGGTGCTGGGAGAGCCAATGCGAAGGATCGACAGGTCAGGGCGCTGGACGAGGCCTCCTCCACCGTGGAGACCGAGGACGGGGACACCCAAATCTATACGGACGCTGAAGGCTCCGGCGGCCAAGGGCGGCCTTTTGAGGAGCAGGGCGGCAGCGAAGAAGGTGCCGCTGACGAAAGGGAGTCCAACGGCGTCACCCGTGACGACGACGGGCAACTGCACTTGGACATCGAGGTCTGAACATCGCTGTAAACCACCGCGCGCAATTCGGTGCCACGAATCCGAGCCCCTAGCGCCAGCACGAGGGCCATCGACCGGTCGCTTGCGCTCCCGGCTCAGGAGCGGCACGTAGCCGCGTGCGGTCGTTTAGCTTGGTGAGGCAGAGACCTCGGTTGACATGCACTTTAAAGTGCGCAATGCCGAACGCTGGGCCGGGAGCACCATGAGTGTCAAGAAGCTGACACCGATCAGCAACGCGGCGCCGCACCAGTAGGGCCATTGTGGGCCGACGTCGAAGAGCATGCCGCCGACCGGCGGCGCGATGGCTCGTGCAAGGCTTGCGACGCCCTGCGCGAGCCCCAGCGTGACGCCTTGTTTGTTTCTGTCGGCCTGGAGCGACACGA
>CP070718.1:2733571-2740320 GCA_020350565.1 Phycisphaerales bacterium
ATACGCCCGAAAGGGCCATCGCGTTCCTTCTGAGGTGTTGGGATCAGAGGGGCAAGGTGAAGTACGCCGGGCACGACTCACAGATCGGCACCGGCTTCGACAGACTCAAGTACCCTTTCACGGACTATCGAATACTGAAGTACCTGGATGTGCTGTCCCAGTTCGAGTCTGCGCGGCAGGACCACCGCGTGAAGGAAATGCTCGAGCTTGTTGCCTCGAAGCGCGATAGGCAGGGTCGTTATACGCCAGAGGCGGTGCATCGGGCGTGGTCCGAGTTCGACTTCGGCCAGAAGAAGGCGCCCTCAAGGTGGATTACGTTTCTGGCGCTGAGGATCCTCGCTCGGCTGTCGCCTCGGCAGATCGCGCGGGGGCCGTCTTGAGCCGAAACGGCCCATGCCGCGGCCCCCTTCGCCCCCTCGAAACCGCGCACGGCCTGGCGTGCGGGCCGCTTTCCCGCCGTCTCTCCGAGTATGAACGCTGGTTGATCGGCAATGACCTGCGCGCGACGGAACATCATGGCTTGGGAACTGCTGCTTTGGCGTGGGATGGTGCGGAGTTGGCCTGAACTCCTTGTCCTCTGATGTCCCCTGGAGTACCGGATTGTCCGCTCGTGTCTCCAATCGACCGGCGATGCGGGCTCGAGCGGGCGCGAAGACCCATTACGCCGGATCTTTTAGGGTTCGATTCTCGGCGTTCGTTCTGTGAGAAAAACCGTCCTGATCCTTCTATCAGGATGCCCCCTCCCTCAATTTCCACAAGATTGCAGGCTACCTCAACCGGAGCCCTCAGGAGGCGCAGTTATACGGATGGGCACGTGACCGGCTAAAGCTAGCCCATCCATGACGTTGTCATCCAGTCCGGATGAAGTGCCTAGAGAAACCAACAGGCGTCGCTCGATCCACACGCTCGTTCCGCGCAACTCGCAGCCGGTGAAGCGTCACCGTGGCCCCGCACGATCCGTGGAGGCAGGGGGCGTTCGCCCATGTGAATTGATGAGGATGGAGTCGGGCGGGTGGGTGGACAATGAGCCCTGGATCGACCGCCAGCCGGGCCGGCCCTTTCAAGCCGCCGGTTGCATGAGCATCCACCCCGGCAAGTCAATTCGGCCTGCCAGTTGACTGGGCTGCCCTTGCCCGTCACCATTCGCTTTAAGGTGATATTGACGACCCCCTGACCTCACGCCATGTGCGCGAACGTGTGAAGCTCCGCACGCGGCGTTCTGAACGAGAGGCCGGCCATGACCGACATCGACTGGCGCGACGACGCCCCTTTTGAGCCCCTCGCCGAACACCTTCGGCACGCGCGCAACTGCGTGGATCAGGTGCTCCCGATGTTTGAGTGCGTCCGCGACTGCAACTACGAGCGCCTTAAGCATTTGAGCGAAGAAATCTTCGCCGCCGAGCACGAGGCGGATAAGGTCAAGACCGCCATTCGCCAAACCATCCCGAGGGCATTCGCGTTGCCTTTGTATCGCGGGGACCTGCTGGCCTTTCTGCACGTGCAGGACGAGCTGGCGGACACCGCCGAAGACCTCGCGGTCCAGCTTACGATTAAGAAGCTGCAGTTGCCTGGTGAACTGACCGATGACGTCTTCGCGTATCTTCAGCAGGTCCTGAAAGTCTGCAACAGGCTTTACGAGGCGTTGGGTTTGCTGAAAGACCTCACGGAGGCGGATTTCACGGGCCCCAAGGGCATGCAAGTGCTCAAGCTCGTGGCTGAAGCCGAGCACGAGGAATGGGTCGCCGACAAGCTCCAATACAAACTGGCCCAGCGACTCTTTGCCTTGGACGACGTCCTCAAGGCCACGGACATCTTCCTCTGGTCGGGGATCTTCCAGAACCTCGGGGCACTGGCCAACCACGCCGACAAGATGGCCGAACGTTTGCGACGGATGCTCGCGCGGTAGCGACCACCGCAGACGCACCATTAACACAGAGCGTTTCCCACGATGCCGGTTGCACTCCTCGCGCTACAGCAATTACCACCCGCGGCGGACTCGCACGAGGGTATATTCTGGATCGGCGCCGCCATCGTTGCCCTCACGATGCTCGTCTGGGACACGATCGAGGTCGGGCGCAATGACGCCGCCAACCTGGTCAACGCCGTCTTTGGCGCGCGGATCCTGACGCGCCAGGTCGCGGTTTACGTCGCCGGGATCGGCGTGGTGCTGGGAGCCATCGCCTCCTCGCCGGTGGTGGACACGGCCCGCAAGGGCATCTTCGACCCGACCATGCTCACCGTGGAGATGGCATTGTCCGTATACGTGGCCGTGTACATCGTCGACACCGTGTTGCTTTACGGCTATTCCGCGTTCGGGATGCCCGTTAGCACAACGGCTTGCCTAGTCTTCGAACTGCTGGGGGCCTCGTTCGCGCTCGGCGCCCTGGAATTGGGCGCGTTCGACGTGGTAAGCTGGCCTACCGCTGGAAAGGTCATCTCCGCCATCATCTGCTCGATTCTCTTCACCGGTATCGCGGCGTTCCTCGTCCAGCGGATGGCACGGCAAGTCATTCAGGATCGCACGACAAACCTGGCCGTTCTGCTGGCACACGGGGGCTGGCTGGGCGGGATCATGCTCACCGGCCTGACGTATTTCATGCTCGTCAAGGGTATGAAGCAGACGCCATTTGTGAAGCACCTGCACGAGGACGTGGTGGAAGCCTACGGTTCGCCGCTTGTCCTCGTCGCGCTGTGGGCCGGCTATGCCGCAATCATCCACGCTTTCTTAGTATTCTTCGGAAAGGCTGCAGCCCGGCGCATGTTCCCCGTGCTCGCGGTGATCGGAATGCTGGCGATGGCGTTCGCTTTTGGGCAGAATGACTTGGCCAACTGCGCTTCGCCCGGATTGGCCGCTCTGCACCTTATCCAACACTCGGACGAGGGTATCGCCATCGCGACCAAGCTGCCCATCCCCGTCTGGGCACTGGGCGGTTGCGGCATCCTGCTCGTGCTGGGCATGACGACTCAAAATGCGCAGCGTGTGACCAAGGCCACCGTGCACGCGGGCAGCATGGCGCACCTCGTGCGTCTGTGGGCACCACGGTGGTGCATCCGCCTGTCCCGCCTGCTATTGCTATTGCGCCGTCGGCGACCGGTGCTCGCCCCGCTACCGCACATCACGTCCGCTGGCAAGAGAATGCACTACGATGCGCTGCGTGCATCCGTGATTCTGTCCGTATCTGCCAGCGTGATCGCGACGGCATCCGGCTTCGGCCTGCCCGTCTCCACAACCTATGTGGCGTTTGCTGCCGTCGTCGCAACAGGACTCGCAGATCGCATTTTCCAGCGTGGCGACGCGGAACTGAAGCTCGCCCGAACCATCTGGGTCGTCTTCAGTTGGTTCACGGCCGCGGCAATTGCCACCGTGTGCGCCGGCGCCGTGTGTCTGGCCGTTTACCATGCGGGCATCATCGGCATCGTACTCGGCGTCACGGTCAACCTGACGGTCCGCCAAGTCCTCAAGAAACGCGCGGACGCTCAAGAGCTGCGGGTGCGCGAGGCCACGCGCGAACGGAAGTACCCCGAGGATTATGCCGAAGAAGACGAAGGGTAGCGCCCCGCCGTAGAAGCTCACCGAGGGCATCTCGGTGCAGCGATCTCTTCTGCGGCGGCTCCAAATTTCTTCGGGCAAGTTCGTAGCGCATGGCAAAGAGGAATCGGATCATCACCAACGAACTGGAGTCCTGGCGTGAGCGAAAGGCCGGGGGCCGATCTTAACCTTCGAGCAACGATCGAGAACGCCGTCAAGGATCGTTTGTTGCTCTCGCGTCGTATCGGCTGGACATGAATAGAGCATCGCCCTGGCTGACTTTCAGCCAGGGCGATACGCGAGGAGATCCACAGATGATCTTTGGAACTACCCTTCTCCGTCTGCAGGGGGAAGGAAGCCACCAAGCAGGTCCGTAATGTACCCTCCGATAACCTGGCCTGGGATGGCTCCGATTGACCGCCCAAAGCCGATGAGGGCCTGTTGACCGATCGTATCGATGCAGCCAGTCGAGAGGAATGAGCAACAAACCATAAGGAAAACGGCGAGGAACGTCATTCTACGCGTTCGCATTGTTTGACCTCCACAAGAATTGGGACACACGACCGACGCCAATGGACCAAACCGTAAGCCGCGAGCGGGCAAGAGTCAAGCCAGAATTAGGTTTATATGGGACCTCGCGCCGAATATCAGTAGCACTTGAAAACATTGCCCCGTATGGCCCGCCCGACGCCCGAGCTGCCGAAGAGCGGCATCTTGAGGCATTTGCCCGACGAGTCATCCCGCTCACATAAGCGTTATGCGTCAAGTGACACGCCTCGTCCCTCACTCCCCCGCTAATGGAATATGGGAGGTTGACCCTGGCGAGAACAATTGAACATCCGCTTCTGGTATTTCGAGCGCCGGCGGTAATATGGGAAGAGGCGAGTTTCGCGGTCATCGTGCGGTGGTCGCGATTCTTGATTCCAGCGCGGCAGACTCCGCACTTCGGGGCAGACACGTCCTGAATCTGCAGCCGGACGGACTCTTCGGAACGCAGATCCGCAGATCAACGCGGTAACCATGGCTGTGACTGCGGCCTGAATCGAAAGGCTGTAAGCTGCTCGCCGATCATGGTCACGAAAGGAAGCCTTGCCATACCGCAAGCTCCTTTGTCACAAAGATCAGCGAGCCCCCATACTCGATACCCGCGATGTTCGCCCTAGCTGTGAAACGTACGGCTCGCGACGTCCTGCGAGAGGATGCGAGAGACGTGCGAATCGGGGCGACCGGGTTCGAACCAGCGACCTTCACCATGGGAGATTAAGTGGCACCGCCTCCGTGGCCCGAAGCATGTCATGCCAGGCGAAGGCAACGCCTCCTCACCGAGGGGGAGCACAAGGACATCCATCCTCCGGCGCTGTTTCAGTTGACGAAGGGAGATCATCCTGGCGGGTCCGCGACGCCGGGGTCACGAACCAGATGCAGGCGGATGTCGAGCTTGTCATTCGCGGCGGTGACGCTTCCGAATCGGCCGTTCAGGTCACGGAAAACCGCTGTGCGCTCATGCAAACGGAGCACCTGGAGCTGAGGGTCGAGCCCTTGCAGCAGGTGTTGAAACGCCGCCTGTGCAACGTCGGCGCGGCCGTATGCGACTATCAGGCGTGTGAAGCTGCCGTCCTGCTCGGTTTGATAGTCGCCCGCGATCCCGCACCTCTGCCCTTGCAGTTGGAGAATATCGCCTTCGCCAAGGGTGAAGACACTCTCCAACGAGTAAGGCCCGCAGACGATAACCTCGGAACCCGGCACCAGACCCTCGGCTGGCAGGAGGTCCAACAAGGTTACGTCTCCATCATTCGGGACGTCGCCAATCGCCTGGTTGACCAACCTCGCCATGGCCGGAAGACATCGTTCCTCGCCGGAGGCATTGGTGACCTGGACGAAGTAGCGGTCTTTCTGGGCCGCGATCTGGTAGCGGTTGCCGAAGTTCCGCCCGGCGACGCCCGCAACGGGTGTTCCCTTGCCGCGGAAGCGCAGGTAGATGCCCCGCGCGGCTGTTGGGGCCTTCATCTCGTAGACGTCATGGGCCAGCGTGGCTTCCCCGTTGCTGTATCGCCGAACGACCACCTCTCGGAAGCCCATCTCCAGGAACAGCTCTGCCGCCCCGTCGATGTGGTTAAACAAGTCCTGGCCGACGAATCGTCGTGGCCGCTCCGATTCCGTCCACTCTGGACTGGGGCTTTCGAGACGGGCTTGAGCCTGAGGCGTCGCACTGGGCGCGGGATCGACGCCCAGTGAGGCCGTGGCGGGTGCGTCACCGGATCGACAGGCGGCTTGCGCAAAGACCGGTAGCAATATCAGCGCGTGTCTGGACCATAGTTGCACGCAAGCGGCCCACGACATCCAGTTACACATGCCGCACCTGGACTTTGGCCGGGTCGACAACGCCCAACCCGAGCCGTTCGGCGTAACGCAGATACTCGGTGTACCGCGGGTTCTCGTTCACCTTGATTCCCATGTCCTTGCGCTTCTGTACCATCAGTCCGTGACACACCGAGTCGAGGGCAAACGGATCGGTCGAGAAGAACAGAGACTTGCAGTCGTACGTAAACTGGGCGGCCGGCATGGGCCCACCCTCGTATTGCCCGCGCAGTCCGTCGGTTACGTTGAGCACCAGTTTGTCCCGGATCGGTGGGAACGCCAGCACCTCAGTGCACACGTCGAAGAACAACGGAGCGTGCAGGCGATTCGTGTTGCAGATCGCTCCGTACCCCAGGTTCTTGGTTGCCATCGAGATGCCGTTCCCGGTGCTCTTGAAGGCCGGCACGTTGATGATCTTGGTCAACCTCTGGGTCAGGAGCTTGCCGAAATAGGAGTGCTTGCCGTTGAAAACGTGTTGGTTCAGGTAGGGGAGGTCCTTGGGGCCCTCCACGTCCGCCCAGTAGTACACCTCTCGGTCGAAGTTGGGGGCGCTGACGTGATTGCCGTCCTTGTCTCGCCAACGACTGTGGTCCGCGTTTTCGCCCTCCGGCAGGTCCTCGCACATGGTCTGCAGCCCCTCGATCTTGACGTCCGGGAAGCGCTCCGGCGTGAAGCCGGCCTCCTTGAGCATCAGATCGAAGCGGTCCCAGATGACGATGTTCTGCCTGGGCAGGCCGTTGCTTGCCAGCCATGCAATGACAGCATCGACGACCTCCAGCCGAGTACTGATGATCCCTGCCCCGACCGGGTTGACCTTAATGCCGACGACGTCGTCCTTGGTGAACAGCAACTTGAAGCTATT
>CP070718.1:2740420-2750479 GCA_020350565.1 Phycisphaerales bacterium
CCACCAAGCTCTGGGGCTTCTCCACGTGGGCGGGACGGATACCGGCCGCGGCGTTCGGCTGCCTGACCGCGTTGTTGATTTTCCTGTTCGCACGCCGCTTCCTCGGCTCATCCGGGGGCTTGATCGCCCTGTTTTTCGCGACGTTCTCGCCGATCCTGATTCTGTACGGACGGCAAGCCCATGAAGGTGCATGCCTGCCCCCTTTGTTTTCCATCCTCGTCGCCTATCTGCTGCTGCGAGCGGTTGAGCCGGAGGAGCGCGTCAGCGCGGCACGCAAGACCTTGCTGTGGACCGCCGGGGCGGGCCTTGCCATCGGGCTCTCCGTCAATGCATACGGGGCCCAGCGGCTCACCGCACCACTGTTCGCCCTGCTGGGCGCCGGTCTGATCGTGCTGAGCATCGGCCTGCGACGTCGGGCCTATAAGCTTTGCCTCGGTACCCTGCTTGTACTCGCATTCGCCACCGCGCTCGGCGCGCTGCCCCAGATCTACGCGGCCATCGACCAGCCCGCCGAGTTCTTCGCCCGGGCGAAGACGGTCGGCTTCAACCCGCACGCCGGCCCGCGCTGGTGGTGCGCGCAACTGATTCGCGGGTATGCGGCCCACTTCGATCCACGCGGCCCGCTGTTTGACTTCGGAACCTACGGCGAGCTTTCGGTCGGGCGCTTGAGTATCGCGGCCCTTCCGTTCCTGTACCTCGGGTTCATCGCCGGCGCGTGGCGGGCCCTTGCGAGGCGGGAAACAGGCAGCTTCCTGCTGCTCACATCGATTCTCATCTGCGTCCTCCCGGCCATCGCCAGCAGGCACAACCTGGCGATCACGCGGGCCTCCGGGGTCTGGTCGCTATATCCGGTCGCGTGCGCGTTGGGGGCGATCACCATTGGAAAGCTCGTACAATCCGTTTGGCGTCCATTGAGCCCACGCCGCAGGGAGTTTTGCCAAGCTCCGGTGGGAGCGAGGAATCGCGCCAGCGCTTTGGCCCTGAGCGCGATATGCGCCATCATCGCGGCTGTTGGCGCTCGCAACATCGCCGTCTACCTGGCCCATCCCGACTGGCACGACATCGTCTATCAGAATCACCTGGTACGGATGGGGCGGTGGCTGAAGGATCATGGCCAGGGCTACGAACGCGTGTACGTCGATACACCCGGCGTCTTCGCCTACCTGTACGTCGCGGCCTTTTCCGGGATGCCGCCCGCCGAGTTCCAGCGTGCGCCGCGCGAGGGAACCGTCACCCGCGACGGCTGGGAGAAATTCCACCGCTTCGGACGATTCCGATTCGCCGACTTGGCGACCGCACAAGAAGACTGGCTCGCCGGTGATCAAGAAGAGTCCTGGCTATACCTCAACGCGAAAGGCGAGACGATCACCTTCCATCCCGACGGCAAAGAAGAAAGACGCACAACACTCGCGTTCCGCGCCTCTGGTGCGTTGCGAGATACTCCCCGGCCTGTACCTGATAGCGGCGGATGAAGGAAACGGTGCAGCATGGATGCACCCGGCAGGCTGGGAATAGCTGATCCCGGCGCGCCCAGGATAGCTGATAGCTGATGGCTGATAGCTGACAGCTACTCTGCCAGCCACGGCATCAGCGCACGCACGTTCGCGCCGGCCTTCTCGTACAGGGAGCCCTTGTCGGCCTCGTACAGTTGCCTGAACCGCCTGCCGCCGGAGCGGTGTTCAGCGATCCACTCTTTGGCAAAGGACCCGCTGCGGATTTCGTCCAGGATCCGTTTCATCTCCCGGCGCGTCTCTTCGTTGACGACGCGCGGCCCCCGGGTCAGGTCGCCGTACTCCGCCGTGTTCGAGATCCTGTCGCGCATGGCGCTGAGCCCCCTGTCGTACAGCAGATCGGCGACCTGCTTCAGCTAATGGACACATTCAAGGTATGCGAATTCGGGCTCGTATCCGGCATCGACCAGTGTTTCAAAGGCCGCCTTCGTCAGCGCCGTCAACCCACCGCACAATACGACCTGCTCGCCGAACAGATCGGTCTCGGTCTCCGCGGCGAAGGTCGTTTCGATCACACCCGCGCGTAGCGCGCCGATGCCCCAGGCCCATGCCAGCGCCTTCTCCTTGGCCTTCCGCGAGGCATCCTGGTGGACGGCCAGCAGCGACGGCAATCCCTTCCCTTCCACATAGAGCGACCGCAACAGCGTGCCGGGCCCCTTGGGCGCAACCATGACCACGTCCACGCTCCCCCGCGGGGCAATGAAGCCGAAGCGTATGTTGAAGCCATGAACGAAGCCGAGCGTCCGCCCCGGACCGAGAGACGGGGCAATCTGCTCGTCATAGACCGCCGACGCTGATTCGTCGGGCAGCGCGATGATGATCAGGTCGGCCCCGGCCACGGCATCCGCCACGCCCGTCGGTCGAAATCCATCTTCAACGGCCCGGTCCCAGCCGGCTCCGGGACGCTGACCCACGGCCACCCCAAACCCGGAATCACGGAGGTTGAGCGCGTGGGCCCTGCCCTGATTGCCGTAACCGACCACGGCTACCCCGAACACGGGAAGCCTCGCAACGTCAACGACGCGCTCATTCATGATGTTTAAAGCCATGCCATTGCCCTCCGAAGCGGAAGCCTGATTTCCGCATTGCGTCCCCAGGAATGCGAACCATAATAGCCGATTCCTCCTGTTCGCGAAGGGAGCGCCCGACGCGGGTGCTCTCAACGGCCCAGACCGGCACGAAAATCGAGCGCGGGGCAATGACCGACGATCTCAAAAGCCTTCACGAGCGTATCGCCGACGCGCTGGAGTCGAAGGATGATTCCCGGCTCCGGTCGCTCCTGACGGACACGCGCCCCGCCGACCTCGCCGAAGTCTTCGACCTGCTCGAGTCCGAGGCCCGGACGCACATCCTCTTCGACATCCTCCCGCCATCGATGGCCGCCGAGGTCGTGATCGAGCTGGACGAAGCCGTCCGTGGCGACGTCGTCGAGGAACTCGAGCCACAGGAGGTGGCCGATCTCGCCTCCGAGATGGACCCGGACGACGCCGCCGACGTGATCGGCGAGCTGACCGTCCAGGTGAGCGAGGAAATCCTCGAAAAGATGCCGGACGAAGTCTCCGCGCCGATCGAGGAGCTGCTCGGTTATCCCGAGGAAAGCGCGGGCGGCATCATGACCACGGAAGTGGTCAAGGCCCCTGTAACCGCGACGGTCCGGGACGCGACACGTCTCGTTCGCGAGGCCCTTGCACCGGATGACGTACACGAGGTTTATCTCGTCGACGAGGAGGATCGGCTGGCCGGCGTCGTGCCGTTGCGGCGCTTGGTCACCAACCTGAAGGAAACGCCCCTGAAGGACATCTGCAATCCTGATCCCGTGATCGTGTACGCTCACGAGGATCAGGAAACGGTCCTCAACATTATTCGCAAGTACGACGTGCCCGAGGCCGCCGTTGTGGATCAGAACGAGCGGCTCATCGGCATCGTCACGTACGACGACCTCCTCGACGTCGCGGAGGAGGAGGCCGAGGAGGACCTGCTCCGTATGGCCGGCACGGACCCCGCGGAGCGCGAGACGAGCTCGCCCTTTCGAGCCGCCCGAATTCGCCTCAGTTGGCTCCTGCCCTGCATGCTGGGGATGCTCATCACGGCCACGGTCATCATGCTGGCCGAGCCGCAGTTCGAGGTCGCCATCTTCGGTGCCCTGGTTCCTTTCGTTCCCATGATCGGCGCCATGGGCGGCAACACCGGCATCCAGACCTCAACCATCGTCGTCCGCGGATTCGCCACCGGTGAACTGGCCGGCACCAAGCTGGGGCGAGCCCTCTACCGTGAAGGGCGGATCGCCCTTCTCATGGCGCCGGCGTGCGGGCTCCTGGCCTGGTGCATGGTGAACCTCATCCTCCCGTTTCTGCGGAACATTGACCAGATGAATCCGGACCTGGTCGACCCGGTACGCATCGCGTGCGCCGTCGGCATCGCCATGTGTGCCGCCATTTTCGTAGCCGCGCTCCTCGGCATTGCTTTGCCGTTCATCTTCAAAAGTCTCAACGTAGACCCTGCCATCGCCTCCGGTCCGATCGTCACGACCATGAACGACGTCGTCTCCGTTTCGATCTACCTCTCCATCGGCATGATCGTAGCCCAGTAGCTCCGACCGCCCACCGCTCTTTCAGTCCGTTGAGAAAGTGTAGCCCGGACGCCCTCGGCCGTGTCTTCGCAGCCAGGCACGCGGCTTTCGTGGCCGCTCCACGACTTTTTCAATGGCCTGCTATCCCCCGCAGTTCACCCTTCATCCTTCATCCTCTATCCTTCATCCTCGCCAAGTACTCCCCCCCAGCCAATCCGCAACGAACCGACAACTGACAACCACCATCCCCCCGATCACCCCGCGCGTTCTAATCTTGAGGAACTATCCTCGACGGCGCAACGCGTGCGCCCATGAAAAGCCACTGCGTGCATACGCGTTTCACCGAAATTTCGGATTACCACAAATGCGCACCTCGACACCAACCTACAAACACCCTACGAGACGGCCTAACACCTTGCCCAATAGCCATTTACATCATGCCACCGTCTCGCCGCTCCTCCGCTTCATCCGCCGCGGATGCCGCGAAAAAAAGCCATTTTCGATACAAAAAAAGCCATTTCGCACTCTCCTTGATCGCACACCCACGCCAAGAAGACCATCCACCCGCAACGTTCTCACTTACGCAGCCGATCCACCCCATCTCTTTGGTGACCGGTTCAGCGCCTCGGCCTGCTGCCACGCACGGAAACGCCTGCCCGCAGAGTTGCCGGTAGGAGCATTCGGGGCCGATTCTCCAGGCACGCGACGACATGAAGAACCACGAAAACGCCTCTGCAACCGAAGACTCACGCCCCAACTTAATGGTATTCAGGCAATGGCGCGCCATTGCTTATCTCGCGCTTGCGCAAAAGCGCCGCGCGGATGCGGTCGAAGTCGATGAACACCGCATAGAGAAGAATGAGTTGGAAGAAAGGTGCCGCCTGCGTCATGTAGATGCCCAGATGAAGGCCGACGCCGCCGATCAGGAAGATCGGAACGAGACGGCGGAAGATCACCGCGAGAAAGAAAAGCAGCTCAAAAGCGATGGCGAAGACCGAGAGCACGATGCAGAGCTCATGCTGCTGGGCGAGCCAGATGCCGGCCGGGCAGTCCCAGCGCACCGCATCAATGAAGATGTGCTGCTGCAGCGTGTAGCCGTTCATCCACGCCGGCCCACTTTCATAAAGCTTGCAGACGCCGGCACAGAAATAGGCCAGTGCAAGGAGAACCTGAACGATGAGCAAAGGCCAGATGGCGGTGGTAAGCCTCGCGTTGACGCCCCACAGGGGCCGTCCCCCTGCGTCCACCCGAGATCTTCGAAGCCACGAATCCAACGAAAGGCATCGCCCGGAAGGCGAGAACGCCAGCAACAGCAGGAAGATGCAGAAGATCGCCTCGGGATGGTGCTTTTCGCCGTAGGAGTACCGATGCGCAACGAGGAACCAGTTGCCCACGGCAAAGACGAACGCCGACAGGCGGGTAAACAGCCCGAGAAACGTGGTGACGCCGGCCACGATCGTCACCCAGTACACCGTCGTCAACGTCTGCGGCGCCCGGATGGCCGCTTCCGAAAAGACGGCGCCCAGAGCACGAATCATGGCCTGCGGTTGATGGAAGCCCTCGTTGCCCGTGGTCAGCATGAGGTGCTCACCGAGCGGCTCGCGAAACAGCACGAGTTGCGACCCCACCATGATCAGCCGGCAAATCGCCAGACGAAGCGGCGAAGCCTCGGGGAACCAGAAGGACTCCCATCGCCTGACGATCACTTGGAGGACGTTCGACATCGAATCCCCTCAATCCCCTACCGGAATCGTCTGGATCCTGGTCTCCTCGACGATTCCTCGATCGGTAATGGTGTAGAGGCGGGTCTCGAGCCGGAACGAAACGATCGGCGCCCTTCCGCCCGCTGCCAGCCTTTCCGCGAGCCGTTGCGCGGCGCGCGGTTCACGCCTCTTGAGCGGTTGGTAGAACCGTTCTTTCCACGCGTGGAATGCCAGGCCGACGGTCTTCTCGTTGACCTCGAATGCCTCGCCGAATGCGCTCACCGCATAGAGCGTGGACTTGCCGGCCTGAATGTCCTGCGCACCGTAGCAGTGCGAGTACATGCAGTACGCCATGAAAGGCCAAACCTTCGTCCCGGTAACAAAGGTGCTGGCCTGTAGTCCGACCAACAACAGGATCAGCAGAGAAATGAGAATGTGGCGAGGTCGCATCGGCCCGATTACTCCCTCTGATGTGGCGTCCGGCCTCGGCCCGCGGCCGGAAGGGCGCAGGCCTCATCCTCCCTGCACACGCGCGAAAGCTTCAGCCGATTCTTGGCGACCCATGCATAGACCCTCCGCGACAGGCCACGGATCAGCGGCATGTGGTACATCCACGCCCAACGACGGTAGTACGGCAGCCTGCAGGCGATCCGGTAGATCGCGTCCGCCCCGACGTGGACCGACTGATCAGGCTCGATCAGCCTCATGCCGGTGTCGAAATCGCCCTCGGCGATCTGCGGAAAGCGCTCTTCCAGGCCCGGCTCTTGCCGCGGAACGTACTCGAAGCGGTCATCTCGGTCCCGTTGTCGGATCAGGGCGATGCTGCGGCGACAGAAGGCACAATCGCCGTCGTACACAATCACCGCCCTGGCGTGCTTTTGATGCTCGAACCCGTCCACAAGAAGCCCTCTTCTCTGTCCTGCAGATCCAACCCGTACTGCTCTTCGCACGCCCGATAAGCCCAAGACGTTTGGGACTGTGCGGTGCTCCATGAACAGGGTGAATTCACCGATCTGCGGCCCGGAGGATTGTTGGAAGAAACGTGAATCTGTCCACCCGAAAAAGAGAGTGCCAGCCTTCTTACCGGCTTCGCCTGCGAGCGCCGTCATGAACAGCCCGCCAAAACCGCCTCGTTCGCCTCCGCTTCTCACAAGAAGAAGGCCGCTCACGCGCCGCCGACCTCAGCCTGCCCGGCCCGTGCGCGATCATTCTTGACAACGTGTTCGGCGGACAGTAACAACTGGTGTCGCGTGTCGACGATGGCTTGATTGTGAGCCCCCTTCAGGCCGCACACGAGTGAGTACGGCGCTTCTCCGTGCCGTTTCACGCGATCGCACTACAGCCGGGCGGCGCAAGGTCCTCCCACCGGCGACATGCCTTGATGCAAGCGGCACTCCTGATGACGCTCGCGGGACATTGCCATCCGTGCGGGGCGTGAGTCACGTCCGCTCGGTCTCAGCCCCGCTCGCAGCAACATTCGTCGCAAGCCGCTTTTGGCCGCCGCTGCGGCCACAGTCTTTGAGGGAACTACCATGGGACGCGAATTCCTTGAAGGGAACGAGGCCATCGCCCGCGGGGCAATGAAGGCCAGGTGCGATTTCTTCGCGGGTTACCCGATCACCCCGGCCTCTTCCATTTTGCATTACATGTTGGACCTGGTGCCTCAGGTCGGCGGCGTCGCAATCCAGGCCGAGGACGAGATCGCCTCCATGGGCTTCTGCATCGGCGCCGCCATGGCCGGTCGCAAAGCCATGACCGCGACCAGCGGCCCGGGCATCAGCCTTTATAGCGAGAACGTTGGACTAGCCCAGATGGGCGAGACACCCCTGGTCATTGTGAACATTCAGCGGCAGGGACCGGCGACCGGATCGGCGACCAAGGGCGCCGAAGGGGACATTCAGTTTACCCGCTGGGGTACCTCCGGCGGGCTTCCCGTGATCGCCTTGAGTCCCGCCACCGTCGGTGAGGCGTATGAGCTGACCTATCGCGCCTTTAACCTGGCTGAGCAATTCCGCGCACCGGTCTTCCTCCTGGCGAGCAAGGAGATCGGCGTCACCAGGGAGTCGGTGGATTTGGATGCGATTAAGCTTCCACCGCTGGTGGAGCGCAGGCGCGCGGCTCCCAACGGAGAATACCTGCCGCACGGGTTTGACAAGCTCAGGGAGGTGCCGCCCATGTCGGATTTCGGCGGCCCCCATATCGCCCGCTACACAACGTCAACCCATGATAAGGCGGCGTACTTGACGACCAATCCGGCTGTGATCCAGGAGATGATTGATCACTACACCGCCAAGATCGATCAGGCGGCCGATGACATCACCCTGGTGAAAGAGGACTTCCAGGAAGGGGCCGATATCCTCATCATCAGCTACGGCATCATATCACGCTCCGCCGCCGTAGCCGTCAGACAGGCCCGGGCACGCGGGAAGCGAGTTTCGTCACTGGTTCTCCAGACGCTCTACCCCGTCCCGGAGAAGGCCATCCTCTCGGCAATCAACGGTTTCAGAAAGGTCATCGTGCCCGAGATGAACATGGGCCAGTATCGCCTGGAGATTGAAAGACTGGCACCGAAGGAAGCGGAAGTCATCGGCGTGAACAAGATGAACACGGCTCTCGTTTCCCCGAGCGAGATCGAACGGGCAGGAGGTTTGCTGTGAAGACAAGCTCAGCGCCCGAAAGCCCGTACACCACCTACATGACCAGCGAAATCGGCCCACTGCCGTATTGTCCCGGCTGCGGGCACCATGTGGTCGTCAAAGCGCTGGACAAGGCCCTGGTCATGCGGCAGCTCGACCCGAAGAAGGTCGTGATCGTGACCGACATCGGCTGCATCGGCCTCGCGGATCGGTACTTCATCACGAACGCGTTCCATGGATTGCACGGTCGCGCAATCACCTACGCTTGCGGCCTGAAACTGGCACGCCCGGAGCTGACCGTGATCGCCTTGCAGGGCGACGGCGGCTGTGGCATCGGCGGCACCCATCTGCTGAACGTCGCCCGCAGAAACATCGGCATCACCCTCATCGTGGCCAACAACTTCAACTACGGCATGACCGGCGGCCAACATTCCGTGACGACCCCCACCGAAGGCCTGACCGCCACGACCCCTTGGGGAAACGTCGAGCAGCCCATGGATCTGTGCGGAACCGCCATTGCCGCCGGCGCCGCCTGGGTCTACCGAACGACCATGTTCGACAAAGAGCTTCCCGCCACCATGGCCCAAGCCATCGATCAACCGGGATTCGCTATGATCGATGTCTGGGAGCTATGTACGGCGTACTACTCCCCACGGAACAAGCTGGACAAGGCTGCAATTGACAACCTGCTCAAGAAATATGAGCTGAAGGTCGGGCTGCTGGCCGATAAGCCGCGCGCGGAGTACAGCGACCGGTACCGGAAGGCGTACGAGGCCGGTGCACGCAGCGCCTCAGGCAGATCCCCCATCGATGTGCAATACGACAACGCGGTCGACAGACAAACCGGCATCGTCATCGCCGGCAGTGCCGGACAGAAAATCCGATCGACAGCCACCCTCTTCGCCCAGGCGGCCATGTCCAGCGGTCTCGATGCCACGCAAAAGGACGACTATCCCATCACCGTCATGACCGGCCATTCGTTGTCCGAAGTGATCGTCAGTAATGAACGTATCGACTATACCGCGATCGATGCCCCTGACTACTTCGTGGTCATCTCGCAGGACGGTCTGAAGAGGGCGCGCGCCCGCATCGAGCAACTTCCGGAGACCTGCACCCTCTACGCCGAGGAGTCGTTGGGACTGCCCGATACCAAAGCCAGAGTCGTCCGGCTTCCGTGGGCCGCCACTGCGCGGAAGATCAGCAGACTGTCCATTGCCGTCATCGCCCTGGCAGCCATGCTGCGCGATAGTGAGCTGTTCCCGGTAGAGGCATTCGCAACGGCAATCTCAAAGGCCCAGAAACCGGCGATCGCAGAGACCAATCTAAAAGCTGTAGAGGCCGGCGCCGCCTTGGCAAAGAAGTAATAGTCCGCCGCGCGCCCATAGCAGCGCGACCTCGAACGCGCGCCGCGCCAACCCGAAAACGTCATTCGCTGCTACCGAAGGGAAAAGCGCGCAGACTGCACGAGTCTCGGACCGCCGAAACGCCTGCGAACCGTCAGGCGCCTGAGATACTGGATCTCGTACTTCCGGAACCGAGGCCGAGGGTTCGCCCGTTACCCGCTCAAAACCATGATAAAATCGTTTACGACTTGGAGCAGGATCAAAGACAAAGGGAGCTTGCCAGACCGATGCGAGGCC
>CP070718.1:2750579-2756383 GCA_020350565.1 Phycisphaerales bacterium
ACCTGGACTCACACGCGACCGACTTGCTCATCCCAGAATACCAGAAAACCACGGATCGAGACAAGTGGATCTGGCACGCGGTGCAGCAGCACTTCACCCCGATCGGGCATCGGCAATCCGGAAACATCGACGCATCAAACCCGAGTCACGACGTCGGTGGAGGTTCGCCCCGGTCGTGGAAGAACTCCACGTTGTTGTCGTTGCCACGATTATCACTCGCCCGCCTCGGATACCCCATAGATCACCCCGCGCGTTTTAATTCGGCGGGACCGCCCCCGTCGATGGAACCGCTGCGCCCACAAGAAAGCACCGCATGCACAAGCGTTTCACCGAAATTCGGAAATCCCACAAATGCCCCACACGCCGGCAGAACATCACAACGCCACGAAACCGCCTACCTCTTCCCCCAATAGCCACTTACACTCCGCCGCATTCTCGGCTGCGAGGCACGAAGCGCGGCGGACGCGCAACGGTCCATCGGGGAAGGCCACCAGGAGGCAGGCATCCCTCAATCCAGCGGAGGCCCCGGGCCGTGGTCGCCCTTCCCAGAGGCCAAAGGCCGTTTTTCCTTGCAGACCTGCTTGGGCGGATGCGCGTTAAGTCGCGTAAGTCGTTGCCTCGAATGGCGTTAGGTTTGTGGTTTCGTTCATGGTTAACGGTAAACTTGCTGAACCATAAAATGGGCGGCAGTGGGGACGTGCGATACAAAAGCCCCGCGTAATCGTTCGGAAAGACGCGCGGGGCTAAAGGTCACTGACCAATGAAGCGTAGCATAAGCACACCGCAAAAGCAACCCTCCACCACCAAAACGACAACGACGTCCTATATTCTAGTCTGTGACGCTCGCTGCTTGCCGTTTCCTGATTGTTCGATCGATCTTGTCTTCAGCTCGCCTCCTTACGTGAACGCGAGGACCTACGGCATCGATGGCCGGCGCGATCGTGGCGAATGGGTCGAGTGGATGTTGAAGGTCACCCAGGTGGGCTTGCGCGTCTGTCGCGGTCCGGTCCCATGGGGCGTAGGAGGTGTGACGCACGATCGCTTCTATTGGCCGGGCTGTGAAGGCCTAGTCTGGGAATGGCGGAAGCACGGAGGTGAGCATCACCTCCATCGACCATGCTTCCGTCATCGAGTCGGCATCTGCGCCAGCAGCGGTGATGACTGGTTCCGTAGCGATGTTGAGTTCATTCACTGCTTCAAGCGACCGGGGCCGCTGCCGTGGCCGGACAACATAGTGATGGGCCATCCTCCCAAGCGCAAACCCGGCGGGGGGATCAGCCATCGACTGACGAACGGTCGCAGACGCAATAAGATCCAGCGGGGAAGTCATCGACCGCCCGAGATTGCCGGCCCCGGCAACCTGATCAGCGTCAAAGTAGGCGGTGGACACATGGCGCATGCACTCGCCCACGAGAATAGGGCACCATTCCCCGAGGCCCTGGCCGAGTGCTTCGTGCGATCGCTCTGTCCCCCGAAAAGAAAAGTCCTTGAATCCCTTCGAAGGATCGGGGACGACCGCGGACGCCGCACGCAAGGCAGGACGCTGGGGGATCACGCCGGACAAGCGCCCGTGTCAGGCGGAGATCGCGGGGAGGCGGCTTGCGGAGGGCGTGCTGAGCTTTGACTGATGGTGGCCCCAAGGTGGTGGTCTGGCCCTTTGCTCTTTTGGAGATGAGCGATGGCAGAAAAGGTTGAGGACTACTGGCAGGACATTGTGGACGCTTTCGCATGGACGTGTGAGAGTGATAAGCCCGCGTGGGTGCTGGACGCTGGCACAGCGGTTGAAAGGACGCGGGCCTACCTGCGCGACCTGCTACCCGTCCTGCCCAACGTCGAGGATGCGCGAGAGCACCTTCAGGGATACGCCCTTCAGAGGCTTGTGAGCGGCATGCTGGACGTGCTCGGCACGGCGGCGGCGGCGATTGAAAACAAGAGCGCGTTGGCGACGCACTGGGAGTCACTGGAAGCAAACGTCAAGGACCTGCAACGTCGGGTGAAACTATTGGAGTTGCGCGACAGCGTCGTGCAGGAGCATTTCGGAGCGTGTCCCGTTTGCGGGAAGACTGACGGCTATCTCAACATCGGGCGAGAGCATTGGTTCTACTGCAAGGCGCACAAGACTAGGTGGCACGTCGGTTCTAACCTGTTTCCAAGCTGGCGCAGGCAAACAGAAGAGCGCTGGAAGCGTAACTCCGAGTTCCTGGCCGACTTTCAGGAAGTGAAGCCATTAGGACCCGGCGACCCGATGCCGTCAACGCGAAGCGAGGGCTAGAACGATGGCATGGACAAGAAGCGCCCGGACGCCGGCCGCGCTCGTCGGACTCTCGCACCAGTTTTCCACGTATGCTGCCCTTTACCTTGAATGCATAGAGCTGCGGTTTCGGAAACGGAAAAGTAGAGCCGGCGTCCCTACCGGCTTCGTTCCCCCACCCCACACGAACGAAACCGCCGGCACGGAGGCCGGCTGTACTTTCGGCTCCTCGACACTCGTGCGTGAAACCCTTCTCGCACGCCTTCTTACAGGAAGCCCTTCCTGATCCCGCCCCCCACCAGACAGACCGCGAATCCCCTCACGGAGCAGCCGAGAGCGACGGCAGTGCCACTCACGCCTCATACCTCAACATTCCGCCGATCACCCGGCGCGTTCTATCTCATAGACGCTACGCTCCCCGCCCACGGAACCGCTGCGCCCACGAGAAAGCATGCGATGCATACGCGTTTCAACGAAATTCGGAAATCCCACAAATACCCCACCCGCCGGCAGAACACCACAACGCCACGAAACCGCCTAACCCTCCGCCCAACAGCCACTTACACTCCGCCACACTCGCGCCGGCCCTGCTTCTCAGTCCTGCCGCAGGCAGCGAAAAAAAGCCATTTAAAAGCCAAAAAAAGCCATTTTCTACGCGCCCTGATCGCACCCGCCTCCCCAAACACAGTTCACCCGCCACGTTCTTACTTCGGAGTCCGTTGAAAAAGGGAACTGGCTCCGAGTGCAGGACCACCGCCGCCCGCGAGAAAGCCGTTCGGCGAGGTGCCTGCCCCCTTTTTCAACAGACAGTTAGCATCCCACCGTCACCACTGCGAGCCGATTGGCCCGGCCCCCGACGTACGATGGCATCGCTTGAACAGATCAGAAGCGGATCGCAGGACGAGACCATGGACGCGAGTGATTCCAGCGCCGCACTCAAGCTGCAAACTGACCCCTCGCCCTCCTTGCAGATGCAACGACGCGTACGCCGCACAGGTGCGCAGCGTACGCGTTTCATTCTTCCGAGGCCGTTGGAGATTGTGGCACCGGCTTTCTTGCCGGTCGCTCATCCCAACGCACGCCGGGAGAGAACCTTTACCACAAGATCCTCTACACAAAGTAGGTGCGGAATCATTTGGTCAGAGGTCCTGCTGGGATCACGCACCGATCCCCGGGCGTCTTTACGGCCGGGGGCCGCGACCCATGCCGCCGTGCCCCTTGCCATGAAAGCCCTTACCATGAGCACCTCGCGGGCGATCCTTCATCTTCTCAGCGGCAGCCTCCGCCTCGGCCTGGTCGATCGCACCGTCCTCATTGGTGTCGGCGCGATCCAGAAGCCGCTGCATGCGCTCCGGCAACTCCGCCGCGGTGACCTTCCCGTCGCCGTCGGCATCGTGACTCATCAGGCGCTCGACAAACTTCTCACCCCGCGGGGGACGCGGCGGCCTCAGCTCCTCATCGGACAAGGCGCCATCCCCATCCTGGTCGAGGGTGAGCAGTGCGGCCGAAGCATTGGCAATCTCCTCGGCCGACAGTGTGCCGTCCTTGTCAGCATCCAGGACCCTCATCAGGCATCCCGCCCGCGGACCGGGCTCACCCCGGTGCATCGGCCGGTCACACGGTACGGGCGGGGCCGCCGGTTCACCCTCGTTCGCACCAGCCTGCACCGCATTGGGTGCACCGCTGTCCTGTGCCAGCGCGATACCCACGATGCCGACAACCACAAGAACGAATCCGAGTCCAATCACGTGTTTCATGAGACACTCCTTTTCTTTTGCGCTCCTGCTGCTCGCCTTCGGGGCAAGCTTCTGCCGCGAATCCGCGCGCTGCGGACTCGCCTCGATCTTCACAGGCAAACGCCGACAGGCGGCGACCATTGCGTAACAAATCCGTTTCACGGTAAGCCGGTCGAGGCGGGACGCCGCGGCCAGCCGAAAGCCGCCGTCTGGCCGGGGCAGTTTTCGGGCTGTACCATGATCCGGGCCTGTACAGGATTCCTCTGGTCATATCGAGAGACAGGACAGTGCACACCCAGGTAAGAACGGCATCGTCGATCGATGAGGATGCTGTCGTCCGGCTTTTGCTCGAGCAGTTGGAGGACCACGGCGTAGACGTGCCGGGCGACCGTCTGCGACAGGTCGTCAGGCGTGTTTTTGCCGACCCGTCGCAGGGTTGCTTCCTATTGGCCTGCCACGGCGACGAGGTCATCGGTGTCGCGTACGTGTCGCTTATGTGGTCCATGGAACACGCCGGCCGGTGCGCCTGGCTGGAAGAGCTCTACGTGTCACCGCCGCACCGCGGTCACGGAGCTGGCCGGTCGTTGTTGCGAAGTGCTCTGCAACAAGCGATTTCGCTGGATTGCACCGCTGTAGATATAGAGGTGGATTCAAACCACGCGCGGGCCGAGAGCCTTTACCAACGCGAAGGTTTTGTAAGCCTCGCAAGGAACCGTTGGACAAAACGCCTGCCCTGACGACTACCGAGGAACATCAGCACCCGCCGGAGAGGCCTGCTGCGCGCTGGTTTTGTTCCTCCGGTTCTTTGACGAGGCTGATGAGGATATCGCCCACTTGAGGCTCGGAGTTGGCGTCGGACGTAAGGACGCGGAGGCGTTTGCTTTCGTTG
Source organism: Phycisphaerales bacterium (assembly GCA_020350565.1). Taxonomy (GTDB): domain Bacteria; phylum Planctomycetota; class Phycisphaerae; order UBA1845; family UBA1845. The sequence continues at coordinate 2,755,456 of CP070718.1, forward strand.
ATGACAAAGAGTGGCACTGCGGAATCGCCGTAGTAGGCGCGGTAGGCAGCGTAGTCGAACTTCTCCGTCAGGTTGCTGGCCTTGACGATGAAACCGCGGGCGAAGCGCTCGGCCAGGGCGGCGTAGTCGGCCTCCTCGCCGAACAGCCACCGGCCGTGGAGGTACCTGTGTGTCTGCTTCTTGGTGCCCTCCTGCCGTGGCGGCAGTTGATAGCACTCCGCCCGACCGAAGATACGAACGAACCGCTGGACTGCCAGCACGTTTATCCAATCGTTCGGCGTAATAGCCAGCAAGCGTCCGATGCCACCGAGATCAAGACGCTCGAGCGTCTCCTCACCGAGGATGCTGCCCGAATGTGCCGTCAAGCCGGCCATCCGCGCCGCCTGTACGTTGTCCCAATTGCTGTCCACCAGCAGCACGCGGTAACCGCGCTGATTCAGAAGCGAGGCGATGGCTCGTGCCCAACCATGGGCCCCCGTGAAGAGGACACCTTGAGGATTCGATTCGGCGACGCCGAGCTTGCGAGCCACAAAGGGCGCGCTGAGCCCGTAAAGGGCAACGGTGGCGATGATGATGATGAAGGTGATCGGGGCCAGAACTTCCGCCCCCTCATAACCGCGTTGCTGGAGCCGCAGGGTGAAGACGGAGGCCACCGCGGCCGCGACGATGCCCCGCGGCGCCATCCAGGCCAGGAACATCCGCTGGCGACTCGACAGCTCGGAGCGATACGTGGAGAGCCACACACTCAGCGGCCGCGCGACAAGAGCCAGTACGGCGACGAACACCAATCCCGGGCCGATGAACCGCCTCAGGTCCGCCGGATTCAATCGAGCCGCCAGCACCACGAACAGCGCCGATATCAGAAGAACGCGCAGATTCTCCTTAAACTCGACGATCTCGCCCACGTCGGCCCATCGCTGGTTGGCCA
>CP070718.1:2756483-2763422 GCA_020350565.1 Phycisphaerales bacterium
GCCACCTATTCTGCTTCGCTCGATCAGACAACTCGATTGGCAATAGATTCCTCCGCCCAAGTCGTTGGCGTCATTCCCCTCGATGATGCAACCGCTGATTGTGGAATCGCTACCAAACAAAGCCACGCCTCCTCCAACCAGGTCATCGGCAGTGTTTCCGCGAATTGTGCATCCAATAATCTCAGCGCTGCTTCCGCAATCCACTCCCCCTCCGTTGTAGGACGTGTTGTTTTCTATTAGAGAGTCGGTCACCCTAAGGGTACCCGAGCCCCCTTGCGTGATGCCGCCGCCAAATCCGTCCCCGCAGTAGTTGTTTGAAATGGTACAACAATGCGCAACCAGGCTGCCGTTGTGGCATAGCACGCCGCCTCCGTCCAGCCTAGCGGAGTTCCCGCTGATGAGCGTATTGCTGATCGTCAGATCCGTTTCATAGCAGCGGAGTCCGCCCCCACAGGCAGTGGAAGACCAGACCCCGGCTACGTTATCTACGACTGAGCTATCCATGATCGATATCGTGCTCCCATCCATTGCGAACAGTCCGCCCGCACTGCCGCCAGATTCGTTACCGCTTATGGCACAGGCGGTAAGCTGCAAGTGAGACGCCTGGCACCACAGACCTCCGCCTACCTCATAAGCCCTGTTGCTGTCGATCGTGCAAGCCACAAAGTTGGAGCTGGAGAAGGCGAGGAATACCCCTCCACCGTGATTGCCACCTAAGTTGCGCGAGAATCGACAGGCAACGATGCTCGGACTGCCGTTGCTGCCGTGCAGCCCCGCGCCCGACCCGAAGGAGTCGGAACAGTTGCCTGCCGTGATCGTGATGCCATCGAGAACCGCAGTGCCGTCCGTACCATCTGCTGTCACCACGTGGTAGCTGTTCTCGTCGTAGTTTGCGAAATCCGGCCCATCGTCACCTAGCAGGTCACCGCTGAGGGTCGTTTCATACGCGTCAACGTCCTGCTCATCAGGATCGCCGCTGCAGTCACCACCAGGACAGCCGCGGTATCCGCCATGAAGGCCAACACCACTGATCAGCTGGAAAGTAGCTTCGCGGTCGCCAGGTGTGACAACCCCCGCTTCGTCTTGATCTGGCTTGTAGATCCCTTGGGCCACGTGGATCTCGTCGCCCGCAGTGGCACCGAGCAGCGCATCCTGCAGGTATTTGAACGCGGTGTTCCAGGTCATCCCGTCACCGCCTCCCGGCGCATCATCATCAACGTAGATGACGTCGCCGTTAACTGGCAGGCCGAGGCCCAGTGAAGCAGCAAGAGCAAAAGAAAAAAGGGTCGCGCGAATCGGTAGTCGTGGCATGGTTCTAGCCTTTCTCAACGTGAAATGCGGGCATCCAAACGTGAAGAGAACGCGTCGAAAGAGGTAGTCGCAGAAATGACTGCGATTCTCCCACCTCCAACGACCGATCATCTTACCAAAAACACTACAAAGTATTCAAGTACTGTTTCCACGAAGGGGCCCGAGAACGCGAGGCGAGCGGACAGGCTCAACCTCAGGTTATCGAAGGGCTCTCCCCGTCAAACTGGGCCTCAGCATCAAAACGGTGGAGGCCCACCGCGCACACATGATGCAGAAGCTGGGAGCGCGTACCACGGCGGACCTGGTGCGAACGGTACTTCCGGTGCTGTCCTTACCGGAGAGTCCGAACTCATCATCAAGACCCGACTGACGCTTAATACGGGACCACTTGGCCGAGGACTGTCCCCGAGGATCATGCGGCTGCAACGAGCGGCGCCGCGTGCCTGGATTCCTTAGCAGTAACCCTGTGCCAGAGGAATTAGATGCTGAACGCCGCAGCGCGCTCCCACTCCTGCTCCAGAAGGCGCCTCCTCTTCGCTAGGATGGAGGCATAGACGACGCGCTCGCCGTCCCGGACAACCTGTCCCGCAAACCGAGCGTGAGACAGCGTCTCCAAAGTCAGGCCCGCGACGTGATCGTCAACTTCGGTGGCGAACGGTTCCATGAGCAGTTCGCGCACGATCGTCTCGGCCCTTCGCTCCTCCTCGGCGGCCGCGTCAGCCACCGCATCCGCCAATTCGTCCAGCGAATCAGTGGTTTCCGCAAGGGGGACTCGCGTGCTGGGCGGGGGAGAGGTCTCACCCCTGGAGCGGGCCACCTGAATCGCCAGCGAGCCGTAACACTCGCGAATCAGGCATGGCCACACTGACCGCCAGTAGTCATGGTTCGGTGCACGTTCGATCCCCACAACCCGGCCGTCCACCAGAATGATCGCTCCGAGCTGCTTGGGAACGCACTCAAACTCGGCGACGAATTGGTCCAACTCCTTGCGGAACCGGTTGAGGAAGTACTCCAGGTGGCCCCAGGCGGGTACGCCCAGAGTTCTGTTGAACGCGCCGATCGCATGCCAGAGCCTGTTGTATTCCCGCTTTTTACGGAGCTTCAGGGCTGGTTCACGCAGTGGAAACGGGAGGATCAGCATCCGGTAGTTGCCATGGCGGATCAGCCCTCCCTGGTTCTGTTGGATGCAGACGGCCGTGTTGAACGCGCGCCGCTTGCCGCCGGCGACCAGCCCCGCATGAGACATGGCGTGATCCTGGGCTGCCTGCTTGACCACGTAGCCTGCGTGGCAGGGCACGATCAGGACCGCCTCCGACGGGTTATCGAAATCGAGGGTGCCGTAGCCCGTGGTCGAAACGCGCGCCTGACCCTCCGTCGGCGAAACGAAGCGATCGTCGGTCAAGTTGCTTATCAGCGGTATGACCTGCATGTAGCCGACGCTCTGAATCCGCCCGGCTCTCGTACCGCGAAGCACTTCCGCCATACTGGTCCGGTCCTTGACTTTACCAAACATCTGCCGTGCCCTCATTCCGCAGTAACTTGCTGACAAGAGGCTCCAGGACGGGCAGCGTCATCCTCAGCAGCGCACCCACCGCGCGCTCCACGTCGCTTTCAAACATGGCCTTGAGCAAAGCCAGGCCAACGCCCTGGGGCTTGCTGATCGGCATGGCCGGGATCTCATCACAGAGTAGCCGCAAACCTCCCGCTTCTGCCGCGAACACCGGCGAAACCTGGCAGATGGGTATCGCGCAACCCAAGCGTCGTGCCGCGTGGACCACTTCCGCCATGCGCCCTGCAGGCGCGTTCTCGTAACCGTCACTGAGCACGAAGACGGCATCGGGCCCGCGACCCAGGAGGTATGCCAAACCCCACGCCAATGACGTATCCCCGCCGGGCTCGACCAACTCACATGCCGGGGCCACGCCGCCGCTGTCCGCGATGACGGTGGCCCTGTCAGTCAACGCACACAGCATGTCACGCGTCGCCAGGGCGATGGCGATGGGCCGACGCTTCTGCTTGTCATGGCCGATCATGGAGGCGGACGTATCCAGCAGAACAGCCACATGCTGGAAGCGCACAGGCGATTGGTCGGCCGCCGCTCGGGCCTTCCGGCGAAGCTCAAGCCGAATCTCTTCGGTCAGTCCCATCTCGAAGGCATAGAGATACAGCCGCTCCGCAGAATAGTTGGCCGGATCGAATTCGACCGCCACGCCAGATCTCCGGGCGGCGCGCTGCAAAGCCATCCGCTGGCTGGTGGTAAGCTGGCTCTTCGTCAATTCCAGGACCTGCGCGTGGCTTACGTTCCTGTGGAAGCGGCTGCGGATACCTTCGAGCACCTCGTATGGCAGGGTCTTGCCTTGGGCCAGATCAAGCTTCGCCGCCTCGTAGGCCTGCAGACGTGGCAAGGTCAGCCGATCCTTGTTGCCCAGGATGAAACTCACGCACTCCTCCACGTTGGACCGATCTGCTCCGTCGACCAGGAAGCGGCCGATCTCCTTGCTGAGAATCCGCCGCTCCTTCTCGTCACGCATGTCCCCGGGCTTAGCCAGGATCGAGCGCAGGATGCCTGCAGTCCGCTTACCCCATGCGTGCTGCAGGGCGGCGGCGAGCTTGCGACGGTATTTCACTGACCAAAACTCCAACCTCTTGTCGCCAAGGAGCACCCCGAGGATCAGTTTGCGCGTACGGGCGTTGTTCACCCTGGCCGTCCGCAGATCAGCGAATACGTTAAGCATCCGTTGCGGTGGCAGGTCAGCGCAGATGCATCTGAGAACAGCTTTCTCCTGCATTTCCGAGAGTACGGCGGGACGGTTGCGCGGCGTTGACACTAACCGTTGCAGGCCAAGCTGCCGTGTGTGATCCGTTATGCCCGGCAGTAGGAGGGCTGCAGCATAGATCCCGCGATCCAGAGCAGAAAGGTCTTCATGAAGCCTGTCCATGGCCTGCCGTTGCTTGTCTGCCGTGTTGTAGAAGGTGGGGCGGGCGGTTGCCGTCCCTGCGGCGTCCAGAAACGCGCAGAATGCTTCTGGAAGCGCGTGCCATTCGGCAGGAGTGAGATGGGTGAGACTCACCCACCGCGCTTGGCGATTCTCGCTTTCGGTGGAAAGCTGTCGCTCCAAGGTTCCCCTCCTTGGCCAGCGAGTGGGATACCCGCCCTCAGTATCCTACCCGAGGTAAGCGCAGGATAAGCGACTCCAGCGCACTGCTGGGTTAGTTATTCTCTGCAACTTAAGGTGCTCATCCGCACGCGACGCTGCAAACGCAGCCCCGAAAATACGACCGGGGCAAGGTGCGGGTCACTAAGTAGAATCCGAATCCTCGGATCCCGGATGTGGAGGAACCCTCTCGGGTCGTGGGGAAACTGTATTGACGCGTTCAGTCCCCGGTCACTACGAATTATACAACAGAACCAAGCGTAGTCAAACTCCGAAAAGAACTCTTTTGGCCTTGAGGAGTTGTCTGAACCGCTCGTTCGCAGTCTGCGACCTTCCGCTACGCGCTGCACCTTGATAGCTTCGAGGAATCCATCTCAAGCAGCAGCTCTGGTCTCGACTCCATCCTGTCTGGTCGGAACCGAAAATGCCCTACGCTGCACGTTTTAGCAAGACGGGACGCGAGCTTTTCGTGTGACCCGGGCTGAATTCTCGAGCCGTCACGGAGAATCAACTTTGGGGGCACGTTTCCCATTGATGTGCGTGGCCCGGAATTGGAACGGGCTGTCCTTCCCGGGTTTCTCGTAGAAGGTCGTTTCGAACTTAAGGCCGATCCTGATCCGAGGCGCTGTGCTCATAGCCTTACCCGAGAATAAACTCCCATGTGACTGTTCTTGCCCCGGACGTTACCCACCTGTTGGCGATTCCGACGCCGAGCCCGGAGCAAAGACCGGGCCCGGGGGAGTGCCCGCTATGGGACCCGACCGGGTGGGCGATTGGAGGATGAGCCGACTGGGAGGCGACGCCGTCCCGGGTACGATGGTGCCACCCTGGCACCCAAGGCGACGGGATTCAAAGGCAACAGGCTAGATGGCCCCGCCGCAATCCGAGCAGCGCGGTTCGGTAATGCTTCTCAGAATAGGCCCGCGATTCCGACAACGCGCCACGCCAGCAACGCTATCGTGAGGGGCTCAAGGGACTTCGGCGACACGGAAGCCGAACAACTGGCTATGGTCGTCCGGGTCCATGTAGTAGCGATCCGCCGCGTGCAGGTAGTTGAAGGGGTCGAGCCACGACCCGCCACGCACACCGCGACACGCACCGTAAAATCTGGCTTCGACCCACTCCGACACATTTCCGCCCTGGTCAAACGTGCCGTACGGGCTGTCCGACGGCTTGGCGTAGTACGCGCCAACTTCGGTCCGGTCGCCTGTCGGATAATTGTAATTCGCCGAGCCGTTCGTCATGTCCGTGCCCGGGGGGGGCTCCGAGGTCGGCGCCGTGTCCGATCCCGTCGGATAGTCCCAGTAGTTGCCCGTCACGCCGTCGTTGAAGTGATACGCCGCCTTGTACCACTCGTCCTCCGACGGGATCACCCAGGTGCCATTCGGCTGACGCCAAACGTCCATCAACTCGGCTTCGCTCATCGCCCCGTTGAGGTAGTACGACCCGTTCTCCGTGGTCGTCAGATCCTGCGCCCCCGTCGGCTGGCCGTTGTGCAGCCAATTCGCAAACCGCGCCGCGTCGCCCCAGTTCACGAAGTTCACCGGGCGATGGGCGGAATCGCTAGCCACACTGTACGTATAGCTGCCCGACCAGCCGGTCCGTTTGATCTTGCAGCCCCAAGGGTCCGACCACATTTCCGTGTTGTACAGGCCGTACGTATCCGTAGCCGCCACGGCATTGAGGAACCGACAGTACTGCCCTGCCGTCACCTCGTACTTGCCGATGTTGTACGTGTAGTCCACCGCACCACAAATACGGCCGGGCCCAGAACCGCCGGCGCTTGCGCCCGATACCTCCCCGTCGTTGCCCGGGTTGCCGACGGGGACTGTATCGATCACCATGGGGAACGCCTCGGCGACGCGGAACCCCATGGTCCAGTGTTCGTCTGTCGGGTAGCGGCTCTCGCGGACCGCCGCGCGCAAGTAGTTGTCGATGTCGTTGAAGGACGCGCCCCGCACGCCGCGATACAACTCGATGACAGCTTCATTCCACTCCCACACGTTTCCGCCCTGGTCGAACGTGCCGTACGGGCTGTCCGACGGTTTCGCGTCGTAGGCACCAACTTCATTGCGGTAGTACGGGCTACCTATCACCCAACCGCTGCAGTAGTAGTTCGCAGAGCCGTTCGTCATGTCCGTGCCCGGCGGAACCTCGCAACTCGGAGCCGTGTCCGATTCCGTCGGATAGTCCCAGTAGTTGCCTGTCACGCCATCGTTGTAGTGATACGCAGCCTTGTACCACTCGTCCTCCGACGGGATCACGCAGCTGGCATCCGGCTGGCGCGTAACCGCTAACAGCTCGGCGTCACTCATCGCTCCGCCGAGGTAGTACGAGCCGTCCTCCGTGGTCGTCAGATCCTGCGCACCTATCGGCTGGCCGTTGTGCAGCCAGTTAGCGAACCGCGCCGCGTCGCCCCAGGACACATAGTTCACCGGGCGATCGGCCCAATCGTCAGCCACGCTGTACCTGT
>CP070718.1:2763522-2787677 GCA_020350565.1 Phycisphaerales bacterium
CATCAAGGATCTCGATCAGATCCTCGGCGAGCACCCCTCGATCGCGTCTGCGCATGCCCTGTATGGTCGAGCCCTCGCCGGCATGGGCGATCTCCAACAGGCGGTCCTCCACTATCGAACAGCGCTGGAACTCAAGCCCGACGATCAGGAGATCCGCAAAGAGCTGGTGGACGTATTACGAGATGCAGGTCGGCTCGACGAGGCTATCCGCGAGATCGAGCTGATCCTCCTGGTCAGCCCCGATCAGCCGGACCTGCTGGTCAAACTCGGGTACGCGCTCCGCGACGCCGGCCGACAAGACGAAGCCAACCACCGCTTCGCCCAAGCGCTCCGCCTCAAGCCGGAGCTTCGCCAATCCCTGGATGCTGAGGGCATAACCATCGACGAGTCGCTCCTGCAATCCTCCGAGCAGAGACCGCAGGACTTCGACAGCGCCGACATCGGAGCCCTGATCCGCCGAGCCGACCAGCTTGCCCAGGTCGGGCAACTCCGCCAGGCCGCCGAGCTGTATGGTCAGGTGCTTCGATCGCATCCGACCGATGCCGTGACTCATTACAAGTTGGGGCAGGTCCTATCGGCCGACGGCCAATACGATGCCGCCATCAAGGCCTACAACCGCGCCATCGAGCTTACGCCGGATTTCGCCCTGGCCTACGCAGGTCTCGGCAACACCTATAGAGCCCTGAACGACCCGCATAACGCGCTGAAAAATTATCAGGATGCGGCCCGCGCCGATCCGAATCTGATGGCCGCCCACTACGATGCCGCGACCGTGCTGGATCATCTGGGCCGCACCGAAGAGGCCATCGCCGCCATGCGGCGCGCTTTGGAGCTTGCCAAGGCCGCCAATCGACCCGACCTTATCCAACGCATCGAGGATCGCATCCGCCGTTACGAGGCGAAAGCGAACGCAAGCGGCACACAAAGCCCCGAGTAACCCGATATGCTCGATCGGCCCGCCTGGTCATTCCAACAAAAGATCAAGTCGAGCGCATGGCTTGTCGCGGTCGCGCTGCTCGTGCTGCACGCGGCACTGGCCATCGGCGCCACCCTCCGCATGTCCCCCACGTTTGACGAGGTCGAGCACCTGATGGCCGGTTACAGCTACCTGCAGACCGGCGACTATCGGCTCGTGCCCGAGAACCCGCCTTTGGCCGAACTGTGGGCCGCTCTCCCGCTTCTCTGCACCGACGCGGACTTCCCGAACCTCAACAACGAGAGCTGGTGGACCTCGAACCCGTGGGCGCTCGGCGAAGCATTGCTCTTTGAGCTTGGGAACGACCCCGACACGCTCCTTGTGATGGGCCGGTCAATGATCGTCCTGCTGAGCGTCGTGCTGGGACTCGTCGTCTTCGTCTGGTCCTCGAAGCTCTTTGGCCCCGTCGGCGGTTTCCTCTCCTTGATCCTTTATGCGCTCAGCCCAACAACGCTCACCCATGGGTCCTTGATGACATCGGACACCGCGGCCGCGCTGATGTTCCTTCTGGCGTTGGCCGGCATATGGGCCGTACTTCACCGAGTCACCATCTGGCGTGTGCTATTGGGAGGCCTGGCCGTCGCAGGCCTCGCGCTTTCCAAGTTCTCGTGCATTCTGCTCCTGCCCATTGTGCTGATCCTGTTGACCGTCCGGCTTGCACGAAGAAAGCCTCTGGTGGTGGCCATCGGGCACATTCGGACCGTCCACTCGCGCACCGCCCGCCTCGGCACCTTCTGTCTGGTCGGGCTTGTTCAACTTCTGATCATCGTCGCGGCCATATGGGTCGTCTTCGGCCTGCGTTTCGAGGCCTTCAAGAACGCCGAACCCGGGCGTGACCGCCTGGCCAACTTCGGCACCGCGCCACCGTATGAGTCGAGCTGGAACTATGAGCTGCGGCACGTGGGTCAGGCCGCCGATCTCATCGCCTGGGCCCGCGACCACCGGCTGTTGCCTGAGGCCTACCTGTACGGGCTCACCTACACGATAAACTCCGCCAGGACCCGAGAGGCATTCCTCCATGGCGAACGCTCGACCGGCGGTTTTCGACTCTTCTTCCCCTATGCTTTCCTCGTCAAGACACCGCTGCCGTCTCTGGTCTTGATGTTGCTTGCGATGGGCACGGCATTGCTGCCTCTGCTCCAAAGTCGGGATCGCAGCAGACGGACCAGCCTGCAAACCAGCCTCTACAAAACCGCACCACTGTGGACGCTACTCGCCGTTTACGGACTGTTCGCCGTGTTCGGGCATTTGAACATCGGCCACCGACACCTGCTGCCGATCTATCCGGTCCTCTTCATTCTCTGCGGCGTCGCCGCGCAACTCCTGACCGCCGGGCGTCGTCCGGCTCGTGCATGCATCATCCTGCTCCTGTGCCTGTACCCGCTTGCATCGTTGTCACAGTGGCCCCATCACCTCGCGTACTTCAACATCCTGGTCGGCGGCCCGCGCCACGCTCATCACCACCTGGTCGACAGCTCACTCGACTGGGGACAGGATCTCAAACGCCTCGCCAAGCGGATTGAGGACTATCGACGGGAATCCGAGAGTCATAACCAAGGCGCGCAACGAGGAGACGATTGCGTCGCTTACTGGGGCTCCGTCGCGCCTGCACGCTACGGGATCGAAGCCAAAGCGCTGGCCACCCCGCCACCCTGGGACGAACCGGAGGTCTTTCCACTTAGACCCGGTACCTACTGCATCAGCGCCACCTTCCTCCACCAGGTTTATCTGCTCCCCATGAGTCGTTGGACGCCCGTCCTGGAGCGCACCTATCAGGCACTGAGGCCGCACATCGACCGTATCCAGGCGGGCGAGCCCATTGCAGCAACAACGCTACCCGGCGCCCAGTCAAACCCTCTCACCGAGCTGGTTCTCAAACTCCGGTTCGCGCGGCTTTGCGCAAGCCTCCGTCAGCGCAGTCCGGACGAATGGGTCGGCCGCACCATCATGATCTACAAGCTCGATCAGAGTCAGATCGATGAGGCACTGTTCGGACCGCCGGTTGGGGAAGGGCCCGATCGGGGCGAGCCGTTGCGCGATTTCGCCCGGCAACTGGCTGCGGCAGGTCTGACCGAGGCGGCCATCGAATGCTGCAAGGACGCAATTCAACTCATACCCGATGACGCACGCACGTGCCTGCAACTTGGAAACCTCTATCTCCAGCAGGGCCGCCTGCCTCATGCCGAAGAGCAACTACGCAAAGCGACAGCTCTGGCCCCGAAGATGGCGATCGCTCACGCACAGTTGGGCCGCTGCCTCGCACAACAAGGCAAGACGAATGAAGCCGTACAGGCCTATCAATGCGCGTTATCCATCGACCCGCGCGACGCGGACACCCACGCGGACCTGGGCCGCGAACTGATCATAATGAACCGGAAGAACGGCGCCGTGGCAGAGGCCCGAGAGGCCTTGCACCTCAGGCCTGGTGACCCGCTTCTGCGTTTGAACCTCGCCGAGATCCTCCTTCAAAGTGGCAATTCTCTCGAGAGCATTGAACAACTCACGGCTCTCGTTTCCGACCATCCGCGCCATGCGCCGGCCCACGCGCTTCTCGCCAAAGCGCTGACAACCGTCGGCCAGGCTCAGCAGGGTATTGCCCATTATCACGAAGCCCTTCGCATCGAACCGGGCCTCGCCCGCGTACGCTACGAACTCGCATCGCTTCTTCTTCAGCAAGGCAACAACGAAGACGCCTTACGTGAATACGATTTACTCGTGGAGCTCGATCCGGAAAGCGCCAGGGCCTGGCTGGACCGGGGCTTCGCGTTCCAGGCCATCGGCAACACCGACGAGGCCGCCAAAAGCTTCGCCCGCGCCGTACGGCTGGATCCAAGTCTTGTCGGCGTCCTGGAGATGAGGGGAATCACGATCGACGCCAACGCCACCGACTTCGGCGAAACTCAGGCAAAGGAGCCGGATACGCCGACGGTTGAGGCCACGATCGAACAAGCAGACAGGCTCTTTGCCGTCGGAAAAGCCGCAGAAGCCGCGAGCCTCTACGAGATGGGAGCCAGAAAGCGGCCGGATGACGCATTGATCCATTTCAAGCTCGGCAAGGCTCTCGCCGCTGCGCGCAAGCACCACGAGGCGATAGCCGCCTTTGAGAAAGTCCTTGCGCTCCGGCCCGACATCGCCGAGGCCCACGTGGAAATCGGTATCGTTCACGTCGACATGGATGACGCCGAATCTGCAATTCGCCGGTACGACAAGGCCATCGAGATTAACCCGGACCTGCTTGCCGCCCACTACAATAAAGGAACCGCCCTGGCACACCTCGAGCGTTTCGACGACGCCGTAGCGGCCATGCAGCGCGCCCTCAAGCTGGCGAAGGATGAAGACCGTCCCGACCTGATCCGCCGTATCCAGAGTCGAATCCAACAGTATCAGGAGCAACCGAGGCCGTAGATTGCCACCCACTCATCCGTTTCCACGTTCCCACTTTCTCACCTTCTCGCCTTCGCACGTTCTCACCTTCTCACTTTCTCACGTTTGCACGCTCCGGCCTCTTCGGGCTCAAACCTCGGCAAACAACGTTGGGAATATCCCGCGACTTGCGGCAGGAAATGAAGCATCGAGGCGTCAGGCGGCTCGTTTGATCCGCCCCATGATCAGCACCAGGAGGTACAGGGCGCCGGCCAGCGCAATGGTTGTGGCACCCGAAGGCAGGCCCGGCCCATAGCTGACCACCAGGCCGCCGGTCGTCAGGACAATGCTGATCAACGTCGCCAACAGCATGATCTGCCAGAGACGATTGACGAAGTTGCCGGCGATGGCAACCGGCAGGGTCAGAAGGGCGATCACCATGACCAGCCCGACCACGTTGACCAGGACCACCACCGTCAGCGCCGTCAGGCAGAGAAGCAGCAGGTAGTAGAATTCGACCTTCACCCCGCGAAGGCGTGCGAATTCCTCATCGAAGCAGACGGCCAGGAACTTGTTGTAGAAAAGCACGCCCACCGCCACGACCAGCACGTCCAATGCCCCGATCAAGACGAGATCCTGCTGAGAAACCAGCAGAATATTGCCGAACAAGTAGCTCATGAGGTCTTCCTGGTAACCAGGCGTCTTGGCGATAAACAGGATGCCGACGGCCATGCCGATCGCCCACAGGGCGCTGATCACGGTGTCCTCGCGTTGCCTGGCATGAAGGCTGACCAGGCCAATGATCAGCGCAGCCAGGATGGCCGACACCACGGCACCGTGCAGGGGCTGCAACCAGGTCCAGTCGCACACCGTGTTCAGATAACGCGCCACGCCCATGCCCCCCAGGGTGCAGTGCGCCACCCCGCCCGCGATGTAGGTGATCCGGCGCGAGACCACATAGCTCCCCACGATGCCGCAGGCCACACTGGCGATCACGCCCGCCAACAGCGCGTATTGCAGGAAAGGAAACTTGAACAGGGCGTCCAGAAACTCCCTCACGATCCCGCTCCGGACTTTTGACCACTTGGGTGATGCAGGAGACGCACTTCCCGTCCGTACATGTCGGCCACCCGTTGTGCGGTCAGCTCGCGTGTGGGATGGAGGTGGACGGTGCGGTTCACGCAAATCACCGTCCTGAAAAACACCGACACGAAACCCACATCGTGCGAGACCAACACGACGGTCAATCGCTCATTAAGGTCGCGAAGAAGGGCATAAAGACTCTCCTGCACCGAAGGATCGAGGTTGGCCGTCGGCTCGTCCAGCAAGAGCAGCTCCGGCTCGCACGCCAGCGCCCGGGCGATCAGCACACGCTGCCTCTGCCCACCCGAGAGCGATGAGAATGGCCGCCGCCCCATCTCCGGCAGACCTACTTCAGTCAGCACTCTTTCGGCGACGGCTCGGTCGGACCGCCGATGGGGTCCGAACCCCGGACCATGCCCCAACCTGCCCATCAGAACGACGTCCAGCACGCTGACCGGAAACTCAGGGTCAAGATGAGCACGTTGAGGCATATAACCTACGCGGGACCGGGCCAGCTTCGGAGACCGACCCAGCACTTCGACTTTCCCGCGCAAGGGTTCAATCAAGCCCAACATGAGTCGGATCAAAGTCGTCTTCCCGCCGCCGTTCGGGCCGATCACGCATACGAAGTCCTTGGGCACAACCGAAAACGTGGCGCCCTGCAGCACAAGTGGGCCGTCGTAAGAGAAAGACACGTCGCGGCAGACAATGATCGGTTCGGCATCCATGCGGAGTACCTCTTCTTTCATGACGATCTTCGACCCGTGGGTGTTCGGCGAGGCGAAGTGCGCACCCATCATGGCTCTTAGATAGTGTCCTATCTTCGATTGCGATTCAAGCAGGCGGGAAGGAAACGCGGCTGTTGTGCGGTTTGCGATCTGACGTTCTCAGGATGGACTCTGCCGGCGGCGCACTCCAAGCCCCTGATGAGCACTCCGCCCGTTGTGACATCCGAAACCTGCAAGATGCAAGAAAATTCGCTTCACACGGTGGCGAGCTGTTCCGCCTCGTAGACTCGGCAAGACCTGACACGCGAATAGCGGAGGAGCGTGAACTGGTCGGATTCAAAGTCCAACACGTGATCGGGGCATCCCTCAACCGTTTCGGGGCCTACCGCCAACACCATTCGGCCCTCGTGATCGAAGACGAGATCATCTGGACAGGGTCCGTCAACTTCGAACTCCCCTCCATGAGCCGACCCAACGTAGCGAACGCATTGATCCTCGGGAACGCCATCCTCCTCGAGGGCCTCCAGCAGCGCCTGAGCCGCACGATCCGTGATTCCCTTCATCGGCAGACTCCTCAGACTTGCGATCCGGGGCTGACCCGCACTGCCTCTGCGAACCACAAGGAGTTACCAAACTACAAGCGCACCCTCCCCGCTTACAGTATACATCGGCATGCGAGCTGCCGCAGGCAAAGGTCCTATTTTTCACGCCCTGAGACCGATGCAACGGCACCGAACGGAGTTTCCAGTGCGACATTATGTCGGCAATGCTCACATCTGAGCCGACACTACGTCGCCATCTTCTGCCGGCGGGCGGCCTGGCGCCCCTCGATTGGCCGCTCGCGCGCTTCTCTGCAAACGACCTCACTGCAAGAGAGGCCATGGTCACTCAGTTTCCCTTCAACACCAAACACCAACGAAGGGGGTGAACGATCGACCATAAGCTCCTATGCCAACGCATTCAACGCCGTTTCTCGATGGGAGACAGGACCGTCTGCTGCTTGTTGGTTGCTGTCGGGACTCCGGCCGGCCTGTCGCTCGACTGGGATTGTTCCGCCATGCAGATCCACGCTCGAATTAGAAGCAACTCGCCAAGCCGCAAGTCGACTCGGAACGCCGAACTCGCATTCCTCCAGGTTCCGACAGCCTGGATTGCGATGAAGCCCGAACTGCCGCGAATGGCGCGAACCGTCGCGCTCTTCGCCGCCGGCAATACTGGGAAGCCCTTTTCACAGCGCGAATCGTCGGCTTTCCGGCATCGCGCCTCACACTCGAAGCACGCAGTTTCCCGACGGATGGTCTGAAGTTGGACGCGACATGTTGACGCATCTATACTCCACACGATAAGGAAACTGTCGGTGTAGGTTGGGCGTTTCCTGCCCGCAAACGCCCTTTCACGAACACTCGCTGTTTATGGCATGAGACATGCATTTTAGCCGATGGACATAAAGGGAATCTTTAGTCTCGGGAGGAAATGTCATTCTTGTCAGCGACATAGATGACACCCTCTTCTCCGAAGGCGGCGAGCATGGACTCGAAGCCTTCGCGGAGTGGATTGAAAAGCGCCGTTCCAAGCTCGCACTTGTGTACGCCACGGGTCGTTACTTCGACTCCGTGGTTCAACTTGTTAATGAGACGGCCCTTCCTGCGCCCGACGCCGTCATCTGCGATGTGGGCACGGAGGTCCGGGCCTTCCCTTCCGGCCGTCCTTTTGACGAGTGGCACGATCGCATGCCGTCGGACTGGGACACCGGTCGCATCCGCGACCTTCTTTCGGAGCTTCCACGGCTTCGCCCTCAGCCGAGTGAATGGCAATCCCCGCTGAAAGCGAGCTTTTTCCTCGAAAATGCCTCCTCCGAGGAAATGGACTCCGTGTTCGAGACCCTTTGGAACCATTCCATCTATCCGGAGGTGATCTACAGTTCTGATCGTGATCTCGACGTGCTGCCGCCGGGCGTGAACAAAGGCAGCGCGGCCGCGTTCCTGGCCTCCCGTTGGGGCTTCCCCCGAAAAGATGTGGTGGTCAGCGGCGATTCCGGAAACGATCGCCCCTTGTTTGTGAAGGGTTTTCGAGGGGTCGTGGTAGCCAACGCGAAACCGGAACTGAAAGAGTTGGGCGGCCCGCTGATCTATCACGCGCGCCGCCCCATGGCGGCCGGAGTCCTTGAAGGGCTCAAATACTGGACGGCGCCACCCCGCCTCCTCCCGCAAAGCGCGCTTCGCCGGGAAAAACAGCTCACAGCAGCCAGCAGCAAAGCCGGCAACTCCTAATCCGCTCTCACGGCCAACTACCTTCCAGCTCTTCTTTACATGGATTTACGGGCTGGACCGCGTCACTTTGTCGCATTATCTTGGTTGCTCGATCTGAGCGACCATTTTGCAGGATCACAAGATCCGGTCCTCGCGGTGTTCCGTTCGTGGAATGCGATGGCTGTTCGTCGTTCAACGGATAGCCGCTTCCGCTCGGCTCGCTTCAGGCAAAACTTAGCATAGGCATGGAAGCTGACTCGAACAGGTCACCCCAACAGTCGCAAAGGGCGGGATACGTCTGGAGCTCACCGGCCTTGGTCTTCGTGGTGGTCATCGCCGAGTGGTACGCGTGGAAAGATCTTACTGACGTTCGGCAACTCCGTGGAAGATCGTGAGCGGACTCTCGAGCCGTCCGACGTGACGAAGGCAAACGGCCACGAGGCGCTCCGTCTGCGGGCCGCCGGCCGGTCGCTTCGCAGGATTGAACCGATGAAGACAGAGGCGCGACGATGAGCAGAAATGCGACCATCCTGGTGGTCGAAGACGAACGCGGCGAACGAGAGGCCCTTCAGCGCGTTCTCCAGCTTGAGAACTACGAGGTATTGACCGCGGAGGACGCCGAGCGAGCCATTGACTATTCCGAGGAACAGGTCGACCTCGTGCTGAGCGACGTACGGATGGGCGCTCAGAGCGGCATTGATCTGCTACGGTGCTGGAGGAAAAAGCGACCCGAGATACCCTTCATCCTGGTCACCGCTCACGCCGACGTCCAGTCCGCCAGGGAGGCCATGAAACTCGGCGCACAGGACTATCTGACGAAGCCGGTCAAGCCCAGCGAGCTTTTGACGTTGATCGACCGGTCCCTCGAAGCGCGAAAGAAAAAGCAAACGATCCAATACCTCTCCGAGCGTACCGATGATCGACTGGGCGTCGAGCGGATCATCGGGCGGTCGAAGCCTATGCTGGACGTCTTCGCCCGCGTTCGACGCGCCGCTCGAGCTGAAAGCAACGTCCTGGTCTGCGGAGAGTCTGGAACCGGAAAAGAGCTCATCGCTGAAGCGATCCACCAGAACAGCCCGCGCAAGCATGGACCCTTCGTGGCAGTGAACATGGCTGCAGTCCCGGCAAGTCTGGCGGAGAGCGAATTGTTCGGACACATACAAGGCGCGTTCACTGGGGCCACCGCCACTCGGGTGGGGCGGTTCGAGGCCGCCAACGGCGGTACCATCTTCATCGACGAGATTGGTGATTTCGCCCTCGAGTCCCAGGCCAAACTGCTGCGCGTCCTTGAAACGCGAACCATTACCCCCGTCGGCTCGAATGAAGAGAAGGAAGTCGACGTCCGCGTTGTCGCGGCAACGGCCCGGGACCTGGAACAGCTAGTGGCCGAAGAGATCTTTCGCGAGGATCTCTACTATCGCCTGAGTGTCGTGACCATCGCCTTGCCGGCGTTGCGCGACCGCCGGGCCGACATTCCCCTTCTCGTACGGCACTTCCTTGACGAGCTCTGCCGGGCCAACAACCGTCCACCGATGTCGCCGAACGCCGAGCTGACACGATTCCTGAGGTCCTTCCATTGGCCGGGTAATGTCCGGCAATTGGCCAACTGCCTCGAAAGCATGGTGGTCATGGCCACCAGCACCGTCCTGACCATGAACGATCTGCCGGCCAATGTCGCCGGTCATGAGGAACAAGGCGAGCCAATCCAAATCCCGCCATACATGACCATTGAGGACCTGGAACGGCACGCGATCATGCAGGCGCTCCAGCGGCATAAAGGGAACCGAACCAGAGCCGCCCATTCGTTGGGCATTTCCGTGCGCACGCTCCAACGCAAACTCAAGACCTGGCAAAAGACGGAGGGTGACGCGCCGCGCCACGGATAGCGGTACGGGGCTCTCGGGTACACGTGCCCCGACAGCCCCTCAACAGGCGCTGCTTCGTAGGCTTAAGCCACCGACGCCGGTATAATCTCTGTGCTCCTTGACCAGGGTCCAGACCTGGACCCCGTTAAGAACCTTATTCTTTGCCTGGGAGTCGCCCATGCGATCTCATGAAGTGCTCAAGCGCGCGGCGGACAAAGTCGGGGTCAAATCGTTGGCGGCGACGCTACGCCTCTCCCCCGCACTGATCTACAAGTGGTGTCAGGAATCTGACCCGGACGATCCCGACGCCAGCGGTGCCCGCAATCCGCTCGACCGCCTTGCCGACATCGTCCGCGTCACCGCCGATACCGACGTCGTGAACTGGCTCTGCCACGAGGCCGGCGGTTTCTTCTTATCCAATCCACCCTTGCCCTCCGAGTCCATCGCGACCGATCTTCTCCTCCGCACGCAGACTCTTGTCAGAGAGTTCAGCGACTTGCTCGACACGGTCACCATGTCCATCGAGGACGATGGCGAGATCGAGCCGGCTGAGGCCGACCGAATCCGAAACGCCTGGGAAAGCCTTAAGGCCCAAGCGGAGGAATTTACGGTTGCGTGCGAAAGGGGTTTATACCGGTCCCGCCCAGGAGATGAGGACGCCTGAAAGGAGCCTGACAGTCGGCAACACTCCTCTGACCGCACGAAGCCATCAGACCTGCGGCCGGATTCCATGAAACCTTTCTACCGAGCAGCTTGTTGCGGAAGTACCCAGAAGTGAGGCAATCGGCTCGAGGTATGTCGGCAGGCCATCAGACCGGTCCGCTCTCCAACGGTTCCCCCCAACTCAAGGAACCGGCATCCCCGCCTATCGCAATTTCGCCGGCTCGTCCTCGATGTAGAGAAGCCGACCGCAGACCTTGCAGGATTGCAGCTCCTCGCCGGTCTTGAGCGAACTCACCACCTCCAGCGTGACCGTCATATTGCAGCCGGAGCAGGCGTACTCTTCACGCTTGGGATGGATCCGAGCGACGGGAACCATGCCTTCCCCTTCGTGACGCTCCGCCACGCGATTGAACTTGGACAGCGCGGAGGGTGGGATACTGTCGGCACACTCTTCGCGCTTGGTCTCCAGACGCTCGCGCTCCGCTTGGGTTTCCCCGCGATAGGCCTCCAGCTCCTGCTTGATCGACGCAATCCGATCCAGAATCTGCGCCCGCTCCTCTTCCGTCTGTTCCTTGCCCTTCATCAGCGCCTGGTTCCTCTCCATTAGTTCCAGGACGTGACTCTCGATCTTGGCGCTGTCCGCCTTCTCCGTGTTGAGGGCCAGGAGGATTGCGGCGTATTCCTTGTTGGTCTTGGCCTTGCTGAGTGCCTCGCGGTGCTTGGCGACCGCCTGTTCCTTGGTGGCAGCATCGAGGGTAGCCAGATCGATCTGTCTCTGGCGCTCGTGAATGTTGACCTCGGCTTCGTGAATCCTATCCTCGATCTTGCGGAGCTGTCGGGTGTGAGTCTTGATGCGGCGAGCTTTGGCTTCTTCCTCTCCGCGGAGTCTGGCTAGTTGAAGTTCGACATCCTGCAGTCGATGCAACGCTTCGATTAAACCGCCCATTTATGCCCCCATAAACAGGATAGCCGACGCACGTATCTCACGCGCCATCGGACTGAATCCGTCAAGAAAAATCGATTATCCGGCACCGAGCCGTTCTTTTCAAGAGCCTGACTTGGCGGGTTCAGGAACTCCGTAACTCGGTGAACAGCCGGCGGCAAAAACCTCCGATGCCCGGCTGAATCCCGATTTGGGGCGGCAGGGTCTCCCGATCGATCCGGGTACCGCCGATCCGAGGCATACCGAGGCTTTGCCTCACCCGCTGTGATCAGCCAGCGAGACAGAACGGTGCCACCCATTGCACGGTCGCCACCATTTTCAGGATGCCCCCCCGATGCCCCCTGGAGAGCGTTGACCCTCAAAATACCGCCAGTATGATTGAAGTTACCATGACCCTATGCCGGCTCTTGCTCACCGCTCTCGCGGCAACGTGCCTGGGCTGCCAGCCCAGGCCAGCAGCCACGTATCAGTCCAGGCAGCAGTTGGACATCAAGCCGGATTTTCAATCCACCGTCCAGATCTGGAAAGCCTCCAAGGACACGCTTCGCGGCCATTCTTTCACTCTCGATCGTGTGGATCGACGCGCCGGCGTCATCACCACCCGGCCTGAGATATCGAAACAGTACTTCGAGTTCTGGCGCAAGGACGTCGCCACCAGGCGTGACGCGTGGGAGGCAACGCTCAACCCCATTCGACGATGGGTAGAAGTACGCGTCACACCCGCGTCGTCCGGCGAAGCCGTCAAAGTGACGGTCGCCGTTTACAAGCAACGGCTGTCCGCCCCCGATCGCCAGTTCAACAGTTCTGGAGCCGCCTACCAATTCTTCGGGGACGAACTCCCTTCCACCACCGGTGCTCTGTCAGTGACGGAGGCAGACGAGCGCTGGATCGACCGAGGTCGCGATCACGCCATGGAAGACCTCCTCCTAAGGGAGATTCTTCGCAAGGCCGGATGGGAACCTGAGGAAAGCGGCGAGTCTGCGGAAGACGCCGAATCGTAGCCAATGCCGCGCTTGCCGGGCGGGACCAAGGGGCAGAGAAGGTAGGCCGATCAGGTGCGGCTGGCCCGGAGAGTTCTAACCCCGTGCCTGGGCGTCCGTCTGGTTGCCGGACTCGGCACGGTCAGGGGAACACCGAGGCTGCGCACCCTTGTCCCGGCCACGCGTCAAAAAAGAGCGGGGAGGAGACTTCATGCCGAGCATCACTCAGTTGACACTCATTTGGGTGGTTCTGCCGCTGGGTGCTGGGATGGGCGGCAGCGATGCAGAATCTCCCACCGCTTATGAGCTCTCCATTCGAGCCAGTCTCACAATCCTTCCGCCACAAATACAACCGTGGTTCCGAAGCCGACTCGGCTTTTCAGGTAGCGCGGCAACGGGCGCGGACGAGGCCGCCAACTGGCGACACACCTCCGATCAGCCGCCTGACGCGCGCTACTTGAAGATGGACATCGCCGGGCAGAGCGTCGACCCCGTGGTCGCCCGAGAGGCCGTAAGAGACTTTCCTACCGAACCGGAGCAGGCAAAGAACCTCTTCACGAGATGCGGCGAACGCCAGGGAGGATATTTGCCGTGGGCGATCCGAGAGCACTTCGATGCCCTTATTCGGGCTTTCGAGCACGGTGAGCCGGAAACCATCTCGCTCGAGTCGAGGGTCTTGCTGGAACTCGCCGCGGACGCGGCGCTGCCGTTCAATACCACGTTCAATCGCGACGGTCAGGCCTCCGGCAATCTCATACTCTCCAAGAATACCACAAAGCAGGCGCTGAAGGCTCACAGAACCGTGCGGAACCGATGCCATGAAGGCTTGCTGGTGAATCTCAAAGGCCGGTTGGTGTACGAGATGCGCCTCTCACCGGACCGCTACCGCGCGGTGACCGATCCAGTCGAGGAAGCGTTCACTGCCATGCGCCGCGGACATGAAGCGCTGCCCCTCCTCCTCGAAGCCGACCACGCGATCATGGGCAGGCTCAACGTGCGAACTGCGGACGAGTTTCTCATTCAGAAGTATCGCTACTACACCGCGTTGAGTGAGCGGGTGGATTGGATCATGGAGGCTCGGCTTGAAGATGCCGCTTCGCTGGGCGCAAACCTGCTTGGAACGGCATGGACCCTTGCAGGGGCCCCGGATCTGAACGCACTGACGATCGCCGCCGAGCCGGAGCGCGAGACCGGCCCTCGTCCTGCCGAACACGAATCAGCGCCCTTCGTCGCCAGCAAGCAGTCCAAGGTCTTCCATAGGGCAACCTGCCCGCACGCTCGTCGGATATCACCGGCCAACCTGATGCAATTCGAGACGTTGGAGGAAGCCGTAGCTTCAGGTCGAAAACCCTGCAAGACCTGCCAACCGGACGACCCATCGGCCCTGATGGACCGTTAACCATTGCTATATAACGACTTAGGCGATGAGGCCAGTGGCCGCGGACAGGGTTTGGTGCATCTTCGTCGTGTCCGGAGGGCCACCCCGCATACGCTTCTCCGCGTGGCGCGCGAGGCATGGCGCGGGTCCGTTGATTCGGACATCCGTGAGTCGGGCACCATCGGGCCCGCGGCGCATAAAAGAATGGAAGGCACCGCCGTGGCGAGTAGCGCCTTCCATTCAGCGAATCTAGTCGTGCGTCACAGGAGTTGTGCGCCGAGCCGAATCGACCGCCGTGGCAGGAGTCGCCGGCTCGCGCGACTCTTTGGTACTCTGCGTGAGCACTACTTCTTCTTGGTTTTTCTCTTCGTTTTTCTCTTGGCTTTCTTCTTGGTCTTCTTGGCCTTCTTGGTCTTCTTGGCCTTCTTAGCCTTCTTCTTGCCCTTCTTGGCTTTCTTCTTGCCCTTCTTGGCCTTCTTGGCTTTCTTCTTGGCCTTCTTGGCTACCTTTCGTTTCTTTGCCACGAGCATCACCTCCTTTCTGAACAAAATCGTACAACATCGTTTCAGTCTGTCAAAAGAAATCTTGCGCAGAGCCGGCCCCTCACCGCTGAGCGTTGGTACGCGCCAACATCCGCGTAGCGCGCGTCTCCGTTTCTCAGGACCTTCGTGGCGAGAGATGACACGACCCGCGCGGCTGCCATGCCATGGCACGAAAAGCAGTCTGGCAAACGGGCGCGCTCAGGACACTTCGAGCAACATCCGCGCCCAAACTGCCCGTAATTGATGCTGCGCGCCCTGAATGTACGCAGAGCGCCGCTCGGCGCGGCGCGGCCATACGGCCGACTGTGATTTCCCCACAAAAAACAGGGAAAAAACGCACACCGACACCTCTCTCCCGAGCGGCTCACGCCTGGTCACCGAGGAGGGAATGTCGAGCGCATGGCACGGAACTGCCCAAGCCTTTGTGCCAAGCGATGAACTGGAGCAGGGCGAGGCTCAGACTCAAACCACAAGCGCTTGCACGCGTCGACGCGGGGGCTGTGCAACAATCGAGCACGGCAAGTCACTCGGAGCAGCACGGAATAGCCCGGAGGCCCGATGCGCGGGTTGGGGGGCCGCAAAACTTTTTTGAAAATTTTTTCGATTTTCTTCTTGCCATAGGCCTCGGCACGGCCCTTTTCAAAGGATCTGCCACGCCTCGCGCAACCTTCAGCGGACGGAGAGGAACATCCCAAAACGTTCGCGACACTTCGTGGCACGTGCCTCCGAGCACACATGAAGGACGCACGCTCACCGGCATTTGCGTTTCCCGATCGAGCTCGCACCGCCGATCAACATGATCGTCTCACGTCGTGCTGACGGTCGTCCAGGCGAATCCGTGACTCGGGCACGCTGACCGCCGTGGCGTTGGCAGGTGCGCCCAGCCTCAGGAATTTCAACGGCCGATCAGGAAGTACAGATCACATCGCGATCATCGGCAACGCGCTGGTGTCGAACCGGTGAACGATGTGCGAATGGACTGCGCGCGCCCGACAGCCGGTCGCTCCCTACAAGCCGCCGACGTTCGACCGCTGCCGGCCAAGCTCCCGGCTGCGGCTGGCAGCCGCCAGGACGGCCTCCCGAATGTCCTCGAAGAGCCCGGTTCGGACCATCGATTCAATCGCAGCCTGAGTCGTTCCATCAGGAGAGGTGATTTTTTGCCGCAGGGCGGCGGGGGATTCGCCGGTCTCCATGAGCATGCTGGCCGCCCCGAAGCAGGCCTGTTTGGCCAGTATGAGGGCCTGGGGAGGCGACAGGCCGGCCTTCTCGCCCGCCGCGGCCAATGCCTCGACAAAATAGTAAAAATAGGCAGGGCCCGAACCGGATACGGCAGTGACCGCATCCATCAGCGATTCGTCCTCAACCAGCAGGGACTTCCCTGCTGCCTCAAAGATCCTCTGAGCATGGAGGCGATCCGCTTCTGTCGCATGTCGGCCAGCGTGGATACCCGCCATCCCCGCACCGACGTGCATGGGAAGATTCGGCATCACCCGCACCACGCGGGCCCGCACGTGCGGGTAGAGGCCCTCAATTGCTCTGGTGGATACCCCCGCCATGATGGTTACCAGCAGGTGACTCTCCTGGATGAACCCAGTGAGAGGGGCACAGACTTCCAAAAACTGCTGTGGCTTGACCGCAAAGATCACAATCGAGCTGTTCTCGACGACGTTTTGATTCTCTTCGGTCACGGCAATGCCGAACCGCCGGGCGAAGAGCAAGCGGCGATCCTCGAGCGGGTCCGACACAACGATGCGCTCGTTCAGGAGCAGCGTGTTGCGAATGATGCCGTGTACGATTCCCTCTGCGGCGTTGCCGGCCCCGATGATGCCGATCTCATATTGCGTCGCCATGGTCCGTTTCTCTCCACCTTCAAAGCCGCCGCCTTGGCCAGATCCGCACTGAGACGCCAGACCCTCAAAACGAATGACTTTTCGGATAAAATCAAGGCATGATTGAGCTATCGGCCGATGGAGAAGCGGTCCTGCTCCCCGTGAAGGTCGTCGCCGGTGCATCCCGTACAAGATGTCTCGGCGAATGGGATAGGCGGCTCAAGGTGGCCGTCGCCGCGGCACCCGAAAAAGGCATGGCGAACAGGAAGCTGGTCTCGTTCTTGGCCCAGCGCTTGGGCGTCCACCGGCGGCAAGTCCAGGTCGTCGCCGGGGCAAGCTCGCCTATAAAAACAGTCAGAATCGAGCACGTAAGCGTCGAGACCATTAAGGCCGCGCTGCTTTCCGCTCAATCCTGACCGCTATCAGCCGAAAGCTGTTGCACAGGACGGAGACGATCGCCCTAGCCAGTCTTATCCCTTACTCGAACTCCTCGAAGAAGCCGGCGATCTGCTCATGCACCTCGATCGAGTTGCTGACGATGAGCGTGCGCTTGTGGAAACGTACGGTACCCTTTCCGCCGTTGTAGTCCCACGACAGCGGATCAATCACCTCCTCGATCAAAGCCACCAAATCCTCCATGCGCTTCCTCAGCCGCTCACCATCCTCGTCGGTCTGGTCATCGTTGCCCGAGCCGCTACTGGAGAACACCGGTGTGCCCTGCTGGGCGCCTTGGCCGCCGCTCTGCTGTTGCTGCTCAAGGTCGATCTCCGGAGAATCGTAGAAGTCCGTGACCTCGATCAGAATGTCCGTCACGTCGTAGACCCGCAGGTGCATCTTCCGGTCGAAATCCTCCTTGGTCGAAATCCGGATCGTGTTCTTCGAAGCACGGTAGAGTACCTCACCGCCCTCACCCAATTGCCTGATCGCTTCGTTAAGGACGTCAGCGACCTTTACGCGTTTGAGTGACAGCTCCACCACCGACTCTTTCTCCACGGCCGCGAGGGTCAGCGCCGGCCAGTTCACGACGACGTTGATGTCTCCCTGGTCCTTGAGCCAGTCCACGACGTATTCGAAGGAGGCATCCGGCCAGTCGACGCCCTCCACTTCCCTGCGAAGCACCGTGATAGCCAGGTTTTCATCCGGCGGCTCTTCGCGCACCGCACGTTTCTCGAGAACCGGCTGGCCCGACGGCGATGTCTGCGCGAACGCAACTACCGGGAATACCATGGCCACAGCCAGAACTGCCGTAAAAAGACGACTTGTCATGACGTCTCATCCTCCGTTATTCGTTGTCGTGCCCTCCGCTTCAACTAAGCCTTGCGATGCCGCGGATGGTATCGTATGTAGACCTCGGCCTGCGCACGATGCGCATACCTACACTTTCCCTCCAGGTATACTATACGCCCTTTCGCAGGGCGCAACCACAGCCGCCTGTCACAAAATGTAAGACCCCGCGGACCGAGCCCCCTCTTACATCCGCTCTCACGGTACGCCGAAGCCAGAAGTCTTGAATCGATGCTTCAATCGCGGCGGACCCTACCGTGCTCTGTTATCGCTCTGCAGCTTCGGGCATGGCGTGTTTGGCGACCAGGTAGACCGCGAAATCGGCGAATCGGCGGGATAGGCGACGCACGATGGTCGCGGCCACGCCCGCCGGCGTAAGCACCACTTCTCGCCGTCGTCGCCGTGAGGCACGTACCACGGCGCGGGCCACGCGCAGGGCCGAATACTGGGTGCTGGCAAACCGGCTGGCCTTCGTCCCCACTTTGGCCGCGGCTTCAAAGAAGCCCGTCCGAGTCGATCCCGGGGCCACCATGATCACGTCCACACCGGTCCCTTTGAGCTCCATCCGCAGACCCGTGCTCAGGGAGATGAGGGCGGCCTTGGTCGCGCTGTAGGTGGTCATGCGTGGGATCGTCTGGAACCCGACCACCGATGCAATGTTAATGATCTGGCCGCTGCCCCGCTGCACCATTTCCGGTCCGACCGCCTGGATCAATGCGATGGGGGCCGACAGATTCAGCGCGATCATCCGATCGTAGTGCTCCTGGGGCATGTTCAGGACGGTAGAGAAGCAGGCCCAACCGGCGTTGTTGACCAGAACATCTACGGGGCCGAAGTGCTCTTTCGTTTGCGCGAGAGCGGCTCGACGTTCGTCGGGAACGGTAACGTCCAGCCTGATGGGCAGAACACGATCGTCGCCGAGTTCGTGGGCCAGTGTTTCGAGCCTGTCGAACGAACGCGCGGTCGCAACGACCTTCGAACCGGCACGGTGGAACTCCTCGGCGCAGGCTCGTCCGATTCCTCCGGACGCGCCGGTAATGAAGACGACCCGGTCTTTCAGATCATAGCCCATGGCACAGACGAGAAGGCGATCAAGCGAACAAGCCCCGATCCGTCGGCTACTTCATCCCGACGTGATCCTTGATCCATGCGGTGGTTACCGACTTCGGCCTGGTGATGGGAATCCCGACCGCGCGCGCGAGGATCATCTGGGCGCACATGCCGATGGCCCGCGACACCCCGAAGATCGCAGTGTAGAACTGGGGCTGCCTGACACCGAGCGCATAAGTCAGCACCCCGGAAAGGGCATCGACATTCGGGGCCGTGTTCTTCGCCTTGCCCTGCTCCTTCAGGACGCCGGGGATCACCTGATACATCAGGTCGGCCAGCTTGAACAACGGCTCCTCCGGGCAAGCCTTGCGCCCGAACTCATAGCAGGCCACATACCGTGGGTCCGTACAGCGGAGCACGGCATGCCCGAAACCAGGAATCACACGACCTGCGTTCAGCGTTTCCCACGCGTAGTCCTTGAGCTGGTCGGGGTTCGGGAGGCCATTGAAGCGATCCAGGATGGACAGGTGGAACTTGAGACATTCCTGGTTTGCCAGCCCGTGCAAAGGGCCGGCCAGACCGTTCAAGCCCGCGGATACCGAGTAGTACGGATCGGAAATGGCGGAGGCACAAACGTGCGCCAGATTCGCACTGACGTTGCCGCTCTCGTGATCGGCATGCAGGTTCAGGTACAAGCGCATCAGGTTCGCCAGATTCCCCGTTGGATCGGGTACGCCCATCATGTGGGAGAAGTTCGCGCTCCAGTCCTTTCGCGGATCGCGGGGGATCAATTCACCGTCCAGGTAACGAATGCGGTAAATCGCGGCCGTGAGGGTCGGCAACTTGGCCAGCAGATCCAACGAGTCCTCCAGGTAGGGCTCCCAGCGTTCTTCTTTCCTCATGCCGCTGTCATAGCGGGAACGCACCTTGGAGCCCTCCTCCAGCGCCAACAGCCCCATGCTCTGCATCGCCATCGGGTGAGAAGTCCGCGGCACCGCGCGAAGAGCCTCGATGACATACCCCGGCACCTCGGACCGAGCCGCCAGTTCGTCCTGCAGCTCTTTGAGCGAAGCCGCATCCGGCAGTTCGCCGGTCAGCAGCAGCCAGAACATCTCTTCCGGCGACCGGTCGGCAACGTCCGCCAGGGGGATGCCGCGAACGATCAATCCCGTCTCCGGACTGACCGTCGACGTATCGCATATCTGCGCCTTGACGCCCCGCATACCGCCGTATGCTTGAGCCACGGTCACCTCCGAGATGACCTTGTCCCCATGGGCTGCCAGGATTCCCTTGATCTCCTCACGATAAGCCGGAATCTTTTCCGAGAGAACGCTCTTCAAACTGGCCATGATTCCGCCTCCGGTTCCTGCCGGTCACCTTTCGGATCGAGCCGACCTGTGAGCTGACCGATCTGTCCTATCTTGCCGGGTCGTAGCCCAGCAGGTCGTATAGTTCACCGCGGGGCTGCATCTGATCGACGAGTGACCTCTGGGTCCGCTCGCATTTGAGGACCCGCAGGGCCTCTCGCGTCGCGTTCATTGCGAGACGTTGCAGGGTGACGGGGAAGATCACCATGTTGTAGCCCATCTCGCCGAATTCGTCTGCGGTGAAGAGCGGCGTCTTCCCGAACTCGGTCATGTTGGCGAGGAGGATCGTATCAACGTCTCGCGCGAAGCGCTCGAACTCGTCACGGGTCTGTAGCGCTTCCGGGAAGATGCCGTCCGCGCCGGCCTCGAGGTACGCGTGAGCGCGCTCGACGGCGGCATCGTAGCCCTCCACGCCACAGGAGTCGGTGCGCGCCAGCAGCAGGAAATCGGGGCCGGCCTTCGCCGCAACGGCTGCGGCAATCTTCTCGCACATCTCCTCAGGTGGTATGAGCCGCTTGCCCTCGAGATGCCCGCAGCGCTTGGGAAACTCCTGGTCTTCGATGTGGATGCCGCTCACACCGGCTGCCTCCAGCACACGCACCGTTCGGGCCACGTTGTAGGGCCCTTCGCCGTAGCCGGTATCGGCATCCATGATAATCGGTATCGTGGTGGCATCGGCAATGTGATTGGCGTGGTCGCGGGCCTCGGACAGGGTCATGGCCCCAACGTCCGGCATGCCGCCGACGCTGTTGGCCAGGACGGCCCCGGACAGGTACATCGCATCAAAACCCTCGCGCTCGATCATTCGTGCGCACAGCGCATTGAATGCCCCAGGCATCATCACGACGCCTTGGTTCAGCAGCTCACGAAGCCGCGCCGATCGCTGTAGAGACGATGGGGGATTCATAGCCCGATCTACCCGTCCTCTTGAATCTCTTGTCGTTGAATTGGCAACATTTGTCAACGGGACACGGGGAGGCGACCGGCTCCCGCTCCGGCGGAGACGATCCCGCAGATCTTTCCAGGGACTCGGCGCCGACAGCGCCAGTTCGCGAAAAACCCTCGGATCGATCTCCCGGCGCGCTTTCGACGCCCGTCTCGGTCCTCTACAACACGACTACCGGAAACCTGAACAACGGCGTGACGTCATCGAGCTTGTCGAGGTCCCAGGCCATTTCCAGGATTCTGTCGGCCGTCTTGTCGGTGATCACGGCGTGGCTCATCCTTCGGAACTTGGCGACGACCTCGTCGTCGGTCATCGGGTTCTCCGCATGGCCCCGTGGAAAGTCGACCCGCTTGTTGACCTTGGTGCCGTCCGTGCACGTGATAGTGATGTCGTTGGGAATGCCCTTCGGATAGCCCTTATTGAGCTCGGGATCCTCGACGATCTTCGTTTTGTCAATCAGTCCCAGGATTTTCGCATCGGTCAGCCGGTGCTCCCCGAAAGTGGCAAGCGTCACTTCGCCGTCGGCCAGCGCGGCGGCCACACAATAGAACATCGAGTGATCAGCCGTCTCCCGAGAAGCGGGACGAAGCTTCTCCGGCTCCGAGCCGATGATACTCACGGCGGCCTCGAAGCTCTTGATCAGGATCTCCTTGATCTCCTTGCGCTCAACGCGTGAGCGAAGCTGGAGTGCCGCGTCAATGGCCGACTGCGAATGGTACTCCGCAGGCCAGTACTTGATGTACGTCTTGTCGATCATCAGATCGCCGGGGCTGCCGAGCACGAGGTCTGTAAGACCCGGGAGGGTGAGCTGCTTGATCAACCCCTTTGGCCCCTCGAAGATTTCGTGCGGGCCCGTCAGACCCCGGCGCGCCAGATCAGCGGCGAAGATTCCGTTGCGGCCCACATTGGCGAACGCGCACGCTTTCCAATCGGAGATCTGCCCGACCCGTGTCTGGCGCGTGTTGATGTTGGAGACACCCGCAACACCCAACGCGTGGACGAGCTGCTCTTCCGTCAAGTCCCAGAGCTTTCCGGCCAGCGCGGCCGTTGACAGTGCGCCGTAGGTGACGTGATCCCAGCCGCCGGTGCGAAGGCCGGCAGCGTCACACATCCGACACTGGATCTCATAGCCGATCACGATGGAGAGGATCAGATCCTTGCCGCCCTTGCCCGCCGTCTGGGCGACAGCGACCGCCGGTGCGATGTTGTCCGAGGGATGGGCGGGCTCCAGGCTCAAATACGTATCGTTGTAGTCTAGATAGCGCACCATCGTGCCGTTGGCGAAGGCTGCCAGCTCCGGCGGTGTATGGTGGTTCGTGCCCCAGACCAGCGCGGACGGCGGTGAGTCGTGGGCGGCCATGGCCTTCGCCCGGGCGACTTTCGCCGGCCTGGACCAGTAGGCCCCCAAGGCCGCCGCCAGCGAATCGATCACCCGACGTTTGGCCTCATGGATGGTCTTGTCCGGAAGGTCCTCATAGTTCAGATCGTTCACCCACTTCGCGATTCGATGTGCAAGTGCCATGGTCATCCTCGGTCGCGGAGCGGGTATCGGCCACCCCACGAGCTGCAATCGCCGCACACTCGTCGTGCGAGGAGATTCGTTACCTGCTGCTGCCGAACCCGATCCGGCTTTGGCCCATCTTCGGGGCCGCAACAGAATGCTCCAGTTCCTACATCGCCGCCAAGGTTTGAGGCGGGTGCAAACTACCTTACCTATCGCCCGTCGGCTGTTGCCTTCCTCCTCAGGCCTCCGCCGTCGCTTCCTCCTGCTTCTTCGCTCCAATCACCGATTGATGCAACAGCTCAGCGATGTCAACCGGCTTGACCTCTTCGCGCTCGGCGTCGGCCAGCCCGTCGGTCAGCATGCGCATGCAGAAGGGGCAGTTGCTGCCGACGGCCTGAGGGCTCGTGGCCAGCAGTTGCATCGTGCGCCGGTTGCTCACGCGCTCGTCACCTTGCTCCTCTTCCTTGAACATCTGCGCACCGCCCGCACCGCAGCACATCCCGCGATCATGGTGCTCTGCGGCTTCGAGGAGCGTCAAGCCCGGAATCGCGCGGAGCACCTGGCGAGGAGCCTCATAGATATCATTGTGCCGCCCGAGGTAGCACGAGTCGTGATACGCCACCCGCTGATCGACGCGCTCGCTCGGTCTGAGCTTGCCCCGGCGGAGGAGATCGCTAAGCACTTCGACATAATTGACGACCTCATACTTGCCGCCGAAGTCGGGGTATTCGTTCTTGAGCGTGTTGAAGCAGTGCGGGCAGATGGTGACGATCTTCTTCTTGTCCACGCCGTAGTTGTTGAGGATTTCGATGTTGGCCGCGGCGTACATCTGGAAGAGGTATTCGTTGCCGGCCCGTCGCGCCGGATCGCCGGTGCACTGCTCCTCGGGTCCCAGAATGGCGAAACTGAGGCCGGCCTCGATGAACAGCTCGGCCACTGCGCGGGTGACCTTCTTCGCCCGGTCATCAAACGACGGCATGCAACCCACCCAGAGCAGGTAGTCCGCGTCAGGCTTCTCGCCGATCAGCGGAACATCCAAACCGTTGGCCCACGCGCCGCGCTCTTCGGGCGGAAAGCCCCACGGGTTCATGGTCGACTCCAGGCACTGAAACGCCTGCTGAAGCTCACTGGGGAATTCCGCACGCTCCATGATCAGGTAGCGGCGCATGTCGATGATCTTGTCGACGTAAGAGATAAAGACCGGACACTCCGCCTCACAGGCCCGGCAGGTGGTGCAGGCCCAGAGCACCTCAGGATCAATCACACCCTCCACCAGATCCTTGTCCTGCTCGAGAACCTCGGGCTCTTCGCTTTCGCTCGGTTCCCCTTCGGCCTGAGCCTGGCCGTTCGACTTGGCCTTGGCGGCCACCAGAGGTTTCTCGTGCTCGTACAGGAAATCCCGCAG
>CP070718.1:2787777-2804161 GCA_020350565.1 Phycisphaerales bacterium
CCGCGCGGATCTGGTCTCCCAGCCGTTCGGTGCGCACCGTAAATCGTTTGACCCCAGCCTTCTTACTGAGGGTATCGCCTGCATTGCGGATGATGTTGATGAAGACCTGTTCGAGGCGATAGGGGTCAGCTGTGGTTTCGGGCAGCTCGGCGTCGTACTTCTCAGCGATCTCAACATCGTCAAAACGATGCGTGCTCCGTGACAGTTCAAGACATCGCTTGATCAGCATGTTGATTTGAACGCGCTCGAAAGACACCCGCCGGGCGCGAGCAAAGCCGAGCAGATCTTCAACGATCCTGCCGCAACGAATGGCCTGCTCGATGATCTTGTCGGCGGCCTCGCGGGCTTCCGCACCGAGCGAGCGATCCTTGGCCAGCAGCTCGGCGAAACCGGAAATCGCGGTAAGGGGAGTTTTGATTTCGTGCGCCACTCCCGCAACCACGGTGCCCATTGCGGCGAGCCGATCCGCCGCCCGCAATGCCTCCTGCGCACGCTTCCGATCGGTGATGTCCTGGGCAATTCCCGCTACGCGGTAGACCCGCCCAGCGTCATCACGCACCGGAAAGCCTCGATCCCGAATCCATCGTACCGACCCATCCGGGCGTACCACCCGGTACTCTTCGTCATAGCTGCCTTCCTGGTCCAGCCGCGTGAAGGCTTTCCAGGAACGCTTGCGATCGTCAGGATGAATGGCCTCCGCCCAATCCTTGGGATTGTCGTAGAGTCCCTGAAGTGATCGCCCCCAGATCTTCTCATACGCCGGGCTGGCGAATAAGACCCGGTGGTCCGACCAATTGGTAATCCAGCACACGTCCTCAATCGTGTTGGCGATCTGGCGAATGCGGGTTTCGCTTTCCCGCAGCGCCTCTTCCGCCTGCTTGCGGTCGGTGATGTCACCGGCAAAGGCAACATTGTATTCCTGACCCTTGAAATCAAGGTAATTGGCGAAAATCTCCACCGGGAAGACCCTTCCGCTCTTGGCCCGGTGGTGCGATTCAAAGCTCAAGGACCCGCGCTGCTTGAGCTCGTTCCAGTGATCCGGCCACCGTTCCCGCGGAAAATCGGGATCGAAATCGTGCACGGCCATGGAGAGCAGTTCCTCGCGCGAATACTCCAACGCGCGACACGCAGCCTCGTTGACGCGGAGTAACCGGCCATCCTTTCCTATCCAGAAAATGGCTACGGCCGCATGATCGATAGTGAATTGTGCGAGGCGGAGCGTCTCTTCGGCTTGTGCACGCTCGGCCTGGCTTATCTCCAGCTCCGCCACGCGGGCGCGCAAGGTTGCCAGCTCCCCGCAAAACGTATTTGCATTTCTTTGGGCATGATCCATACGGCACCTCACCCAGTCGTAGCCCGCGGCGAGACCCCGCTGTGAGTACGCGAAAGATCGGAGATGTAAAAGGCCCGATCTACTCGTGCCTGAGCACATAGTATTATAGGCCCGCCTTCCTTGCCGGCCACCTTCGGACGCAGCGCCGGCCGGGGGCGAGCACGGCCGAGACGGCAGGGACGTTGGTCTGCCCCGCGCTCGGGGCCGAGCCTCGTCTTTGCATTCCTGCAGGATTCGAGCATAGCTTCAGGCTTCAGTTTATCAGGGGTAGGACACCCTCCAGCATCTTGCAGCCCTCCTCCAACGCCAGACCGAATGGAGCGGTCAGCTCGGATGCCCCGGCTGTCGTAGGTCCAGATGCACTGGAAACCAAAATCCTCCCCGCGGACATGTATATCGGCATCTGACGGACAGGGCCTGCGAGGTCAATGGCCGCGGGTTCGAGATTCAGACCGCGTGTGCAGCCGTCACGGCTGTGCGGAAAGGCAGCCTAAGCCGTTTGGCTACCGAAGACGGCCTTACCGCAGACCACGGTAGGCTGATGTTGGTAACAGGAACGTAATAGAGACGTTTGGCGAGAGCTTATCGTGCCAGCATCAAGAAGCGCATCAGATCCAGGAATTCCGCGCTAGTGTAGGACACGCCCCGATCACCCAGCCTTTTCGCACCGGGATACCAGGAAGCCCTATAAGCCTGACGCTCGTTCTTGAACTGAATCTCGATCGTATACGGCGGTTTGTACTTTAATGGCCTGAAGTCAGCCAGCCGCCCCAGAGCCTTCTTCACGCCCGCTTTGATCAACTCTCGCGACCTTTGTGGATGGAGGTTCAGGCAGGCCTCCCCAATGCCCTTCTTGACGGCAACGGTTTCGATATTCTCGAAGATCGCAGACGCCTGATCGCAAGCGGCTTGATCTCCGGCGATGAAGACCACCGGCACGTCGTAACAACCGGCAATGAGTCCGTTCCAGCCGGCCTCCGGCAGCGAAACGCCATTCACTTTCAGATCGTTGATGGAGACTGACGACATGGTGTGGTCCAGTGTCGCGTTCGTCGTCCCGGCTTTGGCATGATAGCCGACGAAGATGACGGCATCGAACGTCTCGTCGATGCCCTCCATCATGCTGTAGGGACCGCCTGACCAGTCCCGCAGCAGCTTGGCATGAGGGTTCAGCTCCTCCGGGATGAGGTTTCTGGCGCTTCCGTGGGAATCCCGTACGATGACCTCCGTGGCTCCCGCTTCCAGCGCGCCCTCGATGGCGGCGTTGGTCTCTTTGGTCATTAGCGTCCGGTAGTACTGATAGTCCGAGCCGGAAGAGCCGGTCTCGTCCCAGTTGATAACGTCGGTGATGCCTTCCATGTCCACGGAGATGAAGACCTTGAGTCCTTCTTGGGCCTGCAACGGTGCCACGCAGAGGATCAGTGAAAGAAGCATTCCAGTTGGAAGAAGCGTTCGGTCCATGTCGTGTCTCCTTTTCTCGAAGAGTCTTGCAGCCATATCCCGCGGCCTTTCGGGCGAATCGTTACGACTGGCCTGCAAAACGTGACCGCGCTGGGCCGGCCCGTCAGAAGCCGCGATACTTCTATCGTTTGTCCATCTACGGCACGAACCGTACCGCCAGGGCATCAGCGACCGCCCACTGATCCGGCGGACGCGGGCCGCGTTTGCAGGCAATGGCAGGGTCCTGCTCCGTCAAGAGTGGCATCAGGATGTAGGATTGTATCGGCTCGCGGGGCTTGCGCGTGTTCCGCGGCCCGCGTCACTCGAACACCATCCGATCTACTCTGAACGTGCGCATCTCCCCGGTTTTGCTGCAGTGAGCCCGGACGTACGTGTGTCGGCCTGCAGGGAAGCACGCCACTGGGCGGATCGTTCGTGTCGATCGTTGACCGTCGCTGTTGATGTAGCCGATCAGAAGCTCACCCCCATTGGCCAGGGCGTCATAGAGGGTCGCCGGCAGGTTTCGCCAGGGATCGTCCGGCCAGACAGGGACATACGCGTGCAGGGCCAGCAGATCCGCCAGCCTTGCGTTCGACCATCCGCCGAGTTGGTCTACGGTTCGATGGAACACCATCCGTGCAAGGAGGGCGTCGCCCAGCGCCCGGTGCTCCTGCACACTTCCGGGGCTCAGGACCCTGGCAACTGTGTCCAACTGGTAGTTCGGCAAATCCCACAGAGCCGCGGCCAACTGGCATGTGTCGAAGCATCCTGCGGGCGTGACCTTGCAGCCGGCGGAGGCAATCTCCATGGCGACGAAGCCGACGTCGAAACGCACGTTGTGCCCGATGATCCACGCGTCCCGGAGCACGTCACAGACCTGCATGCCAATTGCGTCGAACGGCGGACAGTCGGCAACGTCATGGTCACTGATGCCATGAATCTGCCGGGCTTCCACAGGGATCGGTCGTTGGGGGTTGACCAGCCGCGATAGCCTCGCCGTTTCGCGCTCACCGTGGCAGACGGCAATGCCGATCTCCACGATGCGATCGCCCATCGCTGGAGAGAGCCCGGTTGTCTCTACGTCGAGGTAGGCCAGCTTGGCTTCGTTCACGAGCATGCGGTCAAGACCGTCTCAGGTTAATTGCACGTTGACCGAGTGGAGGCGCCTGCCGTGTCGCTCGACAAGATAAGCGACGAAGATCGCCATAAGTTGATGTGGCCTGTTTCCCATTTTTGCGATCGCCCGCGCGGTCAGCATTCGCTGGCCCCCGTCCCATTCGAGGTTGATGGCCCCGGGAACGTCTTTCCCCTTGACCTTCGCCCAGCCGGGACTGCGCTGGGGATCCTTGAATTCCTCCACATAGAGCAGATCGTGTTTGCCACGATCGAGGTCTTGGGTGACTAACCGTCGTAGTGAGGTTGGCGATCCCGCTCGTCCGCGTTTCGCAAAGGCCTGAAGTTGGATCTGCATCGCTGTACTCCCGGTTTCGCTGCATTTGCTGCAGGAGACGATTCATAGGCATGCCAGCCTGCATCGGCAATCACTTGAATCGTGGGGCCCTAAGTGACAGCACCTGGCGCCGGTGATTATACCTGCTTCCCAGATTGTGGCCGGACCGGATCGGCGTTGTCCAGAGCTTTTCGGACATTTCGACACGTTCAACGCGAAGTTCGGGACGACGAGAAACAGATCGGGCTGCCCGCATCCGACTGGCAATGGAGGGTAAACACGCTAAGGTGAGGCACATGCTGGAAGTTATTGCGTTCCTGTTCTCCGGGTGTGTCTTCGGTTTGGCCGGTGGGTTCACTCCGGGGCCGACCACGGCACTGGTCGTCGCCCAAACCGTCCGCTTCGGTTTTCTCGACGGCGTCAAGGTGGCCATCGCTCCGCTTTTGACCGACGCGCCGATCATCATCCTATCGGTGCTGCTGGTTGGTGGCTTGGCCAGATTCGAGCCGGTGCTCGGCGTGGTCACGCTGCTCGGCGCCGCCTTCCTGGTCTATCTGGCGGTTGGGACCTTCACGGCACGCGGCATTGAGTTAAACGAAAAAGCGGCCGCGCCTCGCTCGATCACAAAGGGCATCTTGGCGAATGCTCTCAACCCTCACCCTTATCTGTTCTGGCTCGTCATCGGGGCCCCGACATTGCTGAAAGCCAGGGGGGCTTACATGCTCGCCGCGGTCTTGTTCCTCGTCGGACTGTATGCGTGCCTTGTCGGCGCGAAGATCCTGATCGCCTGGCTGGTCGCGCGTTCGAGGTCGGTCCTGCGAGGCCGAGGGTACGTTTACCTCAACCGAGCACTCGGCCTGGCGCTGGGTCTCTTCGCCCTGCTGTTTGTGCGGGACGGGCTCCGATTCTTGAACGTCCTCGCAAACACCTGACCCGTACGCTCCGCGAAAGAGGCTCCATGCTCGCTATCGACAGAGGTTATACTCGGTAGTAACGAGGGCTCGGGGCCGGCTGTCTCGGCGCGCCGGGTCTGCGCTTCACCCACTGCTCAACCACGAATACCGGCGTGCCGGACCAGCATAGAGCGTAACATGAGCGGCGCGGCGGGTCAGTGATTTCTCCCGCGCTTGTCCTCCGATCCGCCGCGGAGTTTATATGAATACGCCTCGATCAGGGCCTGGAGTTCCGTGCAACAGCATCTTCCTCTTGGATTCGTGTCCTCACACCACGCTCCGGTGCAGGCTGTTGTGTCCCTGGCAATCTCCTCTGCGCTTGAGGCCCCTTTAGCAATAGCCGCAACGATCGTTGCTTTGGGCACCTGGCGGCAATAGCACACAAGCTGCTGGGCTTCTGCCCATAGGATGTCGTTGAATCTCTGCCTCGATTGCGTGATGCGTTCGGCCGCTTTCCGGCCTGCCTCCAGGGCCTCAGGAAGGGTAAGCAGGCGACCCTGCTCATCGGGCACGGTCTCTTGCCATTGCAGCAGATGATCCTTACAGCAGAAGAAGTTGGTCATCGGGCAGTCGTATGAAGACGCGCTGCTCCAGACGACGGAATCACCGGGCTCAGCGCTGGTGATCCGACCGCCTTCAACGGCCACCTCGATTGCAGAGCGACACTGAAAGCACTCGGAGCGAATGCGCACGTCCAGGCCCGTCAAGAAGGGAACGTAGAATGAGTCCACGGCACACATGCAATATAGCTGCCGCCCTTCGCGCAAGTGAACACGATGTCTTGTCGGCACGGCGGAATACGGATACGCGTCCAGGATCATACAGGGCACGGGACCGAACCTTAGCGCACCCTCAGCCGCCAAGGAATCCAAGATGGATGCGATACGCTCGCATGGAAGGAACAAGTCTCTCTGCATCTCGTCGACGGACGGCGGCCGTCCGAGGCGAGGAAATGCTTCAAGTATGTAGAAGTACACCATCTGCTGCACGAGCGACGTCTCGCTATCACTTGCCGGACCGCAGCAAGAATCTGTCATTGTTGTAGGACTCCGGCGTAGCGCTTTTATTTCCTGATCTGCCGGGAAACGGCTCGGTCTGCCCGTTGCCCATCGAACGGCTCGGCGCCTCAAATGCCCGCGCAGGTTCTCATGGTGCAAGACGCAGGGAGTCGGAAGCGAACCGTGGGCATCCACAGCTTCCTGCGGCATCCCGGATCGGGAGAATGGGAAGCATGAGGCTCTCGGGAGTCACGGCTCGCAGGGACCCGGTGAAAACAACATGAAACGCCGCGAAATCGGCTAAGGTTAACGTCCCGTGTTGCCACCGGCACGGCCGCCGCCGTAGATCTCGAGAACGTATTCACCGCAAGCATCGGCGGTAAAGGCCTCGATCGTGACGTAGTACGTCCCCGCCGCAAGGTCGGCCGTCAGCTTCGATTGAAAACCGCAGGCGTCGTCATTTGCCCCGACCTCGTCGCCGCCCGGCGTCGTCCCCACGAAAACGTAGGTATCATAGGACGAATCGCACAGATCGAAGGTCCAGCTCCCCTCCGCAAGAGTCACCTCGTAGACGTGCTCCTCACTGGCTCGCGCGGTGCAATCATTCCCGGCTCCGCAGGTGTTGCCCGCCCAGGATCCGGGGCCCGATACCACGAAGTCCGCTACGCATGGACCACCGCATTCGCACTCATCCGGAAACATGGAAGTCGCATCCGCGCACGCCTCGTCCCACTCGACCTCACAGCAATGCGGGTCCGCGGCACATACCGCTTCGCAGCACTCCGCTTCCTCGCAGTAAGGCGAGCCCGTGGCCTCGCAGCAGGTCCCCGTGCCCCAACTGCCGCATTGCAATTCGGCGCACTCCATGCATTCGGCTGGAAACATCGAGGTCGCGTCGGCGCACGCCTGGTCCCATTCAACCTCGCAGCAATGCGGGTCCGCGGCGCATACCGCCTCGCAGCAATTGGCGTCCTCGCAGCACGGCGAGCCGGTGGCCTCGCAACAGTCACCTGTCCCCGCCTCGCCGCAGCAACCGCCATCGTCCTCGTAGATCGCGAGGACATAATCACCGCAGGCGTTGCCGGTGAAACCCTCGATCGTCACGTAGTACGTCCCCGCAGCAAGGTCGGCCGTCAGCTTCGACTGAAAACCGCAGGCGTCGTCATTGACCCCAACGTCGTCGCCGCCCGGCGTCGTCCCCACAAACACGTAGGTATCATAGGACGAATCGCACAGATCGAAGGTCCACATCCCCGCCGCGAGGGTCACCTCGTAGACATGCTCCTCGCTCGGTCGCACGGTGCAGTCATCCCCGGCTCCGCAGGTGTTCCCCGACCAGGTTCCGGGCGCCGTTACCACGAAATCCGGAACGCATGCGCCGTCACGGTACTCGCACGCTGCCGTGTCGACCTCTCGTCTGACCTTGGACCAGGAGTCCTCTGTCGGTGGATCCGCTTGGCCGAAGGCGCCGATCCCGACAACAACTGCGAATGCGATCAACACGAAAGTCGCTTTCATGATCATTCCTCCTTTGAACGGAGGGACATGACGAAATGGAGATCCCCCGCTTATCGACGGGCATTGTAACGGGATCGGCCTCCAACCGCCAGGGCGCACCGTGAATCGCGCCTGCGGCTGTTCTATTGTCTCGCTTGCAGGGCCTTTCAGCGTCTCCAGTAACAGGGTTGCGATTCGGCCGCCCGCAGCGCCCTCAAAAAGGGTGACCCGCCACGTCGATCCCCTGCGGGCCGGGAACCGGGTGCGTTCGTCGTTGTCTTCTTGTGTGAAGGACGATGCCTATCGGGGGCTGGCGTAACCACCTCTCGTCAGGTGTCCGTAAAAGATCGTGCAATTGCGATGATGTTCGATGCGGATCTCCGAGGCGTGAAGACCGCTCCAAAGCACGAAGACGATCATCCACGCCAACCCTTGCGTACATGAGTTGTCCGTGTTAGCATAGAACTTGTGGCCGGACGCGGGTAGTGAGCATGAAAGGGTCTCTCTTTGCTGGGGCCTTGCTGACCGCAGCGTTCGGGCTCATGGGCGCTTGCGGCCAGCGAACATTGCCCGATTCGCTCGTCCGCCCCGGTGCCACCCACGGGAGCACTTCCTCACCAGCTTCAACCACCGATGCAGGCGATACGCTGTCCCAACCTCCGGGCTATTCGGATGCCTTTGACTGCTGCATGATTGCCGAGCAGCTCGATCGCGTGCCGCGAGTGGGTTGCAGCGATCCGGGCGTCACCTCGTGTGTCTGCAGAAGCCTGCCAAGGTGCTGCGAGGTGGCCTGGGAGTTTGCTTGCGTCATCGAAACACTCGCCGTGTGCGGTGGCTGTCCCACTATGGACCCCCAGTTGGTCGCCGTGTTGACCGTCGACAGCGACGGCGACGGGCGCAATGACATGGAGGAGCTCGTCGAAGGTTCGGACCCCTTTGATCCGGTGGATGGTCCGGATATCGATGGCGACGGTACTGAGAACCGTGACGATCCGGACGTGGACGGCGATGGTCAGCTCAACGGCGTCGATCTCGACGTGGACGGCGACGGCGTCATGAACACTTTTGATCCGGAGATTGACGGCGACGGTCTGCTGAACCTTATTGACGTTGACGACGACAACGACGGCATCCTGGACGAGTACGACCTGGACCAGAACGCCGATGGCATCCCGGACCGGGCATGCAAGAGCGACGAGGATTGCGACGACGGGAATGCCTGTAACGGTGACGAAACCTGCAGCATGGTCTTCATCTGCCGGTCCGGGCCACCCTTGAACTGTGGCGACGGCCTTGGCTGCACGGTCGACGGTTGCGATCCGGTGTCCGGATGCTTTCACATACCCGACGACAGCGCCTGTGACGACGGCGTGAGTTGCACCGCGGACATGTGCGATTCCGCGTCCGGCTGCGTCCATGCCTCCGACGACCAGGTCTGCGACGACGGCGTCGAATGCACGCGGGACCGGTGTGATGCGTCATTGGATTGCATCCACACCCCCGATCATGCCGAGTGTGACGACGGCGTGGCCTGCACGGAGGACAGTTGCGATCCGTTGCTGGGCTGCGTCAACACTCCCAATGACAACGCCTGTGACGATAACAACGAGTGTACGGAGAACATCTGCGATCCGAACGACGGCTGCCAGAATCCGCGCAAGGAGGATGCCGAATGCGCCAAGGACGAAGATTGCGAACCGATAGGGGATGATCCCGGAGAGTGCATCCATTGCGCGTGCATCTACTGATCAGCCGGCGGCATGTCCGTCCGGGCCCAAGGCTCGGCTCCGGTGAGGGCTTGCCGGCTATGTTGCGATCCGCGGTTCAATCGCTGTCCGAGAAACGGAAGGCCCTGCGTTGCGGCCCTGACCTTCGGCGACCGGTGATAGCGAGCAGGCGGGGCATAACCGACCAAACCGGCGCCGAAAGACCGCTTTCGCGGATTACTTTTCATGCCACTTTGGGTGGGAGGTCAAACATGAGCAGGACATACCTGACAAACGTCCTCGTGGGTCTGATCGTCCTTACCGTTGTCATAGCAGGCTGTAATGAAGGCGTCTTGCCGTGGGACGATGGGTCGTCTCCTGCCCCGCAGCAGCTACCTGCCGCGCGGACGGCAGAGGCGTTGAGCAGTCACTATGTGCGGCTCACATTGGCGGAAACCGCTGATTCGGGCGTCCATCTAGACCCCTCGAATTGTGTAATCACGGCACCGGATCTCAGCGAACTGCCCATTCACGCGGCCCGACTTGACCCGGATCAGGTGCATGTGATCCTCACGACCGACGCACAGAGTGCCGTCGAGTATCAGCTCTCCATCACATCGAGAGCGCGTTCCGGCAGCCACCTGACATTCATTGGGTCGACCGAGCCGGAGCCTGCCTTGCACAGTGCCGTCTCGATGGGCGCCACCTCCGTCATGCTTCAATTCACCGAGCCCATGGACGCCGTAGCGACGGAGCGCGCAGCCTGCTATGAAATCCGCAGCTCAGACGGTGACAACGACTTGGTCGTCGTGGCGGGGGCGCTGCAACCGGGAGGCTCCAGTCTCATGCTGGCGACCTCTGAGCAGGAGCGGACCGAATACATGGTTCGCGTGAAGGACACCATAAGCGGCATCAGTGGGAACCTGATCGATCCGACGCGCTCCACGGCCACGTTCCTCGGCAATGCGGACCCGATGCCGCGCGTGGTCGGCGCGAACTCGACCAGCAACACGACGGTTATCGTGGCGTACAGCAAGCCCATGGCGGATAGCGCGACGGATCCCTCCCATTACACGATTGTCCAGGAGAATGTTCATCCGGAAGCCGGTGCACTCGCCGTCCTGGAGGCCAGGTTCGTCGGCCCGGATCGTGTCGCGGTGGAACTGACCACCCGTCCCCAGAGTGAGGTGACCTACACCGTCACCGTCGTGAATGTCACGGATCAGTTGGGCAATGCCTTCGGCCCCAAGAGCACGTTCTCCGACCCTACCAGTGCCACCTTCGCCGGCACGCCGCCAAGTGGTCCGGCGATCGACACGGATAACGACGGCCTATCGGACAACGAAGAACAGCGTGGATGGGCTGTGTACGTCCTGCTGGCCGGGGGTGAGGTCA
This sequence comes from Phycisphaerales bacterium, assembly GCA_020350565.1. Classification (GTDB taxonomy): domain Bacteria; phylum Planctomycetota; class Phycisphaerae; order UBA1845; family UBA1845. The sequence goes on from CP070718.1 coordinate 2,798,550, forward strand.
CCATGCGCGACGTCACTTCCGACCCCACGACTCCGGACACCGACGGAGATGGGCTAGACGATGCTCAGGAGAAACGCCGTATCAGTGACCCACGCGACCCGGACACCGATGACGATCTCCTCGATGACCACCTGGAGGCGACTCGGCTGACCAGTAGCCCGACGAACCAGGACACCGATGGAGACGGTATCGACGACTTCAACGAGGTCACCGTCTATAAGACTTCGCCGATTCTGGTTGACACGGACGGCGACGGTTTCGACGACGCGCGCGAGGTGTTCGAGCTCAACAGGCATCCGCGTGTGGCCGACATGCCCAGGCTCGCCATCCGCATCGGCGATATGGCCCTGCGCATCGACGAGCGCTTCGTCGACCAGACCACGCATGCGGTCGTCACGGAGTCCAGTTCCAGCACGACCTTGGCCCGTAGCGAGCAAACCCAGTTCAGCAGCAGCGACACCGACTCCACCCAATGGTTCGTCGAGGGCGGACTGGAGATCGGGCTTTCGCACACGTGGGGCTTGAACCCCTCGACGACGCTGGGCGGGAAGATCTCCGCAAAGGGAGGCTACTCGTCGGGTGACGTCCATCAGGAAAGTGTGCAATCCGCGCAGGAGGCCCAGGAGGTCTATCAAAGCTCGCTGAGCAAAGCCCAGCAGTTTGCCGCTACCGTCACCAGGGAAGTGGTCGGTGCGAGCATGGACTCCAGCGTCGTTCTTCAAAACAACGGCGACGTAGCCTTCACGGTCGGCCAGTTGGAGATTGCCGCTCTACTCCCAAGCAGGATGCGCGATCGATTCGTGCCCGTGGCCACCCTGCTGCCTTCCAGCGAATTGATTACCGGCGACGAGGCCGAGTACAACCTCGCCCCCCACGAGGAGAAGGGGCCGATCATCATCAGCAATCGGGAGATCTATCCGAATCTGGTCGAGGATCTGATGCGCAACCCGCGCGGCCTGATCTTCGACGTCGCCAACTACGACATCACCGACGAATTCGGACGTAACATCGCCTTCCAGCAGGAGGAGATGCTGGGCCGAACCGTGACGCTGACCATCGATCCCGGCGACGGGACCTTTCAACGGTACTCGGTCGCAACCTCTGGCGCGTTCGGCGGCCGGTGCGACGAAGGCGCCGACAATCCTGGCGCCGTGTGTGGGCAAGACGACGACTGCCCCGGCGGTTCCTGCCAGCAGACATTCTTCGGCGGCTATGATGAAGACGGCGAGGCGATCGCCCTGCCGATGGATTTCGTTCTGCAGCAGGTTCTCTCCCTCGAGAAAAACGCTACGCAGCCGGATGCCATCGTCGCCGGTATCAACGGCCGCGTCGATACCGTCGCCGTCGCCGATGACATTCAGGTCGTGCCGATCGGGACCATGGGTCTGAACGACCGTACCATCGTCGTGCTTGCCGGGGAGAATGGCATTCTGGATACCTTCAAGCGGGGGGAAGTGAACAATGCCGACAGCGAGGGCGGCGACGATGTGCCGGCCATGACCGTCGGCTACGAAACCAGCCGAACCTGCAATGCCGACACGTCGGTCACCATCAACGAGCCCGAGTTCGACGGCGACGGCATCGCCAGCACCCAGGCCTGTGCCGACTCGCCGCTTCCTCTGTGCACCTCTGGGAACCAGGACGACGAGCCCTGTTGCGACGACATCCAGAGAATCCGTGTGGGCGAATCGGTGATAGCCGGGCGGGTGATTGTCAGCGCCGGAGCCAATGGCATCATGGAAACGGTCGTGCGCGGCGACGATGAGTTCCGCGGGCCGGGCCGGCCTTGCGCCAGCGACCGCGACTGCCGCGACGGAGCCTGCGACGGCAGCGAAGTGCTGGTTCGCTTCGAGAACTCGAAAACCGGCGACCCGAATCGCTTCTGGGTCGTGCTGACTTCAGAGGAGACCTGTTACGACCCGCCGCAGGCCTGCGAGACCGGCATCCCCGCGGGCAGCGATTTCGGTGACGTTCCGCTGCGTCCGACGCAGGCCGTCACGCTCGCCTTTGGGCAGGACATCGATCGCGATGGATTATTCGCCCGCGAGGAGTTCATCTACGGCAGTAGCGATCAGTCGAAGGATACCGACGCAGATACCTTGGGCGACTTCGCCGAAATCCGAGTCGGCTGGATGGTTGACGTCGTCGGTGAATTCCCCGAGCAGGTCTTTCCGGATGCGCGGTTCAGGGATTCGGATTTCGACGGCCTCGAGGATCCGGATGAACAAGACTGCCTGACGGATCCCACCAAGCGGGACACGGATGGCGACGGCCTGTTCGACGTCATCGAGTTGGGCATCACCACCGACTTCGACGGTGATGGGCAGGTGGATGATTTCGAACAGGCTTTCGGGCGCTGCTGCACGGGGTCGGCCGGATCCTGTGCCTCTGAGCCCACGGTGCCCTGCCGCACGGATGAGGATTGCCGTCGTGCCGCGCCGCGCCTCTATCGCAGGTGCAGGCCGTTCGTGGACTTCAGCGGTGCGTGCCCACCTCCCACCGTCCCGCCCGAATGGCCCGAGCGGCTCGATCCGCGCAATCCGGATACGGACGGTGACACGATACCAGATGGTGAGGAACTCGACCTGGAACTCAACCCCCTCGATTCAACGGACGCCGAAGCGTTCAGAGATTCCGATCGGGATGGCCTGACGGACGTAGAGGAACGGGCGGGCTGGGAGGTCGAAATCACCCTGTGCAGCAACACGTGCTCGAGCGCGTTCAATGGTGATTGCGACGACGACTGCGACGAGGGCACCGACTGCGCTGACTGCACTACATGTGTCGAATGCCCTCCCGCAACTGTGACTCGGCAGGTTTTCCCCGACCCGACCAGCGGCGATTCCGATTTCGACGGACTGCCTGACCTCTTGGAGGCCATACTCGGCAGCGATCCTCTTGACGACGACACGGACGGCGATGGCCTGCTGGATTACGACGAGTTCGACGACTTCGGCGCGTACGCGACGCTGAATGCCGAGTACGAGGGCTTCTTCCTTGTGGAGGGAGACTCCCAGACGCTCGGGACCGACCTTACCTCACAGGACAGCGACGCCGACGGCCTCCCGGACGCGTTCGAGAGAATGGGGGGTTGGCGTGTGCTCCTTCCGGGGGAAGGCCCCATCGAGGTGTTCTCCGAGCCGCAGTACACCGACTCGGACCTCGATGAACTCACCGACCTCGAAGAGTATCTCGGTGCCGATGGCATCCCGGCGGGCCGACTCCCCGATGATCGCGGGGACGCGACCGATCCAAGTGATCCGGACACCGACGGCGACGGCCGGTTCGACGGAGTGGACACCACCTATTGCCGGGACGGCCAATACCAGGGCCGACTATGTGTAGGCGACTGCGACTGCTGCGACCCGTTGACGCAATCCTGCTGCAATGAGCTCGACGGCTGCTGCGGCAATCGTTGTCTAGGACCGAATCCCCTGCTGGCCGACATGAGCGTCAAGGTCACCCTGGTGCGCATCGACAAACTCTGTGGCCCACAAGATGGCGGTTTCAACGATTGGCGGATTTCCTTCAAGGTGAAGAGGCCTCTGCAAAACGAGGAGGACACCTTGTTGGATGCTCTTCAGCTGCAGCGGCTCATGACCGTCGGTGAGGAAGACACGCCGCCGGATTACACCCAGTGGGGGCTGCAACCTCTGGCGAATTGCGAGCCCGTCTGCTCGTCCCTGAGCCCGCCCGTGATGTTCCCTCCGGGGCACCCCCAGCGTGAATATTGCACAATTGAATCCGCCAACATCAACTGCGGGGGTGCGGGTCTGGCCCCCATTGAGTTCGACGGCGTCGATTCCACTTTCTCGGTGCCGCTGGGAGACCCCTTCGTCGTCGAGGTGCATTTCCAGGAGGCGGAATCCTGTCAGCCGGACGGGACGCCGCTGGCCTCCTGCGACCTCTTCCTCGAAGAGGACTACGATTCCGCGGCCCTGACAGGCACGCCTTTCCTCTTCGAGATGAAGAACATCACCGCCGGCTCCGCTTCGCAGCCGCCGCAATGCGAGGTGACGGTGGCCTACGAAGTCCAGGTCGCTTCCTTCGCCTGGGAGCCCGACACCTTCGAGACGAGTTGCAGTAACCTCACGGATGACGATCAGGACGGGTACGTCGACTGCGCCGACACGGACTGCGATTTCGCGGGCTTCTGCGAGTACGAGTCCGGTGGATACACGGCGGACAACGGCTGGGTCTACGACCCGGCGACCACGACTTCCTACGGACTGACTTCCTACGCCACCTGGTTGAACGCGGAGGCCGAGGCGGTCGCCTTGGGAGCCCACCTGGTCGCCATCGGCAGCGCTGCGGAGAATCAATGGTTGCTCCAGTGGTTGCTGGCGGTTCCCGGCGTTCCGTCGACGGTATGGATCGGTTACAGCGACGCAGCGTGGGAAGGTCACTGGTTCTGGTCAAACGGTGAACCAACGACGTACACGAACTGGGACCCCGACGAGCCGAACAACTCCGGGAATGAGGACTTCGCCTTGATGATCGTCAGCTATCCAGGCTGGGTATCGGGCACATGGAACGACGTGCGGAGCACCACCGTCACACGCGGCATCATCGAGAAGTATCGACACTGCATGGACTATGGCACATGCCAGGACGGCAAGTGCAGCAACGATGCTGCTAAGGTCTGCGTAACGGACGCGGACTGCCCGATCGACAACGACGGCGACGGCCTGGCGAATTGCCTCGATATGGGGTGCTCCTTCGCCGACAACTGTGAGACCGGTAACAGGGAAGTGGGTGATCCACCGATGCCCATCTGTGGCAACGGCTTGGATGACGATGGAGATGGATTCGTCGATTGCGAGGATTTCGGGTGCAGTGACGCTGCCGTGTGTCTGTGCGGCGACGGCATCATCCAAGCCGGCGAGGAGTGCGACGACGGCAACGAGAACAATTTCGATGACTGCCGAAATGATTGCACCCTGCCTTTCTGTGGTGACGACATCACGGATCCCGGCGAATCGTGCGACGGCGCGAGCGCGGCAAACTGCAATCAGCCGTGCCGGGTCGACTGTACCTGCTGCGGTGACGGCACGGTCGATGACGGGGAGGAATGCGACGACGGCGATGATGACGACAATGACGAATGCGCGAATGACTGTACCACGAACTAAGCGTAGTGAATAACGCGTGATACGGTCGCCTCTGGTCTACCAAGCAGGTATGCGGCCGGTTCGTCATCAGGTACAGGTCATGCGCTACGGTCAGACGTATCGGCTGGGCTTCCGATCCGCAATCGTCTGCTGAACCGGAAGATCGCGAACGAAGCCACCGCTTTTTTTAAAAAACGTCACTTTAGAGATTCAGGCGCCACACTTATGGGCGGTCCCAGTACACAGCCGGGGTAGCGAACGGGCTCCGCCATGCTTGCGATGGACGGGCTTATTCTGGTACGCTAACCATCGGGGAGCCGATCAACGGGGCGTCCTTTTTGAAGCCTATGATCTCGTGATGGGGCCCGAAAACACCCCCTGCAAAGCGGTGTTGCAGGATCGGGAGGAAGACATGAAAGCCAACGTGCGTTCGCAGATTAATCCTTTGCCGGCCTTGGTGGTCGTGAGTTTATTGGTCGTACCGTTCTTGCCTGGGTCCGC
>CP070718.1:2804261-2816179 GCA_020350565.1 Phycisphaerales bacterium
GTGGCCGTCCAGTACGCGGCGTGCCAAGCCGGTAGCCAAATCGACGACCACGATCGCGGGCTGGCCCATGCCGGCGCCGCCACCCCTTCCCATGTCCGCAATGAACACCGCGCCGTGAATCGGATCAACGGCGAAATCCTGCATGAACGAGTCGGGGCGGGACGCGGGCGGCGGGATGTGGATCACCCGCACCAGCGCCTCCCGTCTGGTGTCCCACGCCACCAGCTTGGGCACCACCTGCGCGTTGCCGATATCGAGCATCCACACCACGCCGTTCGGGTCGGAGTGAATCCCGATGATGGAGGCGAGGCCGATGCCGTGCTTGTCCGGGGGGGTGCTCCACTCCTCGTTGGGGTAGGGCCGCGTGGTGCCGTCCGGCAGCACCTCGACCACTCGGTGGAAAGGTGCGCCGATGGGATGCATGCTCGTGATAATCCGCCCGTCCGGCGTGACGGTCGCATTGCCCGGCGGTCTGTCGAACTCGGCCACAATCTCCAGTGCGGGAGCATTTTCTCCGGCCGATGCCCCGGAAGCCGTGAGTATGCACGCGACGACGATAGCAAGCCTACTTGGATGCATTCCACACACTCCGCTCTTTATGGACTTATGCGAGCCGTTCGCACGCCATGGTAGTCAAAGGAGCGACGTCGGGCGCGGCACTGAGAATGGAAGGCGTTGTCGGCCGCGCGCACTGCCCCCGCAGAGGACGTCACCCCGGTAACGGCGCTTCAATGAGCTTGTGCAGTTGCTCCAGGGCCGAGGCATGCAGACGCGAAACCCAGGCCTTGTGATGCCCCAGTGCTTTGGCGCAGTCCGTGAGCGTCTGGCCCTCGAAGTAATGCATTTTGAGGATGGTCTGCTGCTTTTCATCGAGGCGTTCGACGGCCTTTCGCACCTTACTGATCAGCTCGCGCTGCTCGGCTTGCTGGTCCGGCGTCGTATGCTCCGCAGGCTCCAGACCTTCTCCTGCCTCATCCTCCTGGGATAGAAGGAAGACGGCTCCCAAGCTCCGCAACGCCTGGCGGAAGTTCTTGGCGAGGATTTCAGGATCGTCGGAGGCGGCCGCACCCTCCCCCAGGCTTTCCGCCGTCGCGTCCACGCCGCTCTCGAACTTCACTACCGAACGGGCACCGGGCGGCAGCCAGGTCATTTTGCGCAGCCCATCGAAGATCGCCCCGCGAATCCGCCGATAGGCGAACGTCTCGAAGGATACCCCGGTTCGAAAGTCGTAGCGGTTAGCGGCCTCGACGAGCCCGAGCTGCCCGAACCCGATCAGATCCTCGATCTCCACGTGCGCGGGCAGTTTCTTGGCGATGTTGCGCGCCAGGGCGACAACATAGTCCTGGTGCTGTACGACGAGATCGTTTTTCGAGTCGTCCATCAACTCCGGTCCCGTGCACTATTGTGACGGCGAGAAGAGAGGCTGCAACACCGCGAAACCGAGCAGAATGACGGCCGCAAGGACGAGCACGATCAGAAGAATACCACCACCGCGCTGCATGCTCCAGAAGGACGGCTTCGCCGATCGGGGATGTTTTGCCGCCTCCTCGGCAAAATGTGGTTCATGTGCCGCTACTTCTTCAGGGATTGCGGGCTGCAAAGCCGGCCGCTCCTCCTCCGTCGCGACCTCGGTGCGCCCCGCCTCTCCTGTCGGTGCCTGAGCCGCATTGTGGTCAGCGGCCACGGGGCGCCCTATCTCCGGTAAGACTTCGGGGGGCGGTGCCGACTCCGGCTCAGGTGTTTGCATGATGTCCTGATAACAGATGTAACGCAGGGTCGATTCGCCGAATCGGACCTCATCGCCATGGGCAAGCGGCGTCGGCTGCTCGATTCGTATGCCGTTGACCGTAGTGCCGTGCCTGCTACCGAGGTCTTCCACCGTCGGCTGACCGCCTAGCGTGGAGAGGCGCAAATGGCGCGCAGATACGTAGGGGTCCGACTCGACGGCGAGATCCGTGCCCCTTCTCTTTCGTCCGATGACGACCGCGGATCCCTCGCCCGGGAACCCGTACCGAAGCTCGACGCCGTAAGACGTGTGGATCTCAATCTCGGGCTCACTCCAGCCGCCCCGAACGCGGGAGATGCTTGTGCTTCGTGTGCCGGAAGCATCACCGACCGCCGAATCTGTGCCCGGAGCCTTCTGCGCGTCAGCGGTCCGGACGACTCTGAGTCTGCACGGGGGCAGTTCGATCCACTCGCCATAGGCGCAGGTAGCAGGCTCCGGGGACTCCCCGGCATCTGCCGCCTGCGAAAAGATCTGGGTGGAGTAGTCCGCCTCACTGAGCCGAAGGACGAGCCAGTTCCTCGGCAGGTTCAACTCGGGCCAGGTCGGCACATCCGCATCCGGATCGCTGCCTATGACAACCGTCGACTGCGTCGTGTCGATCGTCAGCGGCTCGTGCCCTTCGCAGGTCAATTCGATGGCGTAGTTGCTCATGCCCGCGTAACCGTGTCTGCCTGAGATGCCCGGGCGGTTCGCTCCGCAGTGGAGCAATGTAATCGGTCGGGTTCGGCCAAACAAATCCCCCGGCCCTGCCTCCCCTGGTGACCCTCCGATGGCTAAACTCGGCGGCCCGTACCGGTTCTACCGAATGCCCCAAGGGGGCCCCATGGGGTTCTTCCGCCTCGATGAGCACTTGGCCGGCACTCGAGGCGTGAATAATCCTCAGACAGGAGGCGATCGGGGCTGTTGACGGTTGCCTGGAAACCGCAGGCTCACAATGATGTTAAAGCTCGTTGTCAGGAGAATCGTCCATGGGCGAAAGAGCCAGGTGCGCAGTGCGGTCATGGTTCATAGCGGCCTTGCCGTTGTTGTCGCTGTCGGCCGCTGGGTGCGGAGTGGATTGGGGCTATTTGCTACCCGCCGCGGTGGGGCAGATCGATCTGCTGCTCCATGCTGAGCCGATCTCGGCCGCCATCGAAGGCGGAGGGCTTAGCGACGAGCAGGTCGCCAAGCTCGAGCTGGTGCAGGAGACGCGAACCTACGCCCGCGACGTGATGGGCCTGAAGGTCCAAAACGTCTACACCACCTTCTACGACTCCGGCGGCCAACCGGTCGTCTACAACGTATCGGCCTCACGCAAGGACGCTTTCGTGCCCAAGGTCTGGAGATTCCCGTTCGTGGGCACGGTCCCTTATCTCGGCTACTTCGACTTGGTGGCCGCGAAGACAAAGGCTGACCTCCTGAGAGCTCAGGGCTACGACGTTTTCGTCTACGAGGTGGATGCGTACAGCGGACTGGGTTTCCTTCCCAACCCCGTTTTGTCCCCCATGCTGGAGCGGTCGGAAATCAGCCTGGCCGAGACCGTCTTCCACGAGTTGCTGCACAGTACGGTCTGGCGTCTCAACGATACGACGTTCAACGAGAGCCTGGCGACCTTCTATGGCCGGACCGGGGCAATGGAATTCCTCGCATTCCGCTATCCGGAGGAGCCGGATCGCGTCGAAGAGGCGAGGCGGTCCTTCGAGGACATGGACCGCTACAACGGCTTCGCCCTGGAGCTCTTTAACGAGCTGGACGCGTTCTATTCTTCTGACCTGTCCTCAGCGGAGAAAATCGAGGGACGCGAAGCGATCTTTCAAGCCGGGCGTGACCGATTCGTGGCGGAGATCCAGCCGCTTCTGAATGAGCCTTCCCGCTACGATTGGGTGGCCGATATGCCGACTAATAACGCCTTCATGTTGGGCATACGGCGATACAACCTCGATCTGGCGGTATTCCAGGAGGTCTTCGAACGCACGGGTGGCGATTGGCTGGTTTGCCTGCCGGTTTTCCAGGCTGCGGCCGCGTCATCCGCAGACCCCTACGACTATTTGCAGGAATGGCTGGAAGCCCAGAGCGAATAGCCGAGGAGTCCGTTGAAAAAGGGGACTGGCTCCGAGTGTAGGGCCTCTGCCGCCCGCGAAAAGGCCGCCCGGTAAGGTGCCTGTCCCCTTTTTCAACGGACAGTTAGCCCAGCACGGCCTCATATACACTTATCCTGCCACCCCGCCATTCCATTGCGTGAATCGCTTTTGTTTCCGTTATCGAGCGTGCGGGTGCATCAGCCACAGCATGCCGTTCGCCGGAGCGCATCCCTTTCGAAGTTGGTGTCATCACCGCTCAAGGCGGAACCCGCCGCTCAACTGGTAATCTCCGACAGACGGGTCAGGGTGCCGCGTCGGGCGGCGCCGCAGGATAAAGGGGTGGCTTTCCCTCTAAAACCCGCACCACGTCCTCCACAACGTCGTTCATGCGCGCCTGCGCAGGCCCGGTGCGAGCACCGATGTGGGCGGTGAAGAGCGTGTTAGGGGCGGAGAGCAAGGGGTGGTCGGCGGGCAGCGGTTCCGGCTCGAACACGTCCAGGGCGGCGCCGGCCAGATCACCATTCTTGAGCGCATCAGCTAATGCTTCAGAGTCAACCACCGCTCCACGGGCCGTATTGATGAGGTACGAACCGCGCTTGAACTGGCAGAGTGTCCCGGAATCGATCAAGCCACGGGTCTGGCCTGTGAGCGGCACATGGAGGCTCACGATGTCGGACTCGGCGTAGAGCTGGTCTTTCGACCGCGGTTCTGCGCTGAAATCCAACGGCGCGATGGGCCGGATGTCGTTGTAGAGGATCTTCATGTCGAAGGCAGTTCGGCATCGGCGGGCGACCTCGGTCCCAATCCGCCCCATGCCCACGATTCCCAGGGTCAGCTCCAACAGCTCGGCGGCCGGCGGCAGTCGTCTCGCTTCCCGGAACTCGCCCGCCCGGACCATGGCATCTACGAGACGGAACCGGCGGACCAAAGCGACGATGAACCCGATGGTCAGGTCGGCTGCCGCCTCCGTTGCCGCCCCGGGCGTGTGGACCACCGCGATCCCTCGTTCTCGGGCCGCTGCCAGATCGATGTTGTCCACGCCGACGCCGCCCCTGCCGATCACCCGGAGCCGGCGGGCCCGCGCGAGCACCTCGGCCGTTACCTTGGACGAGGTCCGTACCAGCAGGGCGTCGCAATCCTCGATGGCCTGCATGAGCGATTCCTCGTCGCAAGCCTCGAGGACAACCGCCTCTCCCAAGGCTCGCAGGCGTTCCACGGCCTGATCGCTGTACGACTCTGCGAACACGGTTTTCCAGTCGTGCCTTGACATGACCGCAGATCATGGGTCTCGGGCGGCTTGCGGTCAACCGGCGCATCTGTGCGGAATGACTTTGAAGTGTCCATTGACGCCGATCGGCATGCCGGTGACGCCCCGCGCACAAAAAACCGGGAGCTTCGTTCAAGGCTCCCGGGCTCAAATCGGGCGAATCGTCTCAAGCTATGGCCGCTCTACCACTTGCGGGCAACTGGCGGCTTGGGGATCTCGAAAATCGACTGCGTTTTCAGCAGCGTCATCTCCTCAGGGAACACGTGGAACGCATGAACGTGGAACTCATGGTCCCTGGCGTCGAAATCGATGAACGAAAACGGCACCAGACCCTCATGGGCCCACTCGTCGAACTCCACCAGGATGCCGCGGTTTCGGGCGTAGTGCAGGTAGTCCCGGTGCGTGGCCGGGAATAGTTGCGACGTCATCCGCTCCACCTGAGTGGAGAGGATGTACTTGGCCCCGTCGCTGAACGACTGCGTGTGATCACGCTCCCCACGGAAACGGAATGACGTCGTCAGCCCCATTTTGGGCAGCAGTTCGTTGTCCTCTGTAAGCAATTCAGTGATAATGCTGTCGCCGTGCTGCACGGTGACAAGATGGGCAAGCCCGGTGATCCAGATCTCTGCGTGGTAGCGACGCTGCTCGACGCGTTGCACGCGATGGATACGGAGCAACTCCGGGTGGATCGCCCGCTGGTAGAGGCAGAAGTGAAGGTCTTCTACGCGCTGTTTGGTCTGACCTCTTTCCACGATGCCCTCTGGGGTCAAATCACCTATCGGCAGAGAACGAGTCTCAATGCGCTATTATATAGGCCGCAAAAGCCAATTCCACGAATTAATCCTCGCCGCAACACGTTTTTTCCGGCCTCCGAAGCCGAACCGTAAAGTATTGCCAGGTCGAAGGATATCCGGACTTCTGCGTTTCGCCACTTCCCCTACGTTACGCTGAGGAAACTCGGTTCTCACAAAAACTCACAAGCGCTGATCCTGGTGAAAAGCGCTCCCGAGCGATTGCTCCCTCATCGGGCCGCTCTATAATGCTGCTCGTGCTTGACGAGAGAGATCCCATTTTCAAGACGCTGGTCCGTGGCGCTCGGTTCGCAACGCTTCTGCTCCTTTGGGTGTGGTGCTCCGCCAGTTCCGACCAGGCAGAGCAGGAGCCGGCCGTCGAGGGCGGCTCCCACGCGGAGAAGAAGACCGCCCAGGAACCCGACGGCCGCGGAGCGTTGCCGCCGGAGCCTTTCGAGGGTCAAGAGCTTGCTCTCGCTACGGGCCTTTGGGACGGTCATAGCCGGGCCAACCGTGTCTTTGATTTGCCCAAGCCGGCGCTGCGGTGGGACCCTGGCAGCCGCTTTCCAGCCAAACGGCCGCAACCGGAGACCAATCGGCTCGACCGCCTCATTCAGCAGAGCCGTTGTCTGGCGACCGACCTCTCGGTTGTCGCTCCGGTCCTGCGATCTCACGCTCCTCCGTCGCTCGCCTAGCGCTGCGATTCTTCTCGAAGATTCAGCAAGTTCGTCTTATTGGGGGAGCCAACCAACACAGCTAGACCGGGTGATCCGCGGATCACCCGCAAGGAGTCAATGAGATGCAAGACCCGAATCGCGCCTGGAAATGGGCGTTCGTCATTCTCTTGGTCGTTATTGCGCTGGTCGTTCTCTATCCGCCGAAGGATACGCTCAAAGGCGGCATCGACTTGGTCGGCGGGACCAGCCTGACGTACGAGGTCGACACCAGCGGTTTAAGCGCCCAGGAGAAGAGGGGCTTGGCTGAGGCCGTCATGGACGTCCTGAAACAGCGTGTCGACCCCGGCGCTCAACGAAATCTCGAGTGGCGCCCGATCGGCAACAACCGTCTGGAGATTCGAATGCCCATGCCGCCGGCGGAGGCCCGGGAGCGGCGCCAAGCCTTCGAAGACGCCATGAAGCATCTGAAGGCCATGAATATCTGGCGTTCGGAGATCGAAAGCGCACTAAGCGCGGGAGAAGACCAGCGTGACCATGAGTTGGCCAAGCTTGTTCGTGGCGTGACCGTGCGGACCGAGCTATTCAACACCCTGAAAACCGCTCGGGACGAGCTCAAGGTCGCGCAGGACGAGTTGAAGGCCGCCGAGGACTCCGGCGCGGACGACACCCCCGCACAGAGAGACTTGGTCGATCAGAAATCGACCGCCTACGAAGAGGCATTTACGGGCGTTCTGGCTACCAGCCTGCCGGACACTCGTCTCAAGGATGTGCTCGCCATCGAAAACGAGGAGGCCCGCAAGGTAGAGTTGGATAAGCTCAAGGAAGCCTATCCCGCCTACAACGAACCTCGCCCGAGTGACGGCGGCGAAGCGGCAGTCGGGGTCATCGATCAGATCGTCGAAGCATACGACGCCTGGGCGAAGTACAAAGGTGACTTGGAAGACCCTTCAGACCTGAAGCGATTGCTCCGCGGCGCGGGCGTCCTGGAGTTTCGCATACTGGCCGACCGTGACCAGGGTTCGCCCGGCAACCTCCTCACCAGCCTGGACTTGAGCGACAAAGAGAAAGAGATCGCTACGTACGTGGGCGATCTGCAAAAGTACGGTCCGCGGTTTCAGGCGGGCCGCCGCTTCCGCTGGTTTGAGGTTCAGGACGTGGTCGGCTTCATGGACCTCAAGAACATATCGGAGTTCGAAACGAAAAAGGAACTCTATCCCCAAATCGTCGAGCGTTACGCGGGCAAATACTACGTGCTGGCCCACAACGACCCTCAGTACTCGATGCTCGTCGACCGCCGGAAAGGCGGAACCAAATGGCAACTGAAAAACGCCTGGTCCAGCTCAGATCCCGATACCGGCGGGAACATCGTGCTGTTTGAGTTGGATGTCCGCGGCGGTTCGTTGTTCAGTGATCTGACGGGGAACAACATAGGGCGCCAGCTCTGCATCATGTTGGACGATCTGGCGATGTCCCACGCCAGGATTGCCAGTCGCATCGCCACGAGCGGGCGCATCACCGGCGAGTTCGATCTGGAGGAAATCGGGTATCTGGTACGTACGCTGCAAGCCGGTGCCTTGCCCGCCAAGCTGAAGGAAACGCCGCTGATGGAGAAGACCATCGGCCCCAGTCTGGGGGAGACGAACCGAACGATGGGTTTCCGAGCGGCCGTCATCGGCGGCGTGGTGGTGATGGTCTTCGTACTGTTTTATTACGGCATTGCCGCCGGCGGCATGGCGGACATCGCCCTGACGCTCAACCTGCTGTTTGTCCTGGCGGTCATGGCCCTTATGCAGGCGACCTTTACCTTGCCGGGGATCGCGGCGTTGATCCTTACCGTGGGTATGGCCGTCGACGCCAACGTGCTGATCTTCGAGCGGTTCCGAGAGGAACGAGATCGTGGCGTCGTTTTCAAGAAAGCCCTTAATGCAGGCTACGACAAGGCGCTCTCCACCATCGTCGATGCCAACCTCACGACGCTGATCACTTGCGTGATTCTGGGGCTGGTCAGCACGGAGGAGGTCAAGGGTTTTGCCACGGTGCTCGGCATCGGCATCGTGACCAGTATGTTCACGGCCCTTTTCGTCACCCGGCTGGTCTTTAACACCTTCATCGCCAAGGGCATGTTGCGGGATTTGAAGATGCGTCGCCTGATCCGGCGGCCAACGATCGACTGGGTCTCGATGCGGGCGAAGTTCTGGCCCATCTCTATCGTGCTGGTCATCGGCGGCATCGGTCTCTTTCTCTACACCGGCACGACCGACAAGGAAGGCCTCTACGACATCGAGTTCCTGGGCGGCACGAGTGTACAGCTCGACCTGCTGCCTGGCACGGAGCTGAACCCCGGAACGCAACCGGATGAGAAGCAAGTGAACGACATCATTACGAATATTGACCGCCCCTCCGAGGCGGGGCCCTCGGCGGTTCAATGGCTTCTGGCCGCTGCAGATCATCTGCAGGCCGCGAAGGTCGGTCAAGGTGAGACCGTCGCCCAGTTCACGATCGAGTCTCCAGATCTTCCCGGTGAGGATCTCATCTCCCTGCTGAGTGAAACGCTCAGAGACGTGCTGCAACGCGGCGGGGCGAACGTGGATGGGCGGACTGCCATTTTCGACATGAGAGGGCAAATAAGCTTGGAAGATTTCCGCGGGTATGTGAGCAGTGCCGCCGGGCAGGCGCGAAAAACGGCCGATCTGCTCCGCAAAGCCCGCGTGCAGCTTGTTGAAAACCTGAGCGAGGAATCCGGCAGCCAACCTTACAGGTCCTTCGACGTCGTCACCGTAGCCACGGACCGGGGCATGGTGCAGGCCGCGATCCTCGCCGTTCTGGGCGAGCGACTCCAGGTTCAACGCGCCAGGAGCTACACATTGGCCACCGATGAGTTGATCACGCGGGGCCATTACTTCCCCATCGAAGAGGCGGACAACTATCTCTATGAGGTCCTCGACACCGAGGCAGACTATGACATCCGCCGTTTCAAAGGCGGCGTCGCCATCGAGGTCGTTCTCGATGAGACGGAGCAGCCCCTGGCCGTGGAGGGATTCGAGGCCCGGCTGCGAGAGGTCGGACTGCGGGAGGAGTTCGCCGACTATGGAGGGCGGGAGTTCTCCGTGCTCGCCTTAGGCGCTCCGAAGGAGCGCGGCGACGGTCAGCGCGGTTATATGCGGTTCGCTGTGGTC
The DNA here is from genome assembly GCA_020350565.1 of Phycisphaerales bacterium. Classification (GTDB taxonomy): domain Bacteria; phylum Planctomycetota; class Phycisphaerae; order UBA1845; family UBA1845. Next base: position 2,814,019 of record CP070718.1, read on the forward strand.
GCCGCCGATCCGAGCGTACCGTATCAGGACGATCAGGGAACGTGGACCGAAATCGTCGCTGAGCCCCAGGTGGAGCAGGTGAAAGCGGCCTTGGGCAGCGAGAAGTCCCTCACCAAGGTCGTCCAGTTCGCACCGCAGATCGCCGGGCAGACGCAGCGTAACACGGTGTTTGCGATCGTATTGGCCTTGATGGCCATCGTTGCCTATGTCTGGCTGCGGTTCGGGACCATGCAGTTTGGCCTGGCGGCCATTGTCGCCCTGGTCCATGACGTCTGCATCACGTTGGGGGCCGTTGCCGTCAGCCACTACCTGTACGATAGCATCGTGGGGTCGGCGCTGGGCCTGGATGACTTCAAGATCGATTTGCCCATGATCGCCGCGCTGTTGACCGTGATCGGCTACAGCCTCAATGACACGATCGTCGTATTCGACCGTATTCGTGAAAACAGGGGCAAGGCCGGGATGCTTCCGGCCGGCATCATCAACAACAGCATCAATCAGACGCTGTCGCGAACGTTGCTGACGTCGATCACGACGTTCCTCGTCGTTTTCGTGATGTACGTCATGGGCGGCTCGGGCATCAAGGGCTTCAGCTACGCTCTGTTGATCGGCGTGATCATTGGCACGTACAGCTCGGTCGGCATTGCGACACCACTGCTGTATCGGCCCAAGGTACTCAACGCCATCACGGCGCTTATCGCCGCCACCGGCCTGGTGGCGCTGGTGTTCGCGGCGGTCGGCGCCGATTACCCGAAGCTGGCTCTGATTCTCAGCATTGTCGCCGTCGCTATCTGTGCGTTGTTTGCCATTCGCCAGAACATGCGGCTCAGCGCTCTCGGTGCGCCGGCCGGTGCGGGCGCTTGATGCCATCGACCGCTTTCGGCAGCTCTGCACGACAAAAGGCCCGTGGCGTCAAAGCCGTGGGCCTTTTCTTCAGACTGAACTCAGGGTGTACTCGTTTTCGCTCTTTTATGCCTCGGTGCGCGTGTCGTTGCTTGACCGCCGAGGAATAGTGTCTTAGATTGGATACGGAGGAATACTGCAGCCCGCGAAAAATCGGCGATTTCGCGCGGCGCTCGATGGATCATCCGCCTGACCTTCGAACGCTTCGCATCTCGCCCTCTGAATAGACAGCGCCATACCGTTCCATTGGAAGGAGCTTACCATGCGCACGGACGTGAAGGTGGGTGTGCTGTTCTCCCTTGTCATCTGTCTCGTCGGCGGATTCTACTACCTGCTCAGCGACAAGGACCAGGAACCGATCGATCTCTCCCAGGGTACTTCAGCACCGTCAAGTGAAACGGGCGCCCAGCCCGTTGACTCTCAAGGCACTCGAGTGAAACCGGGCTCGCCTGTGGGGGGCAGCTCCACGCTGGCCGATGGGCGACGTCAGGCCCGGCCCGCATCCCGGGGGGCTCGCCCCTCCACGGGTGTGCAGCCACGAACGCGGGGTGGCCCGATAGTGAAACAGCCGGCTCGCGGGCCCCAGCCCGCCGGGTCGAAGCGATTGGACGAGACCACTTCCTCGCCCTCTGTAACCCGGCGGCTGCCCTCTTCTTTGAAAGAAACCGAGGGAGACAAAGCCAGCCCCGGCCGGCCGGGAGCGGCTGAGCGGCAGGGCGATGGCGGGGCGATCAGCCGGACGGCAGAGGGGCCCCAACGCGTTGCCGACGCCTCCCACACATCCTCAAAGGGACCGTCCGCTTCATCGGGCGTTCCAGAGCGCTTGACGGCATCCAAGGAAGCCTCGCATCGTTCAGCAAAGGCTGATCGCGAGCCTCCCACGGCGGACCGATTGAAGGAGGCCCTTAACGACCGGCACCGGGTCCAGCCCGGTGACACGCTTGCCGGTCTGGCTCTGACTTACTATGGCAGCGAGCAGCACGCGGGTTTCCTGGCTCAGGCCAATCCGCAAATCAAGGACCCACGCCGTCTCGCCGTCGGGCAAATGATCGAGATACCGCCGCACCCCTCTCCAGCCCCTCTGGTGGGTACGCGGCAGATGGTCGCAAAAGGCCCCGAACGCCGGACCACCGATCGCGACGATACGCCTGCTGAGAAACCGGCGGGCAAGAGCACCCAGACCTACGTGGTGAAACCCGGCGATACGCTCTACGGGCTTGCAGAGGTTCATCTCGGTGCCGGTCCGCGCTGGCGGGAG
>CP070718.1:2816279-2819018 GCA_020350565.1 Phycisphaerales bacterium
GAAGCCGAACAGAATATCGCACGCATCGGCACGCCCGTTCTCGTCGCAGTCTTTGTTGCATAGCGTTTCATCACCGGCGTACGTCCCGCCCGCTAAGTTGCAGTCGACCTCGGTCAGGAGCTCACAGTCCGGCGGATCCTCAGAACAACACGCACCCTCGAACGGCTCACATTGTCCGGGCCGGCCGTACAGCACGAAGTTGATCTCGTCGGGATTGCCATAGGCATCCGGGATGATCCGATACTCCCCAAAGCCGAATCCGCCACCCGGATTCCATTGATAATCCGGCACGCCGCTGCCATCGTCCGTGTGATACAGAAAGACCTGCCCGCCCGGCGGATAAAATGGTCGCACCGGATAGATCGTGAAGTAGTAGTCGCCCGGCGCCAAAACCTGCTCACCGAAATCGGCCCTCAGCAAGCCCTCCGTCTCGATGTCGTCACTTCCAGTGACGGAAGATAAGACGATCGTGCCGTCCTTCCACGGCAGCTCATCCCAGATCTCGGCGATCACCGTGATGGTCGGCTCACTGCCTTCCGTGTACACGTCATGAAATGCCGCACAAACCGCGTCGCTGATGCACCAGTACTGGTCCGTAGTAAAATCGCTGAACGTCCAGACGTCATAGGGATCTTGTTCCGGCTCGGTGAAGTCCTGCGCCGCTGTGCCCCAGGAACTGGCCGCGGGCACTTGCTGCCAGACGACGTCTGCATCCCTAATCGGACTGAATATGACGCTCGCGGCCTGAATCGCTCCCGCGGGCGCACATCCCTGCGATGCCACAACACGAACATCATGAGGGATAGGGCGTTGGGCCTGCGAAGCCGGGAGAGTGAAAAGGACAGAGACCACCACCACGCATCTCACATTGCGTACCATCTCGCACCTCCCATTCTCTATAGTGACTACTCTATATTTTAGTAATTAGCTTGGTTAAACACAACAAGAGCCCGGACGCCCGCCCTCCGGGCTGGATGAGCGGCCGGCAACGGGCACAACTCACACGGCGAGAAACCCCAATGAGGTCGCGTGAGAGAGGTTGGTGCGTTGGGGTCTCACTTGCCGTAGCTTCCTTCGGGATCGGGGAGCCGACGGCAGATTACGCAACGCCCCAATCGTAGTATTACTGTATTGCGCGCGATCGTGACCTAAAGCATGTCTTCACCTCGGCTGATGTCATGTTGATACGCTTTGCCGCTCCGGTTAAACAGAGATCGGACCCCTTCCAGCGTAAACTCGCTGGAAGGGCGATCGCTGATGGCCGCGACGATGTCGTTTTGTTCAACGGCGGCGACAACGGTTAGGGGGTAGGACAGCACGGCTTCAACGGCGAAGGTCTTGAAATCAGCGCGCACGACAATGAAAAACAGCCCGCTCGGCGCCTGACAGCCCGGCGAAAAAGGGGACCGGCTCTGAGCGCGGACCTCATCACACATCTCACAACGCCGCCCAGCAGGCGCCTGTCCCGAATGGCACTGCCGTCGCTCTTCGTTGCCTCGTGAGGCAGCTGGCGGTCTCTGTGGTTGCGGGCGGGATCGGGAAGGAACTCCTGTGAGAAGGGATCCTCTCAGGAGCGATCGGAGATCCGCAATCGCCGCCCCTGGTTCCTTCATCTCAACGCCAAGACGCTCTGGCTGCGGCTGTTTGGCCGGTCCTCCGCACGCTAGAATTGCCGCCTTGACGTGACATAGGTCGAGGTATCCCAACTCAAAGGACGGATCTCATGAGCAACAATCGGCTTTCTTCTCACCGGTGGACAGCATTCCAACGCAAATGGCGGCGCCTGCGCGGCGCATGGCCGGCAAGCGCGACGATGGTGTTGCTGTGCGTCGTAGTGAACGTTGCCGGGGCCGGTGTCATGGAGGACCTGGCCAAGCCGCACGAAGGCCGGAGCATGCGCGCAACCTCCGCCCATCGCATCGGAGCCGACGGCGAGTACGACCCGCGCGGCGAACTCGATCCCAACAGCAACTGGGACAACAAGAACGTGCCGCCGGGCGAGACGAAGATTCTGATGGAGGAGAAAGGCCCCGGCGTGGTTACCCACATCTGGATGACGTTTCTCGCGCCCGAGCCCCACGAATGGGCCAAGGAGGGTTCGGCCAACCATCAGGAAATGCTGCTGCACATCTATTATGACGGTGATAATCGCCCGGGCGTCGAGGCGCCGGTCGGCGATTTTTTCGCCAACTGCTTCGGCAAGCGCAGCGAGGTGATCAGCCTGCCCGTGGTGGTTGAGGATGCCGATTCCTACAACTGTTTCTGGCACATGCCCTTCCGCGAGTCCATCCGCATCGAGGTCATCAACCAGAGTGAGAAGCCCATCAGCCTTTTGTATTACAACATCGACTGGATCAAGAAGGACCGCCTAGCCGACGACACGCCTTACTTCTATGCCCAATATCGGCAGGAGTATCCGGCCGAGAAAGGGCGGGACTATGTGCTCCTCGAAACGGAGGGTAAGGGCCATTACGTCGGCACGGTGCTGGCTGTGCGGACGCGCAGCCCCTCCTGGTTCGGCGAGGGTGATGAGAAAATCTACATCGACGGCGAAGAGAAGGCGTCCATCTGGGGCACGGGCACGGAAGACTACTTCCTGTCGGCCTGGGGACTCCAGACGACGAGCACCCCCTACTTCGGCACACCTTATTTTGACCAGTGGGGCATCGTCGGCGGTCACACGAGTGCCTATCGGTGGCACCTCAACGACCCGATCGTGTTCAACAAGAGCATCAAGGT
>CP070718.1:2819118-2839721 GCA_020350565.1 Phycisphaerales bacterium
CGAGCTTGACGTCGCGGCTCGTCGTCATGGAAATCGTCCGTTCGGCTGCGGGCAGGTGTTCTCCGTCCGCTATCCAGTAGCGGAAGACGGCGCCGCCGCTCTCCTCGGCGGCGGTGATCATGATGTCGGTCTCCGAGGGGTAATCACGAGTCAGCCCGGCAGGCCCGGCCAGACCGTCGCCCTTCGCGTCGATGTCCTGTGGTTCGACCTCTACCTCGACGGACTCGATGTTCGAGGTGATCGTCAGCGCAAAGAGTGCTTCCACCCGACAACCATCGTTGTCCACAAGCTGTCCCGGGAGACTGTCACCGCAGGCGTCTTCTTCGTTGGGGATGCCGTCCTTATCGACATCCTCCTCGCTGTCGTCGCATCCCATGGCGTCAACGTCGGTGCTGGGGCTGTTCGGACAATAATCATCCACGCCCGCGAAGCCGTCGAGATCGGGGTCGGACGCTTTCAGTCCAGGGATGGTCGTTTCCTCGGCCAGGTGCAGAAAGGCAGGAAGATTCTCTTCGCAGGTCGGGCGGATCTCGTTGGGAGGCAGCTCGAAATACGGAGGACCTGCCGGCCTCACCTCGATCGTGAACCCCAGGACGCCGTGGTCGGTATAGGCCCAGTCCGTCAAATCGCCGCTGGCTCGATACAGGACGCGGGACGTCTGGCCGTAGCGATAATCGTGAGCCGGGTTCTCATGCGATATGTTGATGAGCCGGGTCATCTCCATGCCCAGAGACTCGAACGTGTCCGCATCTTCGGTCGGTTCACTGGTGTAGCCGAACGGGTACATCACCAGTTGGCTGTAGTTGTGGTAGCTGATGGCGGCGATGAAGTCGCGCCCGTCCTCCCCTTCGATCAGTTCCCGGATGGCCTGTGTTTCCGGTTCGGAAAAGGCTTCGGTTCCGGGATACACCTCACTGGACGTGTCCATGCTCGTGCCGGATCCGCCGAAATCGATCGAGGGGTAGTTGCGGTTGGGATCCACACCAAAAGTCCCGTCGCCATTGTCGCGGCGGTTCTTGCGCCACCAGCGCTCCGTCGTCCATGAGTAGTGGAACCCGTCCGGGTTCAGCACGGGGATGATCCAGATCTCGGTGTAGTTGATGAGCCGTGTGACGGTCCCGTCCTTGCGGTAGTTGTCGGTGAGATAATCCGCCAGAAACAGTGGGACCTCGACGCTGATCCACTCGCGTGCATGATGACACCCGATGATCAGCACCGCGGGCTCCTCATCGTCGACAATGGAGGCGTCGTCGCTGATCCGCAGGGCGTAGATGCGCCGGTTCTCGATGGAATAGCCGATGATCTCCAACACCGCGATGTCGGAATGGGTTTGTGCGATGCGGCGCAAAATGTCTTCGGTGCTCTCGAGGTCATGGTAATCGGCGAAAGATTCGCTGCGGGTGTGTGGCATTCCGTGCCGGCGAAGCGGCCACCGCTGGCGATACGCCTCGTATGCGCGCTGCAAGTCTTCGTGGATGATCTGAAAAGGCACGCCACGGTCGGAAAGCTCATCCAACATGGCCCGGGATACACGAAGGTGCCAGATGTCGTCCCGGACACCCCAAATGTCGGCACCCATGTCCAAAAGTTCCTGTGCGGAGATGGCCGAGACGTCGATCGCTACGAAGGTGTTCAGACTATGGTCCGACGTTTCGGCGTGCGCCGGGACTCCGGCCATGGCCTGGAGAACCATACAACCGCCCAGCAGAGAGCCGAACGTCCGAACAGAGCCGTTGGAACGGCGGTTCTTGATTGCTGTAGTTCCTACGTCGCGGCTTTGCGTCATGACAAGTTGCCTCCAACCAGCAACGCCCTGCCTGGAACAATCGCCGAGAAGCGATAGACACCCTGCGAGTGCTCAGCGCAGATTTGGGGCAGCGACGGGCCAACGAGCCCCATTATACCCTTAGAGCAAACGCATTTCTGCGCCGAAAGGGGCCAATTCGGCTATCCCTATCGTGAACAAGTGCGGTGCCCTCGCATCCGGGCACGGCTTTGCTGTTGGCAGTTGGGTGCGAGAATGGTTCCTCTTACTTCAGGGGGCTGTGCGTGGGCTTGACCGCCGTCGGTTTGGGAATTCCGGGCCTAAGCGACCGTGCGCGACTGCGCGCCGCTTTTCCGAGCCGGGGGGCACAAGCGACCGGTGGTTGGCCTCAGCGCCGGCGCTCGGGCTCGGATTAGTGGCGCCGCACCGCGCACCGTGTTTTTACTTATATCCATATCGCGCGTGGGGTGACGGACTCGACTGCCTTGCTTCCCGTTTACAGACCGCGCCTGACCGGGCATTTTTTCGTTCCTCCTCGAAGCTTCCAACGGCGGACAAGCGCGACACCTGCTCTACGACGCATGCCCGTGATTTGGAGACTCCCAACCTGGAAACATCGAGCGCCCTGCCGGTGGAATGTATCTTCACGCGGTGGGCCACATTACGCGTCAATTCACACGATGCTCACAGGGTGAGCAGAGTAGCCGAGATTGACCGCGTCATTGACTGACCTTACCTGTACGGGCATTACGATGTGTACGGTTCGCCCGAGGAGTGCTGCTGCCACGTTGATGGCACGGCTCAAACGGCATTACGGAGATGGAAATGGGCTTTGCGAGCGGCTCCGTCACGTTCAGGCGGTATTACTTGTGCGGTGAACATCCCTCCTCTCTTACAAAGGAGTGGCTCTCGTCCATCGCAGGGCACGCGTTCGGCAAACAGCGCGAGGCAACGTCCGATGGGATTGAAACCGGCTGGATCGGGCCCACGCACCTTTTCAACGTCGAATTCTCCACGCCGCAGCACGTAGCCGTCGGTCGCTTTATTTATCTCGGCTTCCGCATGGACCGCACGGCCGCCCCTTCTGCCATTGTGCGGAGCTATCAGAGAATGGAAGAGGAGGCTGCGCTGGAGGCGTCCGGACAGCCCTATATCACTCGGGCGGAGAAGCGCATGGCCCGAGAAGCGGCCATGGCCAAGGCCGAACGCGAGGCGCGCGCGGGTGCCTTCCGCAGAGTGTCCGCCTATCCGCTGGCGATCGACCTTGAGGACGGAGTGGCCTACTTCGGCAACCTGGGTGCCACTGCGAGTGACAAAATGATGTCACTGTTCTCCGATACCTTTGATGTCGCGCTCGTGCCTGCGACTCCCGAGGAGGTTGCCGTCCGAACGGCGCAGCGGCTCCGTGTCACACAGGCGTTGGAGGATGTCCGTCCGCTTTACCTCGTGGATCCTCCCCCGGGGACAGATGGCAGGGGCGACGGCGCGTGGCCTGAGATGGATCGAACCTTCCTCGGACGAGAGTTCCTCTTGTGGCTGTGGTTCCGCTGTCATGCCGAGGAAGGCGTGCTCGACCTCGGTCGCGGCAGGAATGCCACCATCGCCATAAACAAAGTCATGCGGCTCGAGTGCCCGTGGCAAGTGACGGGAACGGATACGATCATGACTGACGCTCCGGGCATCGCCCCGGAAGCCCGGGCGGCATTGAGATTAGGAAAGCAGCCGACCAAGATGGGCTTGCTCATCGGAGCGGGTGTCGACGATTATCGACTGGTCCTGGACGGGCCGAAATTAGCAGTTAACACTTTAGTTTTTTCCGCGGGAGACCAGGACGGACATGACGGCGGAATCGAGCATCGCCTCGCCAGCGTTCGCAAACTCGCCTCCATGCTTGATAATATGTACAAGATATTCCTGAAATGCCGGCTTTCCTCCGTTGGCAAGGATGAGCAGGTTGCGATGAGAAAGTGGGCAAGAGCAGCGGCAACGCCCCGCGTCGCCACCGCGCAGCGGGCAACCGCCTGACGGCTGTGAGTATTCCAGATATCGCAAAGCGTTTACCGCGCCGCCGTTCGACTCCTATCAGTCCGAGCCGAGCGCGAGTGATCCGCCCGATAACGTTCGCTTTCTTCCCTGGCTTGCGCTCTTTGGCGGTCACCTCAAGAACTCCTGACATTAACTGATAATTTGGGTGAATTCGGGTTTGACACCTTGACTTGACGCTGGGTATAGTACGCTCCGCACGCAATGAGGCAATCGAGACGGCCTTTCCAGGCAAGCGCGGACTCTCGATCGGTGAAACAAGGTGGCATCCAATTCGTGGCGGCAGACATCAAGGTGGTGACATGTTGGGGCACTGCCGATTCTGCCACGAGGTGTCATTCTGCGCGTAGCGGAGCGAGACGCGCTTGACAGCGCATCTTAGCGTTCTGGGAGGGAGCGATTCTCGCCCACAGTTAACGAGGAGGAGGGGACGAAAGCAGCCGGCGAGGCCGATGCAGTGTGGGTCGGCCAAGCCGGTTGTGTTTTGCGCGGCTGGATTCGAAGGAAGAGGTGGCCCCGATCGAGAATGCGGAAGACCCATTCGGAATCGTCTCCACCGAATCCTGCACACAAAACTCACAGCATCCGTCGCGGTTGGATCGCCTTTCCAGGCGGTCAATCCTCCCGACGTACCCCGGGAGGAGGCCTTTCCCATACGGCTTCTGCTGAAACCACTTGATGGTCCATACCTTGGTCTCGGCAGTCCGAATCCCAGCGGCTTTGCGGGTGAACGTGTACCGTCAGCGATGGAGCTGAACGCGCCGGCGTCGCGAAACGCCGTCCGGACACAGGGCGCGGCTTCCAGGTTCCTCTCGGAAGTGCGACGCGATGTCACTACATGTTCGCGAGGCGTTCGAGTGTTTTCACCAGCGCCTGAGTTCCTTCGCGGCCTTCGTCGGCGGCCTGGTTCGCTGCCAGCAGTTGCGAAACCAGGGCCGTGCCCGGCAGCGGGATGTTCGAAGCGCGGGCGGTTTCCAGCGTAATTCGCAGGTCTTTGTTTTGAAGATCGATCATGAACATGGGGGCGAAGTCGCGTCTGATCATCCGCGTGCCGAGGTTGTCCAACGCCCACGACCCGGCGGCGCCCTTGGAGACGGCCTGCAGCATGGTTTCGAGATCAAGCCCGGCACGCCTGCCGAAGACCATGGCCTCACATACGCCGAGCAGGTTCAGTCCGCAGAGGATCTGGTTGCATAGTTTCGTGAGCTGACCGGTGCCCGTCGGCCCGCAATGCACGATGGATTGGCCCATGGCATCAAAAAGCGGCTTGGCCCGAGCGACATCCTTCTCGTCGCCCCCGACCATGATCGACAGCGTGCCTGCCTTTGCGCCTGTGCCCCCGCCTGATACGGGAGCGTCGAGGAACGATCCACCCAACTCGGCAATGCGGGCGGCGACCTTTCGGGCGACCTCAGGCGCCACGGTGGACATGTCGATGCACAAAGTGGCTTTCTGCAGTCCCGCACACACGCCGTCTTCGCCGAGGTAAACAGCTTCAACGTCGGGAGAGTCTGTCACGATCGTGATGATCGCTTCGGCCGCCCGTGCGACTTCGGCGGGTGATGGTTTCCAGACGGCGCCTTCCGCGAGCAAACCTTCAGCTCTAGCCTTGGTACGGGTAAATACGCAGAGCGAGTATCCGGCCTTCATCATGTTGCGAGCCATGGGCTCTCCCATGATGCCGGTACCGATAAGCCCAACCGTCGAAATAGTCATCTGATCGTCCTTCCTTTCGGGCCTCGTGTTTGTCGTGTCGATCGCTCGGCAGGATGACCGTGGTTCGATTTTATCGTTGCGGAAGCGACGGCCCTTCGCAACCTGCATTGCCCTCCGGCGAGGGCGGCATTGAATCGTCTGGCCCGATCGTCAGTGAGAGGCCGCTGGAGGGTGAGTGATAGCGCGGCGTGAGAGGGAATGGTTCCGAGCGGCCCGCCGTCTTGTGCGCTTCGCACGATGGCCTGCAAAACGGGGTCTTGCTCAGCTTCGTAATCGGCGGGAAAGAAAGCAGTCCCGGTGCGCTCTGCGGCTGGTACCTGAAATCAGTAACATCAATGCGCACCGGGACTTAGGTCTGCAGCGGCCGGAGTACATCAGATGCCGGCCGTCGGCCCGGCTGAGTCAGGCCGTTGAATCGTATCGCCCGCCGAGGGAGTCCTCGGCCTCCTGGGCGTAGGCAGTCGCCTCCATGGTCTCCATGCTGATGGATATCGTGGTCGTCTGCTCAATCTGGACCGACGTGTAGGAGCTGCTCATACCGATGAGCAGCCAATTGCCCTGCTGGCGGCCCAAGTCAAAGAGCGGTTGACCGGCGTTTTCCTGCTCTTGATCCGGGCCCTTCAGGAGCGCCATCAGGATGATGAGGCCCAGCATCATTTTGAGAAGCTTGTCGTCTTCAAGCCCCAGGCTCCTCATCATGTCGGATAGCGCTGTCTGTAGTTCTGATAATGCGTTCAGGCTTCCCGCGCCGGCTGGCGCCGCAGGCGCAGGCCTGTCGCTCGAACTCGCACCGGATAGCCGAGACGCGTTGGACGAGGGTCGTGTTCCGGCCACCCCGTTGGAGTAGCCCACGCCCACAGGTGAGATGGGATACATCTGTCTGCTCCTTTCCCCCTTAAGGCCGGCGCCGAAGAAGCACCTTGCCCCGCCACAAGAGCGGCAAAGGGGACACCATGAGGCCGCCTCCCAGGTGATGAGATGCAAGCCCTTGGAAGAGCTGTGGTTAGGATCGATCGTCCCACAGAGCGCTCGTGCCGGTCGTAACGATGTGTCGATCTGAGGCTACCCGCATGTGGTCCGGGCGTAACATGGGGGCCGGGATTCAAGAAGGCGGATGCTGGCCGGCGAGGAGGGGGCGTCTTTCACAGAACGGCGGCTCCGCGGTTCGGGCACACCGAGTGAGCATACGCCGAAAGCCGTCAAGCGTTTCGACGAGAAAGGAAGCGTGAATCAGGTGTGTTTTGTCGCTACCTCAGGTCTGGGGGGGTGACTCGATCGACTTATGCGCCTCGTTCTGGTTGACACCCCTGAGGCCCGATTTATGATCATAATGGAAAGGAAACGAGCTGAAGACCGCCGGAAGCTATTGGCTGCGGCCCGGGACGAAGCCGGGTTCGCGCCCCGAGAAAGCGCCCTTCGGATTCTCAGCGGAAGCAGCCAGTTGCGTTGACCGGGTGCCGTTCGACTCCCCTGCCGGACCTTTGATGACTTCTAGTCCCACCCATTCTCGCGAGGGGAAGCCTGCCTTTCGTGCCTTCGCTCCCGCAAAGCTGAACCTGACCCTCGATGTTCTCGGTGCGCGAAGTGACGGCTACCATGAGCTGCGTTCGCTGGTTGTCGGTGTTGATCTGTGTGACCGGATCCAATGCCGGGCAGCGGAGACCGCTTCGATAAAGCTGAGCTGCAATCACACGGCCCTGGCAAACGACTCGAACCTGGCTTATCAGGCAGTCTCGCTCCTTGCTTCGCGGTGTGGCGTCCGATCGGGACTCGAGATCGAACTGGAGAAGGCGATTCCGGTCGGTGCGGGGCTGGGGGGCGGCAGCAGTGACGCAGCCACCACGCTGAGTTTATGTAACCTGGTCTGGGGCACGGGCTTGTGCGACGAGGACCTGACCGAGCTCGGCGCGGAGCTCGGCTCCGATGTCCCCCTCTTTTTTCATTTGCCCAGTGTGGTCATGGCGGGCCGCGGTGAGCGGGTCGAGGCGGTTCCGTTGCGCTGGTCCGGTTGGGTGCTTCTGGTTTTCGGCGGACAGATCGTTTCCACATCGAAGGTGTATCGTGCATGGCGGCGTGAGGACGGCCGGAACATGGCGACGGGTATGGACGAGGCGGCCATCGAAGCGACAAGTGCCAAGGATTTGTCACCGCTTCTGTCCAACCATCTGCAGCCGGCGGTCTTTCGCGTCGCGCCGGAGGTCAAGCGAGTTTACGACGAGTTGGTGAGATTGGGGGTCGGCGAAGTGCGCGTGAGCGGTGCAGGGTCGGCCATGTATGTGCTGTTTGACGATGAAGCGTCTGCACGGCATGCGGCAAAGAGCGTAAACGAAGGCAACATCGGAGCTGGAGCCGTTGTCGTGCGCGCGCCGATAAGAGCGCCGTCCCCCGCGGGTGAGGAGTGTGTACATGGAGATTTCAGACGTACGGGTGCGACTGCTGGACGATCCCAGCGCTCGCCTCAAAGCTTTTTGCAGCATCACACTGAATGAAGTTTTTGTTGTTCGGGATCTGAAGATTGTCGAGGGAACCAACGGGTTGTTCGTAGCGATGCCGTCACGACGGCTGATGGCATCCTGCAGGAAATGCGGTCAGAAGAATCACTTGCGAGCAAGGTACTGCAACGAATGCGGGGCGAAGCTCTCGATGCCGCCCGTTCCGAAGGATGCGGACGGAAATCCGAAATTCCATCGCGATGTGGCCCATCCCATTGACGCTTCGTTTCGTGAGACCATTCAGGAGAGAGTCCTGGAGGCCTATCAGGCCGAGGTAGATCTCGCACCGGAGGAGACGGAGCGGCCGGCTTCTTATCGCCGCCGCGAGGAGCCGATGAGCGAATACGATTCGCTGATCGCCGGCCTGGACGCCGAGCATCACGATAAGGAGGAGGCCGAACGCGGGCCGCGAGGGCAACAGCGCGGGCGCTCCCGGCGCAGGGGCCCGGAACGGGCAAAGAGCGGTTCCGGCGAAAGGGCGCGATCGTCTCGTGGTCGATCCGATGATCGGCCCCGCCGCGGCGGTCGGCGGCAGCGGGAGGATGGAGCGGATCGACCCGCACGCCCGCGAAAGCCGGCAGAGAGGGTAACCGTCGCCGAAGAACCGGTCCAAGAGCAGGAAGTGGAACCGGCAGCGGAGCCGGTGAAAAGGTCGCCGTTCGGGATCGGCGTGGTCGAGAAAGTGTCATATTCTGACACTCCTTCGCCGACTGATGGGATGGAATATCAGCAATCCGACGAAGGCGACGTGGATGCTACCGAGCCCTTGGGTGAGAGCGCGGACGCGAGCGAAGTGATCGCGCACGCGGACAAGCCGACTGCGGAGATCACACCCGAGGCCGAGGGCACGTCTATCGATGAGGATGAGGAATCCACCGAGAAGACCAAGGCGCCGGCCGACGACATGAACGCCTTTGGTGCCGGAGTCTTCTAGCTTGCGCGAGTGCCGGCAGGCATAACGAAAGACGAATTGAAGAATGATTGGGGCCGGCAGAGACGCCGGCCCCACTACGTTTCAAGGGACGCCGAGCTTTCCGCCCTTCAAAGGATCCGGGCGATTCAGTCCACGCACATGGAGGCCCGGCTCTGAAGGATCTCGTCGCGCACTTCAGCGGTGGCTTCAAGGTATACCCCGGCGAACCGCACCTGCCCGGCCAGGCTGGGTACCCAAGCCTCCAAAACGTGAAGGTTCAGCAACGGATCGATGCCGCTGTCGAGAAACCATTCCATCTGATAGCCACGCTTGTCTTGTCCGAGCGAGACTTCCTCCATCGAGAGCAGTTCCATACCCGTCGCGGCGGGTAAGATATCCTCGACCCATTCGTTGACGGCCTCCTCAAAGCCGTCCGGATGAGGGTCTGTGCCGTGGAGCTCGATTCGCACCGTTCCGTCCGTGTTCGCCCACTTCGTGAAACACGTCGGCGAATCACCGCAGTCGGCCTCGGCGAAGTCCGCCGGGGGATCAAAACCGACCTGCCAGTGCGCGTCGTAGTAGGACGTCTGACATGACTCATTGGCATTCGCCCCGCTGTCGCCGCCGGGTGTGGGGTCACCTACGCCTGGTAACTCCGCAGTGCAAGCGCCGAGAAGAATAAGAGCCGACACGAGGCCAACCGTTCGAATCATCCCGATAGCTCCATAAGATGCTCGGCGGTCTCCGAGGGGAACACCTCATTCGCGAATCCAGTGGGCCGAGCGCTTGCCTTCGCCCGGCCGTTTCCGAGACTGCACCGACCTCAGTCATGTTACCCCTTCGGTGTGCCGGGGACACAAGCATTTGGGTGCCAAACTTCTCCAGTTTCAAATCCGTTCGAGCGTGAGGCGCACAGGCCACGCCCGGTTCCAAAGGGCCGGCATAGCGTCGGTTGGCCTGAATCCAGGCTGCCCAGGTGCTGGCATGACCCTTGCTAGTTGTTACAAGTTGCCACACGGCACAGGTAGCCGTTGTTTCCCCAGGCCGGCGAGCGTACGCTCCCTGAGGATCTCCACGGCTGGTAGAAGGGCGCAAGATCATGATGGAATTGCTGTTAGGTGACGAGGCGATCGGGCTGGGCGCCATTCACGCCGGCATCAGTGGGTCGTTTTCGTATCCTGGAACACCCGCGACGGAAATCCTCGAATTCGTGGCCAAAAAGACGCAGAAGGCGGGCAAGGTGTCCGCCCGCTGGTCGGCTAACGAGAAGGTCGCCTATGAAGAGGCCCTGGGCATGTCCTTCGCGGGCAAGCGGGCCCTGGTCTCCATGAAGCACGTGGGGCTCAACGTGGCCGCCGACCCCTTCATGAACTCTGCCCTCACGGGCGCCAAGGGCGGTCTGGTGGTGGCCGTCGCCGACGACCCCAGCATGCACTCCTCGCAGAACGAGCAGGACTCGCGTTACTACGGCCAATTCGCCAAAGTATTGGTCTTTGAGCCGTCGAACCAGCAGCAGGCTTACGACATGACGCGCGAGGCCTTCGAGGTTTCCGAGAAGACGGGACTGCCGGTGATGCTTCGCGTCGTGACGCGTCTCGCTCACAGCCGCGCGAACGTTGAAACCCGCACGCCGCTCGAGCCGACCGACGTGGGTCGCGTGACGCAAACCGCCGATTGGACCCTTCTGCCGGTCAATGCTCGGCGACGCTATCGCCGGCTGCTCGACGTCCAGAAAGACCTTGCGGCCTACGCCGAGGCGTCCCCCTACAACGAGCTGAATCTCAAAGGCAAGAAAGGCATCATCACCTCCGGCATTGCCGCGAACTACGTCGAAGAAGTCATCGGCGAGAACTCGGACTTCTCGCTCCTGACCATCCGCGTTTACCCGACGCCGCGAAACCTGGTGCGCAAGCTGGTCGAGCATTGCGACGAGATCATCGTCATCGAGGAGGGGTACCCCTTCATCGAAGGGCAGCTCACCGGCCTGCTGGGCGTGCCGGGCAAGACGATCTCGGGCAAGCTCAGCGGCGCGCTGCCGGAAGACGGTGAGCTCAGCGCCGACCTGGTTCGCCGGGCGCTGGGCATGAAGACGATCCAGGCTCATGATGCGGCCGGCAAGATCCCGGGCCGTCCGCCGCAGCTCTGCCAGGGATGCCCGCACAGTGACAGCTACGGTGCGATCCTTGCGGCCGCTGCCGGGGATGAGCGGCCCTACATGTTCAGCGACATCGGCTGCTACACACTGTCCGCTCTTCCGCCGTACAACGCCATCGACACGTGTGTGGATATGGGCGCGTCGATCAGTATGGCCCTGGGGGCGGCCAAGGCCGGCAGGCATCCGGTGGTCTGCAGCATTGGAGATTCGACGTTCATCCACTCGGGGATGACCGGCTTGATTGGCGCCGCTCATGAAAACGCCAACATGACCGTCTTTATCCTGGACAACGCCACGGTCGGAATGACCGGCGGGCAGGAGGTCTTTGCCACGGGCGAGTCGCTGGTGAGCGTGGTGAAGGGGCTCGGTGTCGATCCGGAACACATCGTCACCATTGTGCCCATGGAAAAGAACCACGAGAAGAACGTCGCGCTGGTCCGCCGCGAGATCAACTACAAGGGCCTTTCGGTGGTCATTGCCGATCGTGCCTGCATCCAGGCGATGCGCAAAATGGCGGCGGAAAAGAAGAAGAGTGCGGAAAAGGAGAAGGAGACTGTCAAGGTCTGACGACCACCGTTGTTTACCTTATCGGGCGGCATAAGTAGACCTTCGCATCTGCTTAGCGGGTGGCATGGGCAGGGGCCGTGCCGGCAGGTCAACCGGCACGAACTGAACGCTCAAGCGGCCTCTGCCCGTGTCCTGAGCGCATTGACGGGTGCACGGGCAGGCTCGATTCCTGTCCCGCACGGCCCTGGACGTGCTGTTGCCTTTGCCCGCCTCATCGCCTCAGGTGGCCTACGCCTGCCCATGCCACCCAACGCGGCGGGGTAGCCCATCCCGATACATCGGGATGGGGGAAACCAATGGCGTGTCCGGGGCGTGATGGCCGGGCGCCCGACAAAGGATCGACGCAAGAGAAACGTCCTTCTCCCGAGGAGTTGGTTTTCATGGATTACAATCTCATTCTTGCCGGAGTCGGAGGTCAGGGCATTCTCTCGATCGCCCAGGCCATCTCGGTTGCGGTGGTCAACCGTGGCTGGGTCGTCAAGCAGGCGGAGGTGCACGGTATGGCCCAGCGCGGCGGCGCGGTCCAATCGCACTTGCGCTTCTCCGACCGGAAGATCCACAGCGACATCATCCCGCTGGGAAGGGCCGACATGATCCTCTCGGTCGAGCCGCTCGAGGTGCTGCGTTACGTACAATACCTCAGCAAGGACGGCGTGATTGTTTCCAGCAGCACGCCTTTCATCAACATCCCCAACTACCCGCCCGTCGAGGAGACGATGGACCGCATCGCCACCGTTACGCGGCATGTGCTCATCAACGCCGACGCGTTGGCCAAGGCCGCCGGCTCCGCCCGGGCGAGCAACATCGTCATGTTGGGGGCGGCCTCGCCGTTCCTCGGTTTCGACCCTGAGGAGCTGGAAGCCGCCATTACCCAGATGTTCGAGCGCAAAGGTGAGAAGATCGTCAACGTGAACAAGACGGCGTTCCGTTTCGGCCGGCGGGCGGCTACCGCCTACGAACAGGCGATCAAGGGTGGAAAGACCGGCCACGAGGCACGTGAATGGCTCGAAGGTCTCAAACCCGAAGAGCTGGAAGGGGCGTGCTGCTAGACGGCGTTTCATGACCGGGAACCCGCTCCGCGTACGAAATCGCAGTCATGAAATCCGTTCAGCTATCTGCGCTTACCGGGACGTCGTCCGAGTCATGTTCAACTCCTCAGGAACCGGCTATGGCACAGATCATCGAGGAAGTCATCGCCCGAGGACGCGATCGCCTTTACGAGCATGAAGTCTATGATCTGCTGAAGGTTGCCGGCGGCCTCACCCCGCCGCACTACCGGTTCCTCTCCAAGGGTGAAAAACTCACGAAGGATGATCTCGCCGGATTCCCTGGTGACCGCGTCGTGCTGAAGGTCGTCTCGCCGGACGTCGTGCACAAGTCGGACGCCGGGGGCGTCGCGTTCGTCGATAAAAAGGTGGGCGCCGTCCATCGCGAGATCACCCGCATGATCGAAACGCTGGGCCGGGACGGCGCCGAGATCGAAGGTGTCCTCGTCGTGCAGTGCGTGGAGACCGGCCACCGCGGCTTTGGCGGCGAGCTGTTTGTCGGTATCCGCGCTTCGCGTGAGTTCGGCGCGGTCATCGCCGCCGGTTTAGGTGGCATGGATACCGAGTACCTTGCCCTCGCCATGAAGGAGGGGCGCGCCGTTGCTCGCGCGCTTGCCGTCACCACCAGCGTGCAAGACTTCCTCGACATCTTCAAGACGACGACCGCGTACGACGTCATGGCCGGCAAGGCACGCGGGCACAGGCGAATCGTCTCCGATGACGAGTTGCTCCGCTGCTTCGACACGTTCATCAAGATCGCCCGCCGGCATTGCATGGACTCCGGCGACGGAAAGCCGGGCATCACCGAGCTGGAGGTCAACCCGTTCGCTTTTGCCGACGGGCGGATGGTGCCGCTCGACGGCCGGGCGCGTTTGGGCAAGCTTACGCCGAAGCCCGTGCCGCGCCCGATCGAAAAAGTGCACGCCATGCTCGAGCCGCGCTCGATCGCCGTCATGGGCGTGTCGGCGAAAGCCGCCAACTTCGGCCGCATCATCCTCAACAACGTCCAGAAGTGCGACTATCCGGCCGACAAGATCTACATCATCAAGGATCACCCCGAGCCCATCGACGGCATTCCCTGCACGCCGAGTCTGGCGGACGTGCCGGAGAAGATCGACCTGCTCGTCCTGGCCACGCCGGCCAAGGAAATCCCCCGGATCATTCAGCAGGTCGTCGAAGGGGATTACGCCAACTCCGCCATCGTCATTCCCGGCGGACTCGGCGAAAAGGAGGGAACCGAGGACGTGCAGGTCAACCTGAAGAAGATCATCGCCGGCGCCCACACCACGCCCGGCGGCGGTCCGGTCTTCCTCGGCGGCAACAGCATGGGCGTCCGCTCGCGCATGGGCAGCTACGACACGTTCTTTATCCCGGACAAGAAGCTCGATCCGCGTCATGGCGTTCCGCCGCGTCGGGTGGCCATCATCTCGCAGAGCGGTGCGTTCATCATCACGCGGATGAGCAATCTGGAGGCCCTCGATCCGAAGCTGGCCATGTCGGTCGGCAACCAGGTCGATCTGACGATGGCCGATCTGCTGCTCGCCGTCGGGCGCCGCGACGAACTGGACTGCATTGGCGTGTACGTGGAGGGCTTCAACGATCTGGACGGGATCGACTTCGTCAAGGCCGTTAAGGAGGTCACCGCCACCGGCAAGACGGTGGTGTTTTACAAGGCCGGCCGCACACCCGCCGGGCGATCCGCAACGGCGGGCCACACCGCCTCCCTGGCCGGCGACTACGATGTGTGCCACGCCGTTGTCACCCAGGCCGGCGCCCTGGTGGCCGACACCTTCAAGGAATTCGAGCAACTTCTGGAGATCGCCACGCATTTGCACGGCAAGCGCGTCGGCGGCCGTCGCATCGCCGCCATGTCCAACGCCGGCTATGAGACGGTCGGCATGGCCGATTCGATCATCGGTGCCCGCTATGAGCTCGAAATGCCGCCGCTGAACGAGTCTGCCCGTGATCACGTCCTTAAGGTGCTGGCCAGGCATCGCCTCGATGCCCTGGTCAATCCGCGCAATCCGCTGGACATCACGCCGATGGCGAGTGACGCGGCCTACGAGGATCTGGTCCGCGCCTTGCTCTCGATCGAGGAAATCGACGCGGTGGTGGTCTCCTGCGTGCCGCTCTCGCCTATGATGCTCACCACGCCGGACGAGATCGCAAAAGGCGGCTCGCTTGTGGACCGCCTGCCCAAGGTCTTTGGCGAGACGGACAAGCCGGTGGTGTGCGTGATCGACTCCGGCCCGCAATACGATGCCCTGGCCGGCGGCATCCGTGAAGCCGGTGTCCCCGTCTTCCGCTCGAGCGACCAGGCCATCCGCTCCCTCGGACGGTATTTGTGCCACCGCACCGCGAAGGCGCTATAACGCTGCACCAGTCGTTCGGACACGGTTCGCCACTCGTGACCTGTCATAGAAGGATTCTCTGCGGAGACGCGAGCGTGCACGCGGAGGCAGGCCCTTTCGACCGCTTGTCGGATGAGCCGCCTCGCGTGGGCCTTATTGGGTACGACCTCTCATACACAAAAACCGACATTCAGACCGACAACTCCATGCACACCATTCGGCCGTGTATCCGCTAAGCTGCATCCTTGACGGGGTCGTTCTGTTTCCTGGGCGGCATGGGCAGACCCGCAGGTGCGCCCGTGGCTGACCCGCGGCGTCCGCTATCGCGGACCGACATCTGATATCCGCGGGATCCGCCGTCGAAGATCTCGGCGCACCGGGGTGCGGCTGGCTTGACTTCAAGGGGCATGTTCCGATGAGCACCGTGTGTTTTTCTCGAATGCATGCAAGTTTCTCTTGGGTCGCCTGCGTCATATGTCTCATGAGTCTCGCGCCGGCACGGGCCGAACCCGTCGCTTTCGACTCCGATCGGTGGGAGATGAAAGACGCGGTGCTCGTTGACCATCTCGGGCGCAAGGGCTTGTGCGGCGCGGCCTACCTCAAGGACGTCGAGTTCGAAAGCGGCGTGATCGAGGTCGACGTGGCCGTCGACGGCAGCCGCTCCTATCCCGGCATCAATTTCCGCATGCAATCCAATGAGGAATACGAACGATTCTACGTCCGCCCACACCGCGCCAGGCTCTATCCGGATGCCCTGCAATATGCGCCCGTGTTTAACGGCGTCGCCTGCTGGCAGCTTTACCACGGGGAAGGCGCGACGGCCGGCGCGATCCTGCCGGCGAATCAGTGGATCCATCTCAAGATGGAGATCCACGGCACCCAGGCCCGCGTGTTCGTCGGCGACGGCGAACACCCCACCCTGACCATCTGCGACCTGAAGCATGGTCTCAGCAAGGGCACGATCGGTGTCCTCGGCCCACGCAGTCTGTCGGCGGTGTTCTCCAACTTCAGCTACCGAAAGGACGACGCGCTGCGTTTTGACGATCCGCCGGTCGCCGAGACGCCGCCGGGAACCATCGCCGATTGGCAGATCTCTCGCGGCTTCAAAGCCGACCAGATCGATACCGAGGTCTATCCGTACTTCTTCACTATCTTCTACGCGCAGTGGCAGGACGTGCGGATCGAGCCCACCGGTCTGGTCAACCTTTCCAGGTACGTCAGGCGCGAGGACCCGAACGGCGACCTCGTCTTCGCCCGAACCATCGTGCGCTCGGACGACAAACAGAACGTGAAGCTCTCCTTCGGCTACAGCGACGACGTGAGCATCTTTCTCAACGGCAGAAAAGTCTTCGCCGGCGAGAGCGGATACCGCAGCCGAGATCCGTCGTTCGTCGGCGCGATCGGTTACAAGGACCACGTATACCTGCCGTTGCAGAAGGGTCTCAACGAGATCTTTTTGATGGTGGGCGAGACGTTCGGCGGCTGGGGCTTCATGTGCAAGGCCGACCGCGAGTTGCTCCCGCCGATCAAGAAGCATGATGCTGCAACAAAGGCCTGGGAAACGCCGGATGTCTTCAAGATTCCCGAATCCGTCCTTTACGATCACCGGCGAGACGTCCTCTACGTGTCGAGCTTCAGCCGCGTTTCAGCCAAGGATGCCGACACCGGATTCATCTCCAAGGTCCGGACCAGCGGCGAGATCGCAGAACTCCAGTGGGTGACTGGCTTGGACGGTCCGTGCGGGATGGCCATCGTAGGTGACAGGCTCTATGTGGTGGAAGGCTTCCGCCACAACCTGGTGGAGATCGACATCGAAAGCGGCGAGATCCTTCAACGCCACAACATCCCCGGGGCAACCTTTCTGAACGACGTGGCCGCCGATGACGCCGGCAACCTCTACATCTCGGACACGTCGCGAGCGCCGGAGGACCCGGACCTCTATAAGTTCAAGGATGGGAAATGGGAACTGTGGCGGCAGACCGATGAAATTCATCGGGCTAACGGGCTGTTCGTGCACGGTGGATTACTGCTCGTCGGCAACACGGGTGACGGGTGCTTCAAGGCCGTCAACTTGGATGACGGAACCGTCAGGACGATCACGTCGCTGGGCGCGGGCGTCGTGGATGGGATCCGCGTCGACCCTGCCGGCAACTACATTGTGTCGCACTGGGAGGGCCAGGTGTACCGTATTTCGCCGGAGGGCGACGTTGTGGAGATCCTGGACACCATGGCCGAGGGTCTCAACAATGCCGACTTTGAATTGATCAAGGAGAAGAATCTGTTGGTCAGCCCGACGTTCATGGGCAACAAGGTCGTGGCCTACACGCTGAAGCCGTGATGGGGTGGGCGCCGGGCCACTTGAGATTTCGGGAAAGGACACGATGAAAAGAGTGAAGACTTGGACGGCGTGCGTCGGTGCATTGGCATTCCTTGTACTTGGAGCGTGTCCTGCCGCCGGTGGGGACGAACCGACTGCCGCGGGGACAGACAGGACGGGCCCCGTTACCTCGGGCTACGTCGACATCGAAGGGGGCAAGCTGTTCTATGAGAGCGCCGGTGCCGGCCCGGTCATCGTATTGATCCACGACGGGCTCATGCATCGCGAGGTCTGGGAGAACCAATTCCCGGCACTTGCCGATCAGTACCGCCTCATTCGCTATGACCGGCAAGGCTACGGAAAATCCGAAACTCCGAAGCAGCCGTATTCCGATGCGGATGATCTGCTTACTCTGTTCAGAACGCTGAACGTCGAGCGTGCGACCCTGATGGGTGGTTCCAGCGGTGGGGGGCTGGCCGTCGAGTTTACCCTGGAACATCCCGAGATGGTGGATGCGCTTGTGCTGGTCGGGGCCGTAGTCGAAGGGCTCGGCACCTCTGCGCATTTCATGAAGCGCGCCTATGCCAACTTCAAGGGAACACCCGAAGAGACCATGGAGCTGTGGATCAACGACCGCTATCAAATCGCGCCGCAAAACGAGTCCGCCCGCAAGCGAATGGGCGAGTTGCTGAGAGCCAACCCGCAGAATCTGGACCTCAGCAAGCACCGGCTTCGACAGCGGCCGCCATACTATTCCCTGGAGAGGCTGTCGGAGATCAGGGTTCCGACGCTGATCGTGGTTGGGGAAGCCGACACACCGGACGTCCACGCCCATGCGGGAGCGATTGAATCCGGCATCCTCGGGGCCTACCGCGAAGTGGTGGCCGGCGCGGGGCATCTGGTCTATCTGGAACAGCCGCAGGAGTTCAACCGGCTGGTCGGCGAGTTCCTCTCACTGATCGCCCGGCGTCTGGAAAGAGGCGGTCCTAACGGGAAAAGTGCGCCCGAAACGTCAGATGCGCTGCCCTTCGAAAGCGGATTCGTGAAAGTGGATGGCACGGCGCTTTATTATGAAGTCCTCGGGCAGGGTGAACCGCTGGTCATGATTCACGGCGGCCTGCTCGATCATCGAATGTGGGACGACCAGTTCGACGTCTTTGCGAAGCGCTACAAAGTCATCCGCTATGACGCTCGCGGGCACGGCTTAACCAACGGGCCGTCCGGTTCGTTCCACGATCACGAGGACCTTCTCCGACTGCTGCAGCACCTGGGCGTCGAACGGGCACACGTCATGGGCTTATCCATGGGCGGACGCATCGCCGTCGACTTGGCGCTCGAACACCCGGAGATGGTCAAGAGTCTGATCCCGGTCTCCTCCGGCTTGAGCGGCTACAACTTCACCGGCCCGGACTTCCTGGAAAACACCAAGAATCTCAGGGAGGCTTACCGCAAGGGCGATTACGCGCTGGCGACGGAGTGGTTTCAACGCGCCTGGACCGATGGCCCCGAGAGAACGCCGGAGCAGGTCGATCCCAAGGTCCGTGAGCGCGTGCACTGGATGATCTTTCACTGCATCCAGCCGGGCCGCAACCTCGCCCAGGCCTTGTCGCCCGAGCCCCCGGCCATCAGCCGGCTTGGTGAAATCAAAGTGCCGATGCTCATCATCCTGGGCGATCTCGACATGTCGGACATCCACGTGATTGTCGACAAGCTCGCAAAGGACGTCGAGCAGGCGCAAAAGGTCGTCATGCCCAACGCGGCCCACATGGTCAACATGGAACAACCAGTCGCGTTCAACAAGGCCGTTCTGGAGTTCCTGGCACAGCAATAGGTTGTGGATTGCCCGCAGCCTGTGATGGTCTCTCCCGTTCAAGGCAGAACACGAAGAGACCTCCCGATGAAGCCATCATCGTGTGAGACCATGCATCTGCCCGACGTAGCCGCTGCGGTCACTGGACTGTCCGCGGTGAGTTTTTCACGGCTCCTCCACGCTCCGCGGATCGAAGTCCACGGCCGCGCGGATCAGCTTCTTGATCGCCGCCCTGCGGAAATCCTTTGCGGAGTGGATCCTGATGAATCGTTTGGCTTTGCGGTCGCCTTCGAGCAAGCCTTCGGGATCGGGCAGAAATGCGCCGTGAATGAAGCCGAGTTGGACGTGGTCCTCGAAGAGGCCGATCCCGCAGATGGAGCCCTTCACGATGCCCTCGCCGTTGTGGTAGCAGAGGCCCTTCCAGCGAATCTCCTCAACCGCCTCGGGCGCCGCCGCCCGAACGAATTCGCGCAGCTCCCATGCCAGATCGCACACGTGATCGGGATACCCTTCCATCAGCTTGGCAACTGCGGCGAGATCATCGGGTTTGTCACGCATCGTGTATCTCCTCTCGGCATGGTTCCGAACCAGGCAATGATCCCATGCCTTGGCATCACGTCAACTCCGCGCGCTCCTATTTTGCGATGTCGGGTATTTCATCACTTGGTATCAGGTCTCGCTGAAGAACAACGGCCAGTTTGCACTGTGCGCAGTAATAACACCAGGCGTATTTCATTTCGTGGAACGGATACATAGGAATGATATACTGGGACCACCCACCATGAACGTTTGCCCCCCGTCCGCGATCGGCTTCTTCCTGAAGCTTCCGCATTGCCGTGAGATATCGCTCGGAACAGACAACTATCCCCGTGGAATGGACAATGGCGTGTGTCAGCTTCTTACCACAGACAGGACAGCTCAGCGCCAGCAATTTCGTTGACATGCTCAGTCCTTTCGGTCGCGGTTTGGAATTGAGCGGATTTCACTTTCCTTGAAAGCCCAGGGGCGAAAGCCGTTAAGTTGAGCCAGGCCTTTCCCGGCCAATAGGGCGAAGAGCTCCCGGTTGCCGCCGTGGCCGCGGATGGGGCTCTCGCAGGTACCGTTTATTTGCCAGCCCATGCCCTCGATCCTGTTGATTACCTGATCGACGACTTCCTCCAGGCGCTCGTCGGGCAACACGCCATTGACAAGCTCATCCTTCGGGGCCTCGTAATGCGGCTTGATCAACGTGATCACCCGGCCACGAGGTGACAGGAGCGTGACAACGTGAGGCAGGATCTTCTCCTGCGGCGTCCAGCCGACGTCGATGGTGACCAGGTCGACCGGTTCCGGAAGCTCGACGTGCATGGCGTTGGTGCGTTCGAGGACGACGACCCGATCGTCTTTGCGCAGCTTCCAGGCCAGCGTGCCGTAACAGGTGTCGATCGC
>CP070718.1:2839821-2849726 GCA_020350565.1 Phycisphaerales bacterium
AGATTGATGAACACGTCGGCGTCGAGAATCGTCTTGGATATCAGGTATTCGTGGACGCTTTCGTAGTGATGCGCGGTCACCTCGCTCCGATCGTACTCACTGCCGTAGAGACGGTGGTTCATATGGTTGATGGGCTTGAAGGCCGAGTGGTCGCCCAGGTTGATCACCGCGTAGCCGGCGGGATCGCCCGGCAGCGGCTTGTGCCCGATGATCACGCCATCGATCTTTTCCGTGTACTCAGGGCGAAGATCAATGACATCCACGGGAATCGATGCGTAACTGCCGTAGAACGCCTGGATCTCATCCAGCCCCGTGAACGCCCGGATCTTGTCGAACTGGGCCTCGCACTGCGGGGCATCGGCGATGACCACGCGGCCCCGCCCCTTCAGCGCGATCGTCACATAGTCCAGCACCGCGCGAATGATGCTGCCGTGCGTCACCACGCTCTCGACGTTCATTCCCACATCATGGAAATCGCGAATAAAATTGGGCTTGAGCACGACGGTGTCGCCCGGGCGGATGATCTCTCCGAGCGGGTCCCAATCAGGCCGGCCGAACCGCTCACCGTCCGCCCCGAGAAACTGAAGCACGCCGCGCACCGCCACGTAGGCGGGATTGGCTTCACGGCTCACCTCGGGCTGAAACGGATACTCCGGGTACATCTCAGCCGGGTGGTACGGCGCAGAGCTGCAGTAGCTCGTTCCGCCTTGATAGACAGCAACATGCCTCAGATCAGGCATTCCTCACATCTCCCGACCTTCTTTGTTCGGCCTGCTTCCTGCAGATACGCAGCGCGATCAAATCGGGATCGAGCCTGAGGATCTGTGCACCACCGAATTCGCGGTACCGTGGTAAGCACAGCAGGCCTTGCTACCGCAACATCGGCCCTGAGTGAATGCTAGTCCACGCACGCACGCTTTCCCGAGTCTCGTCCGATAAACTGCGCTGAATGTCCCCCCCATTCGCCTTATTCTCGGACGGAATCGCAGCTCCCAATCGAAACGCATCGAAGACCTCAACGGTTGAATCGTCCTAACTCACTTGGAGAAGACTCCATTGCCTCCGCACGCCTGGGCAGTTCGCTCGCGTCGAGCAGGGAACTCAAGCTGGCGCTCCAACAAGCAGCGACCCTCTCACGTGAAGCCAGGTCGGTCACTTTCGCCCGAGCCTCAGCGCCCATCTGCGCACGCGAGTTCTCATCGCTCAGTAACTCCAACACTCGCAAGACGTATTGGTCGACGTCGTCCGGCTCAACGAGGTAACCTGTTTGCCCATTGACCACGACGTCGCCCAGATCGCCGACATCGGGCACGACAACCGGCAACCCTGCGGCCATGGCTTCAAGCATCGAGATGGACAGACCCTCCGAGCGTGACGTCAGAACGAATACGCGCGACGACCCCAACAGCTCAGGAACGTTCTGTGTTTCGCCCGAGAACTCAACATTTTCTCGCACTTTGAGAGACATGGCAAGCTGACGAACCGATTCCAGTTCGGGACCTCCGCCTACCACTAGGGCTTTAACTTCTGCGCGAACGCGAGCTACTTCGGCCACGATCTCAATAAACTGGTGAGGCTGCTTAATCTGCGTCAAGCGCCCCACGAACACCAGATCCCACCTCGGGTTGCGGTTTGGCTGAAACGCCCCGACCCCGACACTCCCGGGAATGATCTCCACACGCTCGACGCCGCGCCGTTGGAGGAAGTCAGCCGCTCGATGACCTCGAACGACCACCAGATCGAAGGCTGCGGCCAATCTCAACGCGAGGCGCTCAATCCGCGGCGAGGGGCGGCCCAGGCACCGAAGCACCGGGTTTTCAGCCTGCCACCCGCCACCCTCCAGCTCGATCGGACCACCGGTCATTTGGTAGCAGACCGGCCTGCCCATAAGCCGGGCCACCCAAAGCGCCGACAGCGCGCCCGGGAAAATGTGGTACCCCATGTAGAGGTCGGGGCGATGTCGTACACCGGCTATAAACATCCAAAGAAGTTTCGCCCCGGCCCGCGTAAGAATGCGACAAAGCCAGCGAGGCGGGCAGGCGTACCGCACACGGTCCAGCGGCCTTGAGGCAACGTCGGTGACAACGAGCACCTCTTCAACGCCGCTCGAAGCCAGCGGAAGGATATGGGCAAGATACCAGTTCTCATTGTAGAAGGTGCCCGTCACCAGGATGCGGCCCGTTCGCCGCCATGATCGTCCGGATCGCCGCCTTCTGAAGTCCGCCACGGCCAGGCCGATGCCGTAGCTTATGGTGAGAACAACGTTGGCCAGCAATGAACCGAGCACGTCATCAGCACCCCATGAACCATGATCGGGACGAGCAGCCGTATCGCTGCAACGCCCTTTCAAGCCTGCCCGTGAACCTTGGCTTGTAACCCCTCCAGGTAAACGGTTTCTGTCTTCCGCGCGAGGGCGGTCGTCGAGAACTCTCGCGATACCCATGCGCGGCCGGCACGTCCGAGCTCCTCACGCCGCTGCGGATCCTCCAGAATCGCACAGACGCGATCAACAATGGCAGCAACGTCGCCCGGCGGAACCACAAAGCCGGTTTCACCGTCCTTTACGATGTAGTGATTGTCCGCCACGTCGGAGGCAACCACCGGTACGGCGCACGCCATCGATTCCAGTAGGACATTCGGCGTCCCCTCACGTAAGGAGGGTAAGACCGTGGCATCGCACAGGCTATACACTTCGGGCATGTCTTCCCGATTGCCGACAAAGAGACAGCGCTGTGACACACCCAGCTCCTCCACCAGTCGCCGCATCTCGCAGTGGTAATCGCCAGCACCTTGAAGATTGTCGCGAAGCGGCTCGCCCGCGAGTAGAAACCATGTGTTCGGAAAGCGGCAAAGGATGTCTTTTGCCGCCCGAAAGAAGACACCGTGATTCTTCTGGCGTTTGAACATCGCCACCATGCCAACGACATGGTCGTCCATCCCGATTCCCAGCTCCTCGCGAATGGAAGTCGTGTCCACCGGACGGAAGCGCTCCGTATCAACGCCGTTATGCACAACCCGAATGCGGCCTTCCAGCAGTCCGAGCGTTCGCATGTTAAACCGTTTACCGGCCTCGGAATTGGCGATCATCACGTCGAACCGCGACCGTGTCAGAAGCTGACACACCTTGTGGATCCAGGGCCAGCAGTAATCCGTGTTGCGCTCGGAGGCAATAACCAGCGGCACTCCGGCGCGGCGCGCGGCCACGCGTGCGACCATCTCCGCATCGAATAGGAACGCATGAACAATCGAGATCCGGCGCTCCTTCATCACGGCCGCAACGCGGCGCACTGTAGAGAAATCGTACTTGGACCGCTTCTTGACAACGACCAGCTCCCGAGCAGGGTCCGGCAGGTGATCCGCCAGGGGATTCACATCGGACAGGGAGCAGACCACCGGATCGAACCGCTTGCGGTCAAGGTTGCGCACCAACTCAACAACCTGGCGTTCCGCCCCCCCGTGTTCGAGACTGCTGATCAGCAGCATGAGGCCGATCGGGCAGCCGCCCTCTCCGCCCGGACTCGAGGCGGCAACGCACGATCGTGATGGAATAGCACAATCAGACGCCACGATGATGATACCAATCAGTGAATTCCGATGACTCGAAAACTCGCCGCCGCCATTCGGGTGATCAACCGGCGAAGCTGCGGCGCAGGCGGGCATCACGCCGGCCGCCGACCGCCCTGTCACGCATCACGGAGAGACCGCAATTCTCTCGTCGCGGGGCGCATGGCGCATCCCCAAACCGGTGAACAACGCCTCGTACGCATCCCCCACGCGCTCACTGCTGTGATGTTGCCGGACGTAGTCCAGACATCGTCCACTCGTTTCACGGTAACGATCGCCTTCCCGCAGCAGTCTGTCCACCGCATCGGTCAGCGCCTGGGAAGAAGCGGCCGCAGCACCAAGCCCCCACCGCGAAATGACACCATCCGGATCCACCGTGGAGACGACCGGCAGACCTCTGGTCCACGCTTCCAACAGCGTGTTCGGAAATCCTTCATGTCTAGAGGTACAAAGAAGCACGTCGGCCTGGTCATAGAATCGGCCCAACGCCGGATAGGGCACGGGGCCGTGCAACTTCACGTTCGGCAGTTGACCGGCGTCCTGGGCGATCCGGCGACTGAATCCGGACGGTACATTGGCCTCGCCCACGACCTCAAAATACCAATCCGGCCGGCAACGGGCCATCTCGACCATCAGGTCCGGACGCTTTACCGGCACCAGACGGCCGACCCAGAGAATGCGCCACGGCCCCTCCTTCGCCTGTCGGGCTTCACGTGGCTCGACAAGGGTGGGACCGCAACTGCGGATCAACTGTCCTTCCACCCCGAACTCTTCTCGCATCAGTTGCGTCTGGCGTTCGCTCTGTACCACAACCCGATGCGCGCGATGCAGACCAAAGCGATAAAGGGCCTTCTCCCGCCAGCCTTCAAGCCTGGGCAAGTCCGCCCGGCAATCCGTGTCTGATCCCGTGGCAAACACGAAAGGCTTATGATGGCGACGACAAAACCAGGCAACCTGCCCCGTCTCCAGCCCCGCACCCCGCTGATAATAGACATCCGCATCCAATTGACGCATGACGCGCGTCAGCGTCGCCCAACGCGGATGAAGAAAACGAACCAGCGGAAACCCGGCACGCAAAGCGTACGTCTTACGGATTTCGATCCCATCAATGCACAAGCCGTCGGGTTGACCGTAATCATAGGTGAGAAAAGTGATGCGATGGCCTCTCTTGACCAGACTCCGCGCGATCAGCGCCTGCTGAACTTCCGCGCCGCCAATCTGGCCACCAATGTCCTCGCCGGTAAGGACCGCGTATGCTTTTAGTGCTACAAAGCAGACATGCAAGGTCAGGCTTCTTCCTTACGCCTTCGAGGAACGCCGAAGGCCAAGCATCGCACAAAAGACCATCCAGCAAAACAGCGTGTTGGTCACCAGATACCGCTTCCACATCCGCCGCGGTTCCTGAATCACGCGATAGAGCCATTCCAGACCGAGCTTTTGCCACATGCGCGGCGCCCGCTTCACTTTGCCAGCCATCACGTCGAAAGCACCGCCCACCCCGTGACACACCGGCACGCCCATTTCGCCGGACCATCGAGCGAGGAACTTCTCCTTCTTCGGGGAACTCATCGCCGCAAAAAGCATGTCGGGCGCAGCAGCCTTGATTTCCTCCGCAATGCGAGGCTCATCTTGATCCGTAAAGTAACCCTGATGGCTGCCGACCAGAACTACGCCGGTATACCGTTCCTCGATCTGACGGACGATCATCTCCAGGACTTCCTGCGCGGCCCCAAGGCAGAAGACTCGATAGCCGCGCTGGTCCGCCAGCTCCAGCATATGCGTCATCAAATCGATACCCGGCACGCGCTCGGGAAGCCCCTGACGAAGAATCCGCGACGCCCATACCACCGACATACCGTCCGCGAAGATGACGTCCGCCGAACGAACCGCCTCATCCAGCTCGGGATTGCGGCCCATGTTCACGATTTTCGCCGCATTGACCACGCCGATCAGCAATTGCTTTCGCTCGCGTATCGTCTCGTCCACGAGCGACACAGCCTGCTTCATTGTCAGGGCATCGATACCCAGTCCGAGAATGCGTCGCACCGCCCAAGAATGGTCCACTTGCCGAGGGCGGACTTCCGCCGTATCGGAAGGGTCTTTCGCGCTTTCGGCCTGAGTGCTTGTCTTGAGCATCGTGCTGGGTCCGGGAAGATCGCCTCGCAACCGGCTGCATCAAGGAACGAGTCTAACCTTCTTAAAATCAATAGATTACAAGAAGCCTCTCCATTCGGTCACGCCGAGCACACCGGCATCCACTCGAGTCTCCTCATGGGCGCCGAACGCCCCTTCTTGACCGGGTCCACTATAGATAACGACAAACTCCGACCCGACTCTTCAATGGCTTCGTCAAGCCCTCCCTGACCTGGGAAAACCGATTAGCGGACGCTTCCGCTCCGATTCTGATGAATCGCTCGGCAGCCTCCCCAAAGTCTATATGTACCTCGAGATGGATTCTCGCTCGACCGAGTCGCTTTGGCCCACCGCTCAGACGACCTGAAGGCACTTGGGCTCAAGCCTCGCGTCAAGGACCCCATCGGGGCCGCGTTTCCGCGTTGGATTAAAGTACTTTAATGTGAGCAGGTCAATCATGTCTGGGGGAACAGGCCGAGGCGCCGGTCAGAGAACGCATAGAGGATCCATCCAAGGTGATATGGCCGGCACTCATAGTCCACTTGCGTTGCAGGAAACAAGCGACCGAGCCCCGGCAGACGTAACCGGGAGTGCACCCGGCTGGCAAGCGCCTGCAGACCTCGAGACAGCTTCCCGGGCTCTTTCCGGCACACCTTTCGCCAAATCAGACCGGCGTCACGATCGATGAGCGAATCACCGCGCTCCGGATTACGGATCATCCAGCCCACGCTCTTGACGACCGCTTCATCGAAACCTTGACCAACGGCATCCTGCAAGTCG
The DNA here is from genome assembly GCA_020350565.1 of Phycisphaerales bacterium. Taxonomy (GTDB): domain Bacteria; phylum Planctomycetota; class Phycisphaerae; order UBA1845; family UBA1845. The sequence continues at coordinate 2,846,299 of CP070718.1, forward strand.
AACAGCGCCATCGGACCCATCGCGTCCTGGTGAACGGAGTAGACGGGATAGCCCTCGACCACCCTGCCCGTACGAACGTCGTAGTGCCACCACCACTGCCCCCCATCACCTTGCAGGTTGCACATGACCCGCGCACTCCGCATGGCGGCGCCGACGGCTATCGGGTCTCCCGTCGCCCCATGGTAATGGGCCAGGGCTTGAACGGGATAGACCCAGTCGGCGAAACAGGTGACGTGCGCGCGCCAGGCGCTAGGGGCCGCCCCCACCGGATAATGAGAAAACAAGCCCGTATTCTCGTTGAAGGCATCGAGCAGGCGCCTCGCGATTCGGTCGCGCAGGTTCGTGTCCGACGTCTCGCCGGCCCTGACCGAAAGCGCCGTCAACGCCCAGGCGATTTCCACCGTCGGATACGGGCGCCGTACCGGATCCAAGGCTTCGAGGCGGTCAAGCGCGCGAATCGCGTCCTGATGAGAGAGCAGCTTCGCCGCCCAAAGGGTCAGAGCCACATCGCCCAGATTCTCAACAGTCTCCACGTCCGACAGCAGCCGCCCGCAAACCTGGCTGCTGTTGCCATCCTTGATGATCTCAGGTGATGGGTCGTTTTGCTGGACGCCAAAGCCCAGCAACGTGATGGCCGTGTACCGCCGGCTTACCCCTTCCGGAATATCACCGCGCGGGCCGCGCCGAATGCAGTGACAGAACAGTTGCTTGTCCGGAAGGTACATGCGCGGCAAGGCCCGAAAGCATAGAGCGCGCATGTCGTCGATGGTCGCACGCGTTTCCGTTGGCGGTTCAAACACGTTCAACTGGATTGCTTCGATTGGGCTCGTTACTCCGGGACCGTCGGGAAGAAGGCTTCCTGCAAACCGAAGCTGAGCGCGTCGTTGATGGAATCGGAAAAGCTGCTGTCGTTGCGGTCCGCGCTGATGCTTAACGCCTTCCGCGTGTTCTCATACGCAATGGGATCATAGGTCACACTGACACCGGCCCGGAAGAAGAAGTTACGGTTGATGAAGTCCTGCAGGTCGGTCTCGAACGTCTCGGGGACCCAGACGATGTCGCCGGCTGCCAACATGAAGTTTTGGTCTTCGCCACGTTGAATGCGCTTCAGGTCCAGCTCAACGCGCACGTCCCGGCCATCCGGCATGCGGCGAACGAGGAGGCCCTTCTTCGGCGTCACGTCCGTTCGCAGACCGCCGGCCGACGCGATGGCCTGAAGGAAGTTCACGCGAACGCCGGGCGGATAGATCTGTGCAGCCGGCGCGTTGACCAGACCCCCGACAAAGATGGTATTCGGGAACGCCGCCTCCACGCGAATGATGTCACCATCCTCAAGCGGGTCGAGGGCCAAAGCAGCCTCCAGCTCGACCGGGTCTGTCAGATCGATGGTGACCTTCTCCGCCGGGCGGCGAATACGCTCCAGAGTCGCCTGTCCGGAAGCTTCCGAGGTCACGCCGCCCGCAGCCAAAACAGCGAACAGCATGTTGCGCTGATAGCGAGGAAGGCTCACGCCACCCGGCGTCAACACCGCGCCCACAACCATAACGCGCGTTGTCTGGTAGATTTCAACGGTGGCATGAACCGAGAGATCGCGAACGACGGAGGGAACGTACGCTTGATGAATGGTGTCCTCGATCTGTTCGAGTGTCAGGCCCTCCACAGCAACCTTGCCCACTACAGGAAGATCTACCGTCCCGTCACTGTGCACGAGCACGCGCACTTCCGGCGGCAAGTCCAACTCCAGACGCGTGAAGGTGACAAACAGCACGTCCTCTCTCCCCGCTTGGTAGGGGGGGAGGTTCCGATCCACGCGGAGTTCCCCCGTATCGGGATCGGCCGGGGGAGGACCCGGCTCCGGAGGAGCCATCTCCCTTTGCAGTTCCGTGAACTGCTGGAAGGTGATGGTATTCAACTTGTCTTCGCAGCCCATCGAGCAGAGCAGAACAGCCGCTCCCAGGCTCAAGCATAGCGTTCGGGTCATGTTCCGACTCCCGTTCTGGCCACCTCATACGCATATCATGCTGGTTTATCGGTCGTTGAGAATGCCGACGTCCACTCAAACTCCGCCCCACCATTCCAAAGCAAGGCTTCATAAGGCGGCGAATTTCGAAGAAAGGCTGACATAACTGAGTGCCGGCGATTGCCCGCGCCGCAATCCGTCGGCACGCCACATCTCGGCTGCCAATGTCAGGATAGCAGACCGTGGGGGCGCTGTCCAAGTCCGGAGCGGCCCGACGGCTTAATTCGTTGGGCCGAAGGCAGCAGAGGCTGAAAGGTCGGGTTCGTCGGCGACTTCGGGGTGGCGTGCCCGCGACGTGGCCCGCTGCGGACCGATCATCCAGGACGGCGGCACGCTGAGTTTGCCGCCTAAGGTCAGCAGCGTCGCGATGAGGATCTTCAGGTCCAGCGCAAAGCACATGTTGGCCACGTACATCGTGTCGTACGCAATCCACTGATGGAAGTCGCCGCCGCCGCGGTCGTGACGGCAGATCTGCCATAGCCCGGTGATACCGGGCCTCACCGACAGCCGGGCACGCCGCCAGGGAACGCAAACCTGATTCTCGCGGAACGGCGAGGGCCTGGGTCCCACCAGGCTCATCTGGCCTAAGAACACGTTGATCAACTGGGGCAACTCGTCGATGTTCGCCGCACGCAGCCAGTGACCAACTCGCGTCACGCGAGGATCGTAGTCAAGCTTGAACTGAGGGCCGTCAACGTTGCTCCCCACATACATCTGACGCTGCATCTGGTGCGCGTCCTGTCGCATCGTTCGGAACTTAAGGCACGAGAAGACCTTGCCACCCCGGCCCTCGCGCGTGTGATGGAAGAAGACCGGGCCCGGCGAATCCAGCTTGATCAGGATGGCCGTGATCAAAAACACCGGCGAAAGGAGAATCAAACCAGCAGCCGCAACCACAAAGTCGAACGCGCGTTTGAGGACGGGAGACCGAGGCTCATCGCCTGAAACCCGCAGAGTCCTTTCGGCGAGCCGCATGTTTGCGCCCCCACGCGGAATGAACGTGGGCATCCGGACCGGCCCCTCCAGTTCGGCACGAGACTGCTCAACCGCTTGTCCATTCTTGCCCACCGCCAGGGTATGACGCACAACCCTGCCCGAAGAGACGACCGAGTCGGCGGCCACCACCGCTTGGACCACACGCGCGTCCCTCTCCAGCTTACCGCACTTGCCAATCACCGCCGGACCGATGACCGTCACGCCTTCTTTGATCGTTACCCCGCTCTGAATGATGACCGGGCCAACGATCCGCGCCGACGGATGAATCGTGCAGCCCGCACCAACGAGCACGCCCTCTTGCGGCTGCGCATAGCCCGACGCGGGACCGCGGTCGACCGAGTCGATGATGAATCGCTCCTGCCAGGCCAGCAGCGTTCGCCGATCCGAAAGATCCGCCACTTCGCTGTAGAGA
>CP070718.1:2849826-2856489 GCA_020350565.1 Phycisphaerales bacterium
CGGATCGCGCTTCCTGGCGCGATCCTGCTCATTGCTTCGGGCCTGCTCGTGACCGCGGCCAGTGACGCGTTCAGGCCGGCCACTATGGTGCGCGTCGTTCCCGTCATTGTGAAAACGGACGTCGAGGCTCAGCCCCCCGGCGGCGTGGTCTTGCAGGCACCCGGCTGGGTGGAAGCCGATCCGTTTCCCACGGCGGTTTCCGCCCTGGCTGATGGTGTCGTGGAGGAAGTGCTCGTCCTGGAAGGTGAGCGTATTCAGGCCGGTCAAGTCGTTGCGCGGCTTGTTGCGCAAGACGCGCGGATCGCTCTGGAACAGGCGGACGCCGAGTTGGCGGAGCGACATGCGGACTTGGCGATCGCCCGAGCGGCATTGGAGGAGGCCCAACGCAATTGGGAACATCCGATCGAACTGTCACGACAAAAGCAGACCGCCGAGGCTCACCTGGCGGAGATGCGCGCAGAGTTGGCACGTTGGCCGTCGGAGCTTGCCCGAGAGGAAGCGCGGTCCCTATACCTTACGGCGGATTACGAGCGGATCGCGCCACTGCAAAAGAACGGCCAGGCCAGCGACATCGAACTGATCCAGGCGCGCCAAGCGCATCAGGCCCAGCAGGCCGAAGTCGACGCGGTGCGCGGACGAAAGCCGATTCTGGAGGCGCGCGTTTGGGCGCTGGAGGCCGAAGTCCGGGCTGTAACGGACAACCTTCGGCTGCGGATCAAGGACACCCGTGCGTTGGCGGAAGCGAAGGCTGCCGTTCAGCGGGCGGAGGCGGCGATCGCGGTTGCACGAGCCCGCCGTGACGAAGCCGCACTGCGGCTGGAGCGCATGCACGTGCGTTCGCCCGCAGGCGGCGTCGTGATGGCACGGCTCGTCGAACCCGGCTCCAAGGTCATGCTCAACATGGACCATCCCCGCTCGGCACAGGTTGTGCGCCTCTACGATCCGAACAGACTTCAAGTGCGCGTTGATATTCCACTCGTTGACGCGGCCAAAGTTGGCGTTGGCCAACCGGCGGAGGTGATAGTCGAGGTGCTGCCGGACAAGGTGTTTCACGGTCAGGTAACGCGCGTGGTTCACGAAGCCGATGTGCAGAAGAACACGTTGCAGGTCAAGGTTGCCATCGAAGACCCAGCACCCGAGATCAAGCCGGAGATGCTTGGCCGGGCGCGCTTCCTGGCCGTGGCCGACTCGAGCACGGTTGATGGGCGCGAGTCGAACCTGCGACTGTTCGTGCCGAAGTCGACGGTGTTCGAGCGAGCCGGCCGGTCGTTCGTCTGGTTGGCAGACCATGTGGAGGAAGTCGCACGGCTCAGGGCGATTAAGCCGGGCCGATTGACTCTCGATGATTGGATGGCCGTAGCCGAAGGCCTGAGACCCGGGGATCGCGTCATCATCGATGCACCTGCGGACTTGGAAGACGGCCAACGGATTTTGCCTGTTGAGCCATAAGAACCAACCGCGCCGGGACACCACCCTACGGAGATAGATCATGGCGCTTATCGAATGTCGCGGGCTTACCCGAACCTACACCAAGGGCGCGATGACCATCACTGCGCTGGCCAATCTCGACATTGATATCGAGCAGGGCGAATTCCTGGCCCTCATGGGACCGTCGGGCAGCGGAAAAACGACACTGCTTAACCTGATTGCCGGCATCGACAAACCGACGTCCGGCAGCTTGCGGATTGATGGACGCGAACTCGCCGATATGAGCCGCGGCGGGCTGGCCATGTGGCGCAGCGATTACATCGGTTACATCTTCCAGCTCTACAACCTGGTGCCGACGTTGACGGCATACGAGAACGTCGAGCTGCCGTTGCTGTTACATCGGCTGAGCCGCAAGGACCGCCATCGGAAGGTAGTGCTCGCCCTGGAATTGGCCGGGATCGCCGACCGGCACGACCATTTCCCGCGGCAACTCTCGGGCGGTCAGGAACAGCGGGTCGCGATCGCCCGCGCGATCGTGACGGATCCGAAGATCCTCGTGGCCGACGAACCCACCGGCGATCTGGACGCGAGCAGCGCCAAGTCGGTGATGGCATTGCTTACGCGGCTGAACAAGCAGCTCGGCAAGACGCTGGTCATGGTGACGCACGACGCACACTGCGCCGAGTACGCCGGAGACACGCTCCACCTGGAAAAAGGGCGGCTGGTCGAAGCGCGTGACTTGGCGATGGCGAAGGAGCTTACGTCATGATTGCGCCTAAGTTCGCACCCCTCGTGCTTAAGCAGATTTGGCGTACCCGAACGCGCAGCCTGCTGACCATCGCCGGCGTGACCGTTGCCATGTTCCTGTTTGCCGCCGTGCAGGCCATGCAGTCCGGTGTGGAGGCCGCGACCGAAGCCCGGGCGGATGACACGACGTTGGTGGTGTATCGCAAGGACCGCTATTGTCCGTTCACCAGTCGCATGCCCCAATCATATGAGCAACAGATCAGGCGGATTCCCGGAGTGGCCTCCGTGATTCCGATCAAGATCGTCGTGAGCAACTGCCGGACGAGCCTGGATGTGGTGACGTTCCGCGGCGTGCCCTATCAGGCGTTTGTCGACTCATTCGCGCAGAGCTTCGAGCTCATTGACGGTTCGATTGCGTCCTGGGAGAGCCGCAGCGACGCCGCACTGCTTGGCGAGACCCTGGCCACGCGTCGTGGGCTGAGGGTCGGTGATCGGTTTGAGGCCGCGGGTATCACAGTGTACGTCGCGGGCGTGATTCGCTCGCCGCAGCCGCAGCATCAAAACGTCGCATACGTACATCTCGACTTTCTCCAATATGCTTCCGGCAGCCGCGCCGGGGGGATCGTAACGCAGTTCAATGTCTTGGTCAGCGACCCGAGTCTCTTGGAGGAAGTTGCCGCCGCCATCGACGATCAGTTTGCCTCGGCGCAGGAACCCACCAGCACGAGCGCCGAAAAGGCGTTTGTAGCCCGCGCCGCATCCGATGTGATCGAGATCGTCGGCTTCATGCGCTGGCTGGGGTGGGGCTGTCTCGCGGCGGTTCTGGCGCTGGTCGGCAACGCGATCGTGCTGAGCGTGCAGGACCGCATCCGGGAGCACGCTGTCTTCCAGACGCTGGGCTTCCGCGGCCATCAGATCGCCCGATTGATCGTGATGGAGGGATTGGTCCTGAGCGTGGCCGGCGCAGCCATCGGCTGTTTGGCGGCGCTCGCGTTCCTTGCCTACAGCGCACTGGCGCTTTCGGTGGAAAGCCAAAGCATCCCCGTCAAGGCGTCGCCCGACATCTTCCTGTGGGGTGTTGCGATCGCCGCAGCTATGGGCGCGCTGGCGGGGCTGGCACCCGCCTGGCAGGCGTCGCGCCGCAAAATCGTCTCGTGCTTCCGAGCGGCGTAGGAGGATCAAGATGCGCTTGTTGCCATTGGAATACGCGGTACGAAACCTCGGTCGTTCACCGATCCGACTCGTGGCCGGCGTTCTCGGCAGTGCGCTCGTCGTGCTCCTCGTGCTCGCCGCTGGCGGCTTCATACGCGGCATGGAGCGAAGCCTGTCGGTCAGCGGCAACGACAAAAATGTCATTCTGCTCGGCGCCGGTAGCGAAGAAAGCGCGGAACGCAGCCAGATCAACATGAGCGTCCCAGTCCTGGTCGCCGCCAGTGTGCCGGGCATCAAGAGCCGTCTTGGTGTGAACTACGTTTCGCCGGAAGTTCAAATGGCGCTTCTCCTGAAGACCGCGGAAGAATCACCGGATGACCTGCAAGCCGTCGTCCGCGGCGTGACGCCCGCTGCCTTTCTGGTTCACCCACAGGTTAGCATGACTGAAGGCAAGCCTCCGCAGCCCGGAGCGTACGAGCTTATGGTGGGACGGCTGACCGCGATACGGCTGGGCATCGACGATGCGCAACTCGCGGTCGGGCAGCAACTCTGGTTCGACCATCGGGCCTGGACCGTAACGGGACGGTTCACCGCTCCACAAACGGTAATGGACGCCGAGATCTGGGTGCCGCTGACCGACCTGCAGATCGCGACGCGTCGAGACACACTCTCCTGCGCCGTGCTTACCTTGGACGAGGCAACGTTCGAGGACGTCTCGGTCTGGTGTGCGCAGCGGCTCGACCTGGAACTCACCGCGATTCGCGAGAGCGCATACTACGCCGAGATGCTGGCGTTCTATCGGCCCGTGCGGGCCATGATTTGGGTGACTGCGGCTTTGATCGCACTTGGAGGCCTGTTCGGCGGACTGAACACCATGTACGCGGCGTTCGCCGCGCGAGTCCGCGAGCTGGGTGCCTTGCAGACGCTCGGTTTTCCACGTCGAGCACTGGTCCTCAGCTTCCTCGAGGAGTCGCTGCTGATTGCGTCGGCGGGGGCAATCGTGGCCGCGATCTGCGGGCTCCTGTTGCTCAACGGCGTGGCCGTGCGATTTTCGATGGGTGCCTTTGCCTTGGTCGTGGATGCCTCGGTGCTGCTGGGTGGACTCGCCGCCGGCCTCGGGTTGGCCGTCATCGGAGTCATCCCGCCGCTCTGGCGCTGTCTCCGGCTGCCGATCGTCGAGGCGCTCCGAACGAGCTGAAATGGTTGAGGACAATTACGAGACTCGGAAGGAGGATCTCATGAACAAGAGAACAGGAACATTCATTCTGACCGCCCTCTCGCTGGCGGGCTTGGGCACTGCCGGATGTGAGAGGAAGCCTCAGCAAAGGGCATCAGACGCGTCGAAGTCCACGGATGGCTTAGCGCCTGTGCTGCCTGAAAACCTGTTTGTACAGGAAGCTCCCGCCGGTGCGCGCGACGTGACGGACGTCAAAGCGGACAAGAGTGCCACCGCTGAGGTCGTGGTCCATGGCCGCATCGGTGGGCGTAAAGAGCCGTTTGTCGACGGAGCCGCCATGTTTATGCTGGCCGACGTGAACATGAGACCCTGCAACGAGCTCCACGGGGACCGTTGCCCAACGCCTTGGGATTACTGCTGCGAGCCACGCGAATCGCTGGTCGCAAAGGTCGCTACGATTCAAGTGATCGGCGCCGACGGTAGGCCCCTGCGAATCAACCTGAAAGGCAAACACGGACTCGAGCCGTTGGCCGAGCTCACCGTCGCCGGCGAGGTCGCGCAGCGTGACGAACACGGAACGCTGGTGATCAACGCACGAGAAATCCACGTGAATACGAACCGCGGCTGAGATCTCCAGGGGCAGGAGGAGGGCCGGCCCGTGCTGCCAAAGACGATGGCGTCTCCATCCGGGTGCAGGAAAAATGCGGCCTCGCGTTCTGCGTCTACACAAGGGTTTTCTAACGCGCGCGGCGAAGAGGTCGAAGAGCTCATTTTCAGTCCAGCGTGAAAGTCCTGCCACACTCTCGAAGAGCACGGGATCTGCTTGAGAATCCCCGCTGAAGCTATCTGCTCCACCTCACATGAGGTCGCTGATCAACTCTCCGGCCAAGCGTGGTCCCCGATGAGCTTCACGAACCGGCAGGCCAGCATGTACTTCTCCTTCGTCTTGTCACCGGTCCGCGTGACCCGGACGATGGTCTGTTCTCTCTCACCACCAACGGGCGCAACCAGGATGCCTCCGTCAACGAGCTGATCGACCAGCGGAGCCGGCACATCCGGGGTGCCGGCAGTGACCATGATCCGGTCATAGGGGGCATACTCGGGCCACCCGGCGCTGCCGTCACCCACGTGGTACGCGATATTCTCGTACCCCATTTCCATCAGCCTTTCCTTGGCCTCGACCGCGAGGGAGGCCAGACGCTCGACGGTGTAGACCTTCTCGCAAAGCAAGGACAGGATGGCCGTCTGGTACCCTGATCCCGTGCCGATCTCCAGCACCCTGCAATGGGGAGCGGGTTCGAGCTGGGCGGTCATGTAGGCCACGATGTAAGGCTGACTGATGGTCTGGTCGTCGGCGATCGGCAGGGCGCGGTCGGCGTAGGCGTCGGCCACCCGGCCGGACAGGACAAACCGCTCACGCGGCACGTCCATCATCGCCCGGAGCAGACGCTCATCCCGCACGCCGCGGGCGCGGATCTGTTCGTCAACCATGTGGGCCCGCAGCCGGCTGAATTCATCTGTATGGTCCGATGTGTCGGTCATGGCTGAAAACCGCCTGTAGCAGTGTAGTGTCTGACATTGACTTTGAGAACGGTTTTGCCCTAGATTGGCAGGTGGTGGGAGGAAAGCGGATCGGCGTCGTCTGCCCGCAAACAGCTCGACAGGTCGGGCCCTTAGCGGGCCCTGAACGACGCCGAGCCACTGGGGGAGAAACTTGATGACGCTCGTCACCCTGACGACGGACTTCGGCACCAGGGATCCTTACGTCGGCGTCATGAAGGGCGTCATTCTCAGCATGGCGCCGAAGGCCAAGGTCGTCGACATCACCCATGACATCGAGGCCCACAACATCGCGGAGGCGGCGTTCGTGCTCCGGAGCATCTGGCCGTGGTACCCCGAGGGAACCGTCCATGTGGCCGTGGTGGACCCCGGTGTCGGCTCGGAGCGACGAGTGCTGTTGGGGCGATATGAGGGGCGGTACGTGATCGCGCCGGATAATGGACTGATCACCCTCGTCCATCGCAGCCTGCGGCTGGAGGAGATGCGTGTGGTGGAGAATCGGCGGTATCTGCTGCCACACACGTCAGGCACCTTCCACGGCAGGGACATCATGGCCCCGGTCGCGGCTCACATGGTCAACGGGGTGAAGGCGATGGAGT
>CP070718.1:2856589-2863271 GCA_020350565.1 Phycisphaerales bacterium
GAGAAGAAGCCGATGCGGCGCATTCATGGTTCGATTCCCTGGAAAGGACACAAAGTGATCGATTTGCACCGAGCGACATCTTAGCAGCGGGACCGGGAATGGAAAACGACAACGAATCCGTTTCCCTGTACGTAAAGCAACGCATCTCGATTAAACTAGCACTTGCCCGCAACTTATTTCCAGGAAAGCGAGAACTAGTGGTTTTCGGCTGAGCCGCAGTGCGGTCCGCCTCGAAGCCGATCAACCGCAGACGCAGTCCGGTTGTTCCGACGCTTCCGCTGCCCCGCGGAGCCCATGAGTAGGATCGCGCTGTCATGCTAAACCAAGCATTCTTACGCACGCAGAAATACGCTCAAAAGGGGTGACTCGAACGATTGATTGGCTGTCTGGTGGGAACAGGGACGGCATCATGTGCAGGAAAAGGAAACGCGAGTCGCCGGGACGGGTTTCTGCGCGCGGGGCGGCTGCCGGGCGTCAGCGCGATTCTCCTTGCTTCAGTAGCTCGTCAGGCGGAGGGGTCTTTGCCGGCCTGGCCGTTCATTTCGTAGGCGGCGATCTTCTGCAAGCGCCGGTCATGACGGCCGCCTTCGTACTCGGTCGCCAGCCAGATATCCACAACGCGGCGAATGAGCTCATCGCCGATCAGATCGGCGGGCAGGCACAGTACGTTGGCGTTGTTGTGCCTGCGGGCAAGCTGGGCGGTCATCTCATCGTGGCACAACGCGGCACGGATCCCTTTGACTTTGTTGGCGGTGATGGACATGCCGATTCCCGTGCCGCACATCAGGATGGCGTTGTCGGCCTTGCCGTCGGCCACCGCCTGGGCACCGGCCAGTCCGGTGTCGGGATAATCGCAACTGTTCTGATCGTTACAGCCGAAGTCCAAGGTCTCGATGCCTCTTAACTTCAGAAGGTTCTTGACCAGCTCCTTCGCCTTGAAGCCACGGTGATCGCTAGCGAGGGCCATTCTCATATCTTCACCTCACGAATGCGTTTCTCAAGCGCCTGCTCAATGGTCTGGGCACAATGCTCGTACTGCTCTTCACTGCCGCCGAACGGGTCTGGAAGGTCCTGATCGCCCAACAACAGGAACACCCGATCATTGGAGGATGGGGCGGTTCGAATCACGGCGTCCACATGGGCCTCGGTCATCGCGAACACGTAGTCCGCCTGATGCACGTGTTCCTGGGTCAACGACCTGGAATGATGACGGGAAATGTCGGCGCCGCGTCGTCTCATGGCCTCGATGGCGTGATCGGCCGCGCCGCTCGCGCCTCCGAACGTGCCTGCCGATTCCACGACGATGCCGCGCTTGCGGAGTTCGCCGACCCTGCAGCCCAGGCGTTCGGCCAGCATCTTCCGGGCGATGCCCGCCGCCATGGGGCTCCGGCAGGTGTTGCCCGTGCATACGAAGAGGATGGTGAGCGTCGCCATCTTGCGGATGATTCGCTCGTCATAGACGCCTGCTCTTACGATTTCGTAGTCGTCGCCTTGGACGCGGACGACGGTGGAGGCCTTCGCGTATCTTGTCGTTCCCGCGTCGATGAGCAGGTCGATCTCGCGGCGAAACTCGTCGACGACGGCCGAACCGGAGCGCGGCGGCGATTGGTCGGCGTAATTGGCACTGGAGGCGACGACCGGGGCCTGAATCGCGCGAAGCATGGCTGACGCAAAAGCGTGGTCCGGACAGCGCAGACCGATGATCCCTTCGGGGGCCAGTGAACGGGCGGTGGAAGCGTCGAGCTCCTGGGTGGCGAGCGCGTCCTGGATGTTCGTTTGAAGCAGCAATGTGAGCGGTCCGGGCCAGCCTTTTCGCGCAAAACGCTCAGCGACGCCGTCCAGGACCGCTACGTATCGATTCGCGTCGTCCTTGGTCCCAATGTGGACGGTAAAAGGAGTGTCATCCTCACGGGACTTGACCTTGCGGAGCCGAACGATGGCCTTCGGACGGTCGACCCGAGCCGCCACACCGTAAACCGTCTCCGTGGGGAAGACGACCAAGCCACCCTCGTCGAGTGTCTTCGCAGCGGCTGAAACCAGGTCGTCCGTTTTGTCTTCATGGTCAAGCTGTAAGACCTCCATGCCCATGGTCGATCCCCGCGGAACCATGCTAGGAGCAAAACCGGGAGTGTCAAGAAAACGCAAAACAGCGCGAGTTACAAAAAGGGTGTAATAAGTTCAGGCGACTTGTACGGGTATGCGAGTCACGTTCTTCGTGCCGCCACCGGATGACATCGCGCCTGGATCAGGCCTTGGCTTCGGAACGCCGGCGGGACTTGGCCTGTAGAACCATGTTCTGGCGATAGCGATCGAGGAACTGCTCGAGATCCATCAGCTGCTGATCTTGTCCAAGGCCTCGTCGCTGGGAACGGTAACGATCCACAGCGGCATCACCAGGAGAAGCCGACCAAGGGAAAGGGAATCCGAGGGCGAAGCTCTCTGATTGATCTGGACAGTTCATGTGACCCTCCCTCTGCACAAGACGCCCCGATCGAGTCCTTCCGTAAACCCTCGTATGCCAGGGCGAGGAACTGCGGGCTCCAGGTTGATGAAGCTGCTTCTTTCGTTTGCGATTGTCGACCTGTTCGCCTTGTTCAGGCCGTCTCACCAAGAGCTGTGGCAACCGAAGGAATCGATCACCAGATCGCGCAACCCTCCTGCGTCTCAAGAAGTATACCACATTTTCGATTCACACGTCATACCGTAATAACTTGCGACCACCGTCTCAGCTTCCGTTGGCGCTCCTCGTTGCGGCTTGGCTCACGCTGGGCTGCAAGCACCCCGACCGAGGGTGGTGTTGTTCGCGGTTCGGTGGATCGACGATGAATGTATCGGTGTTTTCACTGCGAAGCTGGAGTCGGTCATGGCTGATGGCCTGCCGCGCGGTCGGCGCGATCCGCCCCGTGGTTCGTCCACGAGAAGGGTGAAACAGGCGTCTGAGCCGGCTGCAGATGACATGGTCATGCGGGCAGGGCTTGCCCAGCCCTTGCTCGTGCCCCCCCAGACCCACATCGTCGTGGAAGGGCTGGGTATAGCCTGTGCCGGCAGGAAGAGTGACAGGGCGGATTGACTTCGCAGTGCCTCCGGGCTAACAACACCTCGCTCAGGGTAGCACCACTGGATGCAAAAGGGATCCTGTTGCAGTTGCACTGTCAAACATAAGAGCGGAAAGATGGGGGAAACAAAGCCGATGTCGGCTCACACAATGGAAGGCTCCGCCGGGCCCCCGCCGCCGGCAAAGGACGGCGTCGGCCGGCTGCCGGTCTTTGCCGGTCTTGTCCTTGCGGTCACCATGGTCCTGAACGGGCCGGCGAAGGCCCAGACCGACGAACGACTGCGGGCGATCGGGGAAGCATACTGGGAGGCATACCTCCAACGGAATCCCACCTTCGCCACCAGGATCGGCGACGACCGCTTCAACGCCTCGCTACCGGATCTGAGCGTCGATGCGCGCCGGCAATGGGAGGGGCGGCTTGGGGAGTTTCAAGGAACACTCTGGCGAATCGACCGGAGCCGGCTTTCAAAAGAGGATGGTCTCAACCTGGAGTTACTCGAACGAAGCGTGGCGTCCGAACAGCTCAAGGTCGCAGCGGAGGATCCGTACGCGCTGCTTGAGCCTTTGTCCGGACCGCATCTCGGCCTGCCTTTGGTCTCTGTCTATCAGCCATTTCGGGACTTGGCCGATTACCAGGCGTACGTCGCTCGGCTTCGCGCGTTTCCCGAACAGGCCCGACAGGTCATCAACACGTTGCGATCCGGCATGACGATCGGTCATACGACCCCACGGGTCGTCGTGGAGAAGGTGATTCCGCAGCTCAGGGCCCAGCTTGTGGCGGACGTCACCCGGAGTGAGCTCTATCGGGCGCCGGCGATGAAGGCGAAGTTCCTTTCGGACGCTCAGCAGACCGAGGTCATGGCTGATCTGGCTGAAGTCATTTTGGGGAACGTTATGCCCGCCTATTGGCGTCTGCTGGCATTCGTGGAGGACGAGTATCTACCGTATTGTCGGGAGACGATCGGCTTTGGGGCGCTGCCCAACGGCGATCGCCGCTATCGAGCTCTGGCTTCACACCATACGACACTGAGAGTCGACCCGCTCGAGATTCATGAGATCGGACTGAAGGAAGTTGAGCGAATTCGCAAGGAGATGGAGGGTATTCAAGCCCGAATCGGCTTCGCCGGTTCTTTGCCGCAGTTCCTTGATCACATGCGCAACGATCCCAGGCACAGGGCGATGTCGGCGGAGCAGTTGATGCAGCAGTATGGTGCCGTCCTCGAGCGAACGAAGCCGTTGATGTCGAGATTGTTCGAGACGCTGCCAAAAGCGGACTGCATGGTGAAGGAGATGGAATGGTTTCGCGCCAGTTCGGCGCCGATGGCCTACTACGATCCGCCCCCGGAGGACGGCTCCCGCTCGGCGTACTTCTACATCAACACCAGTGCCCCACAGGAACGTACGCTGTTCTCGGCAGAGGCGCTCACGTATCACGAGGCGTTGCCGGGACATCACATTCAGTTTGCGCGGGTACGAGAGATGAACAATCTGCCGGCGTTCCGGCGCTACGCGCGCATCACCGCGTACGAGGAAGGATGGGCCCTCTACGCTGAAGGGCTGGGGAAAGAGATCGGCGGATACCAGGATCCTGATCAGGAATTCGGGCGGCTCAACTTCGAGATGTGGCGGGCATGCCGGCTGGTGGTGGATACGGGGATTCATCTGAAGGGCTGGACGCGGGACCGGGCGCTTGGCTACCTGATGGATCACACGGCTTTCACGCCATACGAAGTGGAAACGGAGGTTGATCGTTACATCTGCTGGCCGGCTCAGGCCTTGGGCTACAAGATGGGGGAGCTCGCATTCCGGGAAATGCGCCGGAAGGCCGAGCAGACATTGGGGGACGCGTTCGACCTTCGAGCCTTCCATGAGGCGTTGCTATCCGCCGGCCCGATGCCGCTCGACCTCCTTGAACGGAGGATGAACCAGTGGATTGCCCGGCAGAAGCAAGAGTAGGTCTACTATGGTCCGTGCTCAAAGCTTTGCGGGGTCGTGCCCTGCGGGTAACCTTGTAGGCCTTCCCGCGTCCTGCGGCTGAGCAAAGCGGGCCCTTTGACCAACGGCAGGACTTCCGGTCTGGAAGGGGGATCGATCGGGGATTCGAGCCGGCCAGAGCGTCCCAACTGACCCGTTTGGCAGTTCTCCGCGGCGAACTATAATACGGGGCTCGCTCGACAAGCGCGTCGGCCGGCCCCGCCGGGGTGTCGTCTGAGATCTCGCTCCGCCGCTTCCGAGGATGACGCAATCACCCATGGTTGATCTGGAACTGATCCGCAACTTCAGCATCGTCGCGCACATCGACCATGGCAAGAGCACCCTGGCCGACCGAATCCTCGAGCGCACCGGGGCCATCACCCAGCGCGAGATGCGCGCCCAGTTCCTCGACGATATGGACCTGGAGCGCGAGATGGGCATCACCATCAAGGCCAACCGCGCCACCGTCTTTCACGCGTATCGGGACCGGCGATACATGCTGAACCTGATCGACACACCGGGGCACGTGGACTTTCACTATGAGGTTTCGCGGGCGCTGGCGGCCTGTGACGGCGTGCTGGTTCTGGTGGATGCGACGCAAGGCGTGCAGGCACAAACGGTGGCGAACGCCCACATGGCCATGGAGGCCGACCTGGATATCCTCCTGGTGATCAACAAAATCGACCTGCCAGCGGCCAACCCGGAGGATGTGGCCCTGGAAGCCGAACAAATCCTCGGTCTCGATGCGGCCGGCGCGATCTTCACCAGCGCCAAGACCGGTGCGGGAATGGATGACTTGCTCGAGGCGATCATCACGCGTTTCCCTCCGCCGAAAGGTGACCCTGCGGCACCCCTCAGGTCTCTGATCTACGATGCAAAGCCCGACGCGCATCGCGGCGTGATCTGCCACGCTCGCGTATTCGACGGCTCGTTCAAGAAAGGGGACAAGATCGAACTGATGCGCGTACGGCGAGCCTATCAGGTCACCGAGGTTGGCAAGTACACGCCCAAGCCGACGCCCGTAAACGCACTGAGTGCCGGAGAGGTCGGCTACTTCGTCGCCGGGATCAAGACCATCGCCGACGTGAACATCGGCGACACCATCACGCACACCTACGCACGGACCGCTCAACCGCTGCCCGGCTACAAACCGCCGCAGCAGATGGTGTTTTGCGATTTCTACCCAAGCGTAGGGACGACGACGGGGCAGTTGCGGGAATCCATGGAGAAATTATGGTTGACCGACAGCTCCTTTACGTATGAACCGGCAACTTCGGACGCGCTGGGAATCGGCTACCGTTGCGGCTTCCTCGGCCTGCTGCACATGCGGATTATCCAGGAACGTCTCGAACGGGAAAACGACATCTCCGTGGTACAGACCGCTCCGACGGTCACCTACGAGATTCTCCTGAAAAGCGGCGAGACCCAAAGGATCGAATCGCCAAGCGAACTGCCGGACATGAGCGCGGTTGAGGAAATCCGCGAGCCGATCGTATCCGCGCAAATGATCATCCCTTCGGAGACGGTCGGCACGGTCATGCAGTTGTGCCTCGATCGCCGTGGCAAACATAAGAGAACGGAATACTTGTCACCCACGCGTGTACTGATGACCTACGAGCTGCCACTGTGCGAGATCATCTACGATTTCTACGA
>CP070718.1:2863371-2877298 GCA_020350565.1 Phycisphaerales bacterium
AAGTTGTGCACGTAGCAGCGATCCAGCGCATAAGGACAACTCGGCTGGATTTCCTCCATCAGCCGCTTGAGGAGCGTCATGCGCCCGGTGCCCGTGAGGCCGCGCACGAACACGTTCTGCCCGGGCGCACCGGTCTCCAGGCCGAAACGCAGGGCCTCCACCGCATCCTCTTGTCCGACGACCCCGGTGATCGGCTCGACCTCGGCGGTGCTGTTAAAAGATAGCTGACTTGGGTCACATTCCCAGCGAAGCAGTTGAGCTGCAAGCGCCTGAGGCCGCTCTTTGCTGCCGGGCTTACCGCCTTCACGCTTTCTGCGGGCGCTCATAGTCGCCTCCTCTCCGTCAAGGCATCTCAGACACAAGGCCGCATCCGCGGCGCATCCAAGCCAGAGCCGCGATGGGCGAGGCAAAACCACCAGGCACGCCTTACCCGGCGACGCCTTGCCGGCCGCGAGCGCTTCGATGGGTCGACCGGACGACGCTCAGGCCGTCGAGCCTGCTCACGTACGCTTGACGAAGCGGGCGGCTCGCCCTCGAAAATCCGCTAGTCGGAACCGGGCGAACGCCAGCGCTCGACCCTCATGTTTCGAGTGTCGAAGACAACGACGGGTCCGTCGGCACCGCGATTGGAGTAGTACCAGTACGTGCTGACCTTCGTCACTTTGATCCTGTGCGGCTCGTTGAGGAGCGACAATACTTCGACGGGGTCCATCCCCCCTCGAATCTGCTGCCATCCGATCGTGTATCCGGATTCCGACCGGGCGGCTGGCTCCCCACCGCGTTCTGTAGCGACCGTATCACCCGAGCGTTCCGATTGCCGGCACGCCCCCATGAGCAGCATCAGACCGCAGATTCCCGCGACAAGCCCGAGTTTCCTACACATGGCAGAATTCCTCCCTGCTGGCCCCAAAGTGAGATACACGCCACTCATTACTCCAATACCCTGGCCGGCCGTCTCACGCAAGCAGAAACACCTCGCCCATGAACGGGCCAGGCATCACGCCACCGCGCAGACCCGCGTCAGCCGGGGCCAAACCCGTCACACAACCGGCGGCTTCTTCATGCAGCGACGGGTCGAGAGACTACGCCCAATGTAAAGCAGCGATATACGCGATAGTGTAATGTCTCACAATGATCGCAACGTCGGAAACGGGGAGCGCGGGCGTCACGCCCGCATTGGTCCCGGCGCGCCGCGAGAAGCCCGCGCTCCCATCATCCGGATACGTCGAGGTTTCAATGAGACACTACACTAGCACGCCCCGCGGAGGAACGTGCCCAGCGTGCGGAAGAGGATAATCATATCAAGCTCGAAGGACATGTGCTTGAGGTAGTACAGGTCGAATTGCAGCTTTCGCTTGGCGTCCTCGACGGAGGACCCGTACTGGTAGCTGATCTGCGCCCAGCCGGTGAGCCCCGGCTTGACCAGGTGTCTTTCGGCATAATAGGGGAGCTTATCACACAGGCTGGCAACGATATCGGGCCGTTCGGGCCGCGGTCCCACGATCGACATTTGTCCCATCAGAATATTGAAGAGTTGTGGCAACTCATCAAGCCGCGTCTTGCGAAGAAGCCGCCCCACTCGCGTCACTCGAGGGTCATCGGGCGACGCCCACACGCTCCGCCCGTTTTCGGCGTTGGCCCGCATGGTGCGGAACTTGCAGAGCGTGAAGATGCGGCCGTTCTGCCCTACTCGTTCCTGAGTGTAGAGCACCGGACCACCGTCATCCAGCCTGATCGCCATCGCGATCAATGGCCAGAGCGGCGCCGTCAGCAACATCCCAAACAGCGACGTCACCAGGTCCATCAACCGTTTGAGCGTCGCACGCTCATCGCAATGGACTTTCAAATCGGCAAACAGAAACCAGTACGGCGTGATCTCGTCGACCAGGATCTGCCCCGTTGCCTTCTCATAGAAGATGGCCTCGTTCGTGACACGGCAGCCGTGTTGCAGGCAAGGCACCACCCACTCCATCACGCCGGGATCGCGGGCCGCCTCCGTCCCTACGACCACGTCCGTTACGCACGACTCCCCCAGCTTTGGCACATAGTCCTTGATCGTGCTGAGGTAATGCGGGTCTCCGGCAGCCCCCGGCTCCTCTTGATCCGTGGTCACGTAGCCAACAAGCCGATATTCTGACAGAAAGCCGTTCGCTTGCGCTCCCACAAAAGAATCAAAAAGCGAGCGGGGACCGACCACCAGCAGCCCACGGTGCAGCCTGTGAATCGCCCAACGGGAAAGCAGGCGTACACCAACGCCGTTGACCAGAAACAAACCCATGGCGACGCCGCTCACTCGACGGCTCACCGTCGCGTACATCACCACGTAGATAATCGCATATGCTATGGCGGTGGCGGCGGCTGTGGTCAGCAGCGCGCGGGTCAGCAGCCGCGAGCGGCTCAGGATGGTCTCCCGTTCGTAGAAGCCGAACACCAGGCTCGAGAGCAGCAGCGCAAACACGAAGACCGCTGAGGCCTGCCATAAATGGACGTGCGGCGTGGTCTCCAAGTCCGGCGGCGGAAAGAGGACGTACGCAAGGTACAGCGCGCCCGCGAGAATGGATGCGTCGATCAGCAGCCAAGTGGAGGCAGGAAGCCCCACCAGCAACTGACCGATGACTCCGACGAAGCGATTCCAGGCCCGCCCCAGCGCGGTGCGGCTGGCAACAGGCAGCGACGTGCTGACCTGCCTGATCCGACGCGCCGACGGAGACCCTACGTTGGCACCTGTGATGGCCGGGGTATCCACTGTCGACTCCACTACGTTTGCTGCGATTCCCATCGGTAGGCGTAACGCCCAGGGTGAGTTATGGGGACGCATCTCACGCATGAAGACGGCCTGTAACGACCGATAAGACGCCGAGCGATGTCACGAACCGACAGCGACGCTTTTTTGAGCCAGTGCGCGAGTGCCGGACCCGATATCCCCGAGTGAGTGCATGCGGACGTGCGCTTTCCGAATCCAAGCCGACCGGCGGCACCAGTAAAACCGGCCGGACAAGCTAAGAGGAGAGTGGAAGGACCGAGATGCGCTTCTATAGCATGTTTCTGGCAGTGGCGGTCGGCGCCGTAACGATGTCGGCAGGGTGCGCCGGACCGAAGGAGCCCGCTTGGACTGCGCCGCCTCAGATCCATTGGGCGGACGTTGCGACCCAGGAGTTCCCTCCGGTGGTCAACGGCTATCGCATCCTCCAGCCTCTTGGATCCGCCGGGCGATTCCCTGCCAACGTGGCCGTCTCGCGCGTCTCCATCAGGTACGAGCCGGCTATCCTGGATCAGGCGGGTGCGGAATCAGCCTTCATCGCGGTGAAAACCAGAGAGGTCAGACGCCCCTACCTCTCCAAGAAGCCGAAGAACGAGTTCCTCGCCTGGAACAGTACCTTCGACGATCAGATGGCGGTCAGCGAGCTTTTTCCAATCACCCAGCGCGATCTCGGAGGCGGGCCGGCCGACCCGCTCCAGATCATCGCCGCGTTCAAGGCGCTGAAGGCCAAACTTGGGATCATTTACGCGGTCAATGAGAAGAGCGCGGACCGGACTGAGATGCTCGGCGTGCTCTACGAAACGCAGACCGCCCTGCCGCTCGCCGCGTTCCATGCCCATGCCGTCTCGATCACCCCGCCGGAAGATGAGAAGAAGCCCATCGACCTGTGGAGGTACGATTCCAAGGCCCTGGTCCGCGAGAAGTTCGAGAGACTCGTCTACGCCTGCGTGCACGAGCTCATCTTGAATGATCAGCCTCAGCGCGTGGACGTGCCGGAGGGCTGGATTCCGGAGAGACCGGTTCTGCCTGCGGAATGGCCGCCCAGACAATTCGGAAGTTCGCCTTGACCTCTCCGTTGCCGGCCGGCACCGGCTCGCCAGCCGGGCATCTTCGAGATTGTACCGTGAGGACGCAACAAGCCCACACAACCGCACGCGGCTCCTTCTTGCATCAGGTTGTGAGGTTTCTTGCGGTCCTCTACGCCCTGTTCATCATTCAGCTCACCCTCATCCCTTTTGACTTCCTCACCGGATCCGAAGGCAGCAAAACATCCTCGCTTTTTGTCCTCGCCGATTCTGAATTGACCGTCCTGAATGTGGCCAGCAATGTCGGCCTGTTCATCCCGTTTGGCCTGCTCGCCTACTGGGCGATTCATCAGGGTGGAAGGAACGCTGCCAGGACCCTTCTTCAAGTCATCGCCGCGGGCGCCTTACTGAGCGCACTCGTTGAGTGGATGCAGGCCTACTCGCCGTCTCGCGTCTCCTCTCTGATCGACCTGACGTGCAACACCTGCGGGGGCATCCTCGGGGCAGGCCTGGCCAGTGCCTTCGCCCGGCTCGTGCCCAGGCTCGTGGGTGCGGCCATCTGCGCGTTTCACGAACAGCCGCGGCTTGCCATGGCCAAATCCTACGTCGCGCTGCTGGTGATCTTGGCCCTGTCCCCTTTCACCTTTGCCGTCGACGCCAGTCGCGTGAAGCAAATGGCCAAGGTGGCCACCTTCAAGCCGTTCGAACAGGACGGACAGTACGTCGAGCTGGGCAAGCAGGCGCTAAGGGAAAGCGACACGCGGCGCTACGCCCTGGCCGAATTGCTGCGGCAGCGCTTGTGGCCCGCGTGGGCCGCCCAAGCCGCCTCGTTCGCTCTTTTCGTCTGGCTCTGGTACCCCGTGCTTCGCACGGTTCACAAGTTCGATGAGCCGCTGGCTTCCGTGCTCATATGCTGGATGGGCCTGCTGCTAGCGGTCTGCCTCAGCATGCTCCAGGCCCCAATCATCTCCCGTGGCTTCCACGTCACCGACATCCTCGCGCGCATGCTCGGCATCTTCGCAGGCCTGGGCCTCTACCGGGCATGCGACCTCACGATGCGCCAATACGACCGCAAAAGGCAAAGGGACCTCACCACCCGACTCGCTCTTTTGTGCCTCATAGGTGTCACCGCATTCATCGTCTACACGAGCTTGATACCCTGGATCAGAGACGGACGTGAAGGACGTGTGATTGGCGCCCTTGCCTCGGCGGAAATGTTGCCGCTCTATTCGTATTTCCACGCGCGATTCGACGTGATGGTACAGGACATCGCACAGAAGGTCACCGCGTACCTCCTGTTCGGCGCCTTGCTGGTCATGTCGAGCCGGCGTCTGCAGGCCCGTCCATGGCCTCAGCGAACCTGCATCGTCGCCGCACTCGCAACCGCACTCGCCGCGACCTTGGAAGGCGGACAACTCTTCCTGCTCATCCGCACGACGAGCCTCACCGACCTTCTGATCGCCCTGTTCGCCGGCGGAACCGGCGCCGTCTTACACGAACACGCCGTCAAGTTCTACGAGTACGCCCGCTCCAGGGCGGCCGTCATCGGACGGGCCCATCCGGCTGAGGCCGAACTGAGCCTGACCGACCAGCTCATCGCCACCCTCACCGAGCCGCATCCCGAAGCACCCGAGGAGGCACTACCCGAGCGCACGCCCGCATCGCAACCTACACGCCGGTAACCCGCGTGCCGCTACCGCTTCTGCGTCGCTTCCTATGGCTCGCCCTGGAAAACGAGAACCTACCCCGGGGGCGTGCCGGGTCACTTCTTCGACTTGGAGCGCAGTCGGAACTCCTCCGACAACGCCATCTTCTCTCGCAGCCGGTCGTGATTCGCTTTACTGCCACGGGCAACAACATCGAAGATGAAACTGTCCTTGTCTTCCCACCAAACACGAGACACGGTTCGCAGCCGCGCCTCCTTGAACAGCCCCGTGATGCGCTGCAAAGCATCCGGGTGCTTCTCAACACCGAAATGGTACGCTTGCGTGTCCTTGAGATTCCCGATCGCCCGCTCCACAAGGTTGAACAGCAGCAGGACGATCAGAATGCCGACTGTGGCCGCCGTGGCGAACAGATACTCGCCGAAGCCGACCGCCATGCCGATCGCCGCCACTGCCCAGATGGTCGCCGCCGTAGTCAGCCCGTAGACGTTCCCCCGACCGCGAATGATTGCACCGGCCCCTAGAAAACCCACACCCGTGACGATCTGCGCAGCAATCCGGGTGTTATCCGTATAGGGCCACGCCGCCGCCTCCGAGATGATTGAAAAGATGCACGCCCCCGCCGTGATGAGGATAATCGTTCGAAAGCCCGCCGGTTTGTCGCGAAACTCCCGCTCCAGACCGATCAGCCCACCAAGAATGAGCGCCACCGCCAGCCTCAGCACGTGGCTCCATTCAAGGCCGAAACGTTCCCCGAACAACTGAAATGATGGATCCATCATGGCAAACACCGGCCCACTTGAGCAAACCGCCGGCACAGCATACGCATCATACGCGCCGGCAGCCACGTGCCGAGTTGCACGGTCAAAGCCTCCTCGCACGCAAAAGCAGATGAACCGACGACGCGGGCAATGTGCTCGACAATACTGAACCCGCAGGCGTCGCCCGCGCTCCTAAGCCCCCGTGCACGATCCGGCGCCACCCATCAGAGCCCCAAGCGCCAGCGCGGGGCCCAACCGCCAGTTGCCTGCCCTGCCGGCTCGGAAAAGCCGCACGTATTCGCGCACGGCCGCTCAGAGCTTCTCCGCAATGCTCTTCGCCTGCATGAACAGTTGCAGGTAATCGCGGCCGCCCGCCTTCGAATCCGTGCCCGACATGTTGAACCCGCCGAACGGCTGAACGTCAACGAGCGCGCCGGTGCACTTCCGGTTGAAATACAAGTTGCCGACGTGGAACTCGTGACGCGCCCGCTCCAGCCGCAAGCGGTCCTTCGAGTAAAGCGCACCCGTCAGACCGTATTCCGTTCCATTGACGATCTCCATTCCCTCATCAAACGAATGACATGTGATCACCGCAAGAACCGGACC
Organism: Phycisphaerales bacterium; assembly: GCA_020350565.1. Classification (GTDB taxonomy): domain Bacteria; phylum Planctomycetota; class Phycisphaerae; order UBA1845; family UBA1845. The sequence goes on from CP070718.1 coordinate 2,870,189, forward strand.
GAAGATCTCTTCCTGAGCGAGCCGGGCATTCGGCGCGATGCCGTCGAAGATCGTCGGCGGGATGAAGAAACCTTTCCCGGGTACCTTGCCGCCGCCGAACGCTTCCCTCCCTTCCTTCTTGCCGATGTCGATGTAGCTGTTGATCTTGTCGTAGGCCGGCTTGTCGATCACCGCGCCCATGAAGAAGTTCTCCGAGGTGCACGTGTCTCCGACCGTCAGCTTCCGCGCTCCCTCGATCACCTTGTCCAGCAGCTCGTCGTGCACGCCGGCATCGACGATCAGGCGACTGCACGCCGAGCACTTCTGACCCTGGAAGCCGAACGCCGACGCCACCACGCCCTGGGCCGCCGCATCCAGATCCGCCGTCTCGTCCACGAAAATGCAGTCCTTGCCACCCATCTCCAGCACGGTCCGCTTCAGCCAGATCTGCCCCGGATGAACCTTCGATGCCTTTTCAAAGATCCCCACACCCACCTCGCGCGAGCCGGTGAAGGAGATAAACCGGGTCTGGGGATCTGACACAAGCCTGTCACCAACCGAGCGCCCGGGACCGGGCAGGTAGGTCAACGCCTCTTTCGGCAGGCCGGCCTGGTGGAGAATCTCGACCAGCTTCGCCGCCATCACTGGCGCCGTGCTTGCCGGTTTGAGCACCACCGCATTGCCGGTCACCAGCGCCGCCGTGGTCATGCCGGCTGTGATCGCCAGCGGGAAGTTCCACGGCGGAATCACCACCCCGACGCCCAGCGGGATGTACCGAACCTCATTCTCCTCCCGTGGATAAGGCGTGACCGGATGGGCCCCTTTGAGCCGCATCATCTCTCGACCGTAAAAGTCGAGAAAGTCGATCGTCTCACAAACGTCGGCATAGGCCTCGATCCAGCTTTTGCTGACCTCGAAGCATTCCCAGGCAGACAGCTCGTAGACGCGGTCACGCATGATGTGCGCCGCCTTGATCAGAATGCGCGCCCGGGCGTCCGGATCCCACCGGCTCCACGTCTTGAACGTCTCCGCTGCCCTCGCCATCGCCTTATCCGCCAGGTCGGCGTTCGCCTTCGCAACCACACCAACCACCCGGTCGGGCTTCGCCGGGCTCACGGACGTGAAGGTTTCGCCGCTTTCGACCAACTCGCCCCCGATCCACAGCGGGTAATCCTTGCCGAGTTCCTTTTCGACCTGCTTGAGCGCCGCCAGCATCGATTCCCGCGGGCCGCTCTGCGTGAAATCAACGTAGGCTTCCGGAACGAAGGGTGATAGCATGGGATCCTCCATCTCGAGCTTTGTGCACACTGATGCCACTGCCCCAAGCCAACCTCATAAAGTCCGTTCCAGCCGGACCGGGCAGAGCCGCATTTCTACCCCAAACCTCCGCCTTTGACCAGCATCGCCCCCGACCGGTCCACCGCTTGAATCTGCCTGCGGCGGACCAGACCGATCCACCGTCGCATGCATACTACTGCTCGGTGAGAACAGCACAGCTCGCAAGACCGTAAACCGTGCGGCTTGTCCTCGACATTCCATTCTCTCCGCAACGAGCGCCATGCTTCCGTACCATCCCATTACGGGCCCTCGCCCTCCGTGCCCGCGAAGGAACGGGTTGCGCTTCGAATCGGGCCGGCAATCCCCCAATAGCGAACGATGCCCTCACCCGCAAACCAGCCGACCTCTGCCCGCGCGGAAAGCGGCTCAGCCGGGCGCACCGGGAATGGTCGATTCTCGCGGAGGTGCCCGATCTCTGCCGAAGCGCGGCATCCTCCACCTCGTGCGCCACGCTGTCGTATCGTCGCCCACAATCCGCGCTTCCGGTCTTCGCCGCCCGCCTTTGGAAAACCTCCCTTTTGCGGTTCCTTCCTGTTCGTTATGCTTCCTCCGTAACGCGCAGCCGTGTGCAGAGGCGTCGCCTGCCGCACGGTTATTAGAGTACTCGCCTCGAGCGCGCTGCCCGAATGACGCGAGGGTGTTTCGGCGGTTTCACGACCGCATGCGACAGGATATGACCAAAGTGTCGAGGCAACAGACACCACCAGGGCAAACGCGCACGAAAAGGGGCGCCGTTCAACCCGTCGACCTCCCCTTGATCCTTGCCATCGCGGTACTCCTCCTGGCCGCCGCCGTCATCGCCAACATGACGGCATTCGATCGGGCGAAGTGGCCCGGGCATCTTCTCCAGTCCCTCATTTGGCTCGTTACCATCGCCGTTCTGCTTTTTGACGCATGGTCGCGGAGGCAGATCGAGGCTCTTGCTGCCGCCCGGACGCGTGACGTTTCGCACCGGTCTATGGCCTCTTTCCTCTTAAGGGCGCACACTGAGCGAACGATCGTTCTCTCCCTCGCCGTTGTGGCCCTGTTTTCGGTGGCATCCCATTATCACTTCGGAAAATTCCATTGTGAGGGCCGCTTCCTGCACGATCACGAGTTCTATCACTATTACATGGGCAGCAAGTATTTCCCGGAATTGGGCTACCACGGTCTCTATACCGCAACCCATCGCGCCCTCATCGAAAACGACAGCACGTTGTCCGGCGCGATACCTGTGGTCAAGAATCTGCGCACCTACCAGCGCGAAGGACACACCATATCCCTGGAGCGGTCAAACAGCGTCACGCGCCTCTTCTCCGATAGACGATGGCAGGAGTTTAAACAGGACGTCCGCTTCTTTCAGGCCAGGATCTCCGCGAGCGGGTGGCAGTATTTGCTGGTGGACCACGGCTTCAACGGCACACCGTTCTGGACCCGCTTGGGTTCCACCTTTTCAGGCCACTTGGAACTCAACAATCGCACGCTGTTTCTCCTGGCCTCGTTCGATCTGCTTTTCATCGCTGCAATGCTTCTTCTCGTCGGCTACGCCTTCGGCCTGAAGACCAGCCTGCTGTTTTGCATCTTCTTTTTCGCCAACTTCTTCGCCACCTTCGACGTTACGGGCGGCAGCTTTCTCCGCCAGCTCTGGCTTGCTTCCCTGGTCGGCTTTGTCTGCTTCTTCAAGAAAGGCAAGATGGGCCCGGCCGGTTTCTGTCTGGCGGTCTCGGTCCTCGATCGGGTCTTCCCGCTGCTCTTCGCATTGCTGCCCGTCGTTTTGTTCGTCAGGGAGTCGGTGCGTCGACGATCCCTGCGCCACGGACAGACGCGTTTTCTCGTATCGTTTCTTTGCTTCACGGCACTGCTGGGCGGATGGAGCGCGACGGCGACCGGAGGCGTCACCACATGGAAGAACTGGTACAACAACATCAGCGCTCATAACCGTTGGTTTTATATCAATCAGATCTCCATGAGGAACCTCTTCATTGTCAATCCGGCCACCATACGAGAGATCACGGCCGAAGGATGGGACGAAGCATTGTGGCAGCGGGAAAGGGAGCAACTCAACGCACAATCAAGATACACGCTGCAGGCCGTGCGGGTTGTTCTGCTCGTTCTGCTCATCGCGCTCATGGCTAGAGAAAAGGAGCCGGAGATATCCCTTGGACTGCTCTCGTTCACACCGTTTATCCTGTTCAATCCGGGCAATTATTACTGCGTCTTCCTTGCAATTCTTGTCATCTGCTGGCAAAAATCCTTTGGGCTTGCACTGACCGTACTCGCCATGCAAATCTTCTTCTGGCTGCTGTGCATTCCCTTTTCCACCCCCATGGAGTTGGAGTTGCGCCACTGGATCGTCTCACTGTGTCTGGCTTTGGCATTTGCGGCCTTCTTATCCGTGGCGCTGCTTCGGAATGCTCAGGGCCAACCTGGCTTCACAAAAACGTGCCGTGCCATCCTCGTCGCGTCGGGACTGTTGCTGGCCGGAGCTATTGCAGCGGACGTGCACGCGGCCCGGGCGGCGCGTGACTGGATGGCTTTCGACGCGATACCGAGGGATGTCCGGTCTCTTTGCGGCGCCACGGTGCACTTGGAACAGATGGCCGAATGGGGCAGCGGATGGTCCAGAAACGATCATCTCGTGTTCATGGCTGAGGCTCCTGGTGCGCAAGGGACGATAAGCGTTCCGGCAAGGCGGACCGGCTCCTACAAGGTGAAGATCGATTACTCGACGGCCCCCCCGTTCGGTGTCATCAGGCTGTCCGTAAACGGCAAAGCTCAGCGTGAACTGGTCAACCTGTTCTCTCCGAGGGTAGGCATCCGTTATGTCCTATACGAGAAAATCCAGTTGAAAGAGGGGTCAAACGACTTCACGTTCACCGTCGAAGGCAAGGATCCCGCTTCGGCATACTATCACTTTGCGATCGACAGGATTCTCGTTGAGGCCGAAGCGGCACAAGGCGCGCCCGTTGATGCGCCGGCGGCAAGAGAAGCACGTCTCGAAGCGCTGGACAAGGCCGTTTCGTGGGTCCTGGCCCATCCTGCCGATGCCTTTGACGGCGGCCGCAACAGCGTTTATGCCGAAATTCAGACGCTCTACCATCTTTCCACGAATCCGCACCTGACGGATAGAAGAGCAATCTACTCGAAGGAAATCGAAAAGCGATTCAGCAGGCTCAATGCACGGCGCGCGTACCGGACCCGGCCGGAAGAATACGAGATGCTCGTCGTTGCCGCGTATATTGCGCAGAAGCTCGAGCTCGATCTCGATGCCTTCGACTCGGTGGCTGACGGGGTGCAGCAGTGGGCGGCGTCATTCTATCGCGATGGATCCGGCCTCCAGTCCCTCTTTCTCTGCGAATACCTCCATCGTGTGAAACCTGCTGTGGAGGTGCCCTGCAACATCAACCGTAGCATCCTCCACAGGGAGTACTCTGAAAGGAAGTTGTTGGAGCTACTCGCCGGTGACGTGGACAGAACGAAGGCACCGACGGTGTTCGTGCCGCTCTCCGCCATCGCCCGTGACGTCTGCGCACTTACCGACTTCGGCAATGAACCGCCTCCGCAGACGGACGAGCTCGCCGACAAGGCATTCTGGGCACAGCTATGTGAAGGCGGAATCCGCTGGGGCCGGGAGACGGGCGACCTCGTCACGGTGGCCAGACTCATCCTGGCCGCCAAATGCCTCGAAGTCGAGTCGCTCGTTCCCTCGTTTCAGGCCGCCGTCGATTTCCTCGTCCAACATCAGGAGCCCGACGGATCCTTCGGGCCGACCAATCCGCGCAGCCCGAATCCCTACCGTGAAGGCGTGCTCGCCACAATAATGGCCATCGCGTCAAGCTTGTGACGTGCAGGCCGATCCAGGGAAAGCCTACCGCTGACCACTATACCGCTGATGCGAGAATCCCTTCACCGCTGGTGCGAGAATCCCTTCTCGCACCACCTGAGAGGGCATCCTTTCCCATCAACAGCCCGCAAGTACCGCCGGCCTCCGTGCCGGCGGTTTCCTTCATCTATCGTCAACGAAAAGGAGCCGGCAGAGACGCCGGCTCCACTCTCCGCTTATGAGAACCCCCCGTTCTCATTCACGACGACCATTGACGCTCGTTTGATTCCTCAACATCCGATAGCGCCTACGGCCTACGTAAGTCAAGGCCGGAGAACGCTTATCGTCCCGAGAAGGGCACGATGACGCCTCAGGGGATCCAGCCATGATACTTGATGTTCACCCTGAAGGCTTCCAAGACATCGCCTTCGCCCATCTGACCGCAGACCGCGACGGTCATGCCGACCTCGAGGTCACCGAACTCCGCGGCAGTGCTCCCCATGTGGAAGACCGTTTCTTCGGTGACCAGGACCGTCGTCTCATCGACCACGAACTGCGAAGCCTCCGGGGTAATCGACTGAATCACCCCCTCGATCCGTACGCATCCGACGCAGGCGGCGACAGTCTGGGTTTGGCTCGCCGTGCCGGCAACGTGGCGGAACCGGTACGTCTTGCGATGCTGATGTGCGGGCCCTCCGCCCGGGCAGGTGCCCTGACCGACGCCCCAGGCCCGTTGCTGCCGCCCAGCTTCACGCACGGTTGCACGACGTCCCCAGCCGTACCCGCTCTCTATCGGAGTCGTCACGATCTCGTCGAATTCCTCCTGGCTCAGGATCTGCGGCACGTACGTTCCTCCAGCCAGCGTGATCAGCTTCACGAACGACCTCAGATGGTTGCGGGAGCCGCGCAGGAGATTCTCGAACACGCCTTCGATATGCAGGTTTTCCGTTTCATCCAGGGCCGTTTGAAGATCGAAGATGTCCGTTTCTTCGATCAAGGCACCGGCCATCAGGGCTTCGAGACTGGAGACCTCGACTTGTGCCACGAGCGCCTCATATAGTTCACCCAACTCCGGATTGGTGAATTCTCCCGGAGCATGGTCCCCCACCGGGTCGGTCAGACCGTAGCATTCGATCAGTTGTCCCACGGCGTCCATGTGACGCAGTTCGGCCCCGCCGATATTGGCGAAAATCTGAAGCTCCCAGAGGTCATACGCCACGAGATAGACGTCGCGTGCGAGCTTTTCCTCCTCGCGCATGTACAGGATGTTCTGCTCTTCGATTTCGGTCAGCTCCACCGTCCCATCACAGGGCGCCGTCGAACCGTCCGCACCTCCAGCACCGGGACCCACGCCATACGCCAAACCAGGCACCATAGCGAGGACCGCGACCACACTCCAAAAACAGACGCTGCGATACATGTTCCGTCTCCTCATAAAAAAAGTACGCACGGCTCATCATGGCCCGGCGCTTCGGCAACGCCCGCGCTTCCTCGTAAAGCTGCTCCACGATGGATCACCCCATCGGCGTGCCGAATGCATCTGTGAAACGATGCCGATGGCGTCCGCCCTGCGGAGATTTGCATTTTTTTCTGAGCCGTTGGATGATCTTCACCCGTGAGCGATGTTCAGGCCCTGCACAATGTTGACGACGCGCGGCTCATGGCACGATCGGCCGACGGAGACCGGGCCGCCTTCGCCGACCTGATCCAGCGCCATCAGCACCGCGTATTCGAACTCGCTTACCGCACGACCGGTAATGCCGCGCTGGCGGACGACATCACCCAGGAGGCGTTCCTGCGGGTGTGGCGATCCGCGGATCGGTATCAGCCGAGCGCGCGATTCGGGACATGGCTTTATCGAATCGTGGTGAATCTCTGCCTGGATGAGTTCAAAAAGAAGAAGCCGTTCACGGGTGAGATACCGGATCAGGCCGACACGCGGCCGGGCCATCCGGGCGGCGGGCTGGAAGCCGACGAGCGTGCACTGGCCG
>CP070718.1:2877398-2898735 GCA_020350565.1 Phycisphaerales bacterium
GAGCACGTGCGCCGAAACAGCCCAGTAGACCACGCTGGCAGCAGCCATGGCGATAATGGTGATCATCTCCGGCTGCGGATCGGGCTGCTTGAGCCCCAGCAATACCTTGCAGGCCATCCATATCGCCCACAACGCGGCAACGCCGACCCAGGCGCCTTCAAGGAAACCGGCCAGCGTGTCGAATTTCCCGTGCCCGAAGGGATGTGTGCGATCAGCCGGACGTGAGGCCATCATGATCAGGAAGAAAGCGAGCAGAGAGTCGATGAGGTCCGCGGTCGTGTGGAGCCCCTCCGCAAAGACGCTGAGCAAGCGGAATCTCCATCCGACGCCGATCTCCACGATGGCGATCACCGCCGTGGTGACGATGCAAAAGACCACGGCTCGCCGTCGCAATCGATCGAGGTGAGCAGGATTACTCGTGGGCTGCGATTCTGCAGGTTCCATGGGTGTACCTTGCACGCTCGCGGTCGTTCTCAGTTTAATCAAGAATACCGCTAAAGCGAAAGGCATTGGTGGGCAAAATAGCATACCTGCAGTCCGAAGACGCAGACCCAGTGCCGTTTGGCATTGAGGCTGGAGCCAGGGCTCGTCAGACTGAGGTGGCGACGGCACGTCGTGCGTCCAGTCTCCCCGGCAGCCCCCTCACGACACCGGCAAGCCTCGAGCCCAACGGCACTCGCTGCTCAGGTCGATGGGAATGTTTTTCATCGGAAGGAACGCTGAACGCCAGGGGTGTCCGATTCTCAGCCGAACGCAGGCATGTGCCTAAGGGCGGGAACTGGGCAAGGCCGGTGTTTGAGTGCAATTGGGCAATGCGCACGCATATCCCTATAATCCGGGCATGCAGGAGCGGATTTACCTCGACAACAATGCCACAACGCAGCCATTGCCCGAAGTCGTGGAGGCCATGATGCCCTTTCTTCGGGAAGGGTACGCCAATCCTTCGAGTGTGCATCAGTTCGGCCAATCGGCGCGTCACGCCGTCGAATGCGCCCGCGCACAGGTGGCTGGCCTGATCGGCGCAAGCCCCAAGGAGATCGTCTTCACAAGTGGTGGGACGGAGAGCATCAACCTCGCGATCCGCGGCATGCTCAAGATGAACACCGGCAAGCGCCACTTGGTAACCACTGCCGTCGAGCACTCGGCCGTGCTCAGCGTCGCCCGGGAAGTCGCAAGCGAAGGCTACGAGGTTGACTATCTCGGCGTTGATTCCAACGGGATCATCGACGAGGAGGCATTCACACAAAGGATCGGTGAGCACACTGGATTGGTATCGTTGCTGCACGTGAACAACGAGACCGGGGTGATCAATGATGTCGCCCGCTTGGCGTCGATCGCTGCGGACAGGGGTGTGCCCGTGCACGTCGACGCGGTGCAAACGGCGGGCAAGCTACCCCTTGATGTCAGCGACTGGCCGGTGCAGTTGATATCCCTTGCCGCGCACAAGTTTCATGGCCCCAAAGGAGTCGGGGCGCTCTACGTTCGTCATCGTACGCGGCCGGCACCGTTGATCACGGGCGGCGGCCACGAACGACAGCTTCGCGGCGGAACGGAAAACGTGCCCGGCATCGTCGGCATGGGCGTCGCTTCGGAGGTTGCCCAGCGTGATCTTTCACAACGCCGCCGGTACGTTACCAGCCTTCGCGACACCTTCGAGGCAGGCGTTCTGAAGGCGATTCCGTATGCACACGTCAATGGCGCCGCGGCCTGGAGGGTAGGCAACACCTCGAACATCTCATTCGAAGGGCTGCAGGCGGAGGCGGTTCTCATTCTATTGAGCGAGGCGGGCATCTGCGCATCAGCCGGCTCGGCATGCAGCAGCGGCTCCCTGGATCCATCCCATGTCCTTCAAGCCATGAACGTCGAGGAGCGTTTCGCACACGGTGCGATCCGCTTCAGCCTGTCACATCTCAACACGCAAGGAGAAATCGACCGCGTGCTGAAAGTGCTCCCTGGTTTACTCCAACGCCTGACGGCCCTGAACGCTCCATCGTCGTGAAGGCAAGATGAGGCCCGTGACACGCAAAGCTCTGCCCAGGCCGTCGACTCCGGGCCGGAAGGATCGGGTACTTTCTTGGGGTCAGCTCAACGACAGGCTTCTGCGAGGCCACCGCCGATTCGAGCGTCATCGGGGCTTTCAAGCCGGAAGGCTCGGTGACGGCGTCGGCACGGGATCAGGTTGACGCGGACACGATACTCGGTTTGTCGCTGTCGCCTGCATTGGTGTCAATATCACTGATTCGCAGGCCAGCTCCACGGGAATATCGTGCCATGATCAATGCAATCACGGTGAACACCGGCAGTGCTACACCAGCGCGTACTATGGCAAACCTCCAGCCAAGGAACCCCGCCTCAAACAGCAGCATGGGGGCCTTGAGAGCTGAGAACGCCCCAAGGTACATGAAGACATTGAACAGGCTGCATCCCTTCTTCCGCAGTAGATGTGCTGTAGGGAAGGCTCCATAAAGAGGACCTCCTTGGAACATGGCCAGCAGGATAACAAGGACGGCTCCACGTAGCCCCGAATCCTCACCAACGTGATTCTCTATCCATTGATCCGGTATCCACACGTCTATTAGGCCGATCAGGATGAAGATGCACGGCACCAGCACAACCATCTCCAGAAGAAGCCCATGGAATGATATGACCATTGCTCGGCCGATCGTGACATTCATCACCTCGGCGATGAGTACGACAACAGTCCACACAATGAAGAGGACGTAACCTGCTGGAACCTGTTTCCTCGCTTTCATATGATCATGCCCACAATTAGGCCGACAAAAACGGCACCGATGAGGCTGAGTAGATTCCTGACTATGGCAATCCGAGTGCCAAGATATTCCTTCTCAACAGGCAAGGTCAGCACTCCAACCATCATTAGGCTCGTAACGAATACGGCCAAGACCGTGTATGACACTCCCTGCTCGGCGAGCATTGCAGCCAGTGGATAGGCAATCGGGCCGGGAATTAGAGCTACAGAGCCGATGAGGGCAGCGATCATAACACCGGGACCGCCGGCTTGTCGTCCAAGTAGGTGGGCGAGAGTCTCCTGCGGCACAACACCGAGACAAGTGCTCACGAATATGAGCAATAGGATGAATTGCGGCAGAAGCTTGTATAGCATCCGCGCTCCCGTTATGACCCCCTTCAAGGTCCTGCGCCTATCGAACAGGAATGACAGCATGATTATCGTGATCGTTATGCCGATAAGTGCGATGTCTCTATTCATGCCAGCGCCGCTCCTTACGGCTTGCGGCGTTCTATCTGCCGACGAATCTCACGAATTCCGCCCAAGCTGAACCGGGCCACGTGGTCGGCCATGTCTTCAATACCCACCTCCGGCAGACGTATGCGAACATCGGGCGGCGATCCAAGTTGGCGTGCAACGCCCGCCCGGCGAGCTCGGCAAACACAGGGTCGTTCAGCCGGCGCCAGCAAGAGAGCACCTTCGCCTGGCCTTCCGAAAGCGAGGGTGCGGTTAGGTTCGCGCGCCGTGAGGCTTCGACCCGGGCGACCAGTGAAGCTGCCTGCGGTTGGCGAGTCGCAACGCGGCCGCGGGTCGCGATCACGCCGAGCAACAGCGGGCCCCACGCCGTGAGGAGGACAAGCGGTGCTCTGGAATGGCATGCCGTGACCAGCGGCTATGTCAAACGCCCGTTTGACTTATACGAAGTATACTCGGCAAACGCAAGCAAGTCAAGCGCGCGTTTGACTTTTCGAGAAAACTGTAGTACGCTTTAGGTATGGCAAGAAGAGCACCGCAGAGAACTTCGGGGCCCCGTGCGTCAAGCCGCCGCGACGCGCTCGAAACCCAGGCCCGGCTACTGGACGCGGCGGGGCGGCTGTTCGCGGCCAAAGGGTTCCAAGAGACGAGTGTGCGTGAGATCTGCAGCGCCGCCGAGGCCAACGTCGCAGCCGTCCGCCACCATTTCGGCAGCAAGGGGGGACTTTATCGGACGATCGTGCTCCGTTCGCATCAGGGCTTGCTGGAGCACGACCCCTTGCCGCGGTTCCGCGATGGCGACGATCCAGCAGCCGCTCTAGGCAGGGCGATCGAGCACCTGCTTCGGGTCACGCTGGTACGCCGTACTGGCCACCCGTATGCCGGGCAGCTGTTTGCCCATGAACTTCGGTCGCCGACTGCGGCGCTGGATGAACTCCTTGAGAAGTTTCTGAAGCCGCTTCGTGCGGAGTTTGCGCGAATTGTTGCCGCCCTGTTGCAGGACGCCGATTCACCTAGACTGCGTGGCCACTGTACGACTTTCGTGATTGGCCTGTGCGTGTTCCATGAACTCGGTAAGGAGCCACTCAAACGCTTCGGGTTTCCGCCGCCGCAACGAGAATCGGATGTACCCAGGCTTGCTCGGCTCGTGACTCAGTTCGCCCACGCCGGCATTCTCAGTTTACGGCAAACAACGTGAGTACGGGCTATCTAACCGTTGTGACCCCTATCTCCTTTGACTTCGGGGAGCTGTTGGCCGATTCTTTAGGGATCCTCTGGCGAAAGCGCTACGAGTGCATGGACTTCTAAGATGACACGAAACGTACGCCGGTCGCACGGGTCGGCGGCAGCGCCGGGGAGCCTTTTCCCCGCCCTACGAAAGAGACCCGGAGCGGGGCCGCCGACCCGCGAAATCGACCGGAGAACGACTTCCAGCCTTCACCGCTGCCGGGCATATGTTCTTCAACGGCCACACCTGAGCTGTTCTGGCCAAAAAGCTCATCGCTTTTCTTCGGAACCTGGAACGGAAAAACCTCACGAGAAACAGGACTTGCCAATATGGAAACTCGAGCACAACTACTAGCACCGTGTGGACTCGACTGCGGCGTCTGCGAACTGTATCTGAGCAGGGATGACAAACAACTGATGAGCGCTCTGATCTCCAAGGGGATTTCCGAAGAAGTGCTGCCCTGCGAAGGATGCAGAGCTATCGAGGGCAAATGCCCAGTCCTTGGCGGCACATGTGCTACTTATAAATGCGCGAACACCAAGGGCGTTGTATTCTGTTCCGAATGCAGCGGCTTCCCCTGCATGAAACTGGCTCCTGCAGCAGACAGAGCGGATGTTCTTCCCCACAACATCAAGCTCTACAACCTGTGCGTTGTTCAGAAGCATGGTGTGGAGGCGCTGATCAAGAAATCATCTGAGATCAAGCAGACCTACTATAGAGGCAGAATGCTTGTCGGAGAGGGACCCAAAGTGGAGAGTCTGCACTGAGCGTGACGCCACGCCTCAAGGACGGCGGTCTGGCGACAGGATACTATGCGCAAAGACAAACCAAGCAGGACGGCGCACAAGGTGGCGTTGAGCATTGTCACCTTGGTGCTGTTGAGGTCGGTTGAGACCCGCAGGTTTCCGGCGTCAGAGGATGAAATATCTGGACACCCTTTTCTTGTACTGGTCAGACTTCTCCCCATGCATCGCCGTGAGGTGCTTTTCCTCTTTCCAGACCATCGCGTGGACAAGAGCGAAACCGACGAAGCTGAGGATGAGAAGGATCGCGTTCTGCAGGAGATCCTCTCGCCCCATGTGATCGGTTCAAGCAGTCTGCGGTTTGCGAAGCCGTCGCAGCGCGGGCGGCAGGAGCTCCACGTACAACGCCACCAGGAGGAGCAGGTCAGCCCAGAAGAGGAACCCATAGAAGCCGTAACGGTAGGGATCGCCGAAGAGATTAAAGAAGACGATGTTGGATAAAACGATCGATGGTAGAAGAAGGAAGAACGCCACGACCACGCGTCGGTGAAGAACCCGCTCTCGCCACGCCCTGATGCGGGATGGTCGGCCTTCAGTATCGGTTGCCGGAGCCGCCTTCGTTCCCTCCAAGAGCCGCCAGGCCAGGAGCGCCTGGGTGAAGGAGAGAAGGGCGAAGTCGTGGGGCCATGACGTTTTCAAAAGGAACGGGATCGTCAGGAAGGCGATCTGAAAGCTCCACAGTCCGGCATGGCGCAATCGCGCGCGCTCGACCAGGAAGATGAGACCCATGTTGGCGGCCGCAAAGCCAAATGCGATCCAGCGCAGGAGCGGAAGATACGCCTGCGCGTCGTGTCCCGTCGCCTCGGCCAAGCGAAGGACGAGGTGCGGGACGTAATGCGAGTGCGGGTTGGCAACGACCCAGTCGGAGTCACGGAACGAGTCGAGGAGCGCGCCGCAAAAGCGCAGCGTATCGCCGCCTCCCAGGAGGGCCCCGGGAATCACAAAGAGCAAAACGACACATGCAACGGTCGCGAAAAGAAGGAATCGCATGTCGCGGCGGGCGGCGAACGGCGCGAGAAAGATGATCGGATAGAATTTGAAACTGACTGCGAAGGCGAGGAGGCCGGCGGCGGCCGCACGGTGACCGCGCCCGTGGAATACGAGCATGCCTAGAAGGGCCACTATCATGAAGGTGCTCACCTGGCCCCCGATGAAGTTGAGCAGGAGAGGGAAGGAGGAGAGGACCAGGGCGACGAAGAGAAGCTGAATCGGCAGCTTGGCCGGAACGAGCTGGCGGAAGAGAAGAAGATATAGAAAAAGGAAGAGAACCTGCAGGATCCCCCAGATAACGAGCGAAGCCGTGAGTTCCAGCGGGGGGAATACCGCGAGCAGGATGGCGATGAAAGGCGAATAGAGATAACCCGGTACGGGGAGCCCCGTGCGGAATATCGCTTCTCCCATTGGATAATAATAAATCACGAAGTCGCAGAACAATTCCGCACATCCGTAGGCCTTGGGGAGGCCGGCGATACTCCGCCAGGCGAGGGCGTAGTAGGCGAAGAGAAGGAGCGCGATTCCGGCGGCGCCGGCGGCAGACTTTTTGATAGACCCTCGGGATGGGTCGCCGGTTCCGGCGGGCGGTGAATTCTGGGCACGCTGTGTCAACAAAGGCACCTCAGTCTGCGAGGTCGAAAGGGCCTTGTTTCCAACTCCAGGGCTTAGTTCCGATTTCCCATATGGCCTGCGGTCCACACGACTACCGCTGATAATCGTACCTTGGCGGCCCAGGTAATCCAAGCGACGATGCGCTTGGAGGATGCGGAGATACCGAAAGCTCTTGAAAAGCAGGCGACTCCATCATGTCTTTCCCGCTTTCGCGCAGGCCGCGCAATAGAGCGCCAGCTCGCCGTTTGTAAAATTGCACTACTCGGTACGGGCATCTGCTCATGTTCGTGACCACGAATCCCACTCTTGGAAACAGCTCACCCTGACGCCACTCGACCTTGGCAACAGCCCGACGAGCCTGACGCCAACTCGCAGCTTGGTAGGCGAAGTCATGGTACGGCATGATGGGCTTCTTCGGCGGTCAAAATCGAGTCGTAACGCTACCATGCGTCGGTCACCCATCGGGCTTTGCCCTTGTTCTGGGGTTGAATTGCCGCAACACCTATGTTTTACGAGGTGAACGCTCATGGGCTATTAGCATTGCAGACGCAAAACGGGAAATCCGCGTTTAGGACTGGCCAGAATGCGTTCATGCCGATACCTTTTGAACAGCGGTTTGATGCACAAGCCGTTTCAAGTGGCTCCAAATGCTGGCGAGGCGTATTCATGGCACAGGCTGACATTGGCATCATGGGTGGCACCGGGCTGGGGGACGTACTTGCCCGGCGCGGCGGACAAGCGGTGGATGTCGACACGCCGTACGGCCCGCCCAGCAGCAAAGCCGTCCTCGCGGAATGGGAGGGCGTACGCGTGGCTTATCTCTCCCGCCATGGTCCAGGCCACCTCATCAATCCATCCAGCGTGCCGTACCGTGCCAACATCTGGGCGCTCAAACAGCTCGGCGTGTCCGCCATCATCGCCAGCGGGGCCGTTGGAAGCCTTCGTGAGGAATTCCAGCCTGGGCACCTCGTCGTGTGCGACCAGGTCATCGATAAGACTTTCCGCAGGCCGGCTACGTTCTTCGACCAGGACATCGTCGCACACGTGGAATTTGCCGAACCGTTTTGCCCGCGTCTGCGCCAGGCCCTGCTGGACGCAGAGGAAAAGGCCGGCACCGCTGTTCACCCCCAAGGAACGTACGTGTGTATGGAGGGGCCACAGTTTTCCAGCCGCGCAGAGTCGTTCATGCATCAGCAATGGGGCGGTGACTTGATCGGCATGACCCTGATGCCTGAAGCGAAGCTCGCGCGCGAAGCTGAAATCTGTTACGCCGCAGTGGCCCTGGTCACGGACTACGACTGTTGGCGGCCTCACGAGAACCAGGAGAATCCCGACTCAGTCCTCCAGGCCGTGATCGCCAACCTCAATCGTGCCACCGAGAGCGCGACGCGCCTCATCGCTGCCGCGATTGGCGCTTTCGGCGAGGTATCCCGACCCTGCTCCTGCCGGGAGGCCCTCAAACTGGCCATCTGGAGCGACCCGAAGGCCGTAGATCAACGCGCTCGTGAGAGATTCAGACCACTGATCGGCCGCTATCTGGCCGACAATCAATAGGTGAAGCGGAGATACAGAGCCGCAATGAGCTGATGCGCTCGAAGGTCTGGCATGCCAAACATTCAGACATTCCTCACGCTTTCCCTGATCATCGCGCTGTGTGCCCATCCAGGGCTCGCCCAGCCGGCGGCCCCTCTTGCTGCGGAAGTGGACTGGGACCCGGTCCCTCACCAGGACGTCTACCTGGATGATAGTTTCGAGGCCGTGGACGCGATCGCCCAGGGCAGCCGTTGGGCCTCCCAAGGCCGTTGGGAAGAAGCCGCCCGACTATTGCAGGAGACGGCGGATTCCGCAGGAGGGAAACTGATCCGCGTTGACGACGATTACTACGTCAGTATCCAGAATTACATCAACGAGCTCGTCTGCACGTGGCCCCAGCAAGGCGTCGACGCCTATCGCGATCTGTATGAGCGCGAGATCGAATCCGCCCTGAGCCGCACCTCGCGATTGCGCCTGGAAGAAACCGTCGAGCTATTCGATCGTTTCTTTTGCACGCGCGCTGCGGCACGACTCGCAGACAGGATCGGCCAGGCGGCAATCGAATCCGGAGATTTCGCCCTTGCGGAACGTGTGTACCGACGAGTGCTCGAGGATCACCCGGACCGTGGGCAATACGCACCACGCTATCGGGCGATGCTGGCCGTCATCGCGACGATGCAAGGCACTGGGCCCGTCGAACTGGAAGAGGACGACTTGCAGGCAAAAGTCACCTTCAAAGGGCAGCACCTGACGTTGGGGGACGTCATTGCAATGGTGCAGGTTGGCTTCGCCGAAGCGCAAGAGGCTGAGTCGGCAGACGAGTGGCCGACCTTCGGCGGCAGGGCCTCTCGCAGCCGCATCAGCGGTACCAACGTCGACGAGCTTGGCCTGCGCTGGCGTTACAGCGAGTTCAGTCTGCGCGCCTCCCCCGAGGACGATTCCGGCTTCGCTGAGGCGTTCCGCCGTTCAGCCAGTTTCAACCGCCTGCTCACGATTCATCCCGTCCTCAGCGGCGAACTGGTGTTCGTCCAGCAGCAGCGATCCATCATCGCCCTGGATCGAAACACCGGAAGGACCGTCTGGCAGTATCAGGCGGAGAGCGACCTCGAATTCGATTCAGAAGGCTGGGACGCGCCGCCGCCGGCCTGGAGCTGCCTCACCGTGCACGCGGGCCGGGTCTTCGCGTCTATTCCGAGCACGGGATTGCCGTATTTCGGGTACGAGACGCCGGCCGAGTCCGTTGAACTCATCTGCCTCCATTCCGATACGGGGAAGCTGCTCTGGCACGTTAAGCGGGAAGACATTGGCGAGGAGTCCGAAGCCGTGAGTTTCGACCCCGCGCCACTCGCCGTCGGAAACAAGGTTTATCTCGTGGGTCGGCGTCGACGTTCTTTCGGATTCGAGGACTGCTACCTGTTCTGCTTCAACGCCCAGACGGGGAGCCCCGTTTTCCGCACCCACCTCGGCAGCGCCTCGACCGGAATCTTCTCCTCGCGTCAGGGCAGCATGTCCCTCGCCGCCGCTTGTGACGACAGAATCTACGTTTGCACGAATCTCGGCACGATCGCGGCCGTGTCGGCGCACACCGGTGCCGTCTCCTGGCTGCGGCTGTATGAGCGCGATCGCGTCACCCTGCAGGGTACGCTCGGCCGAACCATGTGGGAGTCAGAACTGTGGCACCACAATTCCGTGATCTGCACAGAGGACCGGCTTGTGTGCATGCCATCTGACGCTATGCGGGTTCTCGTCCTCGATACGAGCGACGGAGAGATCGTTCTATCCGTCCCGACTGCCGATCTGGGCGGGGCTGCCACGCTGCTCGGTGCAGAGGGCGACAGGATTTGCACCGTTGGCGACGAAGTCGTGCTCTATGATCTGCGCAAGCAGGAAGTGATCTGGCGGACGCCGTTCCCAGGAGAGGCCGAGGTGCAGGGTCGAGGCGTGTGGGCGGGAGATCGAGTGCTGGTCCCGACCCGCGCCGGCATATGCGCATTCCAGGCTACGGACGGGAGCCTGACCAGCATGTCCTGGGACGTGGAGGGCACGCCCGGCAACCTCCTGGCTCTCCCGGATCAGCTTCTGGTAGCAGGTGCCGGCACGTTGTCGAGTTACGTGCGAAAGGCGGATATCTGGGCTCGGCTCGAAGCTGCGATGCAAGAGGCCCCCGCCGATCCGCTCCCTGCCCTCGAGCTTGCCGAGGTGGCGTTGAACGACGGTGACTACGCGCGGGCCATGACCGTACTCGCCGAAGCCGTGAGGCGCGCAGGGGACTTATTGGAGCCATTGGATCCGGACCTTCAGCAGAGGTTCTACGAAGACGTCATTCAGTTCGTCACGACGCTTGAGGCGCGAAAGGAGCTGGACCTTGAGCGGCTGGACAAGCTTTTCGTTTATGCAAGCGAGTCGTCGCCCGACGCGGCCTCGAATCTTGCCTACCGCCGGCTTTTCGCGGCATTTTTCGAGCGCTACGGTTCCCCGACCAGATCCGTCCGACTCTATCAGCAGATTCTCAGCGATCGATCGCTGCGCGAATTGAACCTTCAGGTCGAAGGGGGTGAGCGCGTGTCCGCAGCCGCTTTCGCCAAGGCAAAGATCGCCGAAGCCCTCAGTCAGTATGGCCCGGAGCTGTACGCGCCCTTCGAACGGCGGGCCGCCGAGCTGTTCAATCAAGGCGTTCGGGAACGCGATCTGGGACTTTTGCAGAGGGTGGTCGATACGTTTCCCAATAGTGCTTCCGCCCAGGCGGCCCTTCTGGCGCAGGCCGACCTGCACAGTGCCGCCGGTGACCACGTCAAGGCCGCCAAGGCTTTGAGCAATGCCTATCATCGTTATGCCGCCGCCGACCGACGCCCCGAGCTCCTCCGTCGCATTGCTGACGAATACGAACGGGCCGGGAAGCTGACCCACGCCTACCGATGGCTGACCAAAGGGGCACGTGAGCATCCAGGTGCCACCATCGAATATGACGGTCGGATGATGAGCTTTGAGAAGTACCGCGAGCGGCTGGCCGACATTCGCGTACTGGTGGAGCCTTCAAGACCCTCCGTCCGCTTGCCTTTGCAGAAGCAGGAGCCGGCAAGCTTCGATGCGCCCGTGGAGCTTCTGGTGCCGCGGTTCGGTGAAGACCATTCGTCGAGCTGGGACCGCGTCTATGTCTTCGAAGGCGCGGCCATTCGAGCCTATGAGTCTCGACGGAAGAACGCCTTGTGGCCGGAACCCGTGGCAATGCGACTCAAGCCTGAGCTGCTGCTGGCTACCGATCAGTTCGCTGTATTTGCGACGCTCTATGAAGTTTTCGCCTTGGAGGCGACCAGCGGGAAGCGCTTGTGGTCATACGGCGAGTACCCCCCGCAGCTCGACGAGGCCGGTGCCGATTGGGAACAGACGGGCGCCTATATCCGACATAAGATTGCAGGCGGCAGACTCGTCACCATGAGGGACGACGCGCGGTTGTCCTGCGTGGAGCTGACGACGGGACAGCTTTTATGGGACATGGAGCCGGATGTCCCGCCCGCCGGCCCCATGCGTCTTTCGGAGTCATGGCTCGCGTATCAGGGGAAGAAGGAAGGCCGTATCACCCTTTGCCTCGTGGAGGCCGAGACGGGCAATCTGCTCTCAACCACGACGACCGATCGACGCTGGCCCACCGACGAGATGTTCGTCACACTCGACGGGCAGATCCTCCTCATCGCCGCTCAATCCGTCGCCTCTTACGATCCCGAAACCGGCACGCGGCTCTGGAACATCGATCTTCAGGGCCACGTTCGGACTTCCTCCATTCTGCTCGACGTCGACGCCATGTACTTTTCCAGCAATGGTCGGAACGTGACGAAAATCGGTCTGGGAGAGGGCAAGCAGCTCTGGCTTTCACAGCGTGTCTTACGTTCGGGCGATGCGGGACTGACGTTGGCCCTGGTGGACGGCAACCTCATCGTCACGTCGGAGGATTCCGTCTCCGCTCTCGATCCTGTGACCGGAGTAACGCTCTGGCAAGGTTTGACTCCCGACAGCCCCAGGTTCGCTTTCCGCATGATCACCGATGCATATGTGGTCGCCGTACATCTCCCCCCGGCCGACGTGGACGAAGAGGCGGCTGTCTTCTTCTATGATTATCGAAATGCCAGCGGTGTGATTCCCCGCGAAGGGGGCTTCCTGAAACTTGGCGAGATCGTCGATACGGAGGTGCGCGCAGTGGGAGTCTACAACGATGCCCTTCTCATGCAGATTGGCGGGGCCATCCAGGTGTGGCATCCGTGACGCGTTTGCTTCGATCCCGCCTTCCCGTCTTGGGCTCGTCTCCTCTTGCTTTCTTCCGACCTTTTCACCTTCTCACGTCCGCATTTTCTCACGTTCGCACCTTCTCACTTTCCCACGTTCCCGCGTTCGCCGCTGACACTGCGGGCAGAAGAAGCTCGATCGCCCGGCGACGACGATGCGCTCGATCGAGGCTCTGCAACGTCTGCACGGCTCGCCCTCTCGTCCGTACACGCGGAGAAATCGCCGGAATGAACCTTTTGCACCGCTGGGGGTGCGGTAGTCCATCATCGTCGTCCCGCTGAATCGGATGGCCCGACGGAGGGTGGACTTGATACAGCGCAGGAGACGTGAGGCTGCGTCACCGTCCAGGCTGTCGGCCCGTGTCAGCGGATGAACGCCGGCGGCATGGAGGGACTCGTCAGAATAGATGTTGCCGAGCCCCGCGACCACGGTCTGATCGAGCAAGAGCGGTTTGATCGGCCTGCTTCGTCGCAGTATGGCCTTGAACTGCTTGATACGAAGCTCCAGTGGTTCGGGTCCCAAAGGTCCCAGCTTCTGGCCGACGTATTTGGGCTGATCCGTCAAGCACCACACGCCGCCGAAACGCCGGGGATCGCGAAACCGCAACTCTCTGTCCGTTCCCCGGATCCGAATCCGCAGGTGCGTGTGATTGTCAACCGCCGCACGTACCCGGGTCATGGTCAGCGTGCCAGTCATGCCCAGGTGGAAGACGAGTTGCGCGCCACCGCTCAGGTCCATCACGATGCGCTTGGCCCGCCGATGAACTCGATCCACGCGCCGCCCGCGCAAGAGCCCAGGTAACGGCCGAGGATCGCCATGAATGATGTCATCACGTGACACCAGCACCCGACTTAAGACGGCGTTCGTAAGTTCGGGCGCGAGCTGTCGCGCGATTGTCTCCACCTCCGGCAGTTCAGGCACCGAATCTCATCTCCCCGTTCAAGGTGTCGGCGGCAACGCTTTGTGCGAAGCGGCTCGGTGGCCAGACTACCGAAGCTCGGCCGACATCAAAGCCGCCGGCTTGACAGGCCCGTGGCATTGTGCCCAATCCTCACAGCGGACAGACTATATGGAGGAGCCTCAGGCATGCAAAACGTGTCGAGGGAAACGTGTGACGCCACTTTGATGGCGCAGCGTACCGCCGGTAGTCTGGTGGTACGCATCCCGACGCGTCAGGCCCCTGGGCGTGTCGTAAGCGAACGTTGGAGGTCCGGCTGTTAGGGCTTGGACCGCGCAGCTGAGCCGGGATGATTGGGGCGGCGAACATGGTTCGCCCGAGTCATGAGCCCCGAAGACGATCACAACCAGAAGCCGCTTTTCGACTGGGCTGCCGGACGACCGTACTATCGCGCCCTGCCTGTTGAACAACGCCGGCTGGAGATCGCGGAGAGGACGTTCGACATCGCCACTTTGAGAGACGCGGCCGACCTGCTTGACGAGCCGGACTTCGCCCAGCGCTTCCTGGAAGAGGATCTCGCCCCCCACGGTCTGCAGTTGTGGCCCGCCGCTATCATGCTGGCGGAACATATCCTGCAGGCCGAGCCGGGGGCGGGGCGCAAGGCGGTTGAGCTGGGGGCCGGGCTGGCCCTCACCTCCATTGCTGCTTCGACCCATGGCTGGCGAGTTACGATCACGGATAACGACCCCGTCGCCCTGCGCTTCGCCCGCTACAACGCGGAGAATAACAACGCGTCTATCGACGCTTACGAAGTCCTCGATTGGCACAAGCCGCCCATCGGACGGCTGTTCGATCGCGTGTGGGCCGCCGACGTGCTGTATCAACTCGTAGACCAGGAACCGGTGCTGAATTGCATTGACACGCTGCTCGCGCCGCGTGGCCTCGCCCTGGTGGCCGACCCCAACCGCAAAATCGCCGATCCATTCGACGAACTCGCCCAAGACCACGGCTTCAAGGTCGTGCTCCTGCCTGCTTCCGCGCCTGATCTTCAGGGCCGGTCCGTTTCGGGCCGGATCTTCATCCTGCAACGCTGATGCTGACTTTGCGGCCCGAGGCGTCCCGAGGCACGTCGGGATCAGGAAACGTGCAGCAGCGTGGGCGGCGCCATGGAAACGGATTCTCCAGGGCATTGCACGGCAGGATTCAGGGCTTGGTTTGCCAATCACCCGCCAGCACACGATGATGGGATGGGTCCATAGGGCGGTTCCGGCGCCGTCGACCGTGCGCTCATTTGCCGGAACTGGTGCGAGCAAATCCGATGACGGACGATGACTGCGAAAACACTGCAGGGGCGTCGGCGTCATGGCAAGTTTGAGGGGAGTCTTCTGCGACTGGCTCGGCCGGGAAACGAACTTCAGCCCGGACGACCGTATGGATGCCGTTTTCGGCCGTCTCGCCGGGGTAATGGTGAAATGAGAGTTCGGGAGCCTCGATTTTCGCCTGGCTGTTACTGTTTGCGGTCGCACGCTGACGGATCATGGCGGGCGAACCGTGGAGCGTTGGCTGCTGCCATGTTCTTCATCGCCTTGGCATCGACCTCGTCTGCCGGTAGGCCGAATGAGGATGGTGCAGGAACGAACGATTATCCGCCATCACCCCAGCGCATCCTCACTATCGCGCCCAACGCGGCGGAGATTCTTTGTGAGCTTGGCCTGGCCGATCGCATTGTCGCCGTGAGCAAGTTCTGCGTGTACCCGCCGGAGCTGAAGGACAAACCGCGGGTCGGCGGGCTCTTCGATCCCGACCTCGAGAAGATCGCGGCTCTTCGCCCCGATCTCGTCGTCCTGCGCGGCCGCAACCTGGACGTTGAGCAATTGTGCGGGAACCTCGGCGTTACGGTCTACCACGATCCGACCGAGAAGCTCGCCGACTTGAAAGAGTGCGTTCGCGACCTGGGCCGGCTGACCGGTCGAACCGAGCAGGCGGAGAGACTCGTTACGACTTTCGAGAGCCAGATCGAGAACATTCGCACCCGCGTCAAAGATCGCCCCAGACCCAAGGTCCTTCTCGTCATCTCGCGAGATATCAATCAGGTCTCCAAGATTCTCACGAGCGGCCAAGGCACCTTCATCGATGAAATGATCCGGATCGCCGGGGGGACGAACGTCTTCGGCCATCTGGAGATGGACTACCCTGAAGTCAGTGCGGAATCGATCCTCGTACAACAGCCTCAGGTCATCATCGAGATCATGCCGGAACGAGCCCTCACGGCGCAGGAAAGGGAGTCCATGATCGATCAATGGGCGGCGATCGGGCCGCTCCCCGCCGTTCAGCGACGGGCCGTTCACTTTCTCACCAGGGATGACGCCGAGAATGCCTTGATCCCGTCGCCGCGTTATGTTGAAGTCATCGAGCTTGTGTCCCGATGGCTTCATCCGGATTCGACCCGTGAGCGCTGACGAATCGCCGTTGCTCGAACTCGCAGAAATCCGCTTCGGCTTCCCCGAGCGGCCCGACTTTCTCGGTCCCGTTGACTTGAGCGTAAAGAGCGGCGAATGCCTGGCCGTCGTCGGACCGAATGGTGCGGGGAAGAGCACGCTCCTCAGACTGATGGCGGGGCTGCTGAAACCGCAGCAAGGAGAAGTCCGCGTGGACGGTCGGCCTCTCCCCTCGCTTCCGCCGAGAGCGCGGGCTCGCCGGATGGCTTTCCTGCCGCAAGGCATCTCAGCAAGCGAACTGGATTACAGCGTACGCGAGATCGTGCTGATGGGCCGCTTTCCCCATCGCAGTTGGAGCCTCTTCGAATCGGCTGAGGATCATCGAATCGCCGAAGCTGCCATGGCCACCACCTCGACCGGACTGTTCGCCGACCGCCCGGTGCAAACGCTCTCCGGCGGAGAGGCTCAGCGCGTGCATATCGCGGCAGCCCTCGCTCAACAACCCGACGTCCTGCTTCTCGACGAACCTACGTCGTCGTTGGACCTTCAACATCAGATCGGCATTTTCGGCCTGCTGCACGACCTTGCGGTTCGCGACGGATTAGGCGTGGTCGTCGTCACCCATGACATCAACCTTGCTGCCCGGTTCGGCACGAAGGTTTTACTCATGGACAACGGCCGGCCGGCGGCTTACGGCAAGCCGGAAAAAGTGATCAAACCCTCCGTTCTCGAACCCGTGTACGGGGTCGGGCTCATCGTGTTGACGATGTCCGGGGGCGGGCGGCAACGTTGGATCGTACCTGCAGGGCTCCGCGGCGAGGCCCCGATATGAGCGTCCTTTCGCCACGACGGTATTTCATGGGACTGGCCGCGTGCACGCTCGCCCTGATCGTGCTGCTCGTGATCAGCCCGGGGATCGGCAGCGCGGCGGCCGGCTTCACCTGGTGGGACGTGTGGCGGGCAAAGTGCGGCATCGAGATCCCGGCTTCCGAGTTGGCCGGACGTCCCCTCGCCGATGCCGACAACGACGGCGCGATCTCGCCCGACGAGGCTCGGCAATTCGCCACCCTGGCGGCCAACATAGGCTTTCAGCACCGCTTGCCACGGAGCCTGCTGGCGTTGTGCGTCGGCGTCACGTTGGCCATGTGCGGCGCCACATTCCAGGTGCTGTTCCGCAATCCGCTGGCCACGCCTTATACGCTCGGCATCGCCAGTGGGGGCTCGCTGGGGGCGCTGGTTGCAATCCGCCTTGGATGGGAAGTCTCACTCTTCGGCATCTCGAGCCTGTCCGTGGCCGCATTGGCCGGAGGTCTGATCGTGGTTGGCGCGGTTCTCTTTCTCGCCCGCAGCGCGAGGCGGTTGACGTCCAACGAGATGCTCCTTGCCGGCGTGACCATGGGGATGTTCTGTGCGGCCATGATGATGCTCATCACCGCGATCTCCAGCGAACGACAAACCTTCCATGTGATCCGCTGGATGATGGGCTCCCTGGACACGATTTCGACGCTCAAAGCGACAACGATGCTTCCGCTGATTCTGCCAGCCTGGGTGGTTCTGATCGGCAGCGCCCGCGCGCTGAACCAGTACCGCTTGGGCGACGAGCTGGCAGCCACGCGCGGGGTCAACCTTCGAGCACTGCAGGGTTTATGCATCCTTGTCTGTACGCTGGCGACGGCGGCCGTGGTCGCAAACTGCGGTCCGATCGGCTTCGTCGGCCTCGTCGTGCCTCACGTTGTGGTCCTGCTGTTTGGGCAGGATTGCCGGATTCTGCTACCCGCATCGGCCCTGATCGGCGGCTCGTTCCTGATCCTGTGTGACTGGGTCTCACGGCAAGCGATGTATGCGGTCGGCTGGGTCACCGGACGTGAACTCGGCAGCACGATCCAGCCTATCGGCGTCGTGACGGCCGTCATCGGCGTGCCGCTGTTCTTGACCCTCTTGCGCTCGCGCCGAAGATGATTGAGCCGCGACCAGCTACGGTGTCCGAGTATCCAAGACGGTGGCGGATGAGACCGCCGAGCGAATATCCAGCGAGGATCCGCGAATAATCAGCAGCATCTCATTGCCCACGGGGAAGCCATGAGGCAGGATCTTCGGCGAGCGGAAGGAACCGTAAGGCATAGCGGGGTACATCGGACGGCGCCGCCGGGTTAATCGGGCCGCTCTCCACTTGAAGAGGATGCAAATCCCTCACTCTCAAATACGGAGGTTTCAACCATGACACGTTTGATGCGAACAGTCGGTTTAGCGACGGCTCTGGCGTCGGTCGCTACCTCGGGCTGCGCCATTAGCTGGTCTTCCGGCACGCGGGTATGGACCGACCCTGTCGAACAAGTGCTGGTCTTGCCGGTCAACAACCTGGATCGCGTGGAGGCTCGAACGCACAATGGCGCGATCATCTACCAAGGCCATGCTGAGGGCCTTGCGGAAGGGAAAGTCATCGCCAAGGTGAAGGGCGGGGGCGACGATTTGGCTGACGCCCAGGCCGCCCTGGAGGCGATCGAGGTCTTTGTCGAGCCGTCGGCGGACGGCACGACGCGTATCGGGCGGAGATGGAAAGGCGTCAAGAAGAGCACTTGGGGCTGCAGCGTGGACTTCCAGATCGACGGTCCTGCGGAATTGGCGTTCGATGCCGAGACGCACAATGGTGCGATCAAAGCCCGCGCCGTATCGGGCGACATCAAGGCCAAGACGCACAATGGCGGTGTCGACGTACAGGGCGACGGGGGCACGCTTTGGGCCAAGACGCACAACGGCGCGATCGAGGCTGAATACAAGGGGCAGCAGGTCGACCTCATTACCCACAACGGCCGGGTCGAAGTTCGGGCCGAGGGTGGTCCGCTTGACGTTGTGACTCACAACGGCCGTATCAGCGCGCACCACGTCGGCGGCCCGGCGAAGTTGAAAACGCACAACGGCGGGATCAGGGTTGGTCATGCCGGGGAGAGTCTTGAAGCCAAGACCCACAACGGCGCCATTGAGGCTGATCTGGCGGAGAATCCGGCCCCGCAGGCAAAACTCAAGACCCACAACGGCAGGGTCACCATCCTGCTTGCGGAGGAAGCCTCCGCAAAGATCGACCTGGATTCCGACGGCGGCCATCTCGAGTGTGAGTTGCCGCTCAGCAACGCCGTCATCGAAAAGAAGCGGGGCAGGATGACCGGCACGATCGGCGACGGTTCGGGGCGATTGACTGCCGAGACGCACCGCGGTCGGATCTCGATCGAGAAGAAGTGAAGGCGGCCCCCAGGTTGGAGCAGACCATCCCCTGTGCCGCTCAGTGCAGCGAGTCGCTGCGCCGGGCGGCTCCTCGTTCAGGAGCCATTATAGCCTTCCGAAGAGCGATTCTCAGGTAGGCTGCTCCTTTGCTGGAGATCGCCCCGACAGCAAGCTCCCAGGCGTGCGATACGGCCTATCCAGGGCGCTCTCTTCGTCCCACATCTCGGCGTCGGTTTCCCCGCAGCCGGTTCAAAGCGCCGCCGAAGCGACACGCGCCGTTAGAAGCGTGGCGGGGACCCCTTTGGAAAAGGGCAGGCATCTGCGATAAGATCACCCGGACAGTGTCAGTTCATCGGCGGCATGCGAATTGCTACCGATGAACGTCGGGTCGCCGGGGCCGGGAAGGGAACCTCCTCGCCCGCATGGAGCCGGCAGCGTGCCGGAACGGCGGTCCATGTTCCGTGCGGGCCATCAAGCCGCTCGATGCGGTGGAGACAAGCATTCGATGTATCCGATTCGCGAAGCGAAATGGCTGGCTCCGGCCGTCAAACGCCTGGTCGTGGAGGCGCCCAAGGTCGCTTCCCGTCATTTACCGGGGCACTTCGTCATCGTCAGAGTTCGCGAGGGCGGCGAACGTATCCCGTTGACTATTGCTGATTCGGCTGCCAAGGCGGGCACCATCACCCTTGTCGTCCAGGTTGTTGGGGCTACCACGGAGCGGCTCTGCGCCCTGGAAAAGGGCGATGCGATCAGGGACGTGGTCGGTCCGCTCGGCAAGCCGACGGAAATCGAGAACTTCGGGCACGTGATCCTGGTCGGCGGCGGCGTGGGGACGGCGGTCATCTATCCTCAGGCCGGTGCCCTCAAGAAAACGGGTAACAAGGTCACGGCCGTTATCGGCGGTCGCAGCAAGCCCTACGTCATCATGGAAGAGGAGCTTCGAGCGGTCTGCGATGAGGTCTATCCCTGCACAGATGACGGCAGCTACGGCTACAGCGGCTTCGTCACCGGCAAGCTGAAGGAGCTCGTCGAGAACAAGTCCGATCCTGTTCACGCCGTTTTGACGGCCGGTCCGGTTCCCATGATGAAAGCCGTGGCGGAGGTCACGCGAGAAAGCAAGATCCTTACCATCGCTTCGTTGAACCCGATCATGGTCGACGGCACCGGCATGTGCGGCGGCTGCCGGGTCAACGTGGCGGGTGAGATGAAGTTCGCCTGCGTCGATGGCCCCGAGTTCGACGCCCATCAGGTGGACTTCCACGAGCTGACGGACCGGCTCACCGCGTATCTCGAGAAAGAGAAGATTACCTGGGAGCGTGCGAAGGAAGACCTGCAACACCCGTGCAAGCTCGATGCTGCGGAGGCCGAGTCGAGGGCGAGGGCATAACAGGCTGCAGGTCCTCCGCGCCGGCGCGGCGGGGTGGCCAGCCGGACAAGAGCATTCATGACTGACGGCTGATCCCGGGGTGCCGTGAGGGAGAGCCGGGAGATTTTTTTGCGGGACGAATGATGGACATGAAACCGGCAGAACGGATGAAGATTGCCCGGCAGGAAATGCCGGAACAGGAACCAGAGGTTCGGTGTCACAACTTCAGTGAAGTGAACGCCGGCTTGGCCGGCGCAGCCGCCAAGCTGGAGGCCGAACGGTGTCTGCGCTGCAAGGCCGGCAAGTGCATCCAAGGTTGTCCCGTCGGCGTGGACATCCCCGCCTTCGTCACCGCGGTGTCGGAAGGCGATCTTCACAAGGCCGCAGATATCCTCTACGAAGCCAACGTGCTGCCGGGCATCACCGGTCGCGTCTGCCCACAGGAAACTCAGTGCGAAGAGGTCTGCGTCCGCGCCAAAAAAGGCTCGCCGGTAGCGGTCGGTTACCTCGAGCGCTTCGTGGCCGACTGGGCTCGTGAGAATCGGAAAGACCTTTTCCAGCCGCCTCCACCTTCCGGCAAGAAAGTGGCGGTTGTCGGTGCCGGTCCCGGCGGCCTCACCTGTGCGGGCGAACTCGCGAAGAAAGGCCACGACGTCACCGTGTTCGAAGCGCTGCATAAGCCCGGCGGAGTCCTGGTCTACGGCATCCCCGAGTTTCGACTGCCTAAGAAGATCGTGGAGATCGAA
>CP070718.1:2898835-2902646 GCA_020350565.1 Phycisphaerales bacterium
CGACGAGGTGAAAAGACGCCGCAACGTCGAATTGCTCAAGCGGCAGGAGCAGATATCCCTTGAATCCAACCAGAAGATGATCGGCCAGTGCGTGGAGGTGCTGATCGAGGGCTACAGCAAGGCTGCCATCAAGGCCCAGGAGGCTGAAGAGACCCGCGGCGCGGAAGTTGCCTGGCGCACGTCTTCGCAGCTCGTCGGTCGCACGCGGGCGGACCAGATCGTCGTTTTTGAGGGAAAACCCGGACACATCGGCCGCTTCGGCACCATCCGCATCGGCGCCGCCACTGCGCTCACCCTTCATGGCGACCTTCAAGAGGAGACCCTTCGCGGATCGCCTGTTCAGGTGTCCGGCCAGTCTCCACTCCACGTTCTCGAATAAAAAGCCGCGACTCTTGCCGCACAATCACTTCCTCAGAGGCTTTGCCGGATCGAATGCGCCTCGGGGCATTCTCGCACGTCGACCGGAGAATCAAGGCGAAGGGTTATTGAGCTGCCGCCCCGATATCGGCCATAACAGTACTGAGGGAATCTGTCCGGGCACGGAACGTCGCAGCGAACGAAGCGAATAAGTGCGGAAGCGGAGCGAGGTTGCTTCATTCCGACACCCGTCGCGGTCGATTCAGGCAGGCACGCAAAACGGACACCCGATCGGTTAAGTCGAGTCCCGGTGTGCGTCCACACGCGACCGTCTCGACCGCCCTGCGAGCGCATGGCAATTTTACAAGTAGGCCTTCGAGGGGCTTGCATTCGCCCACCGAATTGCAGAATAATAGCGATAGACGGGAGGAGTCGTCTCGTTGTCTGGACCAGCTTCATTCAGAAGCGCTTCTTCCTAGCGAGTGGATAGCTATGGCCATGATGACATCTGTAGCGATGCCAACCGATGTAGTGGAAGGACAAACAGCGAAGATAGCACCGAAGGAGGACACGCGTCCGCAGAACATCCCCCCCTTTCACGTCGTCTTGCTGGACGATGACGACCACACGTACGAGTACGTCATCCAAATGCTACGCCGGCTTTTCGGCTGCACAGAGGAGGAGGGGTATCAACTGGCTTGCGCCGTTGACACGACGGGGCGCGTGATTGTGGACACAACCACAAAGGAGCGGGCCGAATTCAAACGCGACCAGATTCATGCCTTTGGGCGCGACTGGCGTCTGGCGCGTTCTGCCGGCAGCATGACGGCCATCATTGAGCCTGCCAGATAGGCTGAAACGCCCGCCTAGAACCCGAAGAATCTCTCGCACCAGGGCGTCGATGTACGCCGCGGTAAAGGTGTGCGCGAGGGCCGATTCGGGTACCACGCCTGCTTGCATTCGAGGGTCAGTTAAAAAGCGCCTGGACGAACGTCAACGTCGACGTCGAAGTCGATGAGCAGCGGGCCGTGATCAAACGTGAAGACAATGGTGTCGCCGCATTCGAAGTCATCGCCATCGCGCAGCACGCCGGTGTCTGCGTCGGGGCTCACGCCGATGACCTGAAGCTCGGCCTTATCGATCATGATGGCGCGGAGATCGTCGCAACTGCGCGTGAACTGCTCGGTCTCACCGGGTTCGAGATCGAAATTGCGTTCGTTGGTCTCTGTTAGCAGGAATTCCGGAATGTCGTCCTCGTCGTCATAGAACAGCCTGACCTCGACGGGGAAGTCGCTGTTGTTGACCAGCTCCACGGTCACGAGCACCGGACCGAAAACGAAGTTGATCGCATCACAGCCTACGCCGATGAGAACCATGACCGACACCACTGCGGCAACCGCCCAAAGCCTCTTCATCGCTTGTCCTCCATCATGAATCGCAAAGAGACCTCGCCTCTTAGAGAAAGACGCCATTGTAGCTCGCTCCGCTGACCTTATCGATCGATCACCCGGTTTGAGTACACCCTCTTCGCCTCCGATCCCTTTTCCGTACAATAAGTTACGCTGATCCCCCAGATCCTGCCATTCCGACACGTCTCGGCGCCCCGGGATTAGGGAGCGTGTTTCTCCGCACTTGCGGGACGGTTAGAATCCAATGGCGAAATGCCCCAGGAGTCTTCGAGAGCACTTCTGCATCAGGAGGGCAAGCCACGTGCTTAGGGAACTTTCCGGCAAGCGGGCCATCGTATGCGGCAGCATACAGGGCATCGGGCGGGCATGTGCCGTGGAGATCGCGCGGCTTGGGGCCGGGGTGACGCTGGTCGCTCGCGATGTGCTGGCCTCCGAAACACGGTCGGAGAGTTGCCGGCCTGTTCATGTCAAACGCATCACGCAGGAGATGGTGAGGCATGTTTGAACGATTCACCGATCGGGCTCGTAAGGTGATGGTCCTGGCTAACCAGGAGGCCCAGCGCTTCAACGTCAACCACGAGTACATCGAGCACATCGGCACCGAGCACATCCTTCTCGGACTGGTCAGGGAAAGCCCGGGCGTCCTGGCCACTGTGCTGAAGAACCTCGATGTGGACCTGCGCAAGGTCCGTCTCGAGGTGGAGAAGCTGGTCAAGAGCGGCCCCGATATGGCCACAGTCGGCAAGTTGCCTCAGAAGCCGCACGCCAAGAAGGTCATTCGGTACGCGATCGAAGAAGCCCGCAACCTCAACCACAACTACGTCGGGACCGAGCATCTGCTCTTGGGCCTGCTCCGCGACCAGGAGGGTGCGGCCGCCCAGGTGCTGATGAACCTGAACCTCAAGCTCGTAGAGGTTCGGGAGGAAGTCCTTCACCTATTGGGCACCGTTGCTGAAGGTTATGAGGTGGATGCCGCCGGCCCGGCCGATGAGCCCAAGAAAGGGAAGGGCAAAACACCCGCCCTGGACTGGTTCGAACGCGAACTCACCGAAATCGCCCGCCACGAGCGTAGGGAACTTTCCGGCAAGCGGGCCATCATATGTGGCAGCACACAGGGCATCGGGCGGGCATGTGCCGTCGAGATCGCGCGACTTGGGGCCGAGGTGACGCTGGTCGCTCGCGATGAGCAGGCCCTGCGAAACACGGTCGGAGATTTGCCGGCCGACGCAGGCCAAACGCATCACTACGTGGTGGCCGATTTCAGCGAGCCCGATGCGGTTCGAGGCAAAGTCGAGGAGCACGTCGGGCAAGCCGGCAGCATCCACATCCTGCTCAACAACACCGGCGGCCCGCCGTCCGGCCCGATCGTTGACGCCGCCCCGGAGGCCTTCGAGAAGGCTTTCGCCATGCACGTCCTCTGTAACCAGGCGCTTGCGCGGATCGTGATTCCCGGCATGAAGGAGGCCCGCTACGGAAGGATCATCAACATCATTTCCTCCTCGGTCCGCACGCCGATCAAGGGGCTGGGCGTTTCGAACACGATCCGGGCGGCCGTCGCCAATTGGGCCAAGACGATGGCGTCGGAACTCGCCCCGTTCGGCATCACGGTTAACAACATTCTCCCCGGCTACATCGACACCGCTCGCCTGCGCTCATTGATCAAGGTCCTGGCCGAGAGGGCAGGAAAGAGCGAGAAGGACATCGAGAATTCGATGCTTGCCGCCATTCCGGCGGGTCGCTTCGGCAAGCCCGAAGAAATCGCGTCGGTGGTCGGCTTCCTGGCATCGCCTGCAGCGTCTTACGTCAGCGGCGTGGATCTTCAGGTTGATGGTGCACGACTCGCCACGCAATAGGATGCTGACGACGAGCACTTTGGCCGCCAACCCTGGCCGCCGTCCTGTCCGTTGCCCTCACCCACTCAAGGTCTTGCCCGCGCTGTGCAACCGTCAGACTGCGGATCTGCCTTTCCTGGAAATGGTTCCTAGCAACGAAAGCGGGCGGCGACCGGATAGCATGGCCTGATGTTCGCGACGATTCGAGGGCTT
>CP070718.1:2902746-2906936 GCA_020350565.1 Phycisphaerales bacterium
AGAACCGACTCCGCTTCATCCAAACGGCCTGAATCGATCAGACATTGACCAAGGAGTCGATAGCAGTACGTTACCTGGGAATGATCCGGGGATAGTCTTCTGCAGGATATCTCCAGGGCTGCTCGAGCGAGTTCTTCCGCTTCGCCTAAACGCCCTTGTTGCACACGTAGAAAGGCGAGATGTGCCATAGCTTTCGCCGTATCAGGATGATCGGCTCCCAGGATTCGCTTGTGGCCTTCGTAGCCGACGGTAAGCAGCGGATCTGCCTGATCGAGTAATCCTCGGTCGCACCGTATGCTGCCGAGGGTCACCATTCGGCTCAGTGTTCTGGGGCTTGAGTCCCCCAGGACTCTTCGGTCGTGTTCAACCACTTCGGCGATTATGGCATCTGCTTCAGGCAGCTTGCCTTTTTTGTATAAGAGTACGCCCAGGTTGTTCAGCGCGGTCAGCGTCTTCGGATGTTCAGCACCAAGTATTTCCCGGCGCATCGCCAGCACCTGCCGATACAACGGCTCAGCTTCTTCCAACCTCCCCTGGTATCTCAAGGTGACGCCGAGCCCGTTCATGGCATTAATGGTAGCGGGATGTCTTTCTCCTCCGGTCCGTCGCGCAACATCCAGCAATTCGCGATAGAGTCGCTCAGCCTCAGCCAACCGACCTGTAGCGCGTAGCAAAGAGCCGAGGTTATGCATGGATACCTGCGTATCGGGATGCTCGTCGCCCAAGATTCGCCGTCGGCCGTCCAGCGCTTCGCGATAGAGACGTTCGGCCTCGGCGTATTCGCCCTGCGCTTTAAGCGCACGAGCAAGAGCATTCCTTGACGTGAACGTGCGTGGATGATTCTCTCCCAATTGCTTACGTCGACTGTCCACCATTCTGCGATACATGGCCACAGCTTCAGGGAGCCTTCCCTGTTTCATATACACGTGAGCGAGGTTTCCCACGGCGACGGACGTGCTAGGATGGTTTTCCCCCAGAGAGGCGGACCTGATGTGGACGATCTCCGCAAGAAGGGATTCGGCCTCCGACAGCTTGTCGACTCTGGACAGATAGGTGCCCAGATTGTTCATGGCAGACGTGGTCTGGCCGTGGTTCTCGCCCAAGGCGCCGCGACAAAGCTCGAATGTCTCTCGCAAGAAGGTCTCACACTCCGGGATTTCCTGGTGGAGCATCAACGAACCGAAGCTGTTCCGCGTGTCCAGGGTGTCGGGGTGCGTTTTGCCGAGGACACGTTGACGTGACTCCAGCACCTCTCGATAAACGCGCTCCGCCTCATCGAGCCTGCCAAGATGCCGGAGCGCGATGCCAAGGTTGTTCAACGACTCCAGAGTTTCCGGATGATCCGCTCCCACACGCTCGCGCCGCATAGCCGCGGCCGCGCGCAGATGAGGCTCCGCTGCGTCGTCCAAGCCCAGACGGCTGTAGGTCGTACCGATCGTATGGCGCAGTGAAGCCGCTACCTCCGGATAGGCGGAGAGTTCCGCCTCGACTCGCTCCGAGGCCCTTTCGAGGATCTCGGCTACGGTGACATCGCGTCCTTCCCCCTCCCAGGGATCTGCCGACTCGAGCATGTCGATGAGGAAAGCATTGATGTGATCCGCGACGCGCCGTGCCTTTTCCGCAGCCTGCTGTTGCGTTTCCGCCGCTTGCCGGGCCTGGTCGGCCAAGAGGCGATGGTGCTCCGCGTGGGCATAAAGGATCCCCAAGGCAACCGCCGAGCCGACGGTCAGAAGCGCGAATACCAGCGCGACAGCCACCGCCACTTTGTGGCGTGCCGCGGCCTTGCGCAACACGTACCACGTGCTGTAACGCTTCGCTGCGACCGGTTCATTGTTGAGAAAGCTGCGAACGTCCCGTTCCAGATCGGCCACCGATTGATAGCGCCGGCCAGGCTCCTTCTCAAGGGCCTTGAACACAATCGCCTCCAAGTCGCCGCGCAACGCGCGGCGGATGGACGACGGACGGCGCGGTTCCTGTTCGCGGATGACCTTGGGTAACTCGAAAGGAGAAGAGGAGGCTACGTCGTAGGGGAATGCGGCTGTGAGCAGCTCGTACAGCACCACTCCCAGCGAATAGACGTCGCTTCGAATGTCCACTTCCATGGAGTCGCCGCCGCATTGCTCCGGGCTCATGTAGCGCAGCGTCCCTACCATCTCGCCGATGGTCGTTCGCTGCGTAGCCAGCGTCAGGTCCGCATCGGTAGTACGGGCCACGCCGAAGTCGATCACCTTTGGATTCCCGGAATGATCGACGAGCACGTTGCCAGGCTTGAGGTCGCGGTGAACGACACCTCGCAAGTGACCATGATGGACGGCGTTACAGACTTTCAGGAACAGTTCCAGGCGTTCACGCGTTGAGAGGTTGCGCGTCTCGGCGTATCGGGTGATCGGCTTGGCGCCGGGCACGAACTCCATGGCGAAGTAAGGCACCGCGCCGCCAGCGTCCTCGTGCGTCCCGGCCTCATAGACCTGAGCGATGTTGGGGTGTCGCAGGCGGGCGAGGACCTCGGCCTCATGTGCGAAACGACGGAGTGCGGAGGGAGACGCCAGCCCCGCGCGCAGCACCTTCAGGGCGACACGTCGCCGTGGCTGATCCTGCACCGCATCGTAAACGACGCCCATGCCCCCGGCCGCGACTTCCCCGCGAATCTGATAACGGCCGATATGCCTGCCGATCATCAGGCCCTGCAGCCCCTTGCTCCGACCTGCGGCGCCGAGACCTTGAGCCGGAGATTGCAGGAAGCCGCTCGCGCCCTCGTCGGCTTCGAGAAGGGCATTAACTTCGACGCGCAGGGTCTCGTCCTCCGCGCACTCAAGATCGAGGAAAGCGCCTCGCTCCGTGGGCGCAAGCTCGAGTGCGGCTTTGAACAGCTCTTCAGCACGTTGATGAAGATCTCTTGTCACCG
This sequence comes from Phycisphaerales bacterium, assembly GCA_020350565.1. Taxonomy (GTDB): domain Bacteria; phylum Planctomycetota; class Phycisphaerae; order UBA1845; family UBA1845. Next base: position 2,905,652 of record CP070718.1, read on the forward strand.
AGTTGCTCCCCTGGTGGTCGGAGGCCAGTTCTTGCGAGGTCGCACCCTGGTTTGATCTTCGATTACAGCGAAGACCAGTGAGCCCGGTATCCAGATTACTCGGCGGACAACACGCGGTGCAGCCAGGCGCGGGCGTAGCGCCACTCCCTCTCGACCGTGCTGGGTGAAACACCCACGACTGAAGCGGTTTCCTCGATTGTAAGGCCCGCGAAAAAGCGCATCTCGACGATCCGCGCCTGTTGCTGGTTACGCTCGGCCAGCTTCAGCAGCGCTTCATCAAGCGCGATCAGGTCGATCTCCTGCTGGTAGGAAGCGGCCAGTCCCTCGTCCAGCACGAGCTTCGCCCGTTCGCCGCCCCGTTTGTGCCGCCTGTGCCCGCGTGCGTGATCCACAAGAACGCGCCGGATGGCCTGAGCGGCCACCGCGAAAAAGTGAGCACGATTCTGCCACTGAGCGCGGGTCTGGTCGATCAGCTTCAAATACGCTTCGTGCACGAGTGCAGTGCCCTGCAGCGTGTGATCTGGACGCTCACACCGCATCATCCCGCCCGCCAATCGCCGCAACTCGTCGTACACCAGGGTTAACAACAGGTCCGTTGCGCGCTGGTCGCCCTCGCCGGCCTGCAACAGCAACTGAGTCATGTCCTGCGAAGTCTCCACGAGAAACGGCCTCCTCGAACCAAGGGACGTGAGCACCGACCGGCGCCGTTATTATTCTGCCCTTCTGAAGCCGCTCAGACAAGAGGGGGGCCGAGGAGAGTTCAACCAATCAGGTGCTGAGCGGCGGCCCTCTTGACAGATTCTCTGCTCATCGCATACAGAGCGGTTCGATCCGCATGCGGAAAAGGGGCGTGGCGGCTACTGATCACATCGAAGGAAGTCGGGCTCATGGCGCTTCATGTTTTAACTTGGACACGCACACTCGCTTTTTCTGCACTGACCGGCTTTCTTGCCGGTTGTTCCGGACTGGTCAGGCACAACATGGTGCATGACGGCGTTGACCGTAGGTACTATCTCCATGAGCCGGAAATGGGGGCAGGCACGACGAATGGGCCGATGCCTCTTGTCGTCGTCCTTCACGGCGCCGGGAGCAACGGTCCGTCGGCAGCCAAGCGGACGCAGATGAACCGGAAATCGGACGAGGAGGGCTTCGTCGCCGCGTACCCCAATGCCAGGCGGTTCCGATGGATTCGCCTCTGGAATGCGGGCATATGCTGCGGTCCCGCCGTGTCGGAGAATGTGGACGACGTGGGCTTCATCAAGGCCGTCATGGAGGACATCGAATC
>CP070718.1:2907036-2910696 GCA_020350565.1 Phycisphaerales bacterium
AACAGACTTGGCGGATCGCTTTCTCACTCAGCCCGCTATAGGGATGATCGTGTTCATCATCCTCATGGGTGCCGTGTTTCAATCCATCTTTGCTTGGGCGGCGCCTTTGATGGATCTCATCGATGGCGGATTCACCGCCTTCGGCGGGTGGCTGGCCGGTTTCCTGCCGGAAGGCGCCTTACGCAGCCTGGTAAGCCAGGGAGTTGTTGCGGGCGTCGGCGCGGTGCTCGTATTCCTGCCGCAGATCCTGATCCTGTTTCTGTTCCTCGCGGTTCTCGAGGACTGCGGCTACATGGCGCGGGCCGCATTCCTAATCGACCGCCACATGAGACGGATTGGGTTGAGCGGCAAATGCTTCATACCGCTGCTGTGCTCGTTTGCGTGTGCCGTGCCGGGGATCATGGCCACCCGGACCATTGAGCAGCCTCGGCACCGCCTGGTAACGATTCTCATCGCCCCATTGATGAGCTGCAGCGCCCGACTTCCGCTTTACGTGTTGCTCATCGCGGCGTTTGTGCCGGCCACACCGCTATTCGGTGGCCTGGTCGGTCTTCAGGCGATGACCCTGCTGGCGATGTACCTTGTCGGTGTGGCTGTCGCCATCCCTGTGGCGCTGATCGCCAAAGGGATCCTCTACGGGCGATCCGAGCCGGAACTCGGCTTCCTGCTGGAGCTGCCGAGCTACAAGTGGCCGACGCCCCGCACCGTGCTCTATCGCATGTACGAACAGGGACGTGAGTTTCTTCTCCGTGCCGGCACGATCATCTTTGCGGTGACCGTGGTGGTCTGGGCGCTGGGCTATTATCCACGTCCCACTTCGATCGCGGCCGAGCATGAGCAGATGCGGCTGAAAGCGACCCAGCAGCACGAGCAAGCCGTTCTTGCAATCGCGAGGGGTCTGGCTGCTTCTTTCGACGGCGCCTCCCTGCGGTCTGATGCCGATGTCGCCCATGCCTACGCGCAGCTCGAAAGCATCTGGTCCGCGTTCGATGAGGGCGTTGAGGAGGAACGCCTCTCGGAGGGAACTCAAGCATGGCTGGCCTTGCGTGACAAGGCGGATCAACGAATTGCCTCAATTGTTACGCACGCCGGCGCGGCCGGCCAAGCGGCCATGTGGCTTTCGGAAGCGGACAGAAGACTGGAAGCGGAGACGGCGGAGATCGAACGAAAGGAGGCAGGCCGCTACCTTCGGCAAAGCGTATTAGGAAGAATGGGACGGTTCATAGAACCGGCTGTGCGGCCCTTGGGCTGGGACTGGAGGATCGGAACCGCCGTGATCGCTTCATTCCCCGCACGTGAAGTGGTCATTGCCTCGCTCGGGACGATCTACCATCTCGGCGAAGACCAGGATGAGAGGTCGGGCGATTTACGGTCGACTTTGCAGCGGTCCACCTGGCCGGATGGAAGGCCGGTCTTCAACCTGGCTGTTGCACTGTCGATCATGGTCTTCTTCGCGTTGTGCTGTCAGTGCGGCGGCACCTTGGCGACGATCAAGCGGGAGACGCGTAGCTGGCGTTGGCCGCTGATCACGTTCACCTATATGACGGTTCTGGCGTACCTGGCAGCGTTGTTGACTTACCAGGTCGCGGTACGCCTGGTGTAGCGAGGCGCGTGATGAACGCACAGGATTACGTTGCCCTACCGCTGGCTTTGGCTTCAGCGTTCTATGCGCTGCGCTGGATATGGCGTTCGATCAGCGGCGGGACTGGTTGCGGACGTCGATGTGGTCAGAAGTCCTGTGAACGCCTGAATGCCGTTACGCACGACGCCGTTGGCGTCGCCAGCCTTCCGGTGATCCATCCTGAAGAACAAGCCAGCTGATTCGCTTCGAGGCCGCGCGCGGACATCTCTGCTCGTATTACACTGAATCCCTAGTCAGATGTAGTGCCCGAAGCAGGTCCCTCTGCTCGACGATTCCGATGACGCGTCCAGCGTCTCCTTCCTGGGTGACCGGCAGAACGGCAACGTTGTGAATCGTGAAGACTTCAAACAGCTCATTCAGCGACATATTCGGGGGGACGGTGGGTGACTGCGGGTCAGCCAGATCCATCGCCGTAATCAAGTCCCGCAGGTTCGGATCATAGAGCACGTCGCGAATGTCGCTGAAATGAATCATGCCCACGAACGTCCCGTCTTCGCCGACCACCGGGAAGTGGCTGTGGGTCGACCGTTCGATGAAATGAAGGACGTCGTCGAGGTTTGATGACGCGGGAATGAATTGCACGTTGGTGCGCATCACGTGCCGGACGGACATCGGGTGCGGCCCCAACGTCGGCGCTGCGCGGCCTATCCCGAACAGCCGCAACAGCGATCTTAAGGTGACACGGAAGATGGAATCGCGTCCTGCCGTCGACCGACTAAGCAACGTGACGGCCTTGACTTCGCCGCCCTGCACGACACGATGCTTGACCAACATCGGGCCGATCAGCTCAAAGACAACGACGCTGCCGAGGATCACCGTCGAAAACTGCCTGGCCAGTTCGGGCGAGGCCCAGTTTCGGTTAACGAAGGACGCCAGGCCGATGACCACCGCTGCCTGACACAGCATGGCATCTCCCAGCCGGCCGTTCGTGCGCTCCGGTGCCCGGGCCCACCGAAGCCCCAGATGGCAGCCGAGCGACTTGCCCAGGAAACGCGCAAGCACGTAAATGCCCCCGAGCCCCCCCATCCTGATCAAGTCACCCAACCGGAGTTCGTAGCCGGCCATGACGAAGAAGCCGGCGAAGATCAACGAGCCGATGGTTCGCAACGAGTTGAGCAACTTGTCGCCATCAATGGCGACGTTGGCAAAGACACCCCCGAGCACCAATGACGTCAGCAGGAAGTTGTACGAAAGGCCGTATCGATCGAGAAGCCACTTCTCCCCCGCCCCCAAGACAATGAATAGAGCGAAGAAAATCAAAAGCGTTTCCGCCAGCGGCAGCTTGCCGTGACAGATGCTGATCAAGAAGCCACATAGGATTCCCAGGAGAAAGCTTCCCAGAACGGTGACCAGCAGCGAGAGCGAGGCGTGATGCGGCAGGAAGCCCCTTGCCTCGATGACGCCGCAGGCGGCCAGCATGAGAAATGCGCCATGGAAAGCCACGATGCAGACAATGTTGTTGAACCCGGTCAGGCCGAGGATCGTCTCCGTGATCGGTCCCTTTGACTCGTATTCCTGTAGGACAAAGAGGGTTGCTGCAGGGGCGGTGGCGATGCCGGCCACGCCGAGCAAAAGGGCCAGCGCCAGGTTGCTTTCCACGCTGAACAACGGCTGGATAAGCAGCGCTCCAAGGAGGCAGCCGACAAAGACAACGGATGCGGTCAGCAGGATCTCCAGGGAGCCGATCCGCAAGACGCGCCGAGACGTTGCCTTCAGGCGTGACCGTTCGAAGACGCCCCCGATCATGAAAAGGATCAAGCCCAGAGCGAGATCCTTGACGGCCTCGAGAGGTCTGGCTGCAGCGACGAGGATGTCCGTGGCCACGTCGCCGCCCTGCCCTGAGGCCAGCAGGTCGTAGAGCACGGCGCGCAAGGCCACGCCGCCGAGAAGAAAGCCGATGACCCGGGGCACGTGGATGGAGCGCGCGATGTGGCCGCCGATGAGGGCGGCGAGCAACATCAGGCCGAAGAGCAATCCCGGCCCCAACAGCTCCAACTCCAACGCTTGCATACTCGACC
>CP070718.1:2910796-2923514 GCA_020350565.1 Phycisphaerales bacterium
CTACGAGCTTGACATCGACTACTGCGATGTGCAGGGCGGCTACTTTGGCATCGGCGGTCTGGGCGGTGCGGGCACGGTCGTCTGGGGCCTGCACAACCTCGTGCTGAATCCGGCCGTCGTGGATATCAGCTATTGGGGCGACCCGGACTGGGCGCTGCGCGACTATCACCTGACCGGCGACTCCCCGTGCATCGACGAGGGCGACCCGTCGTTCGTCCCGCCGCTGGGCGAGACGGACCTGGACGGAAACGATCGGCTCGTCAACGAGATCGTGGACATGGGTGCGTACGAGTACTTCACATGGTAGTGCGCTTCGCACAGTTCGATTAGCACTTGTTCGTGAAGCGGTCCACTTGTGGCCGGGCGCCGCCGCCTCCCGCACCGGTGTCCGGCCGCTTCGCTCACCGTCCGCTGAAAAAGGGAACCGGCTGTGCGTGCAAACCCTCTCGAACACGTGAAAACGCCGTTCATCGGGGTGCCTGTCCTTTTTCTCAATGGACAACCAAAAAGTTGGCAGGAAGGAATGGCACTGCCGTCGCTCTTGGCTTGTCCGTGAGGGAATGGGCGGCCTGTCCGGTGGCGGACGGTATCAGGAAGGGATTCCTGTGAGAAGGCACGCGAGAAGGGATTCTCGCCCGAGCGGGTACCGTCCCGACGGCGTCGATGCAGAGCGCTAAAAATCACCCTGCCACGAATGGCACTGCCGCAGTTTCTGGAGCGTATGAAGGTGCAGGGTAAGCGGCCACACTCACGCACGCCGTCGGTTTTTGCCTGTTCGTGCTGCCGCTCGGTTCCGCCGACGTACGTCGGGGCTCGACAGCGAGCGGCAGATCGCTTGGCGGTGCAGCGACTCGCTTTCCCTGCGCGCCTTTCTGCGGCAGGCGCCTGACCAGGGGGTTCCGGATCATTCGTTACTGTCGCGTACGCGGTGGCGCTGGGCGGCACGCAACGCCGAGGAGCGACGCCTCAAGGACGCCGAGCGATGTGCCGTCTGCATGAACGGGCGACTTCTGAAGGGTGAGCGATCCAAGCCCCTGCACCGCCGGCGCGGCAAACGGGTCGAACGCACCCTTGCTCATTTGCCCGACAATAGAGGCACGCGGCGCGCGCACCTGCGGGGTCGGGAGAACCTCGCCAGACTCTATCTCATCCAAGTCGCTGCCTTCAACTTGGGCCTCATACTGCGCAAGCTATGTGTTCATGGTACCCCAAGGCAACGGGCTGCCTTGCCTCCAGTGCGCGGCGCTATGTTCAATGCCGCGTAAGGAGGCGATCGCGTCTCGCCAACGGGACTGATATCTTCGCTTCAATCCGCCGACGTTGACCGGCCAGGATCGTCCGGGGACGGTGGCGTCGGGGCTCCAAGGCTGCACCTGCGCTGGGATCGTGCCATCATGGAGCGCCTCATGTTGGGGGTATTTTTCGGAGCCGTCTTCCCAAGGGACTTCCGCGGTGTTAGCGTACGGCGTCTCGCGCCGGTACGGGCGCCGGCGGCGATGATGGATGAGCACTTCGTTTACTTTCAGCCGAAAGGGGAGGTAGTCATGAATCTGCGCACGGTATGGCTCGGCGTTGTCGTGGTGGGTGTGTCCATGTTGATCACCGGCCAGGTTGTCTCGCAGGATCAGCCGACGGCGGCCGAAGCGGAGGCGATGAAGAAGTGGAAGGAGATCGGCGCGACCGGCGAACACCACAGGCATCTGGACATGTTCGTCGGCAAGTGGCAGACGCGGGGCAAAAGCTGGTGGCTGGATCCGAACCGTCCGACGGAGTCTGAGGGACCGGCCGAGGTGAAATGGATCCTCGACGGAAAGTTCCTGATGGAGGAAACCAAGGGCATGCTTTTCGGTGAGACTTTTGAGGGTCTCGGGATTACGGGCTACGACAACTTCAGGAAGCAGTACACCAGCGTGTGGATCGACAGTATGGGGACGGCCATGTACCTCTACACCGGCTACTGCAATCCGTCGGGCACGGAGTTCTGCTACTACGGAACGATGGACGATCCCGAAACCGGCCAGCAGAACAAGCCTTATAAGTTCACCGATCGGGTGATCAACAAGGACAAGCACGTCATGGAAATGCACGACCTGACGCGAATCGATGGACAGAGCAAGATCGTCGAGATCACGTACACGCGCGTGAAGTAAACCGCGGCGGTCGCGCAAGAGCAATCCGGCAGGAAGGTCGGTTGCGTCGTGAAGGCGTGATCGGCCCTTCTGGATTGCGGATTGCGGAGCGAGTGGGTGGGCTAAGCGGTGGGGAAGCGAGTAGGGGAAAATGGCCGGAGTGGGCGGTGCAGGCGTCGCTCGTAGAGGAGACTGGATTGGTCCGTACAGAAGGCATACCCACGCGCCGATTTATCGGGATAGTCATGGCAGCCGGCGCGGGAACGAGATGGGAATCACGTCCCAGCGGGGCCGGCAGGGACGCCGGCTCTACTGTGCTTGGGATGGACGGGGGCGCGCGATGTGGTTTATGATGAGCGGCGCCGCCGCAGGCCGCGGGAGATTTCACGGATGTTCGGAGTACGTGAGACGGAGGTGCTGGTCATTGGGGCCGGACCGGTCGGTCTGTTCGGCGCTCTCTCCCTGGCGCGCCACGGCGTGCGCGTGCAGGTCGTCGATGAGCAGTTCCGCACGGCTGCCCACAGCTACGCCCTGGCGCTCCACAGCAGCTCGCTAGGTCTTCTGCATGAAGCCGGCGTCGCCGAGAAGCTGATCGAGCACGGCGTGCGCGTGGACACGGTCGGTTTGTACGACCGCTCGCAGCGGCAGGCGGAGATGAAGCTCTCGGATCTCAGCGGCCCGTATCCCTTTCTACTCGTTCTCCCTCAAAGCGCGGTCGAGGCGTTGTTCGAGAGGGAGCTCCGTCAACATGGCATTCCGGTGGAATGGAATCACCGTGTGTCCTCTTTGCGACCTGAGGAGCGACACGTTGATGCTTCCATTGACAGGCTCGCCAAAGTTTCGCGCGGGTACGCGGTGGCCACGACGGAATGGATCGTTGAGAAAACGCAGACGACGCGCGCCGAGTTTGTAGTCGGCGCGGACGGGCATCGCTCCGGCGTGCGCGAGGCGCTCGGCATTCCGTACGCCAGCGAGGGAAGCGCGGAGCCCTTCGCGGTCTTTGAGTTTCATAGCGACGCGGGTCTGTCGAAGAACGAAGTGCGCGTCGTGTTTGACGAGAAGACGACCAACGTGCTCTGGCCGCTGCCGGGCGATCGATGGCGTTGGAGCTTTGAATGGGGAACGCGCGAGCTGAACGACGCATTTCGCGTGAAAGACCGGCTGGCGGTTCCGCTCGGCGGCGAGTCGTTTCCCCATCTTTCGGAGGAGCAGCTCAAATCACTGATCGAGGAGCGCGCCCCCTGGTTCGAAGGTTCGATTCATGACATCGACTGGTCGATGGCCGTGCGATTCGAGCGCCGCCTCGTGAGCAGCTTCGGGCGCGATCGTCTCTGGCTGGCCGGCGATGCCGCGCACCTGACCGGTCCGGTCGGCATCCAAAGTGCAAACGCCGGTTTAACGGAGGCCGGCGAGCTCGGCTCACACCTCACCCGGATCCTTCGGGAGAACGCTTCGCTGAATTTGCTGGAAGATTACAGTCGCGGTCGCCTCAAAGAATGGCGGCGGCTTCTGGGCATCGAAGGGGGATTAACCGCAAGCAGCAAGGCGGAACCCTGGATCGCCCAAAACATCTCTCGGATCGCGCCGTGCATCCCGGCCACAGGGGAGGATTTCGTACGACTAGCGGGTCAACTGGGCTTGCAGCCGGAATCCGTGCCGTAGACCTCTGTCGAAAAAGGGGGAAGCCATGCCCACGAAGACGCGGGAACGGCAGCCGGCACCCAACGCAAGGGTCTCGCTTCGCTGAACCGTCGTGCGGCCTTTTGTTGCACCAACCGCTCAGCCAGTTGCGCCCTCCTCGGCGCCCTTACCCCATGCCAGGGGTGCGAAATAGCCGACGGCGAGCGGAGCCGTCACGCCCAGTGCGAGGCCGGTGATCATACCCGCGTACTGAATAGCGACCTGCGGCGCGGGCGACCAGCCTGTGCTCCAGCGGCAGGCGACCGCTAAGCCAGCCGTTACCCCCACGACCATGGCCGGTATGCCAAGAGGAATCAGTCCGCCGTACGTCCAGCTCTTCAATGAGACGCGAACATGGCGTCGGCGAATCAGAAACATAGCCGGCACACCGAACAGCAGAAGCCCGGCGACGATCCAACCCCACTGATCCCAGCCGACGGGAATCGCAGGTCCGAGGTGCATCCCGGCGTCCGCTGCCGTAACAACCGCACCGAAACCGCGCGACGTCCACCAGCCGACGCCGACCCCGAGTCCTCCAAAGCCGACCACCGAAAACACCGTATCGAGCCAAGACGGCATCCGCGGCCACAGCCAGAGGAGCACGGCGGCGATTACCGCGAATACCGCCGGCAGCACAAATGCCTGCCATCCGATAAAACCCAGCAATCGTCCGAGTATCCATCCCTGCATCGCCCAGGCACATAGATGCAGCACTGCGAAAAAACCGAGGAAGAACCGGCTCTTCACAGTCCTGACGAGGGTCTCCTCTTTCCGGGGCGTCCGTTCAGCGGGTCGCCCGGCTTCTTCGAGGTCACCTCCACCGAACTTCCGAGTGATGTAAAAGGACTGCCAACTGACCAGGGTGATCGATCCGGCCATTAGCAATACGGCTACCACAGGATGGATGTGTCCCGTGGCCGTCGCGATCACTCCGACCACGTTGTAGAGAATCACCCAGCGGAAGTTCGAACGGGCCACGCGAAGCGCTTCCCGACTGACTCGCAACGCACGGGAGAGCAGATTCAGGTTGGTGCCGAGCAAGGTTGCCGAAGCGTCCTCCATCGCCACCTCCGGCCCGCCGGTCAGGACCACGCCCGCATAGGACGCCTTCATGGCTGCCGCATCGTTGACGCCGTCCCCGACGAGCACCGGGCGTGCAAAACCCTCACCGGATGCCCGTAGCGAACGAACGGCGAATTCCTTCGCCTCGGGCGTCATGTCGTCCTCGGCGTCGGCAAGGTGCGTGATTGCCTGCGCGCTGGCCAAGCCGTCCGCAGTGATCACTCGGATCCGGAGCCCCATCTTATGCAGATCACTCATGCACTGCTCGGTCGTATGACGCAGGCGTTCGCGAACGATGGCCGTCGCCGCCCATTCATTGTCGATCTCCACGTTGAGCCTCACTTGCCCGGCACCGGTCTGCTCCTCATCGCGGATGATGCGCACGCTTTTGCGTTGCATCGCTCCCGACTTATCCGGCGCCTCGACCATCGCCACAAAACCGCGCCCCGAAAGGGCTCGCGCGGAAAGCACCTCGATTTGGTTCTCCCGCTCCATGGGGTCAAGGGTCAGGAGTGCCCGGGCCACGGGATGGTTGCTCCTGCGTTCGACGGCCCGGACGAGGGCGATGGTCTCAGCACGGCGCGCCGGGTCCGGCGGCGTCTTAAGGTCTTCGAGCAGAAGCTGATCTCTGCCGAAGGCCCCGGTCTTGTCGAAGATGACGCCATCAGCGTGAGAAAACCGTTCGATAACGTTTGCGCCGCGAAAGACAAACCCCTGCCGTGCGAGTCTGCCCAGGACGCGCCACAAAACCAGCGGCACCGCCAATCCTGCGGCCGCGGGACAGGAGACGAGCACCAAGGCCAGCGTATGAAGCAGCGCGGTTTGCAGGTCCTCTCTCCACGTCCAATAAGCCAAGGTCCCGACGGCCGCCACGAGCATAAAGCGAAGGAACCATCGCACGTATTGGACAACGCGGACTTGGAGCGTCGTGGAAATCCGGCGTGCGGAGTCGATCAGTTCAGTGAGTTTGTCGATTCTTCGCGCGTTTCCAGCCGACGTGGCCTGGATGATCAAAGCCGCATCCTCACAGCGGGCGCCCGCGGAAACGTCGTCCCCTTCCTGTCGAACAGCAGGCATCCAGGCGCCTGTGTAGGACTTCTCGTGGACCAGGGCCTGACCCTTCACCACGCGCCCGTCAACCGGAACCACCTCACCCGCAAAGACGTGAATGAGATCGTCCTTCCTGACGGCCGCTACGGGGACCGTTTCCTTCTGCTTGGGATTTTTGAGATCGATGCGGCGAGCGGTGGTGGCGAAATCGCCCAACGTGCCGATCGCGCTGAGCGCCTTGCGTCGGCTGCTAAGGGCCAGGCTTCGGGCAATCACGTATATGATCAGAACGACGATCACGACGCCGAATTGAAACGTGCGAAACCCCCGGAAGAACGTATAGCACGAGTGAATGAACAGGCCCAAAAGCGCGAGCAGCAGCGCCGCATCCACCGGCAGGCGTCTTTGACGGATGGTGCGAACGGCGTCCCTGGCCAGGGGCCAGCCGAGCAAGAACAGCACGGCCACTGTCGCCCCAAACAGGCCGACCTTCAGAATGGTTTTGACGGCGGTGTGGTCGACCTGCGTCGCGCTGAAAGCCAGTTGCAGCAGGAAAGCCTGGGCGGCCAGCAATAGTCCGATAAGGCACCGAAGCCAGGGGATGCCGATCTGCTGGCGGCAGAGTGTGTCATCGAGGGCGCAGCATGCGCGCCACAATGGATCCACTTCGGACGGCGCGACGTGCGAGCGGCGTTCGGAGAGCTGCTTCGGGGACGCACTCATGCCTTGCGATTGTAATCGCAGGCGCAGGAATCACCAGACGGACGCGACCTGGAGCGGATACATCCCCAAAAGAAGCAACGAAAGCCTGGCGAAACACAAGGCCCCCCGATGAATCGGGGGGCCGTGGAAGCCGCACGCGCACGGTCTAGCCAGTCAGACCGTGCCATGCTCCATGGGATGCACCTTTGTGGAACCGGCGCGCGCTCGCATCACGACTCGGATGCGCACGTGCGAACCGCAGAACGGATTCCAATACGCCGGCTGGCGCCCGCGCTACGGCGTTGGCACCTCGGGGACCTTCAACGCCAGGATCAGCTTCTTCGCGTCTCCTTCCGCGTAGGCCTTCTTGCAGTCCTCGGAGCAGAAGTGCATCTTGTAGCCCATGACCTCGTGCATGTGCTCCGGCTTGCCGTCCATGGCAAACACACAGGCCGCACACTTGTTGACGACATGATCCTCGTTTCCATCGAGTGCATCGGCCTTGGCAAGGATGGCCTTGACCCTGTCGTCCATGGCGGAAGTGAGCGCGGCCGGCTCTGGCGCCGCCTCGGCAGCCTCTTCTGCGGCCTTGACAGGAGCGGCCTCCGGTGCCTTCTCGGCGGCTTGGGGCGTCTCTTCCTTCTTGCATCCCCCGGTCAGAATCAAGGCAAAGGCAAGTGCGAAACACCATCCGCAGCAGAAAGATCGCATCGACATGACGTACCTCCTCGAAAAGGTCTGGCCGTGATCTCGTCCTCACACTACGACACTGATTTGCGGGTGGCATTATAGCCCACATTCACGATTGTTGTAGACCCGGACCTCGCAGCCGTGCGGAGGCCGGTTCCACGCGTTATGCAAGCAAGCCGCCCGAGGGCTCCGGGTGCCCCATCCGGACGTCGAGGGATGGGGCAGGAGAAGACGCCCGGCGGTCCGTCAGGTGTGGGACCTCTCGCCCTGAGCCCCTCGTTTCTTCGGGAAAAATGGGGCAATATTCGCCATGTCCACGACGCGATCCCAGGCCCCAGGCACAGCCGCAATGGGGTGGAGAAAGGGGAGCGGCTTATCAGGCTGCAACGTCACGCATTGCCTGTGAAATGATGTTGCAGGCCGGTTTCTCAACACCTCGGGCTTATACGGATGTCGGCCACCACCGGCCGTGTCGCCGGGACGCCCCAGCCACGTCGCATGGTCTCGGACCGATTCCAGGCCTCAAACATGGGCACGAACCGGCCGAAGGGTCTTCCGTTTTCTGGCGGCATCTTGGTTCCCGTTCTCATCAGCCCAAGACCGTGCGGGTCTTGTTGCGCTCGCGACGGCATGAGCAGCGACCGCTCGAGCCCGCTCTGCAAGAACGAAATCCGCTCTGAATCATCGTGTGCAAACGCGCGTCAGCGTCGATGTCCGCGCTCGCTCCTTTTACACGGCGTGCGCCCGGGGCGGATCGGTTTGCCGGCACCGAATCGCGCACCGTCAGTTGAGGTGGCCGACGCCGTCCGTGGGCTCACGGTGCGCAGGACGTGGACAACACTGCTTCGTGTCTGCCCCCCCCTGCGTCCGCGCACCAGCGGGGATCGCGTCGTACCTGCATCATAACCACAAAACGCCCCGCCTCATCCCACTCCCGCGCGGACTTCCGCAGAGCATCTTCATGATCTTTTCGTGAAGTGTCAGGTCATGTCACTAATGGCCGGGGAATGACCCCAGCGGCTTTTGGTTCTTCGCCGATCGATGGCGTCGCGCACCCGCCGGGCCATGCGGTCGACGGCCCGGCTGACTGCGCTGTTGACGTCCACGTCGGTGGTTTCGGCCATCACCATGCCCCGCGGAACGATCCCCCCCTCGATCCTACAGCGGACCCCCATGCCATCCTTAGGTGCGTTAAGATGCTCCAGCAACACCATCACCTTCGAGACCCGATGACCGAACCGCCCCAAGGCAAACCCGAGGCGTCGCTCGATGAACTCGCGGGTGGCGGATGGGAGTTTCACTTTGCGGGCACGGATGTCGAGTTGCATGGCATGACCTCCGAACGAGACAAGTTGTGCTCCAGCCTCTAAATATGTTGTACGACGCAGATCGCCGTTCGGATTATAGAAAATAGATGTTTGACCCATAGATTTTTTCGATGTATACTCGCTGACCATGGAATGGCTGAACTACCATCACCTGCTCTACTTCTGGGTCGTCGCCCGGGAAGGCACGATCGCCGCCGCGTGCGACCAGCTCGGCCTGGCCCAACCGACGATCTCCGCTCAGATCCGATCCTTGGAACAGTCCTTGGGGCACAAATTGTTCCGTCGCATGGGCAGAAACCTGGTCTTGACGGAGATCGGACAGGAGGTCTATCGCTACGCCGACGAGATCTTCACGCTGGGGCAGGAATTAATGGACGCGCTCAAGGGGCGCCCTGTGGGACGTGGGCTGCAGTTGCTGGTCGGGGTGGCCGACGTGCTGCCGAAGCTCGTGGCCCATCGGTTGATCACGCCGGCCTTGACGGGATCGGAAGTGCCGCAGCTCATATGTGTTGAGGGGCGTACGAACGAACTGCTCGCCCGGCTGGCCCTGCACGAGCTTGACGTCGTCCTGACCGACACGCCGGTCGGGGCAGAGACCAGGGTACAGGCGTATAACCACCTGCTGGGATCGTCTCCGACGTCCATCTTCGCCGGATCTGCGCTGGCCAAGCGGTATCGAGCGGGCTTTCCGAAGACCCTGGACGGCGCTCCCTTTGTGCTGCCGACGGGGAATACCGTCATGCGCCGGCTGCTCGATCGCTGGTTTGAAGAGGAAGACGTGCGCCCCATCGTCGTTGGGGAGTTCGAGGACAGTGCCCTGATGAAGGTGTTCGGGCAGGCGGACGTGGGCCTGTTCCCGGCCCCGTCGGTGATTGAGAAGGAGATCCGACGACAGTACAGCGTGGAGCTGGTGGGGCGGATCGAGGCCGTTCGCGAGTCGTTCTACGCCATCTCCGTCGAGCGGCGCATCACCCACCCTGGCGTCCGCGCCATTACCCAGGCCGCGCGGAAGGAGCTGTTCGCTTAGAAAGGATGAAGGATGAACCGTGAAGAAGGAAGGGTGAAGGGTGAGGGATGAAGGACGAGCAATGGAGGGTGAGTCGGGGTACTCACCTGTTGGCTGTCCGCTGTCCTTCGGGGCTGTTGGGATTTGCCGGTGCGCTTGGAGCGTTGCCGAGCCCCATACGAAGTCCCAGTGCGTCGGAACGCGTCCCATTCAGAAGGCCCGTGATCCAGCGTACAAAACCGATCTGCACGCCCGAGTCCGCGGCGATCGATCAACAGGTCTGACGGCCTTAAAACCCACAGGTTTGACCGACTTGGGGCGGCTGGTAGGATGCTGACCTTCTGCCGGTTTCTGGCGACGGACGGCCCATCGGACGATCTTCCAACGCGGATGACCGTTCGCCGGCCGTGGGCGGCCCGTGAGAAGCTCCACCTCACCGGCCCACATGGCTTCCGACGCCCGAACCGACAGACAACACACAGGGAGAGGTGCCCGAGCGGCTGAAGGGGCTGGTCTCGAAAACCAGTGTGCGGCTTGCCGCACCGCGGGTTCGAATCCCGCCCTCTCCGTTCTTCCCCTTCTTCGGGAGCCGTAACTAACGCGTTTCCAGGGACTTAGCGTTTCGAGAGAACCTCGGGTTGTGCACATACTTGTGCACGTTTGTGCACGGGAGGTTCTCCGACATGCGCCTTTCTCCTTCCAGGTCCCGTCGGCGTCGCGTCGGTCGGGTGACCGCTTGTCAACGAGGACGTCGGTTCTGGGTGTACTACCGCCAAGGCGGTGAAGTGATTCGCCGCGCGGTGGGCCTCGGTCGTACGGAGGCACCTTCGCCTGCTGCCCGCATCAACGCCGAGCTTACGGAGGGGTCACCAACGAGTCTCGCGTTTCGGCCGGTGGAAGGGGTGAGCTTGATCGCGAAGTGGCTGGATCATCACGAACAGGTGCAAGGATTGAAGGCGGGTAATCGTTCACCGAGAACTTGACAACTAACGACACCCCAATGGCGAGTGAACAAATCGCTGAGTGGCTGCAGGGACCGACTCAGCCGACGCCAGGGGGACGTTGGCTATGCCGGGTCGAGCTGTCCCATTGGCCGTCCGGTGGTTCGGCGAACGGAGGTGGCTCAGCCAACATCGTGGAGGAGACGTGCTGCGGTCACCGCCGTGACCTGCTAGTGCAATTGGAACGTCTTGTCCCCGGCGTGCACCAGAAACGCCTTCTGAAGCCCGAGCGCCTCGATGGCCGTCTTTAGCGAACTTGTGATCTTGGGAGACGACGTGTGTTTGAACTCGAAGCCCCAGCGACGACGGCCGCGGACCCACAGGAGGTCAAGCTCCGCACCAGAGTACGTCGCCCAGAAGAAGCACTCCTCGGCGGACGCGCCGAGTTGTCCGACGACCTGCCATAAGAAGAAACCCTCCCAGGAGGCGCCAACCTTCGGATGCCGCTCGAGATCACGGCGCTCCCGAATTCCAAGCAGTCCATGCAGCACACCCGAATCCCGCACGTGGACTTTTGGCGACTTCACCTGCCGCTTGCGAATGTTTTCGTGCCACGGTTGGAGTACCGTCGCCACTTGCGCGGCGTGGAGCGTGTCCAGGTAATGCCGCACGGTCTTGTCACTTACGCCGAAGGAGCGGGCGAACTCGGCGCTGTTCCACACTTGGCCATGGTAATGAGCTAGCATCGACCAAAACCGGGACAGCGTGGCCGCCGCCACACGCACGCCCAACTGAGGCAAGTCACGCTCAAGAACGGTCCGGATGAAGCTCTGCCGCCAAGTGAAGCTGGCGTCGTGCGTACGGGCCAGGAACGACAGCGGGAACCCGCCCCGCAGCCACAAGCGCTCAAGCTTGTCGACACCGACTTCATCGAGATGAAAACCGTCGAGCGTATAGAACGCTATTCGACCTGCAAGCGTCTCCGACGATTGGTGCAGCAGTTCCGGCGACGCGCTGCCCAAGACTAGAAAACGCGCCGCTCGCGGGCGGCGGTCAGCAAGCACCCGCAAGACCGGGAAGATGTCCGGGCGGCGCTGGATTTCGTCGATGACGACGAGCCCCTTCAGGTCGGCCAGGGCCAGCTTGGCGTCCGAAAGCCGAGCCAGATCGGCCGGGTCCTCCAGGTCGAACCGCTCGGCGGGGGACTTGGCCCGTTTGAGGATCTCCAGGGCCAGGGTGGTCTTCCCCACCTGCCGGGCTCCCAGGATCGCTACGATGGGGAACTGCCGGAGCAGGCGCTGGACGGCGGCCATGTGTCGTTTTCGCGGGATCATCATGCTCAATGATGCAAGAAAAGTCGGAGGCTGTCTCCGAGATTTCGCGAATTCTCTGCGTCCCGTCGGGATGTCCTCGTCGCCGGCCCACCCGGCAGGCTGGACGCCCTGCCGCAGATTCCCATAGCGGCGCCCCGGTGACCGAATGGGTCACTGATTCGGTCAGTGGCCGCGTGGGTTTGGCTTAAGATCAGCTACTCAGTGACCTTCCGATAAGCCGCGAACGCCGATTCCGCTCCAGCATCGGGGCCCGAGCCCGATTGGACACCGGTTTCTGCCACGACGTCCAGCTGCGTGAGCGGGACATCATCGTGGGTTGCCTTCTGTAGCGCGCTCAATGAAACGGTCCAGCTCTGCCCTCCTGTAAAAGACTTTCTTGCTGATCTGCGTACCTCTGAGCAGCCTTTGCCCTCGATATCGGCGGAGCGTGGCAGAGGGGTTGGAAATGTTGATTGTGTCCAGGCGCGAGTACCGGACCGCCTCTCCTTCTGTTAGCAGCTCCGGGCAAGGCTGTGGTGGCTCACCCGGCAATACTGGGCCCAGGAGTTGCAGTGCGCAAGGACTACTCGTAGACTGAGCATCCCCGTTCATGTTATATCCTCATCAACAGGTACGCGCCGCGGTCGCCGGCGGCTTGTCAGTGTGAAAAACATCCACGGTACATGCCTCACCCACCTCGTTATACTGGCGCATCCAGGTATTGACTATCCGTCCGTCTTAATCGAGAGAAGTCGGTTTCCTGTGGCCTTGGGCAAACACGTCTGTCGGATCCTGTACTATGCAAATGTCCACAAAG
>CP070718.1:2923614-2931102 GCA_020350565.1 Phycisphaerales bacterium
CACGACCGACACTCCTGGAACCCGCCTGAGGCCTCTGGAACGACGCGATGCGTCACAAGTCCCTGCGATCCCTACGACATGGACATCGGTGGCAGCCGAACAGCAGGGCATATCGCCCTCAATCGGTCCGTCGCGAAAAAACGACCGCCCTCCGCGCGAAAGTGAAAGCGGACGTCGCAAAGAGAATGACACCGGCAAGCGTGAGCAGGGCTACCTTGAACCCAAAGGCGTCGATCAACTCACCGAGCGACCCAAAGCCGATCAGCATTCCCAAATCGCCGCATGCCAACACCAGGGCCGTCCCTGTTCCCCGATACTCCGTGGGAAGTGCGGCCGCACCCAGGTCGATCATCGACGGAAAAATGAAGCAGTGCCCCGCACCCATGAAAAGAGCCGGAAGCACAAGCCCCGCTTCAGAGTGGACAGTCGTGAGGCACGACACCCCGCTGACGAAAAGCACCGCCCCCACCACCAACGTCTTCGTCCGGCCGATCTGTTCTGGCACCCGACGGAAGATAACGCGCAGAATGATGGCCGTCGGGGCATACGTCAGAAAGAACACTTTGATGTTCTCGAAGCCACGGTCCTCAGCCAGACGCTCTAGGAACATCGACTGCACACACCAGGCCATGCTGAAAGCCATCGCGATCAACAGCACCGTTCCCGGCCAGTTGGCCCGGATGACACGGAGCTGAGATGATCCTCGCGTCTGATGAGGCGTCAGCGCCACCGGCTTGGAAGAGATCAGTTGACTCGCCGGTGCAACCAACATCAAGCCGCCCGCCAGGAGACTGAACACCGCACTCGCGCAGAAGAACACGCGGTACACGACGATCGACTCCGCCCCTTGTGCAAAGATCCAGTCGCCCAGCGTCGGCCCGACCATCATGCCCGTAAAGCCGGCCAAGCCCATCGAGCCAATGCTCTCCGCGCGGCGGAGCGGTGGGGCCATCTGCGCCGCCATAACCGCAACCGTCGTCATCACGGCCGCCGTCGCCATCTGCATCGTCGCCCGCAACACGGCGATCAGCCACAGATGCCCGGTCAACTGCATGCTCCCTACGGAAGCCGCCACGATGCACGTCCCCACAAGCCAAACCGGGCGGCATCCGAGCCGGTCGATCCATCGCCCGATGAACAGCCGAATCAGCAGCGTGCCCAGCATGCTTATGCTCAGCAGCCGCCCCAGCACGTCCACCCCATGCCCCAGATAGGCCACGTATTGTCCGAAATGGAATTGCAGCGCTACCCCGGTCATGAACAGCATGAGGGCCGCAAAGACCCGGAAGAAACGCGCCGTGTAAAGCCTGTCATCCGCCGGCGAATCACCGGAAGACAGGGGAACCTCAGCCACGGTGCTTTCCGTCGAAGTGGTCAATTCCTTTAACCTGCCAAAAGGAAGCGAACCTCAGGCACACCCCGGGCATCACGCGCCATGCTCCACAGACACCATCTCCTGGAGTTTTCAGCGACCGTCAATCGTTCCCGGATGGCCTGCCGGCTTCGGGCCCTTCGGGACAGGCCGCATCCTCCGGGCCGACCCATCGTGACCATAGAGAGTACGGAGCCTGTTCGCAAGTTGGAGGCCGACGACCTCGGAGGATCAGACACATAAGCATGCGACCTGGACCGCGAGAGAGCCCGCGAAAGATCGGCCATCCCGCCGGGCTCGCCGTAATGACGTGAGGTGTGAAGTCGTTAGTCCCGGTTAAACGAAGAGGCGGCGCACACCAGTAGCACAACAGAGCACAAGCCAATATGCGAACCAACCAGTGTAGCGGCTATCCTGTGAAGGCCAGTTGAAAGGCGGCGAAGTCCATCAGGTCCACGTCACCGTCATACTCGAAATCGTAGACGATGCACCCCGGTGTGCGCGGGCCCCCGTCCGGCCCCGTCGTGCACTCCTCCCAAAGGGAGAAGTCATCAACATCGATGTCCCCATCGACGTCGAGGTCACCCTTGTCGCGAGGGCAGCCGCATGCGTTGACCACCATCCGGGCCAAGTCCCCGCTGCTACCGAAATCGGGCAATGCCCCGGGAATGTACGTCACCCGCACACCGGGATAGAAGGCAAAGAGCGGAACGCCGTCGGTGTAGGTCCCATCGTACAAAGCCCCTGTACGCAATGAAGCGTTGTCCCGATAGGGGCTGTACCAAGATTCCACCTGTGCGGTGGGACAGCCGGTCCCATCGCCGGAATAGCTGCCGCTCGACCAACTGGATACGTAAACCGGGCAATAATCCGGCTCAATGATCGTCGGAGGGATGGCCCCAACGCCAAAACCGCCGAAGGCCCACTGGCCGAGAATGACGTTTCCGCCGCCATCGGCGAACGCCACCAGGGCGTCACTGAACGCCCATCTGTCGGCGTACGCATAGTTGACCCACGTGAACACGCAGTCGTACATGGCAAGCAATTCTGCGTCCGGGGTACCCTCCCGCGCGTCGAAGTAGTCACACGGCTTGCCGGTGAGCGCAGAGACCTGCGCCCGAAACGTCGGGTTGTCATCCTCCGTCGGCGCATACAGTATGCCGCCACTTCGGACCGCATACAGTATGTAGTCCGGCGTTTTCATTGGGACCGCCCCGACACCGATGTCCATCTGCGAACCGGATCCCGCGTCGGGCACCATGGCCACCATCGGCAGTCCCAGGAACAGAAAGGCAATGCGCGAAAGAAAAATCGTCGAAGTGCGCGTCATGACACTGTCCCCCCTTCGATTGAAGATCGCGATATGGCATCACCGTCAACGCCATTCTACTGCTTTGACCCATAAGAGGGAAACACGCTACGCCACCCTGAGTCCGGTTTTTGCATCCGCCCCGCAAGATTCCTTTGCCGCACAGCACCGCATTCCTGAGCCGGGTGTCCTTTGATTCGCGTGTGGCTTTAAAGAGCCCGGCGGCAGACGGTCTATCTCCTCATCTGGTTGTTCATTAGCCCACGCCACCAATGAAGTTGCCACCCCAAGTCTCCGGCGGTTTCGTCCGCGCCGCCCACCGCGCCGACCGCACATATCGTCAACATCCATCCCCGGCCCCACTGGGAGCCCCACCTTGGCGCATTCAGCCTGCCGCGCATTGACATCATTGCTCCTCCGCTTCTTGATTCGCTTGAGATCTGCAAGCGGCTTCGACGAGATGACACGCATGATGATGCGACGCTTGTGGTCCGCCTCCGGCCGCAGGATTCTATGGCAACGCCACAGTTTCTCCGACCATCAGTTCGAGATCGGGTCGTGCGACCCGTCTAAGGATTTACAGCACCCGAAAAGGAAAGAGCGATACCGGGACATCGGAATCAGCAATATCACGTGGCGCACTGATCTCGCCCGGCCGGCACTGGCCGCTTGACGTGAATTCGCGGAATGCCGACTTGCGGGAGATGCGAACACCGGCGGCAGCATCTCGGGCGTCAGCATAGGCGCTGGGCAGGCGGGCCACGGAGAAACGGGAGACCTTCGCGGCTCCGCATAACCGACTGCACCGCGTGCAAGCGCACCTGAACCTACCCGCCAAGGGAATGCATCGAACACGCTTCCGTGTTACACTCAAATGATGCGACGGCGTGTGCTGGTTCCCTTAATCCTACTGGCGACTTTGGCCCTTCTCATGGCGTCCACCGGCGAAACCCCAACTGACGTCCGACACCTTCTGGAGCTCGTCGAAAAGCTCCGCCCGCTGCACACCAGACTCGCCCCACCAAGACCCGGCGATTGGCTTGATGTGCATGACGAGCCCGGCCAGACCTTCCGCGAATACCTCGATTCCAAGCCGGTAACCGCGCATGGCAAACGAAAGGTCATTTACATCCAGCCGCTGGGCGAGTTCACCAAGTCACAGCAGGCGATTGTGGATGGGACGGCCGAGTTCCTTCGCGCCTATTTCCAGTTGCCGGTTATGGTGAAGGAATCCTGGCCCGAATCGAAAGTGCCCGCCCACGCTCGACGCCGCCACCCGCACTGGGGCGACGAGCAAATCCTGACCACCTACGTGCTGCACAAGCTGCTCAGGCCCAACCTGCCGGACGACGCAGCCGCCTATCTAGCCCTGACTGCGACGGACCTCTGGCCCGGTGAAGGATGGAACTTCGTGTTCGGCCAAGCCTCGATCCGCGACCACATTGGCGTGTGGTCGATCTACCGCAAGGGCGGACCCGACGGCGGCGAGGAGGCTTTCCGCCCCTGCCTCCTGCGCACCATTAAGACCGCCAGCCATGAGGTCGGCCATATGTTCTCCATGCACCATTGCACCGCCTATCAATGCAACATGTGCGGCAGCAACAGCGTGGAGGAAAGTGACCGCCGCCCGCTGCTTTTATGCCCCGAGTGCCTGGCCAAACTGCTCTACACCACGGGAGCCGAGCCCCTCGAACGCTTCCGCCAACTCGTCTCCTTCTGCAAACAGCATGGCCTCACGGTCGAGCTGCATCTCTACGAGCAGTCGATGGAGGCGATAACGGGCCGATAGCGACATCGCGCGTGAATCGCACAGCAGCCACCGTCACCGGCCGTCAGGTCATATGCCCTTTCTCTCAGGGGTGTTTCCATCATCGCCATGACCCACCCAGGCGTCGGGCGTGACGTAGGCGGCCGTCCACCCCACGGAAACAGGTACCTGACCGCGCGAATCGAGCGAAACAGAGGAAGGCCACACACAGAGCCGAACTGCCCGAGTCGAAGCCCCCGCTGCCCCCCTCGCCGCGCGGTTTCGGAGAAGGCCGCCGTACCACGTCAAGTCCCAACGGAACGCTGGCCGGAACCCCGGTAGGATTCGTCGATGCGCATCACCACACGCATAAAGTCCCAATGCATTCGAATGTGCGCCGCGCCCGCAGGACAGAGCCGTCGAAGCATCCGTGACGGAGCACCGCTCGCCCCAATTGGGCAAGCGAGGCCCGGATTCTCTCCCGACGTACGTGGGGATCAGCGACGGCCTGAAGAAGAAGTCTCCACAGTACTTATGGCTGCCT
Source organism: Phycisphaerales bacterium (assembly GCA_020350565.1). Classification (GTDB taxonomy): domain Bacteria; phylum Planctomycetota; class Phycisphaerae; order UBA1845; family UBA1845. The sequence continues at coordinate 2,928,587 of CP070718.1, forward strand.
TGGGGCAGGATCCTGGCTGTTGTGGCCCCGCCGCGCGGGTAGTCACAGCCGTGCTCGGGGGCGTCAGAGGTTGGAGGACAACCGGCCCGTCGGCACGTCCAGTCTCGCTTACAGCGAGCGTAGCCCGCGGCCGAATTGCGTCCACCCGGAGATGGCGAAGGAGATTCGCGATTGAAGCGTCCAGTATCCGTTTATTCTCAAGATTATGCTATGAATCGTTGACACAGCCGCCCACGATCGCTACATTAGGAGCATCATCTCGACGCACATGCGCGGCCGACGGTTGGTAAACCAGGATAAGGTGCGTGTGCAAAGCGAAGTCCCAAACCGGCGGGCTTTTGGATCGGCGCGGGAGACAGGGAGGGTAAGGAAGATGCGTAGGTTGGCTGCTTTCGTCGCGTTTGTCTTGGCGACGGCGCTTACCGCTCAAGCCGATACCATCACCGACTTCGACATCATCGCGACCACCGGCAACGAGATTCAATCCGGCAACGGCTTGCTCAACTTCTATTTCTTCGATGGAGCCACATCTCACGAGGAGAACCAGTGCGACGGCTTCGACGGCGACGATTCGAACACGGACATGCCGGGCGGAGGAGAGACGACCGCCCTGGAGTCGTACATTACCTCCATGGGGGAGCTGCAGAGTTTTTACGACCTCTGTTTCCCGGATCTCGCGATAACCGAGATCCCCTTGTACGTGGATCTGAATGAAGAAGGGTCGGATGCCTACATCTACCTGGACGCATTGACGGTCGTCATCGATTACGACCCCATCTATGGGGATCTGCGAGACGATCCGGCCTCAGGCGATATCGATTCCGTCACGCAGAACCTCACGAACGACAACTTCAGCGGGGGCACGCAGATAGCCTCGCTCGACTACGCGCCCAAACTCCTCCCCGTGAACGAACAGGGCGCCGGTTGGGCCGACTATGCCATCATCCTGGGCATCAATCCTTACGACTATCCGCCCGAAACGCGAATCCTCATCCACCTGGACAGTTATTCGCACACCGATGGGGGCGAGACCATCTTCCTCAACGGTACGTATTGGATTCCAGAGCCCGGCTCGCTCTCGCTGCTGCTCCTCGGCGGTCTGGCCATGCTGCGGCGAACGCGGCGTTGACCTCCTTCTCGCTTACTGAACCACAAACACGAAGCACGAAGCGCATTGGGGAAGGTTCTTATTCCGCGCGCATGCCATCACCACAGCGGGATGTTCCATCCGCATAATGAGGGTCTTACCAGATGCCGTGCCCGGAAGCTGGAAACGAGCTTGCTGTCACCGATGGTGTGCGGAACACCCGAGAGGCAACAAGAGGCCAGGAGCCATGCTTGGCGATTTCGAACCAGTGGCACCCCGAGTGGAATGCGGTGAATCCCCGAGGTACGGGTTTATACGCACCCCTCTTACGAGTTTGGAGTACGGGCTACTACGCATGCGACCGCCCCGAAACCCGCGAGCAAAGCCGTAAATGCCAGCGCAGGTGGAACTTTGCCGACGCCAAACTTATAGAACGAAGATCCCTCTCAACGAGCCGATACCAAAGCATCCTCACAGCATCCACAGCTACGGGCCGGAGAGACTTCTTTGAAACCAAACTCGGGGAGCCGGTCCACCCGAAAGGCGGCGCACACCGTCGCACTCCCTTACCCTCGGGAGGCGGTCCGCGCTGATGCCAAGCTGGCCTTCGTCGCACTGGAGATCACAACACTCTTCGCCGCTGAGGCCAGCGCGGCCGGCAACAACCACAGTTGCCACCCCGCTGGACACCCCTGGCAGGACGAGGGTAGCGGCGAGCGGTGCTGCGCGGGTCCGTAGTGTACAGCAAGAGACTGTACGTAAGAGTGCATCGTCGCAGGCTTTCGACATCCAGCCGCTCAAACAAGCTTACCTGTTCCTCCCGAGTCGATTTACTGACGAACCGCTTCCGGCATGCGGCACAGTGCATCCCCTCGAGGCCAAGCGAGGTCTCGGTCCGCATTCGCAAAAGGATCCCCTGCTGAAGTTCTCGCAGCGACGCGGCGAAACGCGAAGCGGGCGTGCCGCGGTGGTCGCCCGCAGGCGCAGCATCAAGGCGCCAACACGGCGGCGCTCGTCCCACCGGTCCGCCTGCAGCAGATCGATAAGGCCCGGCCCGGATTCATCACACCGGTAAGAACGCAGCGTGTGATGGGAAGGGGAATCGCGACAGGCTTGAAGATCCATCCGTTTTTGGCAGGCTCATCGGCCCCATGTCGCGCGATCACTTTTCGCCCCGTTTCTTCGCGATCCCTGCGTGCTCCGCGGTGAGAAACGCCGGCCGGCAAAGTCCGCTCTCAGAGCACGAAGTTCGCCCCAACAAGAAGGGAGCCAGAACACGCGGGGTGTCCTGGCTCCCAGGGTTAGCTGGACCGTCAATCAGTCAATTGACGGTCCATGTTAAGGTTCAGTTACGGCGCCATGCTACTGGTCGACTCCGTGGGGCCAGGGACCTTGGTGGCACCCTGGTACACAACCGTCGCCGTCGTCT
>CP070718.1:2931202-2948167 GCA_020350565.1 Phycisphaerales bacterium
CGAGGCAGGCCCGAGCTCCCTTCGACGGGGCGGCTTCCAGACGATCACTGCCTAGCAGCATCTTGCACGGACGCTGTTCGTAGAGTATCTCAGAACGCATAAGCGGCGGATTCGAGGGGATGAGCAAGGACGCCTCCGAATGGACGGCCCCATGAACTCCAACGGAGGGAACACCGGCAGCGACGGCGCCCCGCTGTCCGAGGACCTGCTGCCCGAAGCCGACGTCGCCCAGGTGCGTCGGGTCAGGTGGCGGCGCTGGGTCATCGGCGGCCTGGTGACGGCTGGAGTCCTTTCGTACATCTTCCATGCACGCGTGAAGGTCGGCGACCTGCTTGACGTGATCAAACAGGTCGATTTGCGGTGGATCCCCCTGGCCATCGTGCTGGTCATCACGACACGATTCATCATGAGCGTGAAGTGGTGGCTGTTGCTCAAAGCGCGGGACGTCAAGGTCCCGCTGATCTCGCTCAGTCTCCTGCAGTTTACCAGTTACTTCATCGGCCGGGCATTTCCCGGGGCCCTGGGGATGGATCTCGTGCGGACGTACGTTCTGGCCAAGGAGCAGCGTAACACCGGCCTGATCGTGGCGTCCGTGCTCATGGACCGCATCACCAATATGGTCGCACTGGCGTTGGTGTCCCTGGCGGCCTTGTCCTTGCTGAACGTAACCGTGGCATGGAAAGAGGTGCTCATGCTCGCCGCGGGGGCGGTGTGTGTCGGGTTTGTCGTGATGTTGCTGCTGTCCCGCCCGATCGACGCTCGTCTGGCACGATGGGAAGTAGGCAGCGATTCGCGGTTCAGGCGTGCGCTGGACGCTTTGCGCCGTGGAGCAGCATCATTCAACCGCTACAACACGCGGCCTGGGGTGCTCCTGCATGCTATCCTCTGGGGGCTGTTGGTTCAGGCGGTGCGGTGCATGGAGGTGTACGTGCTGTTCGTGGCCCTGGGACATCCGGAGGTACTTTTTCCGTGTTTTGCATTGATTCCCCTGGTGGTTTTTGCCCTAATGGTACCGCTGGGGGTCAGCGCCGTGGCGGTCGGCGCGGGCGCCATGGTTGTCCTGTTCGACATGGTGGGCGTTCCCTCATCGGTTTCGTTCACCGTGGCGATTCTGGCCGACGCGGTGGGGCTGGTTCTCTTCCCGTTTGGGGCGCTCTGCTACTGGCTTCGTGGGACGCCCATACTTGGGATGCGGTCCGGAGCCTCGGCCGCCCCAGATTCAGCGCCAGGTATGGCTGACGCCGAAGAAGCTTCGCGCGGCTCGGAAAGCTCCTGACGCTGTCGCGTCCAGACCCCTCAAAAAGAGGGCAAAAAGCCAAGCCTTATGAGTGTGGAGCTACATAACAACACATCGACGCGCGCGCCCCGCGGTTTCATCCTCTGGGTCCTGCTGATGACCGTCGTAGCAGCAGGTTTCAGGATCTACCACCTGGACGCCGCCAGCCTTTGGGTGGACGAGCTCAACACGGTCCGCGCCCTGGGAGACATGGGCAGTATCAACAATTCCAAGGTCTTCGGCTATGTGGCAACCGGGTTGGGAGTGTGGTCCTACGGTGCCCGTCCATCTGACATTCCGCGCGAAGCTCCCGAAACGTGGAAATCGATGGGCATCAACGAATGGTCGATGCGTCTGCCCTCGGCGCTGATCGGGATCATCGGCGTGCCGATTCTCGCGTTCGCGAGTCGTCGGTCGCTGGGGACGAGAGTAGCAGGGATTCTCGCCATGTTCCTGGCGGTGGCGCCGTGGCACGTCTACTGGTCTCAAGCATCCCGATTCTATACGCAGCAATTCATCTTCTTTAACCTGAGTCTGATCTGGTATTACAGGGCGACGGCGGAATCATCCTGGCGTTCCATGCTGGCGGCACTGGTGGCTATGGTGCTAGCGTTCCTGACCCAGCCCCCGGCGCTGGTCATCGTGGCCGTGTTCGCCCTGGACTGGCTGATCGCTCTTATGCGGCGCGATCCGGTGCGACTCGGGCTGTTTGGATGGTGCGGCGCGGTCGTCTTTCTGGCGGTTTGCGTGGGCGTTTTTGTGTCCGATCTCTTAAACCGCACCGAGCAATGGACACAGTTTTCGGGGGCGTTGTACCAATCGCCCTGGAAGCTGATCCTCGGCACCACATTCATGGTGGGTCCGGCGATCATGCTGTTCGCCGCTCTGTCAGCATGGGGGACAATGTCGTCGAATAACCGGCTCAGGTACTACCTGGGCCTGGCGGCCATTGTGCCCCCGATCGCGTTCGCGTTGGTCTCGCTGAAGTACTATGTGGGTCTGAGGTACGCTTTCGTATCGCTGTACGCGTGGCTTGCGTTGGCGGCGATCGGAGTGGACCGGATGTATGAGGCCATGCGGTTACACTTCGGCCGGCTCGCAGCCGCTGCCCCGATGCTGCTCCTGTTGATCGCCATGGGACTGATGAACTTTGGCTATTACACGGGTGGAATGGGGTACCACACCCGCTGGCGCGATGCTTTCGCATTCGTGGCTGAACATCGCCGCCCGGGAGAGCTCGTCGCCACCGAGCATCCAATGATCGGCAAGTATTACCTCGAGGATCCATCGGTGATCGGCACACCCCGAGAGGAGGAAGTGGACGCGGTGTCCCAACCGCTTTGGATCGTTACGGAGAAAGAGGACGCAGTGCGTGGCCGTCTGCGTCCCTGGCTGGATGAAAGAGCCCGCTTGAAAGAAACGTTTGACTTGCGGATCGACCCGCCCTTTTCGTCGGTCCGAGTCTATTACTATGTGCCGCGAAGAGAAGGCGACGCGCAAGGGGTCTCCACCGCACCGAACGGTTGAAGCAGCAGGTAGCGGGTAGAACCTTGACACGGCGTCCCGTATAGACAGAGCCTCCATCGAGTCATACATTGGCCTGCCGAACCGACAAGCTCACTTGTTCGGGGGAAGCGTATGCGTGAGGCGCGATCGGATTCGGCGCGCGACGGCGAGGTTGGGGCTCCGCCGATCTCTGGCAGCCTGGGAGCTGTCATCGGCGCAACGGTTGGCAAGTGGCGTGACGCGATCGCCCGCTTCTTGATCCGCATCGGTGCGACGCCCAACGTATTGACGGTCGCCGGCTGCCTGCTGACGGCCGGCGCCGGGGTATGTCTCGTTATGGGCGCCGGGCACGCGGCGCCCTGGTCCTCCGGGCGCCCTCCGACCATCACGAGCTGGTGGCCCCAAGCGGCCGCCCTACTGCTCATCCTGGCTTTTGCCATGGACCTGCTCGACGGCGCCGTTGCCCGCGTCGGGGGCCTGTCAAGCCGCTTCGGCGCAGTGCTGGACTCGTCGCTCGACCGCTTCAGCGATCTGTTCATCTTTCTGGGCTGCGCCGTCAACTTCGCCTTCCATGCCAACATGACGTACGTCGTACTGAGCGCCGCCGCTGCCGCCAACGCCGTATTGGTCAGCTACGTCAAGGCCCGGGCGGAGAATTTCGTCGACGATTGCGGCGTGGGCTACTGGCAGCGTGGTGAGCGGTGCGGGGCGCTGTTGGTCGGATGTTGCCTCGGACAGGTACCCGCAGCCCTTTGGCTTCTGGGGACCCTCCCGTTGCTGACCGTCCTCCGGCGGATTCGACACGTTCGCGCGACGCTGACAGATGCCCGGCCCTGGGAACCAAGCGGTTTGCTCCGGAGCATCATGGCATGGCGCCACCCGCGCGGATCATTGGGCTATGATTTGTGCGCCGGGCTCTGTCTCGCCTTTGTGATTTTCGGGCCGCACCTCTGGCCCGGGCTCTACGGGCAGGCCGATCCTCTCGGGAAGATCCTCAGACAAGTTATGGCTATATAGGCTTGCCAGGGATTGACATCACGCGGCATATGCGCAAATTATGGAACATGCGCAAGTTGGCTTTTTCGCCCTCCGTCCCGGAGAATACTCCCACCGGGCGAGTCAAGCGAAACGGCATGCCAACCAAGGGGAAGTCAGAAGGGCGTTCGCCCTGAGTGGATCGTCGCATCTTTCCCCGTCATCTGGTTGGATCGGTATCGGAAGTGAGTCCCGCGGGCCGTGTAGAGAGGATGTTGGCGTCGCGAATCTGTGTCATGCGGCAAGGCGGATCACGTGCGTCGGCGCAGCAGGCATGGTGCGCGGCGGCGCATGTCCTCCCGAAGTCATGACGTACCTGGTTCGGTGCCCTTGGCGTCGCGGTCGGCTGGAAACGGAAGCCGGTTCGAGACTCTGAACGCGGATTCGGCAGCTCACCGCGATCGGGCACATGGCAGGAGACAAGTGCATGGACAAGATCAGGCTTGCCATCGCCGGCCTCGGTAACTGTGCCAGCTCGCTGCTGCAAGGTATAGAGTGCTATCGCAAACGTCCTCCCAATGAAATGGAGGGCTTGCTCCATCCCTCAATCGGCGGCTACAGTCTAGAGGACATCCTAATCGTGGCCGCCTTCGATGTTGATCAGCGCAAAGTGGGCAAACCATTGGCGGAAGCCGTTTTCGCTCCGCCGAATTGCACCGCGGTCTTCCAAAGGGAGATCCCCTCTCATGGCGTCACGGTTCGCATGGGCCCGGTGCTCGACGGCGTAGCGCACCATATGACCGAATACCCCGAGAAACGCTCTTTCCGCGTAGCTGACGAGAGCCCTTGCGATGTGACCCGTGTACTGAAAGATTCCGGGGCGAACGTTTTTGTGTGCTATCTGCCGGTCGGAGCGGAGGATGCCGTTCGCCATTACGCCCAGGCGTGCCTGGAGGCCGGCGTGGCCATGGTCAACTGCATGCCGGTATTCATCGCCTCTCATCCGGAATGGAGTGAGGCGTTTCGCAGGAAAAACCTTCCGGTTGTCGGCGATGACATCAAGAGTCAGCTTGGGGCCACCATCGTGCATCGTGCACTGGCGCGCCTTATGGCAGACCGCGGCGTGAAGCTTGAGCGCACGTACCAGCTCAACACTGGAGGGAACACTGACTTTCTCAACATGCTGGACCGCAGCCGGCTGGTCTCGAAGAAGATCTCCAAGACGGAATCCGTGCAGTCCCAATTGGACGTGCCGCTTGATGACGAGCACATCCATATCGGCCCGGCGGACTACGTGGCCTGGCAAAACGACAACAAGATCTGCTTTTTGCGAATGGATTGGCGCGGTTTCGGCGGCGTACCGATGAACCTCGAGCTGCGCCTCAGTGTGGAGGACTCGCCGAACAGCGCGGGCATCGCGATCGACGCTATCCGCTGCGCGAAGCTTGCTTTGGACCGAGGTATCGGTGGTCCGCTTTACGAAGTCTCGGCCGTGTGCATGAAACACCCGCCGAAGCAAATACGAGATTCCGAGGCGCGGAATCTTTTGGAGCAATGGCTGGCAGGGTGAAGGAACTGGGATCCCCCCTGAGAGAGACTCCTCCCCCCAGGCGCAGTTGCGGTTGTTCACCATCAAGTATGGGGTATCGCGACGGGTTGTATACCATTACCGTGGCATACGAGTCTCATGAGATCAAGGAACCACTGGAGGGACAGACAACCGCTCCCTGACAGAGCGGTTCTCGGGCGCGGAGGCTTCATTCGTATTGAATTCCTCGTTAAACACGATGAAACGGCGCAGAGTATGACTCCGGTACGCGCAGTGCACCGGTGGGCCATTGTTCAGTAGCGAACTGATGTCGGGAACGATTTACAGCCGAGTGGACACGTGCGTCTTCATTCTTGCAGTGAGCTTGCTGCCGTCCGTTGCGCTGTGCCACGAATCCGACCAGTACAGCGTTCCCGTGGGTCGGGAGTTTGCCGATTTGCGACTGCACTTTGCTGAAATGGTCTACGAGAATCTGGAGGCGGCAGCAGAGAAGACCAACGCAAGAATCAGGCGTTCACTGCGGAACGGGCGGCAAACAGCGGAAACCGTCCGCCTCCGGTCGCCGCAGGTGGTCGCTCGCGCCGTTTGGATGGAGTTCCCCCCGTTTATACATCATGTGGAATCGCTGGAGCTGGAGCTGCGGAGCGCCAAGCTGCGGGATCGTTACCCAGGCCTGGTGATCGTCCATCAGCCGGTCTTCTGGATTTATCACCATTGGGTGCTGATGCTGGATTTTACGAAGTTCACCAGGCTTTGGCGCAGCTCGACCATCATGGTGGACGGCACCTATTTCGGCACCGACAAGTTCGTCCATTTCGTTCACATGGGGCACATTTACTACACAGAATACCGGAAGGCGGTAACCGCCGGCCTCAATGAAGGCCAAGCCAGTGGGCGGGCGGTTGCCCTTGGAACGGGTGACAATCTGTTTCTCTCGGAGAACGGCATGCTCGGCATGCTCTCCACCGGCATACGCTCCAATGCCGATCTTGCCGCGAACTACGCAGGTTTGAAATTCTACCGGAACCTGACCGAAGAGGTGCAGTTCGGCGGTGAGCGCAGGGCGCCGATGCTGGATCGCGACGGCTTGTATTGGCGGCTGAACGATCACGTTCACCCTCGTTCGGACTTCTTCAACGTGTTCATTACCGATCACTGGGACGAGGCGCTCAACCCGAACAGCTTCGGATTCGGCATTGCTCCTTTCGTGCGCGAAGAACTGGAGAAGCGCTGTGCCGACGTGCGGAGCTGGTACCGGGACGAGCACGGTCGGCCGCTCACTCGGCAACGATTCGCGCGCATCGCGAAGGAGCTCCAAACCTATTTCGGGGAGGACTATGGTTACAGGAACCAGACCGGCAAAATCGTGAGCATCGCCGAATGCTGCTTTGGAGGGGCGAAGCAGCCTGCGTTCCTTGGATCGCGCGAAGCAGGTGCACCATTCCTGGAAAAGGCCGGAGACAGCGACTCCCACACGCTCCATTTGTTGTCGGAAGGTAAGGCTGGATACGGTCCGTCCGCGGGAAACACTGCTGAGGCAGTGGACCTGTTTGGGCGCTCACCGCTGTGGTGGGCTGCGGCTAAAGGGCAAAAGGAGGAAGTCGCGCGGCTGCTGGAACAAGGGTACGACCCCAACCGCGCGGACGTCGACGGTGAGACGCCCTTGCACGCAGCGGCGCGTTGGGGGCATCACACCGTGGCAGAGAACCTCCTTGCAAACGGAGCTGACGAAAATGCCAAGACGTTTTATGAGCTCACGCCGCTGCACCTGGCCGTGCGCGAGCTTTGGCCCGATACGGTCAGCACCCTCGTCGATCACGGTGCAGACGTGAACGCGAAAGACGTCTTCGGGTGCACGCCGCTGCACGACGCGGCTGCGCATGGTGACGAAGCGTGTACGATGTTGCTGCTTGAGGCGGGGGCCGTTCCTACGATACAGGACCGCCATGGCACCACGCCTCTGCATCGAGCGGCTCGGGAAGGAAGCGCTTCGGTCGTGGCCGTACTATTGCTCCACGGAGCTGACCCGGCGATTGCCAACGCACAGGGAAAAACAGCGTACGACGAGGCCAGAGAGCGCGACGATGACGCGATGCTTCGTCAACTGTTTGAAGGATCTCGCTCGCTGAGAAGATCAGCGAAAGCAGGCGCGTCGATGGATGCCAAACGCGAGGTATCAGGCGCAAGGCAGACGGAAAGAGCCGTCGTGCATGCAACCGCATCGAACACCGTACCATGAAGCATACCCCGTTCGCATGCGCATTGCTGCTCGCGGCGTTCACCGCCGGGTGCACCTCGCGACGTCCCATCGAAGCATGGCAGCATCGCTTGTCCAGCTACATCATGGACCAAGGTAACGGAGATCCGAACGTTCTGCGCGACACGCCGGACGCCCATTCCCGACGATCGCTTCGCCCGGCGCGGATCACATTTGGAGAACTGGACGTTCCAGGCCGAGGGCTCCCGCCCTTTACGGACAAGCTCGATGTCAACGGCGTCCTTCTGGGACATGAGACGGTTGAGGAGGACTCATGGTTTATCTTCCTCGTCGGCGTGGTAAAGCATCGGCCACGCAGCCGGTCCGGCATTAAAGACATAAGGCTGGTGGCATTCACGATCCAGCAGGAGCAGTTTTGCTGGCGGGTAGGAAGGAGGAACCGAAAGGCGTTATCAACATATGCTGATTCTCTGAGACCGCCGGGTGAAGGTGATGAGACAACACCGCGTTCGCCGCCGATGTTTCCCCATCCTACCGACGTCTACAGGCTGGAGATCTCCGACCAAAGCGTCATGGCGGTGGACGAACGATCCGGAGCCACGTGGCGCTTATCGCTGCAGGAAGAGCCGGCCAAGCCTGAGGATCACAATGAGTAGCGAAGGCGGCGCCAAGTCATTCCTGTGAATGGCTTTCGATCAAAGCGCGTCGAAGCTTCACAGCCCATGCCGGACACGCTCCCGTAGCAGTCCGAACGCACATGGTGCGCATCGTCAGAGGCCGAGCGCGGCGTGCAAATCGTCTACCTCTTCCGCGCAATGCGGCCCAGGCCAAGCCACTCGTCCACCAGATCGATCTGAAAGCCATGTTGAAACAGGGCGCTGAAGAGCCGACTATCTACCTGCCAGCGCGGTCCCTCCACCTCGCCCTGAAAAAGAAGATAGGCCTCATGGCCCCCATCCATTGACCAGGTGATCTGCGCGAGAACCTGCTCTGTGTCCATCTCAATCCGCTGCGGATGCCCAAGTTCATCTCGGGCATTCTGCCAGCCCAGTTGCCGGTCATGGATCGGGGGAAAGGAGATGATTCGAGCGGCGAAATCCTGCCGATGCAACTCGTAAGCCAGAAACCAGCGGTACATGCCAACGGAGACGACTAAGTCGTCGGGACCTACTGCGGCCGACAAACGACGCACGCGCTCTGCGCTCTCGTTCTGTGGCAGGATTGCTCGGGCACCCACCAGCGTGATCATACTGCCGGACACCGGGATCATGATGGCCAGCGCCAACAGCACGTGCCGGAGGCCGGCGTGTGCGACCAGAGTTCGAACCGCCAACTGAATAAGCACGGCGGTCCCGAGGGTCACGGCGGGCCAGGCAATCAAATCATACCGCGCAACGATGTAAGCAGGACGAACAACATGCGAATAGACGAAGGGCGACACCAATGATGTGATCGCGAGGAGAACAAGGAAACCGGCCTGCCCATTCAGATTCCCACCGTCGCCAGCGGGTAGCTGATGAGGGCCCGTAACCGGACGCGCGTATTCCGTGTCGCTGTCCCATCGTTGCGCTGCCGCCGCCAACCACATAGCCAAAGCGGTGATCATCACGCAAACGCTCCCCCAGAGCGCGAGCAAACTGGCCGCTTCGCTGCCCCACCCATCCCAGCGCATGGCACGGAGGCCCTCGCTGAGAGTACCGACATACTCCGGATACCCCCCTGAAGGCAGTAGCGCCCATATGGACCGCGGGATGGCCAGGATCGGCGGATAGCCTTCCCAGGTTTCGCCTAGCCACATCTGAGGACCTGTACGTGATAGGGCGCTGACACAGAAGATCACGAGCGGTGACAGAACGACGGCCAAGATAGCGTGAGTATTAAACCACTGCCGCAGGAAACGCCGCCGGTCCGGCGCAAGGATCACCGCCACGACGGTAGCGGGGAACCAAAAGAGGGTGTAGTAGTGACTAAACGTCGTAACCAGAGCAAGGATTCCGTAGCCCCACCACCATCGTGTGGTCTGCGCACGGGCGGCGCGATACAACGCGTACGTGGTTGCGGTCAGACACAGGCACCACAGCGCGTAGACTCTGGCCTCCTGGCTATAATGGACGTTCAGTGGATGAACGGCGGTCAGGGCTGCCGCCATCAGCCCAACGGTCCCGCCGCCGATGCGCCGCCCGATCAGGCCCATGACCAGTACCGTAAGGCACCCTGCCACGGCGGAGAAGGTACGCAGCCCGAAAGGCGTCTCTCCGAAGAGTCGCGTCCAGGCGAACAGCAGAAATGTGTACGGAAGGTTGACCTGTTCCTTGGCCCAGGACGGCCCCTCCTCCGGCCAGTCGAAGAAATAATGCACGCAATAGTAGGTGCAGTTCTCGTCGAGCCAGAACTCCGATCGCGTCAGACCGCCGAAGCGCAGCCAGGCAGCGACCGCCACAATCAAGACCAGGCCAAGCACCCACGTTCTCGAAGGAGGATTCATCGCAGGAAGACGGTTCGTATGGCCAAACCGAGCAAAGCGCGGCCATCTATAAACTGGGGCCCGACGGCCAGCCCGGATTCCCCAACGCGGGTATGCAGGTATGTCACCCGGCCACATTTCCGAATGAGAAACATCCGACACCCTGCCCCACCTCGCTCGCGCGCGATGCTGGAAGGCGTCATACCCGCTCCCTGACGGTCGCGGCTCGGTTTGGCCTTGCCAATGCAGTAAGGAACGATCACGCAAACTCACCAGGCGGCAGGCCCTCGGCTACGGCCGCAAGGGCTCCGCCGTCCACAATGCGAATCGAGTGCGGGTCCGGCATTTCGATCAGGCCCGTCTCCGATAATCGGCGAAGCGCGCGAGAGAGCGTTTCACTGGTCAAATTCAGATGGCTCGCTAGGTCCTTCTTCAGCACCGGCAATGCAAACGGCGCTGCACCGTCGGACTTGTCCGCCCGCAGCAGGTGGCTGGCGACCCGGCCGGCCGCATCACGAAGAACGAGATCCTCCAGCAAACCGACAAGCTCTCTCACCCAGAAAGACATGCCTTCCAGAAACTGCAGGCAAAGCTCGTGGTGCTGCCGAAGCAGTGAACGGAATCGGGCGGACGGCAGCAAAACACAAATCGTGTCCTCGAGGGCTTCCGCATGGGCCGGACACTCAAATCGACCGATCGCCGCCACTTCCGCGAAGGTGCTGCCCGGATCGGCAAAATGCAGCACGTGATCCTTGCCACTCGGGGCAATCTTGAAGACCCGCACAAGGCCACTGCCCACGCAATAAAGCCCGGGGCAATCCTCCCCCTGGCGGAAAATGATCTCACCCTTCTGGAATCGCCGCTGTTGCGCCTCGGCGCCCAGAAGTCCGAGCCACTCCTCGCGCAAGCCCTTAAACAGCCTGCACTTACGCAAAATGTCGGTCGAAGTCATGCCCGCAATCCGGTGCCCAGGAAAAAACCCACCGCGATTGACTCAGGTCAAGGTGCTGCCTGGCGGATTGTCCGACACTACGCGCGGTGATGCAAGCCGATCGGCTTTGCGGTATCACCCCAATTGTGGAGGCCGAGACCATGATTCGCGAGATCGTGACAATTGACGAGGACCTGTGTGACGGCTGCGGGCTCTGTGTGCCCTCCTGCGAAGAAGGTGCCCTGCGGATCGTCAATGGCAAAGCGACACTCGTCTCAGATCGGCTGTGCGACGGACTGGGTGCCTGCCTGGGCCACTGCCCGCGCGGGGCCATTCGCATCCAACACAGAGAGGCCGAGGCGTTCGACGAGGAGGCCGTTGCGGAACACCTCAAGGGAACTGGCGCTGCGCGGACGGATTCGGCTCCATCTCCTCGCCTGCAGGTGTTGTCCGGTGACAATGGACAAAGCGGCAGCCCTGCGGCAGGCGGATGTCCGGGCAATCGGTTCGCACGGTTCGACAGGCGAGGCACTTCGAGCACGGGGGATTCGGCGGCAGCCTCGGCGGAGGCAACGCCACCAAGTTCCGAGTTGCAGCACTGGCCGGTGCAGTTGCGCTTGCTCTCACCCGAGGCTTCAGTCCTTCAGAACGCCAACCTCCTCGTCGCCGCGGACTGTGTTCCCGTGGCTTACGGCGCGTTTCATTCCGAGCTGCTGCGCGACAAGGCCGTCGTGATCGCGTGTCCCAAGCTCGACGACACGCGCGGTTACGTCGAGAAGCTGGCCGCCATGATTGGCAGAAATGATCTGGCAAAGATCACGGTGGCCCGGATGGAAGTCCCCTGCTGCGCCGGGATCCTGCGCATGGTGCTGGCCGCCCGGGAGCTGGCACAGAGCGACGTGCCGGTTCACGAAGTCCTTATCAGCATTCGAGGAGAGGTTCTCGCACGACGCCCCATTCCCTCCGGATGCGGTGTCAAGCAATAGCGTAAAGAAGGTTCATTGGCCACCCGTAAAGGAGCTGGGAGCATGTTCTGCAATCAATGTGAACAGACCGCTTTGGGACAAGCGTGTACGGAGGTCGGCGTCTGCGGCAAAGACCGTGACATGCAATCCCTTCAGGAGACTCTGCTTTACGGCCTGAAGGGGATGGCCGCCTACGCACACCACGCCCGCCGTCTGGGCATGGTGGATGAAGAGGTGGACGCCTTTGTCGAAGAAGGCCTCTTCGCTACGGTCACCAACGTCAACTTCGACATGGAAAGCCTCTTCGAACTGGTATTGGAATGTGGCCGGAAAAACCTGCGCGTCATGGAAATGCTGGACCAGGGACACGTGCAACGCTTCGGCGCACCGTCTCCCACGAAGGTTTTTGAAGGCACCAAAAGTGGGCCGGGCATTCTGGTCACAGGTCACGACCTGGTCGATCTCGACGTGCTGCTTCGCCAAACCGAAGGCACCGGCATCAAGGTGTACACACATGGAGAGATGCTGCCGGCGCATATGTACCCGGAGCTTCGCAAGCACGCGCACCTTGCCGGCCATTTCGGAGGGGCCTGGCAGAAGCAGCGCCTCGAGTTCTCGAAGTTCACCGGGCCGGTCCTAGCTACCACGAACTGCGTGCTGATTCCCCGAGACTCGTACAAGGACCGATTGTTCACCACGCGTGTGACGGCCGTCCCGGGGGGTCAGCGGCTTCAGGGCGACGACTTCTCTTCCGTCATCGAATGTGCCAAGAAATGCGAACCGTTGCGAGACATGCCTGCCGGCGAATCAACGATCGGGTTTCACCAATCCGTCGTCCTCGGTCTGGCCGACAAGATCGTCGAAGCAGTCAAGGCCGGGAAACTCAGGCACTTCTTCCTGATCGGCGGTTGTGACGGCGCGGAGCCCGGGCGGAACTACTTCTCGGAGTTCGCCCGCAACACGCCGAAGGACACGGTCATCCTTACACTGGGATGTGGCAAGTATCGCATCCGTGAGAACGAGTATGGCACGATCGAGCTGAACGGCTCCGGGCCTATTCCTCGCCTTTTGGACATGGGGCAGTGCAACAACGCCTACGGCGCCATTCAGGTTGCATCCGCGCTGGCAAAGGCCTTCGACTGCACGGTCAACGACTTGCCGCTCACGATCGTGCTGTCCTGGTTCGAGCAGAAGGCCGTGGCCGTCCTTCTGAGTCTGCTGGCTCTGGGGGTCAAGGGGATCCGAATCGGCCCCGCCGCCCCGGCGTTCGTAACACCCAACGTATTCGAGGTGCTTCAGGACAAGTTCGGCCTGAAGCTCACCGGACGCGATCCGCTGGCAGACCTTCAGGAGTCTCTGGCAACGGTCTCGTAGCCGGACGAGGAAGGAATCCGGCCATGTGGACGGATGTTGCGGCAGAAAGCAGAGAAGTGAGAGCCGTGGCAGATGCGAGCACGGACCCGAACGCAGGTCGACTCTTCGCTGCGAAGCAGACGGCATCCATGAATGCAGCCCGAGAGAGCCAACTGCTGCGCGACCTGAATACGCTGGCGACGTTCATCGACGTCTACTGCAAGCACCGGCACCGGGGGATGAGCAAAACGCCGGTCGCACTGAAAACTCATGACATTACGCGGATCTGCGGTCGGGATCTTGAGCTTTGCGCCACTTGCCATAAGCTGCTGGCACATGCGTTCGTGAAGCGTACCCGTTGTCCGTTTGATCCCAAGCCGATGTGCAAAAAATGTCCGGACCACTGCTACGCACCGGAGTATCGCGTTCGGATCCGGAAAGTAATGAAGTTCTCCGGGCGGCGGCTTGTGCTCCGGGGACGCCTGCGCTATCTACGGCATCTGTTCTTCTGATGTGAGTCCGGCACACCGTCGGGCGGCGGAAGCGTCCGCCCCATCCAGGATGCCGAGACGGCTTGGCCGGAAGCCGATGCAGTTCAACGGGATCGGGCGGCGATCCGTGGATTTTTCAGCTAAGCGCTGACGACATTGCAATGCCCTCAGGATCACCATCGTGACCACGGCTGACGCGAACTCGCAACAGCAGTCGCCGGGACGCTACCCTCGAGGCGCCTGGCTGATTGCGGTAATGTTCCTGGCGCTGGGCGCTCTGCTGCTGGCCGACCCCTTCCCCTATGCGAGACCCTACCCGGACCCGGTGCCCACACCCGAGTGGGTCGTCGACGTGGCAACCGTGCGCACTCCAAAGCTCCGGCCGGAGGTGATCATCGCCGGCTATACCTATCGGTGCGAGGAGTGCCACAGGCTCTTTCCTTCTCCGCCTGAAACGGATCGTCCGCTCACGCAACATCGCGACATCCTGCTCGAGCATGGCATCAACAATCGTTGTTTCAACTGCCATCATCGCACCCGACGAAACACACTGGTTTCCGACAGGGGAGAACCAATTCCCTACGACCAGCCGCAGTTGCTGTGCGCCAAATGCCACGGGCCGGTCTATCGCGACTGGACCCACGGCGTGCACGGTCGGACCAATGGGTATTGGGATCCGCATCGTGGCCCGCTCGAGCGAAAGAAATGCATCCAATGTCACGACCCTCACGTGCCGGCGTTTCAATCGATGCAGCCCGCGCCCGGCCCCCGGACGCTGCGCATGAGCGAGCAGCAAAGAATTGACGTCCATGAGCGAGAGCGCAGGAACCCCTTGCTGATCTTCGGAAAAGCAGCCGAGGCCCGTGAAGACCCGCCTGGAGAGAGGCACTGATGGAAGAGACCGCGGCCAACACGAAGAATCCGGGCCAGGCGCCTTCATCAACCGTTCCTCATATGACGCGACGCGGTTTCTTCAGTAAGGGCGCTGCCGCCGTGACCGGTGCCTCAGCGCTCGCCGCGGCACTGTCTCCCCTACGGCATCTCCAAGGGAAGGACGTCCCCTCAGTAGAGAAGTTCCTGCAGAAACATTACAAAGAGCTGACGCCCGAAGAGATGCGCACCGTCCTCGACCGCATCACCCGAGAGGTCGAACGACGACACGGCGTACAACCTCATGTGGAGGACGTCAAACCGCTTGACGGCGTGGAATTCGTCTATGCCTTGAATATCAGCCGGTGTATCGGCTGCCGTAAATGTGTCCACGCCTGCGTCAAGGAGAACAATCCGTCCCGCGCTCCCGAGATTCAGTACATCCGCGTCCTGAAGATGGAAAAGGGGAGCATTAACGTCGAGACATCCGACCACTATTACGATCCGCCGCAGGTGCCCGAGCATGACAGCTATTACATGCCGGTGCAGTGCCACCAATGCGCCAAACCGCCCTGCGTGAAGGTTTGTCCCGTGGAGGCCACCTGGCAGGAGGCGGACGGCATCGTGGTCATCGACTACGACTGGTGCATCGGATGCCGCTACTGTGAGGCGGCCTGCCCCTATTGGGCTCGCCGCTTCAACTTCGCGGAGCCGCAGATTCCATCGGATGAGCTGAACCCGGACATGGCGTACCTCTCAAACCGCCCGCGTCCGAAGGGCGTCATGGAAAAATGCACCTATTGCCTCCATCGCACGCGCAAGGGCCGGATGCCCGCATGCGTGGAGGTCTGCCCCACCGGCTCCCGTAAGTTCGGCAATGTCCTCGATGCCGACAGCGAGGTCGCGTACATCCTCCGGCACAAACGCGTCTTCATCTTCAAGGAGGACGTGGGAACCCTGCCCAGGTTCTTTTATTACTTCGATGAGCGCGGCAGCCGCTATCACGAACCGCTCGCCGTCGCAGACTCGGAGGAGCAGGCATGAAGCGCTATCTGACGTTCCTGTGGGAATGCCTGCAGATCAGTTTCGTGGGGGATTGGCGCTACTACACGTGGATGACCGTCCTGACCATCGTCGCCCTGTTCGGACTCCATGCCTACTGCAGGCAGTTGGTGCACGGGCTGGTCATCACGGGAATGACGGATCAGGTCTCCTGGGGACTGTACATCGCCAACTTCACGTATCTTGTCGGGCTGGCGGCGGCCGCCGCCATGCTGGTCATTCCCGTTTATGTCTACCGCAACATGCACCTGCACGATGTGGTGATCTTCGGCGAACTGCTCGCGGTGGCGGTGATCATCATGTGCCTGCTTTTTGTGACGGTGGACCTCGGCCGCCCCGACAGGTTCCTCCACATCTTTCAGCGATTCAACTTCCCTGTCTCCATGCTCACGTGGGACGTCATCGCCCTCAACGGCTATCTGCTGCTGAACCTGCACATTTGCGGCTATCTGCTGTACTGTGCCTACTGCGGACGCACGCCTTCGAAACTGTTTTACGTACCCTTCGTGTTCATCGCCATTGTCTGGGCGGTGAGCATTCACACCGTCACCGCGTTTTTGTACGTGGGGCTGGGAGGCAGACCGTTCTGGAATTCGGCGATCATCGCTCCCCGCTTCCTCGCGAGCGCTTTTGCCGCGGGCCCGGCTTTCATCATCCTCACCCTTCAGATTGTGCGGCACTACACCACCCACAAGGTAACCGATGATGCGCTGTTGACCTTGCGGCGCATCGTCCAGGTGGCCATGATCATCAACATCTTCCTGCTGGGATGCGAGTTGTTCACCGAGTTCTACACCGACTCGGCACACGTCGCATCCGCACAATACCTCTACCTCGGCCTGCACGGCCGGCACGCATTGGTGCCGTGGATCTGGACGGCCATTGTCTGCGGCGCCGTCGCGACGATCCTCCTCGTGCTCCCGGCGTCGCGCGGCCTGCGCGTCCTGAATGTGGCATGCGTTCTGGCCATCGTGGGCATCTGGATCGAGAAAGGCATGGGACTCATCGTGCCCGCTTTCGTTCCCACGCCTCTCGGTGAAATGGTGGAATACGTTCCGACGCTCAACGAGATCCTCGTGTGCCTGGGCATCTGGTCCTTCGGGCTATTGCTCTACACCGTCTTCGTCCGGATGTCCGTGCCGGTTCTCTCTGGAGAAATCACATACCTGAAAAGGTACGGCTATCAGGCCGGCGACCGCCCGGGTCCATCCGCGGTACCGGCCGAACTCAGGAGTTGACCAACCATGAAACGCGTCTCCGTCATGTCACTGAGCTGCTGGATTGCCTGCTCTGCCGCAACGCCGG
>CP070718.1:2948267-2951658 GCA_020350565.1 Phycisphaerales bacterium
CAGGCAGACCCCGGCCCTGGCCCGAGGTTAGGCGCGATCAACGACTCGCCCTGAGGCTCGGGATCGGCCCGCCTTGCTGACGCATGTCGAGGACGAACTCGTCGGTTAGGTGGCCGCCCAACGGCCCCTGGTAATCGACCAGCAGGACGAAGCGGCCCGCCAGCGGAACCGCTTCCGGATTCACCGCCAGGCGGAACTCGTACATTTGCGTGAGCCGGTTCCAGTACCTACGCTGGTCCTGCTCCGTCCGCAGTGGGATGTCCCAGCGATCCAGTTGCTGCCCCTTGTGATCCGCGCTGGCCGGAACGAAGGTGTACAACTCGACGCGCAGATTGCCCACAATCATCAGGCCCGGATTGTCCAGGTAATTGACAGCTCGAAGCAAAAACTCGATACCATCTACGGTGTCGTCGTCGTCGAAGCTGGCCGCCCGGGTGAACGGCTCGACGATTTCGATTCTGCCCGGCATCAGCAAGGACAGCATCTGACGCTGGGCGTCTTCATCAGCGACCTTCGGCGTTGTGGAACAACCGCATAAAGGTGGAAGCATCGCTGTTACGACTAGCGTGGAAAGGGCATGTTTGATCAACGTCGCGATTCCCTGTGTAACGGATTGGCGCCTCATCCTGTGCGCCGGGCAGTGTATCCCTGGTCTTCCGGACGCGTCAACTACTCGGGCCCGATGGATCCCCAGTGCGGAATGGGCCATCTGCTGAGGCTGTTCGTCGTTTCCATAGCGGTTGGATGCGGAGGGCTCGGCTGCGCGGCCACGCCCAAGCCGCCTCAGCAGGCCTTTCCGGTCGCCATGCGCTTCGATGTCGAGCCTATGGTCGTACAGAAGGGAAAGGTCGAGGCGGACACGCAGCTTACGCGGGATTTCACAGATGTCGCCGAGATGGGCTTCGATCACGGGCTGCTGCGACACGTGGAGGATGCCGATCGGCTCCGATTCCTCGACCTCGCGGAGAAGGTGGGTTTCCGTATCGCCGTTCCGGACCGGACGCTCAGGCACTACGTTCTGACCGGCGTGTACCCGCGGGGCTGCGACGAGCCGGAGGATGTGGCCCGGTTACTGCCCGACGCTTTGGAGCGTCATCCGGCCTTTTGGGGCGTCGTCGTGGACGTGCCCGGAACAGGAGAAAGCCGACGGCGGTGTTCTCAGTTGCATCTTGCCCTGGAAAAGCGCGGCATCCCGTTGATCGCCACCGGAACGGCCAGACCCATGGCCGAGCAGGGGACGGGGAGCTTTTCCGAAATGATCTCGATCGGCGTCGGGCCGAATGAAGGAGGGGCGGATCGTTCGACGACTGAGCGGTGGCTGGCGCAGTTCCATGCCGGCCTGGCCGACGGGCGAACGGGGGGTATCGTCCTCGATCGGTATCGAGGTCTTCCCGGTGATGATGAAGGGCTGATCATCGGCGACCACCCACCGTCGGCAGCGATCATGAGCGCGGTGCGCCAAACGAGCCTGCGCGCCGCCCGATGGGGGCCGCTCCTGGCACACCTGAAGCCGTACCCCCTGGTACTCGTGGTGCCGGGGGAGACAGAGCTCATGGGGAGTGCCTTCGCGAAGGGGCGTCGGCGCTATGTGCTGCTGTTCAATCGGTCGCCCGAGCAGTACGTTCGCGGGGAGGCGAAGCTGCCTGCCACGGTGGCCGGCCAGCCCGTCGTGCGGGCGGTGGAGATCTCGCCCGTTGCCGACGCCGTTCCCGGGCAGGTCTTTCGTGGGGGCCCGGATGGGATTCCCGTGTCGGTTGACCTGCGTCCCGGCGGCGCGGCCCTGTTCGAACTGTTCTAAACGGAGATTCGCAAGCCCATGGATGGGTCGGGCATGCTTCCGGCTGCGGTTTGACTCCTGCGTCCCTAACGCAGATAACTCGCGATTGATCCCGGCCCGCCGGGGCGGAGAACTGACACCTCACGACTTCTGTGCCGGAGCGCTGCCATGGCCAACATTCTGGTAACCGGAGGAGCCGGCTTCATCGGTTCGCATCTCACGACGCGGTTTGTCGAGCTAGGGCACAACGTTCGCGTGATGGACGATTTTTCCACGGGGCATCGCGAGAACATCGCGCACGTGATGGGCAAGATTGACCTCCACGAAAGCGATTTGCGCAAGCTGGAGGATTGCATGGCCGCGTGCGAAGGGGTGGACTTCGTCTTCCATCAGGGAGCGATCCCATCGGTGCCTAAGTCGGTGGAGAATCCGCAGGCCAGCCATGACGCGAATGTCAACGGCACGTTCAACGTTCTTCGTGCCGCCGTCCACCATAAGGTCAAGCGCGTGATTTATGCGGCCAGCAGTTCGGCCTACGGCGACACCGAGGAATCGCCCAAGCACGAGGGGATCAAGCCCACGCCCCTCAGCCCGTATGCGGTGCAGAAATACGCGGGCGAAAACTATTGCCGGGCGTTCTTTGAATGCTATGGGCTGGAGACGTTGTCGATCCGGTATTTCAACGTCTTCGGCACGCGGCAGGATCCGAAGAGCCAGTATGCGGCCGCCATTCCGGCCTTCGTCACCGCCATCCTGCGGGACGAGCCGCCGACGGTCTTTGGCGATGGCGAGCAGACACGCGACTTCTCTTACATCGACAACGTCGTGGAGGGCAACGTCCTCGCGATGAAGGTTGAGCGGACGCAAGGGCAGGTGGTCAATGTTGCGTGCGGCGGTCAGATCAGCGTGAACAAGGTGATCGCGGCGATTAACAAGCTCTTGGGGAAGAACGTGAAGCCCAACCACGTCGATCGTCGCCCCGGCGATGTGCTCCACTCCTGCGCCGCCATAGGCCTGGCGAAGGAGCTGCTCGGCTATGAGCCGGTGGTCAGCTTCGAGGAAGGCCTCCGGCGGGCGATCGAGTACTATAAGACGCTGGTATAGAGGACGATCTGGAGATTGCCGATTGTGGATTTCGGATTTCGGATTGTGGATTGCGGATTGCGGATTGCCGGTTGCGGATTTCGGATTGCGGATTGTGGATTTCGGATTCGCCTGACGGGACGGGAGGGCCGACAGCCTTGGCTGAAAGCTGACGGCTGATAGCTGACAGCTCTTTCTTCTTTCGCTATTCTGCATTTTGCCATTCCCATGGAAATCTCCGACCTCCAAGCCCTGATCGAAAAGATGTACAGCGACAAGGACCGTGCGCGCGGCACGGCGGCCACGTTCCTATGGCTTTGCGAGGAAGTGGGGGAGTTGGCGGCCGCTTTACGCGAAGGCACCAAGGAGGAGCAGGCGGCCGAGTTCGCCGACGTGATTGCCTGGCTCGTTACCCTGGCCAACATCAACGACATCGACCTCACGGGCGCCCTCCATAAAAAGTACGGCGAAGGCTGCCCGGGCTGCGGCCACTTCATCTGTACCTGCGACGCCAAGCCGTAGGATCCGCCC
>CP070718.1:2951758-2959641 GCA_020350565.1 Phycisphaerales bacterium
GAGCCGGGCGCTGCCGCCGGCCTTCTCGCCGGTGGTCTGACAAGTTCCCCGACGCTGGCCGCCGCACAGGAAGCCGTTCGCACCGGCGATGTGCCGCTGCCCGAGGGAATGACGGCGGACCAGATCATGACGAACGTCGCCGCGGCCTACGCCATCACCTACATCTTCGGCCTGGTCGGTCTGATCATGATCATACGCTTCCTGCCGCGACTGCTTGGTATCAACCTTATCGCGGAAGCCGCCGCGCTCGAATCGCAAGACGTGGGAGGAGTCGAAGATCGGGCGTACGGCCTGCAGAACATACAAGCTCGCGCCTATCGGGTGACCAATCCGGGCCTGGTCGGTCGCTCCCTCGGTGACGTGCACGAAACGCTGCCCGGACGCATGTCGGTCGAGAAGATTCGTCGCGGCGGCGAGTTCATTCCCCCTACGCTTGATCTGCGCCTGGAGCTGGGCGACGAGGTCTGCATCGTCGGATTCCTCGAAGAGTTTGTTGCCCGTTCGGGGAACGTTGGGCCGGAGTTGTCGGATCCGGAGCTTCAGGACACCTCGGTGGAGTCATGTCGGGTCGTGCCGTTACGGACGAAGCTCAAGAAGGTGACGACCACGCTTGGCCAGATCACCGCGAAGTCTGGCTGCTTCGTATCGAGAATTCAGCGCCTCGGTGTCGATATTCCACTCCAGGGCGACATCCAGATCCAGGCCGGCGATGTGGTGCACCTCACTGGACCCGCCGCGCGGCTCAAACAGGTCGGCGAAGCGGTGGGACACATCGAGCGCACAACCCAAGAGACGGATCTGGTCACCTTCATGATCGGGATCACGGCCGGTTTGCTGATCGGTGGGTTGTCCGTCTCGATCGCGGGGATTTCGGTTGGTTTGGGCGCGGCCGGTGGGCTTCTGGCCGCCGGACTCGTGATCGGCTACCTGCGCGCACTGCATCCGACCTTCGGGCGCGTGCCTGGAGCGGCACGTTGGATCTTCATGGAGTTGGGATTGACGATCTTCATGGCAGGCGTCGGGCTGCGGGCGGGGTCCGGCATCCTAGAGACGCTGGCGAACGCGGGCCTTAGCCTTTTCATAGCCGGCGTAGTCGTTACGGCTATTCCGGTGGCGATCGGATATCTATTCGGGCGAAGCGTGCTGTCCCTTAACCCGGTTTTCCTGCTCGGCGCGATCACCGGTTCGATGACGAGCGGCGCTTCGCTCAGCATTGTCACAAGCGAGGCGCGGAGTTCGCTCCCATCCCTCGGCTACACCGGCGCGTACGCGTTCGCCAATGTATTGCTCACAGTGGCGGGAAGCCTGATTCTGTTGCTTTGATGTTGTGAGGTTAGCATGGGATGCAAGTAATTCCAGCGGAATACGCGGGCGATCCGGAGAGCAATGAGTGCACCACCCCGCTCGCTCTGCTCGCCCTATATCACGACAAATACAAGCATGCGGAGCACTTCGGATTGGTGTCGTTTTAGGGAGAGTCAAAAGGTCAATACGGCATGCGGAAAAGCCGCAGGTGGTCTGCGGAAGGAAGCGACCGGATTCACCTTGCGGTCGAATCCGGTCGCGTGACGACTCTTAACCTGGAATCCGCAAACGGCTCGTCCGTCGAACCGTGGTTTTGCGGGAACGGTTGGTGTCGAGGCTCTGCCGCGAAAGTAGCAGCCTATTCGCCGTTTTCGTTTCCGCTCAGCAGTTCGTGGGTCATAGAGAGGTCCATCACCGTCGTGACGCCATCCTCGCGAAAACGTTGGTCGCTGAACATTGGATTGTCCGGAGCGACTTCGGTGCGCTCAAGTCGGATACAGCCGTCGTGCGGCCCGACGTGGTCCACCGCAGCCCACAGCAATCCGGCAGCTTCGCTGTAGGCGATCCTGAGCGTGGTCCTTTCGAAGTAGGCCTGCATCGCAGGCCCCAAGGCCTCGGCGTGCGGACTGAAGTCCTTGGCCTCGAGCAGGTATGCGCCGTCAGCCTGCCTGCTCACCTCAACTTGCCCCGCCTCACCCTGTAGTAGGCCGGCCAGTTGCTCGAACTCGTCCGGACTCGCCTGCCCGGTCAGCAGCCCGTTGAAAAGCCCACCCACCTCGCCGCGGTGCATGTCGCCCAGGGTGTGTTCCTTCGAAAGATGTTGCGAGAGGGCCTGCAGGCCGTGATGCAGCATGTTCGCCGCCTTCCGGCGGTCTTCGATCCCCAGCACGGCCGCAGTCTGCGCGTGCAGGTGCTCCTCCCAGTTGTGGGACTGAAGCGCGTCCATGAGCACACCCATGTCGATGAGCACCCCGTTCTTGCACTGTTCGAGGTGCGTCTCCGATATGGGGCTCGATTCCAGCAGCTTCTCCGGCACCTCGTTGACTCTCGCGTACATCCACCAGCGTTCCTCGGTGAATGCACCTTCCACGTCGTAGTCAAGGCCCGCCAGCAGCGGGAACGCTTCATTCACCTGCACATGGGCGTCAAAGTGCAGGGCCGATATGGTACGGTCCGCGGCCTCGTCGTTCTCACCACCTGGTTCGATGATGAACACGGCTTCCATGTTCGCCTTGACGCCGTCGATCAGTGGATGGCCGATGTCCTCGTAAGTGACCTTGAACGCGTCATCCATGGCCTCTTGCAGACTGGCCAGAATGGTGGCCGCATCCACCGTGGTGCCGGGCATCGGTGCGAACAGTGTCACGATGATGGCAATGGTTGCCGCCAGGGCCGAACCGGCCCCGGCGAATGTCAATGCTCGATGATTCTTCACGAAACGAACTCCTTGTTTGAAGGGCACAAGACGCTCAGGCTTCGGCGACTGTGTCCATTGAGTCTGTTGCTCTTCGCTGGGTTCATCCGGCAACGACATGCATCGGGCGAGGGTCCGCAAATTGCGGTCCATCATCCGGTCACTTGAATCCTGCCTGTCGTTCATCGTTGAATCCCCCGTCGGGCCCCGGGTTGCCCCTGCGGGCCTTCACTCGTCAAGGTGCTTCAATTCCTCACGGAGCGCCTTTCGGGCGCGGTACAGCCGGCCTTCCACCGCCCGCTCGCTGATGCCCAGCCGACGGGCCAGGCTCCCGTGCGATTCGTTCTGGAAGTAATGGCCGACGATGAGTTCCTGCTCCTCGTGACGCAGGGCCGTGATTGCCAGGATCATCTGATCCCGAGCCTCCCGGCGTTGCCAGACTTCTTCGGGCAGCTCTTCGGCAGCCATCTTCTCTGCCAGCTCCGCTGACACGGCTTGCTCGGCCATGGGCACATGTGCCGGCACCCGTGCCTGTTTCCGCCAGTATTCGCGGATCAGGTTCTTGGCCACCTTGCGAAGCCAGCGCTCCATCTCCGCAGGAGGGACCTCGGCAGCGCCCCTGCAGGCACACACATAAAGCTGCTGCATGAAATCGTCGGCCAGATGCGCATCGCCGCCCGTCCGCACGATGAAGTAGCGGTACAGACTCCGTCCCCATTGCGCAAACGCACACTCGATCGCGTTTGAGGCGTCGGAGTCGGTGGACACCGGGATGACCCAGCCGGCCGGGAAGCTCGTCGACGTCATGCGAGCGCTCCGATTTGCAGCCCATGCATTACGCTGCCATCATGATAAATGCGCCGCAGTGCACGACTCCACGACGAAAAATGTGTAAGTTTGTCCGCTTCGCCATGCTCTTATTCGTGTGAGAAAAGGGGGATATTCTACGTCTTGCTGTTCTCGCGTGCCTGCCGAACTAAGGGCATCGGCTTGAAGCGTTATCATGCGCGGATTCCGGGAGTGAGAACTGGAATGCCCCGTTTTTGCCGGGGCCTATCACTTCGCCAGTGAAGGCGGGACTTCCAGGCCGTGCGATTCCATCACTTCGCGATTCGCCAGCAGCGTCCGGGCGGGGGCGTCGGCGACGACTCGCCCCTCATCAACAACCACGGTGCGATTGCAGGTCTCCAGGATGAACTCCAGATCATGTGAGGCGATGAGCCTGGTCTGGTCCACTTGATTGATGAGGTTGATGGTTGCTCGCCGCGAACGCGGGTCGAGGTCGTTCGTCGGCTCGTCGATGACGAGGATTTCGGGCTCCATGGCCAGTACGCATGCCAGCGCGACGCGGCGCTTCTCCCCGGCGCTGAGGTGATGGCTGACGCGATCGGCGTACGGCTTGGCGAGGACTCGTCGAAGGGCCGTATCGACTCTGTGCCGGACCTCGTTCTCTTTCAGCCCCAGATTCAGCGGGCCGAAGGCCACGTCATCGTAAACGGATGCGCTGAACAACTGATCGTCGCTGTTCTGGAAAACCAGTCCCACCTTCCGGCGAACCTCGGTCAGCGTCTTCTTGCTTGCGATTGCACTGCCGTTGGCGATCTGCATGCCTGCCACGCGAAGCTTCCCTTCGCGCAACCTGCACAATCCGATGAGCGAGAGAAAGAACGTGGTCTTGCCCGCTCCGTTGGGCCCGATGATCCCGACCGCCTCTCCCGGCTGCACGGTCAGCGACAGCCCGCGAAGGGCCTCGCGACCATCCGGGAAAGCGAAATGCAGATTCTCGGCCTCGATTGCGGCAGTCATCTGAGGGCCACCTGAACAGAAATCAGCGCGATGCCCAGCAGCACGGCGGCGGACAGCTTCCACACATCCGTCCGCTTCACCCGGCCACTGGGCAAGCAAGGTATCGACCCATCATATCCCCGGGCCAGCATCGCATGATAAAGGCGATCGGCACGTTCAAGTGAACGCACGAGCAGCGAACCGGTTACCGTGCCCATCGTCTTAATGCCCCAGGCGGTCGGCGCAAAGCGGAAGCCGCGTGCGCGCAGACCCGATTGAATCGATTCCATTTCTCCGCCCAGGGCGAAGTTCATCCGGTAGGTAAGCAGGAGCACACTCACCAACCGGGTCGGGCAGCCGATCCGCCGCAGCGAGCGGCAAAGCTGCGCGAACGGCGTGGTCGTCACCAGAGCCACGGCGAGCAGGGCAATCCCCAGTGCTTTGCACCCCACCAACGCGGCCAATTCGAGACCACGCTGGGAAACGCTGACGGGCCCGATGGCAAGACTCGGCCCGCCGCCGGCCGTGAATGCCACAAGCAGCGTGAAAAAGATGATGAACAACAGCAGCCCACGCGTCCGCCTGAGAAGCACACGAAAGCCCAGCTTCGTCAGCAGCACGGTCGCGAACGATAGAGCAAGCACCCCGCCTGCCAACCGTAAGTCCGTGACGCACGCGCCGGCGACAATTAGCAGACCCAACCCGATCAGCTTGGCCGTCGGATGCCAGCGATGCAACGGCGAGTCGACGTCCAGATGATGATCGATGAGTGCCCACATCGGATGTGAAGAGTCCTAACGCTTCTCTATCAAAGCGATGAGCGCTTTAAGCCTGCGTTGCAGCGAGACCACCATAACGAAGGAAGCCAGGGAAAGAATGAGGACCACACCGGCCATGAGCTCGACCACGTGGGAATCTTGGTGCTCAGGCGCCGCTGCAGCCTCGTCGTGATCGTCGTCGTGAGCGTGTCCATGCGAGTCTGCGGCCTGGTGAGAGTGCGGTGGGGCGTGTCCCGCCGACGCTTCCATCTGTTGCCCCGGCACATCGAGTCCTCCGCCTTCGGCCTCGTTGATTCGCTGTCGTACGCGGTGTCCGGCGATGGTGGCTTCCACCGTGTGCGGCACCACGTCTTTCACCAAGAACGAGAAGGCGCCTTCTTGATCGGTGCTCCCTCGTGCGATCTCGTTCCCCTTGCCATCGAAGACACGGACATCGGCCCCATTCGCCGGCTCCAGCGCAGCCCAATACACATGCACGGTAACCCGATCCGGCGGTACGAGGTCGCAGGTGATACTCAGGTCGTGGGCTTCGCAAATGACGGCGGTGCTAAACAGGATCAACAGCGCCGTCAAGGACATTCGGCTCGGCGACATGGAACAGAACCTCAGGTTTGACCTTGGCTAGGAAACCGACGGCCGCCGCGGTCACCAGGCCCTCGACGACAGCCAGCGGAAGATGACCCAGCACGAAAACGCCGATTGCGGTGAAGAACGCCGGATCGGCCGTCAGCCCGACGGCCAGGAACAGAAGGAGTGACAGGATGATGGCACTAAAACCCGCGGCGAAACCCACTGCGGCTGACCTCGTGGAGGCTACCAGCCGCCGCCCGTCTTCCTTCACGCCCCACGTGCGCACCATCCATCCCGCCATCAGGGCGGGAAAGCCGAGGACGATCGCGTTCACCCCGATGGTCGTGACGCCTCCATGGCCGAACAGCAGCGCTTGCAGGATCAAGCCGACGACGATGGGGACCATCGCACCAGGGCCGGCCACGACCCCGACCAGACCGGTCAACAACAGATGAACGCTGGTTACGCCGACGTTCACGTGCAGCAAGGAAGCGGCGAAAAACGCGCTGGTCATCAGCGCAAGGCGCGGGACCTCTCGATCGGTCACCCGCCGCAGGCTCACCATCGTAGCCAGACCCCCGACCAGGTACCCCCCGGCGCACACATAGGAAGGAAGCAGTCCGTCGGAAATGTGCATCGTATCGCTTCCTCTCTGACGCTCGACAATCCCTCTTCGGGTGGCACGCACAAACTCGTTTGTGCGTGGCGGTCCACCTGATCCGGACCTCGCGGACGAACAGACGCCCGTGCGCGGTATTGACCCTTCCGAATGCCGGCAAGCCTCTCCGCCGGAAGCGGGGTCGGCGCCGACGGCAGGGATGCCCAAGGCTTCGGCCGCGCATTGTAGCACTTTTTTGAAAATCGTAACACCCCCGTTGCCCGCCCGGTCCTCGTGCCCGCTACAGGCATCCGCCTCGCCTGCCGAAGCAAAGGAACCGTGACCGAACCAGAGCGGCCGCACGGAACAGGCGCCCCGGCAGGCCGCAGGCCTTCCGCCGACATTGACTTTTTTCCGCGAATCTCTAACTTCGCGGGCTTAGGCCTATAACCAAGCGAGACGACCCCCTATGTCCGAGAACATCGTTCTGGAAACCGTTTACAACCCCAAGGCAGTGGAGCCCGAAATCTACAGGATCTGGGAGGAATCCAGGGCCTTTACGCCGACGCCGGACGGCCGACCCCGCAACCAGACCTTCTGCATCGTCATCCCGCCGCCGAACGTTACCGGCGGCCTGCACCTGGGCCACGCCCTGAACAACACGCTCCAGGACGTTCTCATACGCTTCCACCGAATGCGGGGCTTCAACACCCTCTGGCAGCCGGGTACCGACCACGCCGGCATCGCCACCCAGGCCGTCGTGGAACGCGACATCCGCCAGCACGAAGGCAAGTCCCGCCACGACCTGGGGCGGGAAGAATTGGTCCGCCGCATCTGGCAGTGGAAGGAAAAGCACGAGTCCAGAATCATCTCTCAGCTCAAGGAGATGGGCTGCTCGTGCGACTGGCCCCGCAACCGTTTCACGCTGGACGATGGACTTGCCCGTGCCGTGCGCCGCCTGTTTTTCCAGATGTTCAAGGATGGCCTGATCTTCCGCGGCAAGCGCCTGGTCAACTGGGACACGGAGCTTCAGACTGCCGTGGCCAACGACGAGGTCTACTACGAGACCATCAAAGGCCACTTCTGGTACTTCAAGTACCCGATCATCGATCCCAAGCCGGGCGAGCCCGAGCACGTGGTCATCGCGACGACCCGGCCCGAGACGATGCTCGGCGACACGGCCGTCGCGGTGAATCCCGATCCTGAAAGGGCGTTCGCCAAAACGGAGGCGGAACTTCGGGCGAGCCTGGTCAGGGCACCGGCCAAAGAGAAAGTCGAAATCCAGAAACGCCTTGACGAACTGCAGGAGCGGCGTGAGACACTGCTGCCGCAGCTTGTCACTTTACGCGACATGGCCAACGACGGCCGCAAGGTCCTCCTCCCGCTCGTCGAACGCGAAATCCCCCTCGTCCCCGATGAATGGGCCGACCCG
>CP070718.1:2959741-2965974 GCA_020350565.1 Phycisphaerales bacterium
GACCTCGAGCATGCTGCTGGCCGTCGCCGCCGCCGTGCTTATGTATCAGGCGGGTCGCATGGGCGCAGAATTCCGGGCCATCGCTGAGGCGTCCTTCCGGCAGATTTCCGCCCCCGAGTTCACCCAGAAGGTTTTGCTCGAAACCTTCGGCAGCGGCATGGTCAAGGCTTTCTATATCATGGCCCCGCTGCTCGTGGCCGTGTTCGCCGTTGCGATCCTCATTCCCCTGGTGCAGGTCGGCCCGCTGATCACGCTGGAGCCACTCAAGCCGAAGCTCAACAAGCTCAACCCGATCGCCGGCATCAAGCGCATGTTCTTCTCGCTGCCGCCTTACATCGAGCTGATCAAGGGTACCTTGAAGCTGACCATCGTCGGGATCCTGTGCTGGCAGGTGATCGCTGCACACTGGCGGGAGATCGCCATGGTCAGCACACAGCCGCCGATCGCCATGTTGCCGCTGATGCAGATGATCCTCAGCAAGTGCGTGATCCGGGTGGTCGTATTCTTCCTGGCCCTCTCCGTGCTCGACTTCGCTTATCAGAAGTGGCAGTTCCTCCGCAACCAACGCATGAGCAAGGAGGAGGTCAAGCGCGAATACAAGGAGCAGGAAGGCGATCCGACGCACAAGGCCGCCCGGCAGCGGATGCACGAGGAGATCGCGCAGGGCAACATGCTCGAGAGCGTATCCACCGCGGATGCCGTCATCACCAACCCCGACCACATCGCCTGCGCGATTCGCTTCGATCCCGACAAGGAGGACGCGCCCCGGCTGCTCGGGAAGGGGCGGGGCTACCTCGCGGAAAAGATCAAGGAGATCGCCCGCCGGGAGGGCATCCCGATCATCCGCAATATCCCGCTGGCCCACTCGCTTAACGAGCTGGCGATTGACGACCTGATCCCGGAGGAGCTGTTCGAGGCCGTTGCCGAAGTGCTGCGCTGGGTCGAGCTGGTCCTGCGGGAGCGCGGCGAGCTGCCGGCATGGGCCAAGGAAGAACCGGAGCAGCCATCCTGAGGCCCTGCCAGCACCCGGTCTGTCACAGCATCTTCGATTGGCGGATGGCAGGCGTGGCCCGCCCGATTAAAGTCCAATTGAAACCGGCGTTCTCATTGAAATCGCAGCGCGATTTTCCTGCCTGTCACGCAACACCTTCCGGCGTGCCTCGATAACGGACTAGCGGTCGCAGCGAGTGGCACATTCCAGAAAGGATGAATCATGAGCATGCAAGTTGGTGACTCGGGCATCCAGGCGATGCCTATCGTCAGGCCGAACCACGCCGCAACGGAGGCGGCCGGCGTCGCGACACCCGTCGCGGGACACCAGCAACCCATCGAGGCTCCTGTGGCGCAGCAAACGGAGGAGCGCCCTTCAGCCGCACTGACAGCACCTCAAGTGGACACCTTTTCTGACGAAGCAAATACCAAGCTGGACGCTGGAGTCCAAGGTCTGTTCACGGACCTGTTCACCGATCTCGCCCAGATTCGCCCCAGCTTCGATGGCTTGATGCAGACCGTCTTCGGCGACGAGCACGATCGGGCGCAAGCGGAGTCGTACCGCCAGCAGGCCCTGGAGGGCAACTACTCCTGGCTGCCGAGCTTCGAGTTCATCGATGGTGAGACCCTGAAGAGCGCAAACGGGGCCTACGACTCCGAGGCCGGCCTGGTCTACATCAACAGCGGGCTCCGGGAGAATACTGACCTGGCCGCCCGAACCTATATCGAGGAGGTCGGGCACCATCTCGATTTCCAGTTGAACGAGAAAGACGCCGTGGGCGATGAGGGCGAGCTTTTCCGTCGGTTGCTCACGGGCGAGAAGCTGTCAGACGCTCAAATCGCGGAAATCCGGGGCGAGAACGATGCCGGCGTGATCGAGGTCGAAGGCGAAGAGCGAAAGGTCGAGTTCTGGGGGGCGATGAGGCCCGTGTTCACGAAGGCCCGCCACTACGGCGACCAGATTCGCTATGTCGTCCGGTGGGTCGTCGATCATCACAAATCCGAAATCGAGCGGCGGGAAAAGCGCAAGAAGATCAAGCCGAAGCCCTGGGGGATCGGCAGGGCTTTCTGGCAGAGCATCGGGAAGGCCCGATTGACGCGATCCGAGGAGCGCATCCAGCGGGCCACCCGGGCCGGGCAGACGCAAACGCACGCCCGGCGGCGGCCCGACGAGACGCTTTGACCCGCGGCGAATCAGGGCTGTGATTTTCCCATTTTTATTTTCGAGGGCATTTGTTTAGAATCGTTCGGGTAGCAGATTTCCCATCTGTTGGGCCCGCACTTTTCACAGGCGTAAGAAGAGCGAGCAGAGAACAACTCATTTCACTTTGATGGAGGAACGCCATGAATCCGATTTTAGCAGGTGCTGCGGCCAACATAGGGGCCGACTTGGCCGCACGAGCCTTGGGTCCGAGTGCTGATGTGATGGGCAAGCACATGAGCTCGATCCTGGGCAAAGTCCTTGGAGGGGGTATGCTCGGAGGAATCTCTCAGATGGCCCGTTTCCCGGGTTCTCTTCCGTTTCCGTTCGGTGCTCGGCCTTGGCCGTTTCCCTTTCCCATGCCGAGGCTGCCGTTTTTTCCGATCGGTCCCTTCGGCTGCCAGGCGAAGCCCGAAGCCTCGCCCGCGGGGCTGTCCACGAATGGGAACAACACGATCGACACGGGACGGTATCTGATCACGGTCAAGGAGAACGAGGCCAAGATCTTCGACAAGCAGACGCAGACGTGGGTCAAGTGCCACGGTGATCCCCACCTGCTCACCAGCGACGGCGACAAGGGCCAGTTCCATGAGAATCTGACGATTGATCTGCCGGACGGCACCAAAGTCCCCATCAAGACGACCGAGAAGGACGCCCGCGGGGTGTCCTGGATCGACGCCGTGGCAGTGATGAAGGGCGACGAGGCCGTGGTGATCAAGGGTCTGCACGACGGTCGCCCGGGCGTGCAGATGGGCAACGTCCTGAGTAATGCCGACGCGGTGGATGCAATGTGGGAGGACGGCACGGTCCTGCGGGCCGGCAGGCAGGTCGATGACCTGACCTTCGCCAAGGGCGGCCAGGAGATTGTGGGCCGCGATCCGAATGCCCGCTGGGGCGAGCACGTTCTGGACGGACATGGCGGCGAGAGCAAGTGGCGTCCAGACGCGCACGGCAAGGAAGGCATCGGCGCTACCGGCGGTACCGGTGGCACTACCGAGA
Organism: Phycisphaerales bacterium; assembly: GCA_020350565.1. Classification (GTDB taxonomy): domain Bacteria; phylum Planctomycetota; class Phycisphaerae; order UBA1845; family UBA1845. The sequence goes on from CP070718.1 coordinate 2,962,932, forward strand.
CCACCGGTGGCGGCAGCATCTGGGATCGCCTGTGGGCCATCATCTCGAAGCTCGAGGACCAGCTTTCGGACAAGATCAAGGAGGCCGAAGACATTCCTGAGGGCGACACCGGGGCGATGAAGAAGGTGTTTGCGGAGATCGAGCGCATCCAAAACTCGATCACGCAGATCACCACCGCGATGTCGAACCTGCAGAAGGCCGACCACGACGCCAAGATGGCGATCATCCGCAACCTTGCGTAGTGAAGATCGGACGGCCTTAGCCTGAAGCTCACTTGGAAGCGCGGTCCGGTTGGGTAAACATCCGGGCCGCGCTTCTCTTTTGCGCCCGCTGTCTCGAGCACCTCTACGGTGTTCCGGGCCCCCGCGCCAAGCCCTGTGAAGGATGGGCGCAATGGGAATTCACCGGCTGTTCATCCTTCTTCACGAAAATGCCTTGTTGTGACGCAACATGTTCCCGCTGGTTGCGATAACTGGGCATGATTGGTGGTCGGTAGCCACCACGAAGTGGTGAATCCCATACGACAATGGAGAACAACGATGAACCCTGTCAATCTCATTGCGAACGTCGCACTCAAGGGCGTTGGTTTCGGTCCTAACTTGGCCAGCATGAGCGGCATGCTGAACTCCGTGCTGGGCAAGGTGCTCGGCGGCGCCAAGCTGGGCGGTCTTGCTCAGTTGCAGAAGTTCCCGGGCATTCTTCCGCTCCCGCTCCCGCATCCGCGGCCCTGGCCGTTTCCCTTCCCCATGCCTCGTCTTCCGCTCCGTCCGTTCGGTCCGCACTGCTGCGGAACCAGGCCCGATTACGGTTCAAAGATCGGTCTGTCCACCAACGGCCACAACCAAGTCTCCACGGGGCGTTACAACATCACCATGGAAGAGGGCAAGGTGAAGATCTATGACACCCTGACCAAGACCTGGGTCAAGGCTTACGGCGATCCGCATCTGCGTACCAGTGACGGCGATCGTGCTCAGTTCCATGAGAACCTGACGATCGATCTCCCCGACGGCACCAAGGTCACCATCAAGTGCACCGACAAGAACAAGAACGGTGTGTCCTACATCGATGCGGTTGCGGTGATGAAGGGTGATGAGGCGGTTGTGGTTCAGGGCATGCACGACGGCAAGGCCGGCGTCCATATGGGCAACGTGCTGAACAATGCCGATCACGTGGATGCGATGTGGGCCGACGGCACCGTGCTGCGTGCGGGCAAGCAGGTCGACGACCTGACCTTCGCCAGCAACGGCCGGGAGGTCGTGGGTCGCGATCCTCGTGCCCGCTGGGGCGAGCATGAGCTGGACGGTTACGGCGGCACCAGCCGGCGTCCTGACGGCTACGGGGCTTCCGGCAGCAACGGCACGGGCTCATCCAGTGGCACGGGCTCCTCGAGCAGTGCCAGCGGCACGAACGGCACCTCGGGTGCCAGCACCGGCGGCAGCATCTGGGACCGCCTGTGGGCGATCATCTCGAAGCTCGAGAAGCAGCTTTCGGACAAGGTCGATGCGGCCGGCAAGATCGACACGGACGACACCGGCGCGATGAAGAAGGCTTTCGCGGAGATCGAGCGGATTCAGAACGCGATTTCGCAGATCACCACGGCCATGACGAACCTGCAGAAGGCTGATCACGATTCGAAGATGGCGATCGTTCGCAACCTCGCGTAAAGCGATTGATCGACTCGATAAACACTCAACCACGGCCGGCAGGCCGGCTCCTCCCGGAGTCGCCCTGCCGGCCAGTCTTTTGGGAAGAAAGGACATCAGAAAAAGGGGACATTCTACTTTTTTCTCCGGGTGGATCTGTAAGTCTTTATTAATCATGCTATTACATCTGCAACAGCATAGGGCCGGACGGCTGAAAAAGTAGAATGTCCCCTTTTTCTTTTCGCGTGCCCCCGATGTCGCAGGCTCCTGGCGTGAGGCTGCCGGGATGGAACGGCCCTGGCGTGGCGCTCGCGGGTCGGGCATAAGTTGAAATGTCTCATGCCACGTTTCGCCGGCCGGCGGATCAAGCGTGCGCATCACGGTGTGATACGCGCTGGTTGTGACGGTCGCCGCGCCCGGCCCCGGTTCCGGGCCGCCGAACGCACCTGCAAGTTGTATGCGGCCACTCGATCCGGTAGAATGCTCATTGACCTCCAGCGAATCAAAGGCACGCTGAATGAGGTCTACCGGCATTTGCGGCGGTCTGTCGCCACCGCCACGGAAAGCATTTCGACGCGCTGGCTCTGCATCGCACCTTGGCAGTCGCCGTGAGCCGAATGAAGTTGCTCTTCACGCACATCGTCAGCGGACCTTCCTCAACCTGATGGAGGGCTGGTCATGTCAGAGCGTCAGCGTTTGTCACGCGGATGTTTGCTTTCAGCCGTCGTTATCGTTGTCTTAGCCGCCTGGTCAGCGCGCGCTGAAGAAACAACAGCGGAAGACGCCGCGCTGATCGTTACCGGCTGGCTGCGCGCCGATGCCGACCCTCTGGGGGCAAATATGGGCGAGCGGGTCACCGATGTCGCCGTGTTCACCGATCCGAACGGCGCACCCAGTTACTACGTGGTGTATCTCGAGCCATCGGGGCTCGTCATCGTTCCGGCCGATGACGGTGTGGAACCGATTGTCGCGTTCGCTGAACGCGGCTGCTACGACCCGTCGCGGCGCCATCCATTCGTCACACTGGTAACCCGTGATCTGACCGGACGCATGACACGAGTACGCGGCTTGCATCAACGTGGTCCCGATTCGCTGCCTGCGGACGTCCGCGATGCCCGCGCCAAATGGGAACTTCTGCGCAGCTTTGCGGGTGCCCAGGACGCTCGGGACCTGCCGGAAGTCGACGACGAGCGCGTTCCCAAGTTGCTGGAAACCCTGTGGTCCCAGTGTCAACGTGACGGCGGGTGCCCTGGGAGTGGAGGTTATTGCTACGACTACTACACGCCAAACCATTACCCGTGCGGCTGCGTCGCCACCGCCATGGCTCAGGTGATGCGCTACCATCAGCATCCGGCCGAGGGCATCGGCGTGCATGCGTACGACATTACGGTCGATGGCAC
>CP070718.1:2966074-2971389 GCA_020350565.1 Phycisphaerales bacterium
GACCTCTTCCTCCTGCTCCTCGCCCGCCCACGCAACGAGCGTGATCATGCCGATTACGCACAAACCGCTCAACATCCGCAACGTCGATTTCCTGGTCATCATTGTCTCCTTCGCAGTCTGAGGCTTTGAACGTCGCAACATCCGCCGCACCCTCCACGTGTTGTAGCCGGACAGGCGGCAGGATAGCAAGCACACATGAGACTACGATCAGAAACCGGGCTCGAAATGCGTCGCTGCGGCCAGGAATAAGGCATCGGGGCCAGATGTGCGTGGATCCCCCCTCACAGGGCGTCGGTTTGTGCGGGCAGGCGGCGCACCTACGGATGCCTGTCCGACCGAACCTCCAGTTCGACGAACCGTGAGCGGCTTGTTTTTATGAGTTGCTCAGAAAGAAGAAGACGCCTTTGAGGTCCTCGGTCGTGCTGATGGCGGTGCGTTCCTCTTCGCGCTCGCGGAAGGAGGTGATTCGAAACTGATAGAACATCCCGTGCTCCAGCGCCGGACCCGCGTACACGTGTGAAACGGTGGCCGAGCCGCTGGTGGGCCCGATCTCATCGCTCCACACCTCATTGCCGAATGCGTCGAAGACGTGGATCTCGTAGCCTTCTTCACTCGAATCGTCCTCCCACGTCAGCGTCGGCGTCGGCGTATTGATCTCTTCCGGGGCATCGGCACCTGGGCTGACCACCGCCAGGGCACCGGTCACTTTGAAGCCTTCAGGAAGCGTCACGACGTTGCCCGCGCCGGGATCCGGCACGGTGATCCGAACGATTTCCGTTCCGCCGATGGTCTGATCGGGATCGCGAACCAGCGCGTCGTTTTCAAACGCGGCCAGCACGACGTAGCTTCCGTCGGGAACATCATCAATGGTAAACGTTCCTTCAATGTCTCCGACGCGCAGCCCCGGTGGCACCGTGCCTCGACCCGATGCCTCCACGAACGTGCTTTCGAGCGCCAGGACGATGCTCGTTCGCGAACCGCCGGGCGCGTTGACGATCTGAACGTTCCCGGAGACCGTACTGAGCGGGCGATCGCTCTCCATCAGATCGATGTCGTCGACGGCCTCACCGACCTCAAGCGAAGTCGACGCGGCGTCCACCTGCAAGCCAGCCGCATAGGCCTGGACCGTGTAAGCGCCTGCGGGCACGTTGAAGATCGTGTACCGTCCCTCGCCGTCGCTGAAACCGGTGAACGCTCGACCTGCACCCTCCGCGACCACAAGCACGCCGGCATTCCACTCTGCCGAGATGGTCCCGGAGATGGAGCCCCAGTTCGCGCTGTCGCCCGGCAGAGGGATCAGCTTGACGGTGGTGAGCGGGTTGTCGATCACCCAACCGTTTTCCTCGGCCGTGGCCGTGGTGGCATCCAGAGGCAGTGCGGGACGGATGGCCGTGGGGAACTCCTGATAAGCAGCCGCCTGCACCCGAAGTGTGAACGCCCCGTCGGCCGGCGCGTCCTCCGCATCGCGCACGACCGGCACGGTGAGCGTGAACGCACCTTCCTCGTCCGTCGCCACCGACGTCCCCACCGCGGCGCCGTTGACGTCCACCGCCTGGACCAGTGCACCGGCGATGGGTTCGTCGGTTGCCAGATCCAGAACCCGTCCCCGGATGACGACCGGTCCAACGCACCGCGGTTCGCCTTCCAGCACCTCGGCGCAGACCAGGCCTTCCGCACACGCAGGGGCGGCCGGGTCGCAGCTCCGATCGTCATCTCCATTACGCGGTCCGCCGCCGCAGCCGGCAATCAGCGTCAGCACGAGAATCGTCGCAAGCCTTTTCGTTGTCATGGCGTTTCAAGGCCTCCTGATCAACATTTATCCTTGATATCGGCCAATCCAACGATCCTGACCACGAAGACCCGCAACAACCCCATGATCGCACCCCGGATGACACTGTGGGGCCCAGCCCCGCCGAGGTAGCTGCCGCCTTACTGGGATGAGCCTTTTTGAGCAGAGCTCATGGTTCCTTGTGGAGAGGTTGAGGCTGCCGCAACCTGATATGCCGAGATGCTGACCGGCGGGGCTGGCAGCATTTACAAACAGCGGTCCACGGGGAGGACGATTGCCTGGAGGTGGCGGTGGGCGGCCTTTTCCTCTCGGAAGGCGCGGAGGTCGTGGAACAGAGCGTCGATCTTATCTTCCGGCACCTGGGCCTGAACCACCGTCACGCCGCCGGGAAACACCTGTGTTCCGAAGTGCTTGCCTTCGTGGTCTTTCCCCTCCACCATCGGGTAGCGCGCATACTCCGCAACCTCGTGGCGGTCGAGGATCAACTCGACGGCGTCCGCGTACTCGAAGTGAAACGTCAGATGGAGCAGCTTCATGCGACGGCCTCCGAGACCGCCTTGCCGGCATCGCCTCGCAAATGCCGCAAGGCCCAGCCCTGCGCCTGATCCACCAGGGAATAGACCACGGGGATCACCACCAGCGTAAGCAGCGTCGAGGCCATCATGCCGGCCGCCACGCAGACACCCAGCGAGGACCGGGACTCGGCGCCGGCCCCGAATCCCAGCGCGATGGGCATCATGCCCAGCACCGTCGAAAACGCCGTCATCAGCACGGGCCGAAACCGCGTCCGCGCCGCCTGCTTCGCCGCCTCGATGGTCTCACGCCCGCGGGCTTGCAACACGTTCGCAAAGTCGAGCAGAAGGATCGCATTCTTGGTGACCAGCCCGAGGAGCATAATCAAACCGATGAACGTAAAGATACTGAAGGTCATCCCAAGTACATACAGCATGCCGAACGCGCCGATGGCGGCCAGCGGGAGCGACACCAGGATGGTCAACGGGTGGATAAACGACTCGAACTGCGCGGCCAACACGAGGTAGATGAAGAGCACCGCGAAAACGATCGTGATGGTCAGATAGTAAAACGACTCCTCGAAGTCGCTCGCCTGCCCGGCCAGCGTATAATCGAATCCCGCAGGAAGCGTCTCGTCGAGATGTTTCTCAATCTTGGCCAGGGCGGGCCCCAGCGGCACGCCCGGAGGCGTTGCGGCCGAAATCGTCACCGCGCGCAAGCGGTTGAAATGGTGGATCTCGCTCGGCCCGATCGACTCTTCGATCTCCACAAGGTTGCCCAACGACACCAGTGCCCCGCTCGCGCCGCGGACATACAGGTCACGCAGCATGCTCGGAACCATCTGCCCCTTGTCCGCCACTTCGGTGATTACGTCATACCGTTCGCTGGCGCGCTCGATCTTCGAAATATCCGGCTCTCCCAGCAGATAGCGCATCGTGTTGGAAATGTCCGCCACGGTGATGCCCATCTCGGAAGCCTTGTCGCGGTTGATGGTGATGTTGACCTGCGGTTTGTTGACCTTCAGATCGGAATTGACGCCGACATAGTCGTCCTGCTGTCGCATCCAGCCCATCACCATGTCCTGCCGGCGGCCCAGAGCTTCAATATCCGGGTGCTGGAGCACGATCTGAAGCGGCGCACCGCCGGGGCCGACCATCGACGTTTCAAGAACGTAAGCCCGCCCCCCGGGGAGCTGTCCCAACCGCTCACGCGTCTGTTGCATCAGGTCCGCCTGGTGGATATCCCGTTCGCCGCGCGGCAGGAGACGCACGAATGTGATGCCTTCATTGACCTTCCCCGGCCCGCCGCCGCGCGACAGACCGATCGCGAGGAACTGGTGCCTGACCTCCGGCGTCTCCGCCAGAACCTTCTCGATTTCACGCGCGAATCGATCGGTTTCCGCCAGCGTGGCGCCTTCCGGCGTCTCGAAGGAGATCATGAAGTTCGAGCGGTCAATGACCGGCGTAAGCTCCGTATCCAGTTGAGAAAAGAAGTACAAGCCGGCCCCGAATGCCGCCAGGCCGATTAACACCGTCACGAAGCGATGGCGGAACGCACGTTCCAGCAGCCAGGAATAACCGGCTTCCAACCGCCTGAGATGCCGCTCCGAGGCGCGGAACACGGCACCGCGCGTCTGTGGAACACGCAGCAGCCGCGAGCAGAGCATAGGCGTGAGCGTCAGGGCCGTAAACGTGGACGCAACCACCGTTGCCGCAACGGTCAAGCCAAATTCAAAGAAAAACCGACCGATCAGGCCGCCGGTGAAAGCGACCGGGATGAACACGGCGATGAGCGACAAGGTGTTGGCAATCGCCGGAAAGGCGACCTCGGTCGTTCCCGTTCGCGCGGCCGGTCGCGATTCCGCCCCACCTTCCATGTGACGGTAACTGCTTTCCAACACCACGATGGCGTCGTCAACCACGATACCGATCGCCAGGATGAGCCCCAGCATGGACAGCGTGTTCAGGCTGAAGCCCAGGAGATACATGATCGCAACGCCCGCCAGCAGCGACGTCGGAATGGCCAGGCTGGTGACGAGTGTGCCCCACCCGCTGCGGAGAAACGCCAGGACGACCAGCACCACGAGCGAGGTTGCCAGGCAGATCGTAATCACCAGATCGCGTATGTTCTCCTCGACGTACTCCGACCGGTCCATGGCGATTTCGTACGTCAGCCCGGGCGGGAAGCTCTTGGCGATCCGCTCCATGCGTTCGCGAACCGCGCTTGCCAGTGCCACGGTGTTGGCATCGCTCTGTTTGACCACCCCGAGACCGACGGTGATGATCCCCTTGAAGCGGGCCACTTTCCGATCGCTTTCGACACCCGCGAACGCGCGCCCCACATCCCCGATCCGGACGGGCCTGCCATCGCGGTAGGTGAGGATCAGATCGTTAATGGGCTCCGGATAGGCGAACTGCCCCTGAGTCTTGATCACGAACTCCCGGCTCTGGCTCTCAATCCTTCCCGATGGGATATCAACGTTGTTGCGACCGATGGTATCGACAACATCCTGGACGGTAACGTGGTGGGCAGCCAGCTTGGCGGGGTCGAGCCGCACCCGGGCCGCATATTTCCGCTCGCCACCAATCTGGATCTCACCCACGCCCCGGATGTTCTCCAGCCTCTCCTTGATCGATTGGTCGGCGTACTCCGTCAGACGAACGGCATCCCAGCGCTCGTCGCCCATCAGGGCGATCCACATGATGGCCCGGGCGTCCGGGTCCAGCTTGCGGACGATGGGCTCCTCGATGTCGTCGGGCAAATCGCGCCGGGCACGGTCCACGCGGTCCCGAACGTCCTGAGCGGCGACGTCGATGTCCCGCCACAGCTCGAACTCGGCGGTGACGACCGCCACCTGCTCCCGCGCCTCTGACGTAAGCTTCTTGAGCCCTTCGATCGTATTGATCTCTTCTTCCAGAGGTTCGATGACCTCCGTCTCGATCACTTCGGGCTCCGCGCCTTGCAGCACGACGTTCACGCTGACGATGGGGAAGTCCACGTCGGGAAACTCGCG
>CP070718.1:2971489-2988009 GCA_020350565.1 Phycisphaerales bacterium
ACGTGGCCCGTCGATGGACCCAGACCTCGCCCGCAATTGTTGGGCGGTGTCGCCGACGTGCGCAACTGCTTCGCAGCGGGGCGCGATGGTTTCTACTTGATTGCCGGAGTGAATCAGCAAACGATCACCAATCTCACCAAACGCGGAGGCGAGTTCATTTATCACAAGTCCGTTGAGGGGGACGGCACCGTACCGCTGGACTTCGCCGAGCTGCCTGATACGAAAACCTACTACGTCGAAGAGGAGCACGGCAGCCTGCCGAACAATCGACAGGTGGCCTATGCCGTGAAGGACATCCTGGCCGAGGGACGAACCGCGCGGCTGTGGGATCGATGGGTTCCTGCGCGGCGCGGCGAGGTTCGACTTCTCCCCGAACGCGAGCTGCGCGTGCCGGCGTTCGAGGGGCGGACGGGCAAAGATGTGCTGCAGCGGGAAATCCGCGGCATCGTGGCCGAGTTCGCCTCCCCGGAGGCGCGGGACGGAGCGCCCTCGGGTGCCGAAGCCCCTGTCGCAGCGGGTGCGGCGGGCGCCGGCGGCGCGGCTCCGATGGAGGGCGTCGTCGTCGGGCGGCGGCGTCAGCACCGGATCGAGATTCGTCTGTTTCGCGGCAGCATTTCCGACGCGGACGCGCGTGCGTACGTGCTCGGTGTGTTTCGCGGCGTTGCTCCCATGGGCGCGGCCCGTGCCTTGGATGAACGCCTCGAGGGTGCGATCACCGACTTCACGCGGCACCGGATGTTTGCGGGTAACGTCGGCGAGGTGTTCATGATGCCGACCGGCCGACACGTGGTTCGCGCGGAGAACGTGGTGTTCGTCGGGCTCGGACCGTCCGACCACTTCGGTTATGAGGCGCAGGAGTTGGTGTCGGAAAACGTGGTCCGAACGCTCGTGCGGACCAAGGTGGAGGACTTCGCCACGGTTCTAGTGGGTGCGGGAACCGGTTTGAGCACCACCAAATCGCTCTACCATCTGCTCTCCGGCCTGTTTCGTGGTTTGCGTGACGTCGACGATCGGAATCACTTCCGTAGCGTGACGCTGTGCGAGATCGATAAGGACCGTTACGAGCAGATCAAGGAAGAGCTCTACCGGCTGGCGGGCACATCGCTCTTTGACGACTTCGAGGTCACGTTTGACGAACTGGAGCCGTTGCCGCCTGTTGCGGTGGCCGTCCCGCCGCGGCGACCACTGCCCGGACCCGAGCCCGTGTATCTCACCGTCAGGCAGGAGTTTCGCAACAACGTACACGAGGGCTTCCGCGTGTCCTTGCTGCGGGCCGCGAAGAAGGCGACCGTTCTTACGGACATCAAGGAGTTCCCTTCCAGCGAGTTGAATGCTCATCTCGACAAGATTGAGCTGGCTTCGTTCACCATGTCGCGTCTCCCGGATTATGGGGATCGGCTGGCGGAGCTCACTCTTCCGGAGCAGATCGCCGGCGTTTTGGCGCGGGACTTCGAACGGCATCTGGTTGTGGTGCATGATTCCGGCGCAGCCCGCGTGCCCTGGGAGCTGATACGGATCGACGGTCGATTCCCCGCGTCGGAGGGCGGTCTGAGCCGGCAGTACATGGCCGAGGACCTCTCCGTTGCCAAATGGCTCGAACAGCGTCAGTACGGGCCGACGCTCGATATTCTGCTGGTCGTCAACCCGACCGAGGACCTCGACGGTGCGGAGGAGGAGGGCAGGCGGGTGCAGCAGCTTCTAGCGGACAATCCGGCGATCCGGGTCGAGGTGCTGCGTGGGCCGCAGGCGACCCGGAGCGCGCTGCGCACGCGCTTCCAATCGGGCGAGTACGACGTCGTGCACTACGCGGGCCACGCGTTTTTCGATCCTGTTCATCGGGCTCGAAGCGGCATTCTGTGCCATGGGCGCCAGGTGCTGAGTGGTGCGGACCTGGCCAGCATCGGCAATCTGCCGGCTCTGGTGTTTTTCAATGCGTGCGAGGCGGGGCGGATACGTCGAGGGGCCGCTCGGCGTAAAAAGGAGCTGGCCGTCGAGAAGCGGATCGAGCGCAACATCGGCTTGGCGGAGGCTTTCCTGAGAGGCGGCGTCGCCAACTATGTAGGCACCTATTGGCCGGTCGGCGACACGCCGGCCAAACGCTTCGCTGAAACGTTCTACAAGAAGCTGCTTACCGGCGGCACGCTCGCCGAGGCCCTGCTGGCCGGCCGCCGGGTGGTCAAAGACATTCCCTCCGTCGACTGGGCGGATTACATTCACTATGGGTGTTACGACTTCAGGTTAAAGGTCGTGTAGTGAGGCTTGCGGTCTGATCTGTTTTTTAAGCTCGCGTCACCGACGAGCGCTCCGCAGTCAGCGAGTGAAAAGCGCCACAGGAAACCGATCGTAAGCCAAATATTTTCTTGACACGCGTATCCGGTTTCCGTAGCCTCAGGCAGTTGATAAGAAGCATTTCGGGACACACGTTGCTCTGAGTTTTTCCCTTGCTGGGCCCGGCGGGAATGCCGCAGGGCATACGACGGCGGTTCAGTTCGCCTTGCGTTGCGTGCCCAAGAGCCCGAATAGCCATCGCTTGGGGGTGGCTCAGATAACAATGTGCAAAGCAAAGGCGGTGGAGAATGACTGCTCGCTGTTTGATTTGTATTGGTCTGGTTAGTGGTTTGCTGACGACGGTCGTCGGCTGTGCGACGACGTCTCAGGTTCAGTATTTCGCCGCGGTGGATCCGGCGACGAGCAACATCAACTATTACAAGATGACGGTCGAAGGCTCAAGCGGGCTGTTAGCTCGATACAAGTTAAGGGCCGGCTACTTCAATGCCGTGACCCTGGATGCCCTGACCGGCTCCTTTTCGGATCCGCCGGAGGTCAGCGGCGATGAGGAGGCGCTGCAAACGTTCAAAGACATCGACAAGGTGTTTCGCGATGCGTTGAAGAGGGACGCGGACGCCGCGATGGCGCTGGGACCCAGTCCGGAGAACCTGATCCGAATTGCGCGAGCCCGGTATTTGGCCAGTCTGGACGACCTTTCGATCAACAGCATCGGCAAGACGGAGAGTCTGAATCCCTACGTGTTTCAGAAGCTGGTCTTCTGGGCGGAGGCCGAGCCCGTGAACCTGCAGCAGTTCCAAGGGCAGTTCGAGAACATCATCAAGAACTCCATGGCCGTTGTGAAGGGCATGCGCGCCCGGGCGGAACAGCGGCGCAAAGAAAAAGAGCAGGAGGAGCAGCAGAAGAATTCCTTGGTTCACACGGCCCTTGGATATGGCGAAATCAGCAATCCGGCGTTGAAACCGGTCTTCGACATGGTTCGCAAGAACTTCCCCGTGGATGGTGACGATCCCAACGACAACCCGCCAGATGGGGGTGGTCAACCTCCCGGTGGTGACGGCGGTGGCCAGGAAACTGAGGCAGGCAGCGGAGGCAGTGCGGCGGCCGAATCGACGCAGCCGGAAGGGGGTGCGTGATGCGTATGAAGGTGATGCGGCCACAGACGACAAACTGTGGTGTGCCGGCGGTCACGGCGGCTTTGGTCCTGCTGCTCGGAGGGTGCAATCAGAGCCTCCGCGTCAAGGTGGAGCTGATCGACTTTCCTCCGACGCCCGAGGCACAGGCATCCTGGGATCAGGAAAGCCAGAAGATACATGAAATAGTGAAGGAATCGATCGCCCGGCGGGCCTCGGATACGAAGGAGTCCTTGCTCTTTCGGCTCGCCGTGACAACCGTCTGGACGGAGCAGGCCGCCGATTTGATTCGCGAGACATGCTGTGAGCACTTGGCTTCGTTTCAGCCGGACGTGGTGTGCGATGATGATGAGCTCCAAGCCGGCTACGAGCGGTTCTATGATGATATGCAAGTTCTCAGTGATCTTCGAGAACGTGCCCAGGGCTTGTTGCAAGAATACCCCGATCTGGAGCCTGCCGTCTTCATGGCGGAAGCGAAGTGCTTGCTGATCCAGGCGGAACTCGTGGCGGATCAGATCGCGTATCTCACCTCGTCGGACCCGACTAAGGCGATCGAGGCTTTTGAAAAGCATCGGGCCGATACCAGGGACATCACACTGATGGAGCGAATGGCTCAGTCTACTGTTCAGCCCTCCATTGCCTTCACTGTGCGTCGAAGCAGCAATCTGGTGTTTGGCGGATTTCTACATCCGACGATTTACGAGATCAATCCCGGCTCGGAGGCCTATCGCTTTATCACGCGCTGTAAGCCCGTTGGCGATGCTTTCTCCCGTGTGGATATCGATGCGGCGGGGAAGTCCACGGCGATGATCGTGCAGGAGTCGCCAGGGCAGTTCAGGCTGCGGGAGGTCTCGAACGACCCGAGCATACTCCTTCAAAACGCGGTCTTCATTACGGATATGACGCTCCGAGCGGCCGCACAGTATGCGGGTCTGCCGTGAAGCATGGGCCGGGCGCACGACGCATCCGTTCCTGCGAACTTCACGCTCTCTTGGAGGGGACAGATTGCGAACGTAAAGGAGGCGTATGACGATGGCCGCGGCGAAGACTTATAAGTTGATTGAAAAGATGACCGCGACTTTGAGCGGCGAGACCGTAAAGAGGAAGGCCAATCTCAACGGGATGGATTGCTACCTGGTGAGGGTCTCTCCTCCACGGGACCGTGTGCGCGCAGGCGGTGAGTTCATCGACCTGGGCGGCAAGAAGTTCAACTGGGTCGGTCAGCCCAGGTCCCGTACGCTCTCGAAAGGCTACGTCGGGCGCACGGTTAACGCGGACCCGCTCCAACTTGAGATCTGGATGTCGTACAACCCCCGCAGATAGGTTTCATTTGCCCGGTCCCATATGCTGCCGTCTGAAGCACCATATCATTGAAGGCGGATCTGCAAGTGTGGCGGCGAAGCCGATGCCAAGCTCAACCCTGGTGTGTCGGGGAGTTGCCGTGTATTCTCTGCGCTCTTCTCCGTGATTCTTCAATTCCTTCGAGATGCTGCACCAATCCACGAATGATGTAGTCCGGTGTGGGCGTGCCGGGCTTTACGCAGGCGATGAAGCAGAGGAGCGGCCCTTTCAGGCCGAAGACCAAAAGCTGGACCACCCGTTGGCCTGGGCTAAGGGAACCGGCCTTTCAGGCCGAAAATGCGGAAAGCGCCTTTCAGGCCGGAGGTGCGGGAACCGACCTTTCAGGCCGAAGTTGCGAGAACCGGCCAGTCGAGGCGAAGATGCGGGAGCCGGCCAGTCGGGCCGAAGGGTACTTGGGTAGAGAAGAGAGTAAACGTGCGAATCCGCCCCGCTCAGAACCGTGACTTTGAGGCCATAGTCGCCCTGTGTGTTTCCTCCATGAAGGCGACATATGGTGCGTTTCTCAGCAGTGAACAGATGCGCCCTTGGATCGAGGGCGGCGAGACGGAGAGGTACGTGAAGGAGATGCTGGCAACCAGCCTGGTGGCGGAAGAGGAGGGACGGATTCGCGGCGTCGCAGCCTTGAAGGACGACATGGTGGACCTCATGTGGGTCGCAACAGAGTCCCGCGGGCAAGGCGTCGGGCGCGCTCTCCTGACGGAAGCGGAGAAGGTCCTGCACGAGCGTGGAATCGAAGTCGGACGGTTGGAGTGCTTCGAGCCGAATGCTCGCGCTATCGCCTTCTACGAAGAGATGGGCTGGTCGCGAAAGGATACGTACCTGGACGAGACCACCGGGATCAAGAAGGTGCGCATGATGAAGCAGCTTTAGCGATATACGGATCGGACGGGGTGAAGGCGTGCGAGAAGGGATTCTCCCACGAGCGGCATCTGAGGTCGTGCTAACACACGGTTATGATCCTGGATTTGGCAACGTCGATAAGGCCTCTGTTGGTGATGCGGACTTCCGGAATCACTGGCAACGCCAGAAAGCTGAGGGTCATGAAGATGTGCGGCAGTTTGGTCCCGGTTTTCCTTGCGGCGTCATCCAGCGCGGTGGAGTCCCGCAGGACGTCTTCCATGGTCTTGGTCGACATCAGGCCGGCGAGCTCCAAGGGGCAGTGGCGAACGATATCTCCGGCGACCACGACCATGCCGCCGCCGACTTGGACGAGATGATCAACGGCCCGTGCCATGCTTTCGTCGTCGGCGCCCGCGACGATCAAGTTGTGACTGTCGTGCGCCACGGTGGATGCGACCGCACCACGTTCGATGCCCAACCCTCGCACCAGTCCAACCGCGTACGAGCCCGTCCCCCGGTGTCTCTCGAACACTGCGACCTTGGCCACGTCCTCCGTACCGGCAAGGCTGAGGCCTCCATCCTCGACCCTGCAAGTCGCCTGCCCCAGTCTTGTGATGATCCTGTCCGGAGAGACCTCAATGACGTTGGCCGCGACGCTGCCATGGGATGCACCGCAGGGGATGCGAAAGGATGAGGGCTCGATCTCGCGGCCGATCTTCACGCTGCTCAGAAAGCCGGTGTAGTCGTAGTCCCTGCGCTCGGCCAGGCAGACTCCACGGTCAACGATCCGTTCTCCCCGGCAAATGACCTTGTCTACCTGCAGGTTTTGCAACGAATCAAAAACAACCAGGTCCGCGCCCCGTCCCACCTCGACAGCGCCCAGGAGGGGGTGCCCGTGCAGGTCCAGGAAGCGGGCGGCGTAGTCTGCCGGATTCAGAGTGGCCAGGCGCAACGCGAGAATAGTCGCTTCATCGAAGCTGAGGCCGGAGTTGTCTTGTATGATGCCGCGCGCTCGCCGAATGATCCGATCCACATGTCCTTGTGCCGACAGGTCGAGGGCGTCGACGTCGTCGGAGCATAGCATGAACCGCCCCAGGTCGACGTTCGCGCGCAAGAGGCCGGGCAGGATGGTCTCCAGGTCTTTCGATGCACTGCCGTATCGGAGCGCGACGTGCATCCCCGCCCGTGCCTTGTCCAGAGCCTCCTTGAGCGTGCTGCACTCGTGGTCGGACATGATCCGGACGACGCCGTCGTTGAGGCCGTTGCTGATGTACGTCTGTAAATCGGCGCCGCTCAGGCCGGGACAGTGTCCGTCGACGAGCTTGCCGTACCGGTAGACGAAATCCACTTTCTCGCGACCGCCGCGATCGCCGCCGATGATCCCCGGGAAATTCATCATCTCCGCGAGCCCGAAGACCATCGGGTGCGAGATCAGGTCCTTGATCTCCGCGATGCCGATGGTGGCGCCGGCGTCCTCCAGGTTCGTCGCGGGGACACAGGACGGAATGCCGACGAACATGCGCAAGGGAAGAAGATCCGACTGGTCCAGAAACAGCCGGACACCCTTCACGCCGCAGACGTTCGCGATTTCGTGCGGGTCAACGAAGATGCTGGTGGTGCCGTGGCACACCGCCCTGGTCGCGAACTCGATGGGACTGAGCCTGCTGCTTTCGACGTGCAGATGAATGTCGATGAGGCCGGGGGCCACAAACTTACCGGAGACGTCGATGACATCCTTGCAGGGACCGGGCACGGATCCTACCGCAGCGATTCGCCCATCCTCGATGAGGATGTCGCTGCGCCGGATGCTGCGATTCCTTACGTCGATTACGTTCCCGCCGCGGACCAGCATTTCAACGAACACCTTTTCTGTAGTAGCCCTCGTTCACGGCAACGATGAAGGGCAGATGCCTGAAATCTTCACCGGCGTCGATGCCGTAGCCTGCGACCCATCGATCAGGGACGTTGAAGCCGACGTAATCGAGGGTCAATCGGTCTTTGAGGTCTTTGACCTGTGCACTCGGCTTCTGCAGGAGCTTGCAGAGCAAGGCGCATGTCCTGATGGAGCTCGTTCGATCGACCTCCAGCAGATGACGGGCCTTGGACAAGGTGAAGGCTTGATCAACGATATCGTCGACCAGCAGGATGTCCGCGCCCTCGAGATGTGCGGGCCTCATGGTGATGCTCACCTGCCGATCCGTCTCCCCGGGTCCTTTCAGTCCGGTGCCGTACGTGATGGCCTTCAGGAAGTCGTACCGGATTTCGGGACCGCCCAGCTTGCAGATTTCGCGGCCTAGGTCCGCGGCGAAAACGAAGGCGCCGTTCAAGACGATGACGACGTGAAGCTCCCGCGTTTTCGCGTAGTCTCGGCAGATCTGAGCGGCCAGGGCCCCGACGCGCGCCCGCAGGCACTCCTCGGGGATCAGGATGGTGCTGATCCTTTCGTCGGGTGCCATCTCGGGTATGTCGCCGGCAATACCGCTTTCTGGAACCGTTATGACTGACTCATAGTCGATCTGATCTTTCATCGCTCTGACCCCATCATTTCATGTCGAAGGCCGCCGGGTGTCCCGAGCCAGGCTTTGGCCTGGGTGCTAGCGTATGTGCCGTCGGCAGCGCATCCGGAGCGTCTTCACCGGCATCAGAGGCTCGGCGGCGCCTTGGGCGCGTACATTAGCCAGCTATTCCCTTGCAGGCAAATTCGGGGCGACCTCCAAAGGTGTGAAAGAGGAGTGACCTATTCCGCAAAGTCGATCCAATTGCCAACAAGGTCCGGCGTGTGCGCGTGCAGGGTCTGGAGAAACGCTTCCCAGGCCGGATTCTGCTGCTGTTTGTTGCACACACGGTGGCTTCCGCGAGTCCACAGAGAGCGGATCGATGTTCTTGGGTGATCCGAAAGTCCGCGGCATCGGGCTCGCGCGGTTGGCAACCGCAGATGGGCATTGGGGCGTCTGGAGAGCGCCGGCCGTCGTACAACCGGCGGCCGATAAACAGTACCATTGGAATCACCGCGCGGCCGTCGCGCAGGAATCGCCGTTTGCCCCGGCATAGCTCCGCGCCCGGTCATTGCGTCCCTCGTTGAAGGTTGCCTGCGGGCTTGCTACAATTCGGCAATTGTTGATTGCGAACAGGTGGTCCTGCACCGTGTCGATCCGCCGCACATCTCGGAAGGCCCTCTTATCGCAAGCTGTGCGATGGCTTTCACTTGCGCTGATCTTGCCGATGTCGCTTCTGGCGCCGGGGCACGCCGAAGCGGTTCTGCTCCATTCGCATTGCAATGAGTCGAACCACTTCCACGTACTCAGGAGCATCGAGTTCACCGTGTGGACCGATGCTCACGCCCGCGAGCACCATTGCGCGGGTTGGGAAACTGACGCGTGCTGCGAGACCAGCGTGCCTGCCGGGGGCGCGGACGGAATCGTCCTGCAATGTTTCCCGATGCTCGTGTGCCGCGCAGGTTCGACTGAGACTGCACCTCCGCAGCCGGCAGGAGACGCCGTTCTTCCCGGATTTACGACCCCATGCGTTCAGGCCCTTCGCGATTCTACGGGGGCCCCGGAATACCCACGTGCGCCACGCCGCTGCATAGACGCGCTGCTTTCGAGCAGCCACGCTCTGCTGATTTGATCCCACGCTGAAACCTTTCGTGGCACCGTGCCGCGGACTCGCGCCCGGGGCGGCGGTGTGATCATAGCGCTTTCTGCTGCGCCCTTTTGAGGCGCGGAAGGGACTTACCATGGCTCATCGACGAAAGGACAAGGAGCGAGGCGGGCGAGCTCATGAGCATGCCCGCCGGAATGAGCGGCAATCCGCCGCGGGCACGACCAGGGCCCCATCCGGCCGACGGCCCGTGATCATCGGGATTGTGCTCGGGGTCATTGCGATTGGGGGAGCGGCCCTCTGGGGTGGACTGCGTGACGGCGGAACAGGCATGGATACCGCGGCGAGCATGAGCGCTCCGGCGACGGTGCCGCCGATCGCAGCGAGCTTGCCGCCTGCGTTACCTGGCACGCGTGTATCGTTGAACGACGTGGACCCTGTCACGGGCAAGCCCATCACAGCCAGTTCGCCGACACTTACGTACAAGGGCTACGTGATCGGTTTCTGCTGCACGACCAGTGGGGGGTACAAGGGCGCGTGGAACCGCATGAGCGAAGCCCAGAAGGATGCGTTTGTGCGCAAGTACGTGAAGTAACAGACGTTGATATCTCGGCCGGCCGGGGAGTGTTGTCGGTCAAATCGGCAATGCCCATCCAGAAGCGCCGGGATTGGCTGGAGGCATAATGACACCCAAGAGAACTACCGCCCAGCAGCGCGCCGGCATGAGCTCGATGACAGCCGCCGGCCGCGCACAGACTTGCGCGACGACCGCGCCGTCGTCCTCCTCGCTGATAGCGGGCGCGATCCTTTTGAGCGTGAGCGCACTGATGTCGCTCATGCTCGTGCTGGAGCACCTTGGCGGACTGAGCCTGCCCGGTTGCGGCGCCGGTAGCGCGTGCGCCCAGGCTGCCAACAGCGTGTGGGGCAGGATCAAGCTGGGCGGACTCGTGTGGCCGGTCTCATATCTGGGACTGGCCTACTTCCTTGCAGCACTCACCACCTGGGTCGCGACGCGCGCGGTTGTGCCGCGCGTGTTTCGCTACGTGGTTCGCGTCGGAGCCCTCGTGTCATTGGGGTACTGTGCGATCATCGTGGCGAAATGGACGGTCTGCCCGTACTGCATCGTCGCCCATGTCTGCAATTTCGCATTCTGGATCGTCGCAGAAAGCGTTGCGATTCAGCCAGCGCGCCGACGAAGGGCCGCGGTCACGCTCGGCGGTTCGTTCGCCGTTGTCACGCTGGCGCTGGGAATGTGGGACGCACAACACCGCGCGGCTGTTCGCGCGCAGGCAGAGCAAGAGCGCGGCGCCGCGGCGCAACAGATCATCGACCGGTCGAAGCAGAACACGCCAGCGCCGGCTACGTCGCCGGCGACAAGGGTGGCAGGCACTCCGGCGCCGACCGCCCAGAATGCGGCTGCATCGAAGGCGGAACCGCCGGGGGTGCCTCCGCCCAGTACGACACCACCGGTCGCGAACGTCAAACCTCCGATGCGCCCGCCATCGTCGGGGACGTCAGACCCGATGTTCACCGGGCGTTATCGGGTCGGCCCGGCGGAGGCCCCGATCCGCATCGTCATGTTCACGGACTATCAGTGCCGGGACTGCTACAACGTCGAGAAACAGTTGAAGAAACTGCACGACACACGGAGCGACATCTCCATTTCCATCAAACACTTCCCGTTCAACAAGGAGTGCAATCCGTCTATGTCGAAGACTCTCCACCAGAACTCTTGTTGGGCAGCCCGCGCCGCCGAGGCGGCCGGCAAGCTGTGGGGTGCCGAAGGCTTCTGGAAGATGCACGTATGGCTCTTCGATCGCAAGGGCGTGTTTGAGACGACGGAGCAACTGGAGACGGGTATTCGGGAGATGGGCTACGACCCGACGGGCTTCGTGCAGGTCATGTCGAGCGAAGAAACGCTCAAGGCAGTTGAAACCGACGCGGCCGAAGCGAAGCGGCTCGGACTGCATTTCACGCCCATGATCTTCATCAACGGTGTGGAATTAAAGGGCTGGTTCGCGCCGAACGCGCTCATCCGCACGGTCGAGCAGGTGGGCGCCGCCAATCCGCCCGCTCGTTCCGCAGCTTTCGACCGCCCGCCGTCGGCCTTCGAAAAGTACATCGCGGATTGGCGCGAGCAGCCACTGTTGACGCTGCCTCCGGACAAGCAGGCGTGGACGTTCGGGCCCGACGGCGCCAAGGTGACGATCGTCCTCTGGGGCGACTACCAGGAAGCGGGTTGTACGCAGGCGGACGCGATCATCCGGGCGTTCGCCGCCGACCGCGCTGACGTGCATTACACTTATCGGCACTATCCATTCAACAGTGACTGCAACCCGAATTTGAAGAAACGACGGTTCCCGAATTCCTGCCGGGCGGCGCAGGCGGCCGAGGCGGCTGGAAGGCTTGGAGGCAACGATGGTTATTGGAAGATGCATGCCTGGCTGATGGAGAACCGCGAGCGGTTCAGCGAATCAACGCTCCGCGCGGCGGCCACGCAGATGGGGCTCGATACCGCTGCCCTGTTCGATGCGATGGATCAGCCGGACTTGCAGGCCAGCATTTTAGACGATATTCAAGCGGGCAAGAAGCTTCCGCAACTCCGGCACGGCGTGCGGGCCGGTCTGTACGGCATCCCGACTATCTTCGTGAACGGCCGTTACGTGCCGCGTTGGCGGCTTGATAAGGAGCTGGTCCTCAAGGAGATCCTGCTTGAAGCGGCCAACGACTCGCCAGGCGGCACCGGGCCCTGAAGACCGAGAGTGGCTCCACTGTCGTAGCCAGCAGTTGCCCCTACATCGGCGGCGCAAGTTGATGTTGCCTCTGCTATGAACGAAGAATCTCAGCAAGCTGACTCCGCCGTATTTCCTACCGCACATCATGGCCGCGCATGCGTAAGGAAGTGGCTGGCGACCGCGCTGCTCTACGTCTTGCTCGTCGCTTGGCCGCTTGGTGGCCTTGACTGGCGGACATGGCAACACGGGTATCGCGAGTGGTGTGTCGAGCGAAAAATCCATACCGGCATGTCGCTGGACGATGTGCTCGCCGTCATGCCGGCGCCGACGCGAACGGCGGGGCACGCGGGAACCCAATACCTCGAGTTCGAGAACGGCGATATTGCGGTGCTGCTAGACTTTCGGGAACAGGTAGCCCAAGTTTCAGTCAAGCCGCCCGCTGGAATGAGTACTCCCAATTGGGTGATCGCTGCCGGGCTCGTGGTTCTTGCAGCATACGTGGGATACCTTTGGTGGCGGGACAAACCGGCGCCGCCAGGTCATTGCCCGCACTGCGCATATGATCTGCGGGGCAACATCAGTGGGCGCTGTCCCGAGTGCGGACATCGCGTGGCGCGTCTGGTGGGCGCGATGGACGCAATGGAGCTGGATTCCACACCTTCTCCAGATTCAGAGGATCAAGTGGAGCGGCGCGGTGAAAGAAATTAACCGGCAGCGATGGCGGCACGACCACACGTTCGGCCAGGATCAACCGATGCCGGGCGAGCGTCGCACGCTGATTGTCATCGTCATCACCGGCGCCATGATGGTGGTGGAGATCATCGGCGGAGTGGCGTTCGGGTCGATGGCGCTGCTTGCCGACGGTCTGCACATGGCCTCCCACACGGTGGCGTTAGCCATCGCCTACTTCGCGTACATCTTCGCGCGCCGGCATGCTCGTGATGAGCGTTACAGCTTCGGCACCGGCAAGGTGAACTCGCTTGGGGGCTTCACCGGCGCAGTGCTGTTGGCGGTGTTCGCGCTGGGGATGGCTTGGGAGAGTTTCGATCGGTTCCTACATCCGGTATCGATCAAGTTCAATCAGGCAATCCTGGTCGCGGTGCTCGGACTGGTTGTGAACGCGGTCTGTGCGGTCATCCTGGAGCAAGAACAGGACGAGGAATCTACGGTAGAGGACCCCATTGCGGAAACGCGGAGCCAACCGGGGGGCGAGGAAACCGAGCATCATCCCCGTCATCACGATCACAACCTGCGATCTGCGTACCTGCACGTGGTTGCGGATGCCCTTACTTCCCTGCTCGCCATCTTCGCACTGCTTACAGGCAAGTACGTGGGGGCGTTATGGCTGGACCCAACGATGGGCGTCGTTGGTGCCGTTCTCGTGGCACGCTGGTCGGTCGGACTGATCCGTGTGACGAGTCACGTGCTGCTCGATCGACAGGCCCCTGAGCGGATCCGCAACGCCATCCGCCTTGCGATCGAGGCGGACGGCGCAGCGACTGTCACGGACCTGCACGTGTGGGCGATCGGGCCGGGCAAACACGCCGCGATCATTGGGGTCGTTACCGAAACGTTACGGTCGGCGGATGAGGTGAAGGCCAGGCTGCCCAGGGGGCTGCAATTGGCACACGTGACCGTGGAGCTAAACGGGGTCTTGGTCGAAGAGACGCGTGAGGTTGTTTCTTCGAGGGCGCGCTGATGTCCCCCGCTTTGGTCATTGCCATTGAAGGAGCACGGCCACCTCACTATACTGAGGGGGCTTTTGGTACTAAAGGAGCCATATTGGTGGTACGAATCCGCCGGTCAAGTCGGAAAGTGTTCCAGACGCAAGCCCTGCGATGCATTGCACTTGCGCTGGTTCTGCCGACGCTGATTGTCGCTCCCGGGCAGGCCGGCGTGTTGCTGTTGCACAGGCACTGCGACGAATCGACCCACTTCCATCGGTTTCATCACACCGACCTGGACGCTTGGCGGCATGATCACGCCAGAGAGCATCCTTGCGGCGCACCGGCGCACCGGGAGCCTCACCAGTGCAACGCCGCAGTCGGTGATGCTGCGTGCGAGCATGACATACCCATTCTCGTTCTGCCCCTGACCAGGGAGCTTCTGAGCCGACCGTTGCGGTCTGGCGGCTCGGCCACGCTTAATCTCGGGCTCACAATGTCTGCCGCAGTGACGGTCTTGCCGACAGTGTTGGAGGACGCGCTGAAGAGTGGGCCTCCACCGCCGACCATACCGCGAGCGGACCTGGCAACACTCGACGCAACCGCCGTGCTCCTGCTGCGTAATCACGCCCTTCTGTTCTGATTCCATAGTGCGATATCCAAGGTAACTGGGTCCGGCGTGCGCTGCTGCGCGCTCGCAGGAAGATCTCCGTTGTTTCGTTTCGCACCGAATCGAAATCAGTCATACAGGTATTTGCAATGAGAAACATTCTACTGATTACTCTGCCCTTACTGGCGCTGCTTGTCGCCGTCTCCGGCTGCGACAAGTGGCCTGAGAAGCGGGCGTTGGCGGGACAAGGTCACGACCATGGTCATGAACAAGCGGCTCCGGCGCACGGTGCCCACGCCCATGAGGATGAAGGCCCCGACCCCGTCAGTGTCACGATGTTCACATCCAACGTCCTTCTGTTTATGGAGTATCCGCATCTGGTCAAAGGTGAGCCGGCCGAGTTCCTTGCGCACTTCACCGTGCTGAAGACCGGCGAGCCCGTACGAAGTGGGACGTTCACGCTCGAGGCCGTCGGCCCGGGCGGCAACACCGAAACCGTCAGGTTGGATGCCCCCGCGCGGGCGGGCATCTTCATTCCCGAGCATGCGTTCGGCTCTGCCGGCATATACGCAGCGCGGCTGATGGTCGATAGCCCACAAGTTCAGGACTCGCTTGAGTTGGAGCTCGTCGTGCACCCGAGTGCGGACGCTGCGTTCCATGCGGCGGAGGATGCCGCCGGTGACGAACCGCCGGACAGCGTATCATTCCTGCTGGAGCAGCAATGGAAGGTCGGCACTCTGCTGGGCCAGGCGCAACAGCGCTCCCTCACGGAGCGACTGCAACTCCCCGGTGAGATTACGCCGCAGCACCACGCCGAGGCCGCGGTTACGACGCCGGTTTCGGGCCGTCTGCTTCCGCCGCCGAGCGGGAAACTGCCGATGGTGGGCGATTACGTGGAAGCCGGCGAAATCCTGGCCATGATCGAGCCGCCGTTACCGGCGACTGAGGCCGCGGCGCTCCGCGCGAATCGGGCACAGCTTCAGGCGCTGGATACCGAGCTCGTCCTGCGCAGTCTCGACCTGGGCGTAAAGGGATTGGAGGTCGAGCGTGCCTTCAAGCAGGCCGAAGCCCGGCTCGACTTTGCCAAACGGGCATTCGGGCGAGCCAAGGAGGTCAAGGAGAAAGGCGTCGCCTCGGACCAGCAGTACGACCAGGCTCAACAGGATCTGCAACTCGCCCAGGCCGAATACGACGCGGCCCTTGCGATGAAGCAGTTCTATGAGGAGTCCTCGGCGCGCTTGGCGGACATGCAGGAGCGGCTCAAGTCGCGCGGCGTGTTGGCGGAGGACGTGGCTTCCCTGCAGATGCCACTTGTCGCACCCATCTCGGGTCACATCGTCGAGCACGAGTCGGTCGAGGGCGAACACGTCGAGGCCTTGGAAGAGATTTACGAGATCGTCGATCTGCAGAACGTATGGATTGTGGCCCGCATCTCCGAGTTTGACTTGAGCCAATTGCCCAAGACGCCCAACGCCAGCCTGGAGCTCCCCTCCTACCCGGACCAACGCCTGGACGTGCTCGGCATGGGTGGGCGATTGGTCAATGTCGGCACGCGCGTCGACCCGCAGACCCGGACCGTCCCCATCCGGTTCGAGATTCCCAATCCTGAAGGCCTGCTGAGAGGCGGCATGTTCGCCAACGTGTTCCTCGAAACGCGGCAGGCCAGGGACGCGCTGGCCGTGCCGGAATCGGCGATCGTCATGGATAACGGCCGGCCGCTCGTCTACGTGATGCTGGAGGGTGAGACGTTCCAGCGGCGCGAGGTCGAGTTGGGCATTCGAGACAACGGCTGGGTCGAGGTGCTCGCCGGCGTGCAGGAAGATGAGTGGGTCGCGACACGCAGCGCCTACGCGATCAAGCTTGCTTCGCTGTCGCCCGCCTCGTTTGGTCACGGACACGGGCACTAACGGAAGGAGAAGCCGCCATGGTCAATGCACTTATAAGATGGTCGCTCTCCAACCGCCTTGCGATCGTCATCATATCCTCCGCGCTCCTGCTTGGTGGCGCGTATATGACCGCGAGCATGCCAGTGGATGTGTTCCCCGACCTGACCGCCCCGACGGTCACGATCCTGGTTGAGGGGCACGGGATGGCCCCGGAGGAAATGGAAACACTCGTCACGTTCCCGATCGAGACGGCCGTGAACGGAGCCGCGGATGTTCGCCGCGTACGATCCTCGACCGCGGTGGGCTTCTCGACGATCTGGGTGGAGTTCGAGTGGGGCACGGACATCTACCGGGCGCGTCAGACGGTCACCGAACGCCTCGCATCCATCGAGGATCGACTGCCG
>CP070718.1:2988109-3020564 GCA_020350565.1 Phycisphaerales bacterium
GTATCGGGTGAACGCATTGCTGTTACGGCCGTTGCGCGTCGGCAGCACGCAATCGAACATGTCCACACCGGCCTCAACCGCCGCCAGCATGTCCCGCGGCATGCCCACGCCCATCAGGTAGCGAGGCCGGTCCGCAGGCAGCATCGCCGCAACCGGGCCCAGCGTGCGGATCATCTCCTCGTGGCTCTCACCCACCGACAGCCCGCCGATCGCGTAGCCGTCGAACCCAATCTCGATCAGCTTGGCCGTACACTGTTTGCGAAGGTCCAGATCAAGCCCACCTTGAACGATTCCGAAGAGTGCCTGATCGGGTCGTTGGTGGGCCTTCTTGCACTCAGCGGCCCAGCGCATCGTCCGCTCAACGGCCTCTTCGATCGCGGATCGCTCGGATGGCAGCGGCGGGCACTGATCGAACGCCATAATCACGTCGGCACCCAGTTTGTTCTGGATTTCCATCGCCGCCCGCGGGTCCAGCCGAAGAGGTTTCCCATCGACATGCGAGAAGAACTCCACGCCGTCCTCGTCGACTCTGTTGATCCCGCCAAGCGAGAACACCTGGTAGCCGCCGCTATCAGTGAGGATGGGCCCATCCCAGCCCATGAACGCATGCAGCCCGCCCAGGTCGCGTACGACGTTCGCCGTCGGCCTGAGTTGAAGGTGGTAGGTGTTGGCCAGGATCATGACGGCCCCGGTGCCGCGAAGCTGCGTCGGCGTCACCCCTCGGATCGTGCCGGCCGTCCCTACCGGCATGAACACCGGGGTCTCCACCACCCCGTGAGGCGTCACCAGCCGGCCCAATCGGGCGCCGCCGGACGTATGGGTAACCTCGAACGAGAACATGGATGAAGATGCTAGAGCGGGTCGGCGGATTCCGCAACGCGGGGGACCATCGAACACCGGCCAGCGCGGCGCCCGGGCGTCCCATTTATTCGCCTTCCTGTTCAGGCCTGCCGCTCACATTCTCGGCGCGTAGGAAGTGCAGCAATCGCTCCTTGTGCCAACTGATCAGTGCCCCGCCAATGAGCACCGCGAAGCCGCCGCCGACCAGAACCGCCGCGACAGGATGCACCCCGTGCAGCACCCATCGTTCGGCAAGCAAAACCGCATGTCCGGCAACCAGGACAACGGCCACCAGTCTATAGTGTGTCCAGCGCCATAGTTGCCCTGCAAGGAACAAGACGAGACTCATGGCGACGGTATGCACACCTGCCAGCAAGGGGAGGGGGGGCGCCATGATTCGGGTCCATGGGCCGATTGCCAGAAACGCGATGGTGGCCAGGCGGAAGAGCAGGCCCGGTCGCTTGGTCTCCAGATGAAGGCCGATCAGAATGCTCCAGCCGACGGCAAGACCGACGATGAACCGATCCGCAGGAATCCTCTCCCACACCAAAAGGATGACGGCGGCCAGATGTAACACTAGCGCGAGCAGGGCTTCGCGGCGGGATCGACGCAGGCAGGCGATGAGCAACAGATACGCGGCAGCCACGTAGAGCGCGACGGTCCAAAGGTCTTGCGCCGGAATGAGCGATCCCCGAGCAGTGGGCAAGTCAGTCAAACCGCGGAGCAGCCGATAGACTCCAAGGCACAGCGCAGCGTTGCCCACGTGCAGTAGGGCGACGAACCGGTGGCGGAAATAGCCGAACAACCACGCGCCTCCCGCTGCAAGCGAGACGATCAGCATCGGATCGCGCAGCCACCACGGCGTCAGCACCACCAGGACTTCGGCGTCAAAGGGCCGGAGCGTCAGAAGGATCGCAACAACGGGGAGCGCGCCAGCCGCTGCCACAAGGCGTCCGTCGCGTTTGCCTGCCAGCGAAAGCAACTCCATCCCGGCCGTAGAAACCGCAATGACCAGCGGCGAGGCGTAGAACCAGGCGGCGTGGCAGAAGAACGCGTGGTTCATCCCGACGAGGTGCGTGGCCGTGGCGATAATCGTCATGGTCAAGAATGTCAGCTCGTGACACCCGCACAAAGGATGTTCCCTGTGCCCGCGTGTTGCCTTCCTTCTTCGATAGACCGATGCGACCGGCAGACAGACCAGAGCGATGCCGCTGAGCACCCACCACGCGGCGTAGAGGAACAGCTCGTTCGTTCCGGAAGCAGATACCGGCACCTTCAAGAAAGGCGGTGCGACGGCGAGCAGTATGGCGCATGCGGCCCCCATAAATTGCCCCGGCAAGGTCAACCGGAGTCCCAGCCACCGGCAGGTCAGCCGCATCTCCGCCAGGGCGATCAGGCACGCACCGGCGGCGAGGCAGGTGCCCAGGTCGGGGCGGAAGGCGGTCACTTCGATCGTGGCGGCCATCGGCCCGGTCCAGAACAAAGCGGCCACCAGCAGCAGCGATGCCTTATCCTCCGGTGATCGCCTGACCTTGTGCAGCAAGATGAGAATCCCGCTCACGGCCCACTCGTAAACCTGCAGCACGATCAACGTCAGGAGGATCAGCCCGATGTCACCGGCGGCGCGGTCCGGGCCCACCAAAAGCAGCCGCGCTCCTACGGCCATCATCGCGGCACTGATCAGGTACATCGGGTTGCGGTGCAAAACCCATGCAACAAAGCGCGCAATCCATCCCTGCATCTCACTCGACATGAGAAGACCTCCAATCAAAGAAAGATGATCTTCGGGTGTGTGTGCACGAAGCCCGTCCGCTGCCCGCCGGTTTCAGCCATGCGGACAAAGATGCAACTGACGGATCATCGGCGGTAGACCTGCAAGCGAGATGATGTAGATGATAATGACTACGAGTCGTAAGACGGCAGGTCACACCGCATCACACACTATCTATAAAACGTATGAGCGCTGCTTTCCCGAAGTCAAGCATGAGGCGCACAAGCCGACTCAAAAATGCGCGGCCGACTTTGTCCCGGTGCACGTCACGTTCATTGCCCGGCCGCCAAGCCGGTGCCATGGAAGCCCTGGCAGCTCACCGCGGGCTTGCGAGACGGTACCCATTTATGAGATGCTCCGTTCATCCTTCTTGAGTCCCGCAAGGACGGACGAATATGGCCTGGCGATTCGTCGCCGGGTCGGGCTTATTTCTCACACGATGAAACGGATCTTCGGCGGTGGCCTGTTTCTAGGCCGGTTTGGCGGACTTGAGGGCGGCTCGGATTTCGCTGAGGAGCTGATCGACTTTGAAAGGTTTGAAGAGGACGGCGCTGAGACCCTCGCGGCGGGCGCGAACGATCGCATGATTCGGGTCATAGCCGAAGCCGGTGATGAGAATCACCGGCGTGGCACCGTTCGCCTCCTTCGCGGCCGCAAAGATCTCGTACCCGTTCTTTCCGGGCATCTTGATATCACTCAGCACAAGATCGAAGGGTTCGCGGGAGACGAGCTCGTACGCGGAGCCGCCATCCCCCACGGCCGTGACCTCACAACCGTAGCCGGTCAGCACATCGCGGATCGTGTCACGGATGATGTCCTCGTCGTCGGCGACGAGCACTTTCTTCCCGGTCAACTCCGGATCACAACGAAACGTGCTCTTCGATCGCGCCCCGACCAGCCCGGGCTTCCGCGAGGTCACTTCATTGATCGACTCGCGGATCATCACCGCATGCTCCGAGATCGCTCGAAGCCGGTGCCGCAAATCATCATGCCCGATGTAATCCTCAACCAAGCCCTCGACTTCGGTGAGGATGTCGTTCAGCGGGCCGGTGATCTGGGCCATGACGTCACTGCCCAGGCGACCGGTTGTCGTGTGACGCTCGGAGACCAACAGCTCCAGGATGTGCAGGGCGATGGCCAGGTAGCGCCCGAAGATCTCCGCAAACTGGCGATCATCCTCGCTGAAGGCATTGCGCTTGGTGCTCTCGAAGTTGGCCACCCCGATGATGCGGTCATGTAGGCGAAGCGGAACGGTCAGGGATGACTTGGCCCCGGGGATACCCTCTATGTATCGGGAATCGAGCGAGACGTCCGGACAGATGTAGCTTCGCCCCCTGGCGGCCACAAAGCCCACGATGCCGTTGCCCTCGGTGGAGACGAGCAGTTCCATGTGTGCTTGGGCGCCTGGTTGACCCGAAGAGAGCACCAGGTCCAACTTCTGCCGAGATCGGTCAAGCACGAAGATCGCAAAGTTGTCGAAGTGGAGCAGTTCTTTCGTGCTGCGCAGGATCTTCTGTTCCAGCAGGGACAGACGCTCCTGAACGTCCAGCCGCGAGAACTGTTCCGCGTCCAGGCGAACGAGTTCGCGGCCGGCCTGATCGAGGGCGTCAATCTTGTCCTGCAAACGCCGCGATTCCGTCGAATCCCACACGATCGACGCCACCTTGGTGATTCTCTTATCCAGGTCGATCACGGGCGTTGCGGTCATCTCGAAGTGCTGATTCTCGGAGGTGGTGATGCTGAAGCGGCGTCCTCGCATTTCCGACGTGTCTTCCCGGGCCTGGGTCGTGGCCCACCTGAACGTCTCGACGCAGCATTGACTTACGCGGTCGCGAACCTCCTGCGGGAACCCCAGCATCTTCGGGTTCGCCCACACCAATTCGCCCGACTCGTCGATGATGCAGACACCCTGGCTGATGGTGTCGAGGACCACGCTGGCCTGTTCGCTGAAGAAAACGCTCTTGAAGGGAATCAGGTCGGCGGCACAACTGATGACAATGTCGTAAGGTTCGGACTCTAACGCTTCGAGGGCAGCTTCAAAGGTGTCCACGCGTTCGACACGCGCGCGCGCTTCGAGCCATTCCCCCAGATCCTCCCAGGACTGGGGGCTGCCCAGAATCAGCACATGCATTGGCTTGACGCTTGTTCTTGGCATTATCCACGCTCTCCCCCCTCCAAGCACTCCAAACCGGAAGGCTGCTTCTCGTCATCATTATTCTAGGCCCGCGATCGGGGCTTCTCCCCCACCCCAGAGCGCTTGTTATCAGGCCCCGTTAATCAGGATACCAACCCGCCCCGCGGCAACACAAGTCTTGATCGACGCAATTCTGCGGTGGGGCTTGACGAAATCGTAGGCCCCTCTCTTGGAATGCCGGAGTCTGACACTGTGACGGGTGAGCAGGGGTTCTCGGACTCATCGCCGTTGCGAGCCCGGCGTTGCTGGAGAGACTTCAGGCTCGCCTTCGCCACCTGCCGATGTTGGCGGCTGGCCGAACCGAGCCTCAGTGCCAGAAACGAGACGGCGGATGTTCGCCCGATGGCGCACGACCAACATCAAACTGACCAGGATGGCGAAGCTGAGAAAAGGCCACTCCTCGAGCATCGATACGCCTCGATAGCGCGCGTAGAGATAATAGGTCACTGGGAAAAATACCCCGCCAAGCAGTGATCCGAGCGCGCTCATCCGCGAGACCAACAACGCCAGTGCCCAGACCGCAAGGCCGAATAACGCTGGATAGGTGAACTGAGGGTAGATTCCCAGGGTCACACCGAAGGACGTCGAGACCCCTTTGCCCCCTCGGAATCTCAGAAACGGCGAGTAATTATGCCCCAGGATCGCGGCCAGACCGACACCAAGCCAGACCGCGTTCACGACGGCCGCTTGGCACTCGCAGAGCTCCCCCGCCTGTAACAAGACCGTCCGGCTGCCCAGGCAGGGCCCCAGGCCCTTGAGCATATCGAGAAGGAAAACCGCTATTCCCCACCGTCGGCCCAAAGCGCGAACGACATTGGCCGCTCCGACGTTCCCGCTGCCCACCTTGCGGATATCCACGCCCTTCAGCCGGGCGAAGATCACCCCAAACGGAATACCGCCCACCAGGTAGGCCGTCAGCATGGCAGAGACCGATACGAGTACGAAGAGCATGATCAGGCTCCCGCGGGGGTCAGCGACTGATATAGCTCGATCATGCCCGCCGTATGCCGGGCCATGCTTGCCCGTTCGGCCGTACGGCGAGCCGCCTGTCCCATCCGACTCCTGAGGTCCGCATCACCGAGCCGTTGAATACGATCGACCAGGCCATCGACATCGTCAGCATCCTGCAGGACAAAGCCGCTGAGACCGTCCTCGATCATCTCGGACGCGCCGTCCCAGCGTGTCGTAATGCATGGTAGGCCCGCCGCCAGACCTTCGAGCACCACCCGACTGCACGGGTCGTAGTACGTCGGATGCACCAGCACGTCGACGGCGTGCCGGAATGCCGGCACGCGATTACTTGGACCGGTGAACGTCAGCACCTTGTCGACACCCAACCGGACCGCCAGACGGTGCCACCGCCTTGAGTCGCCCCGACCCACGACCAGCGAACGAACGCACCGCTCACTTTCTCGGCGAAGCCTCGACAGCGCCTCCAGCCACCAGCGCACCCCTTTGAGCCGGAAATTGTGCGCCACCAGCAGCACAGCCAACTCGTCATCGGCGATGCCGAACTCCCGGCGAAGCGCCGCTCGGTTCGCGGCCCGCTCCTCATCCGAGGCGCCGTCAGGATCGACCCCGTTGTACACCTTGTGAATCCGACGATCCGGCAGGCCGTAGTGCTCCTTAAGCTGGCGAACGACATAGTCGGAGATGGCGACCACGATCGGACCCTCGCCCGGCGCCAGCAGCCTGCGCTCCATCGCCAGCATGTAGCGCTGTTTGAAGTTGAGCCGACTGGTGCACCGTTTGAGGGAACGCCCGGTCACCGTGCGCCTTATGGCGACGTTTCTGCGGATCGTTTCCGCAACCGTGCCGCCTCGCGGCTGATAGATGTCCGCACCCATGCACGGCGATATGGCATGCACCACATCAAAGGAATCCTCCTTGAGCAGCCGCTGCACGCGACGAGCAAACGTTATGCTTCGTCGGGTGCGCGTCATGGCCGCCCCGGTGATCGTGTGCACGTGCAAGCCCGGAGTAGGCGAGGGACGGCTTCGTGTGAAGATGTGAAGCTCCACGCCGCCACCCATCAGATGATGCATGAACTGGAGGGTCGAGGTCTCGGCCCCGCCCCGCCATGCATCCAGCCATTCCGCCACGAGCGCCACCTTCATCGCCCCGTCCCCTCGGCTCGCCATCTTGCCTTGCGCTGCCGGTCGTGCCGCGCGATGCGGGCCGTCTTGGCCATAATCCGGCGGACCAGTCGCTTGGCTCGCCCGTCAAGCCTATCCACGTTCAGGTAGCGACGTAGCCAACGCAGTCGGTCGACGGTCGTCACCAGGTCGAAGGGCGTGGAATAGTTGAGCGAAGCCAAATCCTTGACAATCCATCGAGCCCGTCGCCACCGGGGCCTTATCACCCGTTGCAGGTCGATGAGATGCAGAGCCTCGTCCGACGCCGCGGCCTCATCGAAGAAGATGTGCGACAGGTACAGATCACGATGAATGTAGCCGCATCCGTGAAAACAAGCGACGAGGTCCGCCGTCCCGATGAGGGCGCGGCGGATCAGCGGCAGGTGCACATCCCGCGACCAGTTCGCCGCCAGGCGTTCCAACGACTCGCCGGGGACTGCGGCGGCGAGGATCGCGCTGCGAACCTCTCGTCCACTTCGTATCTCCTCACCGAAGGCGATCGGCATAATCGTCGTGATGCCGTCACGGGCGAGTTGGTGCATCCGGGCCCATTCGAGGCCGGCAACACTCACCGCACCGGTGTCAGACGCCCGAACCGCCCGCTGGACCTTGGGCGGAGGGTCGGTGAAGCGTTTGAGATACACGGTGCGCGTCCCTTCAGCTTCCCGCAAGCTCAATCGAATACGCTCCCGCCAGGATTCGAGCCCCGGCTTTCCGAGCGATTCGCCGGACGAGATCGCAAACAGAGCTTCCAGGCTATCCAGTTCGTTGGCCAGGAGCAGAGGCTTGAAGGATGCCACAACGAGCACGTCGCCGAGAACCTCAGCGCCCGCTTGATCGGAAAGGGGCTCGCTGACAGCCGGCTGCTTCATGACCCGTCCTCGCGGGCGTACATTTCCAGAAGCTCCACACACGCGTCGTGGGCGGCGTCGACCGTGACGCCGAACATGCACTTGAGGTGTTCCTGCGGACAGATGCGCTGTTGACAGGGACCGCAATCCACATCGATCCTCACGATGCGTTCGGCCTCATAGCTTGTGGCCGTCCACTCCGGATGCGTCGGGCCGAAGATCGTCACGACCGGCACATCAAAAGCCTTGGCAAAGTGCCGGAGCCCGGCGTCGTTGCACAACAGCAGATCACTCCGACGCACCAGCGACTTCAATTCACCCAGCGACAGGCGCGGATCATCGAAGACTGCGGCGCTCCGATTCATCGCGGATGCGATCTCGCGGGCGATATGCTCTTCGCCAGGCCCGCAGGTGACGACCACGGATGCTCCTTTCTCCTCGATGAGTCGATCGGCAACGGCCGCAAAACGATCCGGAAACCAGCACTTCGCGGTCCCGTACTTCCCGCCGGGACTGATCACGATAAGGGGGCCGCCCGGGGCATCTTTGCTCAGGCCGGCGCTACGCAAGTGCTGATCCAACGTGACGTCGCAGTCAGGTGTGGTGAACAGTTCGAGCCGATCGTCGGGCCGCTCGCAGCCGAGGGCTTCGGCCAGGTCCGCGTAGTACGCCACAAGAGGCATCGGCACGAACTTCCCATCCACGCGGTTGCGGACCGGCACGCGATCGGTCAAGAGCAGGCCGCGACCGTCGCGGTTATATCCGATCCGACGCCTTGCCCCCGCATGCCAGGCGATGAGAGCTGACCGAAACGAATTGGGCAGGAGGATCGCCAGATCGAACCGCCTCTTCCGAAGCGTTCGCCTCAGCCCGCGGTATTCGCGATGCCATGGCCTGGGCCGAGTGCTGACGGGCCAGTACACGCACTCGTCCATCCAGTCACCACCTTCGATCAGATCCCGAAGGTTCTCCTCAGCCAAAAACGTGATGGATGCGTCGCGAAATCGATTTCGGACGGTGCGGAGGAACGGCGTGGCCATCACGAAGTCACCCACCCATGTCGGCAGGACGACGAGCACGGCCCGCGTATCGCCGGGCAGTTTGCGAACTGCGGTTTTCACAGCCGTATCTTAGCCCGCCGGGGAAATCGGGTCCAAAGTCTCAAGGTCGGTTGGCCGACGCCCGCCCGCTCGGCTCAGAGGGAAGCTCAAAGAGGGGAAGCAGGTGTTTGCGGGCGAAGTCGGTGGCAAAGCCTCCCGTATGGCCGCCGAGGTTTCCCAGTCGAATCATGCTTCGGTCCCAAGGCAACTGCCCCAGCTTGTCCGCCAAGGCCGCGTTTGCCGGCTCCTCGAAACCGACCATCCCCGCAGACGCGCGATGTCGGCGATCGGTCGTACCGAAAACCCACGTACCTGCTCCCAGAATCACGACATCACGCCTGCTGTAGTAGTTGAACAGACCTTTCCGGCTGCGCAGCAGGATGGGGCTCAGATCAACACTTGGTGACAATGCCGCCGAGATGAAGATCACACGTTCGATCTGAAAGTCTTCGGGAAGCTCCTCGCAGGTGAAGAGCACGATCCCTGCTCCACCGGAGGTAGCCACCAGGTAGAGAAGGCAATCCGGATTCTCGCACCGCCACCGAACCAGCTCATCGGCCAGAGTCCGAGCGCGGCGTCGATTTCGCCCAAGATCGACCAGGTCGCCGAGTGGCGTGCTGAAGCCTATGTCGGTCCAGTCCCACACCTGTGCCGTGACGCCTTCCACCTCATCGTCAATCATTCGTTTCAGCCGGTGCTGGTTGGGAAGCTCGCCCCCGATACCGGGCAGGATCAGTACCTGTCCGCGGCATCCCCTGCCGATCGGCTGGGCGGTCCGGCAGCCGGCCGCCGCCAAGAGAACAAGGGTCGAGAGAAGGGTGATTCGCATTCTGCGGTATCCCCATAAACACTTCGGTGTGCACTTGCTGGCGCAAGGCCGAGGCGCAAAGAACAAGCTTTTCGGGCCGGTGCCCAACAGGCCTGCGGTGCCGGCGATGAGCCACGCCCGAGTGGTCTGCTAAAGGCGAAACAGGAGCGAGATGCCCGAACAAGCATTTTAGGAAACGGCCGGGATAGGCATTTCAGGTTGCGGAGTGAGCACCTCCTGAGGGGCTGATCTGGGTCTGGGCTTCCGCTGGGGCCTTGCTGTGCGTGGTGATTCGGCCTGCCGCTCAAGGAGGTCCGTCGGTGCATTGGCAAGAGCACGCCGCCATCGACGACGCTCCGCAGTCGTCAGGAGACTCTCCATCTTGGGCCTGATCCGGTCCACCTTGGAAACACGGCGCGTCTTCACGGCCGGCCGCTCTTCAAGAAGGTTCGAATCAAGGATGCGGGTGAGAATATCGAAGAGCACACGAGCCATCTCCACCGTGATCATTCCGTGCCGCGTTTCGCGGTACAGACGATCCAGTGCGTTGCCGATCGATGCGCGGTTGGTGAGTTTCCGCAGGTATCCATCAGGCAGGCTGGCGATCCGGTTGTGGCTCCGACCGCCTTTTGCGGCGTTCTTTCGGCGGGTGTCCTTCGAGACGGCCGGATCGTGGAAGGCACAGAACTCCGATCCCTTGCGGACCCTGGCCTTACAGCGTCGACCTGTCTTCGCAACCGCGACGCATCGGGTGTCGTAGGGCAGGCGATGACTCCGTAGCGCGGCGTGCACCACCGCCGGTTTGCTCTCCTGGGTCTGGGGCGCTTCGATCTGAAGCGACTCCCAGAGCAGTGCGTATTCTGACGATGCCATGGCGTGACATCCTGTGACAGGCCACGACGTTGGAGCTTACCCTGTCAAAGCTCCGCCCGTGGGGACGTTCTATGGACTTATCAAAGCTCGGGCTTCCGCGCCCCGGCCCAGTCGCATACCGGAAACCAGCCTGTATTGAGCCCCTCCGCTCGACGGACAAGCATCGAGCCAAGACCCGCAATCACCGATTCTAAACCAGGCCGCCCAACCGGCAAGCGCATAAATCACCAATCCCTGTCTCACCCGGTGTAAAAACTCTTCGCCGATAGACAACGGGCCCTATGCCGCGTTGAGGTTACGGGCAAAACAAGAATCATTTCACAGATCGCTGTTCTTCGGACCGGCTGGAAGATGCGGACTGGTCGAGGGCTCGCACCTTGATACCATGGTCCCGCTTGAGACCACCGCGGCGGTCTAAGGTTTGTGGTGAAACCGCACAGGGCACGATCCCGAGGGCAAAGCGACTTTGAACCACGTCGACCACCGGCATGATGAGCCGAGCAAAAAGGCCTATTACGTGGGCCTCGGCCTGGTGTTTCTTGCTGCCCTGTTATGGAGCCTCAATGGGGCGCTGATCAAGCTGGTCAACCAGGGAGGCCGGGGGCCCGACGCCGTCACGATCGCATTCTACCGCTCCCTTTTCGCCGGACTCTTCCTGGTTCCGCTGGTTCGAGGGCGCTACCGTACGCTCCGGCCGCCACCAAACTCTGGCTCCAGGTTGCCTATCCGATCCTCGGTGCTGGTCTGTGTGCTGTTCTTTACGCTGATGACCGTGTTCTTCGTGGCTGCCAACGTGATGACGGAGGCCGCCAATGCCATCATTCTGCAATACACCTCGACGTTCTGGGTGTTCGGCTTATCGCCTCTCATCCTGCGTGAAAAACCAGGAAAACGGGCTGTGGCCATTCTCATGCTGGCGATGGCCGGCATCGGCATCATCTTCGCCGGCAATCTCATGGAAGCGGAGAACGTGCGGGCGGACCTGCTGAGCCTGATCATCGCACTGGCCTCCGGGCTGTTCTATGGCTTGCTCACGATGATGATCCGTCAGGCCAGGGAATCCGACTCCGCGGCCGTCACCGTGATGAACAACCTCGGATCGGCCCTGCTCATCCTGCCCTTCGCATTATTGCTCGGTGATCTGCTGGTTTCCGCCCGGTCGTTGGGCTACCTCGTATTCATGGGCGTGGTCCAGTTCGGTGTGCCTTACTACCTGTTCACGCTCGGGCTGGTGCGGATACCCGCCTATCAGGGGGCCCTCATTACGCTGGCCGAGCCGGTCCTTGTACCCATATGGACTTATCTTGCCGTCGGTGAAATGGTGCCAATACCCACCGCGCTGGGCGGTACGGTGATCATGCTGGCACTGGTTCTGTTCGTTCTTGTGGCGAAGCAGCCCTCAACCGCAAAGCAAAGCACCGCATAACCGCAGTGCCGCTGTGGGATCACCGCCTGGCATATGTAAAAGAAGCAAGCCGGCGTACCGCACACCCGTGTACCACCGGCTGACCCTTCCACGGACATCTGACGTCAGATCAGTTGCCCGTCACGTTTGCTTCCTTAGCTTGCCTTATTGCGGCATCCAGCACGGTTCCGCGCTCTCCGCCGTGCACGGACCATACCAGTACTTCACCAATCCCACGTCCGCCGGTGTGATCTCGCCGTCGCAGTCGACGTCATAATGGCAGAGGTTGACGGGATCGGTATCGCCGTACCAGTACTTGACGAGGCCTACGTCCGACGGCGTCACCTCGCCGTTGCCGTCCGCGTCACCGGAGCAGACCGGCGGATTAGGAATGGTTGCGCAGAACGGGAGCGGGTCGCACACGTCCGCATTCTCGTTGCAAACCTCATCAGGACCGCACGGCTCCTCACCCGGCTGACAGAAGCCGTAAGCGTCACAGGTTTCCGTGCCGTCACACCACAAGCTGTTATCGCACGTTCCATCCGACGTGCATTCGCAAGGCGGACAGGGCCCACCACAGTCGATGCGATCCTCGCCCTGGTTCAGGATGCCGTCGTCGCACGTCGGGCCCGGCGGGATGCCCCAGATCTCGATGTCGTCGATGTTCCACCCACTGAACTGCCAATCTCCGTCCGTCTCACCCATGGTCCACCGGATGTAAACGGTGGACTCCCCGTCGGCCACAGCGGAGATGTCGTACTCGAAAACCTGCCAGGCAGCGTCCTCGACGTCCGGGTTGGGGTTCTCCCAAATCTGCATCCAGTTGGCCAGGTTGTCGCTCACGCGAACGTAGGCATGGTCGTACTGGCTACTTTCGACATTCAGCCATCGCGCGAACTTCAACGTCGCTCCGATGACACCAGTGCAATCCAGAGCAGTCGTCGTCAGATGCCGCTCCGGGAGATTCGCCGGATAATCCCCGTCAAGGTTGTACCCGTATACGTTGGTTCCCGTGTAACCGCTTGTGGGATCCGGTTTGCCGTGTTCGGTACCACCGCCGCCGGTTGGCTGACCGAACGCCCAGTCACCTTGCGTGGCCCATCCGGGGTCGGTGTCCAGCGGGAAGGAGTAAATCAACGTCGGACCGCCGACCTGAAGCGTCACCACCCTGACCGTGTTGCCGATTCCGTCCGTGGTGTTGTTGAAGTGCACGTAGTCGGTGTATGTTCCTCCCTCCAGGGAATCCGCTGCAGAGTTAATCGACACGGTAACGGCCGTGGAGTCGCCGGCAGGGATGAAGCCCGTGTCATTGCTCACGCTCACCCACGCCTCGCTATGCGTCACCTCATAGTTGATACCGTATTCCGAGAGGTTGGTCAGCGTGTAGACCTTGCTGTCTGGTGTAAAGGGCCCGCCGGGATCGCCTTGCGAATCCAACCCGTCGGTAGGTGCCACCTCCAGGCCTGTTATGCCGGGCACGAGCGTGTCAATGCTCATCAGGCCCGTCCCGCCAGGGTCCAGCCAGTCGCTGAGGCGACTCGAGCTCGTACCGCCGCCCGTCCATGAAACGGAGAACCGGCCATACCAATCCGGTTCGTCATTACCGCAGGCGGCGTCGCCACCGTGAAGCTGACCGACCGCGTGATGGTTCGGATCGAACAGCGGCGAGCCGGAAGAGACCGGTTCCGTCGTGCCCAGGTCCCAGTCAATGACCTCGATATGCGTGCCGTCGCCAGGGCTGGTTTCCTGGAGATAACTCGTAGTCTGGGTGGGGTCGTATTCGAAGCTGATGCTCTTCTCGTCGCCACTGGGATGATGAATGGCCACGGCGCTGGTCGGGTCCGCACTGCCGCGGTCCCATCCGGCAAAGGTCACACCGAAACTCGGGTCGGGGTTTTCATCCAGTTCGAGAAGGGTGAAGTCTGAGGGACCATACTCGGCCCGCCAGTAGGACCCGGTCTGGTTTTGATCGAGGGACCCGCCGCCTTGTTGGCCGCAGCTCGGACTCTCAAAGTTCCAATACACCACCAATGACGCCGCGGCGCCCGACGTGACATCGCAGTGCATGGCTGTCATGAAGTACGGCGTCTGGTCCTGGGCGGTATTGTTCACCATAAAGCCGCTGCAGAACGTACTGCCGCCGGTCGAGATGACACCCACGGATGCGATCTCGTCGCGCCAAGGGTCCCCCTCCGGGCAGATGACGTCGATGTTGCACCACCCGGAGCGCTCGCCGAAGGTCTCCCCGAAGAAACGATAGCCGGCATTGATCGACGTCAGCTCGAGCTCCAGTTCGCCCTCTCGGCCGACGGGCACGGTTGCCTCAACCACGACGTCGTCCGACAGCACAACGGGTGTCCAGAGCTGGCCATGATCCTCGTTGTCATCTTCTGTATACGGCCCGACGGAGTGGCTGCCGTCCGCCGCGCGGACGATCAACTGGCTGTCGTCCGGCATGTGATAGCGCGTAAAACCGAAATTGATCGACAGGGCCCCCGGCGAGGAAATGCGCAGCGTCCAGACGCTGACTTTCGGGGCCGAATGCTCCCACCGTCCGTCCGTATCGGGCGTGATGAACACCGGATGAGGAATGGCGTAACGAGGAGGCAATCCGTCCCGTGCACGCTCCTCATCTTCCGCGTCGATGACCGCGCGTTCGGGCAGGATGACCTGGATACCCCCGGGTTCCGCCCCGTCCGCGTATCGCACGAGGCCGACTGCCGGTGTTTCCTCTCGGGAGACGTCGCCCCATGCTGTCGGGCCGGCCAGCAACGTCCCCAGCGCACAACAGCACACCACGATTCGTTGTGACATGTCTTTCCCATCCTTACCTGACGAGGCGTACAAACGCGTCGCGCAAGGTGCGACCGTGGCCGGATAATCGTTGGTTACCCCTCCCCAGCAAGAGGTTTGAACCCATCCAGGGCGGTCGCAGGTATGGACCCCCTGAATTCCATACAAGCGGCTTGAATAATCGTAGCAGATGGGAGCTTACGGCTCAATATTTGGCTCGGAGAGGACCCTGCAGGGCACAAATGCACCCCCGGCAGCCCCTTATGATGGCTTCCGCTAAAATGTTGCTGCAGCAGCGTCCCAAGACCTCTCCGGCTCATTCGGTCCGGTACGACGCGCCTGATCCGCAAAGGACCCGCGATCGTGTTTGAAGCATCTGGTCGGGCACGCGATTGACGCAAAGCCTTGCTTTACGCAAGAGCACCTTCGAACGCAGGTGGGCTACTTGAGGTTATCGGGGTTTAACGGCTGAAGCTCCTGCGGCATGAAGAGACCTTCCTTGCGAATCAACTCACCGTCAAACCAGATCTCGCCGCCGCCGGCCTCTTTCGTCTGGATGCAGACCATGTCCCAATGAACCGTGCTGCGGTTGCCGTTGTCGGCCTCCTCGTATGCCTGCCCCGGAGTGAAGTGGAAGGAGCCGGCGATCTTCTCATCAAACAGAGTGTCCAACATCGGCCTGGTCACATAGGGATTGAAGCCGATCGCAAACTCGCCCACGTAGCGCGCGCCTTCATCCCGATCCAGAACCTGGTTCAGGTGGTCGGCGTTCGAGCTCGTGGCCTTGATGATCCTTCCGTCGTTGAATTCCAACCGAACGTTATCGTGGATCACGCCGTCGTCGCTGATCGTCCGGGCGTTAAACTGGATGGCACCGTTCACGCTCTCCCGCAGTGGTGCGGTGAACACCTCGCCGTCCGGTATGTTGAGCTTGCCGTCGCACGGTACCGCATTTATCCCCTTGATGGAAAAAGTCAGATCCGTGCCGGGCCCTTTGATGTGAACCTTGTCGGCTTCCTTCATGCGACCGGTTAAAGGTCTCATGGCGTCGGCCATCCGCGCGTAATCCATCGTGCACACGTCGAAGTAAAAGTCCTCGAAGGCGTCGGTGCTCATCTGAGCCTGCTGAGCCATAGCGGGATGAGGCCAGCGCGAGACCACCCATCGCGTCTTGGGCACCCGGACCTCCTGGTGAACTTTCTTCCAGACGTAATCCTTG
This sequence comes from Phycisphaerales bacterium, assembly GCA_020350565.1. Classification (GTDB taxonomy): domain Bacteria; phylum Planctomycetota; class Phycisphaerae; order UBA1845; family UBA1845. The sequence goes on from CP070718.1 coordinate 3,004,099, forward strand.
TAGAGCCTGTGCTTCTGCTCCGGGACATCGGACAGTTCGGCGATGTTGTGGTTGCCGCGCAGCCCGATGTAGGCATCGACGTTGCTCATGGCCAGCCGCTCGACTTCAGCGATCAGCGCCATCTGTGATTCGGAGGCGTGCTGCATCAGCGCACGGTTGACCTGATTGCTCTTAAGAAAGACCAGGGGGTCGGCGCCGGCCTCGCGGGCTACGCGGACGAGTTCGCAGGTCATCGCCGTGGGAATGTCGATGGCCTCGATTAAGATCTTCTCCCCTTTTTTGAGAGCGGTGGAGTAGCCGATGAGCGTCTCAGCCAACTTCGTCATGCGTGGGTCGACCATACCAAGTCCTCTTGCTTAGCGTTTTGAAGCCGCGAGTTCGATTACCGCTCCAGTGGCGCAGGCGGCAAACGATGTCTGCCCGACCGGACGTTGCTCGAAGCGGCGGCCAAGCTTAACGGATGTCTCCGCCACGCGAAACTCAGCCGGGACAACAAGGCCATACAGAGCCACTCGGTCCCGGCGGTCCCGCAAAGGCTTGTAAGTGGTTTGCCGTCCTGAAGCCGGAACACTACCATCCGAATGACTTGAACGGGCCCATGCGCTCTAGAGCAACCTGCACGAACTTGTACAGAATCGGCATGATTCCAACCGGTTCCATGCCGCTGAACATGAAAGGAATTCATCATGACTGAGCTTTCAGCAAGGCAATGTGTGCCGTGCCAGGGCGGTATTCCTCCCATGACACGACGGCAGATCGACGAGCTGCTCCAGCAGCTCGATGGCTGGTCTGCGGTCGGCGAACATCATCTAACCAAGGAATACCCGTTCCTCGACTTCGTTTCGGCGCTGGCCTTCACCAATAAGATTGGTGCGCTTGCCGAAGAGCAGGGACACCACCCGGACATCTACTTGACTTGGGGGCTGGTGCGCGTCGACATCTGGACACACAAGATCGACGGTCTGACAGAGAGCGACTTCGTTTTGGCCGCCAAGATCGACAGGATTCTCGGCAAGTAGCGTTCCCTTGCCGGCGGGCCCCGGAACATGTCCGCATAGCGAACGCGCACAACCTGCCGGGAAAAACGGAATAGGTTTCTCTCGCCCCTTCGGCCGTTTGATTCCGTAACCACAGGCGGATATGATCTTTCAGCGTTGACGAAGCCCGGCGCGGCACGCGCCCCCATACGTGGGTTTCGTCCGCCGGATGGGCGGCGTCATTCCGGTCCTTCTTCGCAGCAGTCCGTTCCGCATAGCCCGAGGAGGATGCCTTGCGACTTCTGGTGTTGCACTCGGATCGATCTGCTCGCAAGTTTCTTGAAAAGCGCGCCGGAAACCAGCACTTTGTCAAGACGGTCGGGAACCTGGCCAAGGCGGTGAGGGAAATCATTCCCTACCGCCCTGACATGATCATCGCCGAAATCGACACGCGTAAGTCGGCGGCTCTGGACCTGCTGAGGTATCTTCGGCGCAACCGGATCAAGCTTCCCGTGGTCCTGGTGGGTGAGGCCGGCGCTGGCATCTTACAGCCGGCCGCCATGAAAATGGGCGCCTCCGCGTTCGTCGAATATCCCATGGAAGAACAGGCGTTGGCGCGGGCCCTTGCCAGAGCCCGCAGGGCGTTTCGCGAGCTTAACGACCGCATGCCCGAGATCACCCCGGAGGAGCTGGATAGCAACCTCTCCGATCTGGAGCAGCGGCTCAACCGGCAAATGGTGTGCTTCGCCGGCAGAAACCAGGTCTACATCCAATCGCTGATCATCGATGCAGGAACAACGACGAAGCCCCGCATCACGCTGAAGTGCCCCATCCGCAAGGACTTCGGCCATCCGCCGAACGTATACTACGAATTCATCCGCGACGTGTGCTGCGGTAATCCTTCCGCTTGTCCGGCTTATCAGGAATTCACCGCGCGCAAGGCAAGCTGAATCGGCGCTGCATCTCGCTAACCCGTGTAACAGGATGAAAAGGGGGCAGCGCTGTGCTCGTTGGGGGGCAAGCGAGCACAGCGCCGTGGTCGTCTGCGTCACGGTGGGAGGTCTGTGACGCGCAAAGGGGAGATTCATGCGTAAGACCGGACACGTCGAATCGATCGCACTTGCGATGACCGCTTGGCCCTGTCTTCTTGGTCAACCTTTCAGTAAATGCTAAGAGGGGCTCACACACATGCCGATGTGATGAACCCGCTTCTTTCCTTCACCTGTCAGGCCTTGGGTTGCGCTCAAAGCGTCGACACGTCGCGCCAAGTGATGATCGTACAAATGATGGCTGGTCGCGCCCTTGGCCTTCTACTTATTTATTCGCCCGAGTGAAGCGGAATGCAAGAGGCACCGCTGTAAGTTCTTGTCTGTCGCGAAAAGCGCACTCTTCTGTCGGATTTCATCAGTTTCAGCAAACCTCGGGCCGAAACCGGCGGCGAATCACGTCACGCGACAACTGCACACAAGATCGATCGCCGGCACCCTGACGTTGCTGTACGCGGGGTGACCGAGCGGCGCCGCCGAGTGGGGTTGCCGGTGGGCACAGCAGTGCGCACGGGATAGCTCTAGTTGCAGTTGCTGTGGGAGTTGCGCGCAGAGGTGCCTCCGAGCCTCAACATGGAGGAGAAAGCATCGGCCCCTCGGCCCACGTGACCATCGAGCAAGCCGCTGCCCGAATGGACGCAACGATCATCCCGCAAACCGCGCTCAGTGGCCCTTTTTTTCAGCGTGCCAACGCGGCACCATCCGGCCGCGCCGGGATCACACGGCGAGAGCGCCTTCGTTTGCCGATCTGCCGCCCTGGGCGGGTCATCCCGAGATGTTTCCGAGCACAGCAGGAGATGTCCTGAAGCCAAGCGCGCCCTTGGCCGCTTACAGTTTAGCTTACACGAAAAGGCGTTATATCCGCTAGGACCGGCATATGGCGGTGGCGCAGTCCGGCTGGTGGTGCTGTGCTCCTTGACCTCGGTCTCCTCACCCTGGTAAGCTACGAAGAAGGAGAGGGTCTGCCCGTACCTTCCTGTTTTCATTCCGCAGAGGGGTCTTTGGGGCTGGCCATGGTCTTGGGGGGAAGGACTATGCTTTTCGGCCGTGTGGCGGAAAGAAGCCTGGATGAGTAGCTCCCGCCTGTTAACAGCACTCGTCATCCTTACGCTCGCGGTGTGCGCGGAGCAGGCCCCCGCTACGTCCATGCTGATGACCAAGGACGGCTACTGCCAGAACAACATCGCAAGAGCCCAGAGCCTCGGCCATGATGTAACCGAAGAGTGGCTCGAAGCCATCGAGCAAATGAGCCAAGCCGAATTGGCACCTTACGGCGTCGTGTTCGTGAGCCCGCGCCTGAGCACGCAGGCATTCAATACGCTGCGTTCTGCCGTGGCCGACGGTGGCAGCCTCCAACAGTACGTCGCGAGCGGCGGCATCCTGGTCCTCAACGTGGCTGCCAATGCCGGTAACCAGAATGATGTCGCACCCGGCGGCGTGGACTATCAAGCCACCGGCCCCCACGATGTGGAAACGTTCCTCACTCCAGGTCATCCTTACATCACTGGGGCGGGTTATGGTGGCTATTCGTTGGTCGAAAGCGACTTCGATTATTGGGGTCACACCGACCACGGGCACCTGACGAGCCTGCCCGGCGGTGCGACGTCGATCATCGGGAACGTCGACGGCGTCTCGCTTGCTCATTTCGAGTACGGCAGTGGAGACGTGCTGGTGGGCACCCTGACCATTGGCTGGGCGGAAGGCGGGGAAGCCAGGGGCAAGGCCCAATACAACATGATTCAGTACGCGGCGGCCCTGGTTCCCGAACCGTCGACGATCGGCCTGCTGACCGTAGGGCTTCTGATACTCACCAAGCGGCGCCGCAAAGCGGCTTGAGGCTGGCCGCCCACCCCATCGCCCGCGCAGAACAGATTGCATCATCACATAGAAGTAGCGCAGCGTGCGTTCTGTAACCGCCCACGCACATGATTCACTGTCCTGGCGAATCGGTGCCCCGCAGAAAAGGTCACGCACATCAGGGTGCGGGGCCTGGGTTGGATAGGCCCCACGGGGCGGCGTTAGAATGGCCTCCATGGAAGAAGGCGGAAACAAAGCCGTGGAGAAGCTCTTCGGTCGACCGCGCCGGCTGGATCGTTACGGTCATGCTACCCGCCGGTCGCACCAGGGCAGGAGATGCCCGGCCGGCAGGGATGATGGAGGTACCGGGCAATGAAACTCATCGGCCTGATCGGCGGAATGAGTTGGCAATCGACGGCAGATTACTACAAGCTGATCAACGAGATGGTGTGGCAAAAGCTGGGTGGTCAGCATTCAGCCCGGATCCTCTTGTACAGCGTGGACTTCGAGCCCCTTCAGCAGGCCCAGCACGAGGGGCGCTGGGACGACACGGCCCGGATGCTCGCCGAGGCCGCGCTCGCTCTGAAGCGCGGCGGCGCCGACTTCCTCGTCCTCTGCACCAACACCATGCACAAGGTGGCCGATGCCGTGGAACAAGCCGCCGACCTGCCTCTGCTCCATATCGCCGACGCTGCGGGTGAGGCCATCAAGGCCAAGGGCCTCGAGCGGGTGGCCCTCCTGGGTACACGATTCACCATGGAGGACGACTTCTACCGCGGCCGACTCCAGGAGCGGTTTGGACTGATGGTCCTCATCCCGCCGGAGCCGGACCGCCTCGACGTCCATCACATCATCTACGACGAACTGTGCCACGGAGAGGTGAAGGATGCGTCACGTCGCCGGTACGTGGAAATCATCAGCGAGCTTGCACAGGCCGGCGCCGAGGGCGTCATCCTTGGCTGCACCGAAATCCCCATGCTCATCAAACCGCCCGACGTCCCCATCCCCATCTTCGACACCACGCACCTGCATGCAGAAGCTGCCGTGAGACGAGCGTTGGCCTAAAGCGCCGATCAAGGCTCCGTGGAACTGCCTTTTCAGGTGGTCGATGAGCCCGACGCACGTTGGGAGAAAGCCTGTCGCACGCATCTCTTGCGCGAGGCATTCAGTGCCATACCAAGGCATTAACATGATCTTGAGCAACGAGTATCGTCCCTAGCCACCAGCTCAACACAGAGTCATCGCAAGACAACGCGGAGCCTGTTACCAGTTCTCCGTCCCCCACGGTTCCTCGAACATGCGGACGTAGCTTTCGTATCGTTCCGGATGGATGAGGCCGGCCTCCACGGCCGCCTTGACCGCGCAGTCGGTCTCGTGCGTGTGCGTGCAGTCGGGGAACTTGCAGTCGGGGATGTGGGGCTGGAACTCGAGGAAGTGGACCTCGATCTCGCCCTTCTCCACGGTCGAGATGTCCAGCGATTTGACGCCGGGCGTGTCGACCACGTAGCCGCCGAGCCGCAGGCGGATCAAGGTGGCCGTCGAGGTCGTGTGCCGGCCCTTCTGCGTCTGCTCGACGATATCGCCGATCTGCAGGTTGAGGTCCGGCTGGACGGCATTGAGCAGGGAACTCTTCCCCACACCGCTTTGTCCCGCGATGACGGATGACTTGCCTTTGAGTACCTCCTTCAGGACATCGACGCCCTCGCCCGTGACTGCGGAGGAGCTCAGCGTGCGGTAGCCCAGAACCTCATAGCGCTCCAGGATGGGCGCGCCGAAACCCCGGTCGTCCAAGTCCATCTTGTTCATACAGACGACCGGCGTGATGCCGCCCGCGAGCGAAGCCACGATGTAGCGGTCGATCAAGTGCGGTTTGGGATCGGGCTCGGCCGTGGAACTGACGATGACGGCCTGATCGATGTTGGCCGCGATCGTATGCACGCGCCTGCGGGCCCGTCGGCGAAGCTGGCTCTTGCGATCGGCCACCCGCTCGATGACACCTTCCTGCACAACGCCCTCGGCTTCTTTCGCGACGCGAAAGTCCACCTGGTCGCCGACGGTGACGCGGTGGCGCTCTTCCGTCCGCCGGGTGCGCAAAATGCGCCGCACGGTGCAAGGCCAGATGCGGTCGCCGTCATCGACCTCGGCAAACAGGCCTCGCATCGCCACCACCACGCCGGACCGGAGGTCTTCGATCAGCTCGTTGCCCTCATCGTCGACGATGATCGTCCGCTGCCGCGAGAGGTCCCCTTTAGGTGTGACACGCTCCTCGAGCGCGTCATCAATGTGGAAGTCCTCAGCCTCATGGGCCTTTGAAGTCCAGTCCTTCTCCCGGCGAGGCTGCTGGCGGTTGCGGCGGAAAGGCACACGGAGCTTTCGGCCCTTTCGGCCCTTGCCGGCTTTGGGATTGTCCTTTCGAGGGGCCATTCTTTTGCATCATTGTCCAAAATGCGCGACGAGGATGTCAAGTAATGGCGAATGGCGAATTCAGAATGGCGAGTGATCTGCATCGTAACGACCAAGCGCAGCGTTGCCCCGTCCCAGTTTCTACGTGTCCAACATCGGTGGCATGCCTTATCGCGTGCGGCAGACCCCATCTTCGACGGATGACGACACGAGCGTGCTCGGGCCGGGTTTTCGCTGGGAACGGAAATGGCTGCCGCGACTCGATGCCAAAGGAAAGGTCCCGGCGGTGGGGGGCAAAAATCCCGCCGGGACCTCAGAATAACGCTCGGTTTGATTCAGGCCGACGCAGGGCTACGGTTAGCGCGCGCCGCCATGCCCTTGGCCGTGGGCGCCCAGGCGTTCCTTGATCAGCCCTTTCGCCCGCAACTCAGCCACGTCGAAGCCTCGGGACTGTGCATAGTCCGGCGTCAGCATGATATCCACGTTGCTGTCGACGATCCGCTGACGGCCCTTATGGTTCACCCAGAACGTCGTCTGTGTCGGCACCAGGTCGCTGCCGACCTCGGTAACGGCGAATTGCACCGCCTCGAGTTCGTCAGCAACGTCCTCTGACAAGGAGTCATAGTCAGCGACGAAACCGTCAGGCGGCTCCACCGTGACGGTGACGCCCCAGTCCCCAATGCTGTCGAACACAAAGGGATACAGCTCCGTCGTATCTTCCCAGAGCATGAACTCCGGCTCGATAATCAGCAGCTCCGAACCGGTGAGCCTCGTGGTCTTGCCCGGCACTTTTTTGCCGTCGATCCGCTCGATCTGTTGGAGGTGTTTGTACATCACCTCGCCATCGGCCAAGTCGCCGGCGCTGACGCCGAGCGGATCAGGCAACACGGTCTTGGTCGCGTCCGCCGAGATCACAATGTAATCGCCCGGCAGCAGGTCGATCGTGCACACACCACTCCCATCCGTGGTACAACAGTTCACCGGATCGCACGGTTCGGTATCGGCCGTGCCGTCCCCGTCAAGATCACCAAGCGCGATGCACGCATAGTGCTGGTGCGAGATGCCGCCGCAATCCGTCAGGGCACAACTACCCTCGGACTTGTCGTAGGCACAGACCTCGATGTCCTCGAGGGGGGTCTTGGTGGAACCGGGGTGAGCGCCGGAACCGACAGTGTGCTTTACCGCCGAGACAACGATCGCCGCGGTGAATTCCTCGGTCGTGACGTGGGCGATGTACATGCCGAAGTCACTGCTGGTAGAACCGCCGAACTTGGCGAGGAAGGCCACGTCGTTATCGTTGTTGATCGACCTATAGTGGCCGGAACGTACGTCGCCGAATTGGTAAAGGTCCGGACTGAACGCCCCGCTGTGCCCGAGGTCGGCTTGTGCCGTTGTGGAGTCGACGATGCGCACGGGCTCCATGGCGCACGCGTCGTAGAAGTAAACGCCATTGAGTAGCAGACCACTCTCGTCAACGCCGCTGGCCCAGAATGCCATATGGCCGTCGTCATTAATCGCGGCACTCCCACCGCCATCGAAGTACCTTAATTCGGCATCGCTCAGCGGATTTAAACCGGGCGGGATCGACTCTTTGTCGGCGACGACCTGAAGCGAGCCGTCCCCAACGTCCGCGGCGTAGATCCCCTGGTCGTTGCTCTTGCCGCTGTTGCTGACCCGGGCGAAGCAGCCCATCTGACCGGCTTCATTGATCGTCGCGAAGTTGATAACGTCGAAGTAAGCCTCCTCCAGTCTATTCGGCACGAGGAAATCGCCGAAGTTGTCGACGATTCGGGAGTGCTCGCCGGATGCGTTGACGGCGTAGAGACCCCACCCGCCGTCAGGCCTGTTCCGGAAAACGATCGTCCCCGCGTTGTTGATGTCCGGGCCGGAAAAATCGTCGCTGTAGCTATGGTCAGTGGTTTCGCTGCCGGGAGCGGGCCATAAACGAAAAGCCTCAGTCGTGACGTCACCGCCGGTGACAGGGACGGTAAAGATGCCCGTGAGTAATGCTGTGCCGGGCCGAAACTGCCCGCTAAAAGCAACGGTGCCTGAGTTGTTGATGGCGAACTCCGAACTGACCGTGATGAATGTGTAGGTAGACGGCTGATCAACGGGGTGGATCGTCTGGGTGCTGTCGGCCAGGAGTACCGGTGTACCGCCGTTAACTGTGGTTCCGTAGACTCCGTGGTGTAGGGCTCCACTGAGATTGAAATTCCCCCAGAAGACGACCTCACCGCTGTCGTTCAGTGACGCGGGCATGTTCCCCAAAGGGTCGATAAACAGGTTGGAGAATTTGGTCGACTCGTCTTGGGCCGGGACGCTCGTCGTGGTGTCGACAAGCTTGACGATCGGCCCACCGGTGGTCGTCGTGGCAAACAGACCGTACGGGTAGGTGCCCGATGAGGGGTCGTGGAATCGGGCCCAAAAGACCACGTCGCCCACGTTGTTGAGCAGCGGTGCGTTGTTGGCCGTGGTATGCACAAATTGGTAGAAGCTAGCGCCGTCGTGACCGGGGACTTCAGTCGTGCGGTTGCCCGCGGTGTCCACCAGAACCGTCAGGGGCTGGCCGGGTCTGTAGACGTAGATTCCCTCGGCATCGGCCGACGACGGACCGCTCTTCGCACGGAACACCACTTCACCAAGATCGTTGATAGACGGCGGCTGCACGTAAGACCCGCCGACGAACACAATTCCCGCCGACCGACCCGGTACGGGATCCCCGCTCTTTACGATCTCCTCGATCGTCACAGTCGCAGCCGCCGCAGGTCCTGCGGCTCCGACGACAAGCAAGACCGCACATGTCAACTGTAAGTCCTTTTTCGCCCGACCAATCACATTCATTGTTACTCCTCCCGGAAAAAGCCACTCCCTCATACCCATGCAACACAGAGCGCACCCCCGACCGTCGGCTGACTGTCGGCAGCACATCGACGCGTACTCATGGTTGCGACGCGCGCAGGTAAAGCGGCGTAGAATTCTCAATATCCGGCCTACGGGCGGGTGTCGTCCGGGGTGAAGCGGATGCGAGAAGGCACATCGCCGAAAACGGAGTCGGTCTCGGGAGCCCCACGCTCATAACCCGGATTCCTCGCACCTCAGTGGGCGCTGAGAACGCAGAGTTTTGTGGTGAAAGGAGTTGCGACAGAACTGCAGGCCGTCTCATTCCGGCCCTGCGCCGGCAACGCCGGTATCGCGCAACCTCCCTGTTTCTCCACGGTCTCTGCGTGCCCCGCAGTGGGAAAGGCCGGCCAATAATGGGAAGAGCCGGCAGGTACTCTGCCGACTCTCTCCTGCCGTACACCCCACCTGCTTGTAATCATCCCAGATTACCAAAATTCACGCGCCGGATTCAAGACACCCCGACCGACAGGTCATGCTGAACCTCATCCTGTCACTCACCTGCCGTTTGCCGGCCAGAGAATCCTGCAAGACACTGCTTTCCCGCATTCGGGAATGCGGGGGGCAACTCAACGATCAACTCGATACCTTCTAGGCGGAAAACCTGTAAGCCACTTTTTTAAAACGGCTTACGATGTTTTTGCCTGCCGATGCACGGCGGATGGAAGGCCGCGCTGGTTGCGGGCGATGCGTCACAGTCCACAGGGCGGGAACCTTTCGCCAGCATCAGTTTCGGAATAGAGGGCCCGCAGGGCCTCCACGACTGCAGACCGCGGGTTTTCAGTGAACTCATTGCGCTTGTCATCGTTGATAGTGATCCGATACCGCGAGAGACCCTCTCCGGGGCGTGGGACCTTCCTCCATAGGGTCTATCCCCTAGTCATCGGCTTGGCGGGCTTTTGCGGTCCAGTCCATCCCCGGGCGGAGCGGTTGGCCGTTACACTTGCAAGACACCTGGACCTCCCGGCCTCTCCACACCTTTCGCCTTTTGGAATGGCTCGTTCATCACGTGGTCAACAACATCTGTTCAGGTGCTGCGCAGCGGAACGTGCGGGCCGGGGGCTCTGGGCAAGTTGACCGAACGCACGACTGTTCAAAATGCATAAAGAGGATGTCGAGAACGGTCGAATGTCACATTCTGAATGAAGAATGTGAAGTGCCGGGGGAGTTGTAGATGCACAGGCCCGTAAAAATGCAAGGCCGCCCGGCCTTTCTCAGGCCGGGCGGCACGTGCGTGGCGCAGAGGAGAGTGGGGTTCTATGCGTTGGGCACTGTGGTAGAAGGAGGATCGGTTATCAAATTCTATCTTCGATCGAGGCCCCGTTTGCTTCTTCGCCCGGGCCTCGGTTAAGCGAAATCTCTTTCGATTCAGCAGTCCGCCGCGCTTCCAAAGGTCCTTTCCGGCGACCGCTTACGTTCTGTTCACTGTGGTTATCGAGAGTCGGCAGAATGCGTTGCGTGGCATTTCATCTTTTCTTGAGCGATCGGCGGGCATCGTTGAACGGAGGCGCCTGACGGAGGCGTGGCAAGCGTCTTGGGCGATTCTTCGGTCTGCTATTCCTTCCGCTCGTCCTCGGCCAGGACGGCGTCCGCAATGGTTTGAATGGCGTGGTACTGCCGGGCAACGCAGCGCGCCATCTCCAGGCCGGCCCCTTTCTCGGGATCGTAGCCGCAGCATTCACCCGCCAGAACGAGGGCACGAAACCGGTATTCCTCCTGGAAGGCACCTTCCTCCCGGAGTTGCCGGAAGACAGAGCTTACTTCCTGATCATCGATGGCCGCGCCCCCGCCGACCGTCGCGATCGGAGACGTAAAGGAATCTCTTTCGCTCTCGCCCCCATAAACAGCTTCGAGGACAACGGCGGCCACGTGATACCGGACAGCCGCGCAGAGGACCAGATTCAGATCGATCTCCCGCCCCGGCCGGTAGCCGCATTCGCGGTAAGCCTGCTGCAAGACATGCGCAGAGGCACCAGCGTATGTCGTGCCCGCCTGCTTGTAGGAGGAGGCCGACACCGCCAGACCGGCCACATCCACGTCCGTACCCCGGCATGCCGCGGTGACGGCTGGGTTACGCAGGTGTGAGCCACTCGGCAGTTCGTCCGTGTCGGCAAGAGCCCGGAGCATCAGTCCCAGAACGATGAGACCACCAAAGGCCGCCAAAACGATGGACAGGAGGCGCGGATCCCGTGCCTTGCACAGACCGGGGAGCGCGATAAGCGCATCCAGGACGGCCCGAAGAAAGACCGCCAATCGCAATAGCATCTCAGGCCCTTCCGCCGCGCCGGACGGGCCGCGGTATTGAATTCCAAAAACGTCAGTCTCCCCGCTCAGGAGACCGCCGTCCCGGGCGGGATATCACGCTCGGGCGAAATGATGACCACCTGCGAATAGTCGTCGGTGACAGCGGCCAGCAGCATGCCGTTGCTCGCCTGCCCGCGCATCATCCGAGGCGCAAGGTTCGTCACAACAACCAGGTTCTTGCCGACCAACTCTTCGGGTTTGTAATACTCTTTCAGGCCGGCGCAGATCTGCCTTTGCTCATCGCCCAGGTCAACCTTCATCACCAGCAGCTTGTCTGCATTGGGGTGATCGGAGGCCTCCACAACGCGTCCCACGCGAAGCTTGACCTTGGTGAAGTCGTCGAAGGTGATCACGTCTTCTTGCGGCTTGCCACCGGATTGTTCGGACATGGAATACTCCTAGGGCAAAATCGCCACGCTTGGTCCAGGCAAAACGGAAGGGCATATCGATGCTGCGCGCCTCACGAGCCGGGCAGCCATCTACTGCGCTACCGGAGCGAGCCTCAGTGTAGTCCGCTGCCGGAGCGGAAGCAATCCGTTAAGCGACCACCGGTGACACATCCACACCGGCATGCGGCTAGTGCTGCGTTGCCAAGACGATGCCGCCGACTACACTGCTGACCTGGAAGGAACCTGAGACGGATGAGCGTCGGACCTCTGCTCTTTGAACCCATCTTCAAGCCCAAGATCTGGGGCGGACGTCAATTGGAGCAACGCCTCGGCAGGAAGCTGCCGCCGGGCGAGCCCATTGGTGAATCATGGGAAGTTGCAGATTTGGAGGATGACCAGTCGGTGGTACGCGCCGGGCCGGCCAAGGGGAAGACCCTGGGGGCACTGGTGAAGGAATGGGGCAAGGATCTCATCGGCCACGCGGAGTTGTTCGAAGGCCGGTTCCCCCTGCTCATCAAGTTTCTTGACGCCCACGAGACACTGAGTGTCCAGGTCCACCCGGATGAGAACACCGCCCGGAAGCTCGGCGGCCGCGTCCGGGTCAAGAATGAGGCCTGGTACATCCTCCACGCGGAGGGGAGTGGCTGCATCTATCGTGGGCTGAAGCCCGGAGTGGACGCGACGCGGCTTCAGACCGCCCTGGCAGAGGATCATGTCGAATCCGTGCTGCAACGGATCAACGTTCGCAAAGGGGAGTGTTATTACTTGCCCAGCGGTACCCTGCACGCGCTCGGTGCGGGCGTTGTCGTGGCCGAGGTGCAGACGCCTTCAGACATCACCTATCGCATCTACGATTGGAACCGGATCGACGAACAGACCGGCAAACCGCGAGACCTGCACATCGAACAGGCGATGGAGTGCATCGCGTTCGACGCGCCGCTGATCCCCCAGGATCGTCCTCACCATGTCGCCGGCATGTGGACCACGGTGACGCGGCTCGTGCTTTGTGAGTCGTTCATGATCGAGCGAATACGAATGGTCGGCGGAGTCGAGCGGGAAATTCCACACAGCGAGTTCGTCATCTGGATAATGCTTGAAGGTCAAGCGGCCATTTCGTACAAAGGGGCAAGTCAGCCGCTGGAGATTCTGGTCGGGGACACCGTGCTCCTGCCGGCAGGAATCCAGGAAAGCCGGGTCCATGCGATCGAGGACGCGACGTGGCTGGAGGTATCCATCCCGCTAAGCAGCGACCTGGCCGAGCTGGAGAAACTCACGGGCGAACGAGCGAGTCAGCCACCGGCCGGCGGCGGCGGGTTCGTTTCCTTGAACGTGCCCAAGCCACACTCAAACAATGAGGCATAACGGTCTTAAAGGGGATGACGGACTTTGGCCGCACGAGCCGCGTCCGGTCCCCATCCGACAGGTACTTTGGCCAATGACACAGGAATACAAAGTCGATTCGACCAGACAGACCCAGCGAACGATACAAGTTGTGTCGGGGCTTTATGTAGTGATCGGTCTTCTGGTCACCGCTGTTTCAGCCTTCACAGGCCATGTCGCCTTCGCTCTGGTCGGATTGATCATCGTCAGCCTTGCGGTGGTGGGTGGCGTCCTCCTGCACAACATCCTCCGGCTCGGTCGCCGCGCCGCGCTGGTGGAGGACCGTCTTCAAGGGATTGATTCCGCGCTCGCCCGCGTCGAAGAGAGACTGGCCCAGATACACGGGTCCCAAACCGCGGGTACTGACGCGGAGGAGATGGTCGACCTGACTGCAATCGGGCCTGGTGATCCCGGCCTCCTGACCAACGCCGTTCTGGATCGCGGCAGGTTCCCCAGACTTGTGGCGACCATGGCGGACGCGCCCGACGGTGAGGTTTCGTCATCGTCGCATTCGTCATACGCCCGCAAACACATGCCTGGTGGAAACAGCTCAGAGGCCGGCAACTCCGCCGTGCCCGCGGCCCCCCCCAGCGAACCCATGCAGGAAGACGCGATACACCGCTGGGAGATCGCACTTGTCTGCGGCAACCTCGCGACCTGTCGAGCCTTGTTCTCCATCCTCGTTGACACGGCCTCACCCGATCTCGTCGCCGAGCTGGAAGAGCAGCTTGGAGATCTGGAGCGGCGGACGGCGCGTAGATTGCGCGAGGCATTTAACGAGGATGTTCGTCGCGAGGATTACGCCGGCGCCCTGGAGACCGGCACCGAGATCCTGCGCCTGTTGCCGAAGAGCTCGATCGCTGCCGACTTCGAGAGGATTCGGCCCCACCTCCTCCGGCGCGTGGAACGGGCCTCCCAAGCGCGGCGTGCCGTCGCGTGGCTTTAGAGAGTGTGTCGCTGCGCCCGAGATGTCCTCGAGTTTTAATAGACGCGCGTAAGCTTGCAGCCGGGATAATAGAAGCGAAGGATCTCGGCCGCCTTCGTCCCTTCCAGCGCCTGACCGTGGGCGCCCCACTGGCACAACCCGAGCCCGTGACCGAAGCCCTTGCCGTTCTCGATGATCACGCTGCCGCGTCGCAGACGAATGTCGCAGTAGGTGCTCCGCATCTCGCGTGAGCCGACAGCCAATCGGAAGTGCTCGGCCAGCATCTCATAGGATTCGCCGCTCGTCCCGGCGATTCGGTAGCGTACCGCCCGACCTCCCGCCGCTCGTTCGATCACATCGATGGCCTCCAGCGCGCCGAACGACGCAAGGTTGGGGTATCGATCCGTCAGGCGTTTCATCAATTCCTGGGCGGGGAGCTTGACGGGGCCCCAGCGATAGGCGCCGGACGGGGCCACCTCACAGAATTCGCAACGGACGCCCCCTCGAAGCGGAGGTACATCGTCGGCCGTTCCGAAGATGACCGCGGACTGGCTCATTCCTCCACAGGCCGCGTGGTAATACGTCGAGAAAATCCGATCCTCACCGTCCACCTCGTACGTGCACACCAGCCCGCGCGTGTACGCCGCTGCTGCAGCAGCCTTGAGCCCCGTATTGTCGGTGCGCAGGCCGCGATACACCTGCGCCCCCTCACCGGCGGTGATGTCGTAGCGCGCGTTCTTGCGGCGGTCCATCTGATAAAGAGCGTAGGTCCGCGCGATGATGGCCTGCGCGCGGTAGGCCTCGACATGGAAGGTCGGCCAGACTTCGTTAGCCACAACCGCCGCGACGTAGCTCTCCAGGTCGACGTGATTGATCACCTCGATGCAATTGCCCTCGTTGGCGGCCAGTCGCACACTGCCTGCGTAAGCCCGCTCCTTGGACCACTTGTCATCCTGATAAATGGAGATCGTCAGCGGCACCCGTTCCTGCGGCTCGAGCGCCACCGCGCTTATCCCTTTCGATTCACCGGGCAGCAACAAGCCACCGGAAGGGTCCGGTGCCACCACCGTCCACTTTGCGGACGCATCGCCGTCCAGGACGCGACCCGCGCCCTCCAGGATACGAATCGGCTTCGGAGCGCGAAAACGCACCTGGTCAACGTCGGCTGCGATCAGAACTCGAACCGGGCGCAACGGTGGGGGCGGCGCTGCCGGTGTCTTGAAGGCTGATGAATCACCCGAGTTGCAACCGACAAGCCAGAAAAGCAGCCATGGGAGGCAAGAAACAGTGCCCGCATGGCGCAGATGAGAAGTACGCGGCTTAGCTCTCCGTTGAAAAAGGGGACTGGCTCCGAGCGTAAGCCCACTGGCGCCTGTGAAAACGCCGTTCGGCGAGGTGCCTGTCCCCTTTTTCAACGGACTCTTAGGTGCTTCGATGACGTGTTCACGCCAGGGGCATGACTTGCGACCGGGAGACGCCGAAACCGTGGGCCGGCCTCCGAACGGTAGACAGTCTCGTCCCAGAATCATCGGTCGGCCAGTTCTGCGAGAGGCCTACTTGGAATCCTTAAGGGAAAGCCCGCATCGGGCCAACTGGCGCTTGATCTCTCCAAGCGAAGTGAGCCCGAAATTCTTCGAGGCCATCAATTCAGCTTCCGTCCGATCCGCCAGTTCCCGCAGGGTCGTGACGCCGAGCCGCTGGAGACACTTCCGCGAACGAACCGACAACTCCAATTCGGAGATGGACATGTCCTGGGCGCTTTCGATCTTCGGACTGCTTGGGCTCGGGGGCGGCGCGGGGGCCAGCGCCGGCTCGGGTACCGTCTGCCCAAGCTGAAGGCCCTTCTGGACCAGCATGGCCTTGATCTCATTCAGAGACGTCTCACCGAAGTTCTTATAAGAAAGGAGCTCTTCTTCGGTCGCCTTTAGCAGATCGCCCAACGTCGTGATGTCCATCTGCTTGAGGCAGTTGCGGCTGCGGACGCTCAGTTCGAACTCGGAGATCGGTGTATCGAGGACCGCGTCGCGCGCCTCGCGGTCGCGCTGTCCTTTCTCGTCGAAGATCATCGTTTGGGAGGCCGCGATCGAACGCTTCAGCAACCGAGCCCGATGATGATCCGGATATTCCCGCAGTACCTGGTCAACACAGACTGCGGCCATATCAATCTGACTGCGCTCTTCGTATAGAATGGCCAGGTTCAGGAGCGCATTGACCGGAACAGGCTGCTCCATGAGGCAGCGCCGGTAGTACTCGATGGCCTTTTCATCCTCCCCGTGCAGGTCGTACAGCAGAGCGGCGCGGAACAACGCCTCGGTATGGCCCGGATCCTGGTCGAGCACCTCCTCAT
>CP070718.1:3020664-3042419 GCA_020350565.1 Phycisphaerales bacterium
CCCAGCGGCAACGAGCCGGTGTCGCCCATGAACACCTTCGCCGGATGGCAGTTGTACCAGAGGAAACCCAGGCACGCACCCATAATCGCGCCGCAAAACACCACCAGCTCCACGCTCCTGGGTATGTGAGGAAACAACAACTTCCGCGCCAGATCCTCGGTTCCCACGATGTAAGTGAACATCATGAATACCAGCGCGCACAGGGCCACGCAGCCCGAGGCCAGTCCATCCATCCCGTCCGTCAGATTGACGGCGTTCGACGTGCCCGTCATCACCAGGACGGTGACGATCATGAACGCAATGGCACCGAGCTGCAGACCGGGCTTGTAGAATGGAACGGCCAACACCTTGTAGGCCGGCACCGCCTCGGGCTCCGCCAGCGCGTGTACCAGGGCGTCGTTCGATCGCCCGTGCGTATAGATGTACGCACCGAGCACGACGGCCAGACCCATCTGAAACAGCAGCTTCTCGTACCCCTTGAGCCCGTCGCGCGAACGCGTCCTCACTTTGGCCGTCAACTTGAGCCAGTCGTCCACGCCCCCGAGCACGCCCAGCCACACCAGACAGACGAGACCCATGCGCACATAAAAGTTCCATAGGTCCGCGAACAACAGGACGGCGGCCGCAACGGAGCCCATGATCAGAACGCCGCCCATCGTCGGAACGTTGCTCTTGTCCCGCATCAGCTCGTTGAGCGGCGCGTGATCGAACTCGGGACGATCCCCTACCTTCCATTTCAAGAGCTGCCGAATCGTTTTCGGCAACAACGCCATCACCACAATGAAGCAGAAAATCGCCGCGCAGATGCCGCGGAACAACGCGTTCTCGTACGCGTAGTGCCGCCCTTCGAGCAAGACATGGAACAGGTGGTACAACACGACGATTCACCAACAGCTTGATCCCGACAGGGTAAACGTCACAACTGGGGCACCGGGGCAGCGCTCTTCTGGGGCTTGGGTGCCCGCCCGGACTGCCGCGCGCCCGCCTTTTCGCCCGTGCGCGACGGACTTGCCGCAAACTGCAGCCGCTTCTCCAGACCATTCACGATCACGTCCAGCTTCATCGCCCGCGAACCTTTCAGCAGAACCGTGTCGCCCGGCTGAAGAAGCTCGGACATGCGCTCGTCGGCGGTTTCCGCGTCCGGGAAACACAAAACGCGTGCCGCCGACGATGGCTGCCCAACCGCCTCAACGGCAGCCGTCGTCATTGGCCCGACGGCAACCAGCACCTCGACACCCGAAGCGCAAACCAGACGGACCAGACGCCGGTGCGCTTCCTCGGAAACCGCGCCCAGCTCCCACATGTCGCCCATGACAAAAACGCGCCGGCCCTCCTTCTGGCGACAAAGTGTCTCCACCGCGGCGGCCATGCTCGCGGGGTTTGCGTTATAGGTGTCGTCCACCAGCGTCAGACCCGGCAGACGCTTCAGCGTGGTGCGCCCGTCCGGCGGCATGAACGTCCCCAGCCGCTCGATGATGACCGCCGGGTCCATGCCAAAGTAGCGCCCCACAGCAAAGGCAGCCGTCGCATTCGACGCGTGATGCGCCCCCGGCATGGACAGCTCCACGACGTAACGGCCGTCCAGCCGAAACCGCGAGTGGCCGATCCCGCTGTCCAGCCGTTCGATGCGCAGCCTCGCCAGCGGATGCGAACCGAAGCTCAAGACGCGAACATGCGCGCCGCGCGATAGAAACGGCATAAGCTCCTCGCGATCGGTGTTGACCACGGCAAAACCGTTTACCCTCACGTGATCCAAAAGAGAGCTCTTCTCGTCTGCAACGCCTTCGATGCCGCCCAGGCCCTCCAAGTGCGCCTCGCCGATGGAGGTGACCACCGCGACATCCGGCTCGACGATCGAAGCCAGACTCGCCACTTCGCCTCGCGAGTTCGTTCCGATTTCTACCACCAGATAGCGATCGTCGGCCCCGGCCGAAAGCAACGTAAGGGGCACGCCAATGTGGTTGTTGAAGCTCTTGGGTGAAGCCATTCCTTTCAGCACGCCCGACAGCACGTGGTGGACCATTCGCTTGGTCGTCGTCTTCCCGTTGCTGCCGGTGATCGCAATCAGAGTCGTGGAAGGCGGCAATACGCGCCTGCGATAGTGCCCGGCCAGACACCCGAGCGCCGCAACCGTGTCATCGACCCAGATGCAGCGTTCGCGATGCATCGGGCCCGTGAGGTTGCGCGACGATCGAGCACACAAGCAGGCAACGGCCCCGGCCGTCAGGGCCTGCCGCACAAACGCATGCCCGTCGAAGTTCTCGCCCCTGATCGCGAAGAACAGGTCCCCCTCAGCGACCTCGCGCGAATCGATGACCACCCGCCGCACGAGCCGTTGCTCCGCCTCCGGTACGACCCGGCCCCCGACGGCGATCCCGACTTGGCGAAGGGTCATTTCAATCATGCCGCATCCTCCGCCGTAATCGCCAGCCGGGCCAGACATTCACGTGCGACTTCCCGATCGTCGAAGTGCAAAACCTGGGCGCCAACAAGCTGGTAATCCTCGTGTCCCTTCCCCGCAATCAACACCGTGTCGCCGGTGTCGGCGCTTCCGATGGCGGCTTCGATCGCTTGCCGTCTGTCCGCATCAACCTGCACGGCGCAACGCGATTGCCTGGCAAAACCGGGCAGAATCTGCTCGATGATCGCTTCCGGCTTCTCCGTGCGCGGGTTGTCACTGGTCACGTAAGCTACATCAGCGTACCGTGCTACGGCGGCAGCCATTCGCGGACGCTTGCTCCGGTCGCGGTCGCCGCCACAGCCGAACACGCAGATCAATCGACCCTTCGTCAGCGGTCGGAGCACGCTCAGTACGTTGTCCAGCGCATCATCCGTGTGGGCGTAGTCGACGTACACGTCAAACGGACATGCATCGCTTGAGACGCGCTCGAGACGGCCGGGAACGCGCGCCAGGCCTTCGATGCCGCGGCGAATGGCATCGCTGTCGATTCCCAGAGACAACGCGATCGTAGAGGCCGCCAAAGCATTGGACACGTTATGCCGACCCGCCAACGGACATCGCAGGAGTACTTCCGGTCCCGAACCGCACAGCACAAACTCGCACGCGCGCCTGTCCACGGACACAATCCTGGCGCGGACGTCGCACTTCGATGACTCCATGCCGTACCAGATGACCCGAGCGGCGATCGCATCGGCCATCGTCCGCCCGGCGGGATCGTCCGCGTTTACGATCGCTACGGCGTGTTCATCCAGGCGCTCGAACAGCCGACGCTTCGCGGCCAAATAGGCCTCGCTCGTCCCGTGGTAGTCCAAGTGATCGCCCGAGAAGTTGGTAAAGGCAGCGATGTCGAAAAAGAGCCCATCGGTGCGGCGCTGATCCAATGCGTGCGAGGAGACTTCAAGAATCGCATGCGTCGCGCCGGCCTCCGCTGCGTCGCTCAGATGGCGGCACAAGTCAATCGCACCGGGTGTCGTGAGCGGCGCACGCATGCGCCCGCGGCACAGGTCGTATTCCACTGTCCCGATCAACGCCGCTCGTAAGCCGGCCGCCGACACAATCGATCGCAGCATCCACGAAACCGTCGTCTTTCCATTGGTGCCGGTAATCCCTATCAAGTGGAGCGGACACGCGCTTGCCGGACACAGTCCGTAGAACGCCGCCGCCAAGCGGGCCAGCGCCTCGCGCGAGTCGTCCACACGGATCACCCTGCAGTCAGCCGAAAGCGAGAAACGACCACCGCCTTCGACGACCACCGCTGCGGCGCCCGCCGCCGCAGCGAACTCCACGAACCGATGCCCGTCGACCGCGTGACCGCGAACCGCTACGAATAAGCCACCCTGCCCCACGACGCGCGAATCGTCCGTCAGTGACACGATCTCGACATCAGAAGAAAGGCCACCCCCTTCAGGATAGACTCCCGCCCGCTCCAGCAGGTCGGCCAGTGAATGCCTGGAAGTGGATCGGCTCAAGCTATTCATACCAAATGTTGCATTTTAACAGTCGGCACCACGCTGTCATCAAGCGATTCGCACATCCGTCCATACCGATGCCCGACCCGCTAGGCAAAGAGCCTGTGATTTCTTCCACCGCGGCTGTTTATTCACAACGCCACAAACGTGGCACTACATCCCCGCCAGTGAGACAACCTTCTCTTCCGGCGGAACTTGGAGGTAAGCAAGTGTCTTGCCCAGGATTGATTTCACAGCCGGCGCCGATACGGTCCCACCGTAATAACCCAGCTTCGGATTCGGGCGCCGCACGATCACCAGCACCGCCACTTGTGGATCGTCGGCGGGCGCCGCTCCGATGAATGAAGCCAGGTAGGCGTCAGGCTCGTAGCCCCTCCTGTCCTCGAACGTCAGCTTGGCCGTCCCCGTTTTGCCCAATACGGAGTAATGCTCGAGCTGAGCACGTCGACCGCTTCCCTCCTCAACAACGCCTCTCAGCACTTCCCGGCTCATACGCCGGGAGAGTTCCACCGGCAGGATGCGGCGCAGCACCGTCGGCCCGTCGAATGATTCGGTTATGCTTCCGTCATTCGCAAGCTTTCGCTTGATCAGCGTCGGGCGTAGCAGCAGGCCATCGCTGATGATGCCGCAAAACGCAGTGATCAACTGAAGCGGAGTGATCCCCACCTCATAGCCCATCGGCACGGAAGTCACGGAATAGCTCGTCCAGCGGTGCGGCTCGAACACCACGCCGCCGCTTTCGCCCGGACACTCGATCCCCGTCGGTTCTCCGAAGTTGTAACGCCGCAACGCCGCATGAAGCGCGTCCCGTCCCATCCGCTGCCCGATGATGGACATGCCCACGTTGCTGCTCTTGATCACGATCTGGGCCGCCGTGAGCTCACCGTGCGGGGAAACGTCGCGAATGATCCGCCCGCCGACGGAATACGTACCGTGGCGGCAGTCAATCACTTCATCGAGCGTGACGAAGCCGCCATCAAGCGCCGCCGCCAGGATAAAGGGCTTGAAGGTGCTCCCCGGCTCCACCGGATCGGTCACGGCCCGGTTGCGACGAATCTCGCTGCTGACGCTCGACGCCGTCGCCGGATCGAACGCCGGAAGGCACGCCATTGCGAGCACTTCGCCGGCCCTTGGGGACATGACAATGCCGACCGCGCTGGAAGCCTCGAATTGCTGGATCGTCTCTTCCAGCGTCTCCTCCACGATCCGCTGGATCTCCGCATCCAAGGTCAACACCAGGTGCCCGCCATCGATCGGCGGCGTGCCTAGTCGATCCAGGCGTTTCAGGGCGCGCCGCCCCGCGTCACGGATCGTGGCCCGGACACCATCCTCACCCGCGAGGTGTTCTTCGAATGCCAGTTCGATCCCTTCGAGACCGTGGCCGTCGTGCCCCACAAACCCGATCACGTGTGCCATGGAATGGCCCAGCGGATACGTGCGAATGGAACGATCGGTCAATCCGACGGCCACATGCCGCATCTCCTCCAAGGCCCGGGCCTCGACTTCACCTACGTTGCGCGCCACCACCGCATAACGCGTCGACGCCCGCTGCCGGATCTTTCGAGCGATTGCTTCCGGCTCGATCCCCAGGCGAGCGCCGAGCCCCTCGGCAACTTCATCCACGTCTTTGACAAGGGCGGGATCGACGAAGACGTCGGGCTGCCTGCGGCTCGCAGCGACCACCCGGCCACAGGCATCGAAGATCATTCCGCGGCGTGCCGGCACGATGGACCGACCTTTGCGCTGCTGTTCAACCGCCGCAACAAGGTCCGGTCCCTGCTTGATCTGGATTTGAACGAGTCGACCACCAAGACACAGAAACAGCAGCCCGATCCCGCCTAGTGCGATCAGGCCGTTGAGGCGCTGGCTTCGGTCGATCGCAGTCCGTGGACGCGACATCGTGCTGCTTCTCAGTTCATGGAGAGTAAAAGGAGGATCCGTAGAACGGATCGTTCAAGCTCTCCGTCCACAAACGCTCCGTGCTCGGTGGGCTGAGATCCACCTCGAACGTCTGCACGCATTCGTGGATGCGCTCGGGCGTTCGCAAACGGGCGGCGCGAGCTTGCAGCGTCCATCGCTCGCGTCGTAACTCGATCCATTCCGCCTCCAGTTTCAGAGCCTCCGCAGCCGAGCGAGACTGCTCGGTTCGAAGATAGACGACACCCAGCGCAACCAGGCTGAACGCCACCACCAGCGGACAGGCCCGTCGGAAACTCACCGTCCCCCTCCGGTTGAATCGGCTGCATCCACTACCGGCAGCTTGATCCGGACACCGGGACGAATGACATTCGCATCGGGGAACTTGTCCTTGTTCAGCTCATAAATCTCACGCCATCGCCGTTCATCGCCCAACTGCTCTCGGGCGATGCTGGCGTACCGATCCTTCTCCTTGACCTGATACCAACGGAAACGTTCTTCCGGGGGATCCTCCTTGCCACTCTGCTCGGAGGCGTCGGGCTCAGCCGAGGGACGCGGGCCGCGATCCTGGCTCAGCGACGGGTCGCCGAAGCCTGGAACGGGTGGCAGGATCAGTTCGTCGCCGACCTTCAGCTCGTCCGGGCTTCCAAGCACCCTTTGGTTGGCCTT
Source organism: Phycisphaerales bacterium (assembly GCA_020350565.1). Lineage (GTDB taxonomy): Bacteria > Planctomycetota > Phycisphaerae > UBA1845 > UBA1845. Next base: position 3,027,181 of record CP070718.1, read on the forward strand.
GAAGATGGCCTCCACCACCGTCGGGGATTTCGTTCCGTAAGCTTCCAGCGCGATCTTGGACAGTGTGTCCCCGGACCTGACCACATAACGAACAATCTTGTCGTCCGTCACCTTCGGCAGCGGACGACCCCGCTGCGTCGCGATCAGCGTCGTATGTTGTGGCGGCTGTTGGGCGTCCTGGACCGCAGATCCGTCTCCCGGTCGAAGACCTCCGGCCCTTTCGCCTGAACCGACGGGGCCTGATTCCTGCTGGCGCGCCGATTTCTCAATCAGCATCTGTTCGAGGCGGCGGGCCCGCTCGAGCTCCGTCGGCGTAAGCTCGAGCCTCGGCCGGTCGGAGGGCAGGACCGAAACCGGATCGGATTCATCTTGTCCTTGCCATGACTCTCGCCCGATCGACGAGTCGCGGCTTCCCGTTGGATCCTGCGCATCGGCCATGGCGAGCCTGCTCGTTGAGGAGTCGCCTCGTTGCACCAGGCGCGCCGGGGAGACCTCTGCCGGAGTGACCTTCTGCACAGCCCCAGGAATATGGACGCGCGTCGCGGGCGTAACGTGCGGGCTCGAATCTCGATAAGCATCCGGGGCGGGTACAATTGTTGCCGGCTGAGACGGTACGATCGCGGTGCCCGGGGCGGGGGCCTGCGTCGGCGCCGCCTTGCCCGTCTCCCGGCTGACGAACATCCCATACGGCATCGGGTTGGATAGAGGATCCTGTTTGCCGCGGTTGGCGAGCACGACCGCAAAGCAGATGATGAAAGCCAGGCCCACCAGAAGTCCGATCCTCGTCTCTTGCGCCATCCTCGCACTCCTTTGCGAAGGTGAGATAGACCTACTTCCCGGGTGACAAGCGCGCTCACCCTTCCGGCAAGCGTACCGCCACCCGCAGCTTTGCGCTCCGTGACCGCGGGTTCGCCTTTCGTTCCGCTTCGTCGGCAACGATCGGGCGCTTCGTCTCGATCCTATACAGACCTTCGCCCTTCCGCTTGCGGAAATCGAGCTTGACCGGCTTGTCCTCGATGCTATGAAACGAGATCACGCCGAACCGCCCGCCCGATCGCAGGAGGTCCGGGGCGAATTCCAGCAGGCGTTCCAGACAGCGGATCTCGTCGTTCACCGCGATTCTTAGAGCCTGGAAGGTCTTGGTGGCTGGATGGATCTTCTCCTTGCGCGATTTCGGATCCACCCCCAGCGCCGAGGCCACGATCTCTCCAAGACGCCGGGTGCTTGTGATTCGGCCCTCGCGACGCACTTCACAGATCCGCCGCGCGATGCGCCGGCTCGAGTATTCCTGCGCGTTGTAAAACAGCAGGTTCGCCAGCTCTCGCTCCTTGAGGCGGTTGACTAGGTCGGCGGCCGTCGTCGTCAGCCGCGGATCCATCCTCATGTCCAACGCGCCGTCATGAAGGAACGAGAACCCCCGCGCGCCGTCCTCCAACTGGGCCGAGCAGACACCCAGATCGGCAAAGATAACGTCCACCTGCTCGACGCCGAGCGATGCGAGAATGGCCGGCAGCTCTGCAAAGTTTTCTTGGACCAGCTCGACGCGGCACGAAAGGTCGGCCAGTCGTCTGCGGCAGACCTCGAGATTGGCCGGATCGACCTCCAGACCGATGAGCAGTCCACGCTCGCCCAGCCCTTCGGCCAGCACGGCGGCGTGACCACCCAGCCCCACCGTCGCATCGACCACCACCTCGCCCGGCCGAACGGCAAGCAATTCGCGGACCTGCTCCACCAGCACAGGTACGTGGGAACAGGGCTCATCCACGGTTCACGCAGCCAATTCCCAACAAGTCAGGGGGAGGTCACACCTCCGTGGCGACACACACACCCCCAACGCGGGCCCGCGCGCTCGTCGCCGAACCTTCGGTGACATAGGAGGATAGCCGAACTCCAGCGAACCGCTCACCCAAAGCTCGGATATGGCGAACCCGATCCGTAAGCTCTGCCATATGGCCGGGTGTTAACGTTACGCCGCCCTCAAACGGTCCCACCGATCTGAGCCGTTCTTGAATTCGGCGAACCAGGCGTTGACCAACATTGGCCATCACACCGGACTCCTACCTCGCATGACCCGCACGTTGTGGACCGGCGATTCCGTTCGCTTCAAAGACCACAACGCTGTTGGCACCTGAAAAGAACGCCTCCGTGCGACAAGCCACCTGTGACGGGATCCTCCCTGATGCCCGCCACCCCATGATCTAGCTCTGCTCGGCCGGTTGTCCCGACGCTTCGCTTCTCGCCGGGACACCCGGCCTCGCCTTTTGCGCCGTGGTCGCTTCCACTCGCCGCGGCACTACCTTGCACCGCCGGCCGCCGGCAATCTCAGGACGACGGCGATGTCGATCGCGTGGGTCTCATCCGGAGGAAGCCCTGCCAATCAGGCCAGTCCTCACCTTCCCAATCGATGCCCAGCGACCGTTCAAAGTCGGCCTTGTTCCAAAGGTCAATCCGATTCTTCTGTCCCAGCAGCAGAAGATCTTTCCCGAGTCTCGCTTTCTTCGTAAGCTTATCGGGCAGCACGATTCGTCCTTGCTTGTCCATCTCGACGGCGCAAGCCAGGCCGTAGAACTGGACCTCGAACCGGCGAGATTCCGGACCGGGCATGTACTCGGTTTCCATGCGTTCGGCCAGTTCCTCGAATCGCCGTTCGGTAAGGATGGATAGCGTGCCGCGGTGTTCACCGAGCGTGACGTATAGGGAGTTGGAACCCTCCGGGGATTCGGCCTCAATGATCGACCGAAACTGGGCCGGAATCTGGATGCGATTCTTGGCATCGCGCGTTCGATCATGCTGGCCTGTGAAAAACCGCATTGCACGTAATGGCCCCTCTTTCCTCCACTCAGAGGGATATATCGGCACCATAATCCACTTTGAACCACCGTGTCAACAAGAAAAGCGGATAGTTTTGAGCTCTGACGCACCGCCCGATTCCAGTCTCGGATGAATGGCAAGAGGGGACTAGTGGCTCAAGACGAACAAGGCACTATGGCTTGGGCTGTCGGCGGAGACGGGTGCCCTTCTGAGCCCGATAGGGCTCGGGCCCCACTTCGATCCCCAGCCGGACGGCACCAATGCCATCCTCTGCTCAGTTATCGGTCGTACCCGGCTCCCGGGGGAGGCGGTCCTTCTCCTCTTGAGGCTCTCGCCCTCCGGAAAGGAACGACTGCAAGTCCCCGCGGCGGAAGGTCACAAGAATCCAGATGACAATCGGCATCACGAAGAAGCTCGCCGGGGCCTTCACGAACGCGATGTCCGCCTGGAGAAGAATTCGGAGTGCCACCGGCCCCGGGTGGAACACCTGCAGAACCGTCGGCTTGCTCAACTCCCGGATGATCGGGATCGCCATCCGGAAAAGCACGAACACGTGTACCCACAAAAGACACCAAAGAAGCGCCCGCAGCCGCCGCCATCGCCAGGAAACCGGCGTTGCCACAACGAGTGCCACGATGATGACAGTCGGATAGTAGCCGATGTTGATGCTGTTGTTGTGCATCTCACCCAGATCACCGGGCGATCGGGCATTCGATAGTACGAGCTTGACGTCATAGGCTTGGTGGCGCTCCCCCCAAGGCGCAAACCGCACCGACCCCGTTTCCCCGAGTGAGCCGAACGTGAGGTTCCCCAACCAGCAGTAAAAGGCTCGATATCCCGATCGGACCGGCGGCCAGGGAATCGCCAGCAGGGCATAAACCACCAGGAACGTGACAAAGAAACCGGCGATCCGTTTAGGCGGACTGCTCATCGGCTACGGGCCCTCGGGCTCCTGTGGCCCACCACGCCCACAGGAACCACAATGAGATGGTCAACAGGATGAAGATCACCTGCCACACCTCGATGTGCATCATGTGAAACAGGTCGCGATAGTACTGGCCCACCAGGAACAACGTAACGATGCGTACCAGGTTCAGAACCGCCAACAGCGATACACCAAAGATAATGCCCGGTATCTTTCTGCGCCATGCCGCAGGGAACGCCAGTACGCCCGCAACGAACAGGGCCGTTGCCTCCATCGCATCGCAACCGCGCACGATCTCGGCATGGAAGGTCTTCGACCGAATCGTCCGGCCGTGCACCTCGACACCCTGCCCCAGCCAGTTCAGCACGCCGGCGGACGCTTCCGCATAACGAGTCAGGTACCAGGGAAAAAACCGCCCTATGCCCCTCTCTTCCGAACCGCGCCAATAAAAAACGGCGTAAAACAGCAGGATGAGGACACCGAAAATCAGAACGAACTTCACGACGGGTTTCTTGCTGCGCAGGCGCGAGCGGGCGGCTGCGTCCTCAGATTCCCGGGCAGCAGAACGCTCCCGCCCCACTCCGCCTTTCTTGACGGACTGAGACGGGAGCTTCTTCGATTTCTTACGCCTTTTCTTTGACATGGCCCCGCTCGGATCTCAGCCTGAACGCCACCTGAGCCGGGGATGCCGAGCATCACGCCTCATAGGACCGCGTATCGTAACAACGCGCCGAGGGCAAATTCAACCTCACCTTGAGCCCCTGTGTCCGACGCGCCGCTATCGCTTTCGTTTGAAGACGCCCTGCATGTCGAACTTCTTGAACATGTGCAGTGCGTCCGCCCATTCCTCGTTGTGCCATTTCAGTTCGTCGTCGCTGACGATCTGCAGTTCATGCAGACCGTAGCTCCTTCCGCCATCCAGGCCCGTGCTCCTGTAAGTCATCTTCCAGGTCTTGGTATCGGCGTCGTACTTGGCCTTACCGTGCTGGGGATAGCCCCAGTTGTTGTACATGGTCCATACGTACCGCTTCTTTCTGGGATGGAAGGTCCAGATGCCGGCCGCATCGTACTGGACCTCGGTACTCTTGGCCGAAAGCTGACCATGCAAGCAGCGATCGTCCAGAACCCACCTCCACTCCGCAGTGCCATTCCAGTTGCGCGCCTCTCCCTCGGCGTTCAGTAACTCCGCCTCCCACACCCAGGAGCCGACGAACACGTTGAAATGATCCAGCTCAGACGGGCGATCCGGCCGCTGGATATCCGCAAAATTAATGGTGGGAGCTGAACACCCGGCCGCAAATACGATTACCGTCACCAGGCCACAGTAGCACATCATCGCACGCTGTTTCATCGCAGAATCTCCTGATATGGCTGATGGAACTTGCACACCCTCGTAATGCGCGGCAGCATAGATGCAGCTTGGACCAAAGGCCAGCAAAAAACACCAAATCCGCTGTGCATCTGGGTAAGCTGGCTATGCCGGGGGAACCGACCGCGAGCAAACCGCCAAGTGGCGCTTTGTCCTGTGCCTCGGCGACTTTCAACGCGATCCCCCGAAGTTCGGAACGAATGCTCGGCAGTGCAGGGCAACGCTTGAGTCGTAAGGAAGTGCCCGCTGACAAATGAATTGGCGATCGCCTTATCCATAGAAGCTTTGCGGAGCATCAGCCGGCAAGGGTAGAGTCGAAAGGACGACTCAACATGAGCCAAAGTGACAGGCAGAGAATCGCCTTCACCGGTTGCGGCTGGGTGACGCCCTTCGCCCACGGCACCATCAGGGAAGTCCTGCAAGCCGCCCCTGACATGGAGAGGCCCCAGCGCGGTGATCGGCCCTTCTGGCCCGTGCCGGAGCAATGGCGCGAGCACGTTCCGCATTTGCCCAACGAGCTCAAACGGGACAAGGGCTGCTGGATCACGGCCATAGCCATGGAACACGCGTGCCGACAAGCCGGGATTCAGATCGCCTCGCTCGACCCGGTCCGCGTGGGTTTCATCCTGGGCTGCGAGTTGGCCGGCCAGTTGGGAATGATCGATTTCGCCAACGAGGTGCGCAGACAATCCGCCCGCTTCGTCAGTCCAATCCACTTCCCCCAGACAGTCGGCAACTACATTTCAGGCGCCATTGCACGCGGGTTTCATATGCGGGGGCCGAACCTGACGATTGCCGGCGGCCCGGCTTCGAGCCTCGATGCCATCGTGGAAGGTGCCGAGCTCCTGTCACAGGGAACGGTGGATTTCGTGCTCGCCGGCGGCGTCGATGTGCTCTCCCAGGCCGTCACGGAGAGCTTTGCTGGTGATGACGCACTGGTAGGCGAGGCAGCGTGCCTTTTTGTTCTCGAGCGAATCGCTCACGCGGCCGAACGCGGTGCTCCTCCGTTAGCCGTGATGGACAGGGCCGTGCAGTCGACCGGAATCAACGACGCCCCGGTGGACCCGGCCGAGAAAGTCATTTCTACCGCCGGTTTTCGCCGAGAAGGAGCCATCTGCATCCGCGACTGGATTGGCCGATGCTTTGGCGCTGAGGGTGCCGCCGCCGTAGCCGCCGCCATCGGTGCGGCCTCAGGCGAACGGGTGCCCTTCGCATGTGGTGAGAAGGAAAGCCGGCCTTCAACCCGAACGTTCTATGCCACTGACCAGCTACCGGGCGATGGGAGTCTGTCGGCCTCCGTATTCGCAACGGACGACAGCGGCCGGCAGACGCGGCTTGATCTGTCGATGGAACCCACCGCGTGAGGGGAACCGGCTCGTACCCGATCACAAGGTGGACTTTTAAGAACGACTTCCAGGAGAGGGGCTTAAAGTCATGAGCACGTACCCTTCCCCGCAATGGCCCGACAGCCCGTTGAAAAAGGGGACCGGCTCCGAGCGCAAGCCCTCTCACGCATATGAAAATGCCGTCCGGCGAGGTGCCTGTCCCCTTTTTCAACGGACAGCTAACCCCGGAGCCGGTCAGCCAGGCACCGCAACATCCCAGTCCTCGGGCATCGTCAAATGGCTGGTCATCGGAGGAATAGTTGTCGGCCTGATCATGGCGGCTATGTTGGGCACGTGTGTCTTAGTGATCATCCAGTCGCCCGACACAAAGGTGCTGGGCGGTCGGCAGGTTCCAAAGCGATACGTGGAGCAGATCCGGTCGCTCGGCATCCTCGATCCCGACGAGCAGATCGACTACTTCTATTCCGACGCCATGTTCAACATCGAGGACGGATTCTACCTCCTGACCGACCGCCGCGTGGTCATCTACTCCCGAACATTCGATGAGCCGGCCATCCTCGTCCCTTATGATGAGATCGAAGACGTGGAAGGCGAGTTCTCCAACGACTGGATGCAGGACAGTTACATCCTCCTCACCCTCAAAGACGGCACCGGCGCGAGTTTCCCTGTTTCCCCTGAGGTAGGCGGCGACCGGCGCGTCTTCGATGCACTGAAAAAACGATGGGAAGAAGCCGACGAGCCGTAGGCTCACCTGCACGCTGACAATTCCGCTCACCTCCCAAGAAGACCATGATGTTCGTGTTGTGCGTGAAACACCCTCCACCTGCGCTGCATCCCGCAGGCAACGATGCTATAATGGGTACGCGTCCACTGGACTGCGGCGGTTAAGCCGCACGCTACGGGCCGAAACGGAGGAAAACCTCATGCTGACCACGTCCGACGCAGCACAGCCAAACGAAGGTCCAATCGGATACTCCGAACGTCTCGGCAGGAAGCTCGTCATGTTGTTCCCGGCGGCCTTGCTGATGGTGCAACTCACCGGCTGCGGAGGATTACCGCAATTGGATCAGCAGGAGGAAACCGTTCTGCTGTCCGTCGAGCAGATCGCGGGACCCGAAGGAAAGCTGCTGTACCGGGGTAAGGAATACACCGACCAGGTCGAGGTCTCCGTAAATGCGCTCGTCGGAGTGTCGGCTAACGACGAGGTCTATCTGTATCACCCCGCCCTCGGCGACGAGGAGCCGTCCATGTACAACTCGCGCCGCGCCGTCGGCTATTTCATCGATGGGCTCTCCAAGGACACGGAGTCCAAGGTCCGGTTTTATGAACAAGCCCTGCCGGTGTTGAACCGGCTTGCACTCTCGGCAAGGAGTTGCAGCGGAGAGCCGATCCCTGTCCAGCAAAACGTCAACCTGTTCTGTGGCGCAAAAGTCTACGCTTATGAGCAGGACCGCTGCAGAGTCACGAACATGACAAAGCGATGGATGGCCGTCAAAACCTCCTCAGGAGAAGGTCCGTATCTTCTGCCACCACGCAGCGACGCCGCTGTCGCGACCGACCTGATCTCCCTGTACAACCAGTTCAGCCAAGGACGGATCAGCGAACACCCCAGCAAGGACGTCAACGGATCGAACGTGGAAATGTTCGGAGCCGTCTTTCGGGCCACCTCCGCCATCTGGGACGGCAAAGATCCCGAAACACTGCTCCAGATCCTCCCCGACTGGATGCGGAGAGTCATTCTCAGCGATCCGGAGATCCGGCCACCACTGTCCCGGGAAGAGATTCAGCTTGAGCTCGCGCTTTTGAAGGCCAAAGCGGCAGAAGCGCTCGCACACGACAGGGAACTGTTCCAGCGAATCAACACCCTCGATCTGGCGCATTTCATTCTGGAAGGGCTGAAGAGCATGCTGGGCGTACTGCCGTCGGAGTGTATCGAAGCGGTGCTGAGCGGACTATTCATCAATGTGGGCGAGACCGCGATTATCGGCCTGCTCTCCTTCGAGCCCGAGCAGGCGATCGCGTTCTCGGAGAAAGCCGCCAAAGAGCTTGTAAGCTCCGTGGCACTCTGCGGCGTCGAGTTTGTTCCCGGGGCAAACATCGTCTCGCTGATTGTGAGCAATTTTCTGGACATCGTTTCCGCCCTCGGATGGGTCACCGATTGGAAGAAAGGGCAGGACGACGTCTTCAAATACACCGCTTATGATTGCGTCACGTTCACGCAGCAGTCCTTCAACCGGGGCACAATCACGTTTCGTCATCTGGCCTGCCGTTATGAGGACACCGAAGGGGACACCGTTTCCTATGACGATGATTCGTTCAGTTGGGACACCTCGTCCCCCGATTCGCCGGTGGACGTCCTGACGATCTTTTCGAACAATGAATTCGAGGCCTGGTGGACCGGCGTCTTTCAAGTGGCCTATTACGCGGAAGGGTACATGAAAATCACCATCGATCCCCAGACGGACACCGTGAGCTTCACGGCAACGAGCACCATCTCCGACGACGAGGACGGTGGACGCCCGACGACCACCCGCATCACCGGCACCAAGATCCCACGTGTGCCCGACAGTGGCATCGAGGACGCGCTCATGTTCCAGCTCTCCGGCACGCAGGCCTGCGCACAGGTGAGCCAACTGGAATACGAGTACCGCAACAACGAATTTGACATGGATTACGCCAACGACCTCGTCCACCATGAGTGCACACCGGAGAGCATCATCACGATCACCTTACGGTGGCAATAGGAGGAGCCCGCGGGCACCGTTTGCCGGCAACCGCCACAGCATCAGCGTGACATCGAATGTACACTCCTGAGCGCTATTCTCTGCGGAACACCAGCGCCGCGTCATGACCGGTGAAGCCGGTGGAGAGTTTGAGGACGGTGTCCACGTGGCGCTGGGTGAAATGAGTAACGAGCGGTACGGCCAGCGGCGTGTGGTCGGGGCGCGTGTTGAGGGTCGGCGGAACCGCCTGATGCCTCACGGCCAGCAGGGCGCACAGAACTTCAATGAGCGTGCTGGAGGCAAGCATGTGGCCGACATAAGGTTTGAACACGGTCGCGACGGCGTCGGCATGCTTCTGGGCGAGTGCCTGGGCCAGGCAGGTGGCCTCGTACGCATCGGACAACATCGTTGATGCACCGTGCGGCACAATCAAGTCAATCGTGTCGGCCCCCACACCGGCAATCTTCAACGCTTCGACGATCACCCCACGCAACCGGGACGCCTTGATGTCGGGAATGGACTGCTTCCAGCCCTGATGGGCGAATGCCCCGCCCAGATAGGAGGCGATCGGCTGCGCGCCTCGTGCGGCCGCGTGCTCGGCGGATTCCAGAACGATCGCAGCTGCGCCTTCGCCGACGTAGAAACCCGACGGCTCGGAGTCGAACGGCCTCATCGATCCATTCAGAGAATATAATTCCAGCCTGCGGAACCACTCCAAGCGAACGGCCGTATCGAAGGCCTCTCCGCCCACCACGATCATCACGTCCGCCTGCCCGCTGCGGATATGCTGCGCCGCGATCTCGAGGGCAAAGGCACCGGAAGCGCAGGCATTGTGCACGCTGGTGGAGAACCCGTGCAGCCCTAACGCCTTGCCCACCATGTGCACGTACATGAACGGCTGCATGTTGTAAAAGAGCGGTGCGAACAAACCGTACACCTGCGGCGGGCTATCCGCCGGCATCGGGGCGGCCAACATGTGCAACATCTGGGCGACGGTCCGCTCCATCCCCGGCGCCTCAAAGGCCTGAACCACGCCCATGCGGTTCTGACCCTGCTCGTATTGAATCCCCGCATCTCTCAAGGCGAGGTCAATGGCGAACAACGTGTAGCCGAGATCACGATAATTCTCGCAGCCCTGGGAAGCGAGGAACTTGATGTGGGATTCGAATCCGGGAACCTCCGAGAGACCCGGCATCGACGCGATGGGCATATCGGCCGGCGTGCCGACGTCGACCAGCAACGTCCGGCGGACCACGTTGCACCGCCCGGCCGCCAGCGATGCCCAGAACGCCTCATTGCCTATGCCGACGGACGTCACCGGCCCCAAGCCTGTCACCACCACGTGATGCATGTCATCGCCTTTGTCGCTCATGCTTCTCACCCGGGCCTACTGCTCCTTCAGCACTTCCTCCGCAAAAGATAATCACCGCAGAGCACGCCGAAAACGCAGAGAAACAGTAGAGAACGTCTTTATGCGCATTCTTTATTTCGGCTCGTTCATCGAGGCTTGATCGTCACCCATGCCCCTGAAAATTCCAGACCGGCCCTCCCGCGGAGTGACTCAAATCGCTATCCGCAACTCTGCGGCCTCTGCCCCCTGGGCGGTGACTCTCCCCTGAGGCCCGCATCAAGCCATGGCCAGCACGACGCTGCTGTTGTACCCGCCGAACCCGGCGGAGTTGTTGACCGCGTATCGGACGCGGGCCTCCCTCGGCTCATCCTTGATGGCGTCCAATTCGCACGGCTGAAGTACCTTACTAAGGTGCCAGGTGGGGATCAACGTTTGACGCTCCAGGCTCAGCACGCAACAGGCCGCCTCCATGGCCGCGGCCGCGCCCATGGTGTGCCCGGTAAGAGCCTTGATCGAGCTGAATGCAACGCCACGCGGGAAGCATCGCTGCATGACGGCCACTTCGATCGCGTCGTTTTGCGGCGTGCCCGTGCCGTGAGCGCAAACATATTCGATATCATCCGGAGACAGCCCCGATTGCCGCAGCGCCTCCTGGGTGGCGCGGGTCAATCCGTCACCATTCGGGTCGGGGCGCGTAGGATGATAGTCCTCGCAGGTGATCGAACAGCCGACCACCCGAGCTCGTATCCGCACGCCCCGGGCGCGGGCGCTCGACTCCCGCTCCAGAACGAACATCGCACTCCCTTCGCCCACGAGCAAACCGTCACGCTCCTCATCAAACGGCTTGCATACACCGGACGACATGATGCGCAATCGCATGAAACCGATGAACGCCAGTGTGCTGAAGCCGTCCGAGCCGCCGGCCAGGGCGACATCGCAGCGACCGCTCAGCAGATCGTTACGAGCCTTGGTCAGCGCAAGATTCCCCGCCGCACACGCGCCGTAGATGTCAACTGCCGGGCCGACCGCCTGCAGGTCGTCACGGACGTTTGCAGCGATGGAGCCGGGCTTGCCCTGAGCGATGATTCGTGCATGCTCGGGATTCAGCCATCGCTCATCGGGATCATCCAAACGGTGCTCGATGGGATCGGTCTCACCCATCGTCGTGCCGACGATGACCGCCAGGCGGTTCGCATCGACATCCTCGACCCGCAAACCGGCAGACGAGACGGCCTGGCGCGAAGCGGCCACCGTGAGTTGCGATGCCCGATGAAGGCTTACGCCGATGTCAATGGGTTCTCGAATCGGACAGGCCGTATCGCGAGGGAGATCAGACGTGTCAAGACAATCGATCTTCGCGGCGCCGGATCGTCCCGTCGTCAGGGATTCCCAGAAGCGATCCTCGCTGCAGCCGATCGGCGAAACGACGCCCATTCCGGTGATGACGACTTGATCGAGGTCGGTTTGCGGCATGGAACCAGCTTGCCGAGTCAGAGCGCCGCTGGCAGACAACACACGCCGTCAGACGAAACGACGTCAGGCCGCCGCGAGCTTCTCCTTCATCATGTCGAACATGTCATCCAGGCAGGTGACGGTTTGCATCACGTCTTCGGGCAATTCCTGCTGAATGATCGATTCGATTGTGGCGATCATGTGCACCGCGTCCAGAGAGTCAAGCCCGATCTCGGTAAACGGCATGGAACAGTCAATCTGATCGACCGGAACCTGAATGGTCTCGGCGAGCCATTCCAGAATCTCCGTCTTGGCCGACTCGAAATCAGTCATAACGCTGATCCTCCCTCACGACGCCGCAGCCCGGACCTCGGCCGCCCCCGTTTCGGCGTGCTTCAACCCGGCCAGCGGGTATTCCACGTGGTCCGCCATCCACGCGGCCACCCGCTCACGCCAGCGGCGGTACTGATCTTCTCCCCCCTCAGAACGAACCTCCAGCTCGACCCGATCGCATTCCCGCACCGACGCCAGTGCCGCATCTCTGACACCTGGATCGAGTCGCCCTATGTACCGCTCGAATGCTTTGGGATCGCAGATGGAGCGGGCCTTGAGACCGAAGCACATGCCCAAATGAAAATGATCGTGCCACGTTTCGGGCACCTGCCGGCCCACCTCGATCGCTACCTCGAGGCGATCCGGATGCGTGAACACCGAAGCCAGCCCCAAACCCGCACCGACCTCCACCGCAAACGGATGCAGTCTGTCAGCATGATCGACCAATTCGTCGATCCGATCCATGAACAGGAACCAAAACGCCCGCCCCACACCCTGGTAAGCAGCGTTACGCGCATAGCCCGTAAACGCATCCAGCGGCGCCAAATCGGGCTCACGCCCCTCGATGAGTTGCTCGCGGTAATCGAAGAACGCCTGCTTGAACCCGTAGCCGTCGTAACACAGGAAGCCGTAAAACGGATCCAACCGTCGAACCACAGCGGCAAGCCTCTCCGCGCTGTGGTTTCGCATGCCGGCCCAGAAGCCCACCCCCACATAATGCAGGTACCGGAAGCCGGGCCTGCGCCCGACGACCTCCTCTTCAAACCGCCGCGGCGAATGGCCAAGAGGTCTGCGCAGCACGAAGCCCATCGCATGACCTTCCTGGGCAAAGGGCTGAAAAAGCGAGGGCAGAGAGTCGCAGTAGCGCCGGGCCCCTCCGATTGAAGCGCTGCTGATCATGGCGTTGAAGCCGCCGCTGAAACTCCCCAGCAGCGTGTTGATCCGACGGATGTCGTCGGAATTGGAGATCGCGAGCTTCAGCCGCTCCACAGTCATCGTGCGAACGGGGATCCCGAAGGGCCGTAACGCAATACGCCACCATCCGCTGATCCCGAGCAGGATCACCACCCCGACAACGACCGCAATGATCACACCGAAGTGCATGCGACGGCCCACCACGCCCCGCGAATGTGGGATGAGAAGCACACTTGCGGAGTCAGAGCAGGGAAGACTTGTGCACCACCAACCGCAGCGCGTTCAGTGCTGCCGGACCGAACAACAAACAGCTCGCAGGCTGTGTTTGGGACTCGTTGCCCCCCATTGCCGGCCTGTCTACCTCCGGTCCATTCTACCGTTCAATCACCGGCGTTGCCAGTAGGTAAGGCCTTGACACGCTCTGGATGACGCTGCGCGGTCCTCAACGGACGGCTCGTCAGCGGCCTAGCAGTCCGTTGAAAAAGGGGACTGGCTCCGAGTGCAAGCTCATTCACGCCACTGAAAACGCCGCTCATCGAGGTGCCTGTCCCCTTTTTCAACGGACACCTAGGGCGTTTTCCGCTGGCAGAGGCAGGAAGCGGACGGTCATCTGCAGATCGATAGGCAGGTCAGCACTGCCGGGCTCAAGCTCGATCAGCACCTCGCGCACGTTCACGTCCTGAAGCTCGGCCGCTCGCTCGGTGCGGATGCTCTTGCGGCCCATGACCGGCTCCAGGTGCACAACGCGCCCTCTGAATTCGCGGTCCGGCAGGGCTTCCGCCGTGGCTATCGCAGTCTGCCCCAGTTTGACCTTGCCGATATCAGCCTCGTCAACCTCGGCGCGAAGCCGGATGTCGAGCAGGTTACCGATGCTGAGGATGGGTACGGGCACTTCGGGATCGACGACCTCCCCGGGCTCCAGATGACGATAGATCACGTGACCATCGAGCGGGGCGACGATGGTTCGCAAGGAAAGCTCCGTCTCTGCGGCATGCAGGGCTGCCCGGGCCTGGTCGACCTTCGCCCGTGCGACGGCCACTTCTTCCGGAATCGGACCGGCCTCAGACATCGCGAGCACCTGCTGAGCCTCCTTCAAGGCGGCTTCCGCGAGACGTTTCTCCTCAACCGCTATGTTCAGTTCGGTATCTGACGAGGAATTCTGCTCATAGAGCCGCTGGACACGATTGAGTTCCCTCGTAGCGCGGTCGAGTCTTGCCTGGGCGCGCTCGACACCGGCCTCCGCCTTCTTGCGAACCTCCGGACGATCCCAGGCAAGAAGCTTTTGCAGATCGGCTTCGGCCAGTGACAGGTCCGCTCGACGCTGTTCCACCGCCGCCTTTGCGGTCACGTCCTCCAGCAAGATGAGCGGCTCACCCGCTTTAATGGGGTCGCCCGCGCGTTTGAGGATGGCTTTGATGCGTCCTTGCCGTTCCGCGCGCAGAGCCACGAGTTGCGTAGCCGGTTCGACGACGGCCGGTGCGGCGGCCACGTATCCCCGCGCGCCGCCCGCGGTCATCGTCGGTGCGTGAAACGTTTGTGGCGGGGTGCTCTGCAATTGGCTGAGGAAGCGCACGGCCACAACGACGCCGACTGCGATGAGAACGAGAAAGCACAATACGAGCACAAGTTGCCCGCCACGGCGTCGATTACCAATTGCCGATTGCTTATTGCCTAATGCGGATTGTGAGCTGCCGCCGGCCATTGATCCGTCGCCCCGTTCCTGCCGCGCCTCTCCCACCTCTTGCCTCGTCGCCTCTCCGGCTTGTTGCCTTGGTGCCTCGCTGCCTCTTTGCCTGGCTGCCTCTTCGCCTTGTTGCCTCGTTGCCTTGTTGCCTTGTTGCCTCTCTTCATCACTGCAAACCCGGCCATCAAGCAGCCCCACGATTCTATCGGCGAACGGCTCGAGACGGGAATCATGCGAGACCATGACCACCGCCCGCCCGTCGCGATGGGCCAGGTCAACCAGGCACTTGAGGACTTCCTGCGCGTTTGCCCAATCGAGGTTGGCCGTCGG
>CP070718.1:3042519-3046876 GCA_020350565.1 Phycisphaerales bacterium
ACTACGTGCACGACACGCGGCTGGAGCACTACCGCACCACGCCCTACGCCCGTGTGATGTGCAGCCTGATTCAAAAGCACAAACCCCAGATCGTCATTTACGGCGCGACACCCATCGGGCGAGACCTGGCCCCGCGGATCGCCTCCGAGATGAAAGCCGGTCTGACCGCCGACTGCACCGACCTCGAGATCGGCGACTACGACGATTCGAAGAGCAAGACGGTTCACAAGGATCTGCTCCTTCAGATCCGTCCTGCCTTCGGCGGCAACATCATCGCAACCATCATCAACCATGAGCGCTGGCCTCAAATGGCGACCGTCCGCGAGGGCGTCATGCGCATGGGCGAGGGCGATCCGAAGCGAAGCGGCGAGATCATCGAGGAAAAGGTGGAGTTCAATGATTTCGATCTGGCCGTCAAGCTGATCGAACGGCATCGCGAACAGCGGAAGGTCAATCTCAAGGCCGCACGTACCATCGTCGCCGGCGGCGCCGGTGTCGGCAGCAAGGAGAACTTCCAGCTCATTCACGATTTGGCCGGCGCCATCGGCGGCGCGGTGGGCGCCTCCCGTGCCGCGGTCGACGGCGGCTTCGTCGCCAAGGATCACCAGGTGGGCCAGACCGGCACCACGGTCCGCCCCGCCCTGTACATCGCCTGCGGGATCAGCGGCGCCGTTCAGCACCGCGCCGGCATGGAGGAATCCGCGAAGATTATCGCGATCAACTGGGACGAGGAAGCGCCGATCTTTTCCGTCGCCCATTACGGCATCGTCGGCGATTTGAACAAGGTCATCCCCATGATGATCAAGGCCATTAAGGAGAGAGCGTAGTAGACACCAGATGCCTCGGGTGGCAGATACATGGCAGGACGTTCATTCTGAATTCTGCATTCTCCATTCGACATTCATCTAAGGTGTGCCACTGCTCTTGAGCAGTGCTGACAGCGAAAAAGTCCGCCACTGCTCTTGAGCAGCGCTGACAGCGAAAAAGTCCGCCACGCGGACCATGGAAGCCGAGTCGACCATGGCAAACTTCTTCACCGACAACGAGGACATTCGGTTCCTCTTCGACCACATGGACCTTCGCGCCGTCGCCGACGTCCAGGAAGACGGCTTCACGCGTAACCACGGGCACGGCAGCGAGTTCGCACCGCTCGACGTCGAGGACGCCATCGACAACTACCGCCGGGTGCTCACCATTGCCGGCGATCTGGCCGCCAACTTCATCGCCCCGCGCGCCGAAACGGTGGACCGGGAAGGCAACACCCTCAACGAGGACGGCAGCGTCACCCTTGGGCGGAAAGTGCGGGAGAACCTCAAGGCCCTCTGCCAGGCGGATCTGATGGGCTTTACCCTGCCACGGGAATACGGCGGGCTGAACTGCCCGACGCTCATCTACACGATGGCCATCGAGATCATTTCCCGGGCCGACGCCTCGTTGATGAACATCTTCGGCTTGCAAGGTATCGCCGAGACGATCAACGCCTTCGCGGATCGTCAGATCAAGAACGAGTACCTGCCGCGCTTCGCCCGTGGCGAATTGACCGGCGCCATGGCGCTCACCGAGCCCGACGCCGGCAGCGACCTCCAGGCCGTGGGCCTGCGCGCCTGGCAGGACGACGATGGGCAGTGGCGCCTCACCGGGGTCAAGCGCTTTATCACCAACGGCTGTGGTGACGTCGTCCTGACACTCGCCCGCAGCGAGCCGGACATCAAGGACGGGCGCGGCCTGAGCCTGTTCCTGGCGGAACGCGGGCCACGGCTGAAAGTCCGACACCTGGAGGAGAAGCTCGGTATTCACGGCTCGCCGACCTGCGAGCTGGTCTATGACGATACGCCGGCCAAGCTCATCGGCGAGCGGCAACTCGGTCTGATTCGCTACGTCATGGCCCTGATGAACGGGGCTCGCCTCGGCGTGGCCGCTCAGGCCCTGGGCGTCGCCGAAGCCGCTTACAACGAGGCCCGCCGCTACGCCCATACGCGCAAGCAGTTCGGCGTGCCCATCGAGCAGTTGCCCGCCGTGGCCGAGATGGTCACGGAAATGAAGATCGCCGTTGAGGCCGCCCGCACGCTGGTCTACGAAACGTCCCGCATCTGCGACCTGGAGAACAACAACCTCCGCGTGCTCGAGGAAAACCCGCCCGCCGACAAGGAAGAGCTCAAGAAACGGAAGGGCGAAGCCCGTGTATACAAGCGCTTAAACGGCATGCTCACCCCGTTGAGCAAATACGTCGCGGCGGAGATGAGCATCCGCGTGGCCAATGACGCCCTCCAGGTCCTCGGCGGCTCGGGTTACATGACCGATTATCCCGTCGAGCGGTACCTGCGCGACGCCCGCATCACCAACATCTACGAGGGCACGACGCAGATGCAGATCGTCGCGGCCGTGCGCGGCGTGTGCGGCGGCGCCTTCGAATCCTACGTCAACAAGTTTGAGGAGCATGAATACCTCGACAACCAGCTCAACGCCTTGAAAGCCAAGCTGACCGAAGGCAAAGAGCTGATCCTGAGCGCCATCAAGTTCATCAAGGAGAGGGGCGTGGAGTACATGGACCTTCACGGCCGCAGGCTTGTCGACGCCGCGGTTGCGGTCCTCATCGGCCACCTGTTCCTTCAGCAGGCCACCGCCAGCGAGCGCAAACGCCTCGTCGCCCGCCGCTTCATCGAAACCGGCTTCCCCACCATCCAGCGCGACATCACCCTCATCACCAGCGGCGATACCTCCGCCCTGCAACACTACCAAACCCTCGCCGGCCCCGTGCCGTCGACCAGATAGCTGCCGGTCGGCTGTTCGAGCCGGACGGCGGGTTGTGCCCGTACAAATTGGCCATGCAGTGCTCCGAGGCGTTGCCGGATCGACAATAACTGCGTTTGGCCTCCCTTTTGAAAGCGTGTATAATAAGAGGCAACCTCGTGTGCGATATCTGGCTTATCGGAAGCGAGAGCGGCACACTGCGGCGTTTGGGGCTTGTTCTCCTATGGCAGGCAATCCGAGAAAGCCGACCTGCATCTCGATCCTTATCTGTGACGACGTATACCGCGACGAGATCACCAAGAAGCTTGTCGTGGTCGGTACCTTCAATCGCATCAATGCAGAAAGTTTTCCCTGCAAACACGGCAGGGTTGTGGTGCTGTTTTCCCTCACCGACGGCCAAGGCGAATACGACTTGTCATTATCCATCGAGCACGAGCGCTCCGGCGTGGAGGTCGCAAGGATCCGCGGGCCCATTACTATCCACGATCCCCTGGCCATCCACGACATCAACGTCACTCTCGACAAGCTCCAGTTTGCCGAACCTGGAAAATACTGGGTGATGGTGAAGGTGGACGGCGAGATCATTCAGCAACGTCCCTTCTTCGTGATGCCTCGGCAGGACGTTTCGCGAAAGGAGAACGCCCATGGATAGAGCCAGTGTTTTCCAAGGTGATCAGGGGCGCACACCCGCGATGGAGTCTTCCGGCTTCGCCTGGGTGCCGGTCGAGGTCCACTACAACAGGTCTGTCGACTCGACGAGCCGCACGCTGGCCAAAGCGACGCCGGAAAACGTCACCCTGTTGAGATGGGCGGCCCGCCCGGACAATCAGCCGCCGCAATCCTGGTGGCACGATACGTCTGACCCGTTCCAGACGAGCAATGAGTGACTCGGCGGATACATCGGGCAAGAAGCTGCAACAAGGTTCGATTGTATGGGCAACGGTTCCTGATCCGACGGGTGCCCCAAAGACCCGCCCACTTGTCATCATCACCGCAACGAATGAGATCATCCTTGATGCCCCCATCGTCGGCGCGGCAATCACGGCGACGTTTCCCGATCCACCGCCGGACACACATATCGAGTTGCCCTGGCATCCAAGACGCCATCAGGCCACTCAACTCGCAAAACGAAGTGCCGCGGTGTGCAACTGGCTGGTCACGCTCCGACCCAGTCAAATAGGGGAAATAAAAGGATTTGTGCCTACCAAGACCATGGTTGAAATCATGCGCAAGGTAACGAAGCTGAACACCTGAAGGTGATGCTGACCGCAGCGATGCTGCGCGGCATGACGAGCTGGTCTTGCGTGTCTTTGTAATTGGCTTCGGCGTTGGAACTCTGGGAGAACCTATCGTGCGGTTGAGCTTTTCAGGATTGCGATGGCCACCCCATGAAGTGGGTAACCGATGCCATTATGATCCCCCTATGCATGCCCTTGTGACATGCAGTTTGAGCAAAAGCTACGGCGCGCACGAAGCGCTGCGCGGCATTGACCTGCGCGTGCCCGCTGGTTCGCTCTACGGATTCCTCGGCCCCAACGGAGCTGGCAAGACGACGACCCTTCGCATTCTGATGGGCCTGCTGCGCGCATCCGGCGGCTCGGCCACC
>CP070718.1:3046976-3060803 GCA_020350565.1 Phycisphaerales bacterium
CATTGTGCCTCGTTGCCTCGTTGCCTTCTTGCCTCGTTGCCTTCTCCTACCCCTGCAACCTCGACGCCTGATCCACGTCGACAGACGTGAGGTTCTTGTACAGGTTCACGCAGATCGCCACGGCGATGGCCGCCTCTGCAGCCGCCAGAACGATGACGAACAACGTGGCAATCTGACCGTCCAGAGTGGTTTGAACCAGAAAGCGATCGAACGCCACGAAGTTGACCGCCGCACTGTTGAGCACCAGCTCCACCCCGATCAGAATGCCGATCGCGTTCCGTTTCGTCGACATGACGTAGATGCCGCAGCTCAGGAGCGCCGCTCCGACGACGAGGTAATGGGTCAGTCCGATGGTCAACATATAGCCTACTTCTTCTCCTGCCGCGCCAGGTGGGCGGCTCCAACCATGACGATGAACAGCAGAACGGCCGCCGCCTCGAACGGTACGAGGTACCTGGTCAGCAAGGCGACGCCGATGTCTCGCACCGCCGTCCCTTCCGTCTCCCACTGGACGACCGGCCAGCGCATGCTCGAAAAAACAAGGCACAAGGTGGAGAACAGGCCGACGCACACAACGAGGGCCGCACTAAGTTCCACCGGATGCGTTTCGTATCGAGCCCAGGGCGACTTGCTGGTAAGCATCACGCCGAAGATCAGGAGGACCAACGTGCCGCCGACGTAGACGATGAACTGGATCGCGCCCACAAACGTCGCAGCCAAAAGGAAGTACAAAAGCCCGACGCAGCCCAAAGTGCAGAACAGCCACACGGCCATCCGTACGACATTCTTGCTGATGCACACACCGAGGGCCGAAACCACGGTGACGAGCGCGACCACGTAAAACATGATCGCGTCGAACAGACTTCCCGGGGCGGCAACCTTGGTGGCCTCAGTCGGACTCGCCTCACCGCCCGCGCTCAACGCCAGAGCAGGGGCCGCCGTAAGCAGTAAGCCTGCGACAGCAACCAGACTCGGAATCGTCAGCTTGTGAAGCCGTAAGACCATAACGCTCTCTACGAACCGCTCAGCAAGTCGGTGTTGAGTCTCCCAACCAGCCGGCGCTGGTTATAGAAGCCGTATCCCGCGATCCCCAGGAAACCGAAGGCAAAAACGAGTCCGATCAGACCCAGGATCACACTGACAATGCTGGAAAAAACGGCAAACCCGCTCGACTCCAGCGCCCATACCCAAAGGGCCGTGCCGATCAACAGCAGCATCGTCAGAGGCAAAAGAACCTGCACGCAAGCATAAAGAACCTGATCGATACGGATTCGCGGCAGGGTCCACCTCAGCCACATCTGCAGATAGACAAAGCCGAACGCTTTTGCGATGAACCAGAGCGGCCCGCCGAACAGGATGCCTTCCGCTATCCTGGCGATCCATCCGTCCCCCCAGGAGGCCGCCCAACTGCTGGGCAATGGCGAGTTCCAACCACCGAGGAACAACACGGACGCCAGGGCACCAACGACGAACATGGCCGCATACTCGGCCAGGAAGAAGATGCCCCACCGGTATCCGGAGTATTCCGTGTGGAAGCCCGCCACCAGCTCGCTCTCCGATTCCGGAAGATCGAAAGGTGCTCGCTTCACGCTCGCCAGAGAAGCGATCACATAGGAGACGAACGCGATGAACGCAAATGGATTGGAGAAGGCCAGCCAGCTAAACCAGCCGCCCGATTGCATCTCGCCGATCTCTCTGAGGCTCAAAGTGCCGGCGCACACAATCGGCACCAGCAGGGCCATGCCCATGGGAATCTCGTAGGCCACCATCTGGCAGGCCTCACGCATCGCCCCGTACACGCTCCATTTGTTGTTCGAGGCCCAGCCGCCCACGATCACGCCGACGACCTCGATCCCGAGCATGGCCAGGATGAAAACCAAAGCCACGTCCAGTTCGCGGAACACCCACCCAACGCCGAACGGCAGCGCCACAAAGGCGAGCGCCGCAGGAATCAGTGCCAAGTAAGGGGCGACTCGGAACAGGGGCTTGTCGGCCTCATCCGGGACGAGATCCTCCTTCAGCACCAACTTGAGGCCGTCCGCGAGGGACTGTGCCCATCCATGCCATCCGCCGACGCGCATCGGACCTGTACGGGATTGAATCCGCCCGGCCACTTTCCGCTCCCACCAGATGGCGTAGGCTGGAACCAAGCCGAACAGCGCGAAGAGCGCTGCAAGGATGATCAGATCACGGACAATGATGAACTGGAGCGGCCAGAGGGCATACTTGCAGAGGCTGGCAAACCCTGAGCCCATTCCCGCCCCCGCGAGGAGCGGCTCGATCGTGGATGGCGCGTAGCCCCATGTCGATGGGCTGCCGAACTGGATCACCGGTCGCGTAATATCCTGGTCCGCGGCCGCCCGCAGGATGGTCTCGTCCACATAGTCAAAAATGACGGCGTGAGCCCAGACAAGAAGGCATGAGAGGATCAGAACGGCCCACGCGACGAGGCCCGGAAAGCGGCTCACGACCGGTTTGAAGATCGCGTAGATCGCTGCAGCGATCGCGATAATGACGCGCGAGAGGAATCCGTACCTGACCTCGCTTCTCGGCTTCCAGGGAACGGAAAACTGCGACACAGATGGACTCCTCTCAGCCGACAACGGCATCCGCGTATCGGCTTTTCGACGAAAGAGGGAATCTTAGCGAGGGGTACCCCGCTGTCAAAACCATCTCTCGCTGGAAAAGTCCCACCGACCGCTGATGACCGCGCCTCGTTCCGCGTCTCCTCCTACCGATCCACCTCTCCCATGACCACATCGATGCTGCCAATGATGGCCGGGATATCCGCCAGCAGGCAGTTCCTGCAAACGTGGGTAGTGATGGACAGGTTACAGAAACTCGGGCCACGCGATTTGACCCGATACGGAATCGCCGAACCGTCTCCGCGAACGTAGAAACCGAGCTGACCGCGCGGGTTCTCAATCTCCACGTAGACCTCGTCGTCCGGCAGCTTCACATTGGTGACTTTCTTGGCCCTGAAATCGCCCTCGGGCAGACGATCCAGCGCTTGCCGGATGATCCGCACCGACTGCTCCATCTCCAGGACACGCACGAAGTACCGGTTCCAACTATCACCTACTTCGATCCCCGCAGCCGGAAAGCCGTCGGACCCGGCCGGTTCGCCGATGGGGATCTCGAAATCGTATTGTTCATACCCGTCGTAGGGCGTCACTTTCCTGAGGTCCCAGCGAATCCCGCTGGCACGGATCAGCGGGCCGGTCAGACCCCAGCGAACCACATCCTCGGGCGAGATCGTCCCAATCCTGCCCGTCCGCTTGATGAAAATGTGGTTGAAGCTCAGCAGGTTGTTGTAGTCGTCGATCTTCGGCTCGAAGTAGTCGAGGAACTCGCGACACTGCTCGACCCAGCCCTCGGGCAGATCCTGGAACACGCCGCCGATCGTCAAATAGGAGTACGTCAGCCGGGCACCGCAGGCGGCCTCGAACAGATCGAGAATCATCTCCCGCTCGCGGAAGCAGTAGAGGAACGGCGTGAACGCACCCATGTCCATGCCGTAGCAGCCGAGCGAGACCAGGTGCGACGCGATCCGGTTCAACTCGGCCATGATGACACGAATCGCCTGCCCGCGAGGCGGCACCTCCATGCCCGCAAGCTTCTCCACGGCAACGGCATAGGCCTGGTTGTTGTTCATCCCGGCCAGGTAGTCCATCCGGTCCGTGTAGGGGATGAACTGATAGGGCTGGAGGTTCTCGCCGATCTTCTCGGCGCAGCGATGCAGATAGCCGATATGGGGTATCGCCTCCTGGATCATCTCCCCGTCGGTCCGCAGGACAATGCGCAGCACGCCGTGAGTGGAAGGATGCTGGGGCCCCATGTTCACCAGCATCTCTTCCGTGTCCAGGTCGCCCTGCTCTCGACGATCGATATCGATCAGAAGGTCAGGCTGAGATTCAAGTATCGTCTCTCCCATCGCCTTGTTCATCGCTTGATACAACACCCTCGCCCGCCGCCAGACGACCGAATCAGTGCCGCGGGTTCGTGAGTTCGTACTCCGTCGTAGCAGGAATTCCGTGATACTCCAGCGGGAACTCGTAGTCCTTACGCAAAGGATGCCCGACCCAGTCATCCGGACAGAGAATGCGACGCAGGTCGGGATGATTCTCGAAACGGATGCCCATCAGGTCGTACGCTTCCCGTTCGTGCCATTCCGCCGTCGGCCAAACGCGGGCAACCGATGGAATCGTCGGCTCGTCGCGGTCGGTGACGACACGGACCGCGAACAGATGCGTCTCGATGATCAATGCAGTGCCGCGATCCAGCGGCAGACTGCTGAGGTCGTAGACGCACGCCAGCTTGTTGTCGGCCAGGAGATCGAGCGAGGAGATACAGTTCAGCAGATTGAAACGCAAGCGCGGATCGTCGCGGAGAAACAGGGCCACCTCGGGCCACCTATCGGCGGCCACCACAGCATGCGGATGCCCTCCTTCCACCTTGGTGGATTGGACCGCGTCGCCGAATTGTTTCTCCAGAATCAGACAGATTTCTTCAGGAACCATGATCAGTCACCGAAACGCCTTGTCCGCTGATTCCACCTTCGCCCCACACCGACGGCCGACGCATGCATGAACCATGCCAGCGCCGGATGCCTGACGCGTTATACCACTGCCGCCTTGGCTCTCGAGGCCTCGCTCTTGGCTCTCGTCTCTTGACGAATCTTATCCTGCAGTCGCATCAGGCCCTCAAGGAGCGATTCCGGTCGAGGCGGACATCCGGGAACGTAGACGTCAACCGGAACCACCAGATCCACCCCCTTCACCACGTGATAGCCGTGTTTGAAGTAAGGCCCTCCACCGACAGTGCAGGCTCCCATGGCCATCACCCATTTGGGCTCGGGCATCTGGTTGTAAAGCCGCTTCACGCGGCTGGCCATCTTGTAGGTGACCGTTCCGGCCACGATCATCAGATCGGCCTGTCGCGGCGATGGGCGGAAAGCGCCGGCGCCGAAACGATCGATGTCGAACCGAGAGGCACCCGTCGCCATCATCTCAATCGCGCAGCAGGCCAGACCGAACGTGACCGGCCAGATGCTGTTGCTCCTCCCCCAATTGATCGCCCAGTCCAACGACGTGAGGATCAGGCCCTCTTCAAAGCGATTCTCTATCCAACTCATGGCGCCTATCGCTTCTCGCTGCGAACACTCACCAAAGCCTCGGTTACGAAGTCTCGTTCGAAACCTCAGCGCCAGGACCCGAGGCAATCCGGCGCCAAACGCGGCGTGCGTTCTCCAAGCCCCCGCCGCGGTAAGCCCCCAGAGCTCCTTCGCCTCGCAGTCTGTTGAAAAAGGGGACTGGCTCCGACTGCAAGATCATTTACGCTCCTGAAAGCGCCGCTCATCGAGGTGCCTGTCCCCTTTTTCAACGGACACCTAGGGAGCCTCTGCCTCCAGCGGCGCGTGCCGTTCCTGTCCGGTGCTGGCGCGCACCCAGTCCAGGTAGCCTGACCGCCACTCGTAAACGAAGGGAATGGCGATCAACAGGAAAAAGACGAGGAACGCCCAGAAAGCCGGCGCACCCATCTCCTTGAACACCACCGCCCAAGGCCAAAGCAAAGCCACTTCCACATCGAAGACGATGAAAACCAGCGCCACCGTGTAGAAGCGGAGGTCGAACTGCACCCAACTCGAGCCGATCGCCGGCTCGCCACACTCGTAAGCCGTCCCCTTTTCAGGGTGTGGCATTTTGGGGCGAACAATCCAGCCGACGAACAGTCCGCCGAAGGCCATGGCGAAGCCGGCGAGGAAGAACAAGAGCATGCCCAGCACCAGCTCCACGTTGGTCCCTTGATAAGGCGAGGCATCGGCCTGCAGCACGGCAGACAAGGCCAATTCGTTCAGGTGGAAGACAGATTCTACAAACACGGCTCGATCTCCCGGCGGAGGCACGCAGGCGGCCTGCGATTACTGCTCTTCCTTGGCCGCCTCTTTCTTCTCCTTCTTGGGCTTCTTGGGCATTTCCGTGGCTTCAAGCGCCTTGAGCATGGCTTTGCGACGAGCCTCTTGATCTCCGGTCAGCTTGTCATCGGAGTGCTCGAACCCAAGCCACTCCTGGCTTCTGGCTTCCACCCAGCCAGGGGGGTGTGCTTTCTGCATCCACAACGGCCGGGGCGTTTGCAGTCCTTGCTTGGCAAGTTCCGTGAACTCGACGATCATGCTCTCCCGGTCGTAGCCCGACATGTCATGAATGTTCCCCATGTGGATGCAGTGCGTCGGACACGGATCAGTGCAGAGCGCACAGAACATGCACTTCGAATAATCGATCGCGTAGCGCGTCATGGCCCCGCCAACCGCAACGCCCGTTTCCTTGTCCACTTTCCGGGGACCCGTCTTGTCGATGTAGATGCAATCCACCGGGCAGGACTTCGCGCACATGTCGCACGCGATGCATTTCTCGATCTCGTAGAAATGGAAGCCCCTGTAACGCGGCTGAATCGCAGGCGCCCGATCCGGGTATTGAAGGGTGACGGTCTTCGCGAAGCAGTACTTCAAGGAAATCCGCATGCCGATCAGGATCGTACGAACCGTGTTGAAGATGTTGTGGAAGTACTCTCCGGCAGGACTGTGACGCACCATATCGAGTGGTCCAAAAGCAGAATACCAGCAACCGCTCGTACAACGTCCACTACCAGTGGACGACCAGACGGCCCGAATTCTAGGCTGGCCTCCAGCTTTCTGCAACCGTTTCAGTTCGATTATGGATCGCCGTCGGTAGTCCGGAACCGAGACGGCGGTCGCAAACAGCACGGCGATCACTGAAGGTAAGCCGAGCTTGTAGCATCCTCGCCCGAGTTGTAACGCCGCCAACCATCGCGATCGCCCGGCGAGCCGGCCAGCGTCTGTTCTCCAAGGCGTTTCTGCCGCTCGTAACCACCGGCTATGTGTTTAGCGGGCTGCAGTGGGCACAGGCCGCGCCCGCAGACGAATCGGCGGGTGGCATGGGAAGGGACCGCAACCGCAGATCGACCGACATGAATCTGGCTTCCAAGCGGCCCCTGCCCGTGCCCTGAGCCTATTGACCGCGGGTGGCACGGGCGGGTGCAACTTTTTGCGCCGTGTGAACCTGGACATGCGCGGAGTGCTGTCCCCCGGCACGTCAGATGGCCTGCGCCTGCCCAGGCCACCCGACGCAGAGCACGTACGCCACCGGCTGGGGTGCGTACCTTCAGAGCTGAGAGAACTCGACGCCTCGGCGCCTTAAAGCAAGGCACCAGCGCTGCCCGCAGCAGGGAATAGCTGCCGGTTGTCCGCCGGCGGCCTATTGTGTGCACGCCTGGCGCGCGGAATAATAGATGGTTCATCCCCGGTACCTTGATGTGTGCCGGTAGAGACCGCAGTTCTGAATAACGGACATCGGGGCCTGGTCATATCTTCGTTTTCCCGGAGCCGGCCCCGGTAGTGCGTTGGCGTCGCTAAACAGGCCGTCTTCAACGGGCAGCCTCGGACGGCGGACGAGATGATGCCTGGCCAAGGCCAACGAGGTCGGTTGCGGGACCTCACGTCCGCAGTCTCACAGAGACTGCGCGATCGCGAGAAAAGGAAAAGAGCAACTCATCGCCAATAGAATGGGTGGCACGATGCTCGGTAACGCCCTCGGAATTCTGCGAGATCCCTTCGGCGTTTCGGTATGGAACGCGTTGGCCCAGATAGGGCCAACCGTCCGTCGAAAAAGGGGACATGCACCTCACCGGAAGGCGATTTCACAGGCGTGAGGGGTCGTGCTTGCAGTCAGTCCCCTCTTTACCCGGACTGCTGAGGGCTCCACAACCACAGATGGAAGCACGGGCATGGAGTCTCCGATACGCGTTCTGATCGTCGATGACCATGAGTTGGTCCGCGCCGCGATTCGTGAGCGACTCCAGCGCGAGCCCAACCTCGAGGTCGTGGGCGAAGCGGCCATGGCGGAAGAGGCGGTGGACAAGGTCGCGCGGTGTGGCCCCGACGTCGTCCTGATGGACATCGATATGCCGGGGATGACCTGCTTCAGCGCGGCCGAGCAAATCAATCGTATCCGACCCGGTACGCGCATCATCTTCCTGAGCGCGTACTCTCATGACCGTTACATCGAGCAGGCATTGGCCGTAAAGGCGCGAGGGTACCTCACGAAGCGCGAGTCGCCGGCAGCCGTCGTAGCGGCGATTCTGGAAGTCATGGCCGGTGGAGCCTGCTTCTCTGAAGAGGTCCGCTCCCGGATCGTCGTTGATCGGAAAGGTGCGAAACTGGCATCAAACCCGCAATCCCGGGCCTCGACCCTGACCGCCCGAGAACTCGAGGTGCTCCGTTATGTGGCACATGGATTGGCCAAGAAGGAGATTGCAAAAACCATGCACATCAGCGTCAAAACGGTCGACCGGCACAGCGCTAACCTGATGAATAAGCTCGACATCCACGATCGCGTGGAGCTCGCCCGATTCGCCATTCGCGAGGGGCTGGCACAGGCGTGACCAGCCTCATGCCGTCAGGCCGGGACACGCTTGGCGCCCGCCCTTTTCAAGGCCAGGGCAAGCAACGCGGAGAGGAAGCACAGAATCGCCGCCAGGACGAAGGCGACAAAGTAGCTCCCCGTCCGGCTGTACGCGAGATTGCCGGCAGCCACTCCGATCACGCCGGCGACGCCGTAGGAAGTGAACACCCACCCGTAGTTGGCACCCAGGTTCTTGGCTCCGAACAGGTCGGCGGTCAAGGACGGAAACAGGGCGAAATTGCCGCCGAAGTTGAAACCGACGCACGCGGCACCGACCGACAGCGCCAGCTTGCTGTTCAGGCCGGCAAGCACCAGCAGCGTGACCCCTTGTAAGCAGAACATCAGGATCATGGCCAGGGTACGCCCGATCCGGTCGGAAACGAAGCCCCATACGACGCGGCCAACTGCGTTGAAGATCGCCAGGACACCCACTGCCGCGGCGCCTTCCAGCAACAAGTCCGCCCGGACCTGTTCCAGAAGCGCGGTGCCGCCGACCTCCGCCGCCTTGACAAGCTGGTTGCCGGCGAACGGCTTCAGAATGCCGATAACCATCAAGCCGGCCATCGCACCACTGAAGAACATGAGCCACACCACGTAGAAGCGCCCGCTGCGGAGCAACTCCTGCCAGGTTGAATCCCGCGCGGGGGCGGAAGCCCCGGCCTTGCCCACGGCGGATGCGGAGGCCGGCGGATTCCTCAGCAGCAGGCCGCCGAACGTAACCGCGATCAGGCAAACCAGCCCGTGAACACTGAAGAAGGTGCTGATGCCGTGCTTCTCGATAAAACCGACGGCACCGATCTCGCTCTTGCCCGAGAAGATGTACGCCCCCAGTCCAAAGCCGGCGACCGCGATGCCGGAGACCAGTCCCTTATGGGCTGGGAACCATTTCACCAGAGCGGCGATCGGACAGACGTACGCGAAGCCGATGCCCACACCGGCCAGGACGCCGATCGATGCCCATAAACCGAATAATGTGGAGCGCGAATCCCCGGGGAACCACTTCTGGAGCTGACCGGCGATCAGGAATCCCACCGCCAGGATGACCGCCCCCACGATCGCAGTGAACCGAGGACCCTTCACGTCCTGCACACGCCCGGCGAAGACCATCGCGGCGGAAAACATCAGCAAACAGATGGCAAAAGAGTATTTCAGGTAGGCCTGCCGGGCGGCGTGCTCGTTCTGGACATCCTCGCTCGAGGCCAGGATGGTGGCCTCCGCCGACACCACGTCCCCGTTGGCGCGGAGACCGGCTGCCTCCGCTTGGGAATAAACCGGTGGATACAACGTCGTGTCAAGCGGCTGCCAAAAAACGCTGTAGCCGTACACCGTGCCCAGGATGAGCTGGACCATGATGGCCCCGATCATGACGAACCACTTCGCAGCTCCGGAGCGGCTTGCCTCAACAACCAGAGCGGGACTGCCAACCGTCGTCATGATTCCGTTGTCCTGTCTTAGAGAAGCCTGAGGAATGAGGACAGGACCGACTGTCTGACATCCACATCGGTCCAAACCGTACCAACCCTTTTGTTGACGGTGGTTTAGCAAACAGCGTGCCAGGATCCGCAAGGCAGGGCGCGGAGGGACGCCGAGTTGAGCACCAAGTGTCGGCGATATCAGTGCTCGAATTGTGCCTCAAGTCTTGCCCCGATGTGAGCAGTGTGTTATCAAAAAGAGAATTAATATGCACTGACGCTGGAACCATCCACTTGGACGCTCTCTCTGGAGGTTTGCTGGGCGTATCTTTTCCAGGCGGCTACGGAAGGTCCGATCCGTGCGCGTCCGCCGCCCCGCAGGCGATTTGAATCAAGAAGTTAATACGATCATGTTGGACACAATTGGTGGCGGTTTTGCGTCCGCACGCAAGGGATGATCCGCCGTGCAAGCCAGGGCAGCGGCCACACCGCTTGCAAGGCGCGCCAAGCTTCCCGACATCGGACGATGACAGGTGAGGAAACGCCTCGCGACAGGAAAGCCACCCACGAGCATCCTGAGCTGCGCGATTTCACACAGATGGCATTCACCACAGCATGCGCGTCGTGCCCGCAATCCGGATTCGTTGCCACTCCCTGCGCGATTGAAGGGGCATGAGCATCCCGTCCAACGGCTGCTCACGCAGCCCTCAACGGGGATCGCGTTTTGTTTTGTCGGCGTCCGTTCGCGTTGAGGCCGGTGCCTTCGTGGTGATTCCGACAACGGGGTCTGGCGAAGGGGCCGGGGCAGGTTGGACCGAGGCAACCATGCAAGGACCAAGGCATTGTCGCTCTGGTGCCGACTCGGAGGGAGGGGTATTCGCGGCCTCGGGATGCGAACGCTCAGCGCGCCAAAAAAAATGGGGCGCAGCCGGATTCCCAGCGCGAACGACCGTCGTTCGCGCAGACCCCACCCGTCGCACCAAGTCGGTGTGGCCGAGGCTCAGGCAAGAAGGTCGAGTGTCTGTCCCAGACTTTCCTCAGCCGCGATCCTTTCAGGCGGACCGTCGGAGCCCGAACCGCCTTTCGGACCGGTGAGCTGCTCCTCATTCTCATCGGGCCGAGGAACAACGGCCTGGGGCGTCTCGGCTTTTGCCTCGCGCTGCGCCCGCGGAATCGGGACTTGAATCCCGTGGGCCTCCTGTTGCTCCCTTTTGGGGCCCAGCAGGCGGGGCATCTCCGCAGCGCCAATGGCATTAACAAGCCCCAACATCGCTTCTCTCCCAGCTCCCCCGACGCTGCACGGGGACTCCATACGATCGTTGGCCGCTGCCGATGTGCCCCTCTGACTCTCGGCCAACGAACGGTTTGAACACCCCCGAAACGTACGATATCCAGGCGCGCTCAGCCCGCACCCCGCCGAAAAACCGCCCTCCCAAGCCCGCCGATGGGGCGACAATCGTCCGATTCCTCACGTTCGGTCGCCGGCGGCCTATAATCCATCCATTCCGCCCGGCGACCGGCGCCGGCATTTCGCTACCGCGCCACAGCGAGGTAACGAGCTACCGGCTCAACGTTGACCCGTTACTCAGTGCTAGCTTACATTTAGTATCTGCTGGTTCGATAAGTGCTTGTGGGAACACTGGACGAGGCGAGCGTCTGAGGGATGAGGCTCATCAGGAAAACCATTCTGGAAGCGATCCTTATCTTGGTTGTCGGCACGGCCGTCGGCTTCACCGCCAACGCCGCCCGAGCGAAGAGGAATTCCATCAGGTTCGATAAGGACTACTTCAAAATCTCGGTGGTCGTTCCACCCGCCGAGCAGATGAGCCCCAACCTCAAGGAAGACCAGGATGCCACAGGATCTGAGCCGGCCGCCGAACCCGGCGCGGGTCAGGGCGACCAGCCTGAAAGCGCCCCGGGGGACGGTCACGAAAAAGAAGACTCGGAGGCAGGCACCCACGCGGATCACCCGTTCCAAAAGATCACCCTCGAGGAGGTCGCATCCATCTTCTGCGACCCCTCCACCGAACAAGGCGTCAACATCTTCCTGGACGCCCGCAGCGATGCGCTCTTCGAAGAGGGCCACATCCCCGGAGCCATTCAGTGCGATCGTTACCGGTTTGAGGAGTACATCGATACGGTGGTGCCCGCGTGCCAGACGGCCGAGAAGATCATCGTCTACTGCCACGGAGGTGACTGCGAAGACAGCATCCTGCTCTGCTGCGATCTCATGGACGCGGATGTGCCCTACGACAGGCTTTGCGTCTTCGCCGGCGGCTGGACCGAGTGGAAGGACAACCAAATGCCAGTCGAGGAGGGTGAGCGCTAGTGAACGAACGGCCTTCCCTTCTTAGACGCCTTGATCAGACCGGCGTACCTCTGC
Source organism: Phycisphaerales bacterium (assembly GCA_020350565.1). Lineage (GTDB taxonomy): Bacteria > Planctomycetota > Phycisphaerae > UBA1845 > UBA1845. Next base: position 3,059,252 of record CP070718.1, read on the forward strand.
TGATCGCTCGGCTCGCCGTTGGGGGAATGTTCCTGTACCTGGGCTTCAACAAGTTCCAGGATCCCATACTCTTTCTTAAGATCCTCCGGGAATACAACATCCTCCCCGAGGAACCCCACTATTTTCTCAACGCCGTGGCGATCGTGCTGCCGTGCCTCGAGATGGTCTGCGGCCTGGCCCTTTTGCTTGGCGTTTCCATACGCGGGGCTGCCTGCACGATCGCGGGGATGCTTGTGTTCTTCTTCCCCGCGCTCATCAGCCAAGCCCTGAAGATTCAGGAAGTCAAGGGTGGCATCCCCTTCTGCGATGTTTCCTTCGACTGCGGCTGCGGCACCGGCGTGGTATTCATTTGCAGCAAGCTTGTCGAGAACACCCTCCTGATGATCGGAGCCATCATCGCCCTCATCTCTCGTTCCCGGCTCTATTGCCTCTCGTCGCTCCTCATGGGAGAGCGGTTCCTGCCTCCCTGGACGCCACAGACCTGCCCACGATGCGGTCATGATTGGACCGCGCCCGAACGTGAGCAGGGGGCGGAACCGATCGAGCAGCCTGACGTGAAGGAGGTTGCCCTTTCGGCCCGCGGCCCGAGCTCGACATAGGCCCACCTCCTCCGAGCCCCACAATGCCCTTAACTCCTCCTTCTCATGGCACGTATATTGCCGATACTGGGGTTATCCTGCGTGTCGGTGTGGGAGTTCAGCCGGCTCAGGCCAAGGGGCTTTCACGCGAAGGCGGGCCCATATACTCGGGAAGCCGAAGCCCCTTCGAGCCCTTACCGTCTGAATCGCCCCGAGCGGATCTGGCCGCGCCGAATGCCCCATAGAGTCGGACAAAATGACGCGTGTCGGAATCCAGGCGCCGCGCTGGCTAGGTTTCACCAGCTTGACGCCGCCAAGCCGCCTGCTTATACGACGCGTTTTCTCTGTCAGGCATTAGCCAGGTAACGAAGGGTAAGACGGCGTGGGCCCCTTGGCTCGGCCCTCCCGCCCAAGCCCCAACAGTCAGAGGGTCTACGATGAGCATCAGCCTGATAGCCAGGGACCTTAGAGAGTCTGCCACCCTCAAGCTCAACGAGAAGGTCGGGATCCTCAGGGAAGCGGGCCAGCCCGTCATTCACCTGGGCGGCGGTGAGCCGAAGAGCAAGGCCCCGATCGACGCACTGATCGCCGCCTCGGCCCTGCTCAATTCCGGAGAGGTCCGTTACGCACCCGCCGACGGCACACGCGCGCTGAAGCAGGCGATCATCCGCTACACCGACGAGTTCTACCATCGTAAGGTCGACCCCGAGAATGTGATTGCCTCGGGCGGTGCAAAGCAGGCGCTCATGGTGGCCTTGCAGGCGGTTCTCAACCCGCAGGAGGAGGTCATCTTTCCGGTACCCTACTGGGTGAGCTACCCCGAAATGGTCAAGCTCTGCGGCGCGCTGCCCATTCCTGCCCTGCCCGAGGACGGAACCTTCTATCCCCGGCTCCAGGACATCGAGGAGCGGGTGACCTCCTACACCAAGGCCGTCATCATCAACAGCCCCAACAACCCCTCCGGCGCGATGTAC
>CP070718.1:3060903-3074050 GCA_020350565.1 Phycisphaerales bacterium
ATCAACGAAAGCCCGACCGCTGCGGCAATCGCAATGGCAACATCCCTGAAAAGCTGCCCCGCCTCTTCCTCGATGAAAATGACGGGCAGGAAGACGGCCATCGTTGTCAGCGTACTGGCAAGCACCGCGCCCCATACTTCGCGCGCCCCGTCCAGCGCGGCCTTAAACTTGCTCTTGCCCATCGAACGGTGACGGAAGATGTTCTCCAGCACGACGATCGCATTGTCGACCACCATACCCACCGCAAAGGCCATGCCCGCCAGCATCACCACGTTCAGCGATCGCCCCAACAGTGTGATGACGAGAAATGTGCCGATAACCGAGATGGGAATGGCCACCGCTATGATACCCGTCGCGCTTCCGCTGCGCAGAAACAGCAAGAGGATCGTGATGGCCAGCACTCCGCCGAAGAGGATATTGTTCACGACCAGGTTGATCGCGCTGGTGATGTACGTCGTCTCGTCATAGACCTGGGTCAGCTCGAGGCCAAGACGTCGAGGCTCGAGGACCGTGCGGTTGACCAGCTCAATCTGCTCCTTAAGGTTCTCCATCGCCTTCATGACGTTCGCGCCCGTCTCTTTTCTGGCGGGCAGGGCCACCACGTATCGGCCCCGGCTGCGAACGAAGGAACGCTGCTTCTCGAATCCGTCGACGACGTTGGCTATGTCGCGAATGAAAACGGGGCCGCCGGGCTTGTAAGCCACCACCGTGTTCTCAACGTCTTCCACGGATCGATACTCACCGACGGTGCGGAAGGTGTAATCACGTTTGCCCTGAATGGTTGTGCCGGCGGATACGTTTTTGTTCTGACCCCGTACCGCCTGTTCAAGCTCGCCGAACGTCACTTGACGGGCCGCCAACAGGTAAGGGTCGACTTCGATCTGGATCTCACGGTTGCGACCACCCCACACAGGGACCTCGCTGATGCCTTCGGCCCGCTCGAGCATCGGCTTGATCGTGTCCTCGGCGAAGGTCTGTAACGTGGCGATATCCTCGCCGTCCCTGGCATAGAGGATCATCCACGCGATCGTGTTCTCCATGTCGTTGTCAGTCGACAGGATAACGGGGTCGTCCACCTCCTCAGGATAGCCGGTGACCTGACGGAGCTTGTCGGACACGTCGCGAAAGGCGATGTCCTTATCCACACCGACGGGGAATTCGAGCCTGATCGTGGCCATCCCCTCGACCGCTTGCGAGGTCATCTTCTTGAGGTTGGTGACGCTTTTGAGCTTCTCCTCCTGCCGGTCGACGATCTCGCTCTCGATCTCCTGCGGGCTGGCACCGCGCCAGAATGTCTGCACACTGATCACCGGCCGGTCGACGTCAGGTGTGAGTTGAATCGGGATGCGGAAGATGCTGAGGAACCCGAAGAGGATCAACAGGATGACCCCCACGGCCACCTTGACCGGGTTCTCAATTGCGAATCGGATAACGCCCATTAATCCTCACCCTCACCCGGACGCGAGCCTCCCTCGCTTCGGTGCCCGTGCGCCGACGGCTGAGCTCCGGGCGCTCCCCCTCGGTGAGACGGCGTCCCGGGCGGTCTCGGTCCTCCATCGATCTGCGGAGAGGCAATCGGTGTGCCCTTCTCATCCACGAGGATCACCGGTGTGGGAAACGGCATGATGCTTTCGTTGCCTCGTATGATCACGGACATGCCCGGCCCGACATTATCAGAAGTAATCGAGATCCAGTCCCCGAGGTCCGATCCGATGGTCACCGGCAGGCGTATCCCGACACTTCCCCCTTCCTGCCCCGGCATCACCATACATACGTAGGTTGATCCCTCGCGTTCGACCACGGCGTCTTTGGGAACCGCAACAATGGGTGCCGCCGGCCCTGCAACGATCGTCGCCCGTGCGAACATGCCCGCGGCCAGCAAGCCCTCGCCGTTCTCCACTTCGATTTCGACCGGAAAGGTCCGAGCCTCGACGTCCGCCTGCCGAACGATGTGTCTGATTTTCCCTTCAAAGCTCCGCCCCAGCGCGTCGACACGGACCCGGGCCTGCTGATCCACCTTGACATAGGGCAGCGCCGCCTCCGGAACGTGGACGACCACGAGAACCCTGCTGAGGTCGACGAGCTCGACGACTGCTCCCCCAACCGGAACCCACTCGCCTATCTCAGTCAAGCGCTGTGCAACATGACCGGCGAACGGGGCCTGGATGGTCATCTTCTTCAGGTCACTTTTGAGACGATCCACCACGGCCTGCTGGGCCGCAACCTCATAAGCCGCTCGCGCGATCTCCTCTGTGCGCGGCCCCTCGACTGCAAGATCGTACGTTGCCTGGGCTGCAATCTTCCGCCGTCCGGCCGTCTGGAAGTCAGCCAGCGTGTCCGTGTACTCCTTCTTGTTGGCATCCGACTCCTCGTAAAGGCGGGAGATGCGGTCCTTTTCAAACTCCCAGCGTTCGTAGTCGGCAGTGACCTCGTCGAGGAGCGCTTTCAGCCGCTCGATCTCCTTGGGCCGTGTGCCCGCCAGCAACTCCTCATGCTTCGCTTTCAGGGCGTTCAGGGCGGCCTGTTCTTCCTGGATACGAAGCAGCAGGGTATCGGCGTTGAGGCGGCAGATGACGCCCGGCGGGAGGACAGAATCGCCCTGACGGGCAGGCATTTCAGCCACGATCCCGGACAGCTCTGCTGCCACAATACTGCGGCGAGACGGCTCGATCGTTGCCACCAGGGTCACTGTGGTAGGCGCGTCGCGGAGTTCCGCTTCGGCCGCCACCACTTTTGTAGATGGCATCTGAGCTTCGAGAGCGGCAGGCCCTAACAGGGCCAGCCCCAACCAGGCGAAAAGGTACGTTCGTAACATCATTTATAATCGTCGGTTACAGCGGGCGAGGGAGTTCGTATTCCCTGATTTTTTTCACCACCACGATTATACTCATCGTGCTATTATTGGGAAGCGGCGCCATGTCCCGATTTCTCCCCGAGTGAAGTACAAGTGGGCGTCCTCGGACAGTTCGTTCGCTCGACCGTCGATCTCGCTTTCCCGCCGCAATGCGTCCTATGCGAGCAAGGCATGCCCATGCGCTCGAGCCGTCTGTGCCGGGAGTGCTCGACGGTCCTTGAGATCGAACGTTCGATCCCCTTCTGCCCCGCCTGCGGCCAATCAGTAGCACGGTTCGAGGTGCACGAAGGTCGCTGTGCCTGGTGTCGGCGGGAAGGAACGCGGCTGTCGGGAACCGTCCGCGTCGGCCCTTACGAGCAGCATCTGGGCCACCTCGTGCGGGCTTACAAGTATGCGGGCCGCGAAGAACTGGAACCTCTTCTCGGTCGTTGGCTTGCAGAAGCCGTCGCACGATCGCCCTGGTTCGAAAAAATCGAGGTCGTAAGCACAGTGCCGGCCCACTGGTGGGACCGCCTGCGCCGGCCCTTACATGCCGCCGAGACCTTGGCAAAGTTCGTCGCCCGACGCATCGACCGACCGTTTGTGCCACTGCTGCGCAGAAGGTACCCCGGCCGGAGGCAGACAGGACTGACCGGAATAGAACGACGTGAAAACGTCCGGGGCCTCTTCGCGCCGGCGCGCGCCGTCACCCTGCAAAAGGCCCGCGTCTTGCTGGTCGACGATGTGAAAACGACGGGGGCGACACTCGAGCAGTGCGCCAAGATTCTCAAACGTCAGGGAGCGAGCGAGATCTACGCTGCCGTTATAGCGGCACGTGACTGGCAGAATCCCTAGGAGATCAGCGGCGACACCGCACAGCAACTCCCGCGGTAACAAAAGCAGCAGCCGCATAGGCGCCTGCTGATTCCACCGACACGCGCACAAGAACAGGGTGGGCACTCGTGGCACCAGCGAGCAATGCTCCCTACGCCGCGAGTGCAACCACCCTGATGTGGAAACTTCTGCCAAGCCCAAACGGGCAGCACGGCTTCCCACCGAGGCTTCAGTCGGCCAGGCTACCCGAGCGCCGATCTCGTAGACCATATTCGCGTTCGGGTTGCCGCTGTTTATTCATCACGTGGCTGGCCTTCTTCGGCGCATGACAATCACCGCGGCCGCCGCGACGAGGATGGCCAGCACGAGCAGACCCCAAGTTGAGACTGCCGGTACGCCTTCGCAAGCGTCATCGATCCCGTTGCCGTCAGCATCGCCGAGACACTGCGTACCGTAACCGTGGAAGATCCACTCCAGGAAATCACAGTATTCCAGCGTGACCTCCACGCACTGGCCGGTGGCCGGATCGCAGCACGCCCCGGCCTCAAGGAAATCCTGCCCGGTGACGTGGAGCGCGACCGTAAGCCAGGCCACGACGGTGCCACCCGTCTGCGCTGTGTACAGCGGCAGACACTGGGCCGCCTTGAAATACTGGCAGTCCGGCGGCACGCAGAGAATGCCGCTCGCATCCACCTGTACGCGGAGCGCCGTCTGGTTGTACATATAATTGGTGCCATCGAACAGCTCAAAGTATACGTCGAAGAAGCTCTCGCCCCTTGTGGGGTCAGCAGTGAACTCGGCAATCGCGCCGTACGAGTTGTTCGCGAGCGCCCCGGCAGGGTTGGTACCCTGCCCTATCCCGGCCCACAGGGTATACCCGCCGCCAGAGAGGTTCATCTGGACGATCTCGGTGTCGATTACGTCGAGGTGACCGTCAGTTGGCCGCAGACCCGGATATTGCGCCGAATCATCGGACGGCGCCAGACGGTTGACTATTAACGGCGCCCCACCGGCGCCCATCACGAGGCTCACGTCCGCCTTGCAGTCGCCGTCCATGTCAATACCGACAATGGCGCCGTCCACAGCCCAATTGTCCACGCCAGCCGCGCACTGGTCAATCCAGTGCGCTCCGGGACCACATGCCGGGACTGCGCATCCGCATTGCGCCTCCGCAGGCGTCGCCGCCAGCAACGCCACCGCCAAAGAGACTGCAGCTCCTACCACCGCTTTCATCTCATTGTCTCCTATGCAAGCTTCCGCTTGCTGATGTGTCCAGTTCCGATCGGCGTACGTCCCGTCAGAAAACCGCATGCCGCGCTCTCACGTGAACAAAGGGACGCGCGCACGTCGCTCTTAAAGTGAAAAGTACAAAGCCAAGTTGCTCGCGGTGCGATGGTCAGGCAGGTGGCGCTCTTGGATGCGCTTGAGGAATGGCGATCTTCTGAACACGCGGAATCGCCTGGGTAATCCGGCGGACTTCTACCTCAACAAGCTTGGTGAGCACTTGCCGCGGCCGGACACCCCAGCGCGCTTGAGTCAGGAACGCGAGGAGCGACGCGTTCGCGTAGGCCACCAGGAAGGCGACAAACAGGTAGCCCAGCGCGCGACCGAACCAGGCGTGTAGCAGTCCGTCCGTCTGGGTGCTGGCCAGCAGCCCGTAATGGAGATTGAGCGGCTTGAGCCCTGACTCCAACAGAATCCACCCGATCGCCAGCACGATCGGGTTGAAGCCGATGGCACGCGTCACCAGCGACGCGCAAGCTGCGTAGACACCCAGCAGATAAACCAGCAGCACAAACGCAGGGAATTGGGGTGCGATCGAAGGATCAGGCCCGCTCGACGCGAAGCCGTACAGACAAGCTCCCCAAACGGCGCCGGCCAATGCCGCACGTAGCGGGCCGAAAATACGAATGGCCAGGAACAAGGGCAGCAGGCCAACCCACGCGAGCCAGGAGACTGAGGACGACTGAAGCGCTGCGGCCATCACCAGGGCGCTCAGAACAAGCGATGATGCGACCACCGCAAACTGCGCGCAGGCGCGACTGAATTCGTCCTTCGCTGTCTGCTTACGTGCACACACGAGCCTAACCTCGCTAATGTACATCGAGAATCAGGCCGGCCCCTTCCAGCACCGGGGAACCCTTTTATGATCGGATAAGTGATTGCCCCCCTGACACCGTTTTTCAGGAACCGCCCACTGAAGTGAACAAACTTGCGCGACGGCTCCCGCGCGCGCCCCCACATTCAACCTGACAGGCGACGTCGCACGCGTACGCAGGTTCGCCCCTTGCGCCCACATTCCCCTGTGCGACCCAACGCCGTTTTGCCTGACATATATGCGGGTCGCTGGCTCGGAATCGGAGTTGGCGCTACAAATATCATGGACTTTGGGCTGTCTGTGTCAAGGACATTTCTGGACGTCGACCGTGCCGTGTCCCGCTAAGAACGGAAATGTTATATACAGACACACCCGCCGCATGACGGGGATGCCTCGTCCGAGCGTCGCCGGTGCGTCAACTACCAATTGATCTCCCTTGGAAGACGAAACCGTTCGCAGGGCAGTTCAGACTGAGCTGGCCACGCAAGTCTCATACGGTGGTACTTCACCGTAAAGAGCCAGACCCGCCTGCTCATACCAGCCGGCTCCCCAGCGATGAAATCCGTGGAGCAACATGGCGGCTTGGGCAATGGGGGTTATTGGCTGGTGCGTGTTGATGAAGGGAACGATCGCCTGCGGTTGGCTGAAAGCCATTTCCAGACGTTCATGCTCGCCTTCACCTAAGTTTTTCACGAAGCGGGCATCGAGAGCGGCCGCCGGTAAATCCAGGGACACTTCGAACAGAAGCTCCGGTTGAAGCAGCTCACGGTCACGGACGAGGCCGACAACAAACAGGTCGGCGGGTTCACTCTCACTGATCGGGAGCTCCTCAACCACCTCCCGCATGCAACTGCCAAAGACGTCATACCCGCCGTCCTCGAGCCGGTCGGGGGCTTCCAGCATGCCGCCAATGGTTTGGAGATAGCCGAAGTGATAGGCGACACGGTTACTCCGTCGACCGTAAACGAGGAATCCGTCACTCGTGAGAACAGTAGCACTGACACCAAGAGGGTTGGCCAGGTACGCTGGACCCCGCTCATGTACGCCTAAAACGTCAGAAACGTTCGTGCCGACGAAATCACAGTAGCAGGTGGTGGCAAGTTCCAGCTGAAGTGACTCGCCCACGGCGACGAAACCTGCAAGCCGACCCAACTCGCCGTCGTACAACGCCCTGTTGCATGCCGCGGCGAGCGAGATCTCATCTTCCCATGTCTGTTGAATTGCTGCTTCAATCTGCGGGTTGCTCCTGCGAGGTGAGTCGGCCGGCACCCCATAAACCGCAGCACGCTCGTACTTTCGAGCAACGTCGATGAGAAAAGGCGACCGATCAGCAGAGGTTGGGCCCCGATCCGTCAAGAGATGCCCTCCAGCGCGGCAGGTCCGTTCACAGAATCCAAAGGAGCAGGCCGATCACCAACAGAACTACGATGGCAACAAGAAAAAAGCTCCGGCCGGCCTTCGACGGGTACGCGGGCGTGATCCAATCGCCGCAGTGTGGGCATTTTTCCGTGTCATCGAAAACACGGGCTCCACAGGAAGGGCACAACAGAAGATCACCTTCGGGGTCGTCGTCGGCCTCGTCTTCGACCCACTCCTCATCTGGGCCGTCGTAATCACCGTACGGTCCCATGGTATGAACCCTTCGCCTCCTCCGCCTTCGGCGGGCCCCCCACCGAGAAAAAACTGCCGGACCCACGACTTAGCACAGCGATATCAGTCAGCCGGCGGCGCGGAGGACTTGATCACCTCGAGCAGTCCTCTGAAGCGGTCCGTACCGCTCCGTTCACATAGCTCGAAGAGGGCGCTCTCTACCGTCGTGATCGCCGCTCCCGCGTGCTGCATACGAAGCAACGCCCGTTCATAGTCAACGCGGCCCCGGGAACCCACCGCGTCTGCACAAACGAAAACCTGATAGTCCATGGAAAGCAGATCGAGAGCCGTCTGCTGCACACAAACGTGAGACTCGATGCCGGTCATCAGCACTTGCGGCCGGTCAATTTCTCGCAGGGCCGCGCGAAAGGGCTCCACGCCGCAGGAGCTGAACGTAACTTTCTCGTAGACGCCGGCGCCGTTCGCTTCGAGGCACCGCTTGATCAGCGGCACCGTGGGACCGATGCCCTTGGGGTATTGTTCCGTGGCGACGACCGGCAGCCCGAATACGCGCGCCCCGTCGAGCAGCTTCTTGGCCGCCTCGAGCATCTGCTCCTTGCGTCGAATGAAAGGGAGCAGCTTTTCTTGAATGTCGATGACGAGGACCATGGCCCGGTCCGCATCCAATCGATCGGCTCGCATCATGCCTGTTCGCTCCTTATCGAAAAGACGAGTCTAGAAGTCCGCGCCCCGGGGGTCAACCGGGTTGATCCCCGCTGAGCCCGCGAGGCTCACCGGGCTCCCAGGATCCGACTGTGAGCAACGGAACGGGAATCCGAACCGTCAGGCATTTCCCCCCAGACCGTCATGCACGGCTTGCGGCTCTTTCGGTTCACGGGAATACCACGGAATCACTGCCACGGCACGTTTATGGAAGTTACCTCGGTGTTGGACGGTGCGGCCTACGACAAGGACGGAGACGTCGACCTGAACGACGGAACCGAACTGCTTAAGGTCTACGCGGGATCCCTCGAGTAGGAACGCACGTCAAGACCGCTGCAGCATACGGGGCGTAACCAGTTTTTGAGATGACCTCGAAGAACGGAAATGAAAAAGGGGCCTCGCCGGAATCCGTTCAACGCCGCCCGATGCCCTCACCAAAAAACTTGGGTGGCTCATCCAGCGTGTAGACCCGCGTCTCAGCCTCGATGGCGTCGCGAAGGTACTTTGGGGTATTCATCAAACCCAACATCGCGGCGCCGTCGAGCATTTTGAACTTACCCGTTGTCTTTTCCCCAAGCACCTTATCCACGGTCGCCGGATCCGGGCGAAGATCGATCGGCATCGCACTGCCCAGCGCAAAGCCGAACGGTGATGCGTAGGAAGGAACATGTGACGCGTAAGAGGCCACGTTCTCAAAGGCCGCCTTTACCGTGTTCACCAGGCGAACGTGCAGCGCCATCTCCGGCGGCGCGGTCGGGCCCGCCTGAATCACGAAGCAGCCGCCGGCCTTCAGCGCACGCCTGCACTGCTCAAAATACTCCTTGGTAAACAGCTTGAAGGAAGGCCCTTCTTCGATCGGGTCGGACAGGTCGGAAATGACGATGTCCCATTCGTTTTCCGACGCTCCGAGGAATTCCAGAGCGTCGCCGATCACCAGCTCGGTACGCGGATCATCAAGAGCCCCCTGATGCATTTCCGGAAGATGTTGCTTGCACGCTTCCACGACATCGCGGTCGATGTCCACCATGACGACCTTTTCAACGCTTTTCCACTTGAGCACTTCGCGAACAGTCGCACCTTCCCCACCGCCCAATACCAGCACGCGCCGTGGATTGCCGTGGTAGTAGCAGGGTGGATGCACGAGCGCCTCGTGATACAGGAATTCATCACCGGTGCAGGACTGCCACTTGCCGTCAAGCACCAAGGCCTTTCCGTACACGCCGGAATCGACGATGTACATCTCCTGGTAGTCAGTACGTTTGTGCGCGAGTATTCTAACGACGCCGTGCTGGTACACGTCGTAAGGCGTCATATACTCGCTGATCCATACGTCGGCATTCACGCGCGAACCTGGCATGCTTCGCGTTCCTGCACAAGTTCTTGTGGGTATTCGAGCTCGCCATCCTGAACGCCGATGCCGCGCTGAAGGACCAGCAGCTTGTGATCGCGCGCGCCGAAGCGATGCACCAGATAATCGCAGGCCCGCCGCGGATCCGCGCATTCGCCGCACGTGAACATGTCGACCGCCGCGTAACCGTGCTCAGGCCAGGTATGGATCGAAATGTGCGATTCAGCCAACAAGCCCACGGCGGTAACGCCGTGAGGTGCGAACTGATGACTTGAAACCTTAAGAAGGGTCGACAACCCCTGTTTGGACGCCTCTTCGATCGCGTCACGTATGAACAGGGCGTCGTTGAGTATGCTGGGTGAACAGCCGTGAAGCTCCAAAATGCAGTGCGTGCTGAGAGGACTCTGTTCCAACGTTCCACCTCCCACCTGCGAAAAGGTTTAACGAGCCTAGACCGGCGCCAGGCGATAAAGCCAACTCACATTACACCTCAATCGCGGAATCGATCTCCACGGTTTGACTTGCGTGCCCAACCCGCACGACCCGCGCCGCGCCGGGCGAGCCAACCGTACCTTTGACCGCGAACTCAAGATGCTAATCACAGCCCTCCTGGCAGGCAAGCATATTTTTCGCCGGCGTCTTTGCACGAGGAACGCCGTTGCCAGCATTGGCGAGCCCGTCGGTGGATCAAGGCTGGCGCTCTTCACCAGCTTGACACCAGGAATGGGCGCCGGGCGCGCCGCCACCTCACTCACGGAGAAGGTCGCCCGGCTTGAGACGCGCGAATCGGTTCAGCATCTTGGAGCGACAAGAATCACCGGCATGGGAGGCACAGGCCAGAAGGTGAGAATCGCACTTATGCATTTAAGCTTTACATGGCGCCGCATCGGCCACCCTGGCCGGCGCCGGCAACAATGCCCCGAAGAGCCGGCTTCTCCTCCGCGCGGCAAGCGCAAGCCATAACGACTCGACGTTTGCGGCCGAAGTCGGCTACCACCCAGCAGGCATGCGCAAAAGGCCCCGGACGACATCTGGACATGAGAACGCCAATCGCTTAACTCAGGCCGACTCGAGCGAAGGACGCGTGGGACCACGTGTTCCGTCGCAGGTTGGCGACCGGCGGCAGAGCGTCCCATGGTCCGTTCGCATGTAGGCTTGTGGATTCTCCGCCAGCTCCGAGGAACCGAAAATGGCCGACTGCGATCACCCTGTAATTGTGGTAGTCAGTTCTTACCTGCCCAGGAAATGTGGCATCGCCACGTTCTCGTACGACCTGGTGACCGCCTTGGACGAGCATGTTCACGACAGGCCCCCCGAAGCAGGCACGATCGAAATAACGGCCATGAACGACAGCCGGGACGGATACGACTACGGTCCCGAGGTCACGCACCAGATCTATCAGCACAGCGAACACCAGTATCGCGAGGCTGCGGACATCCTCAACACCAGCAGAGCCGATGTCGTATGCCTCCAGCACGAGTACGGTCTACACGGCGGCGAGGAAGGCGAGTATCTCCTCCAACTCCTCCAACGCCTCCATAAACCTCTGGTCTCAACGCTCCATACGGTTTTGAACGACCCGAAGCCGAAGCAGAAGGAAGTGCTCCAAGCCATTTGCGAAAGGAGCAGTACCGTTGTCGTGATGGCTGAGCGGGCTCGGAGCATCCTCAGAGAGGTGTACGGGGTGCCGCCGGACCGCGTCCAACTCATCCATCACGGGACGCCCGATCTCCCCTTCGGCGACACGGAGCCGTTCAAGGAACGCTTCGGCGTAGCAGGGCGCCCGACGGTCCTGACGTTCGGCTTGCTCAGCCCCACCAAGAACATTGAGGTGATGATCGAAGCGCTGGCCAAAGTGGTGCCGAACCACCCCGAAGTCGTCTATGTCGTGCTCGGGGCAACGCACCCCGCGGTCAAGGAGCTCTCAGGCGAATCCTATCGACTCTCACTCGAACGCCTGGTCGTTTCGTTAGGTTTGCAGCACAATGTCATCTTCCACAACCGTTACGTTTCCTTTGCCGACCTGTGCGAATACCTTCAAGCCGCCGACATTTACGTGACCCCTTATCAGGGTCGCGACCAGATCACTTCCGGCACGCTGGCATACGCCGTTGCATCCGGCAGGGCCGTCATCTCCACGCCGTACTACTATGCCGAGGAGCTCCTTGCCGATGGGCGAGGGCGCCTTGTGGATTTTGGAGATGTAGGCGGGTTCGCTCGATGCCTGGATGAACTGCTCTCGGAAAGAGAAGCGCGCGACCGGATGCGTCGGGCCGCCTATGATTTCGGCCGCCAGATGACCTGGAAAAGCGTGGCCCGGAAATACGCGCAGACCTTCGAAGAGGCGCGGGCCACGTTTATCGATCGCGCGCGAGAACTGGTGAGGAAGAGGCGCCCGCCGATGCGCCTTTCGCTACCCGAGCTTCGGCTGGACCACCTCTTCACCCTGACGGACGACACCGGCATCCTGCAACACGCCAGGTACGCCACGCCGGCCAGATCACACGGGTACTGCACCGACGACAACGCCCGCGCACTGATTGTGGCTGCCATGGTCTGGTCCTTGACCAAGGACGAGGCGATGGTGCCCTACACGCAGACCTATCTCTCTTTTCTCGAGCACGCCCAGCCGGAGGGCGAAGGTCTCTTCCGAAACACGATGTCTTATGACCGGCGATGGGTAAACGAGGAGCCAAGCCAGGATTGCCAGGGCCGCGTGCTGTGGGCCCTGGGACATCTGATCTCCCACGCACCTTTGGAGTCCATGCGGCTCCTGGCCACGAACCTCTTCCACAAGGCTTTCGCCTCCATCGATCTGCTGCGTCATCCGCGATCGATCGCCCTGAGTATCCTCGGCCTGCACTATTACCTGCGCGAGTTCAGCACGGACGACGAGATTCGCGCCACGTTGCGAAGGCTGGCGAACCGGCTTAAGAAGGCCTTCTTGGACCATCAATCTGACGAGTGGCATTGGTTTGAAGACATCGTCAAGTACGGCAACGCCCGCATGCCTCAAGCATTAATCATCGCGGGATTCAACCTGGACGACAAAGAGCTTATTCACCTGGGTCTACAGGTGCTCGAATGGCTGCTCGAGATCCAGACCCAGCAGAACGGCCACCTGTCCCTCATCGGGAACCACGGATGGTACCCACGCGGTGGCGAGCGCGCCCAATTCGACCAGCAGCCGCTCGAGGTGGCATCGCTCATCGGCGCCTGCAAGGCCGCATGCCGTGCCTCCGACGACGCCGAATGGCTCACCAAAATGCGACACTGCTTCGAATGGTTCCTCGGTCGGAATGACCATGGCGTGTCGATGATCGACTTCAGTACCCGTGGTTGCTATGACGGACTGCAGCTAAACGGGGCCAACGCAAACCAGGGAGCGGAGTCCTTGCTCTCGTGGCTCCTGTCCCTGGCAATCATGCATGAACTGCAGACGGGCGAAACGCCGGAGATCGGTTGATCTGCCTATGTTCTCCGCTGGATCCGTCCGCCGCCGTCGGCCGGATTTGCACAGGGCTGCGAAGCATAAACAGACTGTCCGAAAACCACTGAAGATCGAGACACCGTCTTGGAGATACGAAGTTGATGGATTCCAAAAAGGAAGACCCGCGTCGGCGTCTGCTCGAGCGACACCCGAACAACCCACTACTGTCGGCTTATGACTGGCCTTATTTTGTCAACACCGTATTCAACGCGGGCGCGACGCGTCTGCCTT
>CP070718.1:3074150-3082554 GCA_020350565.1 Phycisphaerales bacterium
GCTGATGTCGATGATCGTGATCATCGGCGTGGACATTTTCCACCTGCGGCCGTCATCGGTTGCGATTGCGGCGGTGTTGCTTTCTGCGCTGGCCTTCGCGGTTCATCATCATCCGCCGATCGGTTCCGATCCCTACAACCCGACGAACTTCACTTTTCGAGTAGCTGCGGGCGTGTACCTGGCGGCGATCTTCTGGTACCGGGGATACGGGCCCGCGGCAGGTTGTCACGCGGCGTACAACATCACGATCGTGGCTATGACGCCCTAGGCCGGCTGCTGTCACCTCGCGAAGCGAGTTTGAAGTTGGCCAACACGGCGGCAGGTACGCGGCGAAGGGCGATCCAGGCCCTGCGGAATGCGGAGGGCCTGCCCCCGGCGATTTCCTGAGGCATGCGGCTGCTGATCCGGCGGATACGTTCGGCGTCGAGCCGGGGCATGTCGAGAACGCTTTCCCCGGTGGAGAAGCTGCTTTCACAGCGGTTGGTGAGCCAGCCTTCCTCTTTCGTCAGAGTGCGTGCCTTGGTGCCATAGAACGGGTAGTACACTCGGATGTCGACGACGTCCGCAGCGACGCGCCGATTGATGTCGACGGTGCGGTCCTCGGCTACCTGGCTGCTGTAGGGTGCGCCGACGAGGTTGACGCTCTTCGTGCAAATGCCGCGTGCCTTGAGGAGGGCGAAGGTGTGCTCGATCTGCTCGTCGCTGGTGTCCATTTCAAGGATTTCGTTGCGGATGAAATCGCTGCCGCTGATGACGTCGATCTCGGCGACGGTGCAGCCGGCTTTTTTCAGGAGATCGCCGCGTCGTTCGTCGAAGACGTTCGCGCGGACGTGGCACTCAAAGGGCAGACCGCAACGGAACTCGTAGGCCTCGGCGAAGGCTTCCAGCCAATGGAGATCGGTGGCCAATGCGTGATCCGTGAATCGCAGGAATCGCGTATTCGGGTACTCGAGACAGAGTTGGTCGATCTCATCACAAATACTCTGGGGTGAACGTCGGCGGACGAACTGCTGACCGGCATCGGCGGCCTCACGCAGGCGGTCGTTAATGCAATAGGCGCAGCCCGTGGGGCAGCCGCGTCCGACGGTGATATCGAGAATCTCACTATCGGCGTCGACGCCGAAAAGCTCGCGGTCCGCAAAGGGCAGTGTGTCCAGGTCGAGGTTGATAGTGGGTATGCCTTGCTTGTTCACCTGCCCGTTTTCGTTTGTCCAGACACCTTCGAGTGCCAGGTCCGCGTCACTCCCGAGACGGCGTTTGAGGTAGGCAGGAAAGGAGTAATCCGCATCGCCGAGCACCACCGCGCAGACGCCGGGCATGCTCAGGGCCGTGTCCGGCATGACCGTGGCATAGGAGCCGCCGACGACGACGGGAAAACCGAATCGCTCCTGAATCTCGCCGAAGGTCCGTCGGGCAGCGTCGACCGAGGCGCCGTCGAAGACGGCGTAGGCAAGCTCGGGGTCTTTCTGTTCGACGGAGTGATGGAGTCTCGAGGGGTCAAAGCCGTCGAGGCGGACGAGCGCGGTCTGGTGGCCGTCTTTTTTCAGGATGGCCGATAGCTGACCGAGCTGCTGGTCGAAGACCGGGCCGGTGTCTCCCGGTCTGCGTCGTCGCATGAGTTGCAGAAAAAGAATGCTGCTCATGGTTCCCCGAGTCGTGCGGCAACGATCATGATGAGGCGATTGCCCGGCGCCCGAGAGGGGCGAAGATCACGGTGTAAAGTCCCCTTTCCCGTTGTTGGAGCCGGAAAACGGCATGCGCTCCATTTAAGCCTAGTTCGGCTGCTGAGCCGGTTCAAGGGGTATGGGCTGATTGGCTGCAGATTCGGATGAGGGTGCGCATTGCCGGATCTTGTTCGCCCATCGCCAGAAGCCTTATCGGTTGGGCTCGTCCGTCATGATGAGGGTCGGCTGAAGACCACTTTGCCGCCCACGATGGTGATAGCCGCCTGGATTTCGGAGAGCCGTGTGGGGGGAACACCGAGCGGATCGGCAGAGAGGATCACAAGATCCGCGATCTTTCCGAGCTCCAAAGTGCCCAACCTATCGGCGGTTCCGACGACGTGCGTGGGCCAGACGGTGTATGCGCTCAGCGCCTCGTTCACGGACAGCGCGTGATCTGGCAGCCACACGGGGCCGTCCAGATCGCCGGTGGGGCCGAGGGTTCGGGCGTTCACCGCGGCGGCCATCCCTTCAAAAGGATTCATCGTTGCCACGGGCCAGTCGCTGCCGAAACAGACCATGGCGCCCGCATCCAGCAACTTCCGGTAGGCGTACGAGCCTTTGAGCCGCTCTTTTCCCAGCCGCTGTTCCGCATACCGCCCGTCGTCGGCTTTGTGAAACGGTTGCATCGATGCCACCACACCCAACCTGGCGAATCGCGGGATGTCCTCGAGGCGCAAGTGTTGGGCATGTTCCACACGGTGGGGCAGCGGAGGTCGCCTCTTATTGTGGATGATGGCGGTCGCGTAGGCGTCCAGGAGCAGGTGATTGGCTTCGTCGCCGATGGCGTGCACGGCAATCTGAAAGCCGAGTGCGTCGATCTGATCGACCATCGACTGGAACTGGTGCGGAGACTGGGCCATCGCTGTGAGCTGGCCTTGTGGATAAGGCATTCCGGATGGGGCATCGGCGTACGGTTCTCGCATGTAGGCGGTGCGGCTGCCGAGTGAGCCGTCCATGAAGCCTTTGAAGCCGTCGAACTCGACCATGCAGCAGAGGCCTTGTACGTCTTTGATGTGAGCGAGCCAATCCTCGACCATGAGATAACCATGCACACGAAGTGTCAGGGCCTCTTCCTGGATCGCGCGCTTGTAGACTTCGATGTCGGCCAGCTCGCTCATGTCGTGCACGCTGGTGATCCCGAGGCTATTGGCGTGTCGCATCGCCCGAATGAGCGCCTCGTAACGATCTTCGAGGCTGGGGGCGGGGATGTGCGCCCGGACGAGGTCCATGGCAGATTCCTTTAGGATTCCGGTGGGTTCACGCGTTTTCGGGTCGCGTTCGATCTCGCCACCGACCGGATCGGGGGGGGCGGCGGCGTTGATTCCGGCCAATCGGAGGGCGGCGGAATTCACCAGGGCCTGATGCCCATCCATGCGACTGAGGAATACGGGCACATTTCCGGTAACCGGATCGAGCGAATCCTTTGTCGGGGACTCGGGTGTGCTCCAGCTTTCCACGCTCCAACGTCCGCCGAGCACCCACTGGCCGGGCTTTTTTGCTTTTGCCTCGGCCGCAACGGCCTCGACAAACTCCTCCCTGCTTCTGACGTTACGAAGATGAAGTCGGCCTAGCTGGAAGCCACCGGAAACCATGTGGACGTGGCTGTCCGTGATGCCGGGGATGACGCGTCGCCCTTTAGCGTCGATCACGCTTGTATCCGGACCGATGCAGCGTTTCACGTCTTCATCACTTCCGACGATGATGATTCGCTCGCCGACGACGGCCAAGGCCGTCGGTTCGCCGGGCGAGGATGGTTGATCCTCTACGCCGGTCCAAATCCTGGCATTGACGACGGCAAGGTCGGCCGGGGGAGTCGGGCACTGATCGTTCTTCTGTGCGCGGGTCGGCTGGGTCAGGGAAAAGCAAACGATCGCGAAGAGATTGAGGTTGGTGTACAGGGGATGGTTTCGCAGCTTGATGCGCTTGCTGCCCATGATGAGACTCCCGCAGACGCGTTAAAGAACGACGGTCGCCGGGCCGTGGACGCCGTCCGTCGGGGTGTTAGTATATCAGAGCGTGCCGCGTTTTGCCTCGGCAAACGGGGACCGCGCGGCGTTTGGATCGGGAGGCCGATCATGGAGCCGAGTGACGCAGGTGAAGAGGACGCTCGCTCACCGAGGGCTTCCACCTGCCCGATGTGCGGCTGTGACACGCTTACGACGTATCACTGTAAGACGGTCTGCTCGAACTGCGGCTACGTGGAGAGTTGTGAGGACCTGTTTGAGCCACGCGACGAGTTCCGCGAAGCCTCTGATGATGAAGCGGCCGGTTGACACCAATGAAGTTTGAAGATCATGGTTCTATCGTCCTTCGTGGTGGTCGGGTGATCGATCCTGCCGCCGGCCGCGATGAGATCGCTGACGTGGCGATTGTTGACGGTCGTATCGCAGAAGATGCCTCTGGTGGAGCTTTTGCGCTTGACGCGTCTGGTTGTGTGGTCTGCCCCGGTTTGATGGATATTCACGTTCACTTGCGCGAGCCGGGCTTTACGCATAAGGAAACGATCGAGACGGGCACGCGTGCGGCCGCTGCGGGGGGCTTTACGTACGTAGCCTGCATGCCGAATACGAACCCACCGCTGGACCATCCGGACATCGTTCGTCTGGTGATGGAGAAGGCGGAGCGTGTGGGGCACTGCCTTGTCGGGCCCGTCGCTGCGATCACCGAGGGGCGTTGCGGGCGGAAGGTCGTCGAAATGGCTGCGCTGAAGCGTGCCGGGGCCGTGGCGTTTAGCGATGATGGTGACGGTGTCGAAGACGACGAGGTGATGCGTGAAGCCTTTGTGCGGGCGCAGGAGCTTGGGGCCGTATTGATCCAGCATTGCGAGGATCGCGGGTTGGCGGCGGGTGGCGTGATGCACCTTGGCGCGGTATCGCGGCGGATGGGCCTGCCGGGCATCGATCCGCGGGCCGAGGAAGCCATGATCGAGCGTGATCTGCAACTCTGCCGCGAGACCGGAGCACGCTATCACGTTGCGCACGTCTCAACGGCGAAGGCCGTGCAACTCGTGCGCGAGGCGAAGGCTGAGGGACTGCCCGTTACGACGGAGGTCTGCACACATCACCTGGCGCTCACCGATGAGGCTTGTGTGGAGAAGGATCCCAATACGAAGATGCATCCACCGCTTCGCACGGAGGGGGACGTGGCGGCGTGTCGAAGAGGGCTTGTGGATGGAACGATCGACTGCATCGTGACGGATCATGCACCCCACGCAGCCGATGAGAAGGCGAGAGGCTTCCTTGAGGCGCCTCCCGGCATTGTCGGTCTGGAGACGGCGGTGGGTCTGGCGGCTTACACGATGATCGAGTCCGGATCAGCCGATTGGCGGCAGGTCGTCGAATGGCTCACGACGGGCCCGGCGCGGGTGCTTGGCTTGCCGACGCCGTCCTTGCGGGTCGGATCGGAGGCGGCCGTGACCGTAATCGATCCCGATGTTGAGTGGACCGTTGACCCAGAGCGTTTTCAATCCAAGGGAAGAAACACGCCATTTTCGGGCTGGAAGCTGAAGGGGCGGGCCGTGGCGACGGTGATCGGTCGGCGTGTTTGCCGGGCGCTCGAGTAGCGGCGTTGCCCGACGACGTGCGCCTTTCTTGCGCTGCCGCAGTTGAACGGCCTTCCTTCTCCGCGTTTTTCATCCGTTCCCGACGTGAGTTTGCTCGGCTATAAATGCTTCGTGCCTGTCAGCGCAGCTTATCCGATGTTGCCGGAGTACTAGAAAGTGCCAGCGGTATGCGGTCAGAGTGGGCAGCCGGATCCGCAGGCAATCGCGGTTGCGGCCGAAGCGGGCGGCATTGAGAAAGCTGAACAGCTGGCCTGCGAGCTTCAGTTGCCCCTTGCTGCGTTGGATGATGCGAGCTTTCCGCTTCTGCTGGTGCCCGCAAAGGGGCGATTGGAATTGCGTGTGACGGGTCGTCATCCACCCGGGCCGGTATATGTGGATTTTCTCGGTGGTGCAGTGGACTACAGGCGTCGGCGCGGTGGCGGGCGGCGGCAGCTGATCGCCCGAGCGGTAGGCGTCGGGCAGGGCACGGAGACGGTTCTGGACGCGACGGCGGGCCTGGGACGGGATGCCTTCGCGCTGGCCTGTCTGGGCTGTGTGGTGACGGCCGTCGAACGTTCGCCGGTGTTGGCGGCGATGTTGCGGGATGGGCTGGCGCGGGCACGAGCGGAGGCGACCGGAGACGTCCAGGTTATCCTGGATCGCATTACGTTGCTCCACGCCGACTCGCGTGCAGTCCTCGCGTCGCTGGGCGAGTCCGACAAGCCGGATGTGGTGTATGTTGATCCGATGTATCCGGTGGACGAGAAGCAATCGGCGCTGGTGAAGAAGGAGATGCGCGTTTGCCGGATGCTGATCGGCGATGACGAGGATGCGGATGTGCTCTTGTCGGCGGGGCGTCAGGCGGCGCGCAGGCGCGTCGTTGTGAAGCGGCAGATTCACGCTGCGGTGCTGGGTTCTGATTGCGATGCGCAGTATGTCGGCAGGAGAATCCGGTACGACACCTACCATACTCACCGGTCGACAAAGTGAACGACCGTGCGCGACTACGCGCCGCTTTTCCGAGCCGGGAGCGCAAGCGACCGGTGTTTGGCGCCCGCGCTGGCGCTTGGGGCTCGGATTGGTGGCGCCGGATTTCGCACGGCGGTTTAGAGGAAACCTTGCTTGCGTACGGCGGTTGCTGGAGCTTCATGCGATATGCAGGTTTGCTCCGGGCGGGCAGGTTCAGCGATTTGCTTCCACGACTCTTGTCGAAGTAACGGTGAAGGTGATCAAGACATCAAGGGGTGAACGTGGCGCATAAAAGGCGGCGGCCCGGGAATTCCCGGGCCGCCGATGTCGGGTCTTTTCTTTCTTTCGATGCTCCGCCGGTGCGGAGGTCAGCGGTACGGTTCGGTGCCGGCAGGGACGCCGGCGGTACTGGCCTGTGCCGGCAGGGATGCCGGCGGTACGGTTCGGTGCCGGCGGTACGGGTGGCCGGCTGGCACAAGCCGGGGTCGGTGCTACTCGGCCCAGCAGGGCGGCGGATCTTCGGCGTCGCACACGCCGTACCAGTACTTCACCAGCCCGACGTCGGTAGTGTCGATCGTGCCGTCACAGTTGATGTCGTAATAGCACAGGTTCACCGGGTCGGTGTCGCCGTACCAGTATTTCACCAAGCCTACGTCCGTGGGCGTCACTTCGCCGTCGCCGTTGACGTCACCCCTGCAGAGGGCCGGATCCGGCAGATCGGCGCACTCGCTGCACGGTGGCGTTGTGATGAAGGCCTCCGGGCCGGGATCCGTGGTGATGCCGATGCCGTTCTTGGCGTGTGCGGCGAAGGCGTACGTGGTTTCCTCGACCAGGGTAAGAACCGTGGTGCCCGCCCAGTCCGCCGCGGTCTGGTAGGCCGGGTCGGCGCTGGGATTGCCGCCGGCATCGATGTACATGCCTTCCCAGTTCGCGTCGGTCGGGTCGGTTTGCGTGCACTGGATCGCGTAGTTCGTGTACTCGGGATTGATGTCGTCGCCGATGGCGATGTCCACCGAGTCACAGGTCAGATTCGTCAGGACGGGTGCAGAGGGCACGGTGGCCTTGGTCCGTCGCGTACGCTCCGGGCTCCAGTCGGTTTCGACGGCGTCCTGGTTCCGCGCCTTGAAACGGAAGGTGTACTGCGTGTCCGGCGTCAAACCGGTAGCCATAGCCCATGTCGTTTGGATCCATTCGTTGATGCCGCCATCGCCTCCGGGCGTGGTGCAATCGAAGTACAGACCCGACTGGTTCCACGTCAGGTTGGTGAAGGTCTCGTTGGTGGACAAATCGACCGTTGTGTCCGCCGTCATCACGATCGGTGCCGACTGCGGCGTCTCAATGAACGTGGCGACATTGTACGTCTCGGAAGGCTGCGTCTCATTGCCGAGGCTGTCACGTGCCCTCACATGGTAGGCGTACAAGCAGTTGGTCATCAGGCCGGAGTCCGCATAGCCCGTATCCTCCTCCTGCCAGCCGCTGTCGTGTCCACCGGGCATTTGCACATCGACAAACTGGAAATAATAGGACACGGGTGGGGAATCGATGTCGGAAGCCGTCGACGCGGTCATGGAGACGTCCGATGTGCTGGTCGCATGCGGGGTGGTCACGAAGCTCATCGGATCCGGGTCAGGCGGGTAGGTGTCCATGGGACCGTGGGCGTTCAGTCTGAAGTCGCCGGAGATCCCATTGTAGCCGGAGACTCGGATAATGTAGGTGGTCGCGGGCGTGGCCTCCAAGCTGATGGCCGACTGCTGCGACCCCGAGCCGCAGTAGTCATCATCATCGTTGCATGCAAGCTCATTCGCACTGGTACCCGGGCACTCGGTGTGAATCGAAAGCACGGTGTTGTACGACGACCCGCACGTGTCGATGTGGAGCGTGCCGGTGGCCTCCGCCGTGTAAGAATACCAGACATCGGGCGACGTGCTGGAGTAGCCACAACTCGCTGAGCCGTCGTTGCTTGTGAAGGCTGTCGAGCCGTAGGTCGTGCCGTCTCCGATTTCGATCGCATTTACGCATGCGTCGTTTGCCGCACCGTGGGGCCTGATGTAGCGGACGAGCGATTCTTCCATGGGATTACAGCCCGCGCCCTGGCAGTAAAGTTGATCGACGGTGTACAACCCGTTGTACGAACCGCCCCAGCCGTAGTTCATGTGATACTGGTTCTGCC
>CP070718.1:3082654-3100590 GCA_020350565.1 Phycisphaerales bacterium
CACCTTGACCGTCGGCTGGTGGACCGCCGCGTGTGGCCGGCGATCGATGTAGCTGCATCCGGCACGCGAAAGGAGGAGCTGCTGCTCGATCCGAAGGAGCTGGAGCTGGTTTATCGCCTGCGCCGCGTCCTGTCCGACATGAACCCGGTGGAGTCGATCGAGCTGCTCCGCTCGCGCCTGGCCAAGGTCCGGACCAACGCCGAGTTTCTGATGACCATGAACCTGGCCTGAGCCGGTGCTCAGCGGTACGGCGCTTCGCGCCAATTAAAACAACAAGATCGGCCTCCATGCCGATAAGGTCGGTAGCACCAGCCTCCGTGCTGGTGCTCCCGCCAGCGCGTGGGGGGTACGAGAATCCCTCCTTGCACGAACGTCATCCGGAATCTTTCACCGCAGCAAACACCGAGACGTCCCGAGTTGTCGGGATGAGGGAACGTGGTCTTAAGGCAGGCGTCGAGACGACGGGGCCGAGTGCCATGCCCACGTCTTCATGGGCATGCCGCTGCTCGTGCGAGAGTCCTTTGTCACACGTTTTGCGGTTCGCGTGTCGTGGTGTCTTCCCCGCGCGTAGAACCGGCAGCGCAGGGGCTCCCGTTTTCCCCCGATGTTTACTACAATCGATGGCGAGTAGAGCGATCGGCGCCGCTGATTACTGGCGGCCTTTTTTTCCCCACGGAAGGAGCGACCCATGAACATCAGCATCAAGTACTGTGGAGAATGAGACTACTACCCCATGGCCGCCAGTCTGGCGAAGGCGATCAAGGACAAATACGGCGTGGACTGCAAACTCATCGAAGGCGGCGGCGGCATCTTTGACGTGAAAGTCAATGGCACGCAAGTCTGGTGCAAGCAGAAGGTCGGTCGCTTTCCCGAGCCCAGAGAGGTTTTCGAGCAGATCGATTCGCTGGTGAAGACCTAGGCGGCAAAAGGCGCAAAGTACCGCCGGCCTCTGTGCCGGCGGCCTGGCGCCTGTGGGGCCAGCGGAAAGGAGCCAGCAGAGACGCCGGCCCTACTTTGCCGCCGTGGAAACGACGCCCATTTCATCCCGGATGAGGAGCAACGCTTTTGGAGTCCCCGTGCGAGAATCCCTTCTCGCAGCATTCATCCGAGCGAATGCTTTCCCTCGAAGAACGTGTGATGAGCGTGCCGTCTGAATGATGACCACTCGGCGTATTGCCGTTACGCTCTCCAAAATGTCCGTGCGTCAAACGATCAAGGGAATGGTCGGCGCCATCAAGGCGCGGATGGCCTATCCACCTTGGATGCAGGTTCTTCTGGTCCCACTGGCGCTGGTTGTCCTGGTCTACGCTTTGATCTATGCGGCGTTCTTGCCGCTTGTGACGCTGATCCGCCGGCTTGCGCTTGCGTTTTCGGGCACAAGGTTTGGGCGTTGTCTCAACCGAATCTTGCACCTCTGTTTGTACACGGCCGTCAAGCGCCCTGATCCGGCAGCTTTTCAACTCCTGGAGAGGGAGAAACGCTGTCGGAGGCTTGTCCTGCCGTTCTTGGCCGTGGAATGGCTGGGTTTTCTATGGATGACGGCCAGCGGGTCTATGGTCTGCTTCTGGGGTGAAACCGATGTCACGACCTCGGGAACGGTTGGTGGGCTGACCGTGTTTCTCTTGGGCGGAACGGCGGCCCTGCCGTTGCTGATTTATCGCCAGAGGCTCATCAAAAAGTGGCAAGCGATGCCTTTTGGACGCTGCCCTTCATGCGGCTACATCCGCGAGTTTTCAATGAGCCGACGCTGTCCGGAGTGTCATTCCGCGTTGCCGATGGTTCAACCCGGTGATTTGCCGTTGGACTGGAAGCGGTATTCGACGGTGATCAATGACTGGGCAGTCATGCTTCCCTTCGTGTTGCTGGGGACGCTGGGAATTCCGCCTATACTGCTCCGACGTTGGATTCCCATGACGGCATATGGGATCTTCTACGCGGGTCTGGCGGTTTCCATCGGTGCGCTCGTGGTTTATCATGCTACTGTTCTTGCGTCCGTGAAGGGCGACGAAATCTAGACGCCCGGTGCGGAAGCTTCACTCATCACGGAGACAGATCGAATGGCTGCCACAATCACCTGGTTCGGTCATGCGACGGTTCGGCTGACGTTGCCCGATGGTCGGGTCATCTTCATTGATCCCTGGCTGACGGACAATCCCCTCTGTCCGAACAACCTCAAGGAACCGCCGCGCTGCGATATGCTCCTGCTGACGCACGGGCATTTCGATCACGTCGGCGACGCCCCCAAGCTGCTGCAGAAGTTCCAGCCTAATGTTGTTGGCAACTTCGAGGTGTGCACGTACTTCGAGAAGACCGTTGGCAAAGGGACCTTCAGTGCCATGAACACCGGCGGCACGCAGACCATCGACGGGATCAAAATCTCGCTCACTCAGGCTTATCACTCATCCGGCATCATGACGAGCGAAGGCGACCTCATTTACGGCGGAGCGTCCAACGGCGTCGTGGTCGAGGTGCCCGGTCTGGCCAGTGTCTATCACGCCGGTGACACTTGTCCCTTCATGGACATGAAGCTGATCAAGCAGCTTTGGGCCCCGAAGATCTGCATCCTGCCGATCGGTGATCACTACACGATGGGCGCGAGAGGTGCGGCCATTGCGGCTGAGTTGCTGGAGCCCAAGCACATCGTTCCGATCCACTACAAGACGTTTCCCATCCTGGCGCAGACGGCTGACGGTTTTCGGGCGGCCCTGCCGCCGAACCTCAGGGATCGTGTCGTCGCGGCGGACGTGGGACAGGAACTCGCGTGGACGGCTGGCGGAGTCGGCTGAGCGGCTTGGCCTTCTCCGTCTTTGTGATGGTAGCTCCTGGGGCTGTTTGCCGGGGGCCGTGTCTCACGAGGGATACGTTCGTTTCGGAATTCGTCCGCGGAATGGCTGCTTCGATCGCGGTGGAGGCGGCTTGATTTCTGTGTCATTCTCGTGCGCATCGGGCCACGATTTTCGGGCCCGGCCGGCGGAAGGCGGTCCGGCCATTTGTACGACTCCTCGCTTTGCACCCGTCTATGAGCGTCTCGGCGTCGAGAATTAAAGTACGGCCGAAAGCGATGCAACCGCCTACGTTCTGGTTTGTACACAAGAGAGTTGCCCGGACTTCTGGCGCGGGTAACCTATAATAACCTTGGCCCCTCGGCGCGGGGGTGGCCCTTTGAGGTAAACTAGGATCACAATCGCGAAAAGAGAAGAAACTAGAGCATGACCAGCGCAGCGACGTCATTGTCGAGCGGCGCGGCCGGACTAGGTGTGGGGGGGTACCTGGAGTTCGAGAAGTCGCTGCTCCGGATCCAGAACGACATCGAGGAGATGGAGCGGGAGCAGCTCGAGCACGGTCGTAACCTGTCCGCAGAGATTCGAAAGCAGAGAACGCGCTTCAAGAGCACGATGAAGCGCATCTACAAGAGCCTCACGCCGTGGGAAACGGTTTTGGTGGCGCGGCATCCGAAGAGGCCTTTGGTCCCGGATTACATTCGCATGTGCTTTCGCGACTTCAGCGAACTTCACGGCGACCGCCTCTTCGCTGACGACAAGGCCATGTTGACCGGCTTCGCCCGCATTGGCGGACACAAGGTGATGCTGATCGGGCACAACAAGGGCCGGGACATCAAGGAGCGCGTGGCCTGCAACTTCGGATGCGCCCATCCCGAAGGTTATCGCAGGGCCCTGCACAAGATGCGCTTGGCGGAGAAGTTCGGTCTCCCGGTCGTTTGTCTGATCGACACGCAGGGTGCTTATCCCGGCATCGGTGCGGAGGAGCGCGGCATCGCTCACTCCATCGCGGTGAACGTGATGGAGCTTTCCCGGCTGCGAACGCCGATCATCTGTGTGGTGATCGGCGAGGGCGGCAGCGGCGGTGCCCTCGGTATCGGGGTGGGCGACCGCGTTGCCATGTTCGAGCACGCGTTCTATTCGGTGATCTCGCCGGAAGGATGCGCTGCGATCCTGTGGAAAACCGCGGAGCAGCGCAAGCACGCCGCCGAGGCCCTTCAGTTGACCGCCAAAGCCCTCAAGAAGTTGGACATTGTCGACGACGTTATTTCTGAGCCGACCGGAGGGGCCCATCGCCAACCCGAGGAAGCCGCCGAGAGTCTCGAGAAATACCTTGTTGAAACGTTGACCGATCTGAAGCGCAAAAAGATCGACACACTAGTGCAGGTGCGCTATCAGCGACTTCGCGCTTTGGGCAGCTTCTTCAGCGAGCCCGGCGTAGACAAAAAGACGACGCAGACGCAGCCGACCGGGCGGCGCTCCACACCCCGCGCCTCAAGGCTCCAATCGAGGTTCGCGACACGAACAAGGAAGGCCACCGTGTAACGAGCGGTACGGAAGGGTCGGCGGACGGCTTCAAGGATTCTTGCGCGGGGGCCGGATAGCGCTGGTTTCAAGCAAGGCACTGGCGGCCTGCTGGTGGGCGAAAAGCCCTCTTAGCGGTGCTCGTGATGCTGTTTTTCAGTTTCGGGCTCAGGCGTTGCCCCGACGAACGATCACAGTCGGCCGTTCCGTTGAAGGACGGCCGCTTTGCGTTTATCTTTTCGGTAGCAGCAAATCCTCTCCCACGGTTTTTCTGGGCGGATTCCACGGCGACGAGCCAAAGAGTGTCCGTCTGACCGATCAGCTCATTGGCTGGCTGAGTGATGAAGGTCTGGAAGGACCGACGTGCTCGGCGATCGTGATGCCGGTCGTCAATCCAGACGGCTACGACATCCGAAAGCGCCGCAACGCACGCGGTGTCGACCTCAATCGCAACTTTCCGACAGCCAACTGGCAGCGCGGTAACCCGCGAAGCAGGCTTTTCGGTGGCGATCAGCCGGCGAGCGAGCCCGAGACACGGGCCGTCATCCGTTTGCTGGAACGGTACAAGCCCTCACGTATCGTCAGCATTCACTCCATCGATCGGCACCGGTTCTGTAACAACTACGACGGGCCGGCGAAAAGGCTGGCTGAGGGAATGGCCCGTCACAACGGATATCCTGTAAAAGGGGGGATCGGCTATCCCACACCCGGCAGCTTCGGGACCTGGGCCGGCGTCGAGCGACGCATTCCCATCGTGACGCTGGAGCTGCCTTCGCATCATTCCGTCAAGCGCTGCATTGGTGACAACAAGATGGCACTGCTTTATGCTGTTCTTGGCGGTCGCCCTCTCCGGCGTGTTTGAGAATGTCCGAATCGGTCTGCGGCCATGCTGCTGTTGGCGGGGCTCCGGTGGCGGGCGTGGCTCCCGCAGCAAGGCTCCTGTGCGGCGAATAGCGAGGGTGCTTCAGATTGCCAACTGAACGATGTTGCCCAGGATGGACAGCACCAGCAGGAGGGCCAGGACAATCAGCCACGTCATGGAGACGCGGTTCCCATCGCCTTGGACCCTGGCCTGCATCGTGCTGGCTTCGACGATCTCGCCCGTGTTGGCTAGCTGTTCGAGCAGGTTCTGGTCGTAGCGCTGACGGGCATGGAAGGGGGGCTCACCTCTCCGCACCGATTTGAGATCCTCGATGACCTCGGTCATCGACGGGTACCGGTCGTCCGCCGATTTGGCCGTCATCACCTCGCAGATCTCGCCGATGCCGGAGGACAGCTTCGGGTTGATGTGGTCCGGTGGAACGAGCTGCTCTTTCAAATGCTTATGCATGACCGCGGAGGGGCTGGGTCCTTAAAAGGGTACGCGACCGGTGACCATGTGATAAAACGTGGCCCCCAGGGAGTAGATGTCTGCCCGGGCGTCGATGCTGATCGAGCCGCGAATCTGTTCCGGGCTGATGTAGTAGGGGGTACCGTATGCCCGACCCGCTTCCGCAGCGGCCGCTTCATAGTCGCTCATCTCTCGTGCCAAACCCATGTCAGCCAGTTTCACGTTGCCTTCCTTGGTGATCATGATGTTCTTGGGTTTGACGTCGCGGTGGATCAAGCCCTGCATGTGGGCGTGTTCCAGGGCCTGAGCCGTTTCAAGGACGATGCGGATAGCGCGTTCTTCCTCCAGGGGGCGGCCTTTGGCGATTTCTTCATAAACGGTGTCTCCGTCTATGAATTCCATGACGAAGTAGTGGTAGCCGCCGGCCTCGCCGACGTCGTAAGCGGCCACGATATGGGGGTGATTCAACTTGGCCGCCGCGCGCCCTTCTTTGTAAAAGCGGTCCACGAATTCCTGGTTTTCACTCAGCCGTTTGGGGAGGACCTTGATCGCCACGATGCGGTCAAGGCTGAGCTGTTTTGCCTTGAATACGACCGCCATCGCGCCTTGCCCCAGCTTGCTGATGATCTGGTAGCCGGGAATCTGCTGGGCCGGATGATACATCGAGTCGTCCTCGAGGGATGCCTTAAGGCGGGTGAGCTGTGTCTTGGTGACGAAGCCGTGGGCGAGGATGATGTCCGTCAGCGAGGCGGATTTGCCCTTTTCGGCCAGTCGTTTCTTGTGGGCAAGGGCCTGGTCCAGCTCCTCCTGCGTGCACAGGTGCCGCTCGACCAGCAACCGAGAGAACAGAGACTCACCGGAGATGCTCATCTAGCAGATCGCTCCAGGGGGCAGACGTCTGGAGAGCGCCCCACTTGCCCGGAGCCCTTCGCCGCCGCCCAGCACCGGCGATGACAGGGAGTCCGTGCGATGCAACCGCCTCGACGAGACTCCCTACCTGGCCGGCGGGCCCGCCAGATTATAGCCACCTACTTTCCAGTGTCATCGAGGAAGCAGCCAATCAATTCATTTTTGACCAACCGCTCCATATCCTGATTCCCGGCATCGCCGTCCGATAGTAATCCTCGCGCGGCCTCAGCTTGCCGTTCCGTGAAGAAACAGGGGGCTGCATCAAAACCAGGGGGGCGATCCAAAAAGGAGACAATGTGCTCTCTCAGGGCGTCCTCGCCTTCCCCGGTCGTTGCCGATAATCTCGCCATTGGCTGTGAGTTCTCCTCCAGCAGCTCTTTGATGGAAAGCTGCTGAGGCTGGTCCATCTTGTTCATCACAAGGATCGTGGAAGACCCATCCGCAGTCCTGGAGGCTTTGAGCCAAGGTCTCAACTCTTGGTTTGAGCTGTCAGAGCCATCTACGACCAGGAGCCTCAACGCTGCGCGACGAGCCTGCTGTCGCCCGGTCGCAATGGCCAGGCTCTCAAGCACGTCGGACGCCGCGCGATCTCCCGGGGTATCCAGCAATTCCACCGGGAAACCCGCAATATCGCATGAGGCGCTGACCCAGTCGCGTGTGGTGCCGGGCAGGTCGGAGACCACGGCGGCGTGCCGCCCCGCGAGCCTGTTAAAGAGCGTTGATTTGCCGCTGTTCGGGGGCCCGACGATCGCAATCGTTACGCCCTCCACCAACCGCTTGGCTGAATCGAAGCCCTGCAGGCATTGCTCCAGCAACCTGTTGATAACGGGTTCCCGTTCCTTACCGGGAGGCGACGCCGCTCGCAGCAGCGCCTCGGGCAATTGGGCACGTTGGCGCGTAAGGAACCTGACCGCGCGTTCGGTTTTTGCGTTGGGCAGCCTCTCGAGCGCTTCCTTCTCGATGAGCGACCCCGTGGACCAGAATTCATCGGTGGGGTCCGTCGAGGACAAAGGGGCTCCCGCCTCCTGAAGGGCCTGGAGGATCCGCTCCACGATGCGGATGCCGCCGTGGCAGCAGATGTCCACCGCAGAAGTCGGGCGAAGGGCGAGGCTGACGATGACGTCGTCGATCCCTTCGCCGTCAACGGAGAACTTTCCATACCTCAACCGGCCGGGCTCCGTTTCCAAAAGTCTGCGGTCGCGGGCAGGTTCGAAGAAGCGGTCAACGATGAAGGGGGCGTCCGGTCCGGAAACGCGGATCACCGCGATCGCCCCCGTCCCGGAAGGGGTGAGTAACCTGGAGCAGCTCTGTTGTGGTGCGTTCATACACCCATGTCCTGTGCGATGTGACGCGTGTAGGCCACTCCGATGCCCCGCAGTACGAGATGCTGAACGGGCGTGTCCAGGAAGTCGCAGTGCGGCATCATCAGTTCGAGATCCCCGCCGGTAGCCAGCACCTGAGGCCAACGGTTCAGCGCCGTGGCGTAGCCTTCAACCAGGTTCCGGACCGCGCCGGCCACGCCCCGGCAAACGCCGGTTTGCATCGCCTCGGCGGTATTGCGGCCGTAGACCGATTCGGGAAAAGCCGGTTCGACGGCAGGCAGCCCGGCCGTGTATTCGTGAAGGGCACGGAGCTGCATCCTGGGACCGGGAAAGATCGCTCCGCCGATCAACGCGCCGTCGTCGCTGATGAGGTCGACGGTCACCGCCGACCCGAAATCGACCACAACACATGCCGTCTGCAAACGATCGTACGCTGCGCCGGCGGAACAGATGCGGTCGATGCCGACCGTCTCCGGTTGCTCGCATTCCACGTCGATGGGCAGGGCCACCTTCTCGCCGACAACAAGCGGGTCCTTGTTCAGCTTGTCACCGACGAACGCACGAATGCGCTCCAGCGCCGCGGGCACCACGGAGCCGATCACACAGGCAGCGGGCCTTCCTGTGGGGCAGTCCTTGCAATGCGCTTCCAGGACCTGCTCGAACTTTGGCATGTCATCAATCGGGACCGAAAGAGGTGTCTTAACCTGGTCGTTGTGCCACGTTGCGACACTCACCGTCGAATTGCCGATGTCGATTACAATGGCCGGTGCCCTCGGATCCACCCTGGGTATCTTGACAGCCATGATCACTCCCTGAGGTGTGGCGGCTCAATCATCGGTGTCGGAGGCGGCGTTTCCCTCGGTACCTCAGGTCGAATCATCGCCCACAACCGCTCCGCCATGGTGTTGATTCCCTGTCCCGTGAGGGCGCTAACGGCAAGGACGGGCCTGCCGATCACCTGCTCCAATTCGCGGGCCGGTTCGGGGCCGCCCGTCAGATCGATCTTGTTGGCGACGACGAGTTCCTCCTTGGCGGCCAGCTCGGCACTGTATTTGGCGAGTTCGTTTCGCACCATTTCATACGCCTTCGCGGGCTCGGGATCAATATCCGGCGTCCCCACATCCACCAGATGAAGAATCGTTCGGGTTCGCTCGATGTGGCGAAGGAACTCGTCACCCAAGCCGGCACCTTCATGGGCGCCTTCGATCAATCCCGGAATGTCCGCCATAACGAATCGCCGCCGATTGGACAGCTCAACGATGCCGAGTTGGGGCCGCAGCGTGGTGAACGGATATTCGGCGATCTTGGGGTGTGCCCGAGACAGTCGGGATAGCAGGGTGCTCTTTCCTGCATTCGGAAGTCCGACCAGACCCACATCGGCGATCAGTTTCAATTCCAGTCGAAGCCAGCGCTCGTGCCCCGGTTGACCTTCCTCGGACTCTCGCGGTGTTTGGTGTGTTGAAGAGGCGAAATGGGCGTTCCCACGGCCGCCCTTGCCCCCCTCGGCCAGACATACGCGCTGGCCCGCCTCGCTTAAATCCTTGAGCAGGATTCCGGTTTCGCGGTCGTAGATCAGTGTGCCCGGGGGAAGCTTCAAAACGAGGATGCTGCCCGCCTTGCCCGCTCGATTCTTGCCCATGCCGGGTTGACCGTTCTTGGCGATCCAGTGATGGCGGCCGGCAAAATCCAGCAAGGTCTCCAGGTTGGGCATGGCCTCGGCGTAGACGCTGCCACCGTTGCCGCCGTCGCCGCCGTCCGGCCCACCTTTGGGCACGAACTTCTCGCGCCGGAAGCTGACGCATCCGGTCCCCCCGTTACCCCCTCGTACATAGATCTCAGCCCGATCGACGAACATGGCCGGAATCCAGAACAGCGCATGAAGGAAACGGCTCGCAAGACGGGCCGCGCGCGTCGGCAGGGCGATTCTGCGCGGTTCGTTCCGGGAGCCGATGCGCGAGCTTAGCCAACAGAAAAGAGGATGGCCCGTGAAGCCACCCTCTTCGTCCATTCCGAGCGGTGTTTCGGCCTTAGGCCTGTTCGGGTACGACGTTGACCTTGCGGCCGCGGAACGTCACAACGCCGTCAGCCAGAGCGAACAACGTATCATCCCGTCCTCGTCCCACGTTCTGGCCGGGTAGGTGAGGCGTGCCGCATTGGCGAACGATGATCGTCCCGACGGTGACCTTCTGCCCGGCGAATCGCTTGACGCCGCGGAACTGCGGGCCGCTGTCTCGACCGTTCCGGGATGAGCCTTGTCCCTTCTTATGTGCCATCAAACGATTCTCCGACAAGCCGCCCCAATGGGTACGAGCGGCAATGGATCATATTCCCCTGTGTGGCCACCGGCTATCGCATCACCCATTCGCGTTTGTCGCGGACCGGCGTAGCGCGGCTTTGGGTGAGCACGTCACCTGGCAGCTTATAGGTAACGGCCAGCGTCTTTCGTAAGATGAAGAAGCGCTGGTTGGTCTCCGATTCTTCGGTCTTATCCTGGAAGTCCGGATTAGGCACGCGAGAGATCTCACTGGAAAGCCCGCCGACGTAAATGGTGAATCCGTTCGCGCTGGGGTCGAACGTGCGGAAGACGGCCGCCGACGTCCTTGCGTTGTCCTCTCCCTGAAGCAACGGGCCGGTGATCTTCGCCGGAGGTGCGAAGAACGGGTACTCCTTCTTGTGCCGAGCCGCAATAGCACCATAAACACGAGGATCGATATTCGCGCCCCCCTCAACCACCTGGAGCGTGTCGGTTACCAGGCGGAACGAGGGGTAGAACTCCGCGTCCTGCCCCGTGTTGTTCGTTACGGTGAAAAGCACGTACCAATAAGTTGCCGCCCTCTCGTGACCGGGTAGCTGTACCGAAATCCGCTGGGGATCATGAAAATTGAAGTCTAGCTGCCAGGAGCTCGAAGCCGGCGACGTTCCCAGCGTAGTATCATTCTCCGTGGCCGTAGACGGACCAGCCGCCAGGAACGCCCAGACGCCAATCGCCGCCAAGTTGAGTGCGCTACCGTACATAGCGGTCGCATGGTAACAAGTGCTCGTAGACTGTCAAGCTGGGGGGAGACCGCCTGGTCGATCGGTCACGAGGCGCAACCACACTGAATCATTCGAACGCGTTGACCCATTCAACGAAGTCGCTGAGGTCGACATCCTCGTCGCCGTCGAAGTCGTAGGCCTCACAGCCCGCGGCAACCGGGCCGTTGCCCGGACCGGTGAGGCACCCGGGCCAAGCCGCGTAGTCTGCCAGATCGATCACCCCGTCACAGGTCTGATCTCCGATCCCGGCCTCAAAGGCGCCCATGTCCACCCGGTCGCATAGAACCCGGGCATGATGATCGAGGTCCTTCGTGCTCACTGACGGGACGAAGTCCGGATCGCCCGTATTCACGCACGGTGAGGCAAAAGGCAGACGCGCATCGTCATCTTCCGTGCCGAAGACGTCGTCCGATCCGTCAGGATCGACGAATTGCGGATCGAGCCCGATGTTGCCGATGCCGGCCAGGGCGCCGGTCAGACCTTGGATGCATGAGTAGTTCACGTTTACCGAAGAGGCCTCGATCTGCGCCGACTCGTCCGAGCCGGCTTCATCCGTGTTGCCCCACAGAATGCAGCTGTTCACCGTGATGGCCGTGCTGCCTCCAGCGTAGACGCCCCCGGCACTGATGGAGGCGCTGTTATGACTGAAGGTAGTGCCCGCGATCGTCGTGTCGCCGAAGTTCCTCAGAGCGCCGCCGATGACGGCCGTATTGCCGCTGAACAGCGAACTTTCCACGATGAGGTTGCTGCTGCTCGAGCTATACAGCCCGCCGCCGAGGTCCGCGGTGTTGCCCACGAAGGAGGAGTTGGCCACGACCAGATCGCCGTCGCGAACGGCTGCCCCGCCTCCCGTGGTGGCCTTGTTGGCTACGAAAGCGCAGTGGCGTACGGCCAGTTGACCTTGCCCGACGTACAGCCCGCCGCCGAACTCGCCGTCGGTCGTTGCGGCGTTGCGGGCGTTTCCGCCCTGGATGATGAAGCCGTCGAGGACCGCGCCTGCAGTGGTGTCGAAGGCCGTCACCACGTGGAACACGTTGTCCTCGTAATTGACAAAACCGGGCCCGTCGTCGCCGAGCAGATCACCACTGAGGATCGTGGGGTGAGCTCCCGGGTCACGCTGATCGACGCTGTCCTCCCAGCCTGCGAAGCCGCCGTACAGGGCCAGATCGCCGGAGAGGTGGAAAGCCGCCGACGGATCGGCGCCCGAGTCGCCCGGGCGATACTCGCCTTCGGCTACCCAGATCTGATCCCCGGGATTTGCGGCCGCAAGCCCGTCTTCGAGCTTGGTGAACGCTGTTCTCCAGCTCGAACCCTTGTTGTGTCCCATGCCGTTCATATCCACGTAGACGCGCTGGCACTCGTCAGGGAGCCCATTGCCGTCTTCGTCGACCGATGCCCCTTCGGCTACGTCCTGATCATCGGGAATACAGTTCTCGTTGCAGTCGGCGAACTCGCATTCGTCCGGCACGCCGGTCCAGTCGCAATCGAGACTGTATCCGCTGGTGATGTCGCACTCGTCTGGTACGGAGTTACCGTTGCAGTCCTCGCTCACTGACGAAGCAATGTCACAACTGTCCGCAATCCCGTTATCGTTACAGTCGGGTTCGCATTCGTCGGGAATGCGATTGCCGGTGCAATCCTCGCTTGAGCCCGAGGCGATATCGCACTCATCCGGTACGCCGTTGGTGTTGCAGTCGAGCGTCCGGCAATCGCCATCCATGCCCGTGGCGAGGTCGCATTCATCCGGGACCCCGTTCTCGTTGCAGTCCTCGCTGAAGCCCGTGTCGATGTCCAGCCAGTCGGCGTTACCGTTTCCGTTGCAGTCGGCCTGGTCGCACTCGTCGGGGATTCCGTTGACGGGGCTTATATCAGCGCTGGCGCCTTCGTCGATGTCGCAGTCATCGAGCACGCCGTTGAGGTTGCAATCGTTGCAGAGTCGCTCTTCCATGTCCGCCAAGCCATTGCTGTTGCAATCACTGAGCCACGAGGCGAGGAACAGCGATCCGGGAAGAAAGTCCTGGCAAATGTCTGGAAGGTCAGAACTGTTCACTTCGAACGCGAATGCCCAAAGGTCCAGCACGCCGTAGGTATAGTCGACGGACCCGCCGTATACCGGGTAGGCCACCTCCCAAACGCTGCCGATCTGGTACCAGCCGCCGCCTTCGGCATAGACGGAGCTGCGCACCCCACTGCCCACGAAGTGGAACGTGGCATGATCCTCGCAATGGTCCGGCGTGTGTCCCCAGGGCCACATGATCCAGGGGACGTAGCCGTGATAGTCCAGGTGCATGGTCACGTTTGGGTGGCTCAGGAAGAAATCGCGCATAGCGGCGGTTTCGGGTTCTGAAAACGGAAAAGGTCCGCCGGTTGGGTCCTGCCCGCTGCCGGGTCCGTCCCAGTTGCGGTTCAGGTCGACGTTATTGGCATTGTGTCGCGTGTAGGTCTCGTGTCCGTCGGGATTCATGATGGGCAGAAGGTACCATACCACATTGTCCACCAAGGCGGTTACGTCAGGGTCCGTGTCGTAGTTGGTGATCAGGTGGTTTGCGATATACGTCACCACCATTGCACCGGTGGGTTCGCTGCCGTGCTGCGCCCCGTGATACATCAACCCCGGCTTGTCTTCACCGGGCCCGGTGATGCGGATGGCCCAGAGCCCTCGTCCAAGGACGGAGGTGCCGAGGTTCACCATTTCGGCCAGGTCCGGGCGGGCGGCCACCAGATCGTTCATGAATTGGAGGTGCTCCGCGTACGTGCGGTGTGTGTTGAAGAAGTCCTGGTCACGCGGACCGGCATAGAGCCGGTCCACATGCACCTGAAGGTCTGGAATGTGAACAGTGTACTTAAGGCCGTTGGCTTCCAGAAGCGGCCTGGTCCCCGGCGTCACCCGAACCTCGACCTGGCCAATCCCGGCGTAGTCCGACCATATCTCGAAATCGACGTGGGTCGCGTCCAGTTGCCTCAGCAGCGCGAGTTGGCCCTCATCCGTCACCGAGACCTTGACGATTTGCTGTCCTTCGAGACCTTGCGGCTGAGCGTGGGCGGCGCTGCAAACGAGGAAGCCGACAAAGAAGAGCGCGATGAAACCGGCAGCCAAGGTCCGACGGATGAGCATGATAAAACCCCCCTGAAGTTCCCCGCGTTCATCATAGCACGCTTGAAGAGAAAATTGAAGGATTTGATGGGATTTCACAGTCCGAGAGCGGCTTGGGCGATCTCATTGGCAGACGGTTCGTATGGAGCATGAATGGAATTCCTTAGCTGTGCCCAAACAAGCGTGGCACCAGTCGTCATGTCGTCCGCCTGTTGTCGGGGCGGTTGGTTAATTGGTCCCGATGTTCTGAGCATAAGAGCAGTCGAGCGATCGGGATTTTGGGGGAATGGAGGCACGGCGGACCTTGCGGGACGTGCTGGCTACAATCCAACTGCGGGTCGTGCGGGTGACGTAGACGCGGATAGCTTGTCGGTTGCCGAGCTTGTGAAAAACGTCGCAAGTGGGTCCTCTTGGCGGGCAAGTCTCCCGCCAGGTCGACGATTTCGTCGAACCGAAGCATCCGGAAACGGGACGTGCCAATGGGCTTCGTTCATGTAGTGGTGCCCGTAAGGCACCTCGAGAGCGTATCAGCAGGGACTGGCAGCCATTGTTATGAGGAGTCTCCTTGACGCCCTTGGAGCCGGGGCTGTCGGAACTGCGTTTCGACTTTCCGACTTCATTTGATCATTGATTATGCTTGAACCGTGAGGCGGCACTCGCTACCCTCCCGCCCGTACGCATTCGATCATGCGGCTGTTGGAGAGGCCGCAGGAGCCCCCACCCCTGGAGATGGTTTGTGTCGTTAGAAAGCAGCATTCACGCCAAGGCCGTTGAACTCAGCAAAAACGCGATCCGAATGACCACTACGGCGGGCTCAGGGCATCCCTCGAGCGCGATGTCCCTCGCCCACATCGTCGTGGAGCTGATGTACCGCCACATGCGGTACGATCCTGCTGATCCCTGGCATCCCAACTGTGACAGGCTTGTCCTGTCGGAAGGTCATGCTGTGCCCATCATCTACGCGGCGTACGCCGACCTGGGTGGGGCCGTGGGCAATCGGCACAACAAGCCGAAGCTGCTGAAGGCGGAGGATCTTTCGGCCCTTCGCGAATTGGACAGCGAGCTCGACGGTCATCCGAACCCGGCCGAGGGATTCCCGTTTTTCGATGCGGCCACGGGATCGCTGGGGCAGGGTCTATCCGTCGGTGCAGGTCTGGCACTGGGTGCCCGATTGGACGGCATCAACAAGCGCATCTTCGTTCTAATAGGCGACGGCGAGTCCCGCGAGGGGCAGATCTGGGAGGCGGCCGATTTCATCGTTGACCATCAGCTCACCTCGGTTTGCGTCATCGTGAACTGCAACGGGCATGGTCAGGCCGCTCCGGTCTCCGGGCGCCAGTCTTCCGAAGTGATCGCCGGGAAGCTCGGGGCGTTTGGCTGGGAGGTCAAAGCGATTGACGGCCACGATCCTGCGCAGGTCGTCGCCGCGCTGGAAAACCTCAACACCGAGGAGAAACCCGTCGCCATCGTTGCACGGACGATCAAGGGTTGGGGCGTCCCTTCGATCATCGGCAAGAATTACCATGGCAAGCCGATTCCCGCGGAGGATGTCGATAGTGCGTTGGCGGAGCTTGACGCCACGGCCACCGACGTCGGCGCCGAGCTCACGGAGCGTTTCACTCCTCCGGCCCCACCTGCCGCAAAGGCGAAACTGAAACCGAAGGAGATCAGAATCGCTCCCTTTGTGGAAGGGCTCGAACGTGTCGGGCTGTCCTCCACAATCAAGTCGAAGAAGCTCGCCACGCGCGTGGCCTACGGCGCCGGTCTCGTTGCCCTGGGCGATGCGGACGATCGCATCGTCGCCCTCGATGCCGACGTGAGCAACTCCACCTACTCCATGTTCTTCAAAGAGAAGCACCCTGATCGCTACTTTGAATGCAGAATCGCCGAGCAGAACATGATTAGCGTGGCTGCCGGGCTGTCCGCGGCCGGCAAGATTCCTTTTGTCAGCAGCTTCGGCAAGTTCATCGCTCGCGCGACGGATCAGATTGACCTGGCTTCGATAACACGTGCCAACCTCAAGATCGTCGCATCGCATACCGGGGTGTCGTTGGGGGCGGACGGACCGTCGCAGATGGCCGTTGCCGACCTCGCCTACTTCCGCAGCATGACCCGTGTCGATGATGGCCATGGCGGCATAGCCTGCCGCGTCTTTCACCCCAGCGACGCCGTTTGCTCCTACCGCTGTTGTGAATTGATGGCCAATGTGCGAGGCATGTGTTACCTGCGTACGCACAGGCCCGCCACGCCGATCATCTATTCGTTCGAAGAGCGATTCGAGCTGTGCGGCTGCAAGCAACTGCGCGAGGGCAGGCACCTGACGCTGGCGTCCAGCGGCTATATGTTGAACACCGTCCTCAAAGCGGCGGAGGAGCTTGCCAAGGCCGGAATCACGTGCCACGTGTTCGACTGCTACACGTTTCCCTTGGAGGCGACGCCGATTCTCTCGGCGGCCCGCGACAGCGGGGGCGTCATTCTCACCGTCGAGGACAACTATGCGGGTGGGCTGCACGCCGAGTTGGCGGAGGCCGCCGCTCGACAGGGGAACGTCCGCGTTGACGGCCTCACCGTCTCGCGAATCCCGAAATCCGCCAAAACCGCCGAGGAAGTGTTCACCCATGTCGGCCTCGGTTTGGGGCATATAATGAAGAGGGCACGCGATCTGGTCGGTGCCTAGCACCGACGCGATCTTGTGGACGCCTGGCAGTTTGTCCGAGGTGGTCGGCAGCTTTCCGGGCTGGGAGCGCAAGCGACCGATGGTTGGCCCCCGCGCTGGCGCTTGCGGCTCGGATTAGGGGCGTCGGACTGAACGCGGCGGTTTAGCTTATCAAGGGGATCAGTCATGTCCTTACGCCGAAAAACGGGCATCGGTATCGCGGTTGTGGTCTTTACCGTCGTAACGGCTCATCAGGTGAGATCGCAGCTCGACCCCGGCGACGAAGGAGACTTCCAGAAGCGGACCACCTTCATCCGAACGTCGATGGCCCCGCTCGATCGTTACGTTGCCCATTGGCGCGTCACCGAGCGACATTACAACGACAAGGGCGAGATGGTTGCGACGGTCAAAGGCCTGGAGGAAATCCTCTGGGTCCTCGATACCAACGCCATCTACCGTCGCTACAACACGTCGTCGGACGTGAGCACCTACAAAGCCATCGGGCTGCTGACCTTCAACAACAACTCCAAGAGCTTCAGGGGCGTCTGGTTCGACAACGTTTCCCCCACCGGCCCGATGAACGTGGACGCAAAGTGGGACGAGTCTTCCCTCACGATGGTCTACAGAAGCAACGGGACGACAAAAGACGGTAAGGAGGTCGAGTACCTCAAAGTCGAGAAGTTTGCCGACGAGGAAAATCGCACCGCCACGACCTACGTCGTGGAGGGTGACGTCAAGAGGAAGGTGCTCGAAGTACACTACAAAAGGGCCGAAGCCTGTCCGGGTTCAACCGCCATCAGGGTCATCGACGGGTGATACGCTCGGCGGCTCCTCGTCCTTCTCGGCGGGTGCTTGCGGCTCGGTTTCTGATGTGCCCTCCATCATCTCCGGTGCAACGCTCTCCAAACCGGCCTGCTCTGCCGTCAAACCGCGTCCGCCATCCTCGGTGCGGGAGCAGACGACGGAGGTTGTCAGAATCACCGTCATCACGAGGGCGATGGCCAGCTTGGCGGCCATGCCGAGGACGAAACCCAGGGCCGAGAAGTACCCCACGCGCGTGCTCTCACTCAGCTTTCTCTGCGCCATGGTCTCGCCGATCAGCGCACCACAGAAGCAGCCGAGTATGGCTCCGATGATCGTGCCGATGATCGGGACGGGAATGGTGAAGATGAACATTCCCACAAAGCCGCCCAGCAGAGCCCCCCAGGCTGCCTGGCGACTGGCACCGGCCTTCTTTGCCGTTACCATCGAAGCGAAGAACTCGATGAGCTCACCGACGACGGCC
>CP070718.1:3100690-3119792 GCA_020350565.1 Phycisphaerales bacterium
GCCAGGATCTTGGCAGCAAGGTTCACCACCTGCGGCGAGGCCATCGGAGTTCCCGATAACTTCAGACGCTTGCCGCCGGGGATGTAGCTTTCCACATCCGAGCCGTTGGCGTAGACACGGACGGTCTTACCGAAGCTGGTGAATCCGGTCGCCTCGCCGGCCTGATCAACGGCCCCAACCACCAGCAGGTTGGGCAACTCGAAGCCGGCCGGGATCATCTCGGCGAATTCCAGGTCACTGTCCGCGCTGCCCGCCGCCACCACGAACAGAATCTCGGGCGCACCGCTGATCGCCGAGTATAAGGCGTCGCGATGGATGCTGAAAATCCGCCGGGCAAGCGCCGCACGCTCCTCAACCGTTTCGCCCACGCCGTTTGCCTCCAAAGCGGATTCAATCATCCGCCGGTTCATGCCCCAACTGATGTTGACCACCCGCACGCCGCTGCGCTGAAGGTACTCCGCCGTCGCTGCGATCGCCTTCGCGCTCTTCTCGGCCTGCTCAATACTCGGCGCCCTGGGGATCATGCGGGTGTCGTAGGTCAATCGAACCGGCAGGAGACGGACAAACGGATTGCCCTCAGCCACGATGCCGGCCACGTGCGTCCCGTGGCAGTAGGTCCCCACCAGACGCAGATCGTGTACAAAGGACTCCACCTCCTCCGGCTTGAGCTCACTGAGCACGCGCCGGAGCGCAGAGGCCTCCGGGCTGTCGATCGCGGCCTCGAGATCGACGAAGCCCTTGATGTATCGCGTAACCGTGCCCAGGTCTTCCCCCAACTCGTCGAGCGGCAGCAGAAGTTCCGGAACAGGATTGTCGTCGAGGTCGAACGCAATCCCATGCACGTCGTCGACGAAGCCGTTGCGGTCATTGTCTTTGCCGTCGATCTGCTCATTCGGATTGACGTAAAGCCGATTGCGGTACAAGCCGGTGTCGACGCCCGAGCCCCAGACCGCCGCTACGACCGGCGTACCGCGATCCCTTGACAACAGGGTGACCGACCGGCTCGCCCAGATGTTGTGCTTCCGTTCAAGGCGATGCTCATCGATAACCGCCTGGTAGACCTCGACCGTGTTGCTCCTGTAGGGGAGCTGGATGTCCAGGACGGCCTTGATCCCGATGATGCCATGCGCGATCTCGCTGCTCACCTGGCCCTCTGCCTTCTCGACAATTGGGTCCAATCGGCTCTGTACCAGCCCCATGAGCAGGTTTTCGCTGTAGATTTCCGCCTTGGCTTTCTGCGCCTCGATTTCATCGCGCACAATCTCCCACGGGAGCGCGTGAAGCTTCCCCAGCAGACAGCGCCCGTAAACCTCGCGGCGCTTGCTCATGCTCCCGCCCTGGTGCGTTGCGGCCAGGTATGCCTCGGCCGTCAGACCCGCCGTCAGCTTTTGCGCTTCTTTATTCTCCAATTCACGCAAGCGCTCGATCCGCTTGGCCGCTTCGTCGCATCGCCCTTCGAGCAGATCAAGACTCAGCAACACGCCGTGAAGACGCTGCAGCGTGGCCGTGTCCTGAATGTCGTATTTCGCGAGGTCGGCCTCGACGTCGGCGCGTACCTGACGGGCCAAAGCACCGAACTGCTCCTCCGAACGGAGTACGTCCGTCGCCTTACCCGCCAGCGGGTACGTATGACGCGGCAGGTCGTCCGACGTCTTGACAGGAATCCGCTCTTCGGCTTGGACCGGGCAGGCCACGCCCACAAGGAGAAAGCCCAGGAATACAACTTCTGACGCTGTCGACTTTGACATATGATGATGACCTTTGCCCACTTCATCCCTCCAGGCGCCGACAAAAACCACTGGGGCCGGCGGTAGTTCGTAAGGATCACCGATTCACCTCTCGGCGCCAAGTCGGCAAATCCTAGTACGGCTCCCGGCACTCGCCAATCCGGAAGACAATTTCGTACGTGCCATCGGGTCCGTGTTGCGGCGGACTCCGGCCTTTTATCTCGCGCTCCCTTCAACCCTCACAGCGTTGCTCTAAATCATACGAATGGTTAGCATGGTTCCGAAGTGGTCGTCGACGTGAAAGGATACGCAGTTTAACAGGGAGATGGTGATGGCCTGCCTGATCATCACCGAGGGCGAACAAGTAGGAAAGTACTTTCAGCTCGCAAATCGGACGTTGGCCGGTGGGCGCGACCCGGCCCGTGAGATTCAGATCATCGACCCTATGGTCTCGCGAAAGCACTTCCTCATCCGCAAGGAAGGTGAGCAGCACGTCATCGTTGAGACCAAGGCCAAGAACGGCATTTTCGTCAACGGCCTGCAAGTGCAGCAAAAAGCACTTGAAGATGGAGACGAGATCCGCGTCGGCGATACCGTCCTCAAGTACCATCTGGAGGACGAGCCCGGCCGCACCAACGCCCTGCAGCAATTCCGCAAGGCCGATCGCGCCTTGAGAGAGGACCGCACCATCAGCGAATGAGCCGGAGAGCGACTGCTGCTGTGAGAATACTAGGAGCAGCGAAGAACCCAAAGTACCGCCGGCCTCTGTGCCGGCGGTTTCGTTCCTCTGTGACCAAGGAAGAGGAGCCGGCAGGGACGCCGGCTATCCTTTGCCGCTGCGGAAACCGCGCCGCTTATGATCCAACGTGGCGAGCCCCATGGATCGTGACCTCCAGGCGCCGGAGGCCTTTCTTGCACCATTCGCCCTGGGAATCAGTGCCCATGAGGTTTCCTGGACGGCAATCCCACACGCAGGGGGACAAGATGGGAATCTCGCCGCCGCAGCACGATAACCTCCGTAGCGCTCCGCATAATCCTCCATGGCCGCTTCGATCACCCGCCACGCCTCATCTCGATCGTAGACCTTGCTGATCAGCGGCTCTGCATGATCGCCGGTCAGTTTGTACGTGGCGAAGTAGTGCACCTGCCGGTCGACGAGGGCCTTGGGCAAGTCGCCGAGCCGATCGGCACCGCCCCAGATGTTATCGTTGGACAAAACCGCGATGATCTTGTCATCGGCCTCGTCCGCATCCACCATCTGCACTCCGCCCACAACCTTGGCATTCAAAATGACTTCCGCCCGGTTGATGGGCCTCTCGCTGATCACGCAGATGTCCAGCGGATCGCCGTCTCCTCGCCGGGACGCCGGCGAAAGCTTCGCGACCCGCTGGTCGCATAACGTGCGCGGGATGAAGCCGTACAACGTCGGTGGTTGGGAAGAGGTCCGTTGCGGACGATCCACCCGCAAATAGCCGGTCTTTTTATCCAGCTCGTATTTGACCAGATCGAATGGCGTCAGCTCGATGTACGCGTTGACGATTCGCGGTGGGTCCTTCCCCACTTCGAGCCCATGCCAGGGATGTGGACGCGAATGCATGAAAGACGTTGGGGACATTGCTGACATCCTCGTTGAAGCGGCGATCTTCCGTG
The DNA here is from genome assembly GCA_020350565.1 of Phycisphaerales bacterium. Taxonomy (GTDB): domain Bacteria; phylum Planctomycetota; class Phycisphaerae; order UBA1845; family UBA1845. The sequence continues at coordinate 3,104,068 of CP070718.1, forward strand.
TGGCAACGCGACCTGACGAAAACAATCTCCTTCCATGCGAAACTCGCTGGTGCGAGGGTCCCTTCTCGCATCATCTTCCTTAGGAATCTTTTCCCATAAAAACCATGGGACAGAAACCCCGGAGGCCGAGGCGCGCAATGGTGTTCTCGCCCCGATAATGCGTTGTATCATCACGCATCGGCCCTTCCGACCCGCTTACTCCGCTGATCCCGGCGCCGGTTGTTCACCATTGATCTCATCCAGCAGCTCGACGGCTCGGCGCAAATGCGGAATCACGATCGATCCGCCGACGATCAGCCCGATGTTGAAAACCTCCCACAGCTCCTCGTCACGGACGCCCAGCTCCTTGCAGCGGATGATGTGATAGGAGATGCAGTCATCGCAACGGAGCACCATTGACGCCGCGAGCCCGGCGATCTCTTTCGTCCGAGCGTCGAGGGCACCATCCTGATAGGCCTTTGTGTCCAGCCCGAAGAAACGGTTCACCTGCTGGTTCTTCTGATCGAAGATGCGCTGATTCATCCGCTCGCGAAACTTGCGGAATTGCTCCAGGCGATGGCTCATCATCGAGACTCCTTGCGGCCCGTGTGTTGAAATCCGCCGGCTGGATCTCGCGGGAAGGCAGAGCACGCCGGCTGCCTCAACATGCTAATCCGAAGCCGCGCTGCACGTCGAGGCGGCAGCATGACCGCCCGAAAAGAAAGACTGCCTCACGTCCCATCAAATGCCCGGTCAGAAAACCTGGACGCACAGCGAAGGCGAGCAGCGGATTCCGACCCCATGCCGTCAGCTGCGCAGCGGATTGCTCAGCAGAGCGCTACCGGCATGGGCATCCCCATACCGCCGGTCTGTTTGGGCGGATCGGCCTCCCACACCCCCGGAATCCGGGTGCCGCAATCCGGGCAGTTGTCGCCCTTCATCCGGTTGTCCCGCACGAAGAAGCCCTGCCGCTCGATCAGGCGGCTGCCGCAGGATGGGCAGAACGTGTCCTCCCGATCCCCGACGCGACCGCCGAGATTCCCCGCGTAAACGAACTTCAACCCCGCCGCCTTGCCGATGTCATAGGCCCGGATGAGCGTCTTCGCAGGCGTCCGGGGTGGGCCGGTCATCTTGTAATCGGGGTGGAAAGCCGTGACGTGCCAGGGGATATCGCAGGAGACGCCGGCCAGAAAGTCCGCAATCTGCTTGAGCTCGTCGTCGCTGTCGTTGAACTCCGGCACCACCAGCGTGATGATCTCCGTCCAGAATTCCATCTCCCGGACCCGGCGAATGGTGTCCAGAACGTGCTGCAATACGCCCCCGAGCCGGCGATAGTTTCGGTCACTGAAGCTCTTCAGATCGATCTTGTACAGGTCCACGTAAGGCCTGAGGTATTCGAGCACCTCCGGCGTCGCGTTCCCATTGCTGACAAAGCCGCAGACGATCCCCTCGGCCCGCGCCAGCTTGAAGATCTCGACGGCCCAGTCGGCGGTGATCAGCGGCTCGTTGTACGTACTTACCATCACGGGCACCTTTTGCATCCGTGCGATCTCGATCAACGTCTCCGGGCTGCACATGCGGATGCCGGAGACCGCCTGATCGTCGCGTAGCGTCTGGCTGCTCACCCAGTTCTGGCAGTAGCTGCAATGGTAATCACAACCCAGCATGCCGAAGGACAGCGCGTCGCGCGCAGGGAAGGCATGGTAGAACGGCTTCTTCTCGATGGGATCAATCGCCGCACCGGCCACATAACCCGCGGGAGCCCGCAGCTCGCCGTCATGGTTGAAGCGGACACGGCACACTCCGCTCCTGCCGGGCAGGACGGTGCAGCGATGCCCGCAGGCCACGCACTGTACCTTCTTTTCCCCCAGTTGGATCACCAGCTCCGGCGCCGAGCTCATCGTGTTGTTGTGGAGCAGTTCCTTGAGTCGAATCGATGCCGAGGAGGCCATGACGAAATCCTTTCGAACGTGCGAGGCCGAGTTGTCGTCTCAGTGTATTATAGCAACCGCACGCGTGATCCCCACGCCCTGAGCCGAATGGCCTCTTGGCACACAAGCCTTTGCGAGGAGAATCTCGCCGTCTGGATGCAGCCGCGGGCGCCGTGCCTGTCATGCTCATAAGGCAGCTCAGGGCCCGCTGCTCAGTGCATCTCCGCCGAACGCTGAATAACGAATCTAAGCTCTTGCACCACGATATGTCTGCTTCCCTGGCCGTCCCCAGCCAAGGAGACTTGGTGAGCCGCAGGAAAACGCCCCCCGCACCAACGGCCACATCTGCATGTTCCACCCGCTTCCCCCCGAACCCTCCCCCCAGCACGCTCCTACGTTCTCATCTCCGAGCGTTCTCACCTTCTCACGTTCCCACGGTGCACAATTCCGCATCACGTAACCGAGACGCGACCGTAAGGAAGCGTGCGTAGGGACGCCACGGTTGGCCCTCATTCGCGCACGGCCGTTCAGAACGGCGTCGCCCGCTCCCACGTGGCTTCAGTACGACGATCATCTCGTGCCAGGGCATCGAGCAGGTGCACGCATTGTATCAACAGCGCGCTCGCCCAGCCGTGTGGCGCGGCCCAGTAAGCAAAGCCGTCCGTGTTAGGGATGAGTTCCGGGAGTTGCCCTACCGGGTTGGTGTTGGCCAGCACCGTGCGAAGCAGCACTTTGGCTTTCTTGACGCGCGAGGCTCGCTCTTCACCGGCAAGCACACGGGCCACCTTCAAATGACATTGCGCAAGCCAAAGCGTGTTCACGCAACCGGTGCCGCCGCCCATGTAGCTTTCGTTTTCGAACCGCAGGACCGCCTGGCCGCCATTAATGTCGCGCATCAGCGTGCGCTCGACGAAATCGATCGTCCTCAGCGCCAATGAGCGTCCTTCCGGGTGGTCAAGATCGAGAAACCCCCAGGGCTCGATCAGGCCCAGGCACGAAGAGTCCGCCGTCCAGTCCACTCGGCCTTCGGGATCGATTCGACGCGCCCAGCGGTTCCGCTCGCGATCGTGCAGCCGTTCGAGCAACACCTCATGGATCCGTCCCAAATCCAGGACGTTCATTCCAAAGACAGCCTGGGCCTCCCGAAGAGCGGCAACCACGGCGGCATTCGTGTAGGCAAAGCTGCCCTGGCTGCACTCCCAAAGGTCACTCGACTGTTTGTGCAGCCCATTCTCGTCCACGTGGCGCACGATGGCTTGAGCCGCCCGCTCCGCCGTCGGATGGAAGCGGCGTGTGAACGAGATCGCCTCTTCCTTCTCGAGCATTCGCGCAAACCGCCCCGCCGCGTGGAGCACCGCACAAGTCTGATCGAGCTGAATCTCATGTTGCCGCACGCACCAGGACGGCCCCTCCGTCCCCTCCGCCCAGTACCGTTGGTACCAGTGCCCGTTGTCGAGTTGAGTGTCCGCACACCACTCAAAAAAGCGTCGGGCCCGATCGGCAAAACCGAGTGCGGCAGCCACAAGCGCACTATGAGCCGCGTCACGAGGCCAGCAATAGCCGTAACCGCCGGAATACCGAAATCCCGGATCGAATTCGGGCGCGGCGATGAACGTACCGGCCGACTCGTCGTACAAATCCAGCAACGACAAGACGGCCCGATTGTAGGCGCGGGCGAACTCCTCCTGATCGCAAGTCGGCACGGCCGCGAGAATCGAGCTGGCTCGTTCTTCTGTCGCGCGAAGCAGCGCCCCGTACTCCGCATCCGACAGGCGCCTGGCGCGATCCGCCGCTTCCTCCCTTGTCCGCCCGCCTGCCAGACAGAGGGTGACGTCCCATTCAGCGCTGATGCCGAGATCGAAACCGACAGCAAAGTCGACGTCACCCATGCACTGATCGCCACCCTGCAGGACGCTGGCGGCCATACCTTTCTTGACCGAAGACGCCCCCGCGGGGCCGACGATCCCGCACTGAATGCCGAATTCGCGGGAGGCGGCCACACCCAGCACGATGCCCTGGTATTGCTGAAGAACAACCTTCCTGTCAGGCATCAACTGGACCGCGTTGCGCGGTCCGACGTCGCCGACGTCCAGTTTGAGATACTGATAGAGACGATAATCCGTTTCAGGGCGCTCTCGGCGCACCTCGAAGCGGCGTACCAGCGCATGTTCGCCCGGCGGCACGAAATCAGTCACCCTCACAACGAGCCCCTGCTCCGAATCCGCAAGCTCGGTCACAAGCACGTCCCCATCGGGTGCAAGCTGTTGCCGCCGCGTCCACGAATCGCCGAAGCACCACGCCAGGTCACGTTTCTGTCGGCCCGGCAGGTGCAGCGCAAACATGCCCTCGCGCACGTTCTGTGCAAAATCAACGTGGGGATAGAAGAACCCCATGATTTCGCCGCTCGGGCCGAAGGTGGCCAGGGAGAGGGAATTGCCGATGACAGCGGATGGTAAGTACAAGGGCTTCATGAGTTACTGTCTGAAAGTAAGGAGAAACGGACACGTTCGAGGCTCATGACGTGTGCACCATGGTGCAGCGGGCGAGCCGGCGCTCCAAGCCGCCTCCGTCGTCACAAAAGGATGACTACGCCCCATCGCGACGCCTCCTGCTCCGCGCATCTGGGCCGCAAACATGCCGGCAGCCTGTGAATCGGCCACGCTCCGGCCCATTCTTGACTTCATCACCCCCCCGGCCCAAACTGATTGCGGCGGCGGGAACGTCAATGATCCTTCATAAGCCTCTTTCTCGCAAGGGCGAACGCCGCGATCTAGCTTGACTTGCCGGCAGCCCCCGGCTAAATACCATGATTCCCTGCTTCGCGTTGGGAGGATTTCAGCGGACGGGTAGGATGCCGGTTGCCTGATCATTGCACTGTTTTCTTCACGGCCCGGGACACCGCGTCCTTGCAAGGAGAGAACTGAGACGATGGGGAATGAACTCAAGACTCTGAAGCACTTTGTAAGCGGGGCCCGCGGCATCCCGGATGATCCCGTGGCGCCTGCCGCTTTGGTCCGTTTTATGGAATCCCGTCGTCGGAACCGCATCCTCTAGTCCATCTGTCATCAGGTTACATCATGAGCGCTCTTGCCGATTCAGGCGGTCAGAATGTTACGCCTCCTGACCCCCCACACCCGACACCACCGGAGGAAAAACCCGAGCCGACGGGAACACCGGCCGATACACAACCGTTAGCCGGCGCTGCAGATACGCCCATGACGCCCGAACCAGAGTCTGATCATATGGAGCACCCCTCGGCACACGTGCCCCCTCCCGTGCCTCCGGCACGCGAGCCCTCAGAGCCGGCGCGATCGACGGCGCCACCCCCGTCCGAAGTCGAGCCGTCCCCGCCTGACGGTGCGCAGGCTCCGCCGGCAATCCCCGTCGACCAGACGCCCTCTCCTTCGGTACAGGAAATCGACCGCGAAGTCGCGCGGGCCATGGCGGAAATGTCACCCGATGACTTGGCCGAACTCAGCGGCGGCATGCTGCCGGACAAGAAGATCGAAGTGGGTCCGGATGAATCCGTCGCCCCAGGGACGGAGCTGACCGGCACCGTTGCCGGCGTCTCCGGTGACGAGGTCTTTCTCGAGTTCGGCGTCAAGATGCAGGGGGCTGTGCCTCGGAATCACTTCGGCAAGAAAGAACGCATCGAGCCCGGACGCCGGGTGGACGTCGTCGTCGAACGCTTCGACGAAGAGGCGGGGCTTCTGGTCGTCGCCCGAAAAGGCGTGACCCAGCGCGCGACATGGCTGACCCTCAAGCCCGACATGATCGTGGAAGGACGAATCACGGGCATGAACAAGGGCGGCCTGGAAATGGACCTGCACGGCATACGGGCCTTCATGCCCGCCTCCCATGTCGACATCGCGCAACTGAAGGATATCTCCGTCTTTTTGAACCAGCACGTTCGCGCGGTGGTCATGGAGGTCGATCGGCGAAACCGAAATGTCCTGGTTAGCCGACGAAAAATGTTGGAAAAAGAGCTGGCCGAAAGCCGTGAGAAGCTCCGCGAGGAACTTCAAGTGGGTCAGGTTCGCAAAGGCATCGTCGGCAACATCGCCGACTTCGGCGCTTTCGTCGATTTGGGCGGCATCGACGGCTTGGTGCACATCCGCGACATCAGCTGGGCACCCGTTGAGAAAGTGTCCGACTATCTCAAACCCGGACAGGAGGTCGAGGTTCAGGTCCTCAGAATCGACAAGAAAAGAGACCGCATCTCGCTGGGGATCAAGCAGACGCAGCCCGATCCCTGGAACGAGGTCCCCGACAGATACCCGACGGGGACCGAGCTCAAGGTGCGGGTCGTCCGCCTGGCCGACTTCGGCGCGTTCGCCGAGTTGGAACCCGGCGTAGAGGGGCTCATCCCCCTCAGCGAAATGAGCTGGACACGCATCCACAGGCCCTCCGAAGTCGTCTCGGTCGGCGACATGGTTGACGCGGCCGTCATTCGGGTCGACCTGGCCAAGCACCGCATCGCCTTGAGCATGAAACAGGCCACCGAAGATCCGTGGGCCGGCGTCCTCGAAAGCTTCCCGCAGAAGTCTCTGGTCACCGGCAAGGTCACCCGTCTGACTGACTTCGGCGCGTTCGTGGAGTTGGCTCCGGGCGTCGAAGGATTGATCCACATCTCCGAGATGTCGAACAGGCGCATCAGGTCCTGCCGAGAGGTGGTCGAAGCCGGCCAGGAAGTGCAAAGCCGTGTCCTGGGCGTCGACAAGGAGAACCGCCGGATTTCCTTGTCCATCAAGGCCGTCGCCGAAGCCTCCCGTGAGGAGACGAAACCCGACGCCGCACCGGAGGCGGCCAAGCTGAAGAAAAAACGCAAGAAGAAGCTCCGTGGCGGTCTGGCTTCCCACTGGGACTGGCTGGGGAACTTGAAGCTGGGCTCCGAGGACGTGGATAGGGGAGAGTAGTCCCAGCCGGACGCCGTCATGAACCCAGGGCGATCGGCTGCATCAACTCCCTTGCCAGGCGCAGGGTCGGACAATGAGATTCGCTCTGATCGACGGCATTGTGGAATTGGTCCCGCGAGAGCGGATCGTGGCGGTCAAGGCGGTCTCACTGGCCGAGGAGTACCTCGCTGACCACTTCCCCACGTTTCCCGTGCTGCCGGGAGTTCTGATCCTGGAAGCGATGGCTGAGGCCGCCGCCTACCTCGTCTACCAGGCCGAGGATTTCGCCTCCAGCGTGATCTTGCTGCGAAGGGCGAAAAACGTAACATACAAGGGCTTTGTTAAACCGGGTCGACTGTTACGCGTGGAGATCGCGTGCCGTCGATTGGCGCGGGGCGAAAGCGATTTCGCAGGCGCCGGTTTCTGCGACGATCAGGAGGTGGTCAAGGCCCGGTTCTCGCTCGTGCACTATAACCTGAAAGACCGCGATCCCGCCCTGGAGCCGCTTGATCGCGAGATTCAGGCCACCGCAAGGAAGCGCTTCGCCTTCCTGCGGGAATCGACGCCGGACCTGATGCGCAAGGAATTGTGAGACCGGCAGAGGCGCCGGACCGGGCTGTTTTTAGGGAGAACTTCAGCACCATGCCTCCCACCAATGAGGAAGTATTCGAGAAAGTCCGCGAGGTTCTGACCGACGCACTCGGCGTTGATGAGGAGGAGGTTTTGCCCGAAGCTACGTTGCAGGGCGACCTCGGTGCCGAGAGCATCGATTTTCTCGACATCGTTTTTCGCCTGGAAAAGGCGTTCAACATTAAGATCCCCAAGGGTGAACTCCTGCCCGAGGACCTCATGAACAACCCCGATTACGTGGACGGCGACCGCATGACGACCGCGGGCCTGGCCAAGCTCAAGGAAGCCATGCCGCACCTCGACCTCTCCGGCTTCGAGGACAACCCGGCGGTGGCGAAGCTCTGGGACTTGTTCACGGTCCGGGCCATCGTCAACTATGTGGAGGGCAAGCTGGCGGCTGTCGGCTGATTCACGAGGAAGACGTTGAGACCACTGGCTCTCCGCTGAAAAAGGGGACTGGCTCCGAGCGTAAGCCCACTGGCGCCCGTGAAAACGCCGTTCGGCAAGGTGCCTGTCCCCTTTTTCAACGGACTCCTGGGGCGTCGTCGGGGCGCGCGGCTTCATTCTGCAACGTCGAGAACGGGAGTTTGCAGCGCGGGCTTCCTGAGAACCGCCCGTTTCTGATGGGGCACCGATACTCGATCATTGTGAGCCTACCCTATGCGTTGGATGTGGATCGACGCATTCATTGAATTCGTACCCGGCGAACGATGCACGGCCGTCAAGAACGTGACCATGGCGGAGGGCCACGTCCATGATCGTTTCCCGACCTACCCCGTCCTGCCGCCGGGCCTCATGATCGAGGGGATGGCCCAGACGGCTGGCATCCTCGTGGGCGAGAGCCGAAACTTCTCCGAAAACGTCATCCTCGCAAAGGTCAGGAATGCGGAGTTTGACGATTACGCTTTCCCGGGCGACCAGCTTCGATACGAGGCTCGGATGGATAGCATCGACGATCACGGGGCGATGACCAGCGGTTTGGTCTTCAAAAATGGAGAGCACATCGGCCGCGTGGACCTCATGTTCTCTCACGTGAACCAGGCGATCAAACAGCTCGACCTCCCGGATCACAACTTCGTGTTCACCGACAACCTCCTTAAGCTGGTGGCGGACATGAAACATCGCTTCAGCACGCAGGAGCCTTCGAGCGAATGAACGGACGCAATCGTGTCGTCGTAACGGGGCTGGGCGTCGCCACTCCAATCGGACTCGGCATCGGGGAGTTCTGGGATGCCCTGCTGGTGAAGCGCTCCGGCATCAAGCGCATTGAGGCCTTTGATCCCGCAGGATTCGGCTGCCAGATCGGCGGCGAACTGCCTCCTTTCAAATTCGGGGACTTCATTCCCAAAACCTACCGTAAAAGCTCGAAGGTGATGGCCCGGGACATCGTCATCGCCGTCATCTGCGCCTACTACGCGGTCAAGGATGCCGGACTCGCAACCAAGTGCATCGTTGAGCGAGGCGAATCCGATGGGCCTTCAAACGTCGACAGCAGGCGCTTCGGCGCCAACATCGGCGCAGGACTCATCTGTGCCGACCTCAACGAGCTTGCCGGCGCCATGAGCCTGGCCGTCGACGAGCACCGCAAGTTCAGCCTCAAAAACTGGGGCGCAGAAGGCATGCAAAACCTGACGCCCTTGTGGCTTCTGAAGTTCCTGCCGAACATGCTGGCTTGCCACGTCACCATCGTCCACGACGCGCAAGCTCCATCCAACACCATCACCTGCGGCGAGGCCTCGAGCCACCTGGCCATCGGCGAGGCCTTTCGCACCATCGCACGCGGGGATGCCGATGTCTGCATCTGTGGCGGCGCGGAAAGCAAGATCAATCCGATGGCTATTGCCCGACCGCACCTCTGGAACCGCATCAATCGGGACGGCAATGACCGTCCTGAGAGCGCCTCCCGGCCTTTCGCCGCGGATCGCCACGGAATGGTGCCGGCCGAGGGCGGTGGTTTGGCTATCCTTGAGTCCCTTGAGCATGCCCGGAAGCGCAACGCGAGAATCTACGCCGAACTCGTGGGCTTCGGCTCCTCGTGCAACACGAAGAGCTGGTCAGGGCGAACTGAGGATGACGACAGCCTGATTCTGGCGATGGAGAAAGCGCTGGCCGATGCGGCAACCAAGCCCGAGGAAATAGACCTTGTTTGCGCCTGTGGCATGGGGGCGCCCGGAGCCGATGCCGCAGAGATGAGCTGTTGGAGCCGCGTCTTCGGTGATCGGCTGAATACGATTCCAGCCATGACCGTCCGTGGAGCCGTAGGCAACAACGGTGCGGGCACAGGCGCGATCGATTTCGCCACGACGGTCACGGCCCTTTATCGGCGAACGATCCCGCCGTCGATTAATACGGCGCCGCCGGATGAAAAATGTCAGCTCCGGTTTGTCAAGGATGAGCCCATTGACGCCGGCGTCCACGCCGCGATGACCGTGGGTTACGCCATGTCCGGCGGGCAAAACGCCGCTTTGCTGGTCCGAAGGTTCGAGGAGTAACGATCGTGTCCAGACGCGTCGTCATTACCGGGATGGGCTGCGTGACCCCGCTGGGGCATGACATTGAACGCGTGTGGCAACGGCTGCTCGCGGGCGACAGCGGCATCGGCACCAACACGCTCTTCGACGCCGGCACGTACCCGACCACGTTCGGCGCCCAGGTCAAGGACTTCGAGCTTGCGGAGTTCCTGGGCGAAGAGACCGCACGGCATACCGGCTGCAGTCGGAACACCGCATTCGCCCTGGGCGCGGCGGAGATGGCCTGGAAGCATGCGGCTCTCGAACGGGACCTCGCTCTCGATCCGACACGGATCGGCGTCTACCTCGGTGGCGGGGAAGGCCCGATCGACTTCGATCACTTCTCGGCCGCAGCCGTCGAGGGTTGCCTCGACGACAGCGGAAAGCCCACCACCTTGGATACCGTGCGATGGGCGAAGCGAGCCCTTGAGTTGCTGAGCGCTCAGCACGAACTTGAGCAGGATCCCAACCTGGCAGCCAGCCATCTGGCCGTACGGTTCAACGCGCAGGGACCCAATTTCAACACCTTGACCGCCTGCGCGGCCAGCACGCAGGCGATCGGCGAGGCCATGCACCTCATCCGCCATGACGACGCCGACGTGATGATCTCCGGCGGCACACACAGCATGCTCCATCCTCTGGGGCTCACCGGCTTCAATCGCCTGACTGCGTTGTCAACGCGAAACGACACGCCCGAAACATCATCCCGCCCGTTCGATCGGACGAGGGATGGATTCGTCCTGGGTGAAGGCGCCGGCATTCTGATTCTGGAAGAGCTGAAGCATGCTCGTAGCAGGGGTGCCACCATCCTTGGTGAGATCACCGGCTACGGCTCCACGGCGGACGCTTTCCGAATCACCGACATCCACGAGGAAGGCCGCGGCGCCTTTGCCGCGATGAAGATGGCGATGGATGCGGCCGGTGTCGAGCCGGCGGATATCGACTACATCTCGGCCCACGGCACGAGCACCGAGGAAAACGACAAGATCGAGACGCTGGCCATCCGCCGGGCGTTCGGTGACCATGCGAAGAACGTCCCCATCAGCAGCATCAAAAGCATGCTCGGTCACCTGATTGCCGCAGCCGGGGCCGTCGAACTCATCACCTGTGTCCTCGCCATCCGCGACGGCATCATCCCGCCGACCATGAACTATCAACACCCCGACCCGAACTGCGATCTGGATTACGTTCCCAACAAGGCCCGTAAGGCCCGCGTGCGGATCGCCCTTTCAAACAGCTTCGGCTTCGGCGGACAGAACGACACGCTTGTCGTCCGTGCTTTCGAGGAAGCTGCTTCCTGAGTCCTGGATCGTTGACCCGAGAAAACGCTCCCAAACGGGAGCAGCCCAGCTTTGCCCGGCCACCACATCCGCCACGAGTCGGCATCCGAAAACCCGCGTGGCGCAGTTTCGGAACAAGCCACACGCTGAAGCACGGAGGCAGGCACATCCCTGACCTGTTGACCACGCAGGCTTGACCCCGGGCGGGTCAATCCGGGCCACCGGGCCCTCCCGGCTAACCGCAAGCCCACCGGCGGCATCCGTGCCGACCGTACGACACAGCTCCCCCCCCTGCCCGCAAGGGCTCAAGCAGTGCACCCCAGCGGGATGGCACGGTTCCCGGCGCGCCGGCTTTGGACCGTACGTCTGGGCACCCCAGAGCCACCGATTCGTCGGGGGACCGTACGCTGCGCCCCACATTTACCGCCTCCTCCGCGAGGCGCCCGGGCTCAGACGCCGGGCGCTCCACAATCTTGACACCGTTGTGTGGATGAACAAGAATAACTGGGCTTGAACTCCGTAGCCATTGGTGGTCTAGGAGGAACGGTCGCGTGGGCGCCAGGCCGCCGGTCTGTCGAAACACCGGGGAAAGTCATCGTCCCGCCAACCAGCCCCAGGACCCTGAGCCGAATAGCGCTCACCAGTTGTCGCTGTCACCCTTTGCCGCGGAAGCCCTTGGAGGTTGAACACGCATGGCCAGAGCCCAACAGCGAGGCGTAAACGCCGTCACCATCTCGATGATCGTTTTTGTCATCCTGTGGCTCACGGCCACCGTGTTCCTCGTGATCCTCTATACGGAACACGAGGACATCAAGAGAGAGAACGAGGGCCTGAGGGCAACGAAGAACAAGTTTGCCACCCGGAGTGAGGAACAGAGCCTCGAACTGGTGAAACAGGCCTCGGAGCGCGGTCCGACCGTCGTCGGCCTCTTTGAGGAGCAGCGAAGGACCATCGCCGAGCTCGCGACCGGCAATGGTGAGGACGACGCGGCCACCATAAGCAACAAACGGGACGAGCTGCTGGACCGCATCCAGAATGATGGCCTCGTTGACAAGCAGGCCTACGCCGACGTCTCATACCACAGGCTGGGCGAGCTACTCTATGACGATCTCAAGCAGACCGTAGCCGAACTGAACCAGGCCGACGAGCAAGTCCAGAGCCTGACAGACCGCGTGGATCAACAGAGCAAAGCACTCAACGATCAACAAGCCAACTTCGAGCAAGAGGTGAACAAAATCAAGGCTAAGACGGATCAAGCCGAACAAGAGAGGGTCGCTTTCCGCAAGGAGCGCAGCGACGCTGTGGCTCGTCTTGAAACCGAGTTCGAGCAGCGGCGCGCCCAAAGCGAAGCGGAGCTCGATGAAGAGCGAGACAAGAGGCTCTCGTCTGAGGATGCGCTATCGAAGCTGCAGGAACGTTACGAGGAGCAGCAGAAGAAATACGGGCACGTCCAGATCCGGCCCGGGGAGCTGGCCACCGCACGCCAACCGGACGGCTTCATTCTCACGGCCGTGCCTGGTGACGACATGGTCTACATCAATCTCGGTCGCAAGGATCGGCTCACGCTGGGGCTGCGCTTCGCCGTCTATTCGGCAGAGACCGGCATCCCGCCGAACGGGAAAGGAAAGGGCCAGATCGAGGTGGTCGCCATCTTCGACAGCGCTTCGGAATGCCGCATCGTGGAGACTTTCGGTGACCAGGTGATCTTCGAGAACGACTTGATCGCAAACCCCATTTATGACCGTGATCGACCCATGACCTTTCTGGTTCTCGGGGAATTCGATCTCAACTACGACGGCCGTCCTGACCTCAACGGCGCCGCCACCATCGAAGCCCAGATTACCGAGTGGGGCGGCAGGCTCGAGGAGAAGGTCACCGCCCTCACCGATTTCGTCGTCGTAGGGGCCGCCCCGCCACGTCCAAAAGCCATCGGCGACGTCTCCCAGGAGGAGGCCGATCGCATGGAGGCGATTCGTCGCGTCTACGATCGCTACCAAAACTCCCTCGAGATTGCCCGCAGCCTTTCGGTGCCCATCCTGACACAGAGCGTTTTTATGAACTTCCTCGGTTATTGAGCTCCATGAGCCGCCAAAAAGGCAGGACACGTATGGCCGGGACTGAGGCGCAAGTCCTTGCTGTTACTGCGGTTGAGAATTGACCGCCACGCGTTCTTGGTGTATACTGTTAGAAACCTTCCACTTTTCTGCTGAGCTGCATGCAATTGCGTTATCCCTGTAATCGGCGTGGCGTTACACGGGAGCGGGTGGGTTTTTGACGGTCGCAGCCGGCGGACGCACGGCTTGGGTGTACGTCATCGTTGAGCAATTTCGAACGTAATAAGGCTGAGATTCTTGACCGCGTCGGCATTCTCGACGTGGTGTCGGAGCATGTCTCCCTGCGGCGCGTCGGGCGACGTTGGGTCGGACTGTGTCCGTTTCACAACGAAAAGACGCCCTCATTTACCGTTAACCCGGACTTGGCGATTTTCAAATGTTTCGGCTGCGGCCGCGGAGGTGACGTCTTCACCTTCCTGCAACTGCGTGAAAACCTCTCTTTCATGGACGCACTGCGCGTGCTCGCCGACAGGGCAGGTGTTGAACTCGCCCCCACAAAGGGCGGCCAAACCGCTGGCCCCGGCCGGTTCGAACTGGCCAAGGCCAATGCCTGGGCCATGCGCTTCTTCCGCTCCAGACTTCTGCACCAGCGCCGTGGCGCTGCTGCACGCCAATACGTCCGACAGAGGGGAATCACCGACGAGACCTCGGAGAGATTCCAAATCGGCCTCGCCCTCGGCGATGGACAGTCCATCAAGGACGCCGCCCTGAAAGCCGGCTTGACTGAGTCCCTGCTTCTGGCCGCTGATCTCGTTCGGACGAACGATGATGGGCGGGTCTACGACACGTTTCGAGACCGCCTGATGTTCCCGATCCGAGACGTCACCAACCGCGTCATCGGATTCGGCGGGCGGACTTTGGTCGATAACCCGGCAAAATACTTGAACACCCGACAAACCGCCCTCTTCGACAAAGGTCGGAGCCTCTACGGCCTGGACCTTGCCAGGCAACGCATCACCGAACTCGACCGCGCCGTCCTGGTCGAAGGCTACACGGACTGCATCGCCGCTCACCAGGCCGGATTCGGCGAAACCGTCGCAACCCTGGGAACCGCCCTGACCGAGCACCAGGTAGAGCTGCTGCGGCGGTATTGCGACGAGGTCATCGTGCTCTTCGACTCCGATGAGGCCGGTAACGAGGCGGCCAATCGTGCCATTGCCTTGGCCCTCCCCAGGCACGTGTCCATCCGGCTCGCTCGAATCGCGGAGGGTAAGGATCCGAGTGAGTTCCTGGAGCAGCACCCGCCATCGGCATTTTCGGACGTGTTGAACGAGGCCATCGACGCGCTAGAATTCAAATGGGAGGCTTTGCAGCGGCAGTACGCAGTCGGCCCGTCCGAACGCAAACAGCGCGAAGCAATCACGGATTTCATTCGCTTGGTAGCGCAGGCGTGCGGTTCGGGATCCGTTGACGTTATTCAACGAGGCTTGATTTCGAATCGTTTGGGCAAGTTGCTCCGAGTCGATTCACGCGAGGTTAACGAGCTGATTATTCGCTTCCAGCGACAGCGCAGTACCGGGCCCTCCCAGTCAACCTCACCCACGCCCCAACCGGAGGAGCTGATTCCGGCCGACGCCGAGCAGTTGGCTTTTCGCCACCTGCTGGAGGTGCTCCTCAATGAACCTGGGCTGCTGAAGGAGGTGCCGGCCGATCTCCACCTGGATCTGATCGCCGACACGCGCGACCGGCGGATTGCAGGGCATGTGTTTCGGCTGGGCTCGGAGTGGGGCGACTTCAAGCTCGCCGACGTGTTGGCCCGTTGCACGGAAGACGGCGATGCGGAGCGCGTGGTCGCGCTAGCCGAACGAGGGGCAAAATTGAGCAACTACAGAGCCAAGCTGGAGCTGGCTCTTGGCCGGATTAAGTCGTTTGAAGAGCTCAGAGAAGTCCAGCGAGCAAAGGAATCCTTGGACGAAACGAGTTCACTCCGATCAGTGAACGAGTATTTCCGTAAGCGAAGCCACTTCGCCCCGGCAAGGTTCACGCGGGGTAAAGTGACTCAGCCTTCGGCGGATGGTGAAGAGTCATCCTGAGAACCTTTGGTTTTAGGGAAAAAATGAGCGAAACTACCGAAATCAGCAACTTAAGCCCGGAGGAAGCGGCCAAAGCCATCAAAAAGGCGATCGAGGCCCTCCTTGGCAAAGGCAGCGAGCGCGGGTACGTCACCTGGGAAGAGATGAACAAAATCCTTCCCGACGAGGCGATCGACCCAAACGAGCTCGAAAAGATCATGATGCGCCTCGAGGAGAGGGGTGTCGAAACGCTCGACGAGCTGGACGCCATCGCATATGAGGCAAGTCGGAAATCGGGTCGACGGAAAAAGGGACGGAAGGAGGACGAGGCCCCAGGCGAAACCCCCGAAGCCGGGCACCCGCCGACGGATATC
>CP070718.1:3119892-3144062 GCA_020350565.1 Phycisphaerales bacterium
GTCAGCTCTTCGCGACTTTCATCGCCGAAAGCCTCACCGTGAGAGGAGAGGTTCGCGGCAACATCACCGCTCGAAGCCGAGTCGCTGTCGGCAAGACCGGCCGGCTGACCGGCGACGTCGATGCCCCGAGCGTCTCGATCGAAGGCGGGGCAGTGGTCAGCGGCTTCTTCCGCATCGGCCCGAACAGCAGGTAACCTGCGACGCCGGCATGCCGAACATATGGCACTCCTTGCACAATCGGCTGAACGGCCCTTGAACAAGTCATGCGGCGGCGACGAAACGTGCGTGCATTACCGTCAGAATCGCGCCGAGGGTGGCCGGGCCACACTTTTTCAACCGGCTGCCGATCCTGCTTTCCGTCGAGAGACTTATCGTGGTACGGTGACCCTCGCGGAGCCGATGAAAGAGGAATCCTGGATCGTTGTAGAACGCGCCGGTTGCCGTCTGCCTGCCTCTTCTCGATGGAGCAACCCATGAGACTGAGGAAACTCTTTTTACGAATCATGCTTTGGTCGCTAGCGGCGGCTGCGACAGGCGGCGTGCTGGCTGTTCTCTTCGGTGGGGGTGACCTCATCTGGCGGGTCATCGGAACGGGGACGGTGTTGGCCGTTGCCAGTGGTCTGATGCTCCCGGCATCCGGCATGGTTGACCGGGAGCAGACTCGATCGGCGGGCCTGGTCGGAATGGGGGCGGTCATCGTCGAGTTCCTTCTCTCGCTCGTCGTGATCTGGGATGTCCCGCTGTTGCTCTTCGGGCGGGGGTATGAGGAACCCCTGCTGTTGACGCTGCTGCATTTCGGTCTGGGGGCGGTGGTCGTCGTCTTTTTTCTGAAGTTTCGCCACACCCGGCAGGCGGCGACGGCCTGGCTGCCCGGCGTCTTGCTGACGGTGGCTACGTTTTGCCTCGCGATGATCGCCGATTGGTTGCAGGAGCCGTTGGAGGTCCGCGCGAACTGGTGGGAGACGACCGGGGCACTGGCGGCAACCGGGGCACTGACCGTCGCGTGTCTGATTACACTTCCACTTGCAGATTGGCGGAATTGGCGATGGGGCGGCGTTTTGGCGAGCATCATTGCCTGCGTGCTGTGGACGGGAGAGGTATGGATCGGTTCGGGGAGCGACATCGGCCTGGTCGTCTTCTGCGGGGCGCTCAGCCTGGCCGCGATCCTCGCCTACACGAACCTGGCGCTGCTATGCCCATTGAAGGAGGCTCAAACCTGGCTGCGCACCGTGACCATTGTGGCGCTGGCCGTGGCAGCCGTACTGATCGACCTGTTCGTCATCAACGATGAAGTCTTCCACTCCACGTTGCTGGACGGGTCGCTTCTGGCCCGAGGCGCGGGTGCGGCCAGCATCGTGTCGGCATGTGGCACCTTGGCGCTGCTTGTGCTCGCCCGCCTGAATCGCAACATTGACTACGAGAGCTTCACCACCACACCGGTACAGATCACGGTCATCTGCCCGCGATGTCGCAAGAAGCACACCCTCCCTCTCGGCCAGGCCGGCTGCCCGACATGTGAGCTTCGCATTCACACGCGGATCGAGGAACCGCGATGCCCGAACTGCGGCTACTTGCTGTACGGCCTGAAGTCCGATCGCTGCCCGGAATGCGGGACGCAGGTGCGATAAGGGCGTTGAGCAATAATCGTTGGCTGCGCTGAGAGAAATCGGTCAAGAGCCGGCATTGGTGGTGAGCGCGTACCCTGCGTCGGCCAATGTCCGCTCGCGCTGGGCTAGTTCCACGTCGTGCTCAACCATCATGGCCGCAAGCTCTTTCCAGTTCACTTTGGGCTTCCAGGCCAAAAGGTCACGAGCCTTGCTCGCATCGCCGAGCAGGATGTCGACTTCCGCCGGGCGCATGTAGCGCTCATCGATTTCCACATAATCCTGCCAGTCGAGATCGAGCAGCGAGAAGACAAGCTCAAGGAACTCGCGCACGCTGTGCGTTTCGCCGGTGGCGATGACGTAATCATCCGGGCGCTGTTGCTGCAGCATCAGCCACATGGCCTCGACATAGTCCCCGGCGAAGCCCCAGTCACGCTTGGCTTCCAAATTGCCGAGGAAAAGCTTCTCCTGCAAACCCAGCTTGACGCGTGTCGCCGCTCGCGTGATTTTCCGCGTGACGAACGTCTCGCCCCGCCTTGGCGATTCGTGATTGAACAGAATCCCGCTGCACGCAAACAGCGAGTAGGCCTCGCGATAGTTGACCGTCTGATGGTGGGCGTACACCTTCGCGCAGGCATACGGGCTTCGCGGATAGAATGGAGTACGCTCTGTCTGCGGAATCTCGCTGACCTTGCCGAACATCTCGCTGCTGGAGGCCTGGTAGAAACGGACGTCCTTACCACTGGAATCGCGGTAGTCGCGAACCGCCTCAAGCAGATTCAACGTGCCGATCGCGACTACTTCTCCGGTGTAAATCGGCTGATCGAAGCTTGTGCGGACATGCGACTGAGCCGCCAGGTTGTAGACCTCATCCGGGCGGACTTCGCTGAGAACCCGTCGCAGCCCCATGGGGTCAAGCATGTCGCCGTACAGCAGCTTGAACCGTACGTGTTCCTCGTGCCTGTCCTGATACAGATGGTCAATCCGTTGCGTGGTAAACACGCTCGAACGTCGCATCACGCCGTAGACACGGTAGCCTTTGGCAAGGAGCAGCTCGGACAGGTAGGAGCCGTCTTGTCCGGTGATGCCTGTAATCAGCGCGATCTTCGGCACGGTGTGATCTCCTTCTGTCACAATGCCCGGAAGAGCGGTGAGCACAAAGTACTGCCGGCCTCTGTGCCAGCCGCGTCTGCTCCAGGGCGAGCCGGCAGGGACTCCGGCTCTGCTTCGTCCTTCTGAGAACCACCCTCCGCTTATCCAGAGTGGCCCGCACCGTTTACGGGATGCTGGTGCCGTGACCGCCAGAGCTACCCCGTCAGAACCGCGGGTGTGGTCTCCTGGTTTTCATCGGCCACCCTGGACTTCGAGTTGGATTCATCCGCCGCGGTGATCCCAGCCTCTTGAGTTCCGTACCAGCCGTAAATGGGGATCGTCGTCTCCCTCACCAAGCGTCCCATGGCGTGATCCACCTGAGCCGAGGCCATATTGGAGATCACGACCGCGTCGGCCTCCAATGCCAGGGCCTGGGCCATCGGGAGCAAGCGTACTCCGCGATAAAACCGCCCCCTAGCACTGAAATAATCGTCCCCAACGGCTATGATCTCGATCCCCGCCAGCAGAGCGGCCCTGTGAAACGCGAACACGTTCTTGCCGAGGGTTGCAAAGACGGCTCGGCGAATCCCGTCTCGGGCCAGTTCTTGCATCCGCCGCTGAACGGTATCAATCTGGTAAAAACGCTCCAGAACGGCCGGCGTCAGCCGGCGCCGCCTGAACGCCCAGCGGTCCAGCGGCTCCCGCAGAAGCGCAGCCCACAGACCGCGCCGATAGGCGGCGCGATGCCCCTCACGCGCGGCCAACCACCGGTAGCGCTGCAGACCATCGGCGCGGTAAATCCTGTAGTATGGGGCAGGCAGATACCTCGCGGCCACGAGCACGTTGTTCCGCACATCGTAGAATGTCGTGCGATCGCTTCTTCTTGCCGACCCGCTCTTGAGGTGCTCAGCGTGCAGGTCGTTGAAGACTTCCACCCTCCAGCCTGCCCCAGCCAGCCTGAAGGCCAGATCATATTCCTCGGCCTGCATGAAGAAGTGGGCATCCAAGCCCCCCACTGGCCGAAGGGCTTCAGCCCGCAAGCCCACGCCACAGCCGACGAACACGCCCGGCAGCGCCCCGCTCTCTCTCCGGCCGTCGGGCAAATGCACGGTGAAGCCCGCCGCCCCAAGCCCCGGATCCTGCTCGAAGTGCCGGATCATACGTTGAATCGACCCCGCCATGGGATACGAGTCGTCGTCAAGAAAAACCACGTACCGTCCCCTCACCATGGGCAAGGCATGGGCTTTGGCACAGCTCCCAGCATTGCGATCAAGGGCGATCAGGTGCGGTGTGAATTCCCGAATGGTCTCGCGCGTCCCGTCGCTGGACTTGTTGTCCACGACGATGATCTCGAATTCGCGCTGATTCAGACCGCATCG
This sequence comes from Phycisphaerales bacterium, assembly GCA_020350565.1. Taxonomy (GTDB): domain Bacteria; phylum Planctomycetota; class Phycisphaerae; order UBA1845; family UBA1845. Next base: position 3,123,968 of record CP070718.1, read on the forward strand.
TGCCACGTTCGCGAGTGCACGGACCACAACCGCGCGGCGGTTATGCGTAGCCATCACGAAGCTCACGATTGGCCGGTCTTCGCAGGGCATCACTGTTCCTCCAGGCCTAATCCTATTATCGGATGAACGAAGCGAGCCCCTGCATCATAGCGTCCAGCGCGACAAGTCGGTTGGGACGCCCTCTCTGTCGCCCTTCACACAGATCTTCTGTCAGAAGCCCGCGACAGCGGCCTGATCCCGACCAGATTCTCGAGCGCCATGCGGAACGCGGCTATGAATGGTGCTACCAACCGTCGCTCGTTGTCGCTCCGACGCAAAACATGGCTTCGATTCAGTCCGTCCGGGCAAAGCAGATTGGGCGCTCACGTTGACCACTGATTTCCAACAGGCTACGATTGCAAGGGAAACTTGACGCGCCGGTATGACCCGAAAGCGGACGGCTCTTCATCGGGATCAGGTCTGCCGTCAGGGACCCAAGTTGGCACCCGCAGCACGTCACGGACATGGCAGAACGAATTGCACTCTATGGCGGCAGCTTCAATCCCATCCACAATGGACATTTGATTGTGGCGCGAGCGGTCACCGAGCAGCTTCGCGTAGACCGCATGGTCTTTCTGCCATCCGCGCGACCGCCCCACAAATCGGCGGGAAAGCTCCTTGACGCCGACCACCGTCTGGCCATGGTAAAGCTGGGCATCGAAGGGGAACCTCACTTCGAGTTCAGCGATTACGACCTCACGCGTCCCGGACCCAGCTATACCATCGACACGGTCGCCCATTTCAGAGAGGAATTCGGGCTGGACGTCTCGCTTTACTGGATGATCGGGGTCGATTCGCTGAATGATCTGACCGCGTGGTATCGCGTTCGGGCGCTTGTGGACGCTTGCCGGATCATTACGGCCCTGCGGCCAGGCTGGGAGGAGATCGACTGGGAGCAGCTTCGCACGCGGTTAAGTGAGGAACAAATCGCGGATTTGAAGGCGGGCCTGCTCAACACCCCGCGCGTGGAGATTTCATCCACGGACATCCGCCGGAGAGTCCGCGAAGGCCGATCGATCCGCTATCTTGTGCCCGACCGCGTCCGCGAGTACATCGAAGAACACGGGCTCTACCTACCGGAGGCCTGCAAATCGTAAGGCTCTCTGGTGATGAGACAATCCCTACCGGTTCGCTGCGCGGATGCGAGGGTACGTGAGACCGGTTCTCCGGCTGGCTGACCGGTACGCAAGTGGTAAGGCAACTCATCCTTGGCAATGGAGCTTAGACGTGCAGAAAACCCTGCAGCACATGACCGCTGTTGCCACCTTGTCTCTGCTGCTGGCTTGCACCAGTGGCTGTTTAACACCCGCCCCCGCGGCGTCAACCACCGACAACCAAGCCCCCTTGCAGGCGCAGGACAAGACATTCCCATTTTCATGGCAAGGCGTTTGGAAAGGAATCTGTGGCGCACAGAACCCAGACGGTGGAACCACCAGGTTTGGCATGGAGCTGCACGTTCTGCCAACAGATTCGCCAGACCGGATGACGTGGACGATTGTCTATGAGGTCGGGAAAGAGCGCCATGTTCGACCCTACGAGATTCGCGTCGTTGACGCAGAGGCAGGCCTCTATCGCATCGATGAGAAGAACTCGATCGTGCTCGAAGCCCGTCTCGTAGGAGACACGCTGCATTCGCAGTACTCGGTTGGCGACGCCCTGCTAACCACGACATACCGACGAATCGACGATTACCTCGTCTTTGACGTGACTTCAAGCCGGCTTATAGAACCCTTACGAACCGGCGGGCGCAGTGGCGCACCTGAGGTTCTGTGCTATCCGACACAAGCGGCTCAGCGCGCGGAACTCATATTGCAGGCCGACAAGTAGGCCCTTCATACGTCAAACAGCCAGCGCCGGCTAACTCAATGCGACCGGCTGGCGTTTCGCCTCAGTTTCCTTGAGCACGACCGGCAAACGGACGGCAAACGTCGCCCCTTGGCCGGGCTCGCTCTCCACGCGGACGGCGCCACCGAGCATCTGAGCGAGCTCCTTGGTGATCGCCAATCCCAGTCCGGTACCTTCGTACTCACGCGTGCGAGACGAGTCGAGCTGGCGGAACTTATCGAAGATCCTCTCCTGCAACTCGTGGGAAACGCCGGGGCCCGTATCACTAACTGCCATTTCGACAAGCTCGTCATCGCGGTAGCGCACGAGTAATTGAACCGCCCCCCCAACCGGCGTGAATTTCAGCGCGTTGCTCAATAGGTTGTACAGGATTTGCTTCACCTTGCCGGAATCGCTGTGCATGGTCGGCAAGTTCTTTCCCAAATCGAGCGTCAACTCCTGCCGGCGTTTGTCCGCCAGCGGCCGAACGAAGTCGATCAGGTCCGTACAAAGCTCCGCCAGCGAGAATTCCGAAAGATGCAGATCCATCTTGCCAGCCTCGACCTTCGCGAGATCCAATAGGTCGTTGATGATATCCAGCAGGCTGCGCCCGGATGTCAGGATGTTATCCGCGAAACGAGCCAGACGCTTGCGATCGCTGTTCGGGCTGTCCCAGGCATCACGGAGCAGTTCGGCAAATCCGATGATGGAAGAGAGCGGCGTCCGCAATTCGTGGCTCACGTTGGAAAGGAACTCGCTCTTCATCCGGTTCGATTCGTAAAGCGCGACATTCGTCTCAGCCAGTTCGCCCAGCCTGATGTCCAGTGACCGGTTGATCTTCTGAAGGTCCTCCTGCGCTTCCTTCAGGTGCGTCAGCATATCGTTGAACGCGCGGGCGAGCTGCTCGAACTCGTCGCCGCTGGTGATCTGTGCACGAACATCGATGTCACCTGTTGTCACTTTCTCAGTGACTTCCCTGAGCACATGAACCTTCGAGAGAACAACGCGTTGCGTCACCAGGTAGAACACAAGAATCGCCAGCACCGCGCCGGTGGCCGCGGAGAGCCACGTAATCGCTGAATTCCAGATAGCCACCTCTTGTGGAATCGCCAGCGCCACATCGATGATTCCGCGAAGGACATGCGGATGGGGATCCGTGTCGAGGCCTCGGATGGCCAGTGCAAAACGGAACTGCCGACCGTCGTCCTGAATCTCCCAGTGATAACGTCGGCTTGGGTCGCTTTGCAGCGCCTCGATCGCCTCATAGCGGAACCCTCTTGGACCCTGCTCGCGAAGAACAGGAAGGACTTTGATGGGCACAAGCGTAGGCACCGGCTCGGGAAGATCCAGTTGACGAGCAAGATGAGGCCACCGACGGTTAAGCTGCGACTGGGGTCCCTCCCAGTCCTCACCGCTAAGGTCGGCCGCCTGCCGTGCTGCATGGGAGACGAGCTGGGCCTGGAGCAGCATCGTCTGCTGGTGGAGAGACTTCATCTGAACCCACGGCAACATCAGCGTCGCGATGATCGTGAGCAGGACGGCCGTACCCAGCAGCAGGCTGATCTTTCGTGCGAGCGAGACTTTGAGCCATCGGGGACGATGCATGCCACCAGTGTACCGCAAGATGGGCGTAGCTGAATATCCACTTTTCGACCCGGTCCGAGCGAAAATGGGAATCCGGCGTTACAATGTGCGGGCCCCGCGGACCCGCGGTGGCCCTTTGCTCGGATCAATGACTTCAGCAGGAGATGAATCACATGCCCATCAAGATCTTCGCCTCACCCGGCCACCACCGGGACGATTTCCGGCAAGTGGAGGAGCAGTTCAACCAGTGGGAGAAGGAGGCCGACCCAGCCGTCAACCATATACAGACCACCATGCACGAAGTGAGCGGCTCCGGGGCCCTGGGGAATGCCGTGCTCACGTTGGTAGTTCACTATGACCGGAAGGGTAGCTGACCGACTCCTCCAAGGTCTCGGCGACGTCGTTGGAATGAACCACAGCCGAAGGGTTTTGTTGGCCGCCTCCCTCTCAGCCACGCTGCTCGCGGCGAACGCGTTCGCCGTGCCTCGGGAACTGGCGGAAGTGACGCCTGCTGACGCTCTGGCGGCGGTCTGGCTGGCAGATACCGTGTCCGGCGGAGGCGCCTCGCCCACGGTGGCGGGCCTCAGCTTGGCTGGAGGATTCCTCGATCAGGCCTCGGGTCTGGGGCTGCTGACGAAGACCGACGCCACGACGAGGCTGTGGCTCGACGCCATCGCCGCGCTCCCGTTGTTGTTCGAGCACCCTGCAGGTCTCATCGTGCTTGACTATGGCGCAGCGGCCCGCGAGGACGGTGGACACCAACTAACGGAGCTGCAGACCGTCCTGGCGATCCGAATCGGCGAGGATGCCACTCCCATCAACCAGCGCATTCAGCACCTGCTCAACGTGCACACCAACAGTCGCGACTCCACCATCGAAAGCACCGGGGACGGCGACCGAAAGCGATTCACGCTCCGGGATCACCGCCTTCCCGCTTGGGCAGAGATCACCTGGGGGCAGGTGGATGACTGGTACCTCATCGCTGTCGGGAGAGGAGCGTTCGAGCGAATCGAAGGGACCATTCTCGGACGTCACAGTAAGAACGGGGATGTCAAAGTCCTGGTGCCCAGCCTCGCCTCCGACCCTTGGTTTCTTGAGGCCTTGGAAAAAACCGAAGGCGCAAAGGGTGAGTTCGCTTGCTATCTGAATTTCGATGCGATTCGCCGTCCGGCGGATCCGCAACTCAAAATGAAGATCAACCGCGTCCAACTGGCCCTGCACTTGAGCGGCGTGGAACGGGGCCTATGGACGGTGCGAAAAGAAGACCGATCGGTCGAGCTGTACGGCTTCTATCGGCGACTCGGGCAGGACATATTCCAGCCGCTCGCAAGTTCGCGCCTGCTTACAGGCAGAGAGCCGTCCTTCATCCCGCAGGAAGCGACCATCTTTATGGCGGTCGAGGGCAACCCCCGCAAGATCGTAGAGGGTGTGTGCAGGGCCGTGCTTTTCTCAAAAAGTCCACCCGGACAGGAGAGCCTCAAGCAGTTCTGGCGCTGGGTCCAGGAGGAATCCGGCGTCGACATTTATGCAGATGTCATCGACCAACTGGGCGATGCGGTCATTATCCACGATTACCCGCTGCACGCCTTTCGGCTGCCCCTGGCCCGGACGATCCTCATACCCGTTAAAGGCAACCCGGACGCACTGCGCTCGAGCATCGATCGCCTCATGAGCTTCGCGAAGAAGCACGTGCCTCCTGACGGTATGTTCCAGTTGGTGCAGGAGCCTGACGGCATCTGGCACATCCGCTATGTCCTCAGCGGCCCCGCTGTGACAGTCGCCGGCCGATGGCTCATCATCAGCTTTTCACCGGAAGCGGTGCGGAAGAACGTCCTGTTTTTGGAGGGCCATGCGAGCTCTTCCCCTTCGGCCAAGCAGGGCGCACCGTCCGATTCATCCTCAGGTAATGGCCCATGACGCTCGTCGCGAGAACGAAAATCGATTCCAGGCCTTGGAAGTCGTCCGCGGGCCACCTATCCACAAGCCCATTCAAGAGCGTGACACCCCGATCGTCCCGCTACAGCCACCCTATTCTTCCGCCAGCCGCTTCACAACGCGATAGATCCTTGTATTCCCATCCGCAAGTTCCAGAGAAAAGCCCTCGTCGTACAAGGCCTTGATAAGACGTGCATTGATCGGGGCGCGCAAACTCGTCCCCTCCGGGTCATGGAAATCCCGTAGGATCCATACTCGCCCATCCGCATTCAGTAGCGCGGAGACACGTTGTGCATGGGCCTCGGCATCCCGCTCAAGCTCCACCTCCCGCTCCGGTGCCGCGTCGCTGACCGTATCGATCCAGCCGACATGCCGATCGATCCAGGACGGAAAGCTCGTCATCTCGCCGGTAAACCCAAATCGATCCAGATAGTACAGCAGGTACTCGCGATCATAGGTGAACGAAATCACGAGATCGCCCGCGTCGCAGAGTTCGGCGAGCCGTTGGGCACGAAGCCGATGGAAAGTCGCCGGTGCGTCCATCAACGTAAGGCGTGCAAGCGGTAGAAGCGCACAAGCCACGAGAACAACCGTCACCACTTTCGGCACCACCCGGTTCCTCCGCGCCATCCACGAACGGCGAAACTGGGAAAGCAGAACCGACAGCCACACGATCGCGGCCGGCCAGGCGCTCATGTCATAGCGGGCCACAACATAGACGGGATCAAGCAGAACGGACTGCAGCCAGAGTGTTACCAGCGGCAGGATCGTGAGACCGCCAAGAAACACATGTACGGTGGGCGGAATCGGGCCGACATGCCTCCCATGGTCGACCGGCTGCCCTCGCGTGAAGAGCCAAAGCACGATTGCGGCCGTGATGATCGCAGGAAGCACCTGTGCCAACGCGTTGAGCAGCGGCGGACCAAGGATGGTCGTGTCCGGCGAGGCGAGCGAGAGGCCTCCAAGATAGGCGGGATACCCGCCTGCCGGCAGGAATGCCCACAGTGATCGGGGAATGGACCAAACGGGATCCCACACCTCCCGAACCCATGCGTTCCCGCCGGCAGTGCTGGAGGGCCAGGAGAGCAGTATCAGATAAGGCAGGAAGAGCGCCGCGGCCAGCGCCGTCGCGACAAACCATCGCCCGAAGCTCTGCGTACGGCGTCGGCTGAGTGCAATGCACGAGATGCTCGCCACGGCCCAGTGAACAGTGAAGTAGTGAGTGCAGAGAACGAACGCCAGCGCGCATCCGTACGCCACCCACCACCTCCAGCGCTTGGTGCACACCGCGCGGTAGAGAAAGCACATAGCGAGAGAAAGCAGCAGGATAACGAGCGCGTAGCTCCGCGCCGAGTGGCTGTAATAGACATGCAACGGATGCACGACCATCAACAAAGCGCACATTCTCGCCGCGTATCGTCCGCCGAGGTGATAGGCCAGCCAGCCCAACGGGAAAACCGTCAGCGCCGCGGCCAGTGCGGACAACGAGCGGTATCCGGTCTCCGACCACCCGAAGAGCCAGACCCAGCCTTTGAGCAGCAAGTAATACGGCGTAGCATTGCTTTCGGCGAAGAAATCCGAGTCCGCGGGCCAATCGAACATCCGCGACACGTACAGGTGCGTGCAGCTTTCATCAAACCAGAAGTCCCGGCTGTCGATTCCGCATATGCGAACGGCTCCGGCGAGAAGCGTGTAACCAGCCAGAAGCAAAAACAGAAAGCGAGTGGGCATGCTCGGATTAACGCTGGTCTCGGCTGACATGAGGATGAATTCCACCCCACGAGAACAACGGCTCTACTTTGCCGTTGCGGGAACCACCACCGATTCAATCCAGGGTGATGAACGATATTTGTGGCGTCCTGATAAGCCCTTACACCCTACGGCGCCATGACAGCCTGCGGTCGCGCGGCCCCCCCTGACGGTCGTTAGCCGAGAATCATTCCTCGTCCTCAGAGCCTGGATCGAAGACGTAGACTCTCCTAAGAGACTGCTCATCCACCGCGGTCTTGACCGCCAGGATGCAAAGCAGAGGGTTCTGACGATCCGTCTTGATCTGCGAGATCCTGCCAATGGTCATTGCCGCCGGGGCGGCCTTGGCGGTCGGGTCCGCCAGCACAACATCACCGACGCGAATGGAGCCGTTCTCGACGTCCTCCCGACGCACGTCGCGGATTTCCGTCAAGCCTTTGCCCCTACCCGTCAGCCAGAAGACGAGCTCCGACGGCTCGAATCGGTCCTCCACGAATCGACCGGTACGGACCCTCATCTCCGTGTCCGGGTCGCTGAGTAACCGCACCTGAGAGGTGTGCGTACCGACGCTGTCCACATATCCGACGAGGACTTCCGACAGGAGGACGGCCATGCCGTCGCGTAGACCGTCTCTCTTGCCGCGTTCGATGTCAAAGCAATTGGAACAGACCGGCGCCCCCTGCTGGACCCCGCGAAGCGTTCCAGCATTGGTCAACCGCGAATCACGCCATGCCAGCAAATCTTCAGAGACAACTCTGGCGGGAATGAGCCGACCGCGTGTCCAAATCGGCTGATTGCCGGCCCCATGCAATCGGATCGTCTTGAGGATCGAATTTTCTATCTGCAGGTCCGAAATCTGGATGCTCAGAGCGGCGACCTGATGCTCAAGGGCCTGCTTCTCTCGCAGAAGCGCCTCGTACTCCGCCGCTGCGATCGGGTCCCCGGCCGACTCTGATCCGCCGACCGACGCATCCAGAGCGGCACGCGTGGCATCCTGAAACGGAACCAATACCTGGACCAGGCTGATTAGCGGGGCCGTCCAACCGCGAGGCAGAACGAAAGCGATGAGCGCCAGCGCAAAAAGCACCGTCACAACGGTCCTGCGCTGTGACCTTCTTCGTAATCGCCTGGCCATGATCACCAACCGAGCGCCCACGCGAACGCCGAAGAGCCGAGTAGGAACCTACGAGGCAACCGCACAAGAACCCGGCTTCGCGCCTCCCATGAGTATTCGCGAGTTGTAGTGGGTGATTCGTGATTCTGCCAGGACCGCGCCACGCCGCGCTGACCGCGAATGGAAGGACTCACCACGTGCTAGTACTCATCCACATCGGACTCCATAGTGTCCTTCCAAGAAGACAGGTTCTCGAGATAGACGCTCGTGCCGCGGGCTACGCAACTGAGCGGATCGTCCACGACCTTTACGTCCAGTCCGGTCGCCTCCGCAATCTTCTGCGCGATGCCCCGGAGCAATGCACCGCCTCCCGCCAGGTGGATGCCGTTTTCCACCAGATCCGCGGCAAGCTCCGGTTCGGTGCCTTCCATGGTGCCGGTGACGCATTCGATGATTCGCCCCACGGGCTCCATCAGAGCTTCACGTATCTCCTCGCTGGTCACTTCGCACTTACGCGGCAAACCGCCGATGAGGTCGCGTCCCCGAACCTCGCGCACCATCTCCTCTTCAAGCTCGGTAACGGAGCCGATTTCGATCTTGATGGCCTCAGCCGTCTGCTGCCCGACCATCAGATTGTAGTTCCGCCGCATATGGGCGATGATGGCCTCGTCCATCTCATCTCCGGCAACGCGGATGCTGTGGCAGACGGCGATGTCCGCCAGAGACATGATCGCGACTTCCGTCGTACCGCCGCCGATGTCGACGACCATCGAGGCCGTCGGCTCACCAATCGGCAGACCCGCACCGATGCCGGCCGCCATCGGCTCCTCCACCAGAAACACGCGCCGGGCACCGGCTCGTTCCGCGGAGTTATAGACAGCCCGTTTTTCTACTGCAGTAACTCCCGAGGGAATGGCGATCACCACGCGAGGTTTGACGAAGCGGCTGCGACCATGGACCTTACGGATGAAGTAGCCGAGCATGGCCTCGGTGATGTCAAAGTCCGCGATCACACCGTCCTTCAAGGGGCGAATCGCACTGATCGAGCCCGGCGTCTTGCCGAGCATCTCTTTGGCAACGAGCCCCACCGCGTTGCCGTTGCGAAGAACGCGGTTCGTGCCACGTTTGACGGCCACCACGGAGGGCTCATTCAAGACCACGCCCTCACCCTTGACACATACGAGCGTATTGCAGGTGCCGAGGTCGATCCCCATGTCCGCGCTAAACATGCCCAGGATGGAGTCGAAGATCACGCCAGCATCCTTTCTGCCGTCACGGTCTCAGGGGGCACACGGCAAAACCGTAACGCGCCGAGGCGCCCCACGTCCTGTACAGTGAGCTCGTTGGATGCCAAGGTCAAGCGAGGCCGTTGGTCAGGCCGTCGGCAGCGCAGGCAGACGGGGCCGACTCGGGCGAAGACGCCGAATCAGCTTACGCGCCGCCAAACGGGTTCCATGTACCGAAGAGCTCTTGACTACGCATGCAAAGAAAGATCGTAGTCGCTGCCACGAGCACCGTCGCGCCAATCAGCAGAATCGTGTACACGTCGCTCTCGGGTCTGTTGGTCGGGCCTTCGCTCATCCTTCCTCCCTTATAGCGGATCGGAGGCACGGACGTGACGCACCTGCCGCTGTGTCATCCTTCGCACTGGCCTGGACTCTGCGGGAGCCTCCGCCCCTACCGCGATGAGGCGATTGATACCGCGTCCGTCACAAGGTCCTCGGGTGAGGGTTGAAGCCTGGACTGAATGAGGCGACCCGCCGACTGATCGGGGGCCACGTGGCTGACCTTCACGTCACCCACGTATTCGCCGTCGCGATGGATGACGAATACCATCCCTTTCTTCACGCCGTCGGCGGAGCCGACGCTGATCGTCACCCGATTCCCTTCGATGTCCAGCACCTTACCGCGAATAGCTGAGGCGGCCACCGGAGTCTCCGCGGAGACCCCCGGCAGCGCCGCTCCGGGCGCCGCCTCCAGCGCACCGCCGACCCCTGGACGGCGAAGCGCGGATGCCAGTTTCTCATTCTCGGTCCGCAGGATGTTGATCTGCTGCTCGAACTGACGCTTCTGTTCAACGAGGACGGCTACCTGGGCGGTCAGTTCATTGACCCGATCGTTGAGGTCAATGTTTCGTCGCTCCAGCTCGATCCCCCTATTCTCCAGATCGTCACGCTGCGCGCGATACTCATCGGCATCCCCTTGAGCGACCTGGAGCAGCGCCAGCAAGCCGCGGTTGATCGCCTCAACGCCGCTCTTCTCTGAGGCCGACTGCGATTGAGCGGCCTTGAGTTCGGCCACCTCGTTCTGCTTGCGCTGCAGCTCCTGCTGAAGATCGGACAAGTCCGCCCGAAGCGCGGTGATCGTGTCACGCGTCGAAGCGAGCTCCGCCGCGTTCGACGCTATCAAATTGCGCAGATTCGTTTCCGCGATCCTCTTGTTTTCCTGCGCCGCTTCGTAGTTCTCCTTCCAGCGCTGTGTCTTAGCGGTGAACGATATGATCATTGGGGTCAGAGCGATGCTCAAAAACGCCAACAGGACGACAAAGACTTTCGTCAGAGTACTCAAAGGGGTTCTCCTACTCGCCGGCTCCGGGTTGAGCGCCGGTCACCAAAGGACGATGCGTATCGCCTCGCATCGCCGGCCCCGAGGTTCTTCGTCCCGCGCCAAGCCGTCGGAGCAACGCATCGTCAGACGCGAAGATCCATCCGCCCTGTACGCGGCAACAGGGCCGCAGTCGGTCCAGACACGGCCATTCAGGAGGCCTGAATCCTATGTATGAGTACTGTCCGTACTGGACACCGATCTACCGTATATCGCAGCTTGACCCGCGTTTCAAGCCCCTTTCCGATGGGCACGTCAATTTCCACAGCCACGCTGATCCCCCCCTGCCACCAACTTGACTCTCCCTACACGGTTGCTAGACTCACCGCAACGTTTCGCCCGGGTGGCGGAATTGGCAGACGCGCAAGCTTGAGGTGCTTGTGCCCGATTTCAGGGCGTGCTGGTTCGAATCCAGTCCCGGGCATCCCACGCTTCTTCGTCAGGACCCCGGCCTCATCCCCCTCCGACCCCTTGAGGCATGCTGTCCCTCTGCGCCGATTTTGCCAAGCCTTCGACTTCATCCTCGCTTGGTTACAGCAAGCTATTATGAAACCTGGCTTGAATCAGTGCAGTTCGGGAACCACTTCAGAGGCCCAGTCTCGCTTGCACACGAACCGCCGTCCGCCTGGCTCGTGCCGCCCTCGTCCCGCACGGATCGATACCGGACTCTTGACGCCCTCGGGCCGATAACATGAACAGAATGCATCGTGCGCAGGCGGCGTCGCCATCGCTGCCTCCGTGAAATGCGCTTCACCCATACAAAACGGCTAGAATACCAAAGTGATGGCCGAGACGGTGACTGCCAATTCGGCGTCGTTGCGAGAGGCTCTCAGGCTCGTACCCTTTGATGCCCGTGAAAGTGGCACCGTCGCGCGCTGGGTTCAGTCGGAGCAAGAGCTGCTCTTCCTGGCCCCCGCGACGACAGGCCCACTGACCGGGGCCAAGGTCGCATCATGGATCAAGCCGGGCGGAAGGGCCTTCCTCCTTCAGCGCCCGGCGGAGCGCCTTCCAATAGGCTACGCCGAACTCAACCCCATGCGTAGCGATCCCGGCCATCTTTGGCTTGGCCACGTCGTGATTCGCCCGGATCGACGAAGATGCGGTCTGGGCCGCCGATTCGTTGAGATGCTCGTAGAGGAAGCGTTCCAGCACGGCGGCGCCCACCGCATATCCCTGGTCGTGTTCCCAGACAACAGACCCGCCATCGAGTGCTATAAGCGAGCCGGTTTTCTCTTGGTCGGCGAGGAAGTTCACCAGTTTGCCACTACAGGCCCCAGGCGGCGTCTGCTTCGCTACGAAATCCGAAAGGGCGTCAACAGGACCTCGCGGACCACTCCGACGGCCTGACGAGTAAGGTCGATTCCTGCGCTATCCAGCGCTGATTTCGCGCGTTTTCACTTTCTCTCTCGACTAAGAGGGAGAAGCAGCCCCAGAGAACACAGTTGAGGGCGATACGAGGGATGCGACCGGCTGGCCCCACCATTCCGATCGAAAGCGGCAAGAAGGCCAGTCACCGCGTACGAAGCGGGCTAGCTTGAGGAACTGTCGACCGCATCAGGTTCGACCACCGCAAAGAGCCCGTCCACCAGCCCATCTAGAATCGAATTGACGCCGGTTTTGATCGCCGGTGCGGCCGCCGATCTGAATTCCGCCCCCGACAGGCAAGCGCACTGCACAGAGGCCAGGAGACATAGGCCTGCTATCAGGCTTCCTCGTCGAAAAGCCCTCCAGTGACGCCATACCCCGCTATTACTCGTCCCCATGGCTCGGCTCCCGGTAACTGGGTGGAAGTCCAATGCGCGTTTGCCCATCTACTGACACCCTCTCCGAAACGGCATCGGAGACTATGAAGTCGAATGTTGAACGGGAAAGTTCGGGCTCAGAGCAAAGCCGACGCTATCGCGGCATGCATGCGCAAATCGTGCATGTTTTTGACAAGCTTAGCCTATTTCGGAACCGCTAACGCTGCGTGGTAGATCAAGCGAACGGCCGCCACAAGAAGCACGATCAGAAAGGCCGTCCGGACGGTTCTGCGGGGCAAGGTGTGGGTCAGCCGGCTGCCGATCCAACTCCCTACGGCCGCGGTCGGAATCAGCACCGCGGCCAATCCGAAGGATCGTAGAGAGCCTTCGTGGTGGACCACATACGCGTAGTTCTTGCAAGTCGCCCCGATCAGGCTCGTCGCGATGATCAGCGCAGCCGAGTTGGCAATGGCTTGGCGAATCGGAACCGCGAGAAACCGGCGTTGAAGGGGAACTGCAAGAATTCCTCCGCCTACGCCGAGCAGTCCGGCCACCAAACCGGCCGGAACTGCGATGGCTGCAGCGAACCTCCATCCCGGCCTGCGGACCGATTCCTCACAGGATGCGGCAGGTTCGGAACGGAACAGCCTGTAGAGGTCAGAAACGCTGATCAACAGGAGAAACAACCCGAACAGCCCACGCAGGTAGGCTTCGCCTGATCCGGCGAAAAACCTCAGCTCGCTGATCGCGACGCCGCCTATGACAGCCGCCGCACCGATCGGGAGGAGCCGGGCCACGGTCCCCCAGGCGATCGCCCTCGCCCGGACGTGCTGAATCACCGCCGGCACAACCACGAAAAAATTCACGATCATCGCGGCGGCCTGGTAGAGATGCTGGTCAGGACCAAGGACTTCGGTCATCGCAGGGATCATGATGATGCTGCCCCCGATGCCCAACAAGCCGCCGATTAGGCCGGCGAACAGGCCAATCAGCGCCAGAACTGCTAATTCTCCACCTGCCAAGGCGCTGCCCCTCTTCAATGCGGTCCGAGTCGGATGAGCATCTGTTAGCGGCTGACACCGCCACTTGCAACTGCAATTTGCCCAAGTGCATAGCGAGTCAAACCGCCGGCGCCGCGTCCGGCAGCCAAAATCCCGCTTGGACCGCTCTGCTTGCTCGCGGTACGATAATTGCATGCAACCGGAGCATAACAGTCGATCTAACGCGACTGAGCGAGGAGTTCAAACGTCAGTTAGGCAGCACCTGGAGACCTCACCATGTCGACCATTGAGGACGTTGTACGAGCACTGCACGGACCGAACGTCATAAAGACCAGACAGCGAAGGGAGTGGCTGCTACGAAATCCGGCCACCAACAAAGGTTTGGCCTTTTCAACGGAGGAGCGTAAAGGGCTGGGGCTTCTCGGCCGCTTGCCCTCGACTCAAGTAACCATTGAACAGCAAGTCGCCCTCGAAATGGAGCACCTGCAGGCCAAGCCGACCGACCTCGAGAAATACATCTCCTTGGCAGCTCTGCAGGACCGCAACGAGGTGCTCTTCTACCGGGTTCTCGTTGAGAATATGGCCGAGCTGATGCCCATCGTCTATACGCCGACCGTCGGGCAGGCCTGCAAGCAATACAGTCACATTTTCCGTGCCGCTCGCGGCATCTGGCTCACACCGGAAGACGTCCCACACATGCGTGAAATCCTGCGGAACGTCTACAACCAGGACGTCCGTCTCATCGTGGTAACGGACAACGAGCGGATCCTGGGCCTCGGGGACCAGGGCTGCGGGGGGATGGGTATCCCCATCGGCAAGCTGGCGTTGTATGTGGCCGGCTCAGGCATCCATCCCAGCCGTTGCCTGCCCATCAGCCTGGATGTCGGCACGAACAATCCCGAGCTCCTGAACGATCCCTTGTACGTGGGCTACCGTCACCGGCGCCTGAGCGGCAAGGAATACGATGATTTCATCGAGAAATTCGTCGCGGCCGTCTCCGACGTCTACCCACGCGCCGTCATTCAGTGGGAGGACTTCAAGAAGAACAACGCCTTCCGCATCCTTGAGCGTTACCAGCGACGCGTCCCCTGCTTCAACGATGACATCCAGGGCACCTCCGCCGTGGCGTTCGCCGGCATGCTGGCTGCGCTCCGAATCACCAAGCAGAAGCTATCCCAGCAACGGATCATGTATGTGGGCGCCGGGTCCGCTTCGGTGGGCATCGGGCGGCTCGTGCGTTTGGGGATGAAAGCGGAGGGCAGCTCCCCGGACGCGATCCGGATAGCCCAGATGCACTGCGACAGCGTGGGATTACTCGCGGAAGGCCGAGAGGTCACCGAACAGCAGAAGCTCGATTTCACTCTCACGAAAGCCGAATGTGCAAAATACGGTCTGGATCCCTCACCTGACATGCCGCTGGAGAAGATCATCTCGAAGTTCAAGCCGACGATTCTGGTCGGTGCGACGGCCATGCCCGGCGCTTTCACCCGAACGATGATTCAGGAATTGGCCAAGCACGTCGAGCAACCCCTGGTGATGCCTCTGTCAAACCCGACCAGCAAGGCCGAATGCACCCCGGCGGAAGCGATCGAATGGACCGACGGCCGCGCCATCGTCGCCACCGGCAGCCCCTTCCCTGACGTGGAGTACAACGGCAAGCGACGGGTCATCGGGCAAGGCAATAACGTCTTCGTCTTTCCGGGGGTGGGCCTGGGGGCGATCATCGCGGAAGTGCGCGAAATCACCCAGGAGATGTTCCTCATTGCGGCACGCACGTTGGCTGATTTCGTCAGCCCGGCGCGTCTCGATCTCGGCGCCATCTATCCCGATCAGAGCGAGTTGCGTGAAGCCAGCCGCGCGATCGCCACGGCGGTAGTCAAGTACGCTTCCCACAACAACTTAGGGCGAAAGGTCACGGATGAGGAAGCGGAGGGACTGGTGAAGGCGTGTATGTGGTATCCCGATTACATTCCGGTCGAGCCCGTGTAGTGAAACGCTACATAACCTGAAGACCTGCCCCTTCGACTCATTGAGGACGGACGCGGATCCCGCCAAAGAGCGGGATCCGCTTCTTTATGCACGTCGCTCGTAGAGGTCCATCGGAACACGGAAACCGCTCTACTCGGCCCGCGTGAGATACATGGCATCGCCGTAGCTGTAGAATCGATACCGCTCTTCGATGGCGTGGCTGTAGGCCCTGCGGATCAGGTCCACGCCTGCAAAGGCCATCACCAAGGCCAGAAGCGTGCTTCGGGGCAGGTGAAAGTTGGTGAGCAAGCGGTCCACCACGCGGAAACGGTATGGTGGATAGATGAAGATGTCCGTGCTGCCGGACGCCGGCTCGACCAGACCCGGGCGCGAGGGGTCGGCGGTCGATTCAAGTACACGGACGCTCGTGGTTCCAACGGCCACGACATTTCCGCCGCGCTCGCGGCACCGCTCAACGGCCCCCGCCGTTTCTGCGGAAAGTTCATAGCGTTCCTGATGCATCCTATGGTCTTGGAGCCGGTCGGCTGCGATCGGCCTGAACGTGCCGATTCCCACGTGCAGAGTGACGAAGGCGATCTCCACGCCGCGACCACGGATGGCCTGCAATAATACCTGCGTAAGGTGCATCCCTGCCGTCGGAGCCGCCACGGCACCGAACTCGCGAGCGTAAACGGTCTGATAGCGAATTCGGTCTTCGCCGTCGAACTGGGCGGTCAGCTCGGCATCGCGTCGGATGTACGGGGGCAGCGGAGTATGGCCGATTCGCTCCAACAGCCCCTCCGCGGTGCCTTTGACGTCCACTTTCACATGCCAATGCCCCTCGCCAAGGTTGGCCACCGTCCGGACCTCAAAGTCGGCGCCGTCCGCCGCCTGGATAATAAGCCTCTCTCCTTCCCTCAGTCTCCCCGCGTTTTTCAGCATAACCCGCCACAGGCCCGGCTGCTCCTCTCGTACGAACAGCCCCCCGATCAGTCCGCCCGTGAGCCTACGGGCATTGAAGCGTGCAGGCAGGACCTTGGTGTCATTCAGTACGAGCAGGTCCCCGGGCCTGAGCAGTTGGGGCAAATCCGTGATCTGCAAGTCACGGAATGCGGCGCCCTGGCCCCCCTCTGCAGGCGATGGCACACAATCGCCAACTTGCCCAGGTGACGCCGACGCGCTCGAGGCCGAGAGCGGTGATTGACTGTCAACGGCGAGCAACCGTGCGTCTTCCCGGTTGGAAGGGGGATGCTGCGCGATCAGATCCTGCGGCAGCTCATAATCAAGTGCGGCGACGTCGAATCGTCCACCAGGATGAGACCGGCCCTTGACGTTCATGCCGAGAACCTATGACGCGTATCGCCACCCGGGTCAAGCATTTCCAGCACAATACCTTTCGCGGCCATGAAGCACACGCTGGAGGAACAGGCATGCTGTCCAGCGGGTGTCTTCATGCCCCAGCAAGCACCGTCCGCTCTCGCGCTTCCGCGAGGCCGGATTGCCAGCACATACCATGGTCGCCCCCGGACCGTGATGCTACCATGGGCCGCATGGCGGCGAATACCGGCCCGAGAGCCTACGTTGTCTACCTCGCGATTCGATCGGCTTTGGCTTTGCTCCAAGTTCTGCCGATCGACTGGGCCCTGCGTTTGGCCAAGCTCTTGGCAAGGGGATGGCCTCTGATCACGCGCCGGCACCTGGATCGGGCCATCAAGCACCTGAATGAGTCCTTCCCAAACGGCGAGTACAGCACGGCGAAAATCGAGCAGATCGCCCGGCGGTCGCTGGAACACTGGACCATGTTCGCCTTCGAGGTGGCTTGCGCCCCCCGCCTGCTGAACCCCGCCTCCTGGCCTCGCTACATCACCCCGGTCGATTTCGACGAGGTCCTGGGACTTTTGCTCGACGGCAAGGGCATGATCATGGTCACGGGCCACTACGGCCATTTTGAGATGACTGGTTACCTGTTGGCCTGCCTGGGCTTTGACGTCGTCGGCGTCATGAGACCTCTGGACAACGAATACCTGAACCGGTTCGTCGTCCAGTCGCGGCGCGCCCACGGCCTGGAACTGCTTGTAAAGAAGGAGGTCGCCAGGCAGGCGGAGGAAATCCTGGCGGCTGGCAAGCCGCTGGGTTTCATCGCCGACCAGAGCGCCGGTCGCAAGGGCTTGCTGGTCGACTTCTTCGGACGACCGGCCTCCACGTACAAATCCATCGGGCTTCTGGCGATGGCCGCCAACGTGCCCATCGTCGTTGGCTATGCGCGTCGCCGCGGCGAGCAGTTCCACTATGAAGTCGGCGTTCAAAGCATCATCTACCCGCACGAATGGAAGAACCTGGAAGATCCCCTACGATGGATCACACAGACCTACACGTCCCAGATTGAAGCCTTCGTCCGAAAACAACCGGATCAATACCTCTGGATTCACCGCCGCTGGAAGACACAGCCCAAATCTAGGCGAAACCGAGTCTGATGCGTCCGGCTTTCCGCGTGTCGCCGGCATATCCGTGGCGCATCGATCCTGCTCCACCATGTCACAGATAGAAGACGAGGGGATGCGGTATTCTCCTCCAAATCTGCAGGGTGCAGCTCGCACGTTCGTCGGGATTGAGTAATCCGCTTCGCCCACGGGGCTGACGCTCCGTGCTTGACCCTCCTGCGCGCGCCTCTTAGAATCCATGGTCGTTTTTTCGCCAGGAAAACCAGGATTAAGGGAGGACTTATGGCCGGTGCCAACACGCTAGAATTCACAGACGAAAACTTTGAATCAGAGGTGCTCCAGTCGGACAAACCGGTGCTCGTGGACTTCTGGGCCGAATGGTGCGGTCCCTGCAAAGCGCTTGCTCCGATTATCGACGCGCTCGCCGATGAGAACGTTGGCAAGGTGAAAATCGGCAAACTCAACACCGACGCGAGCCAGGAGACATCCGTCCGCTATGCAGTGAGCGCCATTCCGACGGTGATCCTCTTCAACGACGGTGAGATCGTTGAGAAGTTTGTCGGCCTGCGTCAGAAGAAAGACTTCCAGGCGGCTATCGACGCCATCGGCAACTGACGCTGCGCGCTTCGCCGGCCGGTGGCAACCGTCCGTCGCGGGGCGGCTCAATCTGCGAACCGCCCGTCCTTGATCCAGGCAAAACGCCCCTTGGGCGGTTCGTGGCGCGCAAGGCTGCCGGGGTGAATTGCCGACTACGTGGCGTCCCAAGCCGAATCCGTCAGATGATTGATCTCTCGCTCAGCCTGAATGACATCCTCCCGCCGGAGTCTGAATCCTCCGTACACGGGGGCTGCGGACGCTGTGGCTCCGGTGAAGCCGCCGAGCGTTGTGGGAACGGCCTGGAGGAGGTTTACCCCACGACGGCGGTGCGCTTTGGCTACATGAAATTCATTGGGGAATTCTCCTACCCCAAGGACATGAAATTCACCTGTGGAGCGAAGGTCGTCATTCAGACTCGCCGGGGGATAGAAATCGGCTCGCAAGTATCCCTTTCCTGCAGCGGCTGTGACCGCTCGATTACGCGCGAGCAGATCAAGGGCTGGGTCGACATATGTGGTGAGGACTCATTCATCTTCGACGCCGGGCGAATTCTCCGTGAGGCCACTGCTGCGGACCTCGCTGAGTATGCCCGAATCCAGGCCGGCTGCTACGCAAAGCGCAACTTCTGCCAGCAGGTGGCCGAACGACTGGGACTGAAGCTCAAGGTCGTCGAGTGTGAGTGCCCCTTCGGTGGCGAACGAATCATCTTCTATTTCCGAGCAGACGAGCGTGTGGACTTTCGGGCCATGGTCAAGGAACTGGCCGGCGAGTTCCGCACCCGCATCGAGATGCGGCAGGTGGGCGCCCGGGATGAGGCCCGCCTCCTGGCCGACTTCGAGACTTGCGGACGGGAAGTCTGCTGCAAGGCCTTCCTGAAGACGCTCAAACCCATCAGCATGAAAATGGCCAAGCTTCAAAAGGCCACTTTGGACCCCTCGAAGGTCTCCGGACGCTGCGGGCGCCTCAAGTGCTGCCTGCGCTACGAGCACCCCACCTACGAGGAGCTGGACAAGAGCCTCCCCCGCATAGGCGCCAAGGTCGGTACGCCCCATGGAAACGGCAAAGTCATCAACCGCCAAGTCCTCACCCAACTAGTGCAAATCGAGGATGAAGAGGGTAGAATAATGACGGTGGTCGTCGAGGATGTTCTGGAGATCGACGGCCAGATGGTCCCGGGACGGGAAAAGCCCCGACCGGAGACCCGTGGTGAAGCTCGCCGGGAGAAACGGCGTAGACCGCACCGCTCACGTGGCAGGTCGCCAGGCCCCAAAGAGCAGCCCCTCAGTGGGGAGGAGGAGAAGGAGGCGTCCCCCGCCCAGGAGCCGGCTTCGCAGGACTCGAGCTCCGCCGAAGGCAAGGTCGATGAGAGCGGAAAAGCGGAGCCCGGCGCCTCCAAACGTGCGGAAAGGTCTCCCGGTAACCGACGCCGAAAAGGCCGGCGTCGCCCGAGACGAAAGTGACACTCACGCGGCAAGGGCCCCGAGTCGAAGGTCCGAC
>CP070718.1:3144162-3155237 GCA_020350565.1 Phycisphaerales bacterium
GGCCAATTAATTACGTCAAGGATGCCCAGATGGAAGACTTCGGTCACGATCGGGTTGGGAATCGCGAGACCTTTGACACGCGCAGTGGCGGGGAGCTTAGCTACGAAAACAACCTGGCCAACGAATACACCGGGATCGGCGAGCAGCCACCGCTGACCGACGTATTGCACGACGAGGCCGGAAACCTGATCAGCGACGAGGACGGCTACGGCTATGCCTACGACGATCAGAACCGGCTGACCCTCGCCTTCTACGATGTCGATGCCGACGGCACGCACGACGGCGGCGAGGCCACGCTGGCCGAATATACCCACGACGCCCTCGGCCGGCGGGTAGAATATATTGATCACCTGGCCGACGGCGGCCCGGTCACGACGCGTTACCGCTCGGAAGGCCAGAACGTGGTGGCAGAATTCGATGACTCAGCGACGCCCGCGCTCTTGCGGTATTACGCCCACGGCTCGAGCAGGAGCCTGTCCCAACTTGTCGGAATCGACGAGCGTGGCGTGATCCGCGACATGGTCCAGGATGCGGAGTACTACTACTACTCCCTGGCCGACCTGTACACGGTGGACGAAAAGGTTGCACAATGAAAGGCAACGCAGGCATACCGATCCTTCTTCTGTTCTGTGCCTTTGTGCTTTGGGTGTTGTGCTGCAGTGGGCCATGCACTGATATGGTGGCCAATAACATACGCCTAAATGGGTACCAGGATCTCGTGCAGAGCGTTGAACATCCTGCGGATACCCGGTTACTGAGAAAAGAAAAAGCGGTGGGCATATTGGTCGGCTGTGGAAACCACTGCGATTTCTTCGTTGCGGAACTTCGTGAATTCGACAGCAGTTGGGAGGAGGTTCAATCGCACTATGGCACAGAGCTCATAAGCGAGAAAGATTTAGTCCGCGTCGTGCTGCTAGACGATCGAAAACTGTATACAGCACAAGTTCCGCACAGACTGAACAGCCGTAAGGAATGGCGTGTGGGTCCAACAAAAACGAACGTATATTTGGTCTATATATTTATATCAGACGTCGCGAATCGGGACATTCGCTGTCATTAGCGGCGCAGGGCGGTCTGGTCGTTTGTACTTTCTGCTATTCGCTGTGCCAGGAGCCGTGGGTCATGGTGCGGTGGTCTTCGAGGAGGTCTTCATCGTAAGCAAGAGCGCCGGGTGGGAGGACGACGCCGCGGCGGGATCGGCCGTCGAGCTTGATGCCGAGGGGTCTGCTCAGAGCCACGTGGCGGATGTGTTTGGATTCCTCGGCGGCGGGTTGGTGATCGAGCCAGTTCCAATCGATGCGGCCGCTGTTGACGTTGGTGTCGACCGTGAGGTAGCCGACGCCCAGGGAAGTCAGGTTCTGGAAGAAGTGCGTGCCCTGGGAAGGCGTGACGATGAAGTCCTCCAGGGTGGCCTCGACGATGACCTGGGCGGATGAAATCTGCTCCCAGGTGACGGGGATGCCGAGCCAGCGGTCGGCGGTGCCCCATCTGCCGGGGCCGATGAGCATGTAACGCCGGTCGGCCTTGCGGAGCTTGTCATTGATGCGGGCCACTTCAAGGGCCATCTCGCGGGTTTGCGCGGAGTCGAAGTCCTTCGGCTTGACGTAGACGATGTCCTGAACATCGCGGATCTGGCCGTTGCCCAGGGCTTGCGAGCTGTAGCAGAAAGCCCCCTTCTCTTCCTCCTCGCTGATGTGCACGTCGGCGAACTCCTCGTGCGAGATGATGGGCCTGATCTGGAGAAAGCCGAAGCGCATGGGATCGACATTCATGTCGACGGCGAACTCGATTTCGACGGGGCAGGCCATCCCTTCCCGGCCGACCTGCAGGAGCCATTGAAGAATCTCCGCAAGCGGGAAGAGGCCCGACTTGAGCACGTGCGCGAAGGTCACCAGCTTGAGCCCCTCTCGATAGAGACCGTCGTATACCGCATCGTTCTCCGGTGAGTAGACCGAACCGATCGGATCGAGTGTGCCGTCCTGGGCCGCCGCCTCCAGGTCGAGCCGGACCAGGTACGCGTCCGGGTCGGCCGAGGGCCTGCGGCGGTGCAGACTCAGATCCAGGGCGTAGAAGTGGCGCTGGGAGTTGTCGAGCATCTCCTTCGTCGAGGCGAACTGGGGCAGGACTTGCGGGTAGGCCGGGGAGAACCTGAGCGTTTCGCCGCCCTCGACGACCATCTTGCCGAGTCCCAACGCGACGGAGGCGATGCCGTCCTCGGGCTCCATCTGCCCGGTCGGATAGAAGTTGTAGGAGCGAGCGATGCCGGAGAAGGTCGGATAGAAGCGGCTGCCGTGTGGGCTGCCGACGGCCTCCTGGATGATGACGCCCATCTTCTCCTCTTCGGAGTGGCGCCCGGTAGCCTCCAGATATCGTCGGGCAATGCGGAAAAACGTGGAAGCGAAGACGAGCTTCACGGCCCTGCACAGCTCCTCGAAGCGGACGGCGGGATCGTAATGATTGTTGGGAATCATGTGCGTGGAATAGATGCCGGCGAAGGGACGATCCTGAGAGTCTTCGAGCATGCTGGAGGAGCGGACGGCCAACGGGCATTGGATGTATTCGATGAAGGCGGCCAGATGGCGTCGGACCGGTTCGGGAAGCCCGGCGTGCAGGAAGGCATCGATGATCTGCCGGTCATCGACGTCCCCGGCAACGAGGCCGCTCAGGTCGTTTTCCTCGAGGAACTGATCGAAGACGTCGGTGGCGATGGCCACGCTGTGGGGCACGCCGATGCGCACATCCTTGAATCGCTGGCGGACGTTGTAGTGCCGGAGCAGCGTATTAATGAAGGCGAGCCCACGTGCCTTGCCGCCGATCGAGCCGGTGCCGATCCGCGAGAACGTCGTGGCGATGTCGAACTTCTCGGGCGAGAAGTCGGTGATGACGCCGCTTTGGCTCTGCGCGCGGGTCTCGGCCAGGGACGAGAGCAGATAGCGTCGGACGGCCCCGATGGAGGAGAACTCGCTGACATCGCGCTTGCGGAGGACGGAGGCTAGCTCGAACTCGGTGCGGGCCATCAGCCAGTTGCTGAAATGGTTGTGCTGCGCGTGGAAGGCGAGGGACTCGTCGGGCACGATGGCGATGGCCTCCTCCAGCGAGCGGAGGTCATGAGCGCGGCCGACCTCGGTCCCGTCGGGCATTTGGAAAACGAAATCGCCGAAGCCGAGGTTGCTGAGCATGAAGTCGCGCAGTTGGCGGAGCAGGCTCGGCGACTTCTTATTGATGAAGCAGACGCGAAGCTGATCGGCGGCCTCCTCTTTGGCCGCATCGGAGGACTGCAGAAGAATCGGCAGGTGCGGTGAGTCTTCGCGGATGCGTCGGGCCAGCTCCAGGCCGGCGGTCTGGTCAAGCTGCCCGCCTTTCGGGAAGCCGATGTCGGAGATGACGCCGAGGACGTTGTCGCTGTACTTGGTGTAAAGCTCCCAGGCTTCCTCGAAGGTTTCGGCCAGCAGGATTTTGGGTCTTGCCCGCTGACGGAGGAGGCGGTGCTGGAGATTGACGCCCTCGACCATGAGCGACTGGGTGAGCTTCATCAGCTCGGTGTAAATGAGCGGCAGGTACGTGGAATAGAAGCGCACGGAATTTTCGACGAGGATGATGATCCTCACGTCTCCGGCGACCGTATCGTGTTCGGCGTTGAAGCGGTCCTCCAGGACCTTGATGATGGCCAGCAGAATCTTGGCGTCGCCGTACCAGAGATAGACGCGATTGATGTGCTCGCAGGTGCGCAGCTCAGGCCGGCGGTAGAGCTCTCTCGCCTCGTCGGCCAGGACGACAATGGGGATGGTGGGTCTGATCTCCTTGGCCCGGCGGGCGAATTCGTCCACCTTCATGCCGCCGAGGCGGGTCATGGTCAGGACCAGGTCGACGGTGTTGTGCTCGATGAAGCCGAGGGCCTCTTTTCCCGTGGAGGCACGGGAAACGTGGGGGGCATGGCTCAGGCCCATGTCCAGGTACTGGCTGGTGATCATCTCGGTGAGGAGACCTTCCTCTTCGAGGATGAAGGACTCGTAGAGGCTGGAAACCACCAGGATGTGCTCGATCCGTTTGGGCATGAGGGCATGGAACCCGCGGAAGCGGGAGCCCCAGGTGGTCTCGGGCGTTGTGTTGTCGGCGGTCGCCATGACGCACTCCGAGTCCGGGATGATCGTGAGATCGGCCTGCCCCTGGCCGCACGGAATTCATCGGTGTTCTCACTCTCTATTCTAATCGCATCCTGCGAACGGGCGAGTGTCAAATGGACGCGGACACTTTGCGCGAAACGATCCGGACGGCGTGATGCGCGATTCGAGCCGATCCGCGAGGGGCAGCGGGTACGCGTTCGGCGTAGTTGACGTCTCGGTGCGCTGGCGTTTCGGCATGATGGTTTCCGGCAAAGGTGTCGTTGGCCAAGACCTCCGCCGCACAGTTGTGTCGAACCGAGCCGGCACGGAGGCCTGCTGTACTCTGGCGGCTGCCCCCCGGGCTTTCCCTGGTCCCTTCAGTCAATGGAGGCCGATACATAGGGCTGGAACCCGGCGCGGTAGGTGTGCGCGGATCGCGGGAGCTTCCGGGCACGGGTCTGCCCGTCCGTCAGAGGCAGACCGCCCTGGCGAATGGTCCGGCATGGAGGCCGACGGCGATGCGAATCAGCGCGAACAACCCAGCAGTTGTTGCGGTGTCGCTGGCCTGCCTTGTAGCCTGCTTCCAGGAACAAGCACCGGCCGAGGTGCCCGACATCGAGTCGGCCTTCGTTTCAGGCGACGACGCGCAGCCGGATGGACCGGTACACGATTATCGCATCAGCGCCTTCGAAATCACCAACGCGCAATTCATCACGTTTCTCAACGACGCGCTGGCAAACCTCGGCAACGAGCGCGGCGCCTATATGTACTTCGATACGGACAGTGGCGACGTGTACATCAACGGTGCGGCGACCGGCACCATCGGCACCGCAGGTTCAGGGACGTTGATGTTCGATGCGTCGGTGAACGGTTGGATCGTCTACGACCCGGAGGCGGACCCGACGCCGGGCTACGTGCCGGCGGATGCAGCCTTTGTAGACCATCCGGTTACCGGCGTCACATGGTACGGCGCAGTGAAGTTTTCCAACTGGCTGACCATCGCCGCAGGGCTGCCGGCGGAGGAACGTTGTTACTTCGAGGCTCCAAACACGAACCTGAACGGCTGGCGGCCGGTGACCAGCATCGATGATGCCACGTGGGCGTCACGCGATTTGAACGCTGCGGAGCGCGAGGCGTTGCTGGACCAGCTTGGATATCGCCTGCCGATGGATGAGGGCGCGGGCACGGCCTCGCCGTACAACGAATGGTACAAGGCGGCGGCGTGGGACGGCACCGGCCATACCGTATACGGCTTCGGCCGGGACACGATTGCGGAGGCCGATGCCAACTACAACAACAGCGGCGATCCGTTCGAGTCCGGCGCGACGCCGGTCGGCTTCTATGACGGCACATTGTACAACCCCGGCGGTGGAGGCCCGGTCGGCAACGGAAGCGAATTCGCCACGAACGCCGACGAGAACGCATACGGGCTGTTCGACATGTCGGGCAACGTGTGGGAGTGGATGCAGGACCAGGGAAGCGACGTCGGCAACCGGCGCAACCGGAGCGGGTCCTGGCGCAGCAGTGCCACGTCTCTGGCAGCCGCCATCGGGGCCGTTCGCAACGCCGACTCGGCCAGTGACTCTACGGGCATCCGGATCGTGCAGAGCGTGCCGGAAGCGCTGGTGATCACGCCGACCGAGGATTACATCAATTCCGGTCCCTGGGGCGGCCCCTATGACGATCCCGAAGCGTCGACGGTCTATCAAGTGAGCAACGTTACGGATTCACCGGTAGATTTCCTGGTCGACGCGGACGTGGACTGGGTCGAGATCTTCGACCCTTCCGGCGGGGTGATCGCAGGCGGCGAAACAATCGATATCACGGTCGCCCTGGCGCCGATCTGCGTGAGCCCGGGCGGTATGACGGTCGGCGAGAACGTCGCAACGATCGCCTTCGAGAACCTGACCGATCAGGCCACGATAGAACGTCTTATCCGTCTCACCGTGTTGGAGCCGCTCAGCCTGACGCCTTCCACCGCTGCCTCCTGGACCATCCGCTTCGGTGAAGCCGCGCCGCCCGCTGCGATATACACGCTGGACAGCGCCTCGGATTCGAGCGTCGACTGGTCTGCCGTGTGGATCGACACCAGCACCGAGCCGGAGAGCAACCCGGCCGGCTGGCTGTTGATC
The DNA here is from genome assembly GCA_020350565.1 of Phycisphaerales bacterium. GTDB lineage: Bacteria > Planctomycetota > Phycisphaerae > UBA1845 > UBA1845. The sequence continues at coordinate 3,150,398 of CP070718.1, forward strand.
GATGGAAGCGATGAGGCTTTCGGCTCCGTCTCACCCCAAGGGACGACGGACGTGGAGATCGGCGTTGATGCCATGCCGGGCGGAACACCGTTGTCGTTAGGAACGTACGAAGCAGAGGTGGGGTTCATCGACGAGTGCACCGGAACCGAGTTCTTTCGGAACGTGACGTTAAACGTCGATCCGTGGTTCTCGGTCGAGCCGATCGGTGATGCGATGTTCGTGGGGGCGTACGGCGGTCCGTTCGAACCTTCATCGCACGTGTTCACGCTTTCCAACCTGACGGCGAGCGATCTTGATTGCAGCGTGGCCATTGAGCCCCCCGATCAGACGTGGCTGGCGGTTGACAATGGTCAGCCGACCGTACCTGCTTCCGGAAACGTGGCGGTAACTGCAAGCCTGACCGAATATGCCGATCAGCTCGGCGTCGGCGAATACACGGTGACGGTGTTCTTCACCTATGACCTCGCCGGTTTCACGATCACCCGTGACGTCATGCTGACGGTCACCGACTTGCAGGTTGCGCCGACCGACGCTGCGGCCTTCAGCGGTCCGCTTGGCGGGCCGTTCAGCCCCGCAGAGTACCTCTACACCATTCAAAACGGCGGCATCCCGGACATGGAATGGTCCGCGTCCTTTACTCCAGGCGACGGCGCGGGCGACTGGCTGGAACTCGAGCCCTCGTTTGGTTTCATCCTTGATCCGGGCGGAACGGCGGAGGTAAGCGTTCGTCTCACGTCGCTTGCCGACGCACTGGACACGGGCACTTACATCGGCACCATCACCTTTGAGAATCTTTCGAGCGGCGCGTCCACTACGAGAGGCGCCGAGTTGATCATCGGCAGTGAAGCCTTTCGCGTTGAAACGGTCAGCGTTCCAGCCGAGGATGCTCAGCCCGGCGGCCCGCAACACCTGTTCCGCATCGGCAAGTTCGAGGTCACGAACACGGAATACACGCGCTTTCTCAATAACGCCAAATCAAACCCGGACAACGCTCGCGGCTCATACCTGTATTTCGACACGTCCAGTGGAAGCGTATACATCAACGATCAGGAACAAGGAAGTGAGGGCGTCAGCCCCCCGACCGACACGTTGCTCTATGATGCCTCGGTCGGTTCCATCCAACTGCAGAACGATGTCTACGTCATCGGAGAGGCAGAAGAGAGCTTTCCGGTCGTGGGCGTGAGCTGGTACGGCGCAGTCAAGTTCTGTAACTGGTTGACCGTCGTCCAGGGCATGGATGCCGGCGAACGTGCTTATCTTGAAGGGCCGAGCGCAGCAGCGTGGTTGCCGGCCGACACGAACGAGAACCTCGCCACAGATTACGCCGGTTTTCGGCTTCCGATGGACGACGGTCAGGGCGCGGCCTCTCTGTATAACGAATGGTACAAAGCCGCGGCCTGGATCGACATGATGAGCGATAACTCACTATACGGCTTCGGACGGGACAGCCTGGCCAACGTCGACGCCAACTATCTTGCCAGTGACGATCCATATGAAATCGGGGCCACGCCCGTCGGATTCTATGATGGCATGAACGAATTGGATGGGGGTGCGGGGACCACCGTCGACACGGACAACGGTTACGGCCTGTACGATCTGTGCGGCAATGTGTCGGAATGGGTGCACGACCAAGGCACTATGGAAGATGAACGCGCCGTCCGGGGCGGGCATTTTCAGAACAGCGGCGACTCCGACCTTCTCAGGGCCGATGTCCGCGGTTCGCTTCCCGCGGCAGGTGTTTACGCCTTTGTCGGCTTTCGCGTTGCGCAAAGCTACGCGCCCGTTGATCTGACGGTTTCGCAGAGCGAGGATAACATCCGCGCGGACGGATTCGTGGGCGGAGCTTACTGTGTTGCGGGGAGAGTCGACTGCGAACAGACGTTTACCCTTGCCATCGAGAACCCCAGTGAACATACGATCGATGACGTGTCGTTCGGCATCGAATTCCCGGCGGGTACAGCCACCTGGCTCGAAGTCGAGGGCCTGCCTCCTTCGCAGATTCCTCCCACGTCGCCGGACTCACCACTTGAAGTCGCCTTCAGGCTGACGGACGCCGCGTTGACCTTGCCTGTGTCGCCCGCTCCACCTGGTTCACGCCAACTCGTCCTGGGCGGGACCGATCAGACCGACCCCCTGCCGCCGGCGCACGATTTTTATCAGCCGGACGGCCCGACGCACGATTTCTGGGTCGGCACCACCGAAGTCACGAACGCTGAATTTCAAAGCTTTCTCACGGATACCTACGCCCTCGCGCTGAACGGCGTCGGAGATGAGCGCTGCGACTACATGTACTTCGACGGCAATACCGGAAGTGTATATGTACATGATCAGGAGCCCGGCGAGGTCGGTGCTGGCGAACCGGCGCAGGATGTCATCTTAATGTATGACACTTCCGTAGGACGCATTCTGTTTGACGGCGAAGCATACGTCATTGAGCAAGGATACGACAATCATCCCGCGGTCGGCGTCACCTGGTATGGTGCGGTGAAGTACTGCAACTGGCTGACCATTGTTACCGAAAACCCGGAAGAGATGCGGGCATACCTGGAAGGGCCGAGCTCTAATCCTGCCGACTGGCGTCCGATCACCGCCGTGAATTGGGAAAATGGTGTTTTCTCTGCCGCAGAGCGAGAGGGTTGGGTCAGGCGTAGTATCGGCTATCGTCTACCGATGGATGACTTCGCGTCGCAGGCGTTGTCGTATAATGAATGGTACAAGGCGGCGTCGTGGGACTTCATGAATCTGGTGAACCGCGATTTTGGCTTCGGCCGCGATCTTCCACTCCAAAATGCGGACGGCAACTACGACTACGGGGGCGACGCCGACTTCGATGACACCACACCGATTGCGTTCTTCAACGGCGTCAACCTGCTGCCGGATGGCGAGACGGTCACCCAGGCAACCGACAACGCGTACGGGCTGTTCGATCTGTGTGGCAACGTCTCCGAATGGACGAACGATTTCTTCGAGGAGACGCTTCCCTCCGAGCGGGCCGTGCGCGGCGGCAACTGGCGGGACCGAGACCCTGAAGAGCTGTCGGCGCTGCTCAATACGGGGCGGGAGCCGTGGCCCGCGGATAGCGCGAACGACGAAACCGGCTTCCGTGTCGTGCTGGGTGCGGGGCACGTGGCGACCGTTACCATCACGGACAACGTGTCCAACAAGACCTACAAAGCATTCTTCATCCTCAACCTTCGCGAGCCGGTGGACGTCCAGCCGCGAACCGACGTCGAGGGCGTAGCTACGTACGGCATGCCGGAGCCGGGTGATTACGAAGGCTTCGCCGACTGCCTTAGTGGTCCCAACCAGGAGCTGCCCGTCGGCTGCACGACTGAACAGCTCGCCCGAGCCGACCGGGACCGCGACGGTGATGTGGATTTGTCGGATTTCGGCTCGCTGCAGATCGGTGGCCTCGAACTGATCGGCTTCTATACGATCACCAATCAGTCGGACTCGGACATGGACTGGCATGTGACGGTCGATCAGTCATGGATCGACCTTATCGATTGGGATGTGGGATACCCCGGCACATCGGACGTCAGCGGCACGCTTGACGGATATGATACCGCAAGCGGGTACGACAGTGTCCTTATCGAGGCGCGGACGAATGACGGCATAAACCAGCTTGGCGCCGGCGAACACGAGGGCGTCCTCACCTTCCTCAACGAAACCACCGGCCAGTCGCAGACACGAAGTTTCTTGTTTGTGGTCGGACAGCCCATCGAGGTCGCCACTCAGGACCTGAGCGACCCCGAGTACTCGGGTTTCTTCGGCGGTCCTTTTGCTCCGGACGGCGGTGACCCGTCATTCATCTTGACCAGCAACGTGTCCTTTGACCTTACCTACAACGTCGACCTTACCGGGAGCTGGCTGACGATCGACGGCCAGACCAGCGCGCCGCTCAACGGGAACCTGCAACCGTCAGATCAGCTTCTGTTCCATCTTCTGATCAACGAGGAAGCCGAGGCCCTGCCGGTTGGAGCGCATGAGGCCACCGTCACGTTCACATGGACCGACCCGGGCAACGGCGACGTCAGCGGCGAAGTCATTGAGACGGTGAAGCTGTGGGTGATTGACCCCGTTGTCGTTTGCATGGAACCGGATCCGCCGCCGGATTGCCCGCAAACCATGTGGAGCATCGACCCGGAAGACCCGATGTCCCAAGTGTTTACGCTCACCAACTATTACGCCGAAAGCGACATCACGGTCCTCATCGCTGCGGACGTCGAGTGGATTCTGTTTGACGATCAGGCCCCCGTCGTCCTTCCAGGCGTGGATCATACGGTCTCCGTAACCGGCTTCATTGACGAACAACAGACGCAGGCTTTTCCGCCGGCAAGCTACCCCGCAACGATCACTTTTACCGACACGCTCACGGGACAGGAGCTGGACTGGGAAGTGGAGCTCACCGTGGGCACCCCCGGAGCGCTGTACGTGTTGCCCTCCAGTGGGCTTGCCGCAAGGGGGAGAGAGGGCGGCCCGTATATACCAGCGAGCATCGATTACGAGGTCATCAACGTCCCCGGAGGTTCGACGCTCACGTTCGATATCTCATTCGATCCGGCACCCGGCCCGGCGTGGTTGACGATCGGCGCGTACGACCCTGTACTGGATCCCGGTGAATCAACGATCGTCACCGTGTCAATCAACACGGCTGAAGCCGATCTTCTGCTTCCGGGCATCTATCCGGCCGCAACGACGGATCTGGTCTTTCAGCCGGACGTCGGCGAGGCGGTGCGGCGATCCGTGCAACTGGAGATCGTTGATCCGATTCTGGGGATGCAGGAGGAGTCCACCGCCGGTCTCGTCGATCAGCCCGGTGGACCGGCATACGATTTCT
>CP070718.1:3155337-3157783 GCA_020350565.1 Phycisphaerales bacterium
CGCGGCTACGATTCGGCGGGCGTAGCCATTCTGGAGGGGGACGAAATCACCATTACCAAGACCGCGGGGCGCATCTCCGTCTTGGAGCAGATCGTCAACCCGCAGTTGAAGGGCCATACCGGCATCGGACATACGCGGTGGGCAACGCACGGCGCGCCCACGGATGACAACGCCCACCCGCATGCCAACGCCAACGGGCGAATCGCCATTGTCCACAACGGCATCATCGAGAACTACGTTTCCCTGCGAAAGTACCTCGAGCACCTGGGCGTGACCTTTAAGAGTGACACGGACACGGAGGTGCTCGTCCAGCTCATCGGACGGTTTTACAAGGGCGACCTGGAACAGGCCGTCCGCCGTGCGCTTCACGATGTGGCCGGCACTTATGGCATCACCGTGATTTGTGCGGATGAGCCGGATGTGATCGTTGCCGCCAGGAAAGGAAGCCCGCTCATCATCGGGGTCGGCCAGGGTGAGCACGTCATCGCGTCCGACGCATCCGCGATCCTCGCCCATACCAGCCAGGTCGTCTACCTCGAGGACGGGGAGATCGCTCGCGTGACGCCGAGCGAGTTCCGTCTGACGACGCTCGAGGCCATCCCGGTCAATCGTGAGGTGGAAGAGGTTGAGTGGTCGCTCGATCAGATCGAGCTGGCCGGCTACGAACACTTCATGCAGAAGGAGATCTTTGAGCAGCCGACGGCCATGGAAAACTGCCTCCGCGGTCGAATCGACCTGGAAGAGGGGCAGGTTCGGCTGGGCGGGCTCGTCGACTGCACGCGCGAACTGATCCGCACGAAACGGTTCATTTTGACGGCGTGCGGAACGGCCTGGCACTCCGCATTGGTGGGTGAATACCTTTTCGAGGAGATCATCCGGATACCGACGGAAGTGGAATACGCCAGTGAGTTCCGCTACCGCAATCCGATCGTCGAAGAGGGCACGACGGTGATCGCGGTTTCCCAGAGCGGCGAGACGACGGACACGCAGGCGGCGCTGCGGGAGGCCAAGCAGCGCGGCGCGCTCGTGCTCGGCGTGGTCAACGTGGTGGGATCAACGATCGCGCGTGAGACGGACGCCGGGGTCTATCTTCACGTAGGCCCGGAGATCGGCGTCGCCAGCACCAAGGCGTTCACCGGTCAGGTAGCGGTGCTTGCGCTGATGGCCTGCTATCTGGGGCGGCGAAAGCACATGTCGGTGGCCAGCTCGACGCTGTTTCTGACGGCTCTCTCCAGGATTCCTGATCAGATGCGCGAGACGTTGAAGGGAGCGGATCAGGCCAAAGAGGTGGCGGCGCGCTTTCATCAGTGCGAAAACTGGCTGTATCTCGGGCGCGGTTTCAACTATCCACTCGCGCTGGAGGGTGCTTTGAAGCTCAAGGAGATCAGCTACATCCATGCGGAAGGGCTGCCGGCCGCGGAGATGAAACATGGCCCCATTGCTCTGATTACGGAAGGCATGCCGGTCGTGTTCATTGCCACGGCCGGGTCACAGTACGAGAAGATCATGAGCAACGTGGAGGAGGTGCGAAGCCGCGGCGGCTCGATCATCGCGATCGCCACGGAAGGGGACCGTGAGATCGCCCGGCACGCGGACCACGTCATCTTCGTTCCGGATACGATCGAGCCGCTTCAACCGCTGCTGGCGTCGATTCCATTGCAGCTCATCGCCTATCACGCCGCCGTGCTCCGCGGCTGCAACGTCGATAAACCGCGGAACCTGGCCAAGAGCGTCACGGTGGAGTAGCCGGGCGTCCAAACCTCTTCCGGCTTTTTGGCAGCCGGCGAGCGTGCCCGTTGTTGTCTTCCACCCCGGTGCTGCAATCGCTCTACTGCTCTAAAGATCGCTCCTGCAAGCGGCTTGCTGGTGCGCGAGAGATTTCCCATGAGGATGACGGCGTCGGAATCCCGTGGGTAAGGGGGTGAGACAGGGGCCTCGTCGCACCAGGCGAGGTGGGATACTCACGTCGCGAATAAGAAGGTCCGCCCTCGATGGTCGGACCTTCTCGAGATTCAAAGTGCTGCAAGGGCTGTCGCCGTGCTCGGTTTGGGTGCCCCATCTTCTCTGAAGGTGAGGTACTTCCTCAAGCCGGCATATTGACGCAGTTGATGAACTGGCCGGAGTCCTTGTAGTTCTTGATGATCCGCACGGTCTCATCCGCGACAGCAGACTGGGCTTGGTCAGTGGAGGCGCCGATGTGGTGCGTTCCGTAGACGCGCGGGGATTGAACCACCGGGTCGGCGAAATCCCGGGCCGTGGCGAGTGGCTCGATCTCATACACGTCGAGGCCCGCGCCGCCGACCTTGCCTGCCTCGACCGCTCGGGCGAGCGCTTTTTCATCCACCGTGCCACCGCGAGCGCAGTTCAGAACGCAGGCCGTCGGTTTCATCTTGGCGAGCTCTGCTTCGCCGATGATGTGCTTTGTTCCCTCACCGCCGGGAACGTG
>CP070718.1:3157883-3188967 GCA_020350565.1 Phycisphaerales bacterium
GCCGTTGTACATGAGGCCGCCGACCGTTTTCATCTGTTCGGTCACCAGCAAGTCAACCATGGCGTACTGCGCGGCCTGAGACGATGCATAATCCAAGTCGGTCGAGGACGCGTACACCGCGACTGCACCGATGGGCGCGCCGCTGCCGGTCCGAGCCCGCAACCAAGCCTCGGCGTAGGTCTCGTCAATCTGGAAATTGCCCACGTAGGGCACGCTGAGGGACATGAACGGCAAGGCATAATCGTTTAGCAGATCGTATACCTCATCTGCGGTGAACAGATCACCGTACTCACCACCGGGCGGAATCATAAAAGTCGCCTCGCAATCGCCGTGCCCCTCCGCGTTCACAATGCCCCTTCCGTCATTGATAGCGCTCACGAAAAGGGCCGTGGGAACCGAATCGCAGCCGGGGGGGTCGCCCGACTCGTACAGTTGATCGACCTCCGTGTACGTGTAGCCCAACAGCATCAGCCGGAGTGTTTCCACCAGGTCTCTGTCACGAAGGCCCATGTATCCGTATCCCTCACCCCAGCAGGAACCGAGTCCGGTGCCTTTGTGGAGCCACTCGCCCTCGGCAAGGTCGCGCTCATAGTGGATCGTCCTTTCAACCTGCGTGTTCACCTCCGCGACCGTCTGAGCGGAGAACCTACCGACAAAGATGTCAGGATAGCTATCATCGCCGTCCAGCAACGCGTACGACGCATCCGACGTCGCCAGGCCTGGACAGAAGTCCCGCTCGATCAGGAACGTTGGGATCTGTTCCGCATCCCCAACGAACTGCACAAACGTCAGGCCGTCGTCAGCGTCATATTCGCCCTGAATGAAGGCCTTGATATCCGACGCCGTCGCACCGATGTCCTCGACGGCGTAGAGATCCGTGGGGATGCCTTTTTGTCGTTTCCAGTTCACGTACGGCTGAGTGGCATCCAGAAAACTACTGTGCGAGATTACGATCATCCGTCCATGCTCGGGCACGGTCCGAGAACGATGCACTTCGTAGTTCAAGAAACGGGCCCCATAGATGCTGGAAAAGAAGCGATTGCATCGGCCGTTGTGGGCGCCGGAAGAAGCCGAGACCAGCGGGTCGACGTCGCTGACCTCCAAGACGATTTCGGAATAGTGCCGCAACGTCTGAGTCCGGGGATTGTAGGCGAACGGATGAACATGTACTGCGATCCCACGGAAATCACGTAGCGTATACGGTGAGCCCAGTTGGGCGATGGACCGGGGATAGAATTCGTCCAGGGCATAGTGCTCTGCAAACTCGTAGGGTACGTCACCAGGCCACACATCACACGGGATAAGCCCGCGTGAAGGGGCGATCGGCAGACGGTACTCCGTGAACGTGCTCCCGGCGACTCGGACGCGCATCCTCGAATCATCAGGAATGATTACGCTGTGGCACACGAAGGGCAGGTCGGGCATGCCCTTTTGGGTGGTATGCGGCTGGCCCTGAAGGACCGGTCGATAGTAGGCCTCGCCGTCAATCTGAACGGCCTCGATGGTGAACGCCGGGACATGATAGGCAATCCGAATCGTGTGCTCGCCTCCTTCGAGCAGGCTGACACGGACTTCAGAACAGGGTTGACGGTCCTGGGTCGGCGGCGTCAGACAGGTGCGTCCGGCAGAATGAGCAACAAGCTGAGTAGGTGCGAGCGCACTGCCAAGAAACGTGATCAGGAACCATGCGCAAACACTAAGAGGGACGATTGGCTTTTTCATTTTGATACCCTCCCGCAATTCGAGATGTGACGTTTACCAGATCTTCAGATCACATGGTATCGAGAGCAGGCTGCGCGGGTCAAGCAAGGGGGTGCTTCGGGCCCTGCTCCTCAAGCCCGAATTCAATTGGCCGTATGCGGGCCAAAGGAACGAATCACGCGATGGTTAAAAACGGAATGGGGCAGCAGCACGTAGTGCCGAGATTTCCTACCGACCATAAGCACCCGTGCATGACGGCGTTATGCGCCTCGGCTTGGGTGAGATGGAATCGCGCTCATGAACGCATTGCATCCATGGCAGTTGTCACTCGCAACGTTCGCCGGCTGGATCAACCGGCACCGGCACGACCAGAACGTGCGCCTTCAAAGAGAGAGCCGGATTCTCACGGGCAAGCCGAGGGGCAAGCAGATTCGCTTCAGCGATTGAGCGCGTTGGTCAAAGCTTCAGTCGCCGCTTCGGCGTCCGACTCACTGTCAAAAGCCAGATAGAATACCGATCGCTCGCCTTGCTTCGCCGCGGAAACGCCCCGCACGTTGATGTCTTCATTGGCAACGGTCGAGGTAATGAGGGCGCCCAAGCCGAGTCGATCAGGACCCTCGATGCGAAGCGTGCAGACCGACGTCAGCAGCGACAGCCCGGCCTCCCGTGCAGCCCGTTCCGATTCCTCTCCACGCAACGGGGCCATGAACACAACGCCCGTACCGGGCTTCTCGGGAGCACGCCGGGCAATCATGAACTCCAGGTTGACCCCTACTCGCGAAACAGCCTGCAGCTTCTCCGCGAGTGCCCCCGGTCGGTCCTCAAGCGCTGCTACCCAAACGTCCTCATTCGTGATTTCGTAGGCCATGAGTGCTCTCCTCGCCCATGGGATATGTTGGCTCGAAGGGGGTGGCCCATGCTGCCCGTCAACAGGCTATGGCGGACTTTCGGTGGGGTCAAGCCGGCCGATACCAACGCACGCCCGCGCAGACCCCCACAAGGATAGCGAACGTGCGGCGAATTGCACGGCCCGCCAATTGATCGCGCAGCCCTACAAACCCCGGACCCACGGTCCAACAAGTTAGGCCGTCTCACCCAAATGGGATGCACCCACGATTCCCCACGCAGGACGAACACCTCTGTGGTCGTCACGATCCTCTCAAGTACTCTGTCACGCCAATCCACCTTCCTCAAAACAGCGAGATACACGACGCGGTTCGCTAGAGTGCAACGTCGGTCGAATGCTTGTCGTCCGACAAACACTGCTGCTCCTTGCCAAAGGTCGGTAGCCCGACCGATGCTTCTCTCGCGGCCCAACGGTGTCGCGCATGAAGGCGACCGGAGTGATCGTGATTGTTACTACGATGCGAAGGGAAACCCGGCGTCTCGCTGCAGAGGAATGCCAACCGCGCCGTAGGAATGGGAATTGAGAAGGTCGCATCCAGTGGCAGGCAAGCTGCAATGTCGCCGGGCACTTACCCGAGGCGTTCGTCCAGCAGCTTCCGCGCACACGCAGGCCTCCGCGCGCACAAAGGAGCCCACGCTCACTTGATCCCGATCCTGGGAAGCTGAAGAATGCTCCGCCGGTCTCCTGGCGCAAACGCGTTTGAACCCCGATATGTATCCATCTCAGAGTCTCGGAGGAGCTCGAATCCGTCCTGAACCATCGTTGAAGTCACACCGATTTCCTTTCCTTCCAATTCGTGCGCTTCATCAACCCGAAGGATGTCCAAACCGAAGCACCGGATTGAGCGCAAACAGGCATCGGCTCAGGCAAGTGCGGACGATGCGGCACCGCACCGGTGGGTGCCGCGCCTCGCGCCCGGCACTTGATCGCGTGCGGTCACCTGCTGCCCCGAATGGCCGCAGCAGCGGCAATCCGTGACCATCCCTGTTTCTTGAATACGAGGCTTCATGAGGCGGCCTGCGCATTGCCGCTGGGCCTTTCCACCGACGACATTGTCATTTCATACAGAGTGTATAGCCGCGTTCCCAATACTGCTGCGGCAATCACCCAAAGCCATGGGCGGAATGCCCCACCACGTCTTCCTCGCATGGATGCATCACACCCTGGGTGGCTCAAGCGAAGGCTGGCCGTGGATTCACGGCACACCACCCTCGGTACGATTGACACCTTCTTCAGGATGCCCTCAACTCGCGTGCGGCAATTGGAATTCTCTTGACGCCCATCTTTTAAACTGATAACATCATGTGCAGGTCGGGATGCGGTTCGGTGTCATCGGCACTCCTAGGATAGGGCGGATGCCCTGGTGTCTCCTTGGACAAAACTGAACTTGCCGCTGGTATGCCGATTGCTATTCGACCGATACCATCCAGGGCTCCTGCCCGGAGCCGTGGCGGTGGCCAGAAACCCCAGGTCAGGATGAGAGAGCCCACCGCCCGGTTTTTCCGGGTTTTCGGTTTGGATTGTTACATCAGTAGGTCAGCGGGTTCGCGCCCTTCCGCCATCCTCTCTCCGGCCCGAACACGGAAGGGCGCCGCTGACCGGACGGCAACAAGGGCAGGCAGCCCAAGAGGAGGAGAACTAGCGGGCAGAGTCTGTTTAACTCGCGTTTGCTCTCAATAAGAGGCCAACGGTTACTATCGCCTTCCCACCATCCTCTCTCCGGCCCGAACAAGGGAGGGCGCCGTTGGCCTCCTTTTTTTTACAGGTTCTTGCAATCCACCATTACGCCCTGCCAGCCGCATAGAATGGCCCTCTGTGTCGCCACCGTCATTTGCGATAGAATCCGGCCTGCGGGTAAGTGACACCCCCACGGAGAGTTGAGTTTCGATGAGAATCGCCTTGGCCCAAATCAATCCGACTGTCGGCGACATCGAGTCAAACCGAAGGCGTGTCCTGCACGACATTGAGACGGCGGCCGACCAAGGAGCCGAACTTCTTGTCTTTCCTGAGCTTGCGGCATTCGGCTATCCCCCGAAGGACCTGCTGGCCAGACGGGAACTCATTGAAAGGAACCAGGCAGCCGTCGAGGACATCGCCTCACACTGCAAAGAGCTCACAGTCGTGGTGGGCTATGTGCAGCGTGACCCGAGCGGCTCGGGTACCGGCCTTTTCAATGCCGCGGCGGTCTGTCGCGACGGACACATCGAGAAGTCCTACGCTAAAGCCCTCCTGCCAACCTACGACGTTTTCGATGAAACCCGCTATTTCAATGCTGGGAAGCAGGTGCAGACGTTCGACCTTCGTGCGGATGACGGCGTGCATCGCGTCGGGCTCACCATCTGCGAGGACCTGTGGAACGACGAGCAGTTCGAGGGTCGGCGAGTTTATGGGGTGGATCCTGTCGAGCGTGCAGTCGCAGCGGGTTCCCAACTGATCGTAAACCTTTCGGCCTCACCTTATGAGGCGGTCAAAGCTGGGTTCCGTGAGGCTATTTTCGCCCAGCAGGCTCGTGAGCACCTCGTTCCGGTCGTTTTCGTGAACCAGGTCGGCGGCAACGACGATCTGATCTTCGAAGGAGCGAGCTGCGTTCTGGACCAGAGCGGCGAGGTGATCGCCCGCGCCAAGTCCTTTGAGGAGGATCTGCTTGTTGTGAACTTGGAGTCCACGGCGCGTCACCGCTTGGAGCCCCTGCCCAGCCGGATCGAGAGCGTGCGGCAGGCGCTCGTTTTGGGGACACGCGATTATGTTGCGAAATGCGGTTTCCAGGCGGTCGTCGTGGGGCTGTCGGGCGGGATTGATTCGGCCGTGACGGCGGCGATTGCGGTGGAGGCCCTGGGCCCGGAGCGCGTACACGGCGTGGCCATGCCCTCCCGCCACAGCAGCGACCACAGCGTAGAGGACGCCCGACAACTCGCGGAGACTCTGGGGATCCAGTTCCGAATCATCCCGATCGAGGGCCCACACAAGGCTATGGAAGAGGCCCTGGCAGGGGCCTTTGCGGGCACCGCACCGGACGTGGCCGAAGAGAACCTTCAGGCCCGGATTCGAGGCACCATTCTGATGGCACTGTCCAATAAATTCGGGTGGCTGCTTCTCACGACGGGCAACAAGAGTGAACTGGCCGTCGGCTATTGCACCCTGTACGGCGATATGAGCGGCGGACTGGCCGTCCTCAGCGACGTACCCAAGACCACCGTTTACGAGCTCGCACGGCACATCAACGCCACGTCCGAGCACCCGAAGATGCCGGAGCGGTCGATCGACAAGCCGCCCTCAGCCGAGCTGAAGGCCGACCAGAGAGACACCGACAGCCTGCCGCCCTACGAGACGCTGGACGCCATCCTAGAGAGGTACATCGAGAAATCTGAAGGTATCGACGAAATCGTCGCGAACGGATTCGACGGCAAGCTCGTCCAAAGAATCGCCCGCATGGTGGACATCAGCGAGCACAAGCGCAAGCAAGCACCCATCGGGCTGAAAGTAACAAGCAAGGCGTTCGGAACGGGGCGACGGTTCCCGATCGCAGCCAAACACCGATGAGTCGGATCTACCTTGACTCAATCACGGGTCTTGGGGAGAAAGTCCCTTGAGTTCAACGGACTTGGGGCGCACCGCGTGACCGGAGGTCACCCATGGAAGAGCAGGAAAGAGAGGAAACGCTGTTCGCCCCGCACCTGTTCCTGCCGATTGTTCTTGTACTCGCGGTTGGTGTCGTTCTGGTGATCGTGGCCATAGTACCTAAGCACAAGCCGGATCAGGCCGCCTACGCCGGCAGCAACTCAGCGGGCACACCAGTCGGATCCAATCGTGGCATAAGTCCCGCGCCTCCCGTAAAGAGCAAGCACCCACAGGCGATCGATGTCTTACCGGAAGCACAGTCTCCATCGGAGCCTGCACCCACTCCTGCGAGTGCCGAAACTGTGGCACCCGGTTTGTCTCCGTCTTCGGAAGAGAAACGGTCCCAATCGCCCGGTCCAGGCGGACCACCGCAGCAGAAGCCGGAACCGCCGCCGCTGGAGCAACCTGCTGAGGCAGAATCGCAGAAGCCTCAGGAGGAGCCACCGCGCTGGCGTCACGGACCCATCACCCTTCGCACCAGTCTCTTCGGCTACGAGGATAGGGGCGTCACGGGGCAGTTGCGACGCCGTGGTCGAATCGCTCCGGTGGGGAAGCGTTATCTGTTCATCTCGATGGACCTGCTTTGGGCCGGCCCGGATTCGAACACGATCCTGATCACCCCGGAAGAGGAGGCCCTATCAACCGTACAGCTCCGCTCGCCGCCCGGCGCCTCCAAGGCAGGACCAAAGACCTTCGATCCGCTGGGCGTAGTGGTCCGCCCCCCCAATCCGCTGCTGCCCTTCTCTTTGGAGCCGATCGACGCCCGGGCCGGGGGAGAGACCAAGTTGAGATTGGCCTTCCTGGTGCCTGAGCGGCTCGAATCAGTCACGCTGTTGATCGAGGCGCAGGAGCGGGAAGAGATCAAGCTTCCGCCGGCCGAGCGGGTCGCCCTGGATCGGTTGGTTGGATTCTGGACCCAATCCCAGGAGGCCCTCTCGAAGCTGCGCTACGCCGATCCGTTGCTCGATGCACTTGCCCGGGAAGAAGTCCGACTGCTGCACCTCCGGCGCGGACCCACCGGCGCCGTGGAATTGTCCATTCAGTCTGCCGGCATTACGAGCGCCCCATTGGTCGTCCTACCCGACGGGCGCGCCGCCGGTTTCTCCCTGCAACGTGGGCAACATCTTCTCCCCGCGAAACTACGGATTACCGACGCAGGCTCAACCATCGTTCTCACGGTTGGTCAGAACGACGAAGCCTCCTTCGTATTTGATCGGATGCGGTAGGTGCCCGATAGCCGGGCAGCAGCAAGAGGAATAAACAAGTCAGCGGAAAACCCGACCGAGCCAGCCAATCCCGACCGAGCTTATTGATCCGTTCCCGGAATCGCCTTCAGCCTTTCAGCATGGGCAAGGCATTCCTGGGCCATTTCGTGGAGCAACTGTTTGAGGTCTTCGCGGTCTGTGACATCGCGGAACTTGGCGTAGAAGGAGCCGGTGAGACGTTCGGACTGGTAGATGCACTCCATGGCCTTTGTAAAGGCGCCCGGACCGGTAAGCTCGAGCAGCCGGGGCCCGACAATCACCAGGGCCTTATCATCCAACGATAGGACGAAGCTGGCGCCGGGATGCTCCTTGTCAAGCAGATCCTGAATCACCTGCTGATGGCCCTTCTCCTCTTCGGCCATCTCAAGGAAGGTCAAACGGTGCGCTTCCGTGGGGGCTTTCCTGCTGAGCATACGGTATCGATAAGCGGCCACCGACTCACCATATGCGGCGATGGCCAGAGCTTTAGCCGTCGCGAGCCCCCGGATGATGTCATCATCGATCTCAGCCACCTGCCTCCTTCTATCAGACGCCACATCCTTCAACAAGAGGAACAGGCCTCCGACGATCGGACCGCGGCGACCGCAGGCCCTCGCCGGACACCTCTTCAAGGCGGGCAAACTTCGTGTCACGTTGATGGTCCAAAGCTTCTTGACCCCGGCGCGCCCGGTTCATACACTCGGAACGTCGAACAGGCCAAGAGAGGCTTTGCCTTGCAGCGTGGGCGAACCATTCATATCGTGGCCGTACCCGCCGTCGCGGGATGTTTTATCTTGCTGGCAGGTTGCCTTTCCGGCATGGGCGGTAACTCCCCCCACGAGCAGGGCGACACGCAAACCACCGCCCTCGCCTCCCCGCAGCCGCCTTCCCCGCTTTCGAGTCAGCCATTTCGCATCCTGCACGTGCGTTTCGAGATCCGGCGGTTTCATATGCCGGCGGAACCGTCCAGGTACTCGCCGAAGATCTGGAATCACGTGGATGAGCTGCGTATTGACGCGGAACTCGTCGCGGCTTTGGCCCGCAACGGTGTTCGAGTCGGGGCGGCACCACGCTCGTCCTGGCCGGCAATCTATGCGATTCTCGAAGCGGCCGGTGCCGAAGTCGAACAACAGGAGATGGAGGTGCGCGGAAAGGATCCTCTCGAGATCGTCCTGATCTCCAGACAGGAACCGGAGACCATCTTCGCCTACGACCGCAAGAACCGCCTGTCCGGGCGAACCGTCCCGGCGGGCGACCGGATGCTGCGGATCGACTATCTGCTTCATCCCGAACTCAGCGGATGTATCGATCTGAACGTGGAACCCGAGATCCGGCGCGACCTGGGCTCCATGCAATGGCAGAACGTCGGCGGGGTGATCACGCGGGCGCCGGCCTACGAGTGGCTTCGGTTTGAGAGCCTCTCCGTGCCGATCACGCTCAATCCCGACGAATTCCTGGTCATCGGCTCCAGTGAGCGAGCGGAAAACGAATACCTCGTCGGCGGCCGCTTCTTTAATGCGACACACAAAGGCAAGCGGTACGAAACCGTGCTCTGCATCACGCCCAGACCGTACGAGGTCGCGATGGGCGGCGCTGAACCTCGGTGAAGCGAGCTTCGACCATGGGCAGGTCAAAGACCGCAGACAACGACTTCTACCGGCAGCTTTTCGAGCACGCAGGTGTGGCGTTCATCGCGACGGACGAGGATTTCATCATCCGCAACTGGAACGCGGCCGCCTCAAGAATGTTCGGCGCCTCGCCGGAGTCGATGATCGGCACGCCCCTTCACTCGATCGTGCCGCAGAAACAGCGGGAGCAGGCCCTCAAACTCTTCCGTCGGGCCATCGACCATGGTGAGATCAGCGAACTGGAATTCCCATACCACGACGAGCGAGGCGAACGGCGTGACCTGACCGTTGTGATCTCACCGATCGTGCCGCAGCCCGGCACGCGCATCGGCGTCTCCGCTTTCATGCGCGACGTCACACGCCGCTCGAAGCTCCAGTCCAAACTGCTGCAGAGCCGCAAGATGGCCGCCTTGGGTGAGATGGCCGGCGCCATGGCGCACTTCTTCAACAACATTCTCGGCGGCATCATCACCAGCGTCGACTTCGCCCGCAACAGCAATGACCTGCTGCTCAAGACCCGTATCCTCGATCAGATCAGCGAAGCTCTTTCGCGTGCCACGGATCTGCTCGAAGGGCTGCTCTCCTTCGCCGAGGGCGACCGCAAGGACGAGGATCTTAGCGACGTGACGGAAATCGTACTCTCCATGGCTGACGATTTCGAGGCGGTGCTCAAAGAGCAGAACATCAAGCTGGTGCTCGACGTCCCCAAGCTTCCGGTCATGGAAGTGCCGAGGGTCCAGATGATGACCGCCCTGCGAAATGTGGTCCAAAACGCGATCGACGCCATGCCGGACGGTGGCACTTTGACGATTGCCGTCTCATTGGAGACCGACCGGATCGTCACCAGGATCGCAGACACCGGATGTGGCCTGAGTGAGGATCAGCTTTCACGCATTTTCGAACCCTTCTGGAGCACGAAGGGCAGCCTGGCAGGTGGAAACAGAGAGTCACTCGGGCTGGGCCTTTCCGTAACGCACGGCATCCTGCAGTTCATCGGCGGCTCCATTACCGCGGCATCGACGCTCGGAGAAGGATCGACCTTCATCATCTCTCTGCCCCGACGGAAACTCGAGCGCGCCACTGAGCGGTGAATCGCCTCTACGATGCGCGCAAAAAAGCGGGCGCCGGAAAGAGCACCGACGCCCATCAAGGGGGTGTTGGTCGTCAAGGGGGGATGTGATTTACTCCTCGTCCAAAGCCACCAGGGCCCTGTATTTCTCGTACAGATCGGGCTTGTGCTTCCTTAGGTCGTCTTCATCTCTGAAGGTGCGGATCAGTTCGGAATCACCCTTGCGAATCGTGACGATGATCGAGCCGTCAACGGCCACGTCAAAAGAGTGCTTGGGCTTGACCGCGAGCGCCTCGACCTCGATGACCTCTTCATCCTCAGGCTCGAACACTTCCTCGAGACGATCAACGTCGATATGAGGCTTTAAGAAGACTTTGTACTTTCTGAGCTGCTCCATGGCCTCTTCCTGGGCCTTGCGCGCGTCCTGCAGCGCCTTCTCGAGGTCCATCTTCCACACCACCATGTTGTCCTTCCAATCCTTGAGATCGAAATGGAAGTCACCGAAATCGTCCCGGTCTTCGATGGTGAAGGAGAAGGTCTCGTCGTGTTTCAGGCCCTTGAACGTCTCGTACGCTTCAGGATCACCGGTCTCGAGCGCCTCTTCATCTTCGTACGTGTTGACCGTCTCATCGCCGTCGGCACCCTTGCGCCGAACGACGATGTCGCCGGCATCCCCCCCCTGCTCGATGATCAAGGTCTCGCCGTCACGATCGACCTCGATCGTCATGGACTTGTTCTGACTGTCCAGCCAGATCTCGCAACGCTTGCCCACGTCAGGAAGCATGCTGCGAACATCCTCAGGCAGGTCCTCCAGGTCTTCCAGATCGCCGAGGTCCTTCATGGACCACTCACCGTCAGGACCTTTGACTATGATCTTCGCGCGGACGTCGTAACGTTCCTCAAGCTCCTGATCGGGCTTGAACGTCCACTTCCACTTCTCCTCCTTTGGCATATCGCCGCGCGACCCGAGCGTCGCCTTCAAGATCATCCCTTCACCGGCCCGCAGGATCTTTACTTTGACCGTTTCACCGGGCTCGAACGACTTGATCTTCTTGACCAGGTCTTGAACGTCGGCCTTCACCTCTTTGCCGTCCACTTCGATAATGACGTCGTGTTGTTCCATGCCGGCCTTTTCCGCCGGACTGCCTTCAACGACGTTGGTCACGATGACGCCAACGCCTTCAAGGTCGAATTGGGTGGCGAGCGCCTCCGGCACGTTGGTGACCATGACGCCCAACCAACCACTTTCCTCCTCTCCTTCCTCTCCAGCCACCACCTTCACAATGGTCTTTGCCTGGTCGGCGTCGCCCCCGAGGCAGACGATGTGTGGCCCGGCGACGGCCATGCCCGCCGTCCCACCATGCAGAACGCATTGGGGCCCGGCAACATCTCCGGTAATCCACATCTTGGGCTCATCACCCTCACCGAGCTTCATCATACACGGCTTCGAACAACAGCCTTTGCCGGTTTTGGGGCACGCTTTGCTGCAAGACGCCTTGCCCGAGTGGCAGCAGGCTTTGGCCAATCCCGCGGCTTGCCCCGCTGCAACGATGCAAGCGGGCTTGTCCTGCGCCGCAACGACCTGAACCTCAACCACAGCCTCGTCCGAGTCCGTCACCAACATCGGTGCCAGGGAGCCAAACCCGAACGGAAACAGTGAAAGCAATAATCCCTTGGCAATCCCACCTAACATAACTCTGCTCCTTTGTGTCCGCTGTGCTTCAACCCTTTAGACGGGCGTTGCTTCGACTTCCTGTCACAAATCCCCAAAGGCAGCCTTGGCCTCAGGCTTCAGGCCCTTGATCGTCCGAATCCTGTCGATTTCCAGCCAGTAGATCCGGCCGTCCTCACCCAGCACGCCGATGTACCGGCGGTCGGTCGTTCTCTTGATCTTTCGTGGAGCCTCCAGCACGGGGCGAACTTCAGGAAGTTCGCTTGGCCGCGATGAGGACGCGACTTCCGGGATCATGTGTTGTGTGGTGGCTGGAACGAATGCCTGAGGTTGATGAACCTCAGGGCCGAGCAGCGAGGTTGGAATGAGCAGCGCCGCGAGAATAGCCGCAGCGATGGCACCGGGCATCAACCACCAGGCCCAATGATGTCTCGCAACTGCCACTGAGCGCTGGCCGGCGGCCTTTCGCGCGGCGCCTTCTTCGCCGGTCAGCACCATCGGATCGAACGCCGGCGGTTGGTCACCGACGGCCTCGCTCAGAGCCGCGGTGGCCAGCGCGTCGATCCGCTCGTAATCCTCCTTGAGCCTTCGAGCCTCGGGCGCACGAAGGACGGCTCGATCCAGCTCGAGCTGCTCGTCGTCGCTCAGCTCACCGTCCAGGCTCCGGACAATGAGGTTCTCAATCCGATCTTTGTCCGCTCTCTCGCTCATGCTACTGTGATTCTGTCCTTTAAGGCCTCTCGGAGAAGTCGTCTGGCGCGAACCAGTCTCGTCTCAACGGAGTTGACCGGCATGCCCATCACCTCGGCGATCTCGGCGTAGCTCCAGCCGTTGAGGTGCCGAAGCACGAAAGGCTCGCGGTACAGCGCCGGGAGTGCCGTAATCGCACTCAAGACCCGCTGATGATCCTCGTTGCCGGCGGCCTCCGAGGCCGGCGTTTGACGGTCCTCCGTTTGGACGGGTTCGCGGGCCATCTGCTCGGACCGGTTTCGGCGCCGGGTCAGGTCCCGGCCCGCGTCGATGGCGGCATTGCGAGCCAGGCGATACAGCCACGATCGCCATCGTCTCCCATCCCGTAGCTTTCCGATCCGCTCCCATACGGCCGCCCATACCTGCTGAGTCACGTCGTCGACCCTGTCCGTGCGGCCCAGGACACCCACCACCACGCCGCGGACGAACCGGTTCTGACACCGGACCAACTCGCAAAAGGCGTGTCTGTCGCCTTGGCGGATGGCATCGATCACTGGCTCTTCCGCATCGAAGTGGTCAGTCAGGGCCACTGTCATTGCCACCTATCAAGACGCCGGCTGGGCCTGCAGCCTGTCATCCGGCGTCAGGTTTTTCCAAACAGGACGCACCATCGGCGGATCGTCCGATAGGAACCCTCGCCTTGAGTACCGCCTCCGGACCTTTTACGCATCGGTGCCCTTGGGGTTTACGCCGGGAGCAAATCAAGCCGGAGGCGACTGGAAAGGGGCCGCAGGAGTCGCCCTTCCCGGCGTCCAGGAGCCCGGCACGCCTCTGCGGCACCGCAAACCACGAAGTCAGTCGGAATCCCCCCCGCTGCCGCTTTGCCGCCGGGCGGTCTCCCGATACGGCTTGCCCTCCTCGTATAGGGCCAGACGGCGTCGAATCTGCTCAACCAGCCAGCGAGTCTCGCGGTCGCCCGCTGGAAGCTGCAGAGCCTCCCGGGCGACGGAAACCGCCCCTCCGAACTCTCCGGCTGATGCGTAGGCCGCTGCGAGAGTGTCCAACATGGCCGCATCCTGCCGATCGGTGAGCTCGACGGCACGTTCGGCCAGCCGGACCGCCTCAGTCCTGTCCCGCATGGCCTCTTTCGGGTGCGTCGCGAGGATCCAGGCGAGCCCATTCATCGCCTCTGGGAAATCCTCCCTGAGCCGCACGGCCTCTCGGAAGTGAATGGCGGCCTCGTCGATGCGACCGATCATCGTGAGGGCCACCCCAAGGGTATTGTGGGCCTCTGCCGACCCGCCGGCGATCTCCACCGCTATCTGATAGTGATCAACGGCTTCATCAAGTCGCCCGCACTTTTGCAGCGCGTCGCCAAGGTTCTTATGCCCCTTCGCGAAGCCGGGCGCCAAACGCACGACCTCCCGAAAATGGCGGACGGCCTCTTCCTGCTTGCCCTGGTCCTGAAGAGCAACGGCGAGGTTGTTGTGGGCCATCCACGCATCCGGGTTCTTCGCAAGCGTATCGCCCCAAAGCGTCTCCACGTTTGCATAAACGGGAACCTGACGCCAGGTAAGGGTCCCCAGTACGATCAGCAGCGCGCAAGCCGCAACCTGCGCCGCGGGTTTGGCTCGCGCCCCGATGCGATCCACGCCGACATGAAGGAGACCGACCACCAGTGCGATCAGACCGATGCTCGCGAGATACTGGAAGTGGTCGGCCACAAAAGAAAAGCGCATCGGATAAACGTCGAAGAAGCCCAGGGCCGGGAACAGCGTGCCAACAAAGAAAAGAACCGCCACTACCGGCGCCGCACTGATCCGGCGACGCGCAAGCCACAGGGCAACCACCACCATAATCACGATCATCAAATACACGTACTGATGCCACTGTGTGGCATCGACGTGCCAGCGCGGGTAGATGAAGGTGAGCCCGGCGGGCCAGACCAGCTTGGCCGCGTAAAAGCAGATCACCCTCCCGGCGAGCAGGCAACGGTCCAGAAACGAGAGATCCCAGGCCTCGCCCTTGGCCCCTACAAGCTCCTTCTCCATCCAGACGGTCATGACGCCGAGCCCGATGCCGATGACGAAGAACGGTGCCAGCCTGCCTAAATCGCGAAGCCGAACGCTTCCATGCCTCCACCAGATTACCAGCAGCAAGGCGGCCGGAAGCGTGCACGTCACCGTCTTGCTGAGAACAGCGCATGAGAACAAGATCAAGGCGGCGGCGTACAGCTTCCAGGAGCCTGCACTTGTAGATTCGTTTTGGGGAGGAAGCGCAAGCTTCAGGTACGTCAGTGCCGATGCCAGGTAGAAGACTCCGGAAAGAACGTTCTTGCGCTCCGTAATCCAGGCGACCGATTCGACGTGAACCGGATGGAGGGCGAACGCGGCCGCAGCGAACCAGGCTCCCGGCACTTTCAATAAGGAAAGCACGCGCCACAGCAGCACACCCGCGAGCCCATGGAGAAGGACGTTGACCACATGGTAGCCTGCCGGCGCCAATCCCCATGCCTGATATTCGAGCCAGAAAGTGGTATGGACCAGCGGGTAGTATTGCGGTGTCGCCCCGATGTCGAACCAGATTCGCCGCAAGCCGTCTATCGACCGCAACATTTCGTTCCGCTCGATATAGCTCTCATCGTCCCAGATGAAGGCGCAGTCGGCGACCTGGAGGTAAGCGCACGCAGTGATGGCCAGAAGCGCGACGCCCAACAGAATGGAACCTGCTCGCTCTTTCACGTCGTTCCTGCAAATCGCACAAAGGCCGCGGCTCCGCTGAGGAAGTGTGGTGTTACGCTCTGCGAGAAGGCGAAGCCCACAAGCCTCAGACCGGCTTTCTAACCTCCCTCATCCAGGTAACCCAGAGAACGGAGACGACGGAGATCCTCGGGAGACATTTGTCCGGCCCCCTTTTGTCCACCAAGTTCATCGGAAGGGACGCAATCCAGGGCCATTAGTTCCTTCTTAAGCCTCGTGGCAACGTCTGAGTGCTTTTCGATAACGTTTTCGAGTTCGCGGGGATCTTTGGCCAAGTCGTAAAGCTCACTCTCCTCCGGACGCAGTGCGTGATGCACGTATTTCCAGGGCCAGTCGACCAGACCGAACAGCATGTCGTCTTTAACCTCCTGGATGGTCACACCGGGCCTATACGTAAGCATGTTGACCGAATCGCAGTAGGCACGGTAACCGGGATCCTTGGCGGCAGCCCCCATAAGAGGCACCAGGCTTTCTCCTTCCATATCAGGCCAGGCGCCTGTGTCGAGCCCGATCAGATCCAGAACGGTTGGCATGATGTCGATCGTGCGCACCACATAATCCACCCGCCAGCCATCAGAAATCGAAGGTGCACGGATGATCAGCGGCACGCGCACCTGTTCCTGGTACAAGATGCCGTGCGTCCACCAGTCGTGATCGCCCAGCCCCTCTCCATGGTCCGCCACTACGACGACGATGGTGCTCGCCGCCTGCCCTGCCTGGATCAGCCAATCGAAAACGCGGCCGATCTGCTGATCCATGTATTCGATCTCGATATCGTAAATCGCCCGCAACACGTCCCGTTCCATGCCGATCGGCACAGCATGATCCGCCATGAATTCCTGCGGTGGCATGACCTGACGATCATGTGGATCGAAGTAGTGCAGCCACAGGAAATAAGGCGACTCTGCCTGTTCAAGCCAGGTGAGCGCGCGTGTGGTAGTCTCCCCGGCATGACGCTGGCTCTTGCCCGTGTTTACGATGCCGGAATCGGAAATCAGTCGATCGGGCTGCGCCAACAGGAAGTCGGCGTCGAACATGTCGAAACCCTGGTGCAGGCCGAACCGTTCGGTCACGGGAAAGGCACTGACGAATGCCGCTGTCTGGTAGCCGGCCCGCTTGAGCACTTCCGCCAGCGTCACCCGTTCCTCCGCCAGGCGGTTTTCGGTGACGCCGTGCATCACCCGGAGGCCATGGCTGTAGGGATTCAAACCCGTCAGAATCGAAGCATGGGAAACCGGCGTAACGGCAGCCTGAGCAATGGCCTGAGTAAATAGCACGCCTTTACCGGCCAGTTCATCGAGGCGAGGAGTGATGGACTTCTCATATCCGTAGCAATGGAGATGGTCTGCACGGGTGGTGTCAAGCGTGATCAGAAGAACATCAGGCCGATCTTCGGCCCGCCGGCTGCCCCTTCCGGAACGCTCGCACGACGAAGCCCCCAGGACGAAAACCGTCGCCGCCCAAAAAATACACAGGTGCCGCAATCGCGCGCTCTTTTCGGACACGCATCCCTCTCCGTAACCGAAGAAGGCTTCTCCACGCCGCGAAATAGCTTCGAGCATTGTACACGATGGTGTAGCTACGTGGGATGGATCGCAGGCCACGATCCGGCTCAGCAGTCGGAAACGGGACGATCGTCGCTTTCGTCCCCTCGGGCCTTACGAAGGGACGTTTTGGCCTCTTGCCAACGGGCCAGTGCGGCATCGATTTTTTCCATGTCCGGATCGATGCGGTTCTCGTTGATCACTCGTCCGACCGCAAGACGTGCTTCTTCACACCTGGCAGTGAGTTCCTCGATGGACGGTTGCTGGTTCAAGGGTCAGTCTCGCATCGGCTCTCGAAACAACATCTTACGCGTCGCTTTGAGTGCGCCCTCCACGCACCAATCCGTATCCGCTACTCCAGGCGTCCGGCTTTGTTAAGCACCAGCAGCTTGATTTCGGTCATGTCCTCCATGGCGAAGCGGATGCCCTCGCGCCCCAGGCCGGAATCCTTGATACCACCATAAGGCATGCTGTCGATCCGCAGGCTGGGGACATCACCGATCACCACGCCGCCGACGTCCAGCTCATTGAACGCATACATCGCGTGGTCGAGGTTCCTGGTGAACACGCCCGCTTGCAGACCGTAGATGCTGTCGTTCGTAATATCGACCGCATCCTTGAACGAACGGAACGGCTGCATCGTCGCCACGGGCCCGAACGCCTCGACACAACTGATCCGCAGCCTGGGGTCCACGTCCTCCAGCAGCGTCGCATCGTAGAACACGCCGTCCCGTTTCCCGCCGCAAATGACCGTTGCCCCGGCGGCGACCGCCTCATTCACCCACTCCTCTATCCGCTTCGCGTCGCTTTCCGTAATCATCGGTCCGAGAAAGGTGTCCTCTTCAAGAGGATCGCCGGCTTTCAGCTTGGAAACGCGCTGGACGAGCTTTCCCTTGAGCTGCTCGTACACCTTCTCATGAGCGATGATCCGCTGCACGCTGATGCAGCTTTGACCGGACTGGTAGAAAGCGCCCAGGATGATGCGATCAGCGGCGAAATCGAGATCGGCATCCTCGTCGACGATGCAGGCCGCATTGCCGCCCAGTTCGAGCACGACCTTTTTCTTGCCGGCCTTGGCCTTCAACGCCCAGCCTACGTCCGGCCCACCGGTGAAACTCAGCAGCTTCAGGCGATCGTCGGTGGTAAACAGGCCCGCACCGTCCCGCGAGCAGGGCAGCACACTGAAGCCGCCCTCGGGCCAGTCGGTTTCCGCCAGGATCTCGCCGAGGATGATCGCACCCACCGGCGTCAGGCTGGCGGGTTTGAGGACGAACGGACAGCCGACGGCAATGGCCGGCGCCACCTTATGGGCCACCAGATTGAGCGGGAAGTTGAACGGCGCGATGAAGCTGCACGGCCCGATGGGAAAACGCCGCCAGATCGATTCATAACCCTCCGCCCGCGCACTGATATCCAGCGGCAGATACTCGCCGGTCATGCGGACGGACTCTTCGGCAGCCACCCGGAAGGTGTCGATCAGCCGGGTCACTTCGCCGCGTGAGTCCCGAATGGGTTTGCCAGCCTCGATGCACAGAGCCTCGGCCAACTCTGCATGCCGCTCGGTCACGCGCTGGACGACGTGATTGAGGATCTCCTGACGCTTGTAGCCGGGAACCTTCTTCGTCTCCTTGAAGGCCGCCTCCGCCGCTCCGATGGCCCTATCGATTGCGGGCGGGTCCGCCAGCGCCACGCGACACGCCGGCTCGCCGGTGTACTTGTTCTTCACCACCAGATCGGTGTTAGGCTGAACGGGCTTACTGGCCAGGAAGTAAGGATACGTGTCCTTCAGCATAGCATCTCTCCTTGCGTGGGAGCTAGACCCGCACGTACCATCTGATTGATTTTACTTCGTCATTGGTGAATTCACGAGACGATCTGTTTCCGCGTATTCTACGCCGAGATCGTTGTCTGTGCCTGATGCCACAGAATCCAGTACGGTCCATAGAACCGCCATGCAGGAGCGGCGACTCGCTGGGCAGCCCCTCCTATGTCAGACGGGGGAACGCTTTTCGGATCAAACTGCTGAGCGGAGCGAACCTCCGAACCACGTCCCCCATCCCCTTGTTTCCGTTTGTGACCATGGCGATGGCGGCTCCCGTGCGACGATCTCCGAACGCGATCACGCAGAGACCCCCGCCATGGCCGACACACTGACGCGAGTTCCACCATCCATACGGATGAGGCCATAGCCAGCCCAGCATAAAGCCCCTGCCGAGGACCAAATACGAACGTAACGCCCGATCGAATCCGGATACGTTTGGCCTGATATATCGCTCCAGCGTTTCCGACCTGATGAGGCGAACTCCATTCGCCATGGCTCCTCCCGCCAGCACCATTTCGTGGAACCCGGCCAAAGCGGAGGCCGTGGTCGTCATGGAGGCACCTGGGATAAGGCTCGTGAGCGTCGACGGCGCGTTGTTGTTTTCCTCGAACCGGGCGGCCACATCTTGGCCTGCAATCCGGTAGCTTTTCGGACCCAGCCAGTAGCTGCGTGCGACGAGCCTGGTGGCGTCCTGGTCGATGCGGAATCGGAGTGATCTCAACGACTCCGGCAGGACCTCTTCCAGAAACTCTGGCAGAGATCGTCCCGCTACCTGACGCACCACTTCGCCGAGTATCCACCCGAACTCCCAGGGATGATAGGCGAGCGTGCCTCTGCGATAACGAGGCCGCGCGTTGGAGATCTCCTGCTGGACACGATCCCAGTCCGGCCAGATTTCCGGAGAATGCCATAAATGTGGCACCAGGACGCCGCTCCGGTGCGTGAGGATGTCCAGAACAGTGACGTCCGCCTTTCCCTCGCGCCCGAACTGCGGGACGTAGTGCGC
Organism: Phycisphaerales bacterium; assembly: GCA_020350565.1. GTDB lineage: Bacteria > Planctomycetota > Phycisphaerae > UBA1845 > UBA1845. Next base: position 3,177,544 of record CP070718.1, read on the forward strand.
GACGGGGCGTTCCACTTCCAGGAGCCCGCGATCCTCAAGAACTGCAACCGCGAAGGCCACCACCGGTTTCGACGCCGACATGACCTGGAAAGGCGTCGCGTCTGTGACCGGAACCGGTTCGCCCTCCCAGGGGCGGAGCCCACGTGCGATGCCTGCCGAAACATTCAAAAACTCACGCCCTTGCGCCCGAACCACCAACTGCCCTCCGGGAAACAAGCCAATCGCTTGCTGCCGTCGGAAGAGCGCCTCCGCTTTTCCGAGCATTTCGTCGCTTGACATGGGATCCCTCCAACGATCCTGGCCTTCAACTGCGCCGCGCCGCGCAGTCTGAAGAATCCTCATTGCGGGCATCGCCCGGGAGCGTCGAGTTTTCAATGGTATAAAGGAACCAGCGCGCCTTGACGCTGCCGGACTTGGGCGTCTGGCGGAGGAAGTAGACCGTCCAGATCGAATCGTCATCCATTCTGAGCTGATAATAATGGCGTCGCAGATAAAGACCGCCTGAAACCTTGCCTCCTTCGCGCGCCGACTGTTTCCAGGACCGGATCACATGCAAGATGCGGTACGGTTGATCACGCCATGTGAATCCGGTGGGCAGACCCGGCTCCCCGCGCCCCATCGACGTGGTGCTGAAGGTCCCTTCCTTGGGGATGATGTGCTCGCTGATCAGCGCGGACATGCCTCCATTGTAACGCTTTTGACGGTCAGGCAACCGGGCGGCTCGGCTGGCTTCCTATTCGAGGTAAGAATGGAATGACAGCGGGCCTGGGCTTGGAGATCCTGCAGTGGGCCCTCCACCTGCGGGGTAGACGGGGCACCCTGCTTGGGCAGCGCGCATGAAAGAGACGGAGCGCTCCCGCCCATACGGGACTGCCCCGTCTCTTTTCGTGTCATTGCCGCGAAGGGATAAACCCCTCGCTCAGATCGCGGATCTTACTTCGGCAAGCAGAAGGGCTTGCCCTTGTAAGTCGGCGAACAGGCGACCATGTACGAGCCGCTCTTGGTCCACGTGATGGCCTTAATGGTGTTCTTGCCCCACTTGTAGGTGAGGAAGTTCTTGCAGGCCGTGATCGTGTTCCACTTGTTGTAGTACTTGTGGTTCTTGCCGGCCCAACGATTGAGCTGAGCAGGCGTGATGGTGTAGACGTTCGCGCCCTTGTCGATCCAGTTGGCGAATGTGTTGAGGGTCGACTTGCTGGGACGCGTGGTCTTGGCCGGACCCCGCATCTGGTTGCACAACACGCGGTAGTTCGCGATCTTCTGCTGGTACTGGTTGTAGACGTTGCTGTACCCAGTGGCCAGCGTAGTCGTGTGGCGAATGTTCTTGTTGCGGGTGTTTGGCCTGTTGTAGTTGTACTTCTGCGGCTTCCGAGCGGCGTAGCGCCAGTTCGAACGATTTCGGCCCTTGTAGTTCGCTGCCATAGGTGAGTTCTCCAATATCTTTCCTTGAGACACGAGGTTACACGCTATCCCCCGATACGTGCCGATCATCGGAACGGAAATATTCGTTCTTGAGTTAACGGTACTCCCGGCAGGAAAACGCAAGGGCCGCAAAGCACGCACCGCACGGACCCGCGAGGGAGAAAACACCAGACGCACGTTTCCTCGGGCATTCAGGAGAATCAGCGGTTTTTGCCGTAAAAACGGCATCCTGTCATTCCCCAGGTCGCTACTCGGGTCGTCCGAACCGGTCACCGAGCCGCTCGCTGGACTCGCCCGCGAGCGAATGAAACTTTTTCGAAAAAATTCGCGCAGGCGGGCTCCGCGTTCAGTTCACGGAAGCGCCGCAGAAACCGGGAAGCAAGGGGTGCGCGAGGGCTCGCCAGGCGTGGGAAAAACGCTTGAAAACACCGTGATCCGGCCGCGCCGGACAGGCTCATGACCGTGCGACCGAAAGCCGTCCCGCGCGACAACGGCCGACGCACCGCTTCAGGACGCCGCCACCTGAACACCCGAAGCCCGGCCCGCACGATGCTGGCAGGCCACTTCAATACCGAAGTCAAACCGCTGCAATCCGCAATCCGCGCCCGCCCGCAGCAGACCCCATCTGCGGAGCAAAGCGAGATTTGCCCTAATCCGGGCTCGCATTACGCTTCGCATCGCCATGATTAAGCTCTGGATCCGCTTGATTCGCGCTATCCAGAAGGAACAAAACGCTGAAATTCTTCGTGGGGGGGCTCCGGCCGCGCGGGGCCGGAAGCCCGCTCACGGCACGACCGACCAAGCACGACTTGCGAAGGGCAGGCCCAATCTGATGACCGAAGTGATACGCGGGAAAGCACGCCGGCGAGTTCTGCGGACCGCGCTCTGCTCAGCCCATGAACCTGTACTTGACAATGGTCCATAATGCCTGCAGGCCGTCGATCCACGTGATTTTCTTGCCCTCACCGTAATCTCGGCCCGCGTAGGTGATCCCCACCTCGTAGATCCGCCACCGCTTGCCGTGCTTATTGGGGCGTGCGACTTTGGCCGTAATCTCCGGCTCAAAGTCGAATCGATTCGACTTGATCGTGATCCCCTTCAGAACCTCGGCCTTAAAGACCTTATAACACGTCTCCATGTCCGTAAGGTTCAGGTTGGTGAACATATTGGAGAGAAGGGTCAGGAGCCGATTGCCCACCATATGCCAGAAGAGGTGAACACGGTGCGCGTCACCGCCTACGAACCGGGAGCCGTAGACGACGTCGGCCTTGCCCGCCAGGATTGGCGCCAGGAGCCTGTGGTAGTCTCGCGGGTCATACTCCAGGTCTGCATCCTGGACCACGATGACATCGCCGTCAGCCAGTTTGAAGCCCTCCCTGAGCGCCGCCCCTTTCCCGCGATTCTGCGGCTGGAGCTTACAGACGATGTCCTCGCTGGAATATCGCTGCTTGATCCTAGGATAGAGATCCCGGCTGCCGTCGGTCGAGCCATCGTCCACAAGAATGATCTGCCGGTCCATCCCGACGTTCACGGCAACGACTCTGGACACCAACTCCTCCAGGGTCGCAGCTTCGTTGTAGACCGGGATAACGATGGAGAGCTTCATACAGTAGGATTTAACACATCGGGTTCAGAAATTCGTACGCGGGTACCGATCGGACGCCCTTTTATCGGCTTGCAGGTGCGGCCCCGGCGACCACGCCATGGCCGAGACCGTCCTCGCCTCAGGCCGTATCGAACACCGAATATCCGCGGGCCACCAGATCCTGGATGTCGATGATGCCCACCAGCCTGCCATCGTGATCCACGACCGGCAGCTCGTCAATCGCGTGTTGCCGCATCAGGTGGAGAGCCTCGGTCACCCGCTCATCCGTATGGACCCTCTTGGGTTGCCGTGTCATGACCTCCGTCACCGGCTTATCGGCCGACTGCTCGCGCCTGCTGAACAGGCGGAAGAAGTCGCCATGGGTAATGATGCCACTCAAACGCCCTTCGGCGTCCACAACGCAGGCCGCGCCTGCCCGCCGCGGGGCCTTGAGAATGGCCTCATAGCACGCCTCCAACGTCGCCGATTCCGGCACGGCAGGGCAGTCCTCGCCCTGACGCATTAACTCACGACATTTCATCAAGTAGCGACCGAGAGCCCCGCCGGGGTGATAGCTTGCGTATTGCTCGGCCCGCACGTCCTTCAGTTCCATGACCGTCAGGGCAAGCGCGTCGCCGAGAGCGAGCATGGCCGTCGTCGAAGAGCTGGGAGCCAAGCCCAGGGGGCAGGCTTCCGCCGTCTCTCCGATCTGGAGAACGTAATCGGCGTGCTTGGCCGCCGGAGCATCAGCCTTCGCCGTCAGCAGAATCACCCGACAACCGAGCCCCCGGAGCCGGGGCAGCAGTTCCACGAGTTCCGAGCTACCGCTCTTGCTCAAGGCCACGACGATGTCATCGGGGTGAACCATGCCGAGATCGCCGTGTAAGGCCTCCACGGGATGAAGGCTGTAAGACGGCGTTCCCGTGCTAGCAAGCGTGGCCTGGATCTTGTTGCCGATCAGGCCGGCCTTGCCGACGCCCGTGACACAGGCCCGGCCCTTGCATCTTAGAACGGCCTCCACGGCACCCACAAAGGCCTCGCCAAGCCGCTCACATGCGTCAGCGACAGCGGCTGACTCGGCTCTCAGGATCGATCGGCCTCGCTCCAGTACCCAAACCCGGTCGACTGAGCCTGCGCTCTCGGTGCTCTTCGATGGCTTCTCTTTGGCTTTGGCTATGCTCATGGAACGTTCATCATGTTCATCGAAACAACAGAAACGATCACAGCAGCCAACGTTGCTCCCGGAGACACCGGTCCTTCCAGCAGCATATCCCCGACGTCTCGGGGGGGATCCCGAGGCTGCTTCCCGCGGCTGACATCCTACGGGGCCTCGCCCATCGGCTCAGCCGATTTTCTTACCGCACGAATCCGATTCCGATCCAAGCCGGCTTTCACCAGTTCCTGGATCGCTCTGGCGGCAACCTCCTCGGTTGTGCCTTCCACCAGGCGCACCAGCAAGAATGGCTCCTCCTGTTCTGCGGCCGGCCGCTTGACCATTTCCACAACTTCCTCGGGCGTGACGGACGCACCGAACCGCGTCATCCTGCCATCAGAATGCACTTCGATGATCTCGTGCTCCCGCGTCGCCGAACGGATCAATATGGTGCATTTCGTCCCGCGCGGCGGGATCTTGTCCGTGTTCGCGCTCAGCCAGAGTTCGGCGTTGGCGTCGCTGTGCAAAACGTCCAAAGCGATCAGGGCTGATCCGAAGTTGACCACGGTAATGATGGTGCCCTCGATGTCAGCCATGAAGCGTCTGTCTGCACCATAGAAGCCCGAGCCGGCAAAGACCCACCTGAGGTCGGAGGGCGGCCTCTTCGCGGCCACATCATAAAGCCACTCGCGTAGCGGAACTGTCCGCGTCCGGCCATCCACCACGTAACGCACCTCGATTTGCAGCCTTTCGCCGTGGGCCGGCTGCCATTCCTGCTTCTCTTCGTCGTAACGAACAGGTGCCCCAGGCTCAAGGCCGATGAGCCCCATCGCCTGGAAAATATGGAGCGGTCTGCCCTGAATCACCACGATGCTCTCATGCTCACGCGTGTGGGGGCTGCAGGCGAACAGCTCGAGCATTCCCTGCCGCAGGACCACGGCCGCCTCCAGTTCGATGACTCTCTCGCCCCAGTCAATTAGGACGCCGGGGGAGAACTGCACACGCCGGCCGATACCATCGTGATCCGCCGGGTTGACTTTCGCGCTGCTGGGCGCCTGACCGGATGCGGCGGCAGCCGCACAGGACAAAAGGCAGCAACCGACGAGTGTCCCTCTGATTCTCGAACCCAGCACGATCGACCTCGCCTATTCAGCAACCGTCAAAACACGACCCGATCGGCTCGTCAGACCGCATCGGGCCGGAATCACAGAATCCTAACCGATAAACTGCGTGACGTCGAAGCGTCTATCCTGATGATCTCGGCAAGCCGTTTCCGTTGGTCGTCTCTGGGGCAAAGCGCAGGTAAAAGGGCGGCCGCCGCCTTTGCGATCATGCCGCCCTGTGTTCGCGTGTTCCAAGCACCGCCCGGAGCGCCACTTATCCCTGACTGAAGGTCGGGAAGGCCAACTCCTCCTGTTCCGACGGGATGAAAACCGTCGGCTTGATCAGAATCAGCAGCGTCTGCTCGTCTTTGATCAATGATCGCGCTGAATAAGCCCGTTTGAGCAGCGGGATCTTCGAGAGGATAGGCACGCCTGCGTCCACTTCAGTCTCCGCAGCCAGCTTCTGCCCACCGATCAACAACGTGCCACCGTCCGGCACAGAGACGGTGGTCTTGATCAACTGGCTGGAGAGCTCAGGCAACTGGATGAAGGCATCACCCGCGGTACCACCCCCACTCGTCTGGAACGTGCTTAACTGGTTGAGCCGAGTCACTCCGGGACGGAGCGTCATGGTCACGTACCGCTTATCCGCAGTGACGGTGGCCTGCACATCCAGCACGGCACCGGCGTTGATGGTGCCGGTCTGCGGCGCCTGGGCCGCCGCGGCCACGTTTACCTGCGGGATGAGCTGGCTGACAAAGTTAGTCTGGAGCGTCACGGCCACCCACGAGCGCTGCCCGTTAAACAGTACCAGCCTGGGGGCCGTCAGCACCGAGTTACGCTGATCGGCCTGAGTAGCCCGCACCAGAAAGTCCACTTGGATGTTGTCCAGGAAGCTTCCAAATATAGTGAGCGCGGGGCCGATCGTCTGACCTGCGTACGTACCCGAAATATCGTGAGCGAACTGGGACGGGTCGGTGAAGCTGGTAACGTCGGAGAGGATCGGTATCGGGCTGGTCCGACTGCCCGAGCCGCCCGCTCGAGCAGGCACATATACCGGATTCGTATAGGGCTGGGACGCGGCGGGCACCGCCTGACCGCCCGGCAGAGTGTTCGCATCTCCGATGGTTGGGGTCGAAGGGGTGAAGCCCAGCCGCGAGAACTGACGCGGCAACAGCAACCGGCTTCCCAGAACCGGATCCACGGCGATCGGCTCGTCCCCAACGCCGGACGGCGTGAAGTCAAAGCCGGCACTGCCGCTGTTGAGCACGATGTTCAAATCCATCCCCATCTCTTCGAGGTAATGAGCGGAGATGGTCAGGAACCGCGCCTCCACGCCGATCTGGATGGCCCGCTGCTCGCGAAGCTTGCCGAGAAGGTTGCCGATCTCGCGGTGTGCGGCGGAATTCTCGGTCACCACCAATTGGCCATTGATCTCTTTGATCGTGCCGATCGTCCCACCCAGGTCACGCCAGCTTTCCGGTTCGACCGTCGTCTGAATCAGGTCAATGATCTGCTGCACCCGGCGCTCCCGATCCGGGTCGTGCTCCGGCTCGTCATCGTCATCGTCGCCGAAGATCCAGGGCCGGTCGGCGTAGGCGGTCGCCTGGTTCCACGAATTGAACTTCGAAAGATCGGTTTGCGGGGCGTCGGTGAAGTTCGGGATTTCCATCAGCAGGTCGTTGATGTCGTAGACGACCGGATACGTGTTCTGATCGATGAGCTTCTGGGTCGCTACCGTCATGACACCGTCGGCGATGTCGTAACCGAGCTCCACCTCGCCGCCGCCGGCTTGAGTAAGTGTTTCGGTGATTGCTTTCTTCAACGTGATCTCATTGGGCAAGGTCAGCTCGATCGGAACGTCGCGCTCGACGCCGGCCCGCTTGAGATCATTCCAGTTCACCAGGATGTTGAGGTGATGAGCGTCAGCTAAACGCTCGATCACTTCACCGAACGGCACGCGGTTGAAATCAGGCACGATCGGCTTCTGCAGGGCGCCGAACAGGACGCCGTCACGTGGCGTGTAACCCGGCTTACGCCGCTCGGGCCGGGAGATGATCGCAAGCCAATCCTTGGGATAGTTGAGCGTCTCATGCCAAGGAATCTTGGCCTCCTCGACGTCCGTCAGCACGTCAACCGTCTGCTTGCGCCGTTCTTCCAAAACTTCACGCTGCTTGCGAAGCTGCCGCGTGGCTTCCCATTCGTCCATCAGCCAGCGCGCCGGCTGATTCTGCGGATCAATGGCAACCACCTGCCGCAGCACCCGGATCCCGGACTCAAGATCGCCGTCCTTGCGATGCTGGAGCGCCTGCTCCATGAGCGACTCAACCTGCAGGCGACGGTTCTCTTCAACCTCCTCCAGGCGCTGTTTGCGCAGGTTCTCGATCTCGCGGCGTGCGTCCGCCACCTTCTCAGCGTTGTACCGCCGCTCCTCCTCGCGCAGGAAATCGGCAAGACCCACCGCCTCGCTTTTCAGGCTTTCGTATTTGGTGGGGGGATCCGCGAACTGCCTGCCGGCCTCCACCACCTGACGCGCCCGCTGCATAACCTGACGGGCCTCTTCAAACTGCCCCTTGGCAACATGTTCGCGGATTTGGCGCTCGAGGGTCCGGTACTCAACCTCGGCGCGTTGCCAGTTGATCGCATCCTCTCGCCTCATGCGATCGATGAGCGTCTCACCACGCGCGCCGAAGACGCCTTCGCGGTGGGCAGCCAGCCGGTTGAGCCCCTCCACCGCATCCGGATAGCCCGGCACGGCCTGCAGGGCCTCGTTGTAGAGCCGCTCGGCTTCATCGTACCGGGCGCCACGAACCATCTCATCCGCTTCAGCGGTCAAGGCACGAGCGCGCGTCGTGTCGACCTCGGGCTGAGGGGCAGGCGCGGCCGGCGGCGGCGCGACCGGCGCCGCCTCTTCCAGCTCGACTTCTTGCGGCTCCGCCTGCTCCAACGCTTCGGGCGGGGGAGCAGCCGTCGGTCCAAGGTCGCGCAGGTGGGCCTGAGCGGCCGCGCGAACCGCCTTATGGGCGTATTCGTTGTCAAGCACTGCTTTCAGCAATCGCTCAGCGTTTGCCCGCTCGAGGGCCGCGGACTCAGGATCGGCGGCCGCATCCGCTTCTGCCAGGGCCGTCTCCGCGTCCTCAAGATCACGCATCGCCTTTTCGCTCATCGTGACCGCGACGTGCACGCGGTTGATGTACTCATCGCGCAGTTGCTGGTCCTTCTTGCTGAGCTTTGACCGGTCGATTCCTGTCAGGACTTCCTGAGCGGCGAAGTAGTCTCCGGCCTCGAACAACTCCACTGCCTTAGCCAATGCGTCTTCTTCCTCGCCGCCCCAAGCGGTCGCCGGCATCGAAAACGCGGTGGCCAGAGCCAATAAAGCTACAATGCGTCCACAAAACCTCAGGAATGACAAGAGAGACTCCTCCAAACTGCTGTTCCCCCTGATGCTCGAGGGTTCACGACCACAGGAACACCCGAGCGGGGTGAACGCGACACAGCCGTATGCCCCGGTCAGCTATGCTAAGGATGGATATTCAGTCCGGCGGGACCCGAGGCGCGTCACCAACCGGAAGCTCGGATTTTAGAGCCTCTCCGCGGCACCTGCAAGCCTCAAAACACCTTTACAGGCCGCAGGTTACAAAAGAAGTCCAAGCTGTGATTCCGCCACGGACACCCTTAGTCGCCGGTAAAAACAGCGATCGCCCACCGGCGGTCTGATGGGCGATCGACGTACTCGATCCAAATGTCAGATTTCGTAAGGTGCCGGTCCCCATGACCGTCGCCGACCGAAGCCGTCAGCTCGGTCGCCGGGCCGTATGCGAGGAGGCGTCGGTATCCCGATCAGGGCCCCTCTCCACGTCTGGGGGGCCTCGGTGGGCGCGGACGCGGCTTCCGAGTGTCGCGATCCTGCCCTTGCTGGGGCGCAATGGGCCCAGCTTCTTTGCTGGGCCCCACCCTAGGGCGCTTCCAGACCCTCTTTTTGATCTCCCTGAGGAGCGGGTTAAGCTGGTCCGTCGTCACGATTCGCTCGAATACGTAGCCCCTGGAATCCACGAAGGCCACCGTCTTTTCCCGTGATGGCTGGAAGCGGGTGCCGCTCCCACCGGGACCCTCCCTGCGCTCTCGGTAGGAGCGGTTCGGGGCGATATCGAGCACGAGCGCGTCAGCTTCGAACTCCACCAGAGCATTCTCGTAGCCCTCGGGCTCCTCGGGCAGCGGCACGTCGGCGCGAGCCTTCTCATAGAGCCGCTCACCCACCCGGAAGTAGTCGGAGGTCTTGACGGTAACCCCCTCGAACCACTGATAGATCTCGACCTTGACCCGGTTATCCCGGTCGGTAGTCACGTTGGTAGCGAAGAACTGCCGTTCGGGCTCGATGTAAACCGGGACCGACGGTTCCGACCATTCACCTGCGATCAGCACCTCTGCGGCGTCCAGCGGGTCCTCCAACTTCTTGGGCAGGCCGGCGTACCGGTTGGCAATCAGGACCCGCATGCGGTACTGGTAGGTCTTGCCACCTTCAACGCTGTTCGGGCGGGCGTCATGGACCCAAAGCTGCTGGGCGGGCAGAAACTCCCTTGTGGGCTTCTGCTCCTCCCCACCGGCTAGGCCCCCTCTCTCTCGAATCCCCCTCTTCCGCTCGCGATCAATGTCTCGCTCGACCTGCACGGCGTAAGCGTGCAGACGTTGAGCCTTTTGCCGGTCTGCCGGCCCAGTGTCCGGATGCTGAATGATACTCACCAGGATGTTGCTCGCCTGGACGGCCAAGTCGGGACTGAGGTCTTTCTGCGCCCTGTCGAGCAGCTCTTCCGCCTCCTTGAGCTGCTGCCGAACCCTCTCCTGACCGGTAAGCTCCTCCCCCTCATCTTCGACCGGTGCTTCCTGAGCAACGGCATCCGGATACCGGTCCTCGGGATTGTCCGCCGGCAATTCCTGCGGATACAGCAGCTCATCATCCTGGAGAAGCACGTCACGCCGCGAGCTAATGATCGGCATGGTCCAAGAATCGCCGTTGATGATCGGTGGCAGCAAGGGCCTCATCATGCTCAACTGCGTCGGCCCGTACTTCAGCCGTTCGAAGTAGCTTTCCACGTCCATGAAGCTGTCCGAAGTGCAGACCCAGTTGCCTTCTTTCTTGACCAGCACGACCTCGGGCGGGGCCGGGGGCGGGCTATCGTCGGAAACGGGTCCAACAAGGAGTTCCCAGTCCTCGTCGGACCAAGTGCCGTCGTCCCGCATGGTGCGTCGTTGGACCTCGATGGCCCCAAGATACACCTCCTCGCGTTTGAGGTATCTATCGGCCTGGCGCCTCCGTTGTTCCTTGATGTCAAAAACCGAAGACACGATCGTCCAGTTCACGGGAAGCTGATAAGCAGCATACATCGTCTCATCGTCGACTTCCGCATCGGCAGGGATCAATTCGATGGTGCTTCGCCCTGCCTTTACAATGGGCTTGGGAAGTTTGACGACATCGACCAGCTTGATGTAGCCCTCGACCACCTTAGGAGGACCGACCAGCGGCACCTCAGGGCCGATCTTCCAAGCCATCGGCAATTCCTTGACAAGCGACGCGAATTCGAAGGTGTCCAGCACGTTCTCGAACTCCGGGTATCGTCGCTCGTAGTCTTGCTGTTCCAGCGGCTCGGCGTCTCGGATGCGCTCCTGTATCTCCTTCGCCTTTGCCTGCACCACCTCGTCGATATTGCTCGGCGTGACGACCTCGCGTCCCAGTTCGATTTGATTGGGCGTGCTGACGAAGAATTTCACCACGACGCCGATCAACACCAGGCCCGCGACGCCCAACACCGCCTTGTCCACATGTCGTTCAACGGGACCTACCAGTTGCTTGGCCATCCTAGCGACTCCTCATCACTCTGAGCGGCCCTTTCGGAAAACGCGCTCACTCGGAACCGGCCTCGGGAACGGTCTTCGCACCGACCCAACGAAGGTCTGTGTAAACCCGCCCTCTCGGACTAGCCGGTCTCTTCCTCCATTTCCGCTTCAGGCTCACGCGGACACTCCACCTCCAACGCCTCCCGCACCGACACCGGCATCCAGCAGCGATATGGATCCGCGAGCATAATCGTCTCGAAGTCCATGATCACCAGGACGGTAGGATCATCGCCGTAAACCTTGCCCCTCATCCGGCGGTTCACAGGCAC
>CP070718.1:3189067-3193820 GCA_020350565.1 Phycisphaerales bacterium
AGGTGGAGCGTTTCGACATCGCTGCCGGCCGCGTTCGTCGCCCGGATGTCCAGCTCATACTGGAACGACGCAGGGATCGGTTCGGGCCAGGTGATCACGCCCGTCACCGGATCCATCGTCATGCCCGGCTGCGGGTTATCCAGGCTCCAGGTGATCGGAGCCATGTTGATCGGATAACTCACTTGAGGCGCGGGCCCCACGAACGGCTCATCGCATCCCACGACCTGCTGGCTCATGGGGCTGATCTCGGGGGCGAGCTGTGCCACCGTGAGCGGATCGCAGTAGAGCACGTCGTTGTTGTCTTCGTATTCCTCCACGACTTCATTGAGCTCATCGAGCTTCGAGCCGAGGAAGTACAGCCCGGGCGCCAGATCGGGGACGTCGAACTGAACCTGGAACTCGATCGCGTCGTCGGCCACGAGGTCCCATCGCAATTCGCCCAGTAAAAGATCGCCCGCGTCGATGGTCTCGTCTTGGGACAGGTAGAAAGTCTGGCCGACGTTCGTCTGGTCCGTCGTGCCGAAGTTCTCGAGCACCGACCACGCCTGAGGCTGATCGCCCGGATAGCAGGTGGAAGGATCGATGAAGGCGGGCACGGCCATGCCGATGATCGGGCCGGCGGAGCAGTATCCGGAGTTCGCCAGATCCGTCAGTGAGTCGCTGCCTGGGTATAGATACCGGAGGCCGCTGCGGTCATCGGTATGAACCTCGATGATGTTGTTGTCGCCGACCGGGCCACCTGCGGGATAGGCCGGGTTCATCGTGGCGATGAACCAGGGCGTGCCCGGCGGCTCGCTGCCTGACGGGTCATCTCCTAATCCCAGCGCATGCCCCATCTCGTGCGTGGCCACCAGAAGGAAGGTCACGCCGTATGTCGCGGGATCGGAGACCGTCCAGCACGGGGGATTCCACTCCAGGTTCCAGCCGATCTCCGCGGGGTAGTCGGAGAATTCGGTGTCCATGTCGTACCAAACGGCAAGGCCGGTGTGAAAGACCATGTAGGTGACGGCCAGCACGCCGGGGTCGAGTGTCTCTGCGGGCACCGCAAGCGTGTCGTTGTATCCGTCCTGGTGATCGACGACCGGGTCTTCGGCCATGTGGGCGTAGTAGTAGTCGAAGTTCGAGCCGGGAACGATGCTCCACAAGGTCATGGCCTCGAGCATCTGATCGGAGATGTCGCTGCCCGGGGGGAACGTCGAAGGGGCAAGATAGCGGTCGCTGCGATGATCCGGCCAAACCAGATCGATCCCTGCATAGTTGAAGTATGAGAAGCCTTCGACCTCACGTCCTGTGAACCAGACCGTGCCGGAGACTGACAACAACAGTAAGAGCAGTTTGAGCTTCGTTTTCACGGAACTGATCCCCCGGTGTCCGATGAAAAAGGGGACAGGCACCTCGATGAACAGCGTTTTCAGAGGCGTGAGCCAGCTCGCACTCGGAGCCAGTCCCCTTTTTCAAGGGATTACTAGCGGCTCGGCGCCGTTTCGCGCGATGGCTGCTCAATGGGCTTTGCTTGCCCTGCACCACGCGTCACCGGCGCGGGCCCGGCGCCTTCTTCTTGCTGTGTGGCCGCGTCTGTTGCCGCGGGCACCAGCGGGACGGCCCGTTTTTGCATAAGGACGCGTTTGCCGGCCGGCTCGGTCAGGTGATGGTTCCTGCTGGCTGCCAGCGCCGGCTGAATCTGCCCCACGAAATCTTCATACGACAGCGCCCCGGCAGGTTCTTCTCCCGGCGTATTTGTTACGACGCGCAGGCCACTTTGACCGCGCAGACGCTCATCCACATTCGGGGCGTGGGGAGCTTTCACTTGCACGAAACCGCCTTCATCCAGACCCGTAACCGGCTGAATCGCGCCGTCCCGGACTTCAAAGACGCGCTCCACCCCTTTCTCATCCGGCCGGACGAGAAATGCACCCTGATACAAGCCGACCACCGGAAAGGTCTTATAGGTCGGCAGCAGGAAGAGGATCCACTTGTCCCCGACAGCGAACTTCGGAGCGCAGCCGACGTGCATGCTGAATTCTCCGACCGTCCCGCCGGGAATGGTCAACGTGAACGCGGCTTTTGCCTGATCGTTAGCCCCCTTGAGGTATTCGACATCCTCGAAGGTGACTTCGGACTCGATCCTGCGGCGCGGCGTGTCGGCATCGGCCCAATAGGATCGAATGGCCGCCACCTTGCCGACGATCACCTGTCCGGCGTGGTCTGCCATCGTCTGGATATTCATGGGCATGACGGTGCTGGCAGCGGCCGGCGACGCGAGGATGCCGATGCCCAGGGCGACGATGAACATCGCCGCCCAATGCCCTACGATTGTGTCGCTCTGCATGAAGGCTTCCTCCGGCGTGCGGCAGGTGCCCACCCGCTGTCCGTTGGTCACGTGATCCGCAGCGTCTGCTCAACCGACAACAGCTCACGCTGCGCGCGGCAGCCCATGCCCTGTGTCGAAACAGGGTAACGAAGTCGCTCACTTACTATCGGTAACTCGTCGGACGCGGCAGAGGGCTCAAATTCGGCTTGATTCATTCATGCTCGGCTGCGAGCGGCGATTCGTTTATCGGGCGGGCGGAAGCGTATCGCCCACGGGCGATGTGCATGCCGCAAGCGGCGATGACGCGGTCGTGTCGCAAGCTGACGACCGATGCTTTCTTTTTCGGACCGTATATCAACTAAGGGACGATGCGGAATGAGTGCCATGCGCTGGCACGTCGGTACGGAAAAGGCGAAGGATAGGCGAGCCTGGCACACGTAAGGCGCATCGAAGACGGCGCCAAGGCAATGCCGACATGGGCTGCGTTTTGGAGCCTGATTGTCGGCGATGTCAATCACGCGAGAACGGCGTTTCCAGTCGCTCTTCTATCCACTTGCGATTGACGTACATGTCGTACTGGCTGTGCTGCATGGTACCGCCGGTATCCCTTTGCAGCGCCGTCTGATAGCAGCGGATCGCCGTCTCCCGGCGGTGCTCCAGATCGTGGATGTGCCCCTGCCATACGAAGGCCACGAAGCTCCAAAGATCGCCTTCCTCGGCAGAGTCCGCGGCGTGCTCGAAGGCACGCAGGGCTTGCACGTAATGCCGGCCGTCGTACAGATTCAGCCCGAGTTTCGCCCACACGCCTGTGTTGAGGCGGATGTCATCGGGCAGCGTTTCATAGATGACCATCGCTTCTTCGCCGGCGCCGCTCCATGACATTCGGCCGACTTTCTGAATCACCTTCCGCGCCGTCAGCTTCGGCAATGGAATCACCATTGCCAGTTCGCCGTCGGGATCGAGAACGGCCTCTTTCAGCACGCTGTCGCTGTAGAAGACCAGTTCGCTGGTTTTGAGCAGGCGGTCGGAGAATCGGCGTTGCTTGCTGCCGTCTTCGAATCGTACTTCCACGGGAACGGGCATCTCCAGGCTGCCGAGCCGGCTCACCTGCACGCGGGTCACGAATTGCTCGCCTTCTTTCACGCAACTTTGTTCTGAGATTTCGTACGCCGGATAGCGGTCCGTCCAAAGCCACTGGTCGAAGAACCACTGCAGATCCTGCCCGCTTTCCTTCTCACAGATGCGTTGGAAGTCCGCCGGGCCAAGGCGGCGGCCATGAAATTCGTTGAGGCAGCGGACGTAGGCCCTGTCGAAGGTCTCCTGACCGAGGACGCACGCCAGGGCGCTGATGATGCTGAAGCCTTTGCCGTGTTGAACGAGGTTATTCCAATCGAACTCGACCTCATTGATGCGCTCTGGCGCCAGCGTCAACGCCACTGTCGTGTCATGCCCGTTCCACACCGCGTTGACGTAGTTGTGCATGAGCCCTCGATGTTTGTCGGGCGAGAGCCCGCGCGCCCGCGTGTACTCATGGTCGGCATAGATTCCCAGGGCAATCCACAACCACCCGGGGTCCTCGCGCTCCAAGACGTATTCTCCCCAATACATGTGGCCGATCTCATGGGCCGTGATCCAGCGCCAGTGCAGCTCGGGGCGTTTGTCGAACTGCTGCTGCCCGTGAACCACGACCAGGTTCGTGGCCACCGGGTAACCGCCGGCCGGATACTTCATTCCCGGGACGATGTTCAGCACACGATAGGGATAGAACCCGAAGCGCTCGCGGTAGAAGTTGACGACGTCGACGGCGGTGTACGTGAGAAGTCTTGCACATTCTTCCGCGGCTGGCCGGTAAACGCAGCGCACAAGAGTCTCCCCGGCCTGTTGTTCCAGCACCTTGTGGCCCCTGCCCAGGTATAAGCCGAAGGCGCGGACGTTTCGCGCGCGGTAGCTCTTGTCGGCGGGATCGAAGCGGCCGCTGGTCGCCACGGCGTATTCGGGCGGGACGAGGAGCTTGACGTCATAGTCGGCGTGCGTGGGAAAGCCCCAATCCAGCGTGGGGAGGAACGTGTTGGTGATGACTTCATCACCATCGGGTCTGATCTTCGGCCAGCCTTTCAAGCCGAACATCACGTGGATCTCGATTGGTTTTTCCGGTGGTAAGGCTTCGGGAAGATCAAACGTCACAGGCCCATGACCATCGATCCTTGTGACGGGCGCGCCGCCGACCGTGACGTCGATCGTGCGTCCACCGCTCGCATGGTCCGCAACGGGCCATGACAGCAATAGACGCTGCAGCGGCTGTGGCGTCGTATTCGTGAAGCGGATGATCTCCGAGCCGCTCGTTTGACCGGCGTCCGGGTCGATGCGGCAGTCGACCGCATACGAAACCTTGGGTGGAGTGACGGGAGACCAGAAGCACTGGTAACGCCGATCGTTCTCTGA
>CP070718.1:3193920-3224931 GCA_020350565.1 Phycisphaerales bacterium
AGGACCTCTTCCGCGCGGTTCTTGTTGGGGTCCTGGCTCGTGGTCGGGGTTTTTCCGATGGCCGCGCCCGCTGGATCATATTCGTCGAGGATTCGGTGAAACCGTTCGAGGTTTTCGGCTTGGAGTGATCTCAGGCGATCGGCCGTTTTGAGGTCGTCTTCTGAGGGGCGCCGCGCATTGACATGGAGTGGTACATCGTGAAAGGTAACCAGACAGCGGACTTTCTTGCCGTCCGGCAAGCCCTCCAGAAACGAGCGGACGTCCTCGGCGAAGGAGTCGTACTGCCCCCGCGGCATACTTTCGCCAAACGGCAAGTCCAGACCCAGCAGGTGCTCCGGCGGTACGCTACGCACTTTGGCATAATGATGGGCCAGGTCACGGGAGTTGTTGCTCCTCGAATTGAAGATCAGCACGCATTCCTGCGCGGTCAGTTGCCCAAGGGCCGATGGGGTAGTCAGGAGGCAGGCAAGCATGAAAGTGCAACAGAATCGCGACACGATGGACCCCCATCTTAAGGCCGCAGTGGCAAGGACCATACGCGCCCCGCGGCCCGGCAAGGAAGGGCACCGTCCAGCGGATGAATTCTCCACGCAGGTTGTATCGAGCCTTGAGGGCGGCGACAAGTGAACCGGAAAGTGCGTCTAATTCAGCCACCGATCCGGGAGATGTGTGCTTGGCCTGAACACGGACCCGGGTACGCCGTGAGCTGATAGCTGAAAGCTGACGGCTGACAGCTCATTCGGAATTTGCTGTTCGCTGTTTTGCATTCTTCACACCGTCTCTCGTCGCGGCGCGCCGGGAGGTTCGTCTTCGCACTGCCGCAGAAGGCGAGCAAGGCGGTTGACCACAGGGTTTTCGCGGGACTTTGCCGTATGTGGTAGAATCGCCTTGTGGCTGAAGAAAACACATCTATATCTTCGAGGCAACTTCGCAGGCGCCGGCTGAAGTCGTATCGCCGATTGCACGGTTTCGGTGGGCTCGTGCTGTTTTGCACGTTTTTCATGCCCGCGATCACCGTATGCAACTCGGCGTACGTGCCGTTTCAATTAGTGTGCGACCTCCCTTCACCGTGGGGATCCGATCCTCTTGAATGGGCTTGGGTGCTCGTGGTCTGCGTGGGCCCATACCTCTTCGGGCTATTGTGCACCATCGCAGCCATTCGGGGGTTTGCCGCGCGAACGGGTGAGCGCAAAAGAACCGGCCGGCCGGCCATCGTGGTATTCGGCATCGTCCTGCTCTATGTCGTGTCAGCCACGGTCATCGAGGTCCTCGACCAGATCGGCGGCGGCAGCTTCCCGTCCGTTGACTTCGGCGAATTGATTTTCGTTGGAATCATCGTGGTATCCTCCTTCTACTACGTGCGTGCGATTCGCAGAGGCGGTCCGGCCATGTTGGCATTGCGGTGGTATGCGGCCCTTTGCTGCGTGCTGTGGTTCGGGCACTTTTTCGTGGTGGACTTCAGCGAAGTGTGCTACGGCATGTACGTGTCCATGGCCGGATCGCTCATGATCGTTGCGGGACTGTTCGGGGAGGCTCAGGCACTTCTTGGGCTGGGATTTCGGGACACACTCAAAGCGTTGCTCACCTGTCGCATGATGATCTACGACCCTGCGCGGCCCACGTGCGTGTACTGCGGCTATCTGCTGATTGGCCTGCCCGAACCGCGCTGTCCGGAATGCGGTACGCCGTATCGTTGGGAGGACTATGGCCTGGAGCCTGCAACCTGGCCCACGTCGTTCGATGCGTGCGACAGCGGACCCTGCAACAGGTCTGCAATCGTAGACCCTACAGTAGAAGGATCACGAGGACGGCGGCTCCCGCGGTGAGCCCGTGCAGGATCAAGGGGGCGAAGAAAGAGTTGCAGCGGTAGGCGATGAACGCCACCAGGAACCCGCCGGGGAAGGAGAGCGCAAATTCGCGGGGGTCCTTGCCAAGGTGGATCGCGCCGAACAGCAGGCCGGACACGACGACCGCCGTCACGCACCCGTCCGGTAGACCGATCCATCGTGTGACCATTTTGACGCTCCGCGCGCCGCGCGTCGGCTGCGCCAAGCCGAGCCATTGCAGCGCGCGGCGCACCCCGCCGGGGGCCGAGCGGTCTTCAGGGGGTGGGGCGGGCCAGCGATGCCCTCGACGCAGGACTGCCAGTAGAAACCCGTGGAAGAAGAAGTGCTCGCAGAACAGGACCGCGACATAGAAGGTCAAGAACGTGGTTGCGCCCGCTTGCAGATAGGGGCGATAGTACGGTTCAAACTGCGGACTCAATGCCATCCAGATTACGAACGGCAGTGACACGACGAAACTGATGGCGAGAAACCGCCACGTGAGCCGATTCGGCAAACGCCAGCCGAGATCGTGAAACCGCCCACGACGGAGGAGCGCCATGACAAGCCACGGCAGCAAAAGCATTGTCAGAAAGAAGAATACGCCGTAACGTAGCTCACGGGTAACCTCTTCGATTCCCAGAAGCTCATACCCGCTGGAAATCACCTGGTTGACCCACTTTCGCGGGAACCGCCAGAACGCCGGGAGCGACGCGTTTACGGACGGCGGCGGCATGACGAGTAAGAGCAGGACATAGGCAACACATGAGGCCGCGGCCAGTGCGGATGACCACCGCTGACGTCCGAGATCGTTCTTCTCAACGTTAAGGCAGTCAGTGGCGCTCGGGTGATCTTGGGCCTGGGAGCTCATTAACATTCTGCCCGGGCGTAGGCCTCGCTGGAAAAGGCTTCTCCGCACGCCTGCTTGGCGATTCAGAAGTGGGCGGGATCATAAGAGCGTGGGCCGCCGAGCTCAACCTTATGTTTCTCGGGGCGACCAAGCGGTACAGCCGCGTTGGGCCGATGGCAAACGCGAAGCTAGTCGGCAATCTCCTGCTGCTTTGTGGTGTGAAGATCGTTGGTCGCTTGGGTGGTAAGTTCTTCGAGCGTCTTGAGCTCCGCCTCGTGATCCTCGATTTCGCCGCTGCGGACCAGGTTCAGAAGGCGGGCGGCCTCTTCCGACAAGGACATATACCCGAAGGTTCCTCCGGCACCCACGAGCTTGTGCAAGGTCTCGCGCGCACCGGCCCAATCTCCGGCACGCATCTCTCCCCGGAGGTGCTCGAGGCGGGCAGGCAGGGCACGCACGAATTCGGCGATCACGCTTTCCAGACGCTTCGTCGCTTCGTGCGAGATGCCGAACCGACTATCGCCAGGGGCAACCTCCTCGTTCGCCCTTCTTTCCTCTTCTTCGGAAGCGAGGTATGCGGAGACGGACTCAATAAGCTGATCCAGAGAAATCGGCTTGGTCCAGACGTCTTCGAAGCCCGCCTCGATGATCTGTTGGCGTCTGCCTTGGCTGGCGGAGGCGGTGAGTGCGATGATGGGCGTCAGGCACCCGCGTTTGCGGAGCTCAGTGAGCGCGGCCATGCCGTCCATCGTCGGCATGCGGATGTCCATGAGGATGAGGTCGAAAGGTTCCCTGGAGGCGGTCTCGACGGCATCCCGTCCGTCGTTGACGGCCACCACCTCGGCCCCGGTGTTTGTCAGGACATCGGCCATCAACGTGCGCGTGTCCTCAAAGTCTTCAGCCAGAAGGATACGGCCTCGAAGGCGAACGCGTTGTCTGATCTGGATCTCGGGCTCGGCGAACAGGGGTATGACGGCCGCTTCCTCCGCCTCGACCCAATCGGCATCCTCCAGTGAACCGGTGGCAACGCGAAGGATGAACGTGCTTCCTGAGCCTACGACGCTCTTGACCTCCAGCGAGCCGCCGAGCTGCTCCGCTATCCATCGGGCGATCGGCAGCCCCAGTCCTATACCCTTCGTGGTCAGTCCCATCTGGCTCTCGAGCTGGGCGAACTCCTCGAAGATGCGGTTGATGCCCGATTCCTCAATGCCGATGCCGGTGTCCTCGACTTCAATTGTGAGCCTCGGCTCCTCGCTGTCAGGGTCGACGCGGACGCTTACCCACACGTGCCCTTCCTTGGTGAACTTGAGCGCGTTGCTGATGAGATTGATGACAGCCTGTTTCAGCCGTGTCGGGTCCGTGTCAATGACGCTGGGCACCTCGCTTAGATAGCGAATACGGAAGTCAACGTCCTTCTCGCGGTGAAGGGCCACCGTCGCAGCCCGGACGTCCGCCATGATTTCCAGAAGCGAACAACGTACGGGATTCACTTCCAGCCGACCCGCTTCGACGCGGGAGATGTCCAGCAATTCGTCGATGAGTGATAGCAGATGTTGGCCGTTTCGCAGAATCATGTCGACGCGGCTGACCGTTTCGCCGGTTTCACCCCGCTCGGCACAGCATTCTCTGAGCAGTTCGGCGGCACCCAACAGGGCGGTGATGGGTGTTCGGATTTCGTGGCTGATTTTGGCGAGGAACTCCGTCTTGGCGAGGTTTGCGGCCTCGGCCTCTTCCTTTGCCTTCTGCAGGGCTTCTTCCGCGATCTTGCGCTGGGTGATGTCGGTAAGCGAGCCGGACATGCGGACGGCCTCCCCTGCCTCATTGCGACTGGCCGCGCCGCGAGCCCGGAACCACCGGTACTCGCCGGACTTTGTCCGCAATCGGTACTCCACGTCGTACGGTCTTCCCTCCTCAATGTGAGCGCGAAGCGCTTCCATCTGCTCGTCGTAGTCGTCGGGATGCAGATGGTCCAGCCAACTGGCCAGGACATTGGGGAACTCGTTGCCGACATACCCTAGAAGTTCCTTGAAGCGGGGAGACCAGTAGACGTCATTTCTTGGAGAATGCCAGACCTCGTCGGTTACCCGGCCGTCCCACAATCCATCGTTGGCACCTTTGGCCGCCAAGTGATAACGTTCCTCACTCTCACGCAGGGCCTGTTCAACGTGCTCCCGATGTTCGATTTCCCGATGAAGCTCCGCGTTTGCTTCGGAGAGTTCGACCGTTCGTTGTTCGACTCGCTCCTCCAGTTGATTATGCGCTTTGCGCAGCTCTTCCTCGGCACGTTTTGACTCGATCGCCCAGGCGATGTTGTCCGCGACAAAAGCCAACAACTCGAGGTCTTTCTCAGTGTACGGGGATTTTTCCTCGTAGCTCTGGACGACCACGACACCAATGACGCCGCGGGCGGTTGTCAGTGGTACGCCGAGCCAGCAACAGGAAGGCTCGCCCACCAGATCGGTCTCCTCCGTTTGCCTGAGTCGTTCACGGACTTTTTCGTCGACCATTAACGGCTCGCCGGTCCGCCGTACGTAATCGGTCAGACTGCGGCGCATCTCTTCCGGCGTGAAGTCGGTGTTCTCTTCGCGCTCATCGACGCAGTAGGGGAAGGAATAAGTTCCGGCATCCTGATCGTACAGCGCCACGTAGAAGTTCCTGGTGTTGATGAGTTTGCCGAGTTCGCGATGGATGGTGGCCAGCAGGTCGACGAGAATGCCTGAACGATGGGCCGCTCGCAGAATCGTCAACAGAACGAACTGCAGCGCCAGAGCGCGCTCCGCAACCGTCACGTCATTGGCTACGCCGATCATGCCCACGACCTGTCCGCTTCGATCGCGCACCGGTCCATAACGCGTCTGAAAAGACAGACCACCGACCTGGACGGTGTCCTCTACCTCTTCGCCGGAAAGGGCACGACGCAGGTTGTAGCCGATCTGGGGATGATCCTTATACAGATCGATGGCGGATTTCCCCAGGACCTCGCCGGGGTGCAAATTCAACGCGCGCAATCCCCTGCCTTCGGAGAGGGTGAACATGCCCTTGCGGTCCGTTGTGAAAAGGACCACCGGGCAACTCGTGACCACGGTTCGTAGACGTTGCTCGCTCTCCTGCAGTTCCTGGACGTACCGGCTTCGACGGATCCAAAAGAGCAGCCCCATCGTGATGCTGGCCAGGGCAAGCACGGTCATGGGAATAACGAATGCCGGCCTGAGATAAAGCGGGAGCGGGATCGAGAAGACCAGGGGCGGGGTCCTTTTGTTGATGTTTCCGAAGAGGCTCTTGGCCTGCAAGTGAAAGACGTGCGTGCCGGCCGACAGGTGCTCCAGGGTGACTTCTCTAGTCGTGCTCCACGCTGACCATGGCTTCCCATCAAGCCGATAGCGCGTCTCGACAGTCCGGGGCTCCATGTCGCCCTGGAAGGCTGCGGCCTCCCAACGCAGCAAGGCACGATTGCGTTCCAACACGGGCTCCTGCGGAAAGACTTTGGCCACGGACTGCCGCGCCTCGGAGAGATCCAGGACCTGCGTCCCGCAGCCGAGGGTGCCTATGTAGATCTCGTCGGCGCCGGGAAGAATGGGCCAGATCTTGGGATCGCTCAAACCGGCGTTGACACCGATGCTGCTCCACGTCCCCTTTTTGTAGCTGGAAAGCCCCCCCTGAGTGGCTGCCCACAAGCGACCCGTAAGATCGAACTCGACCTCCCAGACTTCATCGTTAATGAGACCATCGGCTCGCGTTAAGTAGTGTGGCCTATCCTTGGCGTCGATGAATCCCAGCCCGTTCTCCTGGTCGCCGAACCAAAGGCGATCGTTGGCGTCGGCGGCTAACGTGAAAACCTTGTCGGCCTTCAGACCGTTCCGGGTCGTCCAATACGTCCAGGATTTCCCATCGAATCGTGCCAAGCCGCTGAGGGTGCCGAACCAGAATACGTTATCCGGTGCCTCGCAGAACGCGTAGACCCTTCCGCTGGGCAGACCCTCCTCCACACCCCAACGAGTGAAGGCCCCATTTTCAAGCACGAATGCGCCGAGCCCTTCGCGATTCGACCGGGACGCGTCTAGGGGGCCCAGGCCGAGAAACCAGAGTCGTCCCCGGCGATCCTTGCGAATCTTGTGGATTGTGGGTGCGTTGGATTCTTCCGTGATCCAAAAGCGCTCCCAGCGGTTGCCGTCCCGGACAAAGGTCCCGGCGAAGCCGGCGCCGCTGCCGACCCAGATTCGGCCGTCACCATCCTCGCCAAGGGCGCTGACGCAGGAGAGCTTCGTCGTACCGATGCGCTCGATCCACTCGACGGTCTCATTGGGCCGCCGGATCTCGATTCCTGCGTGCGTGCCCACCCAGATCGTTCCGTCCTTTGCCTTCAGGATCTCGCAAATACGGTTTCGCGGTGTTGGTGGATCTTGACGCCACTGTTTCCATCGTTCCGACGAGGCACGGTAGAGGAACAGCCCGTTCGCCGTTGCCACCCACAAGTCACCGTTGGGGCGGTAACCGGCCCATAATGCATGCCGGCCTGCGGCGCGCGACAGCGGAAGCGGTTCCCACCGATCGCCGGAGCGGATATTGATTCCACCGCCTTCGGAGACGGCGAGGATTTCACCGTTTGGCCCGAGGGCCAAAGAAGAAATGAAGTCCGGGTGCTCGTCCGGGCGGTGGACAGGCGCGCCGCCGTTTTCCCACACCCAGAGACCTTCCTGCTCAGGAGGAAAGAAGACGTAGGCCAGGCCGTTTCCGTCCTCATCTTCCAGAAGGGCGGCGACATCCAGCCGCCCGAATTTCCCGGGCAACTTCAGTTGCCATAGGCCGCCTGCGTACCGGTAGAGGCCTTCTTCGGCGTCAGCCCAGAGAGCTCCACCCGGCGTGGTCCATAGGTTTCGGACTTTGCAAATGCCTGGTTCGCAGGTGGGTTCGTACGCTTCGACGGCGTTGCGGTTGCACCGCAGCAGCACTCCCTCGGAGACGATCAGAAGATCACGCTCGTCGAATGGAATTGCCGCCTCGATGGACCGCGTGCGGTCATTCCACTGGGCGGCCACCTCCCGAAATCCGGTTTCGTTTCCCTGGTAGAGGTGGTCGCCGGCGACAACTAGGACGCCACCTTCTCCATCCGGAACCAGGGAGGTGGGTTTTCGGTTAGGAATACCGTTCTCCGGACCCACCGGTGTCCATCGGTATCCATCGTACCAGGCCAGCCCACGGTCGGTGGCAGCCCAGACCGATCCGCCGGGCACCTCGACAACGGAGAGAACGCGATCCGCCGGCAGGCCCGATTCGGTCGTGAATCGTGCCCAACGCCATAAATCGGAACCGTTGCCTGCCGCCGAAGCGGACAAGCAGCAGGCAACCACCAGGATGGCAACCGTACGCCAACGCATGGCAGAAAGTGCGCGTCTGAAAGGTGGCGCCCCGGATGGGGAAAAGCAGCCATGATTGTCGCCGTTACGCGCAGAGTCAAAGCGACCGAAGCATGACCGAGAGGCGGTCCACCATCCCGCCCCGCACTCATTGTAGCATGATATGGTAACAGCGACAGGCTTCCGGGGAACGCGGCGCCAGCAGGCTTTCACTTCGGAGGCGAAGTGTACTACAAGCGGTACATTCCGAATCCCACCTTTTTTATCCCCTCGATCTTCGAGAGTGCGTTGCGGACGGCAGTGGCCAGGTGTTTAGACTTCGTCTTATATCCTGCTTTAAGAACGCCCTCGGTGATTTGCTTCGGGCTCTTGGGTGCCCTTGAGCTTCGAAGAAACTTCGTGATGTGGTCCCTCAGTGACCCTGCACGCACACCTCGCGCTCTCCCGGAAGATCGCGAACGTGGCCCCGTGATCGTCTGCTCGCTTACGGCTGCGATTGCCTGCTCGACCCTGCTCATCTCGGAGTGCAGTCCGGCCAATCGTGAAGCGAGTGCAGCGCGGTGTTTCCTTAGTCGCTGCAACAAGGTTCTGGCTAAGGGGGGCGTGCCCCCGCGCGCCGCGGTTGTTCGCCCGGGCCGCGCGCTGCGCACCTTTGCCCTGCGCGCTTTGCGCACGCCAGATTTCCTACGTCTCGACGATGCCTTACCCATGAAGTGTCCTCCTATAAGTTAGACTTGCAGGTAGCAATTTAAGAGTTTCGGACCCCCAAGGCAAGAGTGTTTCACGAGTAACGTCATAACGGTCTAGGTATTTTGCGCATTTGATCGATTCAGTTGCCGTGAGATCGAGTCCGGGGCGAGTCGCATCCTCTTCGCCATGACCGCTTGTGTGGGGCGAAGAAGCCGGCGGGTCAGAAGCGTCGGAGATGGACGGCGGGTGACAACACCCTAGACAGATCGTCGCACCTCGTCGGTCGGTGACTGTGCCATTGCGCGGATGGTCGAAGCGATACGACAGGCCAGCCGAATGGCTTCCTTCATGCTGCCGGGATGGGCTTGGTTTCTCCCGGCGATGTCAAATGCCGTGCCGTGGTCAACGCTTGTGCGGATGATGGGGAGGCCCAAGGTCAGATTCACTGACGAGTGGAACGCCCGCATCTTCACGGGGATGAGTCCCTGGTCGTGGTACATCGCCACGATGCCGTCGTATTGATCTGCAATCTCAGGTACGAAAAGCGTATCAGCGGGTAAAGGTCCCTCGACCTCGATGCCTGCGTGCCGGGCCATGACCAGGGCGGGTTCGATGACGCGGGTCTCTTCGTCGCCGAACCGCCCCTCCTCGCCGGCATGAGGGTTGAGACCGGCCACCGCAATGCGCGGATGCTCGACGCCGAACCAGTTGCGGAGGGCGTCGGCCAGCAGATCGATGGGCTGAAAGACGAAGCCGATGGTGAACTTGTGCCTTAACTCAAAGAGCGGCAGGTGAATGCTCGCCAGGGCCACGCGCAACGGTCCCGCGGCAAACATCATGGTGACGCGCTTGGCCTCGAAGTCATGAGCGAGTTTGTCGGTGTGACCGGGGAAGCGACAGCCGGCCATCCGCCAACTGACCTTGTGAATCGGGCCGGTGACGATTGCATCGATAATTCTCTGGCGGGCGGCCTCGCTGGCCGCATCCAGGAAGCGCAGAGAGGCCCGGCCACCTTCCAACGTAGGCCTGGCAGCCGTCGGATCGAATACGGTCTGCTCGTCGAAGTCGGCCACCAGAACGCCGCTGCCGATCGGACCGATGTCTTCGAAGTGTTTACGAAACCAGAATGGAGAAACCTCCGCGCGGTCCGCGGCGTAGTAAAGCATTTCCTCCAAGCCGTAAATGATGAACCGTCCCAGGCTGCGGATCGAGGGATCCGCGAGGGCCTTGACCGTCACCTCGGCACCGACGCCGCACGGGTCGCCCATGGTGATCCCGATCGTGGGCTTCCAGACGCGGTTTGCACCAGCGGTATCAGATGCCAAGCGTGAATGGATCATGCGTAACCCGCCTCTTTCAACATCTCCATGCTGACGCCCTTGTCGGAGGAGCCTATTCGTGAAAGCTGATGAACGATTGTCCGGGCGATGATGTCCGTTTCGACGTTGACGCGATCGCCCGCCGTGAGTTGCTGCAGAGTGGTTTCGCGAAGCGTCGTCGGAATCAGCGCTACGGAAAAGACATCGCCCTCGACACCGGCGATGGTTAACGACACACCGTCGACGGCGACGGATCCTTTGGGAACAATGTAAGGCCTGAGGTGCGGTTCGGTCCTGAGATGGATCACGTACTGCTCAGACGTGGAAACGACCCTGGTTACGGTTGCAGTGCCGTCTACATGGCCCTGCACGAAGTGACCGTCGATCCGATCGCCGGCGCGCAGCGAACGTTCCAGGTTCACGTTGTCGCCGGCCGCCAGCCCGCCCAGCGTGCTCTTGTTCAATGTCTCGGTGATGACATCGAATTCGAGGACCGGCGGCCGGACGCCGGCCACGGTCAGGCAGACGCCACTGACGCAGACGCTGGCTCCTGGACGTGCTTCCGAGGCCATCGGTCCGACGTCGATGCTCAGTCGCTTCCCACCGGAGTGTGCGGTCACACTGGTGACCGTGCCAACAGCCTCGATGATGCCGGTGAACATGTTTTCGGCCTCTTCGGTTCACACGTTTCGACGCAGTGCCATTCAATGCTAGGACCGCGGTTCGGCGTGTCAACTGGAGCGCCGAGAGAGGAGGGAATAAATGACAAAAGACAAGCGACAACCCGTATCGGCCTTTCGTGAATCACTTAAGCATGGATGGAGATGCCCGGCGCTGAAGACCTTTTCCCTCAGCAATCGGTGGGCTGAGCCACTCGGTGGACACAGGTTGGAGCGCGGCCCGGACCGCCATGCTCACAGGTCTAACAGGGCTTCCACGAGACGCTCATCTTGGATGCCTAAATCGCGAAAGGCCTGTTTCTTCTGTTCTTCGGTGAGGGTCGGATCGTTGGCGATGTCCTCCAGATCGTCGAGATAGAAGACTTGACCGTCCTTGCCGTAGAGACGATTGGGCAGGGACAGAGGATTCATGATGGAGGAGCCGCAGCCGAGCAGGGTGCCTGCGATGCACAGGATCGCCGCTATCCGGACGTGGAAGCTCGACATCATTGGTTCTCCTCGCCGGTCTGCTTTGCCGGCGCCTGAATGCTATGTCAACGGCGTCGGTGGTTCAAGTCCCGCTCCAGCCTGCTGTCGTCGATTCGAAAGGCGAGGCCAATTCCATCCTTTGAGCCAGGGGGAATGCGGCCATCGAGAGCGGACACCGCCGGCTTACTGTTGCGACACCCTTTTCGTCGGTACGGTCAGCGTCAAGGGGCGGTCTGCGCCAGGCTTCCGGTTTCGATGGGTCGATTCTCTCTGATCGCGGCGCTGGAAGATTTGAGGATTCGCCCTGACCCATGCACGCAAGACATCACCAGATCGGAGACTCTCTCGACGGTCGCATGCCAACTTCGCATTTTGACGGTATCGCTAATCATGCGGGCCTGCTGGCGTCTCTCAGACGCCTTTGCTGCGTTCGTTTCTGCTACGATTGCGCGGCAGGCTTCCACAAAGGCGTCAGGCGAAGCGGCGATCCGGATCGGCCCTTCGAAAAGACCGGCCTCGGGGAGAGGGGTCGAGACCACCGGCAAGCCGGCGGCCAGGTACTCGCACATTTTAATCGGGTTGACGCAGCGGGTCATCCGATCTTCGACGAACGGCAGCAGGCCGGCGGTAAACGCCCGACAATAGGCGGGCAACGATTCATACGGCCTGCGTCCCAACAGGTGGACATTCGGCAACGCTTCCAATCTTGAAACGTCCGCCCGGCAATCGCCGATCAGAACGAACGCATATTCCGGCAGGCGCTCGGCGACTTCGGCAATCAGCCGGCGGTCGATCCAATGATGGATGAGTCCGAAGAAGCCGAAGATCGGCCCCTGGGTCGCTGCCACATCCTGGGGGCTTTCGAGTTCCTTCTGCCATGCCGCCGCAAAATGCTCATAGTCAACGCCATGGCGGACCAGCGCCGCATCCGGGCGAATGCGGCACTTCGATTCCAAGAGCGCCTGTGACGTGACGATCGCCACGTCGGCTCGGTCAAGAAGCTCCGTCTCTGACTGGATGATGGCCTTTTGGTTAAAGCCCTTGAACTGCGTGTATTCGTCAACGCAGTAGTAGACAAAGCATTCCTCGCCGAAGGCCCCCACCAGGTAGGGCACGTCGGGGGCGAAGCTCCAGACCTGAAGTGGCTTGCCGCAAGCGCCGGGGACCGCCTTGACCGCGCGGCGAATCTGCTTGATCAGCATCCATCGATGAAGGCGTCTGGCTATGGACTTTCTGGCTCCGGGAATCACGAGCGGAGTGATCTGCACCATCGAGGGACTGATATGCTTTAGGCCTCCGGCGACGCGGCGCAAGGTTGCGAATCCCGCGCGCAGGTCCGAGGCGTTGGTTTGGGGTCTGCGCGTCCCATGATAGTTGACCCAGATGATGTCATTGTGACGGGCGAGGATGCGCATGATCTGGTGCTTGCTCGTCGGATCGTAATCCCACGAGTTGGCCAGGCATATGATCAGGCGTCCTTCGATCACCGTTGGTCACTCCCCACATGTTTATCGGCACGTGTGACAGGGGTTTTGAGATCGTCGCCCGTTTCCAAAGGGGGCGTGCCTCAGGACTTTTCGGGGGATTCTTTCTTGCGGTAATAGTCGTAATAGCGGTTGTAGTAGTAGCCGTAGTCGTAGCTGTAACCGTACCGGCCCATGGGGCTCTCTCTGCCGATCACGAGACAGCCGATGATGGGAATGTTGTTGACCTGAAGCAGACGAACCGCGCGCTTGGCGATGGCCTCATGTGACTGGTTCATGCGCACGATGACGATGACACCGCTGCACATCTGCCCGATGATGCCGACGTCGGTGACCGTGGTGGCCGGCGGCGTGTCCACGACGGCGTAGTGGAAGTCATCGTGCATCCGTTTGAAAACGTGGCGGGCGTTCGCCGCCGTCAGCAGCTCCGCAGCGGATCGATTCTTCGTGTCGCCGGAGGGGATGAAATACAAATTCGGTATCGGCGTCTTTCGAATAACGCCCTCATAGGGCGTCTCGCCGCTGAGGACTTCGGCCAGGCCGGGCTGGCCGGGCTGATTCAACATGCTGGCCAGGGAGCCGCGACGGAAGTCGCCGTCAACGACCAGGACCTTGAGATGTCTGATTTCCGCGAGGATGCAGCCGAGGTTGAGCGTGGTGACGGATTTGCCTTCCCTGGGCGCGCCGCTGGTGACGGCGATAACCCGATGCTCATACTGCGGATTGGAGCTGAGTAGCCGAGTACGCAGGGACCGATATTGCTCGGTGATGAGCGAGGAAGAATCGTAGTAGGGCACGAGGGCTTCCGACAGGCCCTGCACCAAAGAAAGCGGCTCCTCGTCCGCCTCCTCGCCGACGATGGGTATAGGAATGTCGACCGGGCTGAAGGGCTCCTCAACGTGCGACCCCATGCGGTGGTCTTCCGTCTCGGGGGCCGCCATCGCCGCGCGCCGCTCCTGCTCCGCCCGTTTCAGTGCATCGGAAATTCTGCCCATATCGTGACGACCCTAGGCCACTCGTCTCCAAGTGCGGTGGGTTACGCTTTTCGCCCGGTACTTCCGTGCGGTCTTACGGCCGAGCCTTCCGCTTCTTCTCCGTTTCCCGTGCGCTATCACCGGCGCCCGCCCTGGTAGTATCCTCGGTTTCGGTACTCGTCGTCATACACATCGTTGGCGTAGATGACCTGGGCCGGGGCCGTGTACGCCTCGACAGCCGGTGAAATCGGGTAGATAAGCTCACGCAACCGTTGCCCGAACCAGGCGAACGGCGTCGGCGGGATGTACACTGCGTCTTCCGGCTCCAGCAGGATATTCTTGCTCCAATCACCCTTCTTGATCATTCTGTCGACGTTGACCGTCAGCTTGAGCGGTTCGCTCCCGTCCCTGCTGGGGCGGATGACCTTTACCCGGCTGGTCCAGGAAAGGAAGTTCACACCCGAATTCAGCACCGCGTCGAGCAAGGTGTCGCGTCCGGTGTACGCTTTGGGGCCCGCGGCCCCCGCCTGCCCGAAGACGTAGTACTTCTTGCTGGCGTAGGAGACCACACGGACGCTGACTTTCGGGTCAACGTAGTAGCGGCTCATCAGAACTTCGAGCTTGGCGGCGATCTCCTTGACCGTCATGCCCACGACCTTTACTTCGCCGAGTAGCTTGAGATTGATCTTTCCGTCCGGCTGGATGCGCTGAGCTTCGCCGTCGATCTCGAGCATCCGCGGTGCGCCGATGGCGATCGCGTCCGGTATGCCGACGCGGTAGTCGATGGCTGACACCTCGTGCTCGTGCTCCCGAAGGAAATGCAACATATCGGCGTTCTTGGGGGCGCAGCCGATGCTGCTCAAGCCGACCAGCAAAGCGGGCAAGAGCAGGATTTTGTATCTGTGTTGCGCCGCGGTCATAAAACGTCTCCCGACCCCAGCCGTTCCTCGGTGCGTGCGGCGTCCATCTTCAAGCCCAAAGGGCTGCTGAAAACAGGGACCCTTGTGCCGGATTTATCGGGTTACGGGAGTTTTTGCTGAATCTCGATCAAGTGGTTTAAGCGGACGCGAGGGAAAAAGATCGCATTGTCTCATAATAACTTGGAACGTCCGCTCGGATCGAAGCCCGATAACCACGACCCGGAAGCGAGCGAATGAGAAAGGTGAGCCGTCACGTACGGGGCTTTGAAGGGGGCCTGGCTAGCTTAAGCGGTACATGGCAGGGACCGATATTCCAGGGAGCATGGTACCCGGTCCTCCCCGGTGTCTACGTCCGCGCCGCGTGAGTAAGCTTGATGTATGCTGAATTTTTCGGCCTGGCCGAGCTACCCTTCAATAACACGCCCGATCCGCGCTATTTCTATTCCACGCCCGATCACGAAGAGGCCCTGGCATCTCTGATCTACGCGGTGAACGGACGGAAGGGCTTCGTTCTCCTGACGGGCGAGGTGGGCACGGGTAAGACGCTGGTCTCGCGTATGATGCTCAAGCATTTCGGCACGCAAGTCGCGTTTGCCAACATCAACCACGCCACCAGGGGCCCCGCAGACCTGATGGAGTCGGTCCTCGCCGAGTTCGAGCTGCCCTTTACGCCGGACACCAGCAACGCGCACATGGTGCGCACGCTGCACGACTTTCTGCTGGCCAAGTTCGCGCAGAATACGGCCGTTGTACTGGTGCTGGATGAGGCGCAGAGCCTGTCCGTCGAGGCGTTCGAGCAATTGCGTATGATAGGCAATCTCGAGGCCGACGATGCCAAGCTTCTGCAGATCGCGATTCTCGGGCAGCCTGAACTGAGGCGGACGTTTCAGAAACCGCAGTTGCGGCAACTGCGCCAGCGTGTTTTTCGTAGCTTCCATTTACCGCCACTCAGCCGCGAACTCACCGAAGGATACATTAAGCACCGGCTGGCCGTGGGCGGGGCGGGTGAACGCGACATCTTCACCCCGTGTGCCATCGATCGTATCTTCGAACATTCGCAGGGGCTGCCACGTCTGGTCAACACCATCTGCGATAACACCATGCTCAGCGCTTATTCGGTGGATCGCGAAACGGTTGATGGTGAGTTCGTCGATTCCACTTTTGCCTCGATGATGGTGATCGGTGAGACTGAGGTAGAACCGGAGACGGCGGTGAGAGGTGGGGCGAGCACTCCCGAAAAGCAGCTCGACGGCACTCCGGGCAAGAAGGTCGCAAGAACTCCGGACGCACAAGTCCGCGTGATGATCTCCACGGATCGTGTCGAAGGCGACAAACTCGAGCGGCGGGCCTCGACCGCAGAAAGTGCGCGAACGGGACCGGTGCCTGAGCCCGACGTGCCGCCTCAGGCCATCGAGCAGCTTTCCACCTTCAAACGTGCGATCAGCAGCGCCGTCCAGGATTGCGTCCGGCGGATTGAGTCTCTCGAGCGCGAAGGGGCCGAGAGCCGTGATAAATGCGCCGAGATCATCAGCGTGAAAGAGGATCTCCGGGGCCTCGCCTCTGAAACTCGTGAAATGCTCAAACAGGCGAGGGGAATTGCGGACGACCTCGAAGAGCGTGAGCAGCACGTCAATCGGCTTCACCAGCTCTTCGGAGACATTCTGAACGAGTCCAAGGCAATCATTCAGCGCGTCGGGCATGCCTCGCAGCAGAGCGAGCGAGTCGAGCAACAGATCAAACGAGCCTACAGTGAGCTGATCGCTCAGTCGCAGCGCACCAGTCGCCTGACGGCCGTTCTCCGCCGTGTACTCCACCGGGCCGAGCAGAGCTTCGTAAACTTTGCAAGGGCGGGGCAGATGGTAGAAGAGGGGCAACCACCGGTCCTGGAGATTGTGCCGGACGATCAGGAGACTCCCTACGAAAAGCGCGCCGCACGCCTTGAGCGCCTGTTGATCAGCAGCCGGGAAAGCCTCTTCGACGTGCGCAATCTGATCAGCGAGGCTAACACGGCTTGTCGGGCGGAGGAAGCCGATGCAGATTCCCCAGATGCCGAGGTCTCCATATCGAGCGATGCGTCAGCGGGCAGACTTGTTGAGCAGGTCCAGTCCCTGCTTCAACTCATCGAATCCGAACAGTGTTCTGATCCCGTGACATTGGCGCAAAGGGAATAGCCACCTTGGAACAGCGCATGCACTGCTCGCAGAGCAGTGGCACCCAACCGTAAATCCGGACTGCTCGCAGAGCAGTGGCGTGCGATGTCTGATTCGCACTGGCGATGCATCGGCGGCATACACTCAGTTGCCTGTTGCCTCTTGCCTGCTTTGCCTTTCGAGTCAACTCATCGATACCGGATCGACGTCGATCGTGATGCGGCGGACGATCCGGCCAAGCTCGCTTGCGCTGCGCATCTGCAAAAGGATCTCCTGCATAATCGAAGGGCTTGGTGAGAGAAGGAGCACATCGTAGCGATACCGGCCCCGCAAGCGAGCCAGGGGACACGGGTGTGGCCCCCAGACTTCCGTATGCTGGTGGGCGCGCGCCAAAATGAACGCGCGAAGCCATTGGGCAAGGGCTTGGCCTTCCCCTCGCACGGTTTCTTCCCGGTCACGTGTGACCACGAGGCGGGCTATGCGGCGATAAGGCGGCAAGCCGGCACGCTTACGCGCGGCCAGTTCGGCCTGCACGAAGGAATCGTAATCATGTTTGACCGCGAAGCGGAGCCCGGGCATATCCGGCGCCATGGTTTGGACGACGACCCGCCCGGGGCTGTCCGCGCGCCCTGCGCGGCCGGCGACCTGCGTCATCAGTTGGAAGAGCGACTCCTGGGCTCTGAAGTCGACTGCACCCGCGCCAACGTCCGCGTCAACCACGCCGACAAACGTGACATGGGGAAAGTCCAGCCCCTTCGCGATCATCTGCGTGCCCACGAGGATGTCGATCTTTCGTGACTCGAAGTCATTGACTACCTGCTGATAATGAGAGCGGTGCCGCATCGTGTCACTATCGACGCGGCGAACGGAGGCGTCGGGAAACACCTGTGAAACGACGTCTTCAACTCGTTGCGTTCCGGACTTGAGATGGACGAGTCGCCCACCGCATCCCATCACCGGGCACACGCTCGGCGTGGGAATCCTCGTATGGCAGTGGTGGCAGGCCGACTCGCCCGTGGTCGTGTGAACCACCAGAAAGGTCGTGCAGTTCGGGCAGCGTAGCAGCGTTCCGCAGGAGGGGCAGTAAACCCGACTGGCGAATCCTCGACGATTGAGGAGGAGTACGGCCTGCTCAGCCTGCTCGAGCGTCTCGCTAAGCTGCCTGACCATCAAATCGGAAAGCAAGACTTGGCGGCGCTGACGGCGGTATTCCTCGCGCATGTCGACGATCGTGACTTTGGGCAGTGGCAGGTCCTTGACGCGCTTGGGCAATACGGCCCGCCGGAACTCGGGGCGATGCGTGCAGTTGTACCAGGTCTCCACGGAAGCGGTGGCCGAGCCGAGAACCACCGGGATGCCCAGCCGGTGCGCGCGCATGATCGCCACATCGCGAACGTGAAATCGCGGCGCTTGCAGGTTCTTGTAGCTGGTCTCCTGTTCCTCATCCACGCAAATGAGACCGAGGTTTCTGCACGGAGCGAAGACCGCGCTGCGCGTGCCGATGACCACTTGCTTTTCGCCCGACGCCACCTGCCGCCAGATGACGGATCGCTGGGCGTCGGTCAGCCCACTGTGGCTGACGGCCACTCGCTCGAAGCGGGAGGAGAGTCGTTGAACGAGTTGAGTTGTGAGCACGATCTCGGGTACGAGCAGGATGGCCTGGTTGCCGGCCGCGACCACCCGCTGCATCGCGCGGATATAGATTTCCGTCTTACCGGAACCGCTGACACCGTAAAGGAGCGTTGCTGAGAACTCGCCGGCTTCGATGGCGCTGGTGACTTGCCCGAGCGCCGATTTTTGATCCGCATTGAGCTCGAAATCCGGTTCGACGCGGGGGACGGATGAAAATACTTCTTCAGGGACCTCCTTGCGCGTGACAATCTCAACCCAGCCCGCCGAAACAACCGCACGCAATAACGACTCCGAAGCACCGACATCCGACAGCAACGACCGCACTTCGAGCGGCTCGCCGGCCGACTCGAGCCTTTCGAGCAACCTTTGTCTTTTTGTGCTCAGTCTCTTGGCCGAGATGCGAATCTCCTCCAAGCTCTTACTCAACTTGGCGCATCGCACGGTGCGGAGTCCGCGCTGCTGCCGCACGGCCTCAGGAGTCATGGCCTTTAACGTCCAACCCAGGGGGCAGCAGTAATAGCGCGAAATCAAGTGCCCGAGTTCGATGAGTTCTTCGGTCAGGTAGCTTTCGCGGTCGACGAGTGATTCGATGGGTCTCAGCGTCGAATCCCAGGGTCGACGGTCGATTTGGACAACAAAGGCCGGGATGCAACGCCCTCGCTTTCCGACAGGAACCGTGACGCGCTGCCCGGTAGCCAGGCGGGCCTCCATCGACTCTGGCACGGCAAAACTGTAGGTCTTGGTGACAGGGATAACGGGCGCCACTTCAGCCACCATGCCCACGCGCTTGTCACCCTCCTCGATCCAGAGGTGGCCTGTGCTGCCGTTACCGTCGGGCGGTCTCATGATTGCCCGTCTCGTTGCGTTTACTGCCTGCTGGAAGCATGAACCCGAGCGGCTCATATCCTCGTATGAGGCACCTTAACCTAACGAAACACGAGTGGGAAACAAGCAAAGGCATGTAACGGCGACGGATCAACGTGACGTGCAGCGAGGGTGCCCCCATCACCTTGCGGGCGCGGAATGAACGGTCTATCCCCAGCCCAGGTCGGCCAGGCAAGACTCGGCCGCAGATCGGGTGAGCAGCACTTCGCTCAGACGGGCCAACGCCTCCTGATAGTATTCCGGATTGATCTTGCCCGATGCGTCGCACAGGTCCGCCCCGGCGTGGCGAACGATGTCGCCGATGATCGCCAGGCTGGCGGCCATCGTTTCGACGTCCGTGAAGAGATCGACCGGGTCCCAGTCCCCTTCGCCGTGGTAATCAAAGAGGATTTCTTCTGAAGAGCGCGAGAAGATGAATGGGTCGCCGCCGCGGTCGGCGATGACGAGCCAGTCCTTCTGCCACTCGGGGTCCGGCTCATCGGTCAACACGTTGTAACGGTAACCACCTTGGTATTCCCACAAGCTTTCCAGGCTGGGCAGAAAAAACGGGTCGCCATAGCCGGGGATGGTGATGTCGACAGGTCCCACGGAACCGTAGTACTCCACGAGCGCACCGGGCAGCTTGAATGGGCCGGACCACTCGGATTTGTGCTGTGGTCTGACGGTACCGTGTCTTGCCAGAAGCTCGCGTACTGTCTCTATGGCGATCATGATGGGCGTGTCCTCATCTGTGACTAGAACATGATGGCGTTCCACCGCGCTAAGGCGCTTCAAGATTCCCGCGCCACACGGGGGGCTGCGGTCTGACTACCCATGAAGGTCGGTGCTATGGCCGGCAGGACCGTAGTTGCCCCCGTGCCCTTGCGGCCTGTGCTGCCTGCTCGCGGCGGCATTACGTTAAGTATACATCACGATATGGGCGGGCGCGGCCGCACCCTGCGGAAGGGAAACGGTCTCTCGTCGGTTGGTTCCGGGGCAGAAGGGCCTTGGCCTATTGTGGGAACACGACCGAGCGCGTCCGGCGGGGAAACGCACTCATCCGTGCGTCGGCCCCTGCCCCCCGATGGTGATGACCTCGTTCAGGCTCCCACTTCGAAAGCCCTGAAGGTCGAGCGTAATGTAGTGGTACCCTAAGGTCCGAAAATGTCGGAGCAACTCGCGGACTCGGTCGGCTTGGATCAACTGGGAGAAGCTCTGTGGAGGGACCTCGATACGGGCGAGCATGTCGTGATGGCGAACGCGGCACTCACGGATGCCCAGGCCGTGGAGGTATCGTTCGGCCTCCTCGATCATCCGCAGCTTCTCGGGCGTAATGGCCTCGCCGTAAGGGACCCGGCTGGAAAGGCAGGGGCTGGCCGGCATGTCGTGGGTCGGCAGGCCGAGTTTCTGGGACAAACAGCGGATATCGGCCTTGGTGAGCCCCGCTTCGGCTGCCGGCGCCCGGACGGCGTACTCCTTCGCCGCCTGTAGGCCGGGCCGAAAGTCGAAATAATCGTCGGCGTTTGCCCCGTTGATAATCGCCTTGATGCCTCGTTCCTGCAGCAGCCTCGCCAGACGGTCATAAAGGGCCGTCTTGCAGTGGTAGCAGCGATTGGTGGGATTGGCCAGGTAATCCCCGTTCTCAAACTCATCCGTGGTGATCTCGACATGCTCGACGCGGAGGGCCTCGGTGATGAGCCGGGCGTGCGTCAGATCCTCACTCGGCACGCTCGCACTGTTGCTGGTGGCCGCGACCACGTTCTCCGGGCCGAGCGCGTCGACCGCAACCTTCAGAACCAGCGTTGAGTCCACGCCCGCGCTGAAGGCCACGACAACGCTGCCAAGGTCGCGAATCGCCTGCTGCAGACGCTCGTGCTTCTGCTCGAGCGTTGCCCGGTCGTCCATGTCCGTTCTGGTCTCGGGTATCGTTGCCATGGGTACTGCACCTGTTGAAATGATAGCAGAAAGGAGTGCGTATGTCAGGTTTTGCCGCCGACGCTGACCGACCCGGAAAAACGGCTTCAGGATGCCGCAAGCGCAGATTCTGCGCTCCGTTCTCAGGACAAGAACCGTCGGGGCGTCCTAAGGCTGTACCAGACTTGCCCTTTAGCGGGTCCTGAACGCCCGAGTGTGTCAAACGTGAAACCGCGTCAACCGGCGCGATGCCTGAAGTGGCGCCCGTGACGGCGGGCTGAGCGGTCAAGAAGACCCAAGCCGGTGACCGGCCAAGTCGGTCTGAAGTTGTAAGTCTGTTTCGGTTGCTGAGTTACTCGCGTATCGCCGGGGCTTTGAGGATTGGCAGCTTGTCCCATTCTTCCTCGATTTTGGTGAGCTCCAATTCCTCGAAGAGGATCGACGGGGCGGCGATGCTGGCGGGCACCGCCGGATCGCTGTGCACGTGCTGATTCTTTCCTGCAGCCAGGAGCCGTCGCAGCGCCCGCACCTCCACGGGAAGGAACTCGACGCCACGGATCGGCTCCTCATGTCCGTCGGCCGCGTACACTTTGTAGGCTCGAATGGGGTCGCCCAGATAGCCGGATCCCCCATCCTCCAAGGCGTCAACGCGAATGCCGAACTCCAGCCCCTCGTCCTGAACCGCCTGAACGAATTCCTCCCTGAGTTCGTCTTCAGGAAGGCCGGCTTCATCTGAGAAGAACAGGCACGCGATGGTTGACTCTGCATCACCGTATCCGCCGGAGCGGCCGTGACCGGTGGATGCTTTGATCTTCCTGGTGGGAGCGCGGCTGGCCAGCAAGGTCTTCAATGTGCCGCCTTCAACCAACGTCACCCTGCGGGCGGGAACGGCCTCGTCGTCGAACTTGTAGTTGCCTACGAGGAGAGTGTCCTTGAAGCGTTCCACGGTTGGATCATCATAGACGGTGAACGTACGCGGCAGGATGCGACGCTCGATCTTGCGCTCCATGCTCTCCTCGGGCCAGGAACGGCCCATGAGCGGGAGCGGTCTGGCGCAGAGCTGCTCTGCCAACATCGATTTAAACACGATGCATGCCGCCGGTGCGGAGAACAAGATGGGACCGGTGTAGTGCTCGAGGATTTCGGCCTCGCTCATGATCACCAGGCGCTCGCATAACTGGTCGATGTCCGCCAGAATCTTCTCGATGGAGGGCAGGTTCTCCGGGCGATCCGCAACGTAGGTCAGAGAGTCTGCGAGATACATCCCGTCCTTCGCCTGAAGACTTGCGTACGCACGGAGGTCGACACCTGTGTCCGCACGGCGCAACCGCGTGCCTTCGGAGTTGACCAGGTAGAAGTTGCCCCATCCGATACCGAAGGTGACGGAAGACTGTTGGATGTCGGGGTGCTGCTTGAATCGCGCGGAGAGCTCCTTGACCGCCTGCTTCCATTTCTGTCGGTCAAAGGTCAGCTCCGCGGGTGGATCCATGTGCTGAACCAGCTCCACCTTGGAGAAATCGTCCGGACGCTCTTCGTCCTTTTGCTTGGTCTGCAGGTAGGCCTTCTTCCAGGTGAGAGTCTCGACGGCGCGTTTGTAATCCGCATCCGTCGTGAGCCAGATGGCTTGCCGGATCGCCTTGTAGTCGTTTTCGATGGGCAGCCAGGCGCCGCCGCCGCCCCGCTCCGTGTTGGTGTTGTCCAGTTCATACGAGCCGACGCGAACGCGTGTGGAAAGGCTTCGGCGGCGGTTGTCCCGCTCCGCCGTTACTCCGCCATACTCGGCGGTGATCCTGGCGCCGTGGGTGTCCTTGGCCGAATACTGAATGAAGTATGGCCGTCCCAGGTCCTCCAGGACCAGGTTCTTCGTGGATCTCTCGAGCTCGTCAACGAGCGCGCGCATGAGTACGTCTTCTTCGGCGCGATTCTCCTGGGCCCAGGCGGCTGCCAAGGGGACCAGGACCGGTAAGAGGCAATTCAGCACGATCACGGTTCGGCGATTCATCGCATTGATTCTCCTCGGAAAGCGTGCCTCTCAAAAACGGCTGCGCGCTGCGGTCAATCCGACATCATGGTTCGGACGTTAGTGGTGAAGGCAGGATCGGTGGGCGGCTCTGTGCTCGCTGTCGCTTCTCG
This sequence comes from Phycisphaerales bacterium, assembly GCA_020350565.1. Classification (GTDB taxonomy): domain Bacteria; phylum Planctomycetota; class Phycisphaerae; order UBA1845; family UBA1845. The sequence goes on from CP070718.1 coordinate 3,217,176, forward strand.
ATCTCGATGGTGGAGACCAGGATGCTGGGGGAAACGGCGGAAACGGGAACCCACCCCGATTCAGCACCACAGGAGCCGTTGAATACCCCAACGTCATCTCCGGTGGCGATGATTTTCTCGAAACAGGTCAGCGGTGTACCCACGATGTCCGCACCACGAATGAGCTCATCAGGTCTGCCGTCGACGTACACGCGGTAAACGACGATCGGAAGGACCTTGAAGGTCTGCGGCCCCCGGCGGCCGGTTTGCGTGAAGCCGCCCGAGATGTCCTCGAATAACAGACCGTACGGCTTATCCTGGCGCTTGCATTCCTCGATAAGCAGCTCACGAAGCTGCTCGAAAGGCACGGCCTTTGACGATCGAACCATGAGGTTCGACTGACGTCCCGCCGGCGCGAAGCCCGACGCCCGTCGCCCGTGCCCGTTGGAGTGAGTGAATCCCTGTACCGGGCTTCGCGACAACAAGAACGTCTTCAGCACGCCGTTTTCTACGAGTGTCACGTCTCTTGCCTTCACGCCTTCGTCGTCATACAGGTAATAGCCGCGAAGGTCGATATCGCCGATCGTTCGGGTGCTCGGGTCCGAGTGCACGCTGACGAACTCGGGGAGCACCTGTTCGCCGATTTTCTTGGTGTAGGTCTGCCCTTCCGTGACGTCCTTTTGTCGGTGCCCTTCGATCCGGTGTCCGAAGATCTCGTGGAAGAACACGCCGCTCGCCCGGTTGCGCAGGATAGCCGGTCCGGCATACGGCTCCACGAGCGGCGCCTCGCGCAATGCGAGCACCTGCTTGATGACCTGCAAAAACGCCTCCTTGATCTCCTCTTCACTGGGCAAGCGGTCCTCGGTGGCGGTGTTGAAGTCGAACGACTGGCCCAGGTCCATGCCGTCTTCGGCCTTGGTGCTCGCCTGCAAGGTGATTCTGAAGCGCGTGTCGTGAGTCTGGAGCTTGGTGCCTTCGCTTGTCACCATGTAGCGGTTGCCTACGTAGGCTCCCAGAGTGACGCTCGACGCATAGATCAGTGGGAAATCCCGGGCGACCGCGGAGAGGCGCCGTGTGCGTTCCCGCCATGTGTTGTGGTCAAAGCTCAGCGTGGCCGGAGGTTGCAGGTAGATGTTCGACTCCTCACGAGTGAAGTCGTTGGACTGGTCTTCTTCCTCGACCTTGACCTTAAGGTTGGTCTTGACCTGGGCCAGACGTTTGGCGGCGCGCTTGAACTCCCTGTCTGTGCCGTACCATATTGCGTGGCGGATCGAGTCCGGCTCTAACTCTATGGACAACGAAACGTTGCCGCTTCTCCGGTAACGCCGCGCCCCGCCGCCTCGTAGCTGATGGGTGTTGTCCAGCCTGTAATCGCCGACGCGCAAATCGATGTTCAAGTCGCGCGTCTCCGTGCGATCGTCTCGCCGAAGGGCGCCCAGCGTCGCGTCGATAATGACCCTGGTCTCGTCGTACACCGTGTAGCCGAGGTAGTAGGGCCGGGTACCATCCGGAGAGACGAGGTTCTCCATCGTGTAGGCCAGCTCGTCTGACATCACCTTGAGGATCGGGTGCTCAGCGACCGAAGCGGGCCCTGTTGAATCGGTTCCAAGTGCGGCTGCGGCGAATAGGCACGACATCGCGAAAGCGACGCCCAACTTCTTTCTGGCCATTATTCCTGTCCGATAAGGATGAATCTGTTCCGCCGTGCCCACTTTACGTGAGCCGGGTATCGCAAAAACCTGATTATCCTCGGATCTATGGCGCTGTCTACACGCCGCGCGACCGCCCCCAATGGCCCTGATTCGATCCGAAGGGCAAGGTCGTCCTTTGCTGCGGAAACGCCGGCCTGTGGCTTTCACGGGGGTCTTTGCCACTTCCCTTGAAGAATCGCCAAGCGGGGGATAATCTCAGGTGTTCACGCGATCGATCACACAGTTATCGGCGTATCAAAGCGTGCTGTCGAGAACAGGACCGGGTCCGGAGACCGCCTGAGCGACTGTGAACATACGTTTTGGAGAGAAACCATGCCGAGTACCTGGCGGCGTGTTTCATGTTCTCAACGCGGCGTTACGCATGAAGCGCGTGTGATTCGCTCCTGTGCTCTGCTCCTGGTGGGCATGATTCTGCTGACCGGGGCATGCCGAAGGGAGGAGAAGGCACGGGGTGGCGGCGGGGGGAGGTCTCTGGACCTGGCCGGTGCCCTGAAGGCTGCGGCCAAAATCGGCGGGACCGGGCGAAATGTCCTGCTTGTGTCCGTGGATACCACCCGGGCGGACAAGATCGCCTGTTACGGCCATCCCACCATCAAGACGCCGAACATCGATCGGATGGCCCGCGAGGGGACGCGATTCGCCCAATGCATTTCGGCCGCACCTTTGACCCTCGTCTCACACGCTTCCCTTCTGACCGGTTCGTATCAGTACGTCCACGGTGTGCGAAACAACGGCTCATACCAGGTTGCGGATGAAAACGTCACGTTAGCGGAGATCTTCAAGAAAGCCGGCCATGCGACGCACGCCCAGGTCGCCACGGTCGTTCTCGACAGGGAACACAAACTGGACCAGGGATTCGACACATACCAGGACGTCAAGTCATTGAATGAGGAGGTGCAACGAGCCGGGAAGGAGCCCATACCTGAGCGTAAGGCAGAAGACATTACCCTTCACGGCATCCGTCTGTTGCGCCAGAACCGCGACGGACCGTTCTTCATTTTTCTGCATTATTACGATCCGCATCTGCCCTATCGTTCGCCGGAGCCGTTCCTCTCGCAGTATGAGGACAAGTATCTCGGCGAGATCGCCTATTTCGATCACCAGTTCGGCATCCTTGTGGATGAGGTTCGACGCCTTGGCCTGGAGGAAAACACCCTCGTTATCCTCGTGTCCGACCACGGGGAGGGCCTTGGCGAACACGGCGAGGAAGCACACCAGTACTTCTTGTGGGATACGACTCAGCACGTTCCTCTGATCATGTGGGGCGCGGACGTTCCCGCTGGTCAGGTGGTGGAATCGCAGGTACGGCTGATCGACATCATGTCGACGATCGTCGACTACGTTGATCTCGAGCCGAGTAAACAGATGCAGGGTAAAAGCCTCCTGCCGCTTCTTGCGGCTCCGCACCTGGACCTGGAGCTGCCGACCTATGCCGACACGCTTAACCCGACGTTCACGCTTGATTACTCGGCGTTGCGATTCGTTCGCGATCAGGGATGGAAATACATCCATGCCCCCCAGCCGCGCCTCTACAACACAGCTGAGGACCCACACGAGCTGAACAACCTCGCCGGCCAACAGCCCATGCGGGTGGAAGGGATGAAGCAGCTCCTCCGAGACATAATCGTTCAGTCGCCTCGCCCGCCTGCCGGGAGATCCACACCCAGCCGCGCCAGCGAGGCCCAACTCAAGCAATTGGAAGCGATCGGGTATTTCGGAGTCGGTAACGTAGAAGACGAAGGGATGGAAGGCGACGAAATCGACGACTTCGAACCGGTAGGCAAAGACCCCCACGATCACACGGAAGCTTTCATACTCGTGAATCGGGCCGGCGAAAAACGACGGTCTAATCAACTCGAAGAGGCCGTAGCGTGTTATGAGAAGCTGTTCGAAATGGAGCCTGCGTCCACCATGGTGGCGCATCAGCTTGCGGAGACTCTTGCTCAGCTTGGTCGTCACCACGAAGCGATTGACATCTTCAAAAAGGCCATCGAGCTAGGATCGCAGTCCAGCGGGGTGCACATTCAGCTTGCCTCCGTTTGCGCTCTTTTGGGAGGTGATTATGCGGTGGAGGCCGAGAAGGAGTACCGCCGGGCGATCGAGATCAATCCGGAGTACGCGAGGGCGCACCTGGGCCTGGCACTCTTGCTCAACACGACAGCGGAGACTCCTGAGACGATTGAGCAATCGCTCAGGGAGTTTGCTGCTGCGGATATGCTGGATCCCGAGAACCCGGACATTCTTTTCCCCTGGGGCCGTGCGCTGTTCAATCTCGGTCGGCTGCCGGAAGCCGCGGAGAAGCTGCAAAAAGCCGTCGAGTTCGGATCAGACATCGCGCAGACCAGGTCGACTCTCGGCGTCGTGCTCTATAACCTGGGCAGGGTCGAAGAGGCCCAGCGGCATTTCGAAGCACTGATCGACTCCGACCCCCGGGACGTGGTCTCCTATCACCGGCTGGCTCAGTGCTACAGGCAGAAGGGTGACTTGGCCAAAGCGTGCGAGAATCTGTTTCGCACGATCGATCTGGATCCGGAGAACATGGAGCTTCGCCTCGAGTTGGGGCGGACCTTGCTTCAGGCCGGCCGGACCGATGAGGCCTTCGACATCCTCGAACGCGCGCTGGACATGCGGCCAGGCGATGTGCAGGTCGGGTTGACCTACGTGCGAGCCTTGCAGGCCCATGGTCGGCAGGGAAAGGCGTTGGAGACTGGCCAGGAACTGCTGGAGTCAGCGCTGGATAACGGTCCGCTTTACGGCGAAGTCGCGCTGCTGTTGAGTCGCTCGGGGCGCCGAGCGGATGCCATCGAGCTTCTGCGCGAGGCCTATGAGCGTCTTCCGGAAGATTGGGCCGTCGCGAATGACTTGGCCTGGCACCTGGCGACCTCGCCGGACCAGTCGTTGCGTGACGGCGGCGAGGCCCTCCGGCTGGCAGAGCAAGCCAATCTGGCGACCGACGGGGGGAATGCCGGTGTGCTGGATACGCTGGCGGCAGCCAACGCCGAGGTGGGACGCTTTGACGAGGCGATCGAGACGGCGCGGCGAGCACTGGCCCTTGCTCGGCAGACTCAGGCTGAGGAACTGGCAAAGAAGATCGAATCCCGCCTGAAAATGTACGAGCGGCATCAGCCCTTTCGCGATCAGTAAGACTGTAAGCGCGGGCTCCAGGTATGGGGTAAGAGCGGGGTTCGTTGAAGCCTGAACGCCGTTATTGCACTGGTGGTGGGCGCATGGGTCTTTGCGGCGGCTTTTTTTCCCGTGTGGAGGGCCTCTCAGGACCGGGCGTGGCCTCGAGGGCTTTTGCATCGGCGGCCGATAGTAGCGGCTCTGCTTCCAGCGAAATCCACGGCCGCTTTGGCCTGATCGCTGTGCCGTCTGCAGGCCTTGAGTTTTGCGACCCCCCGCGCCTAGAATTGGGCGTCCAGGGTAAGGGAGCGGGATGCCAGTCTGGGGGTGTTTCTTCTTCGCTGCAGGTTGACATGGCCGCCCGGCCCTGATACTCTAGAGCGGCCTAGTCGGAGGAAAAAGCTACCCTTGCATTGCCCCGCCTCAGGACTCAACCCGCGGGGAGGGAAGCGCTAGACGGTTGGAGAGATAAGCTGGGTCAAACGCGAGTTTGCGGCGCGGATCCAGATCGTTTATGACCGTGCAGGTTACGAGCCGTTCGGCGAGACGTCTTTGATGTCTTGTCGGGCGAGATGATCCGGAAGTGAGAAGCTCGACCTGCGATGAGTTTCCGATGGGGGAAACCGGAGCACTTGAGCGTATTGTCAGGAGCAACCGGTGACCCACGTGTTCGGCAGTACAGGTTGAGCGGCACGGCCGAAGGAGGTGACGGTAAAGAGAAGCAACTGACTTTGAGGAATTGCCGGCCGGGAGGCTTGGAACGCGTCGTAGGGTAAGAGGATCGCAAGCACAAGCCTCACAATCCTGAAAGCTGCCGGATCCGTGGTGAATTGAACGTACTGTCAAGCATCGGCGGATCCGGCCGAAGGAAACACCCGAGGGGAACGGCGTCGCTTGCCAATCAGCCCTTCTGGTCGACAAGGCTCTTCATCGCAAAGTGAAGAGTACGATGTGGGGAAGGGTTAGTTGAGGAATAGTGTGAAACGGAATCCTTTATGCCGTTTCCAGAGTCTAAATGAAGGAGGAGTTGAGGAATGAAGAAGTTTCTAGTATTGGCTTTGGTCGGGTTGCTCGCATCCAGCGCCAACGCGGCCGTCTTGGGACTTCATGGGGGCGCGGCAGATGGGCCACTCCATGGCCCGGATAATCCGCTAGTCCTGAACATCTCCGAGACGGCGGACATCTACATGACGCTGGGACTGGTGAATTACAACTACTATTACACGCCGATCACTGATCCGGATATCGGTCAGGCGCAGATCTTCATGGACACGGTCCAGATTCTGCCGGAGGGGGACATCTATGGCGAGGACTACGAGATCCTCGGCGTGTTGAACCCCGGCGATCCCGGATTCCTATGGGATGACCATCGGGACTTCCCTGGGGACATGGCTCCTTATGAGACGGGCGATCTGCCTATTGGTGACCCCCAGGCCATCACCTTTGATGGACCTGTCCAGGGTTATGCGCTCCTGGGCTATGCCCAGACGTTTCTGACTGCGCCCGCGGAGATGCCCCCGGATCTGTTCGATTGGAACACGGCCACATACGTGCTGGATGTCATCACGATCCACTGCACGGGTGTGAGCGTGGACGAGCTGTACTTCGAGAGCCCGACTACCGTGCAACCACAGGGTATTTCCGCTCGGAAGCCGGTGCTGTTCGTCCAGGATTCGACGACGGAAGTACAGGTGATTACCGGCGGGAGTCCGGATACGAAGACTCCGGGTCAGGCGGCCCTGGCCGGGGCGATCATCTTCGAGAACGGCTACGTGGACCGGAGCAACCCCACCCCGCTGTTCTGGTACGAGAGCGACCCGTTTGTGATCGAGCAGCTTATTCCGGAGCCCACGTCGCTGGCCCTGCTGGCGATCGGTGGTCTGGCGCTGCTGCGTCGCAAGAAGTAGTCGTAGGGATTTTCCGACTTTGAGAGCCTCACCGGCCAGTACGGCGGTGGGAATCAAGGCAAACCTGGAAGCCTGCGGTTTTCCGAATGGGAATCGCAGGCTTCTTGTTTGCGCGTGGCAGGCATTCCGCGCGGCGTCAGGCCGTCGATGCTGACCGGCTGATAAAGTCAGAGTCTAACGTCTCCTCCCCCCTCCCGGCCGATCTGCGGGCTATCCGGGGGGATAATCGGCGCGGGAAAACTCGGAAAAACGTTCGCGCCGCCCGCCGAGTCCGCCGACTCTTCCGTTGAGGGAGATTTGCGGTCTTTCGGGACCGGGGTCTCGCGGCTGTGTCGCTTTCTTAGGCTCTTTGATTAGAGGCGACGAATTGGTAGAATAGGGGGAGTTTCCCGGGGCAAGTCCCGGGTGACGAACAGGACAGTTGATCGGAAACACCGAGAAGAAGGAGAAAAGGGATGAAAAAGCTGGTTCTGTTAGCTGTTGTGGCGCTGATTGCCTCTCCGGCGATGGCAACGGACATCACCATTACGACCGAGATGACGAGTTGCTGGTTGGAGCGGTACCCGGCGGTGCTGGAGTTTGACATCATCGGGCAACTGACGGACACGAATAATGAGGGTCTGGCGGCCATCGGCTTCGACCTCAATCTCGCTGTGAACGGCGCTCCGGTTGATCTGAGCACCACCGACGTCGTGGTGACCGCGGGGCCGGACATGGGTCCGTTCGTTCCGAACTGGGGTCTGGCTAACCCGGCCGGATTCGGCGGTACGCACGTCGGCGGGGACCTGGTGCAGATCGGCGGTGCCCAGGACACGATCAACAACGCCGGGACGGTTGCTCCGTTCCCGACGGGTCCGGTGGTTGAGGACATCGGCCACACGGCGGTCGTGCTTGCTCACGTCACCATTACGCTGACCACCAATCCGAGTTCAGGTGAGGCGAACGCCTACACGTTCACCGTCGATCAGGTATTCGGCAACGTGATCACGCTGGGCGAGACCGGCCCGGTCTACGCGGTCGAGGCCTTGGGCAACG
>CP070718.1:3225031-3240193 GCA_020350565.1 Phycisphaerales bacterium
ACCTTCAGGTCTGCCCGTGCAGGGCCACAAAACACCCGCCAGGGAGAGCGTACTAAGGTGCCGGAAGCAGCACGGGCAGGTCCAAAGCCCTGCCCATGCCACCCCTTGGCATCTTTTGGACAAGGCACGCTCAAGCTGTGATGTGCAGCGAGGTGTGAACGCCTTTTACATTAATCTTGCCTCGTCCATACCGGTGGCGGTGATGCTGTTGTTCGTGTTTGCGATCGAGCTGGTATCTCCTGCTCTCGCGTTGGCGGAATCCCCCGACGCGAAAACCGCGGCGGAGTTGGATTCGCGGCGGCTGATCGGCAAGGCCTACTACGAGAACGACAACTTCACCGACGCGGCCGGGGAGTTCCGCAAGTGCATCGAACTGGCGCCGGATTCGGCCACAGATTATTTCAACCTTGGCCTGATCTTGATGCGGGCACAGGAGTATGAGGAGTCGCTGGCGGCCCTGACCAAGGCGAAAGAGCACGATCCCGATCTGCTGGCCGTGCCGTACATCGAGGGCATCATCTTCAAGCGCCAGGGCGAATACGAGAAAGCGGCCGAGCGCCTGGAATACGTCATCAAGAAGAATCCCGAATGCCGCGGGGCCTACTACAACCTCGGCGTCTGCTACAAGTTCCTCCAGCGCTACGAGGACGCGATCGCGGCATTCCTCAAAAAGGCCGAGCTCGACACCACCGACCCGAGCACGCAATACCAGCTCATCACCCTCTACCGCCGCACCGGCCAGGTCGACAACGCCGAACGGCACACCGAGATCTACGACCGGGTCAAGGATACCGTCGACGAGGTGGAAAAAACCGCCGAGGCCTTGGAACGAAGCCAATACACGTACATCATCGAAGCCCCCCGCCTCACCCCCGACCTAAAGCCCCAGACTGACGCCACCGTGAAGTTTGTCGAAGCCACCGAGCAAATGGGGCTGCCGAAGCCCGGGACGTTTCATCCGGGCGCTCGTACGCTTCGATCTTCCGGTATACCACAAGGCGGTGCTCCTGCCGAAACGCTGAGAGATTACTATGTGCCGTTGTGGGGGAGTGCCGTCGTGCTAGGCGATTATGACAGCGACTGGGACCTCGACATCTACGTGGTCAACGCTTCGACAGAGGAAAACGAAGCACCGAATCGACTCTACCAAAACGGTGGAAATGGAAAGTTCATCGATGTCACATCGGCGGTCGGCGTCGGTGATCCGGGTCTCGGAATCGATGCCGCCTTCGGTGATATCGACAACGACGGCTACTTGGATCTTTACGTAGCCAACTTTGGCCCGAACGTGCTCTATCATAATCGAGGCGACGGAACCTTCGAGGACATCTCAGAGGAAGCTCACGCCAACGAGCCACAATTCGGCCGGACGACGCTTCTCGTAGACTATGACCACGACAACGACCTGGACATCTTCGTGGCAAACTGCCTTGCCTTCGCGCCAAAGCCCGAAACGCCCGAACTCACCCAGCCAGGAGATTACTACTTTGTTCCTCAGGACTGCGTCGGCCAGTCGAACACCATATTGCGGAACAACGGCAATGGGACCTTTTCCGATCTGACCGACGAGGCCGGGCTGCTTCTGGACCTCGCTCAGTCACAGGACGCGGTGGTCGCCGATTTCGACGGAGATCACGATCTCGACATATTCGTTGGCAATGCGGGTGCAGAATCGCGGTTGTTCTGCAACGCCCGCCTCGGCAAGCTCGCTCAAGGCGGATCGTTCGTCCCTCCCTTGCCTGAAACGGTACGGGATCTCACGGAAGCCGACTTTAATCGAGATGGGCACTTCGACCTCATCATCGGCGGCAGCGAAGGATCAAAACCCTGTTTCTTCCTCTATGCAAACGACGGGCACGCCAACTTCGTCGGAGAGCCGATCCCAATGATGGCAAAGTGGGCTGGATGTCCCGTGCGAGTGTTCGACTACAACAATGATGGGTGGCTCGATCTGCTTCATCCCGGAGTGGGCAAAGCTCTGCACCTTTTGGTGGGCCGTGAGCGAGGTGAGTTTAGTGATGTCTCGGAGGAGGCCGGGCTTCGAGCCATACCCAATGACATCAATGCTGCATATATCGCCGACATCGCCACCGGCGACCTCGACAGCGACGGCGACGAGGACATCGTCCTCCACACGATCGACAAGGGCCCGATCATCCTTCGCAACGACGGCGGCAACAAGAACAACTGGCTGAACGTCAAGCTCGTCGGCAAGAAGGTCAATCGCAGCGCCTACGGCTCCACCGTGGAGATCGCCTCTGGCGGGCATTATCAGAAGAAGACGTACAACGAAGGCCCCGTCCACTTCGGCCTGGGCAACTTGAAGGAAGTGGACGTCGTCCGCGTTACCTGGCCCAACGGCGTCGCCCAAAACGTCATCAAGCCGAAGATCAACGAGACGCTGGTCATCGAGGAATATGTTAAGGTGTCCGCCTCTTGCGCCTTTCTGTACACGTGGAACGGGAAGGGCTTCGAGCTGGTTAACGAGATCCTCGGCATCGGACCGCTCGGCGTGCCCATGGCGCCCGGCGTCTACTACCCGCTCGACTGCACCGAGCTCACCAAGATCGAGGCCGGTCAACTCGTCCCCAAGGACGGCGTCTACGAGCTCCGCCTCACCGAAGAGCTGCGCGAGATCACCTACGCCGATCAAATCACACTCCGCGTGATTGATCACCCGGAAGAGCTCGAGGTGGTGCCCAACGAGATGTTCACCATGCCGCCCTTCCCGGAGGAGAAGTTCTTCGCCGTCGGGGATGGGCGGCCGCCGGTATCGGCCATCGACGATCGCGGCCAGGACGTGCGCGATCTGATTCTCAAGCACGACGGCCGGTACCCGACCTTCCCGCTGGTGGAGCAGCACGACGGACTGGCCGAGCTGCATTCACTGACGCTCGACCTCGGCGATCTTTCCGACGCGAAACACATTATGCTCTACCTCGACTCCTGGATTTACTGGGCCGACTCTAGCACTGGGATGGCCATCGCTCAGGATCCGCGCTACGGTTTCAAGCCGCTGACGTTGGAAGTCCGCGACGAGCGCGGGGAGTGGCGAGGGGACGCATCCCGGAAAAGGCGGGAATGTGCAGTGGGGATTTCTCCCGGCGGGGCAAGCGACATGAGTCCCCCGGCAGCATGGACAAACGAGTTTGTCCGTGCCACCCAGAATGGGATGCACTCCTGGAAAGCCGTCATCGACTGGGTGGGCCTGCCCACCAGCAAGGGCATCGTCGTACCCGTGGATCTGACCGGGAAGTTCCTCTGCGACGATTACCACGTGCGGCTGTCGACAAATCTGCGGGTTTACTTTGACCGAATTTTCATTTCCACAAGCGACCGGGCGGACGAATGCCGGGCCGTCGAACTGCCGGTGAAGCACGCCGACATCCACTACCGCGGCTTCTCGCGGATGAGCCGCGACGAGCACGGCTTCGAACGCTTCGACTACCAGGACGCCTCACCCACCGGCTCATGGAGCCCGCCGGCCGGCATGTTCACGAAATACGGCGAAGTGACCGAGTTGCTCGCCGAACCGGATGACATGTACGTCATCTTCGGCCCGGGCGACGAACTGACGATGCGTTTCGACGCGACCAACCTGCCGGTTCTGCCGCCCGGCTGGACGCGCGATTTCATCTTCTACGCCAACGGCTGGGTGAAGGACGGCGATCTGAACACGAAGTTCTCCGACACGGTCGAGCCGCTGCCCTTCCACGCGATGAGCGGTTACCCCTACGGCGCGGACGAGCATTACCCCGACACACCGGAGCACCAGCGATATCTCAGCGAGTACAACACCCGGCCGTCGCGATCGACGGTAGGAGCGCTGCTGATGCCAACACAAGCAGTCCGCACCGAGGCGGAGAACGGTCGATGAGCAGGGTGCCGATCACATTTCGGCAACTGCGTCTTTTCCCCCTGCTGTGGTGCGCGTGGAACACCTCTCTGCCGTCCGCTTCCGCCGACGAACCGGCATACCCACTCGACGCCCCGATCATCTTCACGCAGTTGCCACCTAAGGCGGAAGGGGAGCGCAGTTGCGATCAAGGATCAGTTGGGAGTTCCTGGGCAGTACCGCGTGATTACGGCGACGGCGGCCGCATCGTTCGCCTTGATCCGGATGGTACGGTTCGAGTGCTCACCAAAGAGTTCGATAGCGCCTGCGGTGCCGACGTTTCTTTCGACGGGAAGCGAATTCTGTTCTCCGCCAAGCGTTTGCGCGAGGACAACTGGAACATCTGGGAGATGGAAGCCGATGGTGGCAATGTCCGGCAGATCACGCGTGACTGCGGCAACTGCCGCAGCCCGGCTTATCAGGCCACTTTGTACACGATCGTCTCCACGGAGCCCTGGTTTCAGATCATGTTCGTCAGCGACATGGCCGGCGAACTGGGCGACGTCGCCTTGAGGCCCGCTTTCAGCCTCTATAGCTGCAAGCTCGATGGCAGCGTGGTCCGGCGACTTACGCTCAACCTGAGCGACGACTGGGACCCCTTTCTCATGCGCGACGGTCGGGTGCTGCTCTCTTCCTGGCAACGGCGCGATCTGAGCCGAGAGATGAACGGGCGGATAGCCCTGTTTGGTGTCAATATGGATGGTGCGGACTACGCGTTGTATTGCGGCGATCAAGGAGAACGCTTCAAGCTCATGCCTTGCGAGACAACCGGCGGGCTGGTTGTGTTCGTGGAATCCGTCGGGTTGACCTGGGATGGCGCGGGGCATCTGGCATGCGTCAGCACCAGGCGCCCATTGTATACGTATCGAAGCCTCACGAACGATCCCGGTCACCTGTTCCATTCGCCTTCACCCCTGCCACAGGGGGACATCCTTGTTTCGATGAGAGCGACTGAAAGGCCGGTCTCACTTGAGCTTGGGCCTCCAGCAGGGGACGCCTCTCCGTGCGGCGGCGCGCATAACCCCACTCACGAAATCCATCGTCTGGACCTGAAAAGCAGGGAATGTTCCCTCGTATTCGACGACCCGGCATACCATGACATTCACGCCAAGCTCCTGGCACCACGCCCGCAGCCTGATGGCCGGTCCAGCGTGGTGAATGAGAAGTATCCCACCGGCAAGCTGTATTGCCTCGACGCCCATCTGACCGACCCCCAGTTCATCAGGGACATGAGAAAAGGAATGATCCACGGGGTGAGAGTTCTCGAAGGCGTACCGCGCACGGCCGCGAGCTTGGCTGAGGATATGGCCAAACTCGAACCCTTGGACGAAATAGCGCCCAGTAAGCTGTTTGTGAAAAACGGCCTGCCTTTGGCTCAGCGTCGCATCCTGGGTATCGTGCCCGTAGAAGAAGACGGGTCGTTCAACATAGAAGTTCCCGCCGACGTGCCGATCGAACTCCAGACGCTCGATGAAAACGGTATGGCACTGCGCAGTTGCGGTTGGATTTGGGTGAAGCATCGTGAGCCGAGAGGCTGCATCGGCTGTCACGAGGATGCTGAATTGACTCCGGAGAACAGGTTCGTCATGGCGGTGCGCAAGTCGAGCATCCAGCTCACGTTGCCGGCGGAGAAACGGCGAACCGTCGACTTCCGCCGCGACGTGATGGCTATTCTGACGGCTAAATGCGCCGGCTGTCACAACGGAACGATACACGAACTCGCTCTGGATTCTTCGTCCCCGGAAGGACATTATGCGTACGACCAGTTGGTGCGAACAAAGTCCGCAAGACAAATGCGCGGCGGAAGAGTGGAGGTGGGCCGCCGATACGTTCAACCAGGGGAGGCCCGGACTTCCCCGCTGATCTGGCGGCTCATGGGGCGGAACACGTCGCGGCCTTGGGACGATACCTACAACCCTGACCAGAAGTTACTCAAACATCCGCCTCCCGACGCGCCGCAACTAACTCAGGACGAGATACTGACCATCATCGAATGGATCGACATGGGTGCCTTGTGGGATGGGATTCCCGGGCCGGACGAGTTTGATGAAGAATCAGATCTAACGGGGGCGGGCAAATGACGCAAACGAGTTTCAAAGTCGTCCCCGTTCTTCTCCTCTTCGCAACAGCGCCGGCGGTGTTCGCCGATCCCCCCCTGCCCACCTTCACCGACGTCACGGAATCGGCCGGCATCAGCTTCAAACACAGCTACGGCGATCACGATCTCAGCAACATCGTCGAGGGCACCGGGCCCGGATGCGCGATATTCGATTACGACAACGACGGCTACCTGGACATTTACTTCCTGAATGGCTGCTGGCTACGAGAAGTCAACGACAACTTCGGCCGCGATCTCCGCGGCAAGCTTTTTAATGCCCTCTACCACAACAACGGCGACGGCACTTTCACCGACGTCACCAAGAAAGCCGGCGTCGGGCATGACGGCTACGGCATGGGCGCCTCGGCCGCGGACTACGACAACGACGGTGATCTGGATCTCTACGTGCTCAACTACGGCCCCAACGTGCTCTATCGCAACAACGGCGACGGCACCTTCACCGACGTCACTGCGAAGTCGGGCCTGGGCGATCCGTTCTGGAGCCTCTCCGCGCCGTGGCTGGACTACGACGGCGATGGCGACCTCGACCTGTACGTCGCCAATTACCTGCAATACGACGCCGGGAAATTCCGCGATTTCTACCCGGCCGCCGGTTACCCGGGCCCGCTGAGCTACAAAGCCCAGCCGGATCACCTCTGTCGCAACAACGGAGACGGCACGTTTACCGACGTGACCGAGGAAACGGGCGTGTACTTCCCCGACGGCCGCGCCATGAGCGCTGTTGCGACCGACCTCAACGATGATGGACGCCTCGACCTCTATGTGACCAACGACGCGACACCCAACTGCTACTTCGTCTCTGCAGGCAATGGGACATTCAAGAATGAGGCACTGAAGTGGGGAGTTGCGTTCGGCGAGGGCGGGCAGGGCGCGTCTTCCATGGGTCCGGTGATCGGTGACGTGGACCGAAACGGGCTGCTGGACCTCCTGGTGCCGGACATGGGCTATGGCTGCCTGCTGCTCAACAAGGGCGGCTTTTTCATCGACGTAACGGCCCCGAGCAACCTAGCCGTCATCTGCGGACAATACACCGGCTGGGGCGGGCTGCTGATAGATTACGACAACGACGGCTATCTCGACGTCTTCGTGGCCAACGGCAATGCCCACCATGAATACACCGAGGAGGACGTCCTGGCCCGCAACAGCGGGAACGGAAAGTTCGTTGATGTCGCTCGCAGCTCAGGCCCGTACTTCCACGAGAAGCATGTGGGCCGTGGCGCCGCGTGGGCGGATTACGACAATGACGGCGACGTCGACATCATCGTGATGAACCTCAACGGTCCGGCCAAGCTGCTCCGCAATGACGGCGGCAACAAGCGCAACTGGGTTACCGTGGTCCCGATGCGGGCTGACACGAAGATGATCGCGCTCGGCACGCGTGTGACCTTGACCATAGGGGATCTGAAAATGGTTCAGGAAGTGACCGGCGTCACCGGTTACCTGTCCCACAGCGACGCGCGGGCCCACTTCGGCCTGGGTGACGCCGAAAAGGTGGATCTCCTCGAAATCCGCTGGCCCCAGGGCCGGACCACGAAGCAAGAAAACGTGAAGGCGAACCAGTTCCTGGAAATCGTTCAGGGAACGTGACTCAATGAGCACAAGGAGGGCGTCGCACCATGGTCCGCCCTATCTGTATTGCTTCCTTATGGCTACTCGCCGCCGCGCCGGTGTCTGCATCGGGACCAGGCGTGAGTGACCGGCATCCGGTCTACGTGGGCGTAAAGGTCTGCACGCAATGCCACGCCGGCAAGGCGGCGGGCCACCAGTTCAGCCTGTGGCGCGCTTCACCCCACGCAAAGGGCTATGCTTCCCTCTGGAGCCCGGAAGCCAAGAAGATCGCCGAGCTCAGCGGCATCAAGGAGGAACCTCAGGAGGCGGCCGCGTGCCTGGGTTGCCACGCCACTGCGTTCGACACGGAGGCCTGGGAAAAGGAAGACACGTTCCACCTTGAGGACGGCATCGGCTGCGAGACGTGCCATGGGCCCGGCAGTGAATACATCGACCTCGCGGTCATGAGCGAGAATCCCATGGAGCACGGGCTGATCATGCCCGACAAGCGCCTCTGCATGATCTGCCACAATGTCAAGGGCTCACACGTGGCCATCCTCGCCTCACCGGTATTCGACTATGAAAAAGCACTGGCCACCATCGCACACCCCGCCACCAACGGTGCCCGCATGACGCCCACACCGCTGCCATCGGCGAACTCGAAGACGGCATCGCCAGGCAAGTTCAAATACACGGGGGTGATGGCCTGCGCCGCGTGCCACAAGGGTCCGATGATGGGCCACCAGTTCAGCAAGTGGCGTATGGGTAAGCACGCCCGCGCCTATGCGGTTCTGGGCACATCGGCGGGTTACGAGATCGCTGCCAAGGAAGGCGTCAAGGGAGACCCGCAGGAAAGCGCCAAGTGCCTGAAATGCCATTCGACGGGTGCGGGTCATGCAGCCGCCGATTTCACGGACGGTTTCGACGTCGGCGATGGCGTGAGCTGTGAAGCGTGCCATGGACCCGGTAGTGAGTACTCGTTGGAGGCGATCATGCGCGATCCTCGCGCAGCGCGGGAGGCAGGCCTGCAGGAAGTCAACCGTCAGACATGCATGCCTTGCCACGAGAACGCTCATGGCGCCAACTTCGATTACGCCACGGCCATGGAGATCATCGCCCATCCGACGCAAGTCGATCCCAACACCAAACCGTCGGCGCACATGCGCTACAAAACGCCACTCAACATGGCCCTCTCGCCAGACGGAAGGGAACTCTACGTCGCCTGTGAGGCCTCCGATACCGTCATCGTCGTGGATGTGACGTCTCGCCTGAAGGTCGCCGAAATCGAAACCGGCGGCCAACCGACGGACGTCGCTTTCAATCCAGATGGGTCTCGTGTCTACGTAACGAATCGACTGGACGATACGCTGGTCGTCATCGATACGAAAACACGTGCACGCCTGCGAACGATCCCCGTGGGTGACGAGCCGCACGGTGTCCTGACCGACCAGGCAGGCAAGCTCATCTACGTGCTCAACACCTCGGCGGACAGCATATCCGTCATCAACGCGACCACGCTCAAGGAGGAAAAAAGACTGACGGCCAGCCGCGGGCCCTGGTCACTGTCCATGAGCCCGGACGGGAAGCTCATCGCGGCCACCAATACGCTCTCCCGCTTCGTCCCCTTCCGCACTCCGTCGATGTCCGAAGTAACGATCATCGACACGGAGCGCGCCGTCGTGGAGAACCGCATCGTCGTCCCTGCCGCCAATCTGGTGCAGGGCGTTGACTGGCACACCGGCGGCACGTTTGCCCTCATCACGCTGAACCGCACCAAGAACCTGGTGCCGATGACTCGGCTGCTTCAGGGTTGGACCATCACCAACGGGATCGGTGTGATATGGCGTGACGGCCGGGTCGACCAAGTGCTGTTGGACGAACCCGACATGTGCTTCCCGGATGCGGCCGACGTAGCTGTCAGCCCGAACGGCAAGTACGCCTTCGTCACCTCCAGCGGATCGGACCGCGTGGCCGTCGTGGACGTCGACAAGCTGATCTCGATGCTGGAAGCGGCCACACCGTACGAGCGAGAACATGTGTTCCCCAACCACGTCGGGAAACCGACGGAGTTCGTCGTCAAGCACATCCGCACTAAGGACAGCCCGCGCGGTGTCCTGTTCTCGCGAGACGGCACGACCGCCTACGTCGCCAACGCGCTGGACGATTCCATCACCGTGATCGATGTGGGCAAGCTGGAGGCCGTCGATCGCATCGACCTGGGCGGGCCCAAGGAGATCACCAAGGTCCGCTACGGCGAGCGCCTCTTTCACAGCGCGGACATCACGTTCCGCCGGCAGTTCTCCTGTCATTCATGTCATCCGGACGGCCACGTCGACGGCATCACCTACGACATCGAGCCGGACGGCATCGGCATCAGCCCGGTGGATAACCGAACTCTCCGGGGCATTCTGGACACCGCCCCCTTCAAATGGGAAGGAACGAACCCGAGCCTTCAGCGCCAATGCGGTCCACGGCTGGCCGTGTTCTTCACGCGGATCGACCCGTTTACGCCGGAGGAGCTGTCCGCCCTGGACAACTACATCTGCACAATCCCCCGCCCGCCGAACCGCTATCGCCCGGTCGGCGCGGAACTGACCCCGGCGCAGCGACGCGGCAAGCTCGTTTACGAGCGGATGATGACCAACGACGGGCGGATCATCCCGGTCGACAACAGGTGTGTTACCTGTCACCCACCGCCTTACTATACCGACCGATCGCGGCGGGACATCGGCACAAAGATGATGCTGGACCGTGAGTCCAAATTCGATGTACCGCACCTGAACAACATTTACGACTCCGCGCCCTACCTGCACAACGGAATCGCCGAGACCCTGGAGGAAATCTGGACCAGGTTCAATCCGTACGATCAGCATGGGGTCACCAACGACATGACCAAGGATCAGCTCAACGACCTGATCGAGTACTTGAAAACGCTTTGAGGCCGCATTGGGGAGGTGGACTGATGGCTTCGTCAGCATACTGCAGAAGGCTCGAGGCGGTTCTGTTCGCCGGTCTCCTGCTGGCGGCGACACCGGCCGCGCGCGGCAGCGAGAAATCAGAGAAAGTCGCCGCCGGCGATTCGCCGGCGCAATCGGTTCCGGACAAGCAGAAGCAGATCGCAACCGAAGCCTCCAACATGCCATTTGTCTACACGAAGTGGGAGCAATTCACGACGAAGGACGGCTTGCCGAACGATCACATCTTCGCCGTTAAGGTCTTCGGCGATTACGTCTGGGTAGGTACCGAGGACGGCCTGGCGCGCTTGAACAAAAAGACGCGCGAGATCAAATGCTGGCGCGAAGAGGACGGCCTGCCGTGGCGTGTCGTGGGGGCCATCGATGTGCACCCCAAGACCGACGAGGTCTGGCTTGGGCTGTTCGGCGGCGGGCTGGCACGGTTCTCCGGCGGCCGCTTCGATCACTGGCACCAGCTCAACAGCGGGCTGGTGAACGACGTCGTCTACGGAGTGGCCATCGAACACGACAACGTCTGGGCGGCAACAACGGCCGGCGCCAGCCGATACAACACCGTCACCGGGGAGTGGTCCATCTTCACCGAGAAGAACGCCCCCATGGAGGAAATCTGGAACTATGGGGTGTGCTACGCCGACGGCCTCGTGTACCTGGGCGTCTGGGGCAGCGGCGTTCTGGAATACAACGTCGAGCGCGGCACATGGAAGGATTACCTCGACCCCGACGGAGAGATGGAGATCGACCTGTATCGCGACGACGGCATCATGCACGTCATCACTACCGGCGTAAGTTATGTTGATCAGACGTTATGGGCGGCGAGTTACTTCGGCGTCGGACGCTACGACGGACGGCACTGGCGGTGCTTCTTTGCCCACGAGAGCGGCTTGCCCAGCGACTTTACGAACGCCGTCAAGGGCCGCAGCGCCCACGAGGCCTGGTTCGCCACCGACAAGGGCCTCGGCGTCCTCGCGGACTTCGGGACCGACACCTGGGTGACGTACACGTCGGACCACGACGCCCACAAAGGAAAGGCCGTGGTCCAGCGTGGTGAGAAGATCATCGCGGAATTCGAAACCATGCTGAATCTGCCGCACAACTACGTCCTGTGGGTCGAGTTTGACGGCGACGACGCCTGGATCGGAACCTCAAAGGGCCTCGGCCACGCGATTGGCGAATGCTATTTCCCGAGACTGAGAAACGAAAAACAGATCGCCCAAGCGATCCGAGACGCGATCATTTTCCGAGACGCGACCCTTCACCGAGACGCGACCGTAAGGGAGCCCGTGGCGAATGCAGAAATGCAGAATAGCGAATAGCAAATTCAGAATGAACGCGTACACATACGAACACTGCGGAGTGTGCCAACTGGCATGTGGGAGGTCGACGATATGAACACGCGACTTCGTACGACGTGTTTGATCCTCTCCTTAGGCACTTGCCTGGCCTGGGCACTGACGATCGTTCCTGCGTGGGCGGAGGAGCCGGCGGAACAGGACCAGACCACTACGAATGGGTCCACCATAGCAGCCGACGACGAAGGCCTGACAACGGACGAGGCCGACCGCGCGGACATCGAACGCCTGCTGGAGGCCATTGACGTCGGCCCATACCAGGTCCCTGAGCTCACGTTGAAGAAGGACCACAATTACGCGCAGTCGGCCGTCGACGTCGAGCCTTTCCGCCACGTGACGCCGTATAAGGAACACTTTCTCGAACAGTTGGAGTACACCGGCCCCGGCCGGTCGATTCCGGAGCCGGACCACGTCGATACCGTGAAGATCGGCTTCATCGGTCCCATCATGGGCACCGTATCGGTGGCCACCGGCGGGAAGAGCCACGAGGAATCCCTCGGCATCCCCATGCTGCGCGGCGCCCAGCTCGCCATCGAAGACGCCAACGAACGCGGTGGATACACCGATCGTGACATTCCGTTCGAGCTTGTCGTCTCCAATGACAACGGTCTGTGGGGCGCCTCGGGGAACGAGATCGTCAAGATGGCCTACAGGGACCGAGTCTGGGCCATCCTCGGCACCATCGACGGCGCCAACAGCCACATCGCCATCCGCGTCGCCCTCAAGGCCGAGATCCCCATGATGAACACCGGCGACACCGACCCCACCTTCATCGAAACGAACATCCAGTGGGTCTTCCGCTGCATCGGCGACGATCGCCAGATGGGCTACCTGCTGGTGGACTACCTGTATCGCAAACGAGGGTTCACCCGCGTCGGCATCATGCGGGCCTCAAACCGCTACGGTCGCTTCGGCGTGCGCGAGATTCGCGATGGCAGCCGGCGCCTGGGCCACCCCATCATCCTGGAAATGGCCTACCAGGTCGGTGCGGAGGACTACTCGCTGCAACTCCAGCGCCTGAGGGACAGCAACGTGGAGGCCGTCGTCCACTGGGGCGATGCCGAGGATGGCGCCCACATCCTCAACCAGATGCGCGCGATGGGAATGGATCAGCCCTATTTCGCCTGTGACCGCTGTGCGAGCGATGAGTTCATCGAGATCGCCGGAACAAACGCGGAGGGCGTGATCTGCGGCTACCCATGGAATCCGCAGAGTGGCGACGCGGACTTCGAGGCCTTTCGGGCGACCTATGAGCAGCGGTACGGTATCGAGCCCACGACCTACGCGGCCCACGCGTACGACGGCATGAACATGCTGATCTGGGCGATCCAGACGGCCGGGCTCAACCGCGCGAAGATCCGCGACGTGCTCGCCCACCGCGAGAAACCCTTCAAAGGCGTCACCGGCGAGATTCCCCTCAGCGCTTGCCTGGACGATTTGGGGGAAGTCTTTCTGGCCCGCTGCGAAGGCGGTGAGTGGAAGTATTATTCGCGTGAGGATTGGGACATCCCGCAGGGAACCATCGCTCCGCGCGATCGGGTGAGCCGAAAGACGGCGTCTGACTGAAGAGAATTGCAAATTACGAATTACAAATTACGGAAAGCGCGAAGACTCACCCGGCCAAGCTGGCTGGTCGCAGCCGCCCGGAATCTGCGGAAAAGAAGAACCGGCTGGCTGCTGCCTGCAGCGATGATCTTGTCCCCGGTGTGCCATGCTGAATCCGATGCTGCGTGCCGCACCCATCCCGATGGCGGGCGCCGCGGCCATCCGGATGCTGGGTGGTGCTGCGCCCATCCCGATGCCGAATGCCGCGCCCATCCGGATGCTGGCTGGCGCACCCATTCCGATGCTGAGTGCTGCCACACGCATCCTGATGCCGGGTGCCGCGCTCATCCCAACGCCGAATTCCGCGCCCATCTCGATGCAGGGTGGCGCGCCCATCCTGATGCTGAGTGCTGCCACACCCATTCTGACGCCGGGTGCCGCGCCCGTTCCGATGAGCCTCGGGACGTGGAAATGTCCTTTGAGCCTGCCAGCAGTGGCCTCCCTACTTGCGTCACGGTTTCGCATCTTTTCACTTTCTCACCTTCCCACCTTCCCACCTTTGCACTTCCTCCCGATTCCACATTCGCTCCCCAAGCGACGCCGTCTGAGCCGCAAGAGATAAAGATCGGCTATTTTGGTCCGGACGACCCCAACCACCCTACCGCAGGGCAAATGTGGCTTGCCGCCACCTTGGCCGTCGAGGAGGCCAACACGGCCGGTGGATATAACGGTCTCCCGTTCAAGCTGGTACCCGTATGGTCGGAGAACCCCTGGGGCACCGGCGTACGGGACCTGATGCAACGTGCGTATAACGAGGGGCTGTGGGCCATCGTGGGAGCGCCGGACGGACATTCCGCGCACCTCGCCGCCCAGGTCGTCGCGAAAGCGCAGCTCACTTTCATCAGCGCGGTGAGCACGGACAGGACCACGCACACCGCAAACGTTCCTTGGTTATTTTCCTGCGCCCCGGGCGACCACCTCCTGGCCCCACCGCTCGCGGACGCGATCGTGGCACAAGCCGCCAATGGGCCCTTCGCCGTCGTCTCCTGCACCGATCATGATTCACGCATGTTCGTCAAAGAGCTTCTGACCGCGCTGGAGAAACGACGGACCTTCCCATCCATCCATGTCCACTTTCAACCACAGGACACGGACTTCACACGGCAACTCCAGTCTCTGCATGAAGCCAATCCGGCCGCCGTCGCCCTGATCGCCGCTCCCAGACCGGCTGCGGCTTGTCTCCTCGCACTGCGCCACGAAGGGCTGACAATGCAGGTCGTGGGCGATGCACGCATGGGCCAAACGCCATTCGCTGAACAAGCCCGCGGAACGACAGGTGCGGTGACGTACCCTCTCCTATGGGACGGTCCAGGCACGAATGAGCAGGCCGCCGCGTTCGCACAGAGCTTCAGGAATCGCTTCGGGCGCGATCCCGACTACACGGCCGGGTACACCTTCGACGCCGTGAACATCCTGATCGCCGCCATCCACCGCGCCGGCCTCAACCGCACGCTCATTCGAGATGCGGTGCGCGAACTCTCTCCGTTTTCGGGCGTGACCGGGACCATGAAGTGGGATGCCACAGGACAAAACGAGGCAGGCGTCAGAATAAGCACCTGTACCATCATCAGCAGCAAGAAGAACGGCGGCAAATGAGGCCGGCTATGCGTGCACGGAGGCTCAACGCGCGATCCGATTATTGTACACGGCACCCCACAACTGATAGGTCTC
>CP070718.1:3240293-3246000 GCA_020350565.1 Phycisphaerales bacterium
AGCAGCCCGTCGCGCTGGTTCTGCGCGATCATAGCTGCAATGTGGACCGGGTCCTTGGCCGCACCGTATTGCGGGGAATACGCGAGATCGAGCTGCGCCAGATCGTCGATCGTCCCGCCGAAATGAATGACCGTCGCAATGATGTCGATGCGACGATCCACACCGGCCCCGCCGACAATCTGCGCTCCAAGCACTTTGCCCGTTTGCGGCGAGAAGACGAGCTTGATGAACATGAGCTCCGCGCCGGGGTAGTAGGCCACGTGATGGGGCCGCCGGGCGATCACATGCGCGCTATCGATCCCCCGACCTTCGGCTGTTTTGCTGTTCATGCCGGTGGTCGCGACCGTCAGGTCGAAGACCTTGACGATGGCCGTCCCGGCCACCTTGGCTGCGGCCGATCCCGTGCCGGTGACGGCGAGCTGTCCGGCCAGCCGCCCGTGCTTACTGGCGGGTCCGGCCAAGGGTACGGTCATGGGCTGCGCGGTGATCGCACACACGGTCTCGATCGCATCCCCCGCCGCATAGATGTCGGGATCCGAGGTTTGAAGGCGCTCGTTCACCTTGATCGCACCGCGGGCGTCCAGCTCCAGTCCCGCCGCCTTGGCCAGCTCGCTGTTGGGCCGCACGCCGATCGACAGCAACACCAGTCCGGTCGGGATCTTCTTACCGCTTTGGGTGACAACGCATGTCACTTTGCCGCCGCCGAGTTCGAATCCGCCCAGCCCGTCGTCGAGCGTCAGCTTGACGCCCTTCTGCTTCAGGTGCGCGCCAACCATGTGGGCCATGTCCTCATCGAGCGGCGGAAGGACCTGGTCCATCATCTCGACCACGTCGACGTCGATGCCGCGGTGCTTGAGCGACTCGGCCACCTCGAGCCCGATGAAGCCGGCGCCGATGACGGCCACGCGCCGCACATCGTTCGCGTTGATGTACTTGCGGATCGCGTCCATGTCCTCAATGTTGCGCAGGACGAAGACGTTCTCGCTGTCCACGCCCTCGATCGGCGGCACGAACGGCGCAGCCCCCGGCGAAAGCAGCAGCTTGTCGTAGGTCTCCCAGAACTCCTCCCCCGTCTTGTGATTCTTCACACGTACCCGTTTGCCCGCGCGGTCGACCTGAAGGACCTCGTGCTTGACGCGCACATCAATATTGAACCGCTCCTCGAAGCGTTGGGGCGTGACGAGGATCAGGTCGTTTCGATTCTCGATGATGTTGCCGATGTGATACGGCAGGCCGCAGTTGGCGAACGACACGTGCCCACTCTTTTCGAAGACGACGATTTCGGCTTCCTCATCGAGCCTGCGGGCTCGCGTCGCGGCACTCGCTCCGGCCGCTACGCCACCGACGATTACGAACTTGGTGGACATCAACACTTCCCTCCGGTCAATAGCATCTGCTAAACAAACGTCCGGCGTACGTTCTACAGGCCATCCTAGAAACTACGATGAATCACGGCAAGTTTGCAGAGACCGAAGGTCACGGGGCGCACAAAGTTTCATTCTTGGCATGAGAAGGTATGTTCCCACGCGCCGGGAGGACCCTGGGCTACAATGGTGCATAGCCTGCGGTGCGATGCAACTGCGGGCTGGAAGCCCGCGCTCCAGGGTGCGGGTCAGGCGGCGCGTCGCTTGTATGCTGGCCCCGGGGCGGTGGGATTTGCCGAGGCGGCGGCAGGTCCTTACGATGCGGTCATTCCGTTCGCGAAGCCCTGATCAGTCTCTGCAAAAGGACTCGAAGAACCTACTGGACACTGGATTCCGAAACATGCCTTCAGAAGCTTTCGCCCAGCGCATTCTCAAGTTCGTCCAGGCCAAAGGATACAAGCCTCAGGCGGTGGAGGAGCTCGCCCGAGCGATGCGCATCGGCGAGGCCGAGTGGGGGGACTTCCACGACGCCTGCAAGGCCCTCATGAAGTCCGGACGCATCGTCATAGGGACGCGCAACGCGGTCATGCTGCCGCAACCGCCCGGGCGGATCATCGGCACCTTCCGCGCCAACCCTCGCGGCTTCGGATTCGTCATCCCGGATACGCCCAATGCCCACGGCGATCTTTACGTGCCCGCCGGCAAGACCAACGGGGCGCTCACCGGCGACACCGTCTCCGCACGCGTCAAGAAACGCGGTAAACGTGGCGGCAAGATGGTCTACGAGGGACAGGTCATCGAGGTCCTCAAGCGCGGCCGCAACCGGTTCGTCGGTGCCCTCGGTCGGGAGTTCGGGCGGTGGTTCGTCGTGCCCGACGGCCATACCATTCACGTGCCCATCATGATCGCCGACCCGACGGCCAAAGGCGCCAAGCCCGGCGACCAGGTGGTCGTCGAGCTGCTTGATTATCCCACCGAACGCAGCGAGGCCCGCGGCGTGATCGTCAAGGTGCTGGGGCGGCGTGGCGATCCCGGCGTCGATGCCCTCAGCATCATCGAGCAATACGGCCTGCCCGGTGAATTCGAGGAGGACGTCCTGCAAGCGGCCCGTGACGCGGTGGCCTCGTTTGATCCGAAAGCCGAAGCGAACAACCGCCGGGACCTGGGAAAGATCACCGTCATCACCATCGATCCCGCCGACGCCCGCGATTTCGACGATGCCATCTCCCTGGAGCAGAACAAGGACGGAACCTGGGAACTCGGCGTGCACATCGCCGATGTCGCCTCCTTCGTGCGACCCGGAACGCCGTTGGACGACGAGGCGCGCGAGCGGGCCAACAGCATCTACCTTCCGCGCAAGGTGATCCCCATGCTGCCGGAGGTGCTGTCCAACGGCGTGTGCTCCCTGCAGGAGCGCGAGCCGAGGCTGACCAAGAGCGTGTTCATCACCTATGACAAGCGCGGCAACGTGAAGCGCACCAGCTTCGCCAACACGATCGTCCGCTCGACCAAGCGGCTCACCTACGAGCAGGCGACGGCCATTCTGGACGGCAAGGCGGGCCGTATGAGTGCCAAGGTCGTGACTCTCCTGCGAAACATGGAGACGCTGGCGAGAGCGATCCAGGCCCGGCGCTTCCGCGAAGGCATGCTGTCTCTGGACATGCCCGAGGTCGAGATCGTCCACAATGACCAGGGTGAGGTCGTCGACGTCGTCCCCGCCGACACCGGCTTCTCACACACTATCATCGAGATGTTCATGGTGGAGGCCAACGAGGCCGTCTCACGCCTGCTGACCCAAAAACGTCTGCCGCACTTGCGGCGGGTTCATGGTGAGCCGTACGTGACGTCTTTCGAATCCCTCCAGGGCTTTCTGCGCATCCTGAACCTCGACCTTCCGGACGGCGCCGACCGCTTCGACATCCAGAAGCTGCTTCTCTCCGTCAAAGGGACGCCGAAGGCCTATGCGGTCAACCTGGCCGTCCTGCGCTCCATGCAGCAGGCGGAATACGCACCGGCACGAATGGGACATTACGCGCTGGCCTCCAAAGACTACTGCCATTTCACGTCGCCCATCCGCCGCTATCCCGACCTTACCGTTCACCGCCTGCTGGATCGCTGCCTTTCGGGCAGAGCGGGCGCCGCAATCACCAGAGGCATCCCCACCGAAAAGCAACTGGTGGATCTGGGCAATCATTGCAGCAACAACGAGCGGCGTGCGGAAGCGGCCGAGCGCGAACTCAAGGAGGTACTGATCCTTCGTTTGCTCGAAAAGCACGTCGGCGAGCAATGCCAGGGCGTTGTCACCGGTATCGCCAACGTCGGCGTCTTCGTGCAAATTGATCGCTATCTGATCGAAGGCCTCCTTCGCTTCGACAGCCTGCCGAGCGACTGGTGGGAGATCGATCCCAGCCACGGCGCCGCCGTCGGCGAGGTTACCGGCCGGCGGATCACGGTCGGCGACCGTCTTCAAGTGGCCATCAGCCGTGTCGACCTTTCCAACCGCCAGTTGCAGCTCGACCTCGTCGAGGAATTGCGTCCTCCCAAGTCCAAAAAAACGCGGCGAAAAGCGGCAAAAACTTCGAAGAGGGGAACGTACAGGGCGTCTTCCACTTCGAGAACCGCACGGAAGAGAACATCCACAAGGCGCTCGCGTCGCAGATGATAGAGACACTGCGCCTCTGCAGGTTCTCCAACTTGCCATCTGTTGACCCGCACCGTGCGTTATCCCCTTTCCTCCATCCGACCGCGTCACCGCGCAACGCCCAAGCCTCACCAAATACCTGTACTGGCCAGCCTTCCCATTCTGCAAACTCCGCATTTTGCCGCCGCGCGCTCTTCTTAACACCGGAGACCGTAATGGCGAGCAGACAGGCGATGTGAACATGGAGTCGTTCCCTGTTCACTTGGTATCGAGTTGGAAACCGCCGTCATCTTTGGAAAGAGTAAGCAAGCGAGAGAAGAGGCAGAGCAATGAGAATACAGGAAGAAGACGGAGATTGACCCTGAACTTCATCGGGCTAATAGAAAAATGGGTTCGTTCGTAAAGTGCCACAACGCGGCACTAGCGCAAAAAATGCCGCAGCACATTTCCTGCTTTTCTCTTGAGCGCGCCGGCCCGGCGTGTATTTATAATACCGATGTCGGGCACCGGCGTGAGGTGACCACATGGGGTACAAGGATGAGGCCCATGAGTTCCCGAGGATTCGCCCCGCTTGACCGAATTGTCTCGCTGCTTTCTGCCTGGCTGCCACCGGGCCGGCACCGGATCCCCTTACCGCCCGACACGCAACGCGCTCTTTACAAGGAAGTGCTGTCCCTCTTTGAGCAGATTGGAGACAAGACCAAGCGCGACATTCTTCAAGAGCTGTACCGACAAGGTGAGCTCGAAGCACGCAGACGACGAAGCCGCCTCGCGCGTTTGCGCGGACAATGAATCACACGGTGGCGCGCTGAAAACGGTTGCCACCAAAACGAGGCCAAAAGACGCCGCCCTTCTGCGTTCACAAGGTTCGGGGAAGCCGCCGCGGCTTCCCCGAACCTTCCTGGTCCCCCGGGTCATCCTTCACGCTTACACGAAGCGCCGATTCCATTCACCTTCGGTACGACAGGCATTGCTCGGTCGAAGTGACGCGTCGTGGCACAACGGGGCCGGGATTTCCGCGGCGTGCCGTCGATCATCCCGGCTGACGGTTATGATTGCCCGAGGCGCTTCGGTATTGCTGATCGCGCAACTTGTCAGCGCGATCGGATCGCGGATGGGCACGAAGATGCATACATCTCGGGCGGAGCCTCGGCCGCTCCCACAACCGCATGGACCATCGCCGCCCGCCAACGCGTATGTTCCCGTTCCAACGGCTGATCCGCGGCAACGAACCGGGATAACTGCCCCCCTTGAACGTATGCCCAACACGTAAGGCTGGACTTTACGAGCCGGCAGCGTCATTGAATTGAGCTCCGGATTGACAGAATCGATATTAAGAAAGAGGCCCACACCCGAGTGGACAGCCTTCAGGCGTCCTGCCACCGTCGTAGGACACTCTGATGCTAAACCCCTGATTCTTGCGGGGGATAGAAGCCAATCGAGGCCGTGCGGCACCGCATGCCCTCGCAGTTGAAGGGCCGCATCGGCGGAGGTAGAATCAGCGCAGCTTTCCTTTGTTTGCCAGCCGACGGGAAGCGGTTGAACTTGGACTTGGCGGCTTGGCCCCTCTTCCGGTGCCCGGGCCGCCTTCTTGACGATCCCAAAGACCGATGGCGAAAAAACGAAAAAAGTTGGGCGAGATCCTTGTTGGTTGGGGCCTGATCGATGCCGGCAAGCTGGCTGACGCCCTCGCATACGGCCA
>CP070718.1:3246100-3256222 GCA_020350565.1 Phycisphaerales bacterium
GCTCACGTAAGGACGCTGACTTCGCAAGCAACACGCCCATGGGGAGCAGCCATGAGATGGCGAAACAGGCGAGAACCAGCCAGATTCCGCCGAAACGGCTAACCGGCGGTCTGCCCATGCGTTCGTCTGAGGTGCCTGCGGTCGTTCCTTTCGCTCCGATGAGACACAGCCCTGCCAGGACAATAACCACGATGCCGGTAGGCAGGAAAGCAGGCCACAAAGTGTCGATCAGGAACCTCGAACTCGCGGCCCATCCCAGCAGCTCCGTGGCGTAGACCGTCAACCCGCACGCATGCGGCACGCTGTAATCCGTGAAAAAGAGTATGAAAAGGATCAGGCAAGCCGCGGCGACGTACCAGCGTAACAGGGGAAGCGCTGTCCACAGGAAGGCCTTCGCAGACGAAGTCTCGAGCGTGCCCGCCTCGTACGCCTCCTTTCCCCCGCGAATCCACCCCAACCCGACGAGCAACGCCGGGATCGGCCAGGCCCACAGCGCCCACACCAGTACGCACCGTACCTCGCCACCCAACCGGGAGCCGAGAAGCCCATCCCATCCGAATGCAAAGACCATCGGGGAGCACAGAAGCGAAGCCAGCATCATCGCACAAAGGAAGGGGCGAGAGGTGATCCGCCCCGACGCTCCGACGGCGTAGGCCGCAGGAAGTGACACAACAAGGCACAAACCAACCGCCAGTATCGTGAGGACACCGCTGCGCACCAGCAGGATCCACTGTCTTGCTGAGAATTGCCATCCACCCGTCGGCGACTCACCGGAAAGCAAGGCTTTGGCAGCAAAGGCCACGGTGGGCCATCCGATTGCGAGCACGAAGAAGGCCCAGCAAACCGCAACAAACAGAAATGGAAGGACGCGGCGAATCACCGAATGAGTATGTCCCGCACCGCCTGGACGGCCGGCTCCATGGCGTCAGCAATGGCGACAAAGGAGACCTCGGTCCCCGGCGGCAGCTCGAGTTGGAGCTCCTTACGCAGCGAGGCGCGAACGGGAACGTTCCGCGAATCGCTCTCGGCCAGCATTCTTTCCACCTCCGCCGACACGAGAAAATCAACGACCTCGCGTGCCCGGTTGCCGGCCGGGCCGCCCCTGATCAGCGCGACCGAGCAGGGAATGAGCAGCGTGCCTCCGTCCCCCATGTCCAGGTATCGAAGATCCATGGACGCACCCCGACGCTGGGCGACCCAGACGTCGTCCGTGTCCGTCATGGCAAACAGGGCCTCGCCGTTCATGACCGCTCGGACGGCCGCGCTGTTCCCGTCGAGCATGAGGGCCTGATGATCCCGGAGGTGGGTGAGGAACTGTCTGCTTCGTTCAGGGCCCCAAAGGGCGAACATGGCCGCCACATGTCCTCTCGTCGTCCCGAACAGCGGGTTGGCGAAAGCCAACCGGCCGGCCAGCGGAGCCTTGGCGATCTCCTCCCAGCGGGTAGGCACCTGGCCCGCCGGTACTTTCTTGGGGTCGAAGGCCAGAACACGCGCACGCAGCCCCGTGGCCGTCCAGCGGTGCTCCGAATCCTTGTAGCGGTCGGGGATGTCCGCGGCCTCCGGCGAAGCATAGGGCTCCAGGAGACCCCTGCGAGCCAGCAGTATGGTGTTGAACAGCTCACTGGACCAGAATACGTCGCACCTCGGCTTTGCCGCCTCCGCCTCGATTTTCTGGACCAGGCCGGTGGTTTTGCCCGCCTCCGAGTCGAAGATAACCGCCAGTCCCTGGCCGGTGCGCTCCTCAAAGGCGTCCAGAACCTGCCGGGCGAATTCCTCGTCGACGCTGGTGTAGACGACAACCGGCTCACCGGCCGCCGCCCAGGAAGTCCGAGTTTCTGGCGGCTCCTGAGCCTTCGGGCGGTCATCACGACACCCGCCGGCAAGCCCGGCGACGATCGCCGCATAAAGGCAGAACCTGAAGAGGTTTAAAGTGTTGTGCCGGGCCGGCGATCCGCTCATGATTCGTGCCTCCCTAATCGATTTGACGACGATCCCTGGCGTCCGAAAATGGTCCGATGTCTGCGGGCCATTGTTTCCCGGCAGCCGCAAACAACGGCAGAGGATACAACCGGTTGACGCCCCTTGCATGCCGACGCCATTGCGGGTAGATTGCAGCATTCGCTTCGCGCGGCGTCGCGCGGCACGCGCGTAAGTCTGTGCAGTTCAATAGGTTAACGCCCGTCTCGGATACGGGCAAGGGAGAAGACTGAGGGTCATGGCACTCGCGATAAACGCCAAGAACAAGATCATCGACCGGCACCGGACCCACGAAAACGACACCGGCTCGGCCGAGGTCCAGATTGCCCTTTTGACCAGTCGAATCACCGAGCTTAATGAGCATCTCAAAGTCAACAAGAAGGACCATTCGGCACGCCGCGGATTGCTCAAACTCGTGGGCCGGCGCACCAGCATGCTAAGATATCTGACGCGAAAGGACCGAGCTCGTTACCAGAAGATCATCAGCGAATTGGGTCTGCGTAAGTAGCGGGGGGAATGCAGCTCGACGTGTTTCGTGCCCGCCGGACCGAGCGGGCGCTTGAATGGCAACAGGTTACTGGTTTCTTCGGTGAATCTGACAGTCTGCCCTTCCTCTGGACGGACATCGGCGTTTTGTGGCACACCTGTGTTTGCGTATCCATATGCTCCTGTGCGAATGTGGCGGCATGTCGGGAAACAAGAATCGGATGACGGATTGAGACTGTATCATGGCTGAACACTTTGTTGAACGGAACATCGGAGGCAAGACACTTCGTATCGAAACAGGCAGGATCGCCAGACAAGCGGCGGCATCTACCGTTGTGAAGCTGTGCGACACGGTCGTATTGGCGTCCGCGCTGACCGGCCCGCCACGCGAGGGCATCGATTTTTTTCCCCTCACCGTGGATTATCGTGAGAAAATCTACGCTGCGGGCAAGATTCCAGGCGGTTTCTTCAAGCGCGAATCGAGGCCCACGGTCAAAGAAGTCCTCACCATGCGGATGATCGACCGCCCGATCCGCCCTCTTTTTCCCAAGGGATTCAAGGATGAGGTCCTCATCCAGACCATGGCCTTGGCAGCCGACCCGGAAATGGACCCGGATATCTGTGCCGTGGTCGGCGCTTCGGCTGCGTTGACGCTTTCCAAAATCCCTTTTGATGGCCCCATCGCCGCCGTGCGCGTCGGCCACGTCGACGGTAGATACGTGCTGAACCCTTCCTTGAACGAGATGGAATACAGCGCGCTGGAGATGACCCTCGCCGGCCACAAGGACGCCGTCACCATGATCGAGGTCGGCGCCCGAGAGGCCTCCGAAGAGGTGATCGCAGATGCCATCGTCTTCGGGCACAAGGCCATTGTCGAAATCTGCGAGATGATCGAGGAGCTCCGGGAGATGGCGGGGCAGGAGAAGAAATGGACGCCACCGCCGCCGACAGACGACCTTCACGCGGAACTGCGAGAGAAATACGCCGCCCGATTGAAGGAGGCCAAGCACATCGAAGGAAAGCTCGAGCGTAACACCGCCGTCGAGGAGGTCTATGAAGCCGCCAAGGGTGAATTCTGTCCCGAAGGCGAACCCGAGCCCAGGTATCCGTGGTCCGTCGTGCGCGACGTGCTCGATCAGGTCGAAGGGGAGGTCATTTCGGAGATGGTGGTCAAAGAGGGGCGCCGCCCTGACGGCCGATCGTACCACGACATCCGACCCCTCGAATGCGAAGTCTCCGTGCTGCCGCGTGTCCACGGCTCCTCATTCTTCCAGCGGGGCGAAACCCAGGCCATGTGTGTGGTCACCCTGGGCACGTCGAGAGATGAACAGATCGTCGACGGACTGGCCGAGGAATACAGCAAGAAATTCATGCTGCACTACAACTTCCCCCCGCTTTGCGTCGGCGAGGTCAGGCGGATCGGGGCGACCAGCCGGCGGGAAATCGGCCACGGAAACCTTGCCGAGAAGTCGCTGGAATCCGTCCTCCCCTCACCCGAGGGATTTCCCTATACCATTCGGCTGGTTTCCGAAATCATGGAATCGAACGGCTCCAGCTCCATGGCCTCCGTCTGCGGCGGCTGTCTTGCTTTGATGGACGCCGGCGTGCCGATCAGCCAACCCGTTGCGGGCATTTCGATAGGCTTGTTCGAATGGGAAGGCGAACGGAAGCTCGTTACGGACATCCTGGGCGAGGAGGACCACTTCGGGCTCATGGATTTCAAGGTGGCTGGTACCGGTAGAGGTATCACTGGAATTCAGTTGGACCTTAAAGCGCAGGGTCTGGATCACGAGACCATCGTGGAAACGTTCAAAGTAGCGAAACAAGCACGTCTGAAGATTCTCAAGAAGATGCTGCAGGCCTTGCCGGCTCCCCGCGAAAGCACCAGTCCCCAGGCACCTCGCATCTTGACCACGAAGATCAAGCCTGAGAGAATTGGGAAGGTGATTGGACCGGGTGGCCGCGGCATCCGCGCTATTGAAGCGGAGACCAAAGCCCGCGTCGAGATCGACGATGACGGGACGATCCTCATTTCCTGCTTGGACATGGCGGGTGCCGAGCGAGCACTCGAGATCATCGAGGCCATCGGCACGGACGTCAAGGTCGGAAAGATCTACAAGGGCAAGGTCGTCAGTGTTAAGGATTTCGGCGCATTCATTGAGGTAGCTCCCGGACAGGAGGGCCTGTGCCACATCAGTGAGCTCGACACAGGCTATGTCAAGTCTGTCAGTGACGTCGTACAGGTGGGCGACATCGTTCGCGTAAAGGTGATTCTGGTCGACGAGCAGGATCGCATCAAGCTTTCCCGTAAGGCGGCCATGGAGGAAGAAGAGAGTTCTCCCAAGCAGACAGCCGCCACCTAGGAGGGTGGAGAAGCCGGGGCGGCGATATGTCGACTCCGGAACGTGCCCTCATGTCATGGATGATCGCTGTACCCGCAGCAACGCTCGGCACGTCACCCGGCAAGCATCGACCCGCGCTTTACGAGGCGGGCCGGAGGTTGACGTTGCGGCACAGCGCGGATGACCGCCACGCGATGGGGGCATCGTCCGGCGTGCCTCGATTCGTTCGTGTCCACGCGCACCGATCAGCACGCCTTCTCCTTTGTTGAAAGGAGGCTATCATGTCGCGCGGTGTGGTGAAATGGTTTGACCCAAGGAAAGGATTCGGATTCATTCTGGCTCCCGAAGGAGGGCAGGACATCTTCGTCCACTACACCGGTATCGAAGGCGACGGGTTCAGAAGCCTCAAGGACGGAGAGGCCGTCGACTACGAGCTGGTGGAATCCGACAAAGGACCTCAGGCACGCCACGTGCATCGCGTCGTGCCGGAGGAACAAGAGGCATCGGCCTGACGCGGCCCCGGAGACGTCCGGGACAGCGAATGAGCGACCTGGAAACCGGGCCCTTTCCGCTACATTGACGTGCGACATCCCCATTGCAGGAACCCACCCGCCAACCAGAATCCCGGCGCGCCGGGAGCAATGAACACGACCGCCGCAGCGTAGCTGAGCTTGCCGAGTTGGCCGGCGGCCTAGCCCACGAGCTGCGCAATCCGCTATCCACGATGAAGATCAGCCTCAAGCTTCTGGCTGAGGATCTTCAGGCCACCGACGCCGACTTCGACGACGTGCGGCGCCGGGCGCTGCTGAAAGTGGAGACCCTTCGTCGCGAGGCCGAGCGGCTCGAGAGCCTTTTTGAGGACTTTCTGAACCTGACCGGCCCATGCGGCCTCTCGCTGGCGGAAGCCGACCTTCGGGGAATCGTCGACCGTCTCGTCGAGTTTCTCGATCCGATGATGAAGAATAGCGCCGTGAACATCGAGGTCATCAAACCGGGGGTCCCGGTCTGGTGCCGAGTCGACGAGAAACTGCTGAGCCAGGGATTGCTGAACATCGCTCTGAACGCCCGGGACGCGATGCCTGAGGGCGGGCTCTTGAGGGTGGAGACGGGCCTGGACGATGGGTGCGCCTTCATCCGCATGACCGACACCGGCATGGGCATCGTGCCGAAGGACCTTGATCGGATTATGAGACCGTTCTTCTCCACCAAGGCGGACGGCAGCGGGCTGGGCTTGTCCATCACACGACGCATCGTCAACGAGCACGGCGGCACGATTGCCTTTTCCAGCGAACAAGGCAAGGGGACGCAGGTGACCGTCTACCTGCCGCTGCAGGCACGGGATTCAGGCCCCGCTCATCCTGGCTGAGACCGGCTCATCGTGTAACATATCATGCCATGAGTGGTACGGCTTTTGTCCTTATTGTGGAAGACGAGGTCGCCCACGGCGAGGTCATCGCCGAGGCGCTTGGGCGCTCCGACTACGCGTGCAATCTGGTCCACGACGGCGAGGCCGCCATCGATAGCCTCCGCAAGCGCGTTCCCGACGTCGTCATTGCCGATTACAAACTCGGCGGACCGGTCAACGGCATGGACGTACTGCGCGAGGCCAAACGTCTCAGCCCGGACACCGAGGTCATCCTCATGACTGCTTATGGAAATGAGCAGCTCGCCCGGGAGGCCCTCAGCCGCGACAGCGAGTACCGTGCCTACGACTACTTGATCAAACCGATCGACATCGACCTGCTTCGGGACAAAGTCCAGCGGGCGGCCAAGCAAGCACTGGCCTCGCGAGAGCGGCGATACCTTCAGAAACAGATTGAGGAGGCGTTCGATTTCTCCGGGATCATCGGCAGCTCCGAAGTCATGCAAAAGGAAGTCAAACGCCTCAGAAAGCTCGCACGGAGCAAGAGCACGGTGTTGATCGTGGGCGAAACCGGCACGGGAAAGGAGCTGTTCGCCCAGGCCATTCATGAGAATTCGCCCCGCGCCGGTAAGCCGTTTCGCGTGCTCAACTGTGCGGCCGTAAGCGAGACGCTACTGGAGAGCGAGCTGTTCGGTCACGTCAAAGGATCGTTTACCGGCGCGGTCGCGGACCGTAAGGGCCTGATCGAATCAGCGGACGGCGGCACGATGTTCCTCGACGAGATCGGGGACATGCCGCTGGCTATGCAGGCAAAGCTGCTTCGAACGCTTGAAACCGGCGAGGTGACCAAGGTGGGCACGAATGAAGTACAGTACTTCGACGTGCGCTTCGTAGCCGCCACCAATCGAGAGCTTTCGGAGCTGATGCGCGAAGGCTCGTTCCGCGAAGACCTGTTCTACCGCCTCCATGCGCACGGGGCCATTCGAATTCCTCCGTTGCGCTCGCGGCGCGAGGATATTCCGGCCTTGGCGCAACGGTTCATCGCGCAATGGAACGACGACAACGGCACCGACCTTGAAGGCATCGCGCCCGAGGCAATGCGGAAACTGATCAATCACCATTGGCCGGGGAATGTTCGCGAACTGCGAAACGTCATCGAGCGCATGTGCATCGAGTGCGAAGGACGCGTTCTATCGGTCAGGGATCTTCCCGACTCGCTGCAGGCCTCTACGGACATCGTCCCCTCCGGTCCGCCGAACCTGGCCGGCATGACCATGCAGGACGTCGAGAAGCTCCACATCATGAACACGCTGCGGATGTTCGGCGGCAACCGTGAGAAGACCGCCAAAGCCCTGGGCATCGGCGCACGAACGCTCTATCGAAAACTCCACGAATACGGCCTGAAATAGCCGACCCCGGCTCAGAAGGGGATCGCGCGCCCATGTCTGGAAATGACCCCTGCTCCGTCTCTCAGCTCGGACGGCATCACGGTGAATCGAAGCGCACAAAAGGGGCCATGCGCTCGACCGTTTTGGGGCCGATGCCGTGAACCTGCTGAAGATCCTCAGGCGAACGGAACACGGGCTTATCCTCGTCCCAGCCGTTGTTCACCCGCTGGACTTCGCGGAACTCGACCAGCGCCTTGGCCTTGCCTTCCCCTATACCGGGTAACAGGGTCAACTCCCACCACGGCGCACGATTGACATCGATCGTCGAGTCGATCTGTGGCAAAGGTGTTTGCGCATCAAATTGGTCCAGAGATCGAGCGCCGGCCCAGATACCAATCAGCGCCAGAAGGACGATCGCCACAACATATGGATGGGTTCTTCGACCGTCGACGGCGTAGCTTGAATGGGCCGTTTCTTCGTTGCTCACGATGGACCTGCCAGGGCTTCAGCAATGGTCGCGGTTCTGCCTTTTGACCGCGCATGCGTCACGCTACGACGCGCTCACGAAGCGACCGCAAAGATGGAAGCGCTCCCGCCTTCCGGCGGGCCGTCACGTCGGCATGCGGAGAGAACAGGCTGAGCAAAGCCTCGCCTCGGATCGCCCGGCGCCTGGGCGTGCCTGCGGGCTCGCGCGCTTTGTGATCGCCGATGACGTTTTGCGAAGCGCCGGCCTACTTGCCCGCGCCCATTAATTCAGAGCGGACCTTGACGAGTTCCTCGTAGGCCGGCTTGGGCGCAAAGTCCTCGCGCAGCAGTCCACCAAAGTGTCCGTCCGGCCCGGCTCGATCGCTCAGCGCCCGCCAGGATACTCGCTCGACGAAGGGCTTACTGAGGGCGATCTCGATGAATTTTCGCAGCCACTTCGATTGCGTCTGCTCGGTCCAGCCATCGCCGGCCGCCTTGCTTGACGTTGCACCGCCGGTCTCCGCCGCGAAGTCCCGAGACGGAACCTGGACGGCCGTCAAGTGAATCGACTTGCCAAGCTTGCCGAACTGGTCGATCAGCGACGAAATCTGGAACAGATCACGCGCCGGCGGTGCCTCAGCGGTGGCACAGAAGGAGAACTCCAGACCGAGCGCATCAAAGTTGAGCCCGCTCTGAACGGCCATCTCCGCATAAAGAAGTGGCGGAATGGTGCGCTGATTCTTCGCGTAATACTCCCCCCAGGGCATGACGATGTTGACCACGGACAGACCGCGCGGGGCCGCCTGCTTGGCCGCCGCCGTCGCCATGCGCGTCAGCTCCATCAACTGCTCGAAGTTGAAGGAAAACGTGCTCTGCGCGTGAATACCGCTCACTACGTCCCAAACCTGCACGTACTGGTTGTAACGCGTGATGATCCGGCGAATGTGTTCAAACGCCAGATCCCGAAGCGTCTCGAAATCGTGCTCCCAGATATGCAGCCAATCGGGGATGTCGCCCTCGCTGAAAGCCAGCAGGGGCCCGCCTTTGATCGGCATACGCTTCTTCGCCAGCCACTCCACCCAGGCGTCCAGCAGCTTCCACTCGAAGTTCTGCTCCTGCGGTTCGATGTCCCGCCAGCGCATGGGCAGCGAAACATAATCGAACGCACCGGTAAGCCGTTTGCGATACTCCTCCGACGTCTCCTCCAACAGGATGGCACACCCGAACACGCGTCGCCCAAAGCCGCCCGTACTCTTGCGTCGAGCTAGGAAGCGATCCGCATGGATTCGACTCAGCTCGTCGCTGACCTCCAACGCCACGGCAAGTGACTGATCGGCAAGGGCGGAAGCCTCGGCCGGATCGTCCGTCTGCAGCGCCTTGATTAACAGCTTACGGGCCTTTTCGAGCTGCTCTTCCGCTTCCTGGATGTCGTCGTGGTCGAGCATGCCCCAGTCTTCGATCTTCTGATTGATTCGCGTCAGCCGCCCGCGAGCCAGTTCCACGGACAGCAGAAAGGGCTTGTCCCGGTCGAGTACCCGACTCGTTTCAAGTAGGAGCTGGCCGAAGCCCTCGACAAACCACGGCAGGACCAGGCCGGCCGGCCCCGGTGCCTGCTTGTTACATCGGATCACACCCTTGGCGAAGGAGACCTCGGCGCGTTGAGGCACATCGTCATTCCCGATGAGGTAAGCGCCGGTCAGATTGAGGCGCCGAGCTGGTCGACCGTTGGAGAAAACCGCGAAGTTGAGCATGAACGGTGCCTTCAGAATTCCTTGGTCTTGATGCCCGCGCTTGTGAATCGGGCGATTCTAGGGCCTTCACCCTGCCCCGCCACGCGACCGACCAGCAGCAGGCCACCAAGAATGACCATTATGGCCGATATCCGCAATTCCGTCGAGACTGAGGCGGCTCCCCTCCTGGCGTCGGGTGAATCCCGAAAAAAGTGGCAGTCCTGAATGGCACTGCCGTCGCTGTTGGCTGGTCCGTGAAGGAATTCGCGGTCTGACTGCTGGCGCGCAGGATCAGGAGAGGACTCCCGTAGGAAGGCGTGCGAGAAGGGCTTCCCGCACGAGCGGGTACCGTCCCGACGACGTCGATGCAG
>CP070718.1:3256322-3270241 GCA_020350565.1 Phycisphaerales bacterium
GACGCTCCTGCTGGTCCCTGAAGCGGGCCGGACTTCGTTCCCCTGTCGTGTTGGTGCGTCGAGCTCTCCGCTCGACTGTTACGGAGTGATGCAAATCGAATTGCATCTTCGTGATGATGGCGGGATCGACACCGTGATTGGTGATGACCTGCTCGCATGGGCACCAGGTCGAGTCTGCTCGATCTGCAGCACCGGCGGTGGGGACAGCTATTCTCTGGGCATTGAGCCGTGTGATTGTGCCGGAGGAGAGGGGTATCCGGGACATGGTGGTGTGGAGGGTGTTCCCCTATGTGGGGGTGCTAACTCGGAGGATTGAGAGGATATGGACTAGCACCGATTGCCCCATTCCCGATGGAACGGGAATGGGGCACCCGGAATGTCGCTACGCAATTGGCCAGGAGCCGTCCCAGTCCATTGCGATGAGAGAATCATCGCCGAACTCGTAGAAGCGGTAGCTGCTCCACACCCAGTCCTGAGTGCGGTCGACCAAGCCTGCTCTGACCGGATTCTTGTGCATGTAATCCAGCTTTACGAAGAGGGCATCCTGGCAAGCGATGTTGAAGTCGTATGCCTGGTTTTTCCAGAAAGGCCTCAAGGCGGGCCCCGTTGCCCAGGCATCCAACGGACCCGTACCCAGCGAATTCCCGTGTGCCCAGACGGTCCGAAGTGCTTCCTTGCCATGCTTGGCAACGTGCTCCCTCAATGTTTGAAGGACGGCTGAGATCGGAATGGGATCATCGGCATCCTGCCTCCGGGTGAACACGATCAAATGCACGTGTTCCGGCATAATGACGTAGCCTATCCATCGGATGTTCAGTTGATCGCGAGTGTGACGCATGCCGTCGATAAAGACTTCCTTGACGGAATCGTGCCTGAAAAACCGGAGATGCTCGAAGCACGAGATCGTCAGGAAATGAAGATGCTCATGTTCCTCATGGCGTCCTGAGCGACTTAGCATGCGCGGCATGTTAGCAGCGTGCCATGGCGCGGAATAGCCGGGTTCGCACAAGATGCCTGATCCTGTCACCCTGCCCAGGGCGGTGGATGCGGGGGCGGCCACATTCCCGATCCATGGGCGTGGGAGAAGACCGGCGGAGGGCTCTCTCGACGCTGTTGCCGTTCAAGTCCATCTGAACAGGTCGGGGTGGATGGGACACGGTGCTCACGGATCAACCCGCAAGCGCTTCCACAAACCCCCGCAGTTGCTCGTTAAACTCCTCCGGCTTTTCGAGTTGGAGATAGTGGCCCACGTCGTCGATGCTGACGGCTTCGAAGTCGGCGTACTTACGGTTGGCCTCGATATTCGGCTTCGCCGAGCCAGGACCCCAAGGCACGGCGAAAATCGCACGCACGGGGGCGCCCGCGGCGCGCAACGAATCCTTCATATCAAAGTTCGGGAAGTCGCGCAGCAGGGCGACGGCCGCGGTCCGATCGGTCAGCAGGGCCTGGGCTTTGACCCACTCCATTTGCCGTGGATCCGCCCCCTCGGGGAACATCGAGTTCACCGCTCCGTCCATCGTGCCTTCGAAGTCGGTCTCCATCTGCGAGGCCCACTGCTCGACCATGCCCTTCGGGTATTCGAAATCAGCGTCATGAAGCGTGTCCACCGCAACGATGCCGAGCACCCGGCCGGGCATCAGCCGGGCCGCCTCCAATGCGACCGGACCGCCCATCGAGTGGCCGATGACGATCATGCGCCGCAGCCGCAGGTGGTCGACGACGGTCTTCACATCCGCCCCGAGCCCGGCAATGGACCATTGTTCCCGCTCGTTTCCGGACTCGCCGTGGCCCGGCAAGTCGATCGCAACGACGCGATAATCGTCGGCGAACACGTCAAGTTGATGCTTCCAGAACTCCCGGTTACAGCACCAGCAGTGAATGAAGACCAGCGCAGGCTTGCCGGAACCGCAGACGTCGTAGGCGACCTTGACGCCGTCCTCGGCCTGCACCTGCCCCGGCCCGGTCTTCATCTGGCTGCAGCCGGCGGAGATAGCCAACATGATTGCGAGCCCGACCAAAAACGCGGCGTTGCGAAAGTGCTTCATTTGACATGTCCTGTGTTGTGCAGGTTCAAGCGACAATGGGCGGCTGCTGAGCATGATAGCAGGGCGGATGGGGCCATCCAATGGTCCCTGGAATAGACCAGAGAAGCCCACGGACCGTGATCCGTGGGCTTCATGTGTATTCGGTGTCGCAAGGCTACGCCAACCGGCGGAGGTTGACTTGTCTCGCGCCTGATTACTTATGCTTCAGTAGATGATCCACCACGCTGGGATCGGCCAGTGTTGTCGTGTCGCCGATCTGGTCGGGCTGTCCCTCGGCGATCTTGCGGAGGATGCGCC
Organism: Phycisphaerales bacterium; assembly: GCA_020350565.1. Lineage (GTDB taxonomy): Bacteria > Planctomycetota > Phycisphaerae > UBA1845 > UBA1845. The sequence goes on from CP070718.1 coordinate 3,258,665, forward strand.
GCATGATCTTACCCGAGCGGGTCTTCGGCAGACCTGGTGCCCAGTGGATGACGTCCGGGGCGGCGATGGGGCCGATCTCCTTGCGGACGTGCTTAACCAGCTCCTTCCTCAGCTCGTCGGTATATTCCTCGCCCGCGTTCAGCGTGACGTACGCATAAATACCCTGCCCCTTGATCTCATGCGGGTAGCCGACGACGGCTGCCTCCGCTACCTTCGGGTGGGAAACCAGCGCGCTCTCGACCTCGGCTGTACCCATCCGGTGTCCGGAAACGTTGATCACGTCGTCGACGCGGCCCGTGATCCAATAGTAGCCGTCCTCGTCGCGGCGGGCGCCGTCGCCCGTGAAGTACAGGCCCTTATAGGTGCTGAAATAGGTCTCTTTGAATCGCTCGTGCTGTCCGTACACCGTTCGCATGATGCCCGGCCAGGGCTCTTCAATGCACAGCACGCCGGAGCCGGGCCCTTCGATCCGCTGACCTTCGGCCGTCAACAACACCGGCTTGACGCCGAAATACGGACGCGTGGCCGAGCCGGGCTTTGTGTGCGTCATGCCGGGTAGCGGCGTGATCAGGATGCCGCCCGTCTCAGTCTGCCACCAGGTATCCACAATCGGGCAGCGTTCGTGGCCGACGTTTTTGTGGTACCACAACCAGGCTTCCGGGTTGATCGGTTCGCCGACCGAGCCCAGCACCTTCAGGCTGGAAAGCTTGTACTTGGCCGGCCAGGACTCACCCTCGCGCATCAGCGCGCGGATCGCGGTCGGGGCGGTGTAGAACTGGTTGACTTTGTACTTGTCGACGACCGCCCAGAACCGCCCGGGGTCCGGATAGGTCGGTACGCCCTCGAACATGACCGTGGTGGCGCCATGGCACAGCGGTCCGTAGACGATGTATGAATGACCGGTTACCCAGCCGATGTCGGCCGTACACCAGAAGATGTCGCCTTCGTGATAATCGAAGATGTATTTGAAGCTGCTCTCGGTGTGGACCATGTAGCCGCCGACCGTATGCAGCACGCCCTTGGGCTTTCCAGTCGACCCGGAGGTGTAGAGGATAAACAGAGGGTCTTCCGCATCCATCCACTCCGGCTTGCATTCGGGAGAAGCGGCTTTCATCAGGTCGTGCCACCAGAAGTCGCGGCCTTTCTTCATATTGATCTGGAGCTTGTCAGGGCCGACGCGCTGATACACGATGCAAACGGCAACGTCTACGCCCTGCTTGTTGGCGAGATCAATGGCCTCGTCCGCGTTCTGTTTGAGCGTCACGGCCTTGGCGCCACGCATGACGCCGTCGGTGGTAATCAGGACGCGGCAATCCGAGTCGACGATGCGATCCGCCAGCGAGTCCGGGCTGAAACCGCCGAACACGATCGAGTGAATCGCACCGATACGGGCACAGGCGAGCATGGCGATCGCCAGTTCTTTGACCATTGGCATGTAAATCGAGACACGATCGCCTTTCTTGACGCCTTTGCTCTTCAGCACATTGGCGAATTTGCAGACCTCGGCGTGCAGCTCTCGGTACGTCAGCTTGGCGTCCTCGCCGATGTCGTTGCCTTCCCAGATGATCGCGAGTTGGTCGCCGCGCTTCTCGAGGTGGCGGTCCAGGCAGTTGTAGGTAATGTTGGTCTTTCCGCCGATGAACCACTTGATGGAAATGCCGCCCGTGAAGTCATACTCGCGGACCTTGGTCCATTTCGTCTGCCAGTAGTAGTCCTCAGCCATCTCGGCCCAGAAGCCTTCGGGGTCTTCGATCGAGCGCTTGTACATCTTCTCGTAATGCTCGAGCGAGTTGATGTGCGCCTTCGCGACGAAATCGGCCGGTGGCGGAAAAACACGGCTGCCTTCCGTGCTCTTGGGTTCGGTCGTCTGCGTGTCAGCCATAGATTCTTGCTCCTTTCAAACTGGACTTACCCCACTTGTCTGGGCGTGGCGGCCGATGCACCAAAGAGGGCCACACAACCCGAGGATGATCGTGAACCTGCTCACTACGTTGTAACGCGATGACGCCAGGCTCGGCCGCGCTTGCACTTGAACGAGCTCGGGCCGCTCCTCGCCACGGAAACCGTACGAATGAAAAGGGAGACGGACTCCGCAATCGACCGGACGGCGCCTGCTGATGCCACGTAGCGGATTCGCGACAGTGGCCTAACTCAACGTCCCTGCTAATTCGATCAGCTTCTCTGCCGTTCGTTGGGTCGCGCCCTGATGATCGACAACGACCTGTCGGGCTCGCCGGCCACGCTCGCTTGCGCCGGTCTCGTCCGCAGACAATCGAACCATTTCCCGAATCAACGCCCCAGCGTCCCGTACGATCGTCACCGTGTCGGCAGCTGCCAGCGCGTCGACGGGCTGTTGAAAGTTGGCCGTATGAGGCCCGACGACAATGGGCTTCCCCAACGCGGCAACCTCCATGGGGTCCGAACCACCCATGGGCACCAGGCTTCGCCCCACGAAGACCACGCGGGCAAGGGCGTAGAACTTTCGAAGCTCGCCCATCGTGTCGCCGAGGATCACGGTTTCCGCGTGGGACTCGCCTGAAACGTGCCCGCGTGCCGTTGCGGTGAGGCCACCGTCCGGGTGCTGGCTCCGGCGGATGCAACCGAAGCCCGTGCTCTCAATCGACTTGGCAACCTCGGCAAAGCGTTCCGGCTTACGCGGCACGATGACCAGAAAGGGCGTCTGCGCACGCTCTCCCGACGCTGAGGCTCCTTGCATGTCTTGTGCCAACGCCCCCTGGTGGCGGAGGCTGTCACGGAAAGCCTCCAAAATCATCTCCTCCTCCCCTGGTCCGGTGCTGCCACAGACCCACACCGGCCGAGCCGAATCGAGCCCCAGGGCCCGAGCCAGGGCCTCCATGCCGTCCACGTGATCAGCCACCTGAGCCGTATCCCACTTCATCGAAGATGTGACATCCAGCCGTTCCGGCGGTACGCCGAGCAGCCTGAATCGGGCCGCAATTGGTTCATCCTGGGCGCCGACCCACTTCAGTGATCGAAACATCGAGCGGCTCAGGGGGCCCAGTCGGCCCAGGCGCCGCGCGCTCCGCTCGGTCAGCCGCCCATTGACCACCACGACCGGGATGCCCCGTCCAGCGGCCATCCTCGTGAGGTTGTACCAGACCTCGAGCTCGACTAGGACGATCATCGTGGGGCGGATACGGTTCAATACGCGGTGTATGATGGGGCTGAAATCGAGGGGAAAGCGGAACACGCGGTCCGAGCCGTAGAAATGAACTGCCCTGGCGTAGCCCGTGTCCGTCGTCGTGGATATGACCATCTCCCAGTCGGGCAGGGCCGCTGCCAGTTGCTCAACGAGCCGCGGCGTCGCGTTGACTTCGCCGAGGGAAACGGCATGGATCCAGATGCGGCGCTTCGAGGCGTCGCGTTGCGGTACGCCGCCGAAGCGTTGGCCCCAGCCGCGACGGTTCTTGCCGACGACCACGGCGTTAAAAAGCGCGATTGGCAGGTAGGCGATGCCGGCAAACAAATATACTAGGTTGGCAATCCAGCGCATGGGCGACGATCCTACGGCGGCGAGACATGCCGGGCAACCTGCTTCATCGCTGCGAGAGAGGCGGCAGGACGCGCTGTTTTCAGGAACTCACAGGCTGCCCGCGAATCGCCATCCCGGCTGAGGAGCCGCTGCCACTTTTGCCGTTTCCCTGGGCTTACGCCTCCTGATACACTGCGCGCATGAAGCGCGCAGCCTCTGACCCGCTGGCCGACCTTCCGTATCTCACCAGCGATCTCCCTGGAACAGGGGGCGTCGTCAAGCACTACGATGAGGACTTCATCGTAGAGGAGATCCCCCTCTACCAGGCCTCCGGGGAAGGAACGCATGTTTACCTCACCATCGAGAAGCGCGGGCTGACCACATCGGCGGCAATCCGCGCCATAGCGAAGGCCCTGGGCCAGAACCCCAATGACATCGGCTACGCCGGCATGAAGGACGCCCACGGAATCACCCGCCAACGCCTCAGCGTCGAGCACGTGGACCCGGACACCGTGCGGTCCTTGTCCCTGGATCGGATCGAGGTCCTCGACGTGACCCGTCACGGCAACAAGATCAAGCTCGGGCATCTGGCAGGTAATCGATTCGAGATCAAGCTTCGTGACGTTGGATCGAATGCTCCCGGGGTGGCGGAGAAGGTGCTCGAGCGCCTGCAGAAACGTGGGATGCCGAACTACTTCGGCCCCCAGCGGTTCGGAGCCCGAGGCGACAACGCGCTGGTCGGGCGTGCCGTCTTGCGCGGCGACTATAAGGAAGCGGTCGCTCAAATCCTGGGCCGGCCCTACGACTCGGACCGCAAAGACATCCAGCAGGCGCGAGAACTCTTCGACCGGGGGCGCTTGGAGGAATCGGCACAGGCCTGGGGACGCATCTTCGCCGATCCCGCGCGGATCGGGCTGGCCTATTTCAGGTCCGGCGGCAACGCCAAGGAGGCGTGGCGATCGGTCGACCGTGCCATGCGCCGGCTCTATGTCTCGGCCATCCAGAGTGAGCTGTTCAACCACATCGTGGCCGGGCGGGTCGACCGGCTCGACAGGCTCGAGACGGGGGATGTCGCGTGGAAGCACCGCAACGGGGCCTGCTTCCTTGTTCAGGACGCCGAGAAAGAGCAGCCGCGTTGCGACGCCTTCGAGATTTCCCCCTCCGGTCCACTGTTCGGCCGTAAAATGCGCCAACCCCAGGGCGAGCCGGCCCGCCGGGAGGCCGAGGTCCTCACAGCGTCGCACCTCAGCGAGGAGGATTTCACCGGCATCGAAGGCGTCAAAATCGACGGCGAGCGGCGCCCCCTCCGCGTGCCCCTGTCAGACGTAACGGTCGGGGAGGCCGGCGACAAACGCGGCGCCTACGTTCGCCTCGCGTTCACACTCCCATCGGGCGCCTATGCCACCTGCGTCACGCGCGAGGTTTGCAAGGGCCTCTGACCGAGTGAGGGGAACTGCCGGTAGGCCAGTCCCGAGCTTCAATCTCCATATGACGTTCTGGATCCGATATTGTGCACTCGTGCGCCACAGTGAAACCAGCCAGGGTCGTGGAGACATTGGGCTCCATGGTCGCAACGCTTCGATGCGCAAGGCAACGCCCCGCGCGGTTGGGGCACGCGGGGCGTTTGCTGCCGTTTTCGAGATGGCGAGCCCGTTAGTCTGCGGGCGTGCCGGCTTTCTGGCTGGCCTATCGGTTGCTCTTTACTTCTCCTCTTCCAGCATCGCCCGCAGCTCGTCGGCTTTTTCTTCCATCTTGTCGGCCTTGGTGCGGAGCTTCTCGGCCAGATCCGGATCGTCGGTCTCGTCGGCCTTGACACGCAATTGCTCGGCCTTTTTCTTGTGATCCTCGAACTCCTTCCTGACTTGGTCGGCTAACTCCTTCTTGACTTCGTTGGCCCTGAGCGTCTTCTTCTCAAAGGCCTGCAACGTCTCCTCGTGTTTGAGGATCAGGCCGTAGACCGTTTTAATCTCCTCGGGCGCCGGCTCCTCGCTCACCTGGTCGATGACCCAATCGTACATGTCGAGCACGTCGATATAGATGGCATTGTTGGCCAGGTGGATCTCCTTCTTGAGCTCCTCTTCCCGCTCCTTGGTGAGCGTTCCGTTGGCCTTTTCTTCCTCGAAGATCTTGCCGAACTGCTTCTTGGTCTTTATGAGGAGGACGTGGCCGCGGGCGAACTCGTAGGCCTCTTCGAAGGAAAGGCCTCCGTCGCCGTTCTGGTCGGCGTAGGGGTAGTTCTCGATCACGACGGAGTTCCCGAGGTGTTTGGTGGCCACGATGATGAACGCGTTTCGTTCGATGCGGTCGAGCTCACCGTCCTCGTTGATGTCGACGCTGGGGAACTCCCTCATGTGCGAGATGACGTCGCCGAGATAAGCCTTCAGTTCCTCATCGGTGACCACGCCATCATCGGCCATCGGATCAACGGTCTTATGCGCCCCGATGGGGCCGGCAAGCGCGAACGCGCCCCAGGCGATGACCAGTGAGGCCATCAGCAGGCCCCAGACCGGCCGCTTTCTCTCGCGGCTGGGTAAATCCAGAATCATGTCGATTCTCCTTTCGATCATGGTTGGGCTGGCCGCCATGCAGGCCGGGTGATAGAGGCATCGACGCACCTGCACGGGCTGCACCGCGCTGAGCAGGCAGCGGGCATACTCCCCGGGAGAGAGGCTTCCGTGACGCAGGGCCCAAGCGTCACAGGCGCACTCCCGGGCTTCGTCGATGCGACGATTGACCCAGGCCACGACGGGCCAGAAGAACAGCAACGTTCCGGCGATCCACTGAAGATAACGCACGAACATGTCCCCTCGCCGGAGGTGGGTAACCTCGTGCACGATCACCGTCTCGAGCTCTGCCGGCCGAGCAAGCTGACGGTGGGATAGGACGATCATGGGGCGGATCAGCCCGATGACGAACGGCGCCCGGAACTCCGAACTGACACGAACCGAAGGCACGCGGCGTACGCCAATGCGCTGGCATACCCGATGGACGACCATCTGAATGGCCTCATCACCCTGGGGAAGAGTGCGGCACCGGGCCAGGAAAGCTCGGTAGTTGCGGCTCCTGATGACAACGGCGTTGACCAGCAGCACGGCGTAGGCGAAGGCCACGTAGGTCGCCCAGCTCCAGCCTTGTTGCATCCGCGTTGTCGGGGCGGTGGGTGAGGTCGCGTCCACCTGCCCGGCGGCATCCGGTCCGCCGAGGAACGCCATCACGTCGGCCGAGGGCGCGCCTGCCACATAACTGCAGCACTGCTCCCACAAGCTGCCTAGGGAGAACGGCGCCGCCGGCCCGATCGGTACCAGGAACTTGAGCAGCACGACCGACCAGAGGACCGCGATCACGTGAGGATGCGACTGTCGGTCGACCAGCTTGACCAGCAGCCACGTGAGTCCGGCCAGGAGCGTGCCCAAGAGCAGGGCCTGCCCCAGCCACGAAACCACAACCGCAGACACACCTTGGCCGGTCACCACCGCCAGCGTTGCCATCATCTTGTTCGCTCGCAACTCACCCCGAACGGCGCCGGGGCGATTTCTTACGTTTTCCTGCCTCTTCTCGCTTCCGGATTTTCGCTTCGATCCGGCGAAGGTCCTCCACGGACAGGTCCGCGTCCTCGGCCAGTTGCAGCACCAAATCCTCGACTCGCCCATCGAAAACGTTGTTGAGGAACTGCTTCAGGCGATGGGCCAGCACCTGATCACGGCGGACGGCCGGCGTGTACAGGAACGGCTGGCGATCCCGATCGACCGCGAGGGCACCTTTCTCGGCCAGCTGCTTCATCATGGTCATGACGGTGGTATAGGCCGGCGGCTCGCCGCCGTCGGGCGGAAGGCCATCGAGCACCTGTCGAACGGTCCCCGATCCGAGCCCCCAAAGCACCTTCATGATCTTCAGCTCAGCCGCGGTGATGTGCGGGCCGGAACTGCCCATTAAAGGCCCTCCTTGCGTGTGTAGCAGGATTCTACTAAAGACGTAGCAATTCTACTAGGTTCGTAGTAATTGTCAAACGCTTTCGATGTCGTTTCTTGTCGGTAGCGCTCACGGCGGTGCGAATGCTGGAATCAGAACGAGCACGAGCGGAGGACCAGCGGATGGGTGCTCTGGTGGGTGCTCCTGCATCTCGATTTCGGGGAACCGGTCAAGCTGATGGTCCTGAGGCAAGGGCATCGGCCGCGAGTAACGCAAATCCGCTCCAGGCTAGGCCCGCAAGAACGTAGAGGACCGTTTTCAGGATAACCCCTCTCGTCCAAACCAACCTGTTATGCCTTATCAGCATCCGCGCTCCCGGGATCAACACCTCAGTCAAGAGATCAGAAGTGCCGTCAGATCGGCCAAGTCAACGATGTCTTCCGCCCATTTGAAGGAAATCAGGTAGTTGACGGGAACTGTGACCGCTCAGCCGAGGGCTGGAATGAAGCGCGCGACTGCTCCGGGCATGCGCACACGTTAAATGATCAGCGGCTAGAGAGAAAGCTGCTTGTGCGGGAGGTGTCTGCTCTTGAGGCGCGCATCCCTTCGCGCCCTGAAGGACCGTCCAACCGAACTAGACGGAAATGTCAGGTCGATCCATCAGAACTTGTGGATGAAAGTCCTCTCCGGCCAGCTCCCGATACTCGTCGAGCATCTCCCACAGCCGATCGCCCAGTTCGTTCTCCAGCTCGCCGAGGCGCCGGTCGTGAGCGGTGACGAACTGCCCTGCCTTGGCTTCAATCTCGCTGCGAAAGTTGTCCAAGAACACGGAATGGCTGGCCACAGACTTCTGCTTCGAGGCACGCACGCATGGCTCCTTTCAAACGTGGTACCCACCGACACGTCTAAGTTTACCACGCCAATGGGCAGCCTTCAAGTATAATCGAATAACTAAATGTGGTATCGAAAGGACCGATAGCTCTCTTTAGCAAGTAGCTCAAGTTGTCATCGGGCACACGAGGCTCGGCCATCAGATCCGGGCGAATCGACCACGGGCTACCGCACATTGAAGTACTTGGCCTGACGGTGGTGCGTAATGATGGCCGTGGTGGTCTGCTCCGGCTCAAGCTGGAATTCCTCGGTCAGATTGACCCCGATGCGCTCAGGTTGCAGCAACGGCCACAGCTTGACCTGATCCTCCAGCCGGGGGCAGGCGGGGTAACCGAAGCTGTAACGCGATCCGCGATATTTCTGCTTGAAAATCTCCTGTTTTTCGCGGGCGTCTTCCCCAGCAATGCCCCATTCGACGCGAATTTGCTTGTGAATTAGTTCCGCCATGGCTTCAGCAAGCTCGACGCCGAGGCCGTGGAGATGCACGTAATCGACGTATCGGTCGGACTCAAACCACTCGCGGGCGGCTTCGGAGACGCGCCGGCCCACAGTCACAATGCTAAAGGCCACCACGTCGTAAACGCCGGTGGAGACCGGCTTGAAGAAGTCGCTGATGCACCAGTAGGGGGGCTTGGCCATCCGCGGGAAATCGAAGACCTCCAACTGCCTGCTGCGATCCTCCGGGTCGTAGACGATAAGCGAATCGCCATCTGATTGAGCCGGCCAGAAGCCGTAGATCGCCTGCAGCCGCAGGATGCTCTCGCGCTCGCAACTCTCCAGAAGGTTCCTCAGGATCGGCCTGACCTCATCATTGATGTAACGAACGTATTGCCCTGGTGTACGGCGGCTTTTCCGGTACTGCCATTGCACCTGGAAGAGCATGTTCTCGTTCAGGTAGGCCAGCGCCGCCTTGGGCTCCACGTGCTCGATGACTCGCGAACCAAAGAAGGGCGGCCGCGGTACAGGCTCGTCCTGGGAGATATCCGAGACAGGACGAAGATAGCCATGCCGCTGCGAGGCCTGGGCGTGCTGGTCGCTGCCGCGGATCGTCGGCGGGGCGTCAAGATACTCACTGCCGGCGGCCGGGACTGCGGCGGCCGACGCCTCGGCATAGCGCCTTTCGCGAGTCTTACCGGAGAGGATTTCCTGCATGATGCTCAGGCCGGCGAACGCGTCCTTGGCATAGAAAAGCGGCGCTTCGTACTCAGGTCGAAGGTCCAACTCCACGTAACGGCGCGTCAGAGCCGCTCCGCCCAGGATCACCGGAGCTTTAATGCCACGCTCATTCAGCACCGCCAGGTTCTCCCGCATCACGCGGGCGGACTTCACCAGCAGGCCGGACATGCCGATTGCGTCCGCTTGGTGATCCAGGTAGGCGTCAATCATGTTGTTGATGGGCTGCTTGATGCCCAGGTTGATGACGGTGTAGCCGTTGTTCGTGAGCATGATGTCGACCAGGTTCTTGCCGATATCGTGCACGTCGCCACGAACGGTGGCCAGAACGATCGTCCCCTTACCACCGTGTGCCACGCGGTCCATATGCGGTTCGAGAAAGCGTACAGCTGCCTTCATGGTCTCTGCCGATTGCAGTACGAAGGGCAGCTGCATTTGCCCGGCGCCGAACAGGTCGCCGACCGTCTTCATCCCGTCTAAAAGGATTTCGTTGACGATGTCCAGGGGCCGATAAGTGAGCATGGCCTCCTGGAGATCTTCTTCCAGGCCGATCCGGTCGCCGTTGATGATTCTGAGCTTCAGGCGGTCCTCGACACTCCTCGGCCGCTCCTTTTCCGGCCTGTCGCTGTCCGCGCCTTCGCAATCCTCAAAGAGCTTGATGAGTTTGGCCAGCGGGTCGTAGCCCTTGCGATAGCGTGCGAAGATGACGTCCTCGGCCAGGCAACGCTGCGACTCATCAATCTTGTATAACGGAATCATGCCGGCGGCGTGCAGGATCGCGGCATCGAGTCCGTTTTCCCTGGCGTGATGCGTGAAAACGCTGTTGAGGATCCTTCTGGCCGGCGGTTTGAGACCGAAGCTGACGTTGCTGACGCCGAGAAGTGTGTGGGAACCGGGGCAAGCCTCCTTGATTCTCTTGATGGCGTGGAGCGTTTCGGACGCCAGTGGCCGATCGTCCTCGTTGCCCGTACATACCGTGAAGGTGAGAGGATCGAAGATCAGGTCAGATGGTTCGATCTGATGTCGCTGGGTTGCGCGTTCGTATATTCCGCGTGCGACCGCAACCTTGCGCTCGGCCGTTTTGGCCATGCCCTGCTCGTCGATGGTCAGTGCGATGAGGGCCGCCCCATAACGCTTCGCCAAATGGCAAACCCGATCGAACTTCTCTTCACCATCCTCAAGGTTGATTGCATTGATGATGCACTTGCCGCCCGCCAACTTGAGTGCGGCCTCCAGGACGGAGACCTCGGTGCTGTCCAGCACCAGCGGAACGGTGACGTCAGTGGCGAAGCGCTTGATTACGGCGGACATGTCGTCTACTTCGTTCCGTCCCACGTAGGCAGTACATACGTCAAGCAGATGACTTCCGTGGGCAACCTGCTCCCGCGCCACCTGCACCATGCCGTCGAGATCGCCGGCGGCGAGCAGCTCACGGAACCGCTTGGAACCGTTCGCGTTGGTGCGCTCGCCGATGGCAAGGAGATCCGTGTCCTGCTTGACGGTGACCGACTGGTAAATGCTGCTCACCGACGCCTCAGATTTCACCGTACGCTTGACCGGCACGTGATCGCCGATGGCGTCGACCACGGCCGACAGGTGCTCCGGTGTCGTGCCGCAGCAGCCACCGACGATGTTCACGCCGTCCACCTCCACGAACTCCAAGAGCCATTTGGCCAGTTCAGACGGCGTCAATGGGTAATGGGGGTGTCCATCGATCATCTGCGGCAGCCCGGCGTTAGGCTGGACGATCAGCAGCCGGTCGCAGTGCTTGCTCAGGTAACGTACGTGCTCGCTCATCTCCTGAGGGCCGGTGGCGCAATTAAGACCGATACCGACAACTTGCTTGTAGGCTTGAAGGGCCGTGACGGCGGCAGCGGTCTCCGTGCCGATGAGCATCGTTCCCGTCGTCTCGATGGTAATGGTGCATAACGTGGGGACAAGGACACCGTACTCAGCCATGGCGTCGGCCGCCGCCACGATGGCCGACTTGGCCTGAAGAATATCTTGACACGTCTCGATCAGGACGGCGTCGATGCCGCCCTCAAGTAGCCCCCGAGTCTGCTCGCGGTAACTTTCCACAAGTTCATCCCAGGTGGTCTGCTGCAGAGATG
>CP070718.1:3270341-3277131 GCA_020350565.1 Phycisphaerales bacterium
GACGTGGGCGAGAAGGAAGGCGAAGCAGCGAAGAGCGCCCTTGACGACGTGCAGTTACGAACATGAGTGGGACCGCACCAAAACTGGAGAAGGCAAAACGAAGGATGCCGTCCGTGGAGCAACTCCGGGGGCGCCAGTTGGGCCGCATCCTCATCAAGATGGGCAAGCTTCGCCGTCATCATGTGCATGAAGCTCTTGAAATTCAAAAAGAGAGAAGGGGACCTATAGGGCAGATCCTCGTCGAACTCGGGCACATTACCGAGGATGACCTGAACAAGGCCCTGGCCGCCCAGTCGGGCATGGACATGGTGGCCTTGGGGAAGATCGACATTCCGGCCGACGTGGTTGCCCGAATGACCAACCAGATGGCCAACACGTACCAAGTGGTGCCCTTCGAGTTCCACCCCGAGAACAACGAGCTCTGGATCGCGATGGCCGATCCGGAGAACTTCCTGGCCACCGACGACCTTCGCACGCTTCTGGGCTTCAATATCAGGTCGTTCATCTGCACGCAGAACGAACTCCAGGCCGCGTTGGAGCGGTATTTCCCCGAGGGTGAGCAGGAATCGATCACCCACCTGATTGACGAGCTGGGCGAGGACGAGGATCTCGCCAAGTTCGTCGACCGCGGCGACAGCATCGACCTGGCCGAACTCAAGGAAATGGTCGAGCTGAATCCGGTCAAGAAGCTGCTCAATCTGGTGTTGCTCCAGGCCATCAAGGACAAAGCCAGCGACATCCACTTCGAGCCGTTCGCGGACGAGTTCAAGATGCGTTACCGCATCGATGGCGTGCTCTACGAGATGGTGCCGCCGCCCCGTTACATTGCAGTTGCCATCGCGTCCCGAATCAAGGTGATGGCCAACCTCGACATTTCGGAGCGTCGCTTACCACAGGACGGCCGTATTGAGCTTCAACTCAGGGGCGTTCCCATCGACCTCCGGGTCAGCGTGCTGCCGACGATGTTCGGCGAGAGCGTCGTACTGCGAGTGCTTGACCGGTCAAACGTCCAACTCAGTCTGAACAAGATCGGGCTGCGGGATGACGAACTGGCCATCTTCCGCCAACTCATCACCAAGCCGAACGGGATCATCATCAACACCGGGCCTACCGGGAGCGGCAAAACCACCACGCTTTACGCTGCGCTCCAGGAACTGAATTCCGTGGAGGTCAAAATCCTGACCGTCGAGGACCCGGTGGAGTACGACATTGACGGGCTGTGCCAGGTGCAGGTGAGGAGTGCAGTAGGGCTTACATTTGCCCGTGCACTGCGGAGTTTTCTGCGTCAGGACCCGGACATCATTCTGGTAGGCGAGACCAGAGACCTGGAGACGGCACAGATCAGCGTTCAGGCGTCCTTGACGGGACACCTGGTATTCACGACGCTTCACACGAACGACGCCCCCTCCACCATCCCTCGTCTGCTCGACCTGGGCCTGGAGGCGTTCCTTATTACAGCCACGCTTGAGGCCATCGTCGCCCAGCGGCTGGTACGTCGTATTTGCACGAACTGCAAAGCCGAGTACGTACCCACGGAAGAGCAGTTGAGAACGGTGAATCTCGAGCCCGAGGACGTAGGGGACCGGACGTTCTGTTACGGTAAGGGTTGCGATTACTGTAACAACACCGGATACCGTGGGCGTCTTGGCTTGTTCGAAATCATGGTCCTGGACGACCATCTTCGGGAGCTGATCATGCGTCATGCCTCAGCGGCGGTCCTGCGACGTGAGGCGGTCAAGCGGGGCATGCGGACGCTCCGTGAGACTGGACTGCTCGCCATATACGACGGCGTGACCACCATCGACGAAGTCGTCCGGGAGACGTTGATCGAGGCAGATTGAAAGGCGGACGACCGGGAAGAGTCAAACAGGGGTTCTGTGAATTGCCGTTTGGGTTCGAGGTGGGGACAGAGCGGACTCAAACGGTGTTTGAACGCGCCACGCGTTTCATTTCGAAGGGGCGACCGGCATGGCGACCTATGCATTCGAGGCGATGAACCAAACGGGGCAGGCGGTCAAGGACGAGATCGAGGCCGCCAGCACCGAAGACGCCCTGGCCAAGATCAGGAATCTGGGCTACTTCCCGACGCGCATTCGCGAGAAGGGTGGGGGCAAGGCCAAAACGACCACCAAGAAGAAGTCTGCCGGCTTCGCCATCGGGCGCGTCGGCTTCAAGCAACTTACCCAGTTCACGCGGCAGTTCTCCACGCTGATCGACGCGGGCTTGCCCATCCTCAGAAGCCTCAACATTCTCGAAGAACAGCAAAAGCCGGGGGCGATGAAGAATATCCTCCGGTCGGTAGCGGAAGACATCGAGGGCGGTGCCACGCTTTCGGAGGCGATGGCCAAACACCCCAAGGCATTCAATCGTCTGTACGTGAACATGGTAGCCGCCGGCGAGACGGGCGGTGTTTTGGACACCATTCTCAACCGTCTGGCGGACTTCATGGAGAAAGCTGCCAAGCTGAAGAGGAAGATCATCGGGGCGCTCATTTACCCGGTCGTGGTCGTCCTGTTCGCCGTGGGAATCGTGAGCGGTATTATGATCATCGTGATCCCGAAGTTTAAAGAGATCTTCGAGGATTTCGATACGAAGCTTCCCAAGATCACGACGTTCCTGCTGGGCGTTTCGGACTGGTTCGTGAAGGGAAAACCTCTGCCGGGCTGGCTGGTAATCCTGGGGACGCCGATCGTCGTTTTCCTGTTCTTCAAAGCCGTTCGCCAATCCAAAGGCGGTCGATACGTCACGGACGTCGTCCTGTTGAGACTGCCGATCTTCGGAAATCTGGTGAGCAAGAGTGCCGTCGCGCGCTTTACCCGAACACTGGGCACCTTGATCACCGCCGGTGTGCCCATTCTGGAGGCGATCATCATCACAAAAGAGACCTCCGGAAATGAAGTGTTCGCGCGCGCGCTACAGGCCGTGCACGACTCCATCCGTGAAGGCGAAAGCTTCGCCAATCCGTTGCGTGCGGCGAAAGTCGTCGACGGTCTGGTGGTCAACATGATCGACGTTGGCGAGGAGACCGGTGAGCTCGACGCGATGTTGATGAAGGTCGCGGACAACTATGACGAAGAGGTGGACACGCTGGTCGCAGGTCTGGTCTCGCTGCTCGAGCCGATCATGGTTCTGTTCCTTGGCGGGATGGTCGGCTTCATCGTCTTGTCGTTGTTCATGCCCATGATCGCGTTGATGGAGAGCGTTTCCTAAGAGGGGGATCGATAAGAGACGGCGGTAAACTTCGGTCCCGTGAGAGGGAAGCGCCGGGATGCAAAGCACGCTGTGGGTGTTGCGCCTCCTTCGAGAACACGGCCGGTCACGGTGGTCGCCCTTCGGCGACGGCGCGGAGTCTTGCGGGTACGAGCGTTTGAACCGTTGATCCGTTGAATCGGCCGGTCCGCCGGAGGCGCCGCTCCTTACGCACCGGGACGTTGTCGGCGAACGGTCTGGCAGCCGGTGTCGCCTCTGTTGAGCCTCGGCCAACCGGCGAAACAGCAAACGTTGCAGGAGGAGCACGTAACATGCAAGCCATGCGATCCAACCGCTGTCTGGGCCTTCGTACGTCAAGCGGACGAGCCGCGCCGCACGCTTTCACGCTGGTCGAGCTGCTGACCGTGGTGTTCATCATCGGTCTGCTCATCGCGATTCTGGTCCCCTCCATCAACCTTGCGCGAAATGCCGCGAAGGGCGCCAAGACCGCGTCGCTCGTCAAGGCGCTCGACACCGGCCTGGAGATGTTCAAGCAGGAAAACGAGCGGGACTTCCGCGCGACCAACGGATATCCACCCTCATTCGCCCATCCGTTGATCAAGGGGGACTCATCCTTCACGAAGGCGGAGTCCTATCAGGGCAGATACCCCTTCTCCACGGACAAGCCGGCGGTCTTCGGCGCTCACTGGCTGCCCTTTTTCCTCATGGGCAAAGACCTTCAAGGGTACATTAAGTCGTCTTCCGTGCGACCAGCTCTCAGGGACCAGCCCGAAGAGTGGTACTTACCCGAACCTTCAGACGGTAAGGGGGCGATCACGGATCGTGCTCCCCTTTATGTCGATAGCGATACGATCAGATTGAAGACCGTGGATCAACTGCCGGGGCGCTGGGTACTCGACCCGTTGGGTGGCGACCCAGGGATGCGAAGCCTTCCGACAATCGTCGACCCGTTTGACCAAGTGGTTCTGTATTACGCATCCAACACGCACGGACGGCCGACCAACATGGTTTCCCAGGGGCGTCTGCTGAACGAAGACTACTCCTCACAAGGCGGCCCACCCTATTACTTCCACCAGGATAACGACTACTTCACCGGCGACGGCAACCTGTCGGCCGGCTGGGATTACAGCCAGAAGGCCCGCCAGGTGGACGGCAAGTGGGACCTGCACCGCATCGATGATCCTGGTGAGGATCTCGATGCAACCACTTTCCTCGACCCCACTGAGGAGGATCAAAAGACCTTCGCCTGGTACATTCTCGACCGCAACGCACTCCGGGCGGCACCCGCAACGGCGACGAGCAACTATCCGCTCAAACCGGTGCGACCCGATTCGTATCTGCTCATCACGGCGGGCACCGACGGACGATACGGCACCAACGACGATGTGACCAACCTGCCCAAGTTCGAGGAATAGCCGTGTGCGCTGTCCAATTGGAAAGGATGAAAACGATGGCAATGGATAAGAGCAAACGCGACCGTTCCGGCGGCTTCACCCTGGTGGAATTGCTGGTCGTGATTGCGATCATCGGCATTCTGGTCAGCCTGCTGGTGCCAGCGATCAGCCGAATCCGTGACAAGGCCAAGGAGGCGAAGACCGCGGCGCAGTTCAGCTCATTGGAGGCCGGCATCGAGGCCTACCGCAGCGATGCCGTGGCCGGTGGGGCCCTGCCGCCCTCACGCAGCGACTATGCCAACGACCGTCAGATGATTGCGAACCCCCTGGCCGATCAGCCGACCCCGGACATGAAGGTCGCCGGTGCTCATCTGTTGTGCATGGCCATGGTGGGCGCCGACCGGCTGGGCACGCCCGGATTCAAGGACTTCAACCGCGACGGCATCTGGTCCAACGACACCCACAACGGGGCCGGAGGCGCCTACGAAATCGACCAGAGCACCGGCGAGGTCTTGCGCGCCCGCTACGGCGGAGCCGGATACGTCAGTGACCAGATGCGCGAGCAGATTCGAACGCTGCAGGAACTGCTGGACAAGAATGTCATCGTGCTCGACCAGAGCGGGCTGACCGCCGCTATCCAGACCGTGGAAACCGCGGAACTGCCCTTGTTCGTCGACGCCTGGGATCGGCCCATTCTCTATTACAGGGCCAACCCTGGCGCCAAACGCATGGTGACGGATCCCACCGGCCCGCCGGGCATCTACAATCAGATCGACAACGGAATCGTTACCGGCTCCGACGCCGCAGGCGTCTACAGCTCTTCAGGAATTGACTTCGGAGCCGGCAAAGTGGATCCCTCCTCCGGAACAAGCCCCCTGCACAAGATCGTCAAGGTAACCGGCGCAATTCCGGAATTGATCCCGACCTTCACCGACGGCGTCAACGACATTCTCACTCTCCAACCATATGACAACTCGTTCGCGCGGTTCATCCTTGACCCGACGTTGAAAGCAAGAAACACTCCGGTCCGCCGCGATTCTTACCTTCTGATCAGCGCCGGCTCCGACGCGATCTACGGAACGAAGGATGATCTGACGAACTGGACAAGGGAGGAATAGGTGAACCACGACAGAGCTATTCCAGGCGCCTGCAAAGGCGCGCCCGCCCGCTTCGAGGCCTTCACCCTGATCGAGCTGCTGGTGGTGATCACCATCATCCTCGTTCTGGTCACCATGGTGGTGACCGTTGGCAGCCGCGTGTTGGAGAACTCGCGATCCCGAAACACGGCGGCCACGTTGACCCTCGTGCAGCAGGCGGTCGATGCTTTCCAAGCGGACCGACCGCCACTGATCAGCGCCAGGCAGCCGGCAGCGGGCGGAGCCCGGGTCCGCTACGAAAGCCGCTACGGCGAGTACCCGCCGGACGAGCTCGAACCGTTCACCAATCAGGGCCTAGTGGGCAGCCTGTCGGGCGGGTCTTACTCACTTTATCCGGGTCGAGTGAACGTCGTGCCCGATCCGACGACTGGCACGGTTTACGGCCCCATGGAATTCCGGCTCAAAGGTCTCGGCGTTGAAGAACTGGCCCAAGAGCACCGCGATCAGGCGGCTATGCTGCTCGCCCTGGGACTCAGCTCCAGCGCGCAGGGCTTCATCGACAAGATTCCGGACCGCTACCGATCGGAAGGCGCCGTCGACCCGGGCACGGGCACGCCGGTCCAGTACCTCGATCGCAATGGCAATCAGCAGTGGGACGCGAACCAGGACCTGCAAATCCGCTACATCGTCGACGACTGGGATGTGCCTATCGTCTACTACAGCCAGCGGGATTGGCACCCCAGCACGGCCGCCCAGACCCAATCGACAAATGACCAGATGTACTGGAACCCCGCGGCCACCGGGATGGTCACGCTCAACGGCGGCAAGCCGGTGATCATGTCCTTCGGTCCGGATGGAAAGGATCAACTCGAGGACACCACCAGCGACCGCACCGTCTTGCTCCACGTCGACTGGGTCGAGAATCAGAGGATCATGAACACTTACCACGACGATAACATTTATGCGGATTCGTCACTGGCCGATAAGCTCCGCCAAGGGGACCTGCAATGATCCTTCAGGACCGACGAGCTGATGCCTTAACCGCCGCCAAGGGCGATGTTGCCCGGCCACGGCGGGCCACGGCCTTTA
>CP070718.1:3277231-3287707 GCA_020350565.1 Phycisphaerales bacterium
ATCACTCATGGTCGTCCAATCCTCATACCGCCCTTTACCCGCCGCGCAAACCGCAGACCCCATTCTACCGGCCCTTCCCGACAGTTGCCACGGGGACCCACAGCGACGCGCACGGCCGGGACCTGTGATGCGATAGTCGAGGATCTGAAAGCAATTAAGGCCAAGAGGTTTCCCGGCACCCGAAGCCAGGCGAAGGGGATCGATAAGTAGGCGACGCGCGATGGTTGTGATAATCGATCTGATCTTGTCGCACCACGAACCCTTGGGACTGAGCTTGGTGAACTACGGAAACGCCATGCCGGATAACGCTAGCCCTTGTGACACGCACAGCATCTTCCTTAATCCGCAGTTCGTAATCTCAGATCAATTCCTTTCCCGCCCGACCACCGTCCTGCACTCCGGCAACGCCTTCAGGAACCGCCGCCCATAGGGTTTCGTCTGCACCCGCGGGTCGAGGATGACGACCATGCCGCGGTCGGTCTTGCTGCGAATGAGTCGGCCGAAGCCCTGCTTGAACTTGAGGACGGCCTCCGGAACCTGGAAATCCAGGAAAGGATTGCCGCCCTCTTCGCGGATCTTCTCGATCCGGGCCTCGGTCACCGGATGCGTCGGCGGGGCGAAGGGCAGCCGCGTGATGATGACGTTGGAGAGAGCCTCACCGGGGACGTCCACGCCGGCCCAGAACGTGTCCGTCCCGAACAGGACCGCCCGAGGCGTCTCCCGGAACTTCTCGAGCATGAGCGAACGCGGCAGCCCGGCACCCTGCACGAACACCGTCATGTCGTGCGTCACGAAAAAATCAGCCAGCAGCTTCTCACACTCGGTCATCATGCTGTAACTCGTGAACAACACGAACGCCCTGCCCTGTGATTCCAGCAGGTATGCCTTCATGCGCTCGGCCGCGGCGAAGGTGAAAGCAGCGGAGTCACTCGGATCGGGCATATCCGGCTCGATGTAGATGGTCACCTGCTCCTTGAAGTGGAATGGAGAGCCGAACAGCTCACTGCGAACCTGCTCCAAGCCGAGGCGGCCCTGCATATAGGCGAACGGTGGATCGGTGCCGGTGGCCAGCGTCGCTGAGGTCATGATGACGCTCTTCTTCGGATCGAAAAGCGAGGCCTTCAACAGCGGGCCGACGTCCAGCGGGCGACCATTCAGCGTCACGGCCCGACGGCGAGACGGTGAGACCTCCAGCCAGTAGACGAAGCCTTCACACTTCTGGTGATGGAGCATGTCCACGGCGACGGCCAGCTCGGAGCAGCGACTCATTCGCCCGGCAATCTCAGACCGGGCCTGCTCGTTGTTGAACTCATCGTGAACCGCCTTGAGTGCGTCCGTGAGGGCGCCGAGGGCCGTGGACATACGCTCCTCAACCGGTGGCGGCTCTGACAGCCGCCCGTTCCAACCGGCTCGCCCACCGGCCCAGTACATCAACGAGCTGAAGTATTCCTCCGCAAGGGACCGAGCCTCGCGTAGAACAGGCAGGGCCTCTTCGCCCGGCCCCTTGGCGAGCAGACCTCGGCCCGTCCGCTCGTTGTACAGGCCGTTAAACAGGAACCGCACCTGGGCGTCGGTGACGCTGGCCCCAAAGTGGTCTCCCGCGACGGCCTCCGCGGTATGGGCCTCATCCAGCACGACGTAATCGAACTCGGGCAGGATAGCCGCGCCCGCCTGCTCCACCGCCAGGTGGGAGAAGAGCAATGCGTGGTTGACCACGAGGATCTGAGCGTCGGCGGCCCGGCGGCGCGCTCGATAGAAGAAGCACCGATCAAAGTGCGGGCAGCGTCGGCCCATGCAGTCGTGGCGGTCACTATTGACCTGGTCCCAGAGGGCCGGCGGCGGCTGCTTGGGCATGTCAGAGAGCGACCCGTCCCTGGTCTCGTACGCCCATTGCTCGATGTCCCAAAGAGCCTTCCGCTCGCCGGTGTCGAACAGCATTTCCTGGCGCTGGCTGGCGCGTTCGAGACGCCGCAGCCCGAGGTAGTTTGACCGCCCCTTAACCAGTTCCGCCCGGAACGGCTTGCGGAGGACTTTCTGCAGGAGTGGAATGTCCTTGTGGATGAGTTGTTCCTGCAGGGCGATCGTGTGCGTACTGACGACGATGCAACCGCCCGCCGTGAGGACGTGCTCGATGGCGGGGATGAGGTAGGCAAAGCTCTTGCCCACACCGGTGCCGGCCTCGACGAGCAGGTGATGCCCCTCGGCGAAAGCCCCGGTGACGGCCTCAGCCATGGCGATCTGCTGCGGGCGCGGCTCGTAATTCGGCAGCACCCTGGCAACCCGTCCGTCTTCCGATAGCATCTTCGCCGCGTACATCAGGCAATCCCCACGCGCTTAGCAGTCCGTTGAAAAAGGGGACTGGCTCCGAGCGTAGGCTCACTCGCACCCATGAAAACGCCTCCGGCGAGGTGCCTGTCCCCTTTTTCAACGGACGGTTAGCCCTGAAAGGTATCCCCGAAGTCATGCGGAAGCACAAGTCTGCGGCTCCACCGTTCGGCCGTGGTATCGCCTTGCCTGTCTACCCCCCTTTCCCGGACGCATTGTTCGCGATCGCATGATTCGTGCACTTTTCCCCTGTGTTTCAAGGTTTTCTGGCCGTCTTGATAGGAGCACCCGATGGATGACAGGTGAGAACAAGCACTTCGTGTTCAGCTTGACGGCAAGATCAAGCTCAGATTCCACGGAGCAAAGACCATAAGCGACGCTGGCTTGCCTGCGTTTCGTGAACTGGACGAAGCGTTCCGTTTGACTGAGAGGGGAAGCACGGTGCCGCCGGAGCGCGAACGGGGAAAGAACACTCAGCACACGGTGTTGGCCATGCTTGGACGGGGTGTCCATGAACGCTTGGCTGACTACGAAGATGTCAACGACGCTGATCGCTTGCGCGACGATCCGGAGCGTGCCATGCGGCGACGCGGCGTTCGCGATCCCGGCGCTGTACCGTGTGCTGGAGAAGGAAGGTTTCCAGTGCACCATTCGCATCCCGGCGAACGTTGTTCTGATGGACCGCAGCGGCCATCTGTTGACCCGTCCGCTTGGACGCCCTTTGTACGAGGCCAATGTGTTCTACGAAAGCTTCTCATATCAGGCTCAGAGTTGGGATCGTCCTCGTTGCGCAATTGCCAGCGTCGAGCGGCATTGGGATGAGTCGCTTCCGCGTGTCGGATTCATCGTGACCAACATCATCGGCTGGTCGAGGAAGGTGGTGAAGTCCTACAACGGTCGCAGCATGGCGGAACAATGGATCAAGGAAGGAAAGTATGCCGTGAAGTGGACGCGTTTGTCATGCCGCGACTTCAAGGACAACCAGGCGCGGCTTCGACTATTCGCGCTGGCGTATAACTTGGGAAACTTCCTGCGCCGGTTGGCGTTGCTGCGGTTCGTGAAGCACTAGTCGTTGATCCCGGTGCGCCGGGATTACGCGAAAAACTGATCAAGATCGGTGCCAAGGTTGTGATCCACTTGCGGTATGTGATCTTCCAGATCGCCGACGTGGCCGTGCCGGGCAAGCTGTTCGCAGCGATCCTTCAGCGGATTCAGCGGTTTGCCGTACCGCCCTCGCTGCTGCAACGCGGATGAGTGTCGCGATATGGCAGAGAACGTGACGATCCCAGCCGGCGGACTGTTGGTACTGCGCCGCGTGATGGGTAAACGCCCGCCGCAGCACTCTTACGATCGGAGTATGGACCAGATTCTGAGTTCAAACGCAGGCATTCTCGTCAGGATGTTCGCCCGCTCTTGGAATCGGACCAAGATTTCGGTATGATGGTGGCCTCGGAGGCAGCAAACGGGAGATCTCGGTCCAATAGGCTCAGCCACATGATATAATGACATCAGCTCGGTCGCCGCCGCCAGCCGGTTGGCGACAGAAACTGACCACAACTACACAAAGGGGGAATCGCCATCATATCTCTAAGAGCTAGTTTAGCGTTCGGCCTCCTGCTGCTTTTGCCCGCCGGCGTCCTTGGTGCCGGTTTTGACCACGACGGTGACGGCGACGTCGATTTGGCGGACTTCTCAGATTTCGTTTCCTGTCTGGATGGGCCGGGCGTAGACGCCACGCCGGAATGCGCCGGCATCCACGACGGCGACGGCGACCTCGATGTGGATTTGGCCGATTTCAAGGCCTTTCAGAGGGCCTTCGGGCGCATTGGCGCCGTGCAGGTTGCCGAATTGACCTTCACGGGAGATTCATTCCACGCCGTGGCCGTCGACTGCCCCTCGGGTAGCTGTCCGTACTATGGAACCCCCCATTGGCTCGACCAGAACCTCGACGGCGATGCCGAGGATTCAGGCGACCACAAGTATCCCGTTGCCTACATTCGGAACACGCAAATCGGGATCAGCGGTCTGGAATTCGGCGTCGTTCCAGCCGATCTCGAGCTGGAGGACGTCCCCGTCCTGGGAACCGGCCCGGATGGCATGGTCTGGGAAGGGACAGGAACCGTATCGAGTGGCGTACTGGTCGTCACGGGTACTCTGACGTCGGACGCTCCACTGCCCAACACCGTCGTTTTCTACGACACCCTGGACATCGACTGGCAGGTCGCCCTGGACGGTGCCAACTTTTACCCTTCAGGAACGACCCGTAACCCTGTCTACGTAACCTATGCCGACCCGATGGGTCAACGTCTGGAGAGCTACTTCTACATCGGCACCAACGCCGCCAACGGCCAGGACGAGGAGCAGCCCGCCATCGATGCCATCTGGGACGAGTTCACCGACCTCTACGTCCTCAACGCCCACGGCGAGGTGCTCGGATACTACCGCGACATACTATGCGCCGGCGACTGCACCTACTATACCGCCTCGACCCTGGTGTACTATACCTACTCCCAATGCGGTGGCTGGGCAGATCTGATGATCCAGTGCCTCCAGACTCAGGGCATTGGTGGGTCCCAGTTCATCACCATCGAGCCGCGCACTGACGGTACGATTCCGGACGACTGCGGTTACACGCCGTCGCCGGCCGCAGGCTTCTTGGTGAAAAACTACCAGTTCACCAGCGGCGATCCGGGGCCGTGTCCCACCTACCCGTTCCGATTCAATGACCCTTGCTCGTATTACGGACAATGGCCCACGCCGGACGTAACAGACCTGCCCGGCATACCGGGTCAGGATAACGAGAACCCCGCTAGCTGGTTCGCCCGACATTTCATCGTCAAGATCAATCTCCAATACTACGACCCGTCGTACGGCGCCGGGCCGTTTACCGGAACGACGGACCAAGCCACCGCCGCCTGGGAATGGGGGGCGATAGCCGGATACTGGGGCATCGCCGAGTCATCCACTTCCCGCCTGGGGGTCCGCCGAGACGTTCCCCAGATCCGCGAGACGTTCTTCGACCAGTAGGAGTCTGACTAATGGGCATCCGCCAATACGCCATCTCCTGTGGCTTCGCGCTCGCAGTGGCCTTGGCCGCCGTCAGCCCTTCCGCAGGCATTGACAGTGCATCAGACGCCGTCGCTCAGATAGCCGTCGTGCCGCGCCATAACCAGTGGTCACTGATCGATCCCGATCAGCACCGGGCCCTGCGCAACATCATCAAGACGCCCGCGGCCGACCGCGATCGGCTCATCCGGCTGGGAGACGCTCGGGAGCGGGGGATCGGTATCTTCATCGCTGAGCAGCAGGGCGACCTCGATCTGCTGCTCTCCATTGCCCACCTGCTCGATGACGATGACCCCACCATTCCCTATGCGCTTCCCACGGCCATGCCGGAGCAGTACGCCACCCAAACTCAAACCGTGGCCGAGTATCTCAGCTCCGTGTACCTGGAATGGTTCGGTGTGGACGTGGACCGGTCCGTCGAAAAGTATGAGGAACTGTTCGGCAACGTGACCGATTCCTCTCGGCTGGTTCGGCCATGGATTGTCCGTCTGCGCCGAGCCCGAGACGACAGCCAGGCCACTGCCCAAATCAAGGAGCTCGTAACCCAACTGCCCGAAGAGGTCCGTTGGGCCGTCGCAACCCTGGGGTACTACAACGGCTTCTATACCGAGCCCGAAGCCCGGACCATCCTGTCAAAGCTATCTGCCCCCATCAAGAATGCGATCCAAGGCGAGGGGCGCCTCCTGCCCGAAGAGCCGCTTTTCCGAATGAACCGTGGCACGTACCGGACGCTGGCTCTTGAGCATTGTCGACGGCTGCTGAGTCCATCATCTGATAAGTAACCCGTACCACAACCTGGCAGAAAACCGATCTGGCTGTCCGTTTACACTTACCCGGTCCCTGCCGCTGCCTTCGTAGTAGTCCGGGTCATCAACGGCGGTTGAAAAGCGCTAAAAGCAGCAATGCGACAAGCAAATATGCGGTTTACCGTGTATCACCAAACGTCAATCTGCCCCCAAACGAACGTCGCGAAAGTAAGCCGACATGGATGCTGGCGTTACTCGGATTCGGCTTCTGCAAGCAACTCCAGAATCTGGATTGCATTCAGGGCCGCGCCTTTGCGGAGCTGGTCCCCGCAGGCAAAGAGTCCCAGCCCCCGGCCGTCGGGTTGGCTGGCGTCCTGGCGGATGCGGCCCACGAGGACCTCGTCCCTGCCTTCGGCCTCAAGCGGCATGGGGAAGCGGTTGGATTCGGCATCGTCGACAACTCGAATACCGGGAGCGGCGGCAAGGATCTCGCGGGCCTCTTCGGGCGTGATGGGCCTTTCAAACGTAAGGTTGATGGACTCGCTATGGGCCCTGCGGACGGGAACGCGGATGCACGTGGCCGAGATGGCGAGATCGGGCTCGTGAAAGATCTTCCGGGTCTCCTGGATGATCTTGCGCTCTTCGGCGTTGTATCCGTCCGGCCCGATGCTTGAGTCGTGCGAGAAGAGATTGAACGCGATCGGGTGCGGGAAGACGTTCGGCACAGGCCTCTCCCCTCTCAGGACCGCCCGGGACTGATCGACCAGCTCCTGCATGGCGGCAGCCCCGGCCCCGCTGGCGGCCTGGTAGGTGCTTACCACAATCCGACGAAGACGATTCACCCGGTGCAGCGGCCACGTAACCACGTCCATGATCAGCGCTGAACAGTTGGGATTGGCGATGATGCCCTCGTGATGGCGAAGGTCATCGGGGTTGATCTCGGGGATGACCAGGGGAACGCCCGCATCCATCCTGAATGCAGAGGAGTTGTCGACGATGACCGCCCCTGCCCCGAGGGCAATCGGGGCAAACCGCTGGCTTCGTTCAGCCCCCGCGCTGAAGATGGCGTGGGTGACGCCGTCGAAGCCGGATTTGCCCGCCTCGGCCACCTCGATCGTCTCGCCGGCAACCGTGATCCGCGCGCCGGCCGTTCGAGCGGAGCCCAGCAACGATAGCCGGCCGAAACGGAGGCCACGTTCCTCGACGAGCCCACAGGCCTCGCGCCCCACCGCACCCGTGGCTCCGAGAATGGCCAAATGCTCGATCATGCGCTCCTCCTGGGTTGCCTCGGCACGACAGCCCGCGCCATCGAGGCATGATGCCGCATGCCGCAATGAGGCTTGAATCCCCGCTGGTCACCAATCGGACAAGCCCCCTCTCCTAATGCTCCCCAGCGGCCTGACCGCCTGGATTAGCGCCTTGAAGGGCACTAATGAGGTTGCTACACTCCCCCCACTTGCGACGCAATAGCGTACCACGCTGGGGCGAGGCGGCGCGGTCAAAGCGTCCGTTTTTGAGCCCTGATTTCACACTTTTTCAGTGAGAGGTCGGGCTCGGGTCTGGGCCGACCATGCGCGGCGGGAAACAGGATCGGCCAACGTGGCTGCGGTACTCCGGCATGGGCATCGAGTTTGCCGCGGCTGTGGCTGGATTCGTGTTGATCGGGTACTGGATCGGCCTGCATTACGGCAACAAGACAAGAGGTGTTCTGATCGGCGCCATCCTGGGATTGATCGGCGGGGGCTACAACTTCATTCGCTCTGCCTTGCAGCTCACGAGGGAGATGGAGCAGGAAACGAAGAAGTCCAGGGGCGACGATGAGTCATGAACTCGTCACCGCCAAAGCCGACCACGCGGTACGTTCGGTTCCTCTTGTCGGCTCTTGCCGTCACCGGGTTGGTCGTCGTCCTCGGTTCACTGCCCACATGGCGAATGGCAGGTTCCCAGGGCCTGCTGGCCATGCTGGCGGGATGCGGCATCAGCCTTGTCGCCTCGGCCATTGGTGCGATTCCGGTCGCTTTGGCCGTAGGTCGACCCCTTAACACCCTCCCGCAAACCCTCATGGCCGCCATGGCACTGCGGTTCGTTGTGGTTGCGGTGGTAACCGTCGCGGTGGCATTGAGCGGCCCGCTACCGCCGAAGCCACTTTTGATCTGGGTGGCCATCAGTTACGGTGCACAGTTGGTCGTTGATACGAGGTTCGCACTGAGAGCGACCAGGAATCAGGGAACCGCGGAGAAGTGAAGGAACTCGGT
Source organism: Phycisphaerales bacterium (assembly GCA_020350565.1). Taxonomy (GTDB): domain Bacteria; phylum Planctomycetota; class Phycisphaerae; order UBA1845; family UBA1845. The sequence goes on from CP070718.1 coordinate 3,285,624, forward strand.
CTCACCATGCTTGCCAGCGCCAGTCCACTCGAACACGTTGTCCAGCACCCGATCGTCGAGGTGGACGCCGATCTCGGTAACCCCGTGCTCAACCTCATTTTCGCCAAGGACGGCGTCATCACGATCCTGAGCGACCAGATCACCGCGCTGATCATTGCGGCCATTCTTCTCGTCTTCTTCTTGCCGGGTTCGCTCAGAAAACGGCGCGGCACGGATGCGATTGGACGACTGATTCCCGTCGGATTCGCGAATGCGGTGGAGGCCGTCTGCGATTACATTCGGAAAGATGTGGCACGCCCGGCCCTTGGGGAGCAGACAGACCGCTTCATCAAGTATGTCTGGAGCGTTTTCTTCTTCGTTTTGACGGTGAACCTGCTGGGTCTGCTTCCGATTCCGGCCGTTTCAACCGTATTCGGAGGACATATCGGCGGGACGGCAACCGCCAACATCTACGCAACGGCTACCCTGGCCCTGATGACCATGTTCATGATGGTCTTCAACGGCATAAGACTGGGCGGAATGGCGTATCTTGCCCATTTCTGTCCCGGGCCGATCGCCCTCGCCCCACTGCTGGTGCCGGTGGAGATCATCGGCCTCATTGCGAAGATCTTCGCCCTCGCGGTGCGATTGTTTGCGAACATGATGGCCGGCCACACCCTGCTGGCCGTCCTCATTGGATTTATTCTGAGCGCCTGGACGGCGCTCGGCGCCGGCGGTGGCCTCCTGATCGCTATTCCTGTCGTGCTCGGCAGCGTCGCGATCACGTTTCTCGAGATCTTCGTCGCGTTCCTGCAGGCGTACATCTTCATGTTCTTGACCACGATGTTCATCGGATTGTCCGTGAACGTCCATCACGGCGAAGAGCACGGCGAGGAGGCACACGCACACTGACAGAGCAAGGCCTGAGGTTTCTTTGCCGAGTCCGCCCCACCCCCAACGGATCGGGTTCCGCGACCTTCGCCTGACCGCGAAGAACGGGGCATCATGGCAAGCTGCCGAGGGATGGTTAGACTGACATCATATATTCGCCACGCCCGGATATGTGTGGGACCCTCGGGCCGAAAGGCGTAGCTGCGATGGCGAATCGACACGCGGTGGTCGGCCCCACACGATCGCCAAACGCTAAAAGAGAAGGGCAAAAAAGACATGGACAGAAGGTTCTCGAAGGTACTCTTGGGTCTCATTGCGGTCGGCTTTCTGATGATGCTCGTCCACCCCGCAGCGGCACAGCCACCGGCCTCTGAAGAAGAGCAGGCCACTGCGGAAGAGGAGACGGTTGTGGAAGAGCACGCCACGTTCCTGACCACCGAGGGAGCCGGCAAGCTGGGTGGCGCGGTCGGCGCCGGTCTCGTGGTAATGGGTGGTGCGGCCGGTATCGGCCGTATCGGCAGCAGCGCCGTCGAGTCGATGGCCCGGCAGCCTGAAATGGCAGGCCAAATTTCGACCGGCATGCTGATCACTGCGGCCATGATCGAGGGTGCCACGCTCTTCGCGGTTGTGGTCGGCCTTTTGGCGGCGCTTTAAGACGACGGTCGAAAACCGGCCCGGGACTGGAATCCGTGCTTGCCGAGAGTATCGGATTCCAACTTTCCATGGCGTTAACACACGCCGCCGGTAAACACGGATCGTGGGCGGGAATCCAAGAATCGGGATCCTGAAATGATGCAGAAGATACTTACGGGCCTGAGCACTTTCATGCTGGCGTGCCCCGCACTGGCTGCCGGTGCCCACGGCGAGGAGAGCAAAGTCTCGCCCTTCGCCGGTGACCTGGGCAATATGGTCTGGACCCTGGTCATCTTCCTGGTAGTCGTATTCGTGCTCGGCAGGTTTGCCTGGGGACCCCTGTTGAATCTCTTGCAGAAACGCGAGGAGTTCATTCGCGAATCACTCGAACAGGCCAAGCGCGACCGCGAACATGCCGAAGCCGACCGCAAGGCCATCGATGATAAACTCGTAGCCGCACGCGGGGAGGCGACCGCGATCGTCGAAGAGGCAAGACGCGACGCCGAAGTCGTCAGGCGGAAAATCGAAGAGACCGCCCGCAAAGAGGCCGACGCTTTGCTCCAGCGATCGCGCCGCGAGAT
>CP070718.1:3287807-3307976 GCA_020350565.1 Phycisphaerales bacterium
AGCACCTTGATGGGCGTATCGTCCATCGTCATTGCTGCCGGACGAGACGACTTTGGTGAGCGATCACACACCATTCTGGTAAATACGGGGTGCGGACTCCATTCCGCCGCTTTTCCCGTCTCTTCCGTTTCGCGCCCCAATCCTGCTTTGTAGTGAGCCATCGGCCGCGGTCAGGCCGGATCTGTTAACGCTCTTTCCCGGTCTTTTGTTGCTTGAAACCAACGAGGCGGTCTATAGCTACGTCGTGCCTACCTCGGACACGGAACGTATCGGCGTTAGTTTCCGCTCACCGGCGTAGGGGGATCGAACGAGATAGTCTCCAATGGCCAAGTAGTCCAAGTGCCCCAACTCGAATGCTCGGATTGCATCGCTTGGGGAGCACACGATCGGCTCCTCATGCATGTTGAAGCTCGTATTGATGATCGACGGATTGCCCGTGAGGGCCTCGAACTCCCTCAGCACCTTGTGGAAGCTGGGGTTGTCCTCCTTGCGGACCAGTTGAGGTCGGGCCGTGTTGTCGAGGTGCACGACGCCCGGGCTTGTCTGCTTCATCCAATCGGTACAGTAGAAGGTGATGGTCATGAATCGCGCGGTTTCGCGGGCGCCCGCGACGTTGTGGTAGCACTTCTCCGCTTGCTCATCGAGCGTAGCCGGTGCAAAGGGCATGAACTCCGTCCGCACCAGGTTCTTGTTCAGCCAGTCGTTCACCGAGCGGTCGGCCGGGTGATACAGGATCGACCGATTGCCAAGCGCCCGCGGCCCATATTCCATTTTGCCGTCGAAGCGAGCGACGACGTAGCCCTGCACAAGCAGCTTGGCGATCTCGGCCTCGATGCACTCCGGCTCCTCATATGAGAATCCCTTTTCCTCCAGAGCGTCGCGAATCTCGCTCCTCGTGTACTCCGCACCGAGGTAGACCGTCGGCAGGACCTCCTTGCTGCGAGGCATTGGCGGATCACGAACCTCAGGCAGGCAGAAAGCCAGGGCGGCTCCGACGGCCAGACCGCCGTCCGTCATGCCAGGATGGACGAACGTGCTCTTGACACCTGGGAGCTCGTGGACTTCCTGATTGATCCGCACGTTCGCGAAGATCCCGCCGGCAAGTGCCACGTTTCCGTCACCCTCTTCGCACAAGTAATCGCCGACGTATTCGCGGACGATCCACTCTGACTGTTTTTGGATGCTGGAGGACAGTTCTTCCTTGGTCCAGTCTTTGGGCAGCCGCTTCCGCAATGCCTTGAGCGCCCCGCGAAAGACGACGCCTCCCGTGTTGAGGACCCTGCCGTCCCGATACGTGATCATCGCGTTGATCAGATCGAGATAGGTGGGCTCGGCGTGCGCCGCCAGGCCGGTGATCTTCCCCTCGTGTTTCTGGGCCTTGTACCCGCAGACGTGTGTTACATAAGCGTAGTAGTTGCCCAGCGAGTTGAACGCGCTGGTCCGCGTGATGAGCTTGAGCCGCCCGTTCTCGGCCAGATAGATGTGGGAGGAATCGCCGTCTCCGCCTCCGTCCATGGTGACTACCGTCGCGTTCTCAAAGCCGCTCGTGAAATAGGCGCTCGTCGCATGGGCGAAGTGGTGATTCACGAATCTCACCGGCGCGGTGATGCCGAATTCCTCGCGGAGGATGCGTTGGATCCCTTGACGGCGCTTCGCGAAGATGGGCCATCGGACCTTGTAGTACAGAGGCTCCAGGCCGGGAACGCGATCCACCAGGGTCCCCAGTTTCGAGGCGGTATCGAACACGGCGTTGCGAATGAAGCCCTTGTCCTGCTCGAACCAGCCTTCCCAGGGCTTCACTTCTTCGTGCAGATAGCTGTTGTCCGTGGCGCTGGCCACGAAGTCCAGTTCTTGCGGTTTGCGCCCGGCCAGTCGAAGGACCTCGGCGATCGACATGTGCGGAAACCCGTATGCCATCTTGACGCGAGAGATCCGCTCCTCGTTCACTGCGGCCAGAATGTGACCGTCTTCCACGAGAGCCGCCCCGCCTGTGATTCCGTCCGTAATCCCAAGTACCAACATCAGATTGCTCGCAAAGTGGTCGTCTGCAGCTCCTTCGGCCTGTCCAGGAGTCCCTGTTCAAAGTACCAATCGGCTGTGCGTTTCAGTCCTTCGGCCGGCTCGACCTTCGGCTGGAAACCCAACTCACGCTTGGCCTTGTCAATCCTGAAAGCACGCTCTTTCCTGAAGAAATCCAACCGCCGAGGAAAGATCGGCGGATTGATGCGAAACGGTGTGCAGACCGCTTCACAGACGTGTGCCGCAACCATTGCTGGCCACAGGGGCAGCCTCGGATACTTGTAGATCATTCCGACCGCCTCGCCCACCAGCTGGGCAAACTCGTTCAGCGTGATCGCCGTTTCGCCCGTGAGTATATAGGTATTCCCTAAGGCGCTTTCCTTGGCTCCGCAAAGAAGGATGCCGTCAACCAGATCATCGATGTAGATCAGTTGATACCGCACCTCGCCCGAGCCCAGCATAAAAAAGCGCTTTCGGGCGATGGCCTTGAATAGCTTCAAGAAACGCGTGTCTCCCGGCCCGTAGATCCCGCCCGGGCGGAAGATGACGCCGGGAAGCCCCTCCGCGAAAGCCTGCGACGCCAGCTTTTCGGCCTCGACCTTCGTCCTTTGATAAATGTCGCCCGGGTTGAAGGGCCCGGTCTCGTCGATCGGCTCTGAACCGACGTCGCCATGAACGCCGATCGTGCTGCAATGGATGAAACGCTTCACGCAGCCGTGCTTCGCCGCCTCCAATAGGTTTTTAGTGCCGAGGACGTTGCAATCCCAGTAGTAATCGTCCGGCTGTCCGGCGAGCCGGAACGCTGCGGCGATGTGATAGACCGTTTCCACGCCGTCCACGGCGCGCCGCACGGCGTCGGCGTCTCTCAAATCGCCCCTGGCAACCTGATACCCGGCCATCGTAAGCGGCTCGGCGTTGGTCGTTGGGCGAACCAATGCCCGCACGGTGTGGCCCGCCGCCGCGAGTGCTCGGGCGACATGCCCTCCGGTGAAGCCTGTGGCTCCAGTGACCAGAACCGGAGAGTTCATCATGATCCTCGTGCCTTTTGGGCGGACAACACTCGCCCGTCTGACAAGGAACCTTGAGTCCCGCCGCTGTCCGTACCGTCGTGCGCCGCCCGGTCGTCGGCAGGCGGGGCCAGTCCGGTGGGTCGATAGCCCTCGTCGGAACGCCATGCCTCGAAGACTGCTTCAACCTCCGCCAGCTCGGCGGACCTCCGTTCGTCGTCCCAGCCGCACTCAGCCGCCATCACTTCCGCTGCCGCCCACAGCGCCTTCGCCCCCGGATGTCCTTGAGAGGCCAAGTCGGTTCGTCGGAAGACCACGTCACCCAACGTAGCTGCCATCTGTTGACGAACTGCAAATCGGACCTCGGGCGCGAGCAGATTGTGATTCTCTCGGCATTCATCGTTGTCGCCATGAGCCAGCACCTCTCGATAGCGGGTGCCGTACAAACGAATCAGCTTCGTCAGTTGCTCAGGCGGCAGACCCAGCTCATGAGAGGCCTTCAGTTCGCCTGCGCTGAATTGGTCGATCGACTCACTGACGCCGCCGAAGATGGGCCGCCGGTCCGTCAGGCAACGGCCGGTGGAACGACCCAGCTTGCCACAAACCCGGTCAACAACCTGCTGCGCCGCCAGCCGGGAGGTCGTGTACTTGACGCCCACCAGGCTGATCAACCCTTCGATCGCGTCCTCCCGAGCGTGATCGATGATCTTGTGATGCTGCTGCAGGCGGACCTCGCCGTGGGCGCCGCCCCGGCCGGCGCTCGGAAGAAGGCCCGCAAACACGAACCGAACGTCGTCAAGGGTGAGGTTCGCGTGGGGGCAGGCCTCGTTGATTTCATCCAGGAAGCCGGAGACCTCATCCTCGGTGACGCGAAAGTTCTCCGGCTTGTCATCGAAGGCCTCGTGCGTCGTCCCAATCAGCGACAGGTCCCGCCAGGGTGCAATGAACCATAGTCGCTCCCCGTGCTTGACCTTCGCATTGGGATCTTCGTGCCGGCTGGGAACGCCGATGGCCACCTCGCCTGCAATTCGCTTGGTCAGTATGTTCATCGCCTTCGACAGCGGAACGAGCGGGCTGTCCATCGATCGCCCGACGGCTGAGGCAACCAGCCGCGCCATCGCCGGCCCGCTCGCGTTGACAACGCATCGGGCACGAATGGCCAGCGTTCCACCACCGAGCGCGTCGAACGCCTCGGCGCCGACCACTTTGCCCCGTTGCACGCACAGGGCGGAAACGGGCACATAGTTGAAAATGTCCGCCCCGGCTTCCGCGGCATCAAACAGCACCGCGAGGACGAGCCGTTCGGAGTGATACATTTGGGCGTCATACCACAGGGCACCACCGGTGATGCGATCCCTGTCTCGTCCATGGTAGTGCTTCAGCGCTTCAGCCCGTGAGACCACCCGACTGCCTGGCAGTGACCGCTCCGAGGGGAGACCGCGGTTGCGATCGATGCCGACGAGGTCGTTGATGAAGAAGGCCCCGCGAAAGGCGGTCCTGCTGCGCAGCCCGCGCCCGAAGGTGGCTGCCATGCAGGGCAGCGGGTGAACGAGGTGCGGCGCGATGCGGAGCCACGTACTCCGTTCCCGTATGGACTCCCGCATGCGCTTGAAATCGAGGTGCTGGACGTATCGCAGTCCGCCGTGCACCGTTCGCAGGGAGTTGAAGGACGTCGCCGCGCCGAAGTCGCCTTGGTCGACGACCGCAACCTTCATACCCCGCAACGCCGCGTCGCGCGCAATGCACGCACCGTTGATGCCCGCACCGATCACGAGCAGATCATATTTGGTGTCGACCAGCTTTTGCGGATCGCGTTTCATTGACCACTCGATGCCTGCAAGGCGGTTGACCTCCGCCTCACTTCTCGGCAAACGCCATCAGATGCCACCCCGACCAGCGAACGAGGGGCCTGGGCAGCACATTGAACGCCCCGACGAACAGCTTGTTGTACAGGACCGCCTTCAGCCCTTTGTGCAGCCGCGTGGCAACCGGAAATCGCTCCGGGATCATCCGAACCGACCGGAAAGGCTTCAAAAGCGAGCGGAATTCCCGACTACTGAACGTGCGCAGGAACGGTGCGTTCTCATGCTCCAGAGACACTCGCATGACCACCGACATCAACCGCAGCCACGAACGCCGGTTGTAGACCATGATGATCGCCGTCCCCCCGGGCTTGAGGACCCGATGGATCTCCTCAATCATTCGGGCGGGATTCGCCGTGTATTGCACAACGCCGTGGGCGTAGACGACGTCAAACCCTTCGTCGGGAAGATCCAACGCTTCCCCGTTCATGACCGCGAACGCTCCTTCGAGATTCCGCAGTCGGAAGTTCTCTTGACCCAACTCGATTGATCGCTGCGCTAGGTCGACTCCCAGCACTTGTGCACCGCCGCGCGCGAAATGGACCAGATCGATCCCCACTCCGCAGCCCAGTTCCAGCAACCTCTGACCACGATACGCGGAGAAATCGACCAGTTTCGGTAGGTAACGGAGCTTGTCGAACCGGTACTCGTCCAACTCTTCGAAGAACTCGAGGGTGCCGATCTCGTGCGTGGCGATCGCCAGGTCGTGAATGTGCTCGTTCCAGTAGGCCTGGATCGCCGCGTACGGCGCCTTCGTCTCCGACGCCATTGGCCCGCCTCTTTGCTGTGCAGGAGCCTCAGATCCGGTCTGTGAAACGCTCATCGTACGGCGACCTCCTCCGATTTCGGCGAAGGTGTCGACTGTCCTCCGTGCTGGTACCGGTCCAGCCACATGCAGAAGAGAATCAGCGACCACAGCACGTGGGCGTGGTCGTTCCGTTCCGCGAGATGCTGTTCCTTCAGCCGTTCGACGGTCTCTGTCGTGAAAAAGCCGTCGCGTCGAATGCGCTCCTCGCTCAGCATGTCCATCATCAGCGGCTTGAGCGGCCCGCGGAGCCAATGCTTCATCGGCGTGCTGAAACCTTCCTTCCCCCGGTGCAGGATCGGTTTGGGCAGCACATGGGCGAAGGCCCGTTTGAGCAAGGCTTTGCGCTTAAAGCCCTGTACGCGGTGCCGCCCCGGTGTGGTTAACGCCGACTCGACCACGCGATGGTCCAAAAACGGTACCCTCGTCTCTAACGATGTGGCCATGCTGGTCCGGTCCACTTTGTGCAGGATGTTGTCCGGCAGATAGAAGGCCGTGTCCACGTACATCCCTTGTTCCATGAGGTCTCCGTGCTCCATCCGCCGCATCAGCTTGGCCACATGCTGCGTCGGGTCGACATCGGCAGCCGCTTCGGCAAAGGCCTCCGTGAACAGGCCTTTTCGCAACCGTTCGTCCATGAAGACCATCCACCGTGTATGGCGAAGCTCACGGCTCCTGGCGGCCCCGGTGACGAAGACCTTCGCCCGGTTAATCAGTCCTTTCTTTGCAGGGGATGGGCGGACCGCACTGAGCAGCTTGGGAAGGACCCGTTGCGTCATGGTCGGCCCGAGCAGTTGATAGTAGCGAGCCAGACGCTCGGCTACGTAGGTGTCGTATCCACCGAAAAGCTCATCTCCGCCGTCACCGGACAGCACTACGGTCACGTGGTCCCTGGCGGCACGGCTCACCAGATAGGTGGAAAAGACGGAGAAATCACCGATGGGATCGTCCAGGATCAGATCGACCGGCTTCCACAGTTCGTCGAGGTCCAGGCGCAGGGTGATCTCATAGTGCTCCGTCTCGTACCGGTCGGCCACGAGCTTGGCATACGGGGCTTCATTGTAGGTGGCGTCCTCGAAGCCGACGCAGAACGTCTTGATAGGCCGATCACTGTGTCGTGCCATCAGGCCCACGATGATGCTCGAGTCGATGCCGCCACTGAGAAAAGCGCCGAGGGGCACGTCGCTGATCATCCGCGCCGAGACCGCGTCATCCATGAGTTCGCGCAGTTCAGCACAGGATTGCTCCAGCGACAGCGGCCTGCGTTCGTGCGGCAGGTCCCAGTAGGCTCTGTGCTCCACGTGGTCGGCATCCACCTTCAGATAGTGGCCGGGCTCGAGCTTCTTGATTCCGCGAAACAGCGTATGTGGCGGGTAGATGTATTCGAAAGTCAGCAGGGACACGACGCCCTCTGGATTCACCGCCGGGGCATTGGACATGAGCGCCAGGATCGTCTTGACCTCGGAGCCGAAAATCAAACGGTCATCATCGAGATAGTAGTAGAGCGGCTTGATGCCGATCCGATCTCGAGCGATGAGGATGGAGCCGTCCTCACGCCCGTCGTAAATGGCCATGCCATACATGCCGTTGAGCTGCTCCAGAAACCCGACGCCCCATTCTTCGTAGGCATGTGCGAGAACCTCGGTGTCGCCCTCCGCGGTGAACTGGTGGCCCCGCGCTTCCAACGACCGCGTCAAGGAAGGGTGGTTGTAGACTTGGCCGTTAAACACGACACGAACGGTCCCGTCTTCGTTTTTTGCCGGCTGATGGTTTCCCTGAGGTGCGATGATGGAGAGCCTGGCCATGCCGAGCCCGATGCGACCCTTGATCCAGAAGCCGCGCTCATCCGGTCCACGGTGATGGATCATCTCCACTGCGCGTTCGAGCTTGCCCCGGAAGTCTTCAACGGGCGCGCCCTTACGATCATAGATGCCTACGATGCCGCACATGGGCTCCCAGCTCGCATGTTTTCGGTGGCCATCCGGACTGCCTGCTGAATGTTCTGTTCAAACACCTCGTCGGAGAAGGCTTTGGACTTCTCCGTTGCTGCCGCCACCAGCCGTTTTTTCATTTCGGGATTGTTGATGAGTTGCTCAATGCCCCGTCCAAAGGCGGTCGGTTCCGGATCGACCAGCAGAGCTATCTTGTCGTCGAGCAATTGCGTATGGCTATAGATGTTGGTGGCCAGGATCGGACGGCCGCTCTTCATGTAGCTGTAAAGCTTCAGTGGAACATTGGTGCCCCTGCTCCGGGCCGTCAGCAGAATGTCCGACAGCTCGATGTACGCTCCGACCACCGCCGGCGGGACCGTTCCCACGGCGTGGACGATCCGTTCGAGTTTCCGGTTCCGGACCTCCTTGCGCAGCGCATCCACCTGTTCCCCGCGGCCGCCGACGATCAGCAGCAGACAATCTGCGTTTCGGTCGTCAAGGTAAGAGGCCGCCCCCAGCAGAATATCGATACCCTGATACGGCTCCAGCGAACCGATGTACAATGCCACAGGCCGGCCATCCACCTGATGCAGGTCTCGGAGCTCCTGCGGGGTTGGCACTTCGTCGTCTAAAAAGTCCACCGCTGTGGAGTAATTCTCCACCAGCAGGACCGGCTTTTCGGGATCGATCGAACGTACCCGATCGACCAGGTCGTCACAGATGGTCAATACCACGTCTGACGTGCGAATGATCGCCCGCTCAATCTTGTCGAAGAGCCAGATGATCGGTTTGATACGATACGGTTTGAAGTTCTTGATCTGCTGGCACAGATCGGAATGCATGTCGTAAATGTGCGGCGTCTTCGTCAATCGAGAGGCGATCCCGCAGAAGAAGCCGGCCTCCTCGTGAGACCAGATGCAGAGGTAGCGACGGCGCACGAGAAACGCGGCCAGCCAAATGGCTAGCAGCTCGTCCAGAAACACCTTGGCCAAGGAGGGGCCGATCGGCACCCCCGATACGCCCGGCAACTTCGGAACACGGGTGATGTGCAAACCCTTGATTTTCGGGTCGCGCCCGTAGGGGTAAGTTAGCAGGTCCACCTCGTAGCCCAATCGGCAAAGGGCGCGGATGCGGTAGGTCACGCTGAAAGGCGTACCACGCGGTTCGAAGATCGGCTGTGGCGCCACCATCAGGATACGCCGGTTTTCAGATGTGGCCGCCGTTTCCCCCATGGGCTCTATGCTCGATTCTCGAGGTCGGGGGGATCGGCCCCGTTTGGATGCTCTTCGGCGGGACGGTGGATTTCACGGATCCGATACGTTCGATCATCCCGCCCGGCGTGATAAATCCGCACCAGCAATTCCGACACGACGCCGAATAGCACGCACTGAAGGCTGAAGAACGCTAGCAGCGAGGCGAGTGGCACCAGGACGTTCCGGTTGAGGTTCACGCGTTCGGCGGTCATGTAGCCGTACTTGTGTGCGATCGCAACGCCCAGGCAAATGACGGCCAGCACGCCCGTGACCAGCGCCAGCTTGCCAAAAAAGTACAGTGGCTTGGACTGGTATGTGCCCAGAAACTTCACCGTCACTAGGTCGAGCAGCACCTTTGCGGAGCGGCGAAGCCCGTACTTCGTCTTGCCGGCGATTCGAGGGCGATGGTTGACAACCCGCTCGGTGATCTTGGCCCCATTCCACACCGCCAGCGCAGGCAGAAACCGGTGCAATTCGCTATATAAATCCACGTCCTCGATGACCTCGCGACGATACGCCTTGAGCGTGCAGCCGAAGTCGTGAATCTTCACACCCGTTACTTTGCGGATCAGCCAGTTCGCTGTCTGGGAAGGCAAACGCCGGTTGAGCCACCTGTCCTTGCGATCCCGGCGCCACCCGCTGACGATGTCGTATGGCTCCGGGCCGTACAGCGTGTCGAGAAGAAGCGGAATGTCGTGCGGGTCGTTCTGCAGGTCGCCGTCCATGGGGATGATGACGCGCCCCCGACTGTGATTGAAGCCAGCAGCCAGAGCCGGCGTCTGCCCGAAGTTGCGTCTGAGTCTGATCAGCGTGACGCGGGAGTCTCCCTCGACGACGCGTTTCAGTACGTCGTACGTACCGTCTTTGCTGCCGTCGTCGACAAAGATGATTTCGTAGTCGTAGCCCTTGCCGCTGAGCACCTCGGTCAGCTCCTTGTGGAGCGGTTCAACGTTACCCTTCTCGTTCTTGAGCGGGATAATGACGGAAAGGTCGCAGAGTCGGGTTTGGGGCCGGTCGCCGCGCACGCTGGGCCTCGTCTCGGTGCCCGAGGGCCGCGAGCTTGGCAGGACGTCGAGCTGACCGGTATGGCGAGTCATGGCTTCGCCCTCGGGACTACTTGGTTCCGAGATTATCCCCCGCGTGTACGTGTAAACGATGACTTATATCGTATCGGCTATCGCCGGTTCTCTTCCGTACTCCGGCGGATATCCGAACCTATGGCTTCGTTTGGCCCGAGAATCCCCCCTGTGATTGCACACAAAGCGATGCTGACCATACCAGCAACATCAAAGCCCTTTTGCAGGTCCCTCCAGAATATCGCCGCTCAGCACTCCCGTGGAGAGCTCGTCCGAGCTAAACTCTCGAAAGGCCGCTGGGGTCCTGTGGCGATCGGTCCGAAGCGACACCGACTTGGCGGCGTTCCCGGTTCCGGAATAACGCGTCGATGGGCACGGACGAACGGCGAATTTCCTCGCTAACCGGTTTTGCGCTGTGGCTTCTCGTTGTGTTCGCCGCTATTGGCAGCCTGACGCCGTTCGGCCCTCTCACGTCCGCGGAAGAGACGCTTTCACGTCTGACCGCTGCCCTGAAACCCTCCCTGGCTGACTTAAGCTTGGCTGAAATCGGACAAAGGTTGCTGGCTTTCCTTCCTGCGGGAATGTTAGCTCGATGGCGCCTGTTAGACAATAACCGGCGGAAATCGTTTGGCGTCGCTTGCTTTTGGACCTTCCTTTTCGTGGCGGTCATCGAGATCGGCCAGGTCTTTGTGCCCTCACGACATCCAAGGCTGACCGACCTTATCATTGGCTTTGCCGCGGTCAGCGCCGGGGCGTGGGCAGGAAAGGCCCTGCAACCTTGGCGCAAGGCCGTTGGTGAGGTGTACCGCAGGCAATGGAGAGTCGTGATCACTGTTCTATTGCTGGTTTGGGAAGCTGCCTTGCTGTCGGCTTCAGTAATTGCGCATAGAGGTGTTGAACTGGAGGGTTGGCACCGCGGGTATCCGCTCCTGATTGCCAACGAGTTGACACGTGATCGTCCCTGGCGCGGCACCATCAGCCACCTGGTCATCTACTCCCAGGTATTGGGCCCCGCAAAGGTGGCTCAGCTTGAGCGAAGCCCGGTTCCGGCGAGCGACTGGACCCTGCGTCGGGGCTTGGGGGCGGTGGCAGCGTACCGATTCGCCGAGCCGGATACGCATGGCTTCAAGCAGCAGATTCCCGAGGGCCCTCAAATACCCTTGCTGTCTCCTGAGGAGTCGTCGTCGAGTCTGCGTCTTGTGGGCGCTGGCGTTGAATTCCTGGAGCCGACCTTGATCCGCAGCCCCGATTCTGCTGCCGAGTTGTCAGAGGTCTGCGAGTCCGCCGGAGCCTTCAGCTTGGAAGTCGTGGTGGAGATTAAGGACCTGAGCCAACGTGGCCCGGCCCGCATCGTCTCCGTCTCCCAAAATCCTTCGGAAAGGAACTTCACCCTCGGGCAGGAAGGGCCAAACATCGACTTCCGCGTACGCACGCCACGAATGGGCGTCAACGGTGCGTATGTTCCGTGTCGAACTCGGTCGGCGCCACTTTATGCCGGCACGCATCGAATCATAGCCACATTCGGCCGAGGATCGCTGAGCATCTACCAAAATGGCCAACTCGTCCGTCGTCCCCTTCGTCTTTACTTCCTGCCTTCTTTGCTCTTCCGCGCCGACTGGCTTGGAAGCAGCGTGGCAGCGGCATTGATATTGTTCTTGCCTCTGGGCTATCTGGGCGGCCTCCTGATTCGAACCGACCGTGGCCCCGGTGCGTTGCTGCTCATGATCGCGGCCACATCTTTGCCGCCAGTCGTTCTTTCGTGGGGTCTGACGGCAGCGTATGATCGCGACCAGGACCACGTATTCCTCGTTATGGCCGTTCTGGCCTGCGCTCTTGGGGCGTTGAAAGCGCGAGGGCGGGCTTCGGAGTCTGCATAAGCGGCTGTTCGTCTTCACGAATTCAGCCGACTATGATAACGGAGTCGATGCCGGGCGTATGGGAGGCGTGGGCCCTGCGGTGATGGCGGATCGGCGTCGCGCACCGGCGTCCATCCACCGTCACATTCGGCTCTTGCGGCCGGTAGATCTCTCTTTGGAAGTGTCGCGTGTCATCGCCGATTGCACACAGCTCTTTGATGATCCTGGCTTGGCCGATCGTGCGGCACAGGGTCCGCGCCGGTCTCTCTTCTACCCGCAGGATCCTCCTGGCAGGGCTGGTGCTGCTTTCGTTGATGGCCCCCGACCTGGACCTGGTGCAATGCCTGTGGGGCGGCATGAAGGTGACGGACTCACACAACTACTTCTCCCACAGCGTGTTCGTCGCCCCAATGTTTGCCATTCCGTTTGCATTCCTATGCCGCTGGATTGCAGGCGGATCTTGGGTCTTCTATGCGGTGTTCGCTTGCCTCGCCTATTGGTCACACATTTTCCTGGATGCGGCCACCTGGGGCAGGGGGGTTCAGATGTTCTGGCCCCTGGCGGATGGACGCTTTTCCACACCTTACCCGCTGTTTTACGGCGTGCGTCACTCCGTTGGGGCACCTTGGTGGGCCTACCTGATCACGGTCGCCAACGACGTCGGCTTTGGGCTTCTTCTGTGGCTGATTGCGCGCCGTTGGTGGATGAAGGGCGGTGAGACCGTCCCTTCCCGGCAGGCGCCGCAGATCCGCACGCCGTCGTAGCACCCGGATGGCACCTGGTCACATACCTCTTGACCCGCCGCCTTCACACGACTGCGGCAAACGGTCTGATGTTGCGGATCAGTTTCTCGATTGTGACCGGTTTGGACAGGTCGAACGGGAGGAACGTGCCGTGGTTGTGCTCGCTGGAGAGGATGATCATGCGCTCATAACGCACATCATAGCCGGTTTCCTGGGGCTGATGACCACAGATGAAGAAGTCCGCGTCGAACATCTCCGCCAGCGTGTCGAGTTCGTTCTCGGTCTGATACCTTCCCCAGACCAGCAGATAGGCCGAGCCGGTGTTCGCGAAGTCCTCATCGGTCGGAACGCGCTCCAGTACCGTCGGATCGAACGCGGGCAACGCGCGAGGCGAGGGAAGTGAGTGCGAAACAAACACCCGGTTCTGCGTTCTACCGGCCAGAGGGAGCGAAAGCAGAAAGTCGGTGATGGCCTCGAGCACGCGCTCGCCTTCGTTCTCGTAGGCCCCATGTACACCCGCTTCGAAATCGAGCGCCACAACTCGCCCGCTTTTCGTGATCTCGCTCCGATTCAATTGAGCCAGCTCGTGGTTGCTTTGAAGGAAATGCACTTGATCCGGGTAGTCGACCTTCCACCGGGCCGCGTCCAGCAGCAGAAAGTGTGACTCATCGTGGGCATCGAGCGACTGAACGTCCTCGTGGATGATCTCGTGGAGAATCACGTGCCGGGCGCCCGCGTGCTCCAGATCACAGTACTTCTTGAGTTTCTCGAAGTTACGGCGATGCCCGTGTAAATCGCCGGTCATGACGAGTTGCCCATAATCGGGGAACTTCAGAAGCGATCCGTGCAGCAGCGGGTCCTCGCGGTTGAGCGTGGCGGCCTGCTGGAAGACCTCGGCGGCCTCTATGCCGTCATTCATCGGACTTCCTCGCCGGGCGCTGCTTCTCTTTCTGTGGCTTGCTGCTTGCTGTCCCGTCATGGGCACCTTTCGTAGTCAGTCGGGCACGCTCTTCCTCGCGGTGTTTGCCCCATCGCTCCTGAATGGCCTCCAGCCGGTTGCGGACCTCCTCCATGTTATCGGGCCGGTCCGCAGGATGATCGCGGCAACATTCCATCACCAGGTTGGACAAGGGGAGCGGAATCTTGGCGTTCCATTCGACTGGCGCAACCGGTTCATCTACGGGGATGTAGTTCATTCCGTCCGGATCCAGCTCGGCCGTCATGACCGTCGGATATTTCTGCGATGTGAGCGTCCAGTACATGGTGGCACCGAGGTTGAAAACGTCCGTCCGCTGATCCAGCGCCCTTCGCCGCACCTGCTCGGGGGCGATGTAATCGGGCGTACCCTGGACCCGCTCTTTGCGCTGACCGAGTGGGCACGATTGCCCGAAGTCGATGATCTTTACGACGCCGCCACGCCCGATCATGACGTTCTTGGGCTTGATGTCGCTGTGGACCCAGCCGGCCTTGTGCATGGCCTCCAGCCCGAAGGTCACCTTGCGGAAGATCATGAAGAAGGTGTTCATCCGGTTCGGGCGGGCGATTTCCAGCGGCAGGCCGTCGACATACTCCATCACCAAGTACAATTCCTTTATCTGCAAGAGCTTGCGGACCCGGTGAAGGATATAGCTGTGACGCAGGTGCGGATGATCGATCGTGCTGCTGACCTTGAACTCGTTCTCCACCTGGGCGAAGTATCTGTCGTCGCTTGCCCGTTCTTTGACCACGTGCTTGATGGCGAAGACCTTTCCCGTTTCACGCTCGACGGCTTTGTAGATGCGCGAACCGGCCCCCAAGCCGATCTGCCGTTCCAGTCGATATCCTGGTAACTCCGCACCCAAGGGAACAGTCTCCTGCACGTTGCCTAAGGTGTATCCGGCCGCTCATTGGCGCCGGTCGGGTGACCGTGGCGCACATTCCATGGCAGCGCCGAGTCCCGTAAGTGGCTCGGCAGTCGGCCACCACCCGGCCGACCGGTCAAAATCTCGCAGCGTCGATTGTAGCGGACGGTGGTGGCGAGGTGTAGTGCTGAGGAGCATTCAAGGGCCCTTCGAAATCCCTGAGTGACCGGATCGAACACAAATCTCTGTCACACTGCCCCCGGCTGCGCGTTGAGGCTGTTGAGTCGATCCGAAACGCCCGCTTGGCCCACGATAATCAGGGTGTCGCGTGGTTGAAGGATCGTCTCGGGAGCCGGACTGAACACCGCCTTACCGTCGGCTCGCCTGATGGCCACGACCATGGCACCGGTCTTTTGACGCAGCGAGGAGTCGCGCAAGGAGACCCCACAGAGCGTCGAATCCGACGTCACCACGTATTCGTCCATCTCCAGGTCCACGCCTTTGTTGGCGACTTCCACGAAATCAACGATGAACGGCCGGGTAACGATGTTTGAGATTCGTGTCGCACCCATGATCTGGGGACAGATGACTCTTGTTGCCCCCGCACGCTGCAATTTGCTTTCCGTTTTCGGCTGCTCGGCCCGGGCGATGATTTGCAGGTCCGGTCGAAGCGTGTGAGCGGTCACGGTGATGAACACGTTGTCCGTGTCGTGCGGCAGAGTGGCTACCAGTGCCTTTGCGTGCATGAGGCCGGCCTGCATCAGGGTCTCCTCTTCGGTGGCGTCCCCCATCACATAGAGGGTCTTGGCCTTCATCAGGTCGCCTTCCGCCTCCTTGTTGGACTCCACAACGACAACCGGGACCTTGCGGGCCATCAGCTCTTCCACGGCCAACGAGCCCATGTGCCCATACCCGCACAGGATGACATGATCTTTGAGCTGCCGGATCGCCGCTTCCACTTTCTTTCTCCCACGGGAATAGCGAAGGTCGCCACTCAAGAACAACGACGTCATTGAGGTCAACGCGATCGAGACCGTCACGATCCCAAAAGTGATGATGCAAACCGTCCAGAGGCGTGCCCTCGGGCTGAGGTTCCAGACTTCATGAAAGCCGACGGTCGAAAGCGTAATCGCCGTGTGATACGCGGCATCCGACAGACTGGGCTTTGGATCGCGTTCGATCACCATATAGCCCAGCGTGCCGATCGCGAACACGCCCACCAGGGCGAACAGCGATAACAGAAGTCGTCGACGCGGAGACAAGATCACGCTTTCCGTCTAAGACGACGCTAGGAGTCCGTTGAAAAAGGGGACTGGCTCCGAGCGTAAGCCCACTGGCGCCCGTAAGAACGCCGTTCGGCGAGGTGCCTGTCCCCTTTTCCAACGGACAGCTAGCCGGACCCGATGCGGAATGTAGCCGCCAAGGTGCTTCTATGGCAAGAGCTTACCGCAGCTTGCGTTGAGGGTGTCCCGCACGGCGCTTTCATCGGCACTCTGCCATGCCGAGCATCATGCATCCGGCCGGGGGATGTGCTAAAATGGCGACAGACAGTGCATCATCACCGGTTTGGAGCGGTTCGAAAGGAACAGGGATCATGAGCAAGGATAACCTGGAACCCGGGGATGCGGAGCGACGCTTCATTAGTCGAAGGGAAAGGGAGGAACGTCACCGCAAGCAGTTGCCCGGCACCGATGAGGAGCCCCTTCCTCCTCCGGTTGAGCCGATCACCGCGGACGCCAAGCCCAAGCGTAACGATCCCTGCCCCTGCGGCAGCGGCAAGAAGTACAAGAATTGCTGCGGCAAGGCTGCCAAGTGACCTTCTCTCGCAGATAGGCCCTAGCCTGAACCTCCATGCGGCGCCCCGCCCCATTGACCAGGCAGGTCTGCGGGATGCTGAGACAATGCGGCCTGCTCACATGACCACCGTGCCGGCGATGAGTACGACGAACAGCAGGCAGTACGCTCCGATCAACAGGACAACCGGCCAAAGCACCGCGATCGCCGCCCGCCAGCCCGTCGTCTGATGAACCTCCTTGATACCGATGATCAACGTTACCAGCGCCCAGATCCCACCCACGTAGCTGCCGCAGACGGGAATGGCCATCAGCGCGTTCGGGCCCATGGCATACATCGCCGTCCGAAGCGTGTGGACCATCCGTTTGCGGTGCGGTACCAGGAGCAGCAAGCCCAAATGGATGGTGCACGCCTGAATAGCCGCGCCGACGAACGGCCCGATGATTGGTCCGATTAAAGCGATGGATCCGTACAGGATCGCCATGGCCAGGATCGGCGGTCCTCCTCCGCCGCCGGGCGCTACGCTCACCATCACCGCTATGCCCAGCAGTTGAAAGCCCATAAGAGGTACCATGCCCACGAACATGCTGGTCATGGCGAACAGCCACGCCTCTTTGACGGACGTTCCTGCGTGCACGCGGAAGAACTGGCTTGGCTGAACCAACGTCATTTTCACGTTTTCCCACCACGCCCGAACGTAGCCCAGCCGACGCCTGCGATCCCAGGGTGATCGGTCGATCCGCTCGCCCATGGCATCGTCCCGCTCCGGCACGACGCGCATTTGCGAAAGCGAGACCTGGTTCCCGCAGCTTACGCATTCAAACGCGCGGGGATATGGAAGGCCGTGCCTGTCGTTCCCGAAATATTGCTGATCGCAGTGCGGGCAATGGAAGGAGACGGCGCCGATCTCGAATTCGTAGCACTCGACATTGAACGACCGCCCGCATTCGGGGCAGACTGGCTGCGTCAGATTGAACAGCAGGTAATCACAATGCTCGCATCGCATGACGCCGACTATAGCCCCTACGTGCAACGGGTACCAGCAGGTGCATGCGCCGTCTCACAAGATTACAAGCTCAACAGGCCAAGGCCTCCTGGCGCGGTGATGAACGAGGGCATAAGGGAATTCAGGATGCGGAATGCAGGAAATCGAATCCAAAGAGTCAACCGCAGCCGGCGATTTGCCGGAGGCTGGACCGGTGCCGGCACGAGCACGGTCCCCGAAGGAATAAGAATCCTGATGCCTCGGCCGGATAGGCCCCAAGAATCAGCGGCGGGAATTCCATTTGACGGACGTGCAATCTTGTGCTATCATTTGCATAGTGACGCAAATGAGCAAGGGAAAGACCGACAAGCCGGCTCGTGCTTGTGCCTGCCCACCCGTTGAGGAGGCGCTCCGGGCGGACTTCTTCAGGGCCCTTTGCGACCCCAGCCGCATTCGGATCCTGATCCGCGTCGCCCGGGCGAACGGTCCGCAGACCGTCAGCCAGGTCGCCGCTTGCTGTCCGACCAACATCTCCGTCGTTTCGCGGCACCTTGCCGTGCTGCGTGACGCCGGAATCCTCGAAGCGAAGCGGCAGGGCAAGCAGGTGTACTATTCCGTTCGCTGCCCCGAAATCGTCGCCACCCTGCGGACCATGGCCGACGCCATCGAATCGTGCTGCGGTCCGCCCGAAACAAAGAAGAAGGGAAAACGATCATGAAAGAGCAGAAGGTTCGCGAATCTGTGGCGGATAGCTATGCAAAAGCCGTGTCCAAGCCGTCGTCCGGTTCATGCTGTGGGCCCGCGCCGTCCAGCGTCGTCACCCAGCTCGCCGGTTACACCCGCGAGGAGCTGGATTCGCTTCCGGCCGAAGCGGTTACCAAAGCCTTCGGGTGCGGCAACCCTCTCGCCTTCAGTGAAGTCAAGGAGGGCGATGTGCTCCTGGATCTGGGCTCCGGAGCGGGAATCGACGTTTTGCTGGCCGCGAAGAAGGTCGGGCCCACGGGTCGCGCGATCGGCATCGACATGACGCCCGAAATGCTGGCCAAGGCCCGAGAGAACATCGCCGCCTCCGGTATGAGCAACGTCGAGGTTCGCGAGGGCATCATCGAAGAACTACCGGTCGAATCGGGGTCTGTTGATTGGGTCATCTCGAACTGTGTCATCAACTTGTCACCCGAGAAGGCCCGCGTCTTTGCGGAGATCGCCCGCGTGCTCAAGCCGGGCGGCCGGATGCTCGTCTCCGACATCATGGTCGAGGAACTGCCCGCGGCCATCCGTGAGAACCAGACGCTCTACAGCTCCTGCGTGGCCGGTGCAATCAGTGAGAACCAATACCTGCGCGGCCTGCGCGACGCGGGCCTTGTGGATGTCGCAGTGCATGACCGCCTCGTATATGATGAGTCGCAGTTGCGCCAGTTCATCGCAGAAGAGCTGTCCGAAGGCGACGGCGCATGCGGGTGCGGATGCGCGGGCTCGGTCGATCCGGACACGGTTGACACGCTGATCCAATCCCTCGTCGGCAAAATCTGCAGCGCCAAGGTCTTTGCCCGTAAGCCGGTCAAGTGAGCCTCCACGCAAGAAGGATGCATCCGCGGCATGCCGCGACAGGGCTATCGAATTCGCCCTTGAAACGGTGCGGTGAGCGAAGAAGAACAAGCCGGTGTTTCTACAGGGCCGAATCGTGGATTCACCGAACGAAAGCCTCGGGCTGGACCGAAGGCCTGAGATGCACGTATCGTTGAGAAGCTGCTAATTGGAGGCCGAATGCCCGATCGCTGTCACGCCCAATTGTTCCAGGCGCCTTCGTGCCTTACTGATCTCCTCCTCGGTGAACAGCGGTTCGTATTCAGGCTTGAGCACGAGCGCCTCCACCGTCAGGTCCAGACGATCCTTCCGCCAGAGGGTGACCAGCCCCTCCCGAACGGAATCTTCCTCCAGCAGGCGGTGGGCGACCTCCAGGCCACCGTCCTCGTGGACCATTTGCAGGAAGCGGTGGTGGTGGTAGTCGCATTCATTCCTGGCCCGCTCGTAGATGGCGAGCACATCCTGGTGAAACCGGTCCGCAAGCGTGTTCATGGTACCCTTGCCTCCAGCCAAGCGGATCGCCGATCAGCCAAACGCGAGATGTGAGGTGCGTCCTTGCCATGCGAGAACGCGAACGAATTGGTCAAAAGACCACCGCGTGATCGGCTCCCACTTACGGCGACCTGACGGACTCCTTGATGGTCCGACGATGGGGCTCATCGTTATGTGGGTTCCACTCATAGTATATAGTATCGTGTCTCAGGCGTCCGGGCCGTTAGAAAACCCGTTGCTGTTTTGAACCCTGAAACCCGGGCCTCAGGACCCTCGGTCGGTCCTCGACACACCGTAAATGGCCTGATTGCGAGGATGTGAGAAAGTGTAAAGAATGGTGGATGTGAAGACGTCGCCTACCGCCGCCTTCCCTTTCGGCCCGTGCTCTTTGGTCTGCCGGCTTGCGACGACAAGGGCTCGTACATCGTGGGCACGGTGCCGTCGTCGCTTTCTCTGATTTCCGCAATGCGGTCGCGCAGGCGGGCCGCCCGTTCAAACTCCAGCGCCTCGGCGGCTTCCAGCATCTCCTTTTCGAGCATCGCGATCAGCTCAGCCCGGTCGAGCTCGTTTTCGGAGGCGTTGATGGCCTCGGCCGCCACCCGGCGGGCGTGCACCGTCTGCTCCAGGCTCGTGCGGATGGCCTTCTCGATCGTCTCCGGTGTGATGCCGTGCTCTTTGTTGTACGCGAGTTGAATCTCGCGACGGCGATTCGTCTCGTCGATGGCCCGCTGCATGGCGGGTGTCACCTTGTCGGCATAAAGCTTCACCTCGGCGTTTACGTTGCGGGCCGTCCGGCCAATCATCTGTACGAGCGACGTTTCACTCCGGAGAAAACCCTCCTTGTCCGCATCGAGGATGCACACCAGCGAGACTTCCGGCAGATCAAGCCCCTCGCGCAGGAGGTTCACGCCCACCAGGACA
>CP070718.1:3308076-3318116 GCA_020350565.1 Phycisphaerales bacterium
CATCCTTCATCCTTCATCCTTGCTCCTTCATCCTTCATCCTTGCCAGCATAATCCACCCCGCGCGTTCTATTCTCGGAAGGACCCACTCTCCCGCGGAGAACGTGCGCCCATGGAAACGCCCCGCGCCCAACCGCGTTTCACCGAAATCCGGAATTACCACAAGTGCGCCCCCCGACGGCAAACAATCAACACCCTGGCGAACGGCGCAAATCCTTACTCGATAGCCATTTACATCCCGCCGCCCTCTTCCCGCCACTCCTCTTCAGCCGCAGTCAGGGCAGCGCAGAAAAGCCATTTTCAAGCCAAAAAAAGCCATTTCGCACGTGCCTCGACCGAACAGACACCCTCTCCCCAGGGCTCCCCCCTGCCCCGGTGGACACCCTTCCGGCCAACCGTGAAAATGAGGACAGACCGTTCACAGACCGCGCCGGCCGAGCGGGCAAGCCTGCTGACGGGCCCAGGCCAAGCGGCATGGGGAGGAAACCACAAGTCATGAAGACGCTCACTTTCATTGCCTCCCTCTTGCCCGCCATCCTCATGGCCGATGCCACGCCCGTTCAATTCGCGGACCTTACCTTTGACCAAGCGTGTGAGGTCGCACGCCAGAAGGACAAGTTCGTTCTCGTCTACGTGATTAAGCGAACGGAGGAATTGCCGAAAGAGGACCGCCCCCCGGCGGATGAACCAACAACCCCGGACGATGCACCTCGCGCCCCGGAGCGCCTTCCTGATTTCGAGCCCCTGCCTGAACCCGACAAAGACAGCTACGCCGCCTACACGTGGTCGGACGGCACCGTGGCCCGGTGGGTGAACGAAAATACCATCCCCATCCGGATCGAGGCCGCGTCAGACCCGGCCTTCATCGAGCAATTCGAGGTGGACACGTTTCCCTCCGTCCTCGTGATCGAACCCGGCGGCAGGCTCCGTGCCCGCATTCGAGGCTTTCGAAATCCCGGCTCGCTGCTTGAGGAACTCAAGGAGCAAATCGCCGCCACCGATCCCGTCGCCGCCGCTCTTGCGAGGTTGCGTCGTTCCGGCGGAACGGACCTTTCCGCCAGGCTGGCCTACGCCAACGCGCTACGTGATACCGGAGACAACTTAGGAGCCCTCAGGGAATACGCCACCTGTCTCAACGCGCTGAGCATGGAGACCGGGCTTAAACCGGGTGCCAAACTCGTCGCCGTCAAGGTGCTCGCCGTCAAAGAGATGAGCCTGCTTGCGCAGCGTTTCGCGCCCGCGCGCGACGAGCTCCTCAAACGGTACCTCGGCTTGAAGGAGCTCATCGCATCAGGAGCGGCCACCGGCGAGGACGCCGCCATCTTCGCCGCGATCGGTACGCATCTGGACCGCGTCGATGAGACACTGAGCGTGTATCGCCAACTCAAGGAGACCGCCCCGAACGCAGCCGTCACGATCCTGCTGCGACCGGCGCTGGTCGATGCGCTCGTCGACATCCGCCGCTATCAGGAGGTGCTCGACCTCATCGACGTTCCCCAACATTTCGACGCGGCCTACGAACAATACCAGGCCGACGCCAGACGCCCGCTGCCATCCGGTGGAGAGAACGAGGCCTTTCGCGCATTCCTCCGGCGCCAGTTCGTCGAGAGCACCATCAAATATTATGAAGTTCTCGTCGGCGTCGGCGCGGCGGAAGGTGCCCGCAAGATTGCCGAGCGGATCCTCAGCGTGGACGCCGGATCCGCAACCTATGCGGCCCTCGCCGCCGCCGGCCTCCGCTCCGGGCGACCGGGCGAAGAGCATCTTGAGCAGGCGAAGAAAGCCGTCGAGCTCGCGGGCGCGGCCCTGCCGGCCGATACGCTGCTCACGCTCGCGCGCATCTTAAAGGCGATAAACAGGTCCGAAGAAGCGGCAAAAACCCTCGAAGACCACCTGCCGAAGATCAAGGACGCGTTTCAGCGCGAGGAGATTCGCCGTCGCCTGGTGGCCGATACCGGAACGTGATCACGCCGTCCCTCCGGCGCGCTCAATCGGTTCCATCGTCGGCGCAGCTCATCACGCAAAGCTCTTTGACTCAGCAAGCTGCTTCACCGTCTGCGCAATCGACCGCACCGCTTCGTATTCGCAACGCAGCGCCCAGTCCATCAGATCCATGCGCACCTGCGACATCGGCAGAATCGCGGGCGGCCTCTTAACCGGCCGAACCGTTTCCGCGGAGAGATCGTGAACAAGAAATGCGCCGAGTTCATCCCAATGTTCAAATGTGCGAGCGGGTCTTCGATCCGGCGGCAACTGATCGTCGGGGTCCTCATGCCCGTACTTGCCCTGAGTCAGGCGAAGCGTCATGCCGACGTCCCGACCCAGCAACTCAATCAAAGGCAGGACCTCCTTATCATAACGATCGCCGACCATCACGAACCGAAGCGGGTCGGCCTCCCACCGCTCGGCAAGCACCCACGCCAGATCGGCCAGTGCCCGCTCCGGATGCACCGCATCGTGTCGGATCGCGTGCAGGCAACGGCCATAGAACCAAGGTGTTTTCCTGGACCACAGGTTGATGAGCGACACAAAATGCCAAAGCCGGTCAAGCTCACCGTCAATGTCCAGACCGCCCGACCGCACCGCTTCGCCGATGAGATCGTCAACTCGACCGAAAAGATGATCGAAGCCGGCCAGTCGTGTCGCCCTGTCGGTGATCAGCATGCGACCCGGGAACAGGTCGGCAATCTCCAGCCGCTCGAGCTTCTCCCTTTGAACCTCGTAGAAACCTTGGGAAATGACAACGATTGTAGCCCCGCGTTTCACGAGTTCCTCAAGCACGGGCCGATGCCGGGCGATTGGCTGCTTACGCTCGATCTCCTCGTACCTTGCCGACCAATCGCGAATCAACGGATGGCCCGCGAGTCTTTCAACCTCGCCCAGAAACGCCCGCAGCTCCTGAGAGGAATCCTGAAAACGACGGACCTCGATCTCGGCCCCCAACCGCGCCGGAAAGGATCCAATCCTGGTGCGCTCGTGAAGAGCGGTGACCCGGTCGAGCAATCGCCGGTAGAGCGCCTGCCGTTCACCCTTGATCCCAAGCTCCGATCGCAAGGAATCCTTGGAGGAGCACGTCAGACAGAACACCGCCAGCACGTCCGGATTGCCGCGGTCGTGAATCGGATTGCCCAGGCCGATCCGCTCCAACGCTCCACCCGATATGCGCAAGGCCCCGAAATGCTCAAACGCCTCGGACGCCGCCAACCCTACGTCGACCAGCGAGAGAAACTCCGTCACCACGCGCCGATAGACGTCGGGGTCCGGATCGTACAGCGTGTTGTCAACGTCGAAGGCGACGACCAGATCCGCAAGCGAAGAGGCATTCATTGCGAGATCACCGTTACTTCTCCGCCCCGATCAGCGCTCGAACGTCCAGAACCGCTTGGGCCGCGCGTGCACGCAGCTCCGCCTTCCGCGCGATCAGTTCCTCACGCGCAGGATGACCACCGTAAAGCTGGACGTGGAAACGCAAGGCATTGGACGTGCCCGACGGCCGGATCGTCAAATGAGACAAGCGGTCTTCACTGAAGTAGAACCGGTATCCTTCATCCGGAAAGCCGGGCCAGTTCACCCGATCATACTTGCCGGTTCGGTAGGCGACCGCGCCGACGACATCCATGCCCGCCAACGTGAACGGCCTCGTTCGATAGTCCGCGAACAGATCCTCCGCCCTGTCGAGAATACCGCGCTTCTTCGTGTAGCCCGCCAGCCCTTCATATTCGCCGTCGATGGGATCCGGCTCATAAAACGTGATGAACAACCCGACCTCCGGATCCAGGTAGAGCTTCTCATCGAGCATGTCGAGCAGGTGCATCCCTTGCTCTTTCGCATAGGCGGCAAGCTCCGCAACGAGCACCGCGGCGAAGGTGCCGTCCTTGTCGCGCACGTGTCCGTTCGCTCCAAGCGACCGCTCATCCGGCGGAAGCCCGCCGAGGATGGAGAAGCCGTTACTTTGCTCGAGGGCGGCCACGTTGATGCAACGCTTTCCGTTATCCATCGCCTCCCACGAATGGAACGTGCGATTGCAGACTTTGTCATCGGCAGACCGCCGACCCTCGACATAGTGCGGCAGCCGGCCGGCCTCGGTCAGTCCGTCCGTGTCCTTGCCCTTCTGCAGATCCCACATCGCCCTTGTGCCCGCCGCCAGTTGCGCGAAGCCGACCCAGGTCTTCAAGACACCCAGGTCAAACTTTCGCGCTACACGAGTGAGCAAGTCGGTCGTCGTGTGCGAAAGGACGATGAACTGCTTTTCCAGGTCCCGAATCGCGCCGTACTTCTCTTTCTCAAAGCCCAAGCGGTACCACAGGATCAGCGACCAGGCATCGTCAGCGGATATCAGCGTGTAGTCGCGTTGCTCGCCCGTTCCGGGATGCACGTAGGCCGCCCTCTGATGCTCGGGCACCTTGACGATCACGCCGCACCGGTCGGCATCGGGATCCGTACCCACGATCAGGTCGACGCCGTCCCATGCCTCCGGATACTCCTCCTTGAAGGCCCCGACGGCCACGTCCGCCGCACGCCAGTCCCCCGGGTCCGGCTGCTGCTCCTTGCCCGGATCGCTGCAGAACGCGGGAAACGTGCCATCCAACGGATCGAGCTTCATGATCCGGCGCACCTCCTTGAAGCCCACCTCCTGGAGCAGACGCGGAACGGCCTTTCTGCCCGAGCCGTTAAACGCCGAGAAGCCGATCGAAAGAGGCTTCTTCATGCTCGTAATCATCTCGGGCCGCAGCAAGAAGCCTTTGACGTGATTCACGTGCATCGTGTGGATGTCAATGATCCGACGCTCGCGGCCCGCATAGTGGCCCGAAGGCACGTCGGGCAGTGGATCGCCCAGCGGCAGACCGGCATGCTCGCCGCTCTCGACGGCCTTACCAGTCCTGTTCGGCACGCCGCCGAGAAACCAGAGCTTCTCTTCCGGCGCGTCATCGAGCTTCGCCCGTTTGATGTCATCAAATGTCACCTGTGAGATGTAGTCTTGGTAGAGCTTGTCACGCTCCGCGGGATCAAACTGCGACCCATTCTGACAAGACAGCTTGTAACCGTTGTAGCGCAAATCGTTGTGGCTGGCCGATATGAACACGCCGATGTCGGCCCGCAACGTCGGCACGGCGTAAGTCACGCTGGGATACAGGCAGGCCTCGTCAAAGAGGTAGACGGTGTAATCATAGGCCAAAAACAACGAGGCGATCATGCGCGCGAAGTCGCCGCCTCGAACACGGCTGTCGAAACCCACGACCACTTTCTCCAGCCGCGGGCTGCGCTCGCGCCCGAACCTGGCGGTGCCGGCCGAGGTGAGCAGATAGACAACGTCGTTAATGGTGTTCGGGCCCTTGATGATGGGCACGTGGATGCCTTCATCCTTGAGCTTGGCGATGACCCGACTATCGGACCCCATCTTCTCCCGTATGCCTCCCGTACCGAATGCGACGTCGCGGGAATAGGCGTTGGTCAGCGCTTCCCATTGCTCGTTGCGGATGGCAATCCGAAGCCCCTCACGCAGATTGGGCGAGATCTCATCCAACTTCTCCGCGGTCAGCCACTTTCGAAGATTGGGCATCGTCCTGGCCACGGCATCTTCATAATAGGTGCCGGCAATGCGCCCCGCACCACGCTCCGCCTTCAGGTAAGCCGTGATGCCGGCCTCTGCCTGCTCGAGTAGCTGTACGTCTTCCGGACTCGCCACCATCGTCCTCCTTGTGCTCACAAGTCAATTCATTTGCAGCCCGCCCGACCGCCCGGGAGCGAGCTGCTGAAAAGACCGTATGCGAGTGAAGGGATTTGGTCAAGAATGCTGCGGCGTCTGTGCCCCTGCCGTGTATGCCCGCACGTCACGGCTGCCGACACCACGCTGCAATCAAGTCGATGACCCGCTTATCAACGTAATTCTCGACCGCGTACTCTGCCGGCGTGGACTTGCCCGCTCCCGCCGCCATGAGATGATTAAGGTCAGGGAACAGCTTGCAGGTAGCATGCTTGTGGTCCGCGAGGCCTTTCTCCCAGACTTCGAAATCCTTCACCGTAACCTGGTAATCGCGCCCGCCGTGAATGACAAGAAGGCGACAAGGCAATGTTGCCGCATAACGAACCTGCACCTCCCCATCGCGCTTCATGAAGTCGTACCAATAGGCCGCAGTGTCGCCGCCGAGCACGGGAGCGCCGGGATCAAGTTCATGATTGCGCACCGCCTGCACGTTCTTAAGCATCTCTTCGATCTTCTTCCGGGATTCGGGATCAGGCGTGACGGAAGCCAGGTATTCAAACTGCTCGAGAACGACCTCGTCTGACGGCCGTCCCATGGCCGCAATCATGATGACACCGGCCGGGCGCCCATCCGCCTGGGCGATCTCCGGCGCCAGGCTGGCGCCCAGACTGTGGCCGAGCAGGTAGACCGGTTTGCCTTTCAGTTCGTTCTGATCGCGCAGAAGGTCCAGTGCCAAAAGTGCGTCATCAATGACTTCCTCTTTGACCGTGACTTGCCCCCCTACCATCTTCGCCCCGTGCACGAGCGTCCGCTTGTCGTAGCGCAACGTCGCGATTCCCTGCTCACCGAGACCCCAGGCAAGATCGCGAAACGGCTTACTCAGGTTGATGGTCTCGTCCCGATCGTTGGGGCCGGAACCATGGACGAGAACTACGCCCGCGTGTATCGGACCATTCTTCGGCAACGCCAACGTCCCAGGCAACGCCCACTCCCCGGACCCCACAGTGACCTCGCGTTCCACAATCGGGATCGACCGCAAGTAGTCCGGCTTCTCCGGCGGCATGGGATCAATGAACAGTCCAGCAACCCGCTTCTGTTGATCCAGCACGACCCGGAGACGAAAAGCCGCCCGCTCCCATCGGCAAGGCACGTAAACCAGCCGATAGGGCCCCTGCGCGGCGATCGTCGGCTCATCCAGCCCCTGGACCGCGCCGTGCAGCAATTGCATCTGCTTCCATATCCCTTCGAGGGAAGCCTTCGGCATGGCCGCCGTCATGGTCTCGTCGAAACACTGCACAGCTTCCCCGTACTTCTCTTCAACCAGGAGCTGCACGAACGCCTTGCCGGCCTTGGCATATTCGTCACCCTCGTTGGCACCGGGTGGCGCCATCATCGGCGGCATCAACAGGCAGATCGCCGACATAACCGCCAGTAAGTGCATCATCGATCCTCCACTGCTTCAGAAATCCTGTCGATAGTATAGTGAGTGTACACGAAACGGCCCTCGCGGCCATTACGAGACGGGCAGTATACTTGAACCTGTACGATTCGAGGCGCGTAGCGGATGACCGGGGAACGCTCGACCCCGAAGAGGGCGACCGGAGGGCCATGGACCGTCGTTAGACGGTGCCTGGCTCCCTTGGTAATATGCCGCCGGTAACGCCTCGGGGCGGCCTTCCGTCAACGGCGGGTGCCTGGACGAGAGGTCGCCGCGTTTGCGGCTTGCGGGCGATTAGCTCAGTTGGCCAGAGCGCCGCCCTTACAAGGCGGAAGTCACAGGTTCAAGTCCTGTATCGCCCAGTCAATTCTCTTGTCGCGGACGCCGTGCGTGTGCCGCTTGTCGGATGAGGCCGACACGAGCCCTGATCCTGCACTGTGGGTTGGTTAGCACCTACACGAGATTAGCGCTCTCAAGACCGTCGCCTCAAAGCGCTCCGGGCGCTGCAGCGTAGGAATCCCGGAATGGGCCGGCAATTAATCAGAGCTTGAAAAACCGTACAGAGCGCGCACGAAACCGAGCCACGGGCTGCTGACGTGAGCGGATGATGCTTGCCACCTTGCAACAGTTCCTGCGATTCGTCATAGGCGATGTCACCATTCTCTTGATGACCTTCGCCGCATGCGGCCTCATTGCCTTCGGCCTCTTTCTGCTGCTGCGCCGCATTCGACCGAAGGTTCGCCGCATGCTGCACCGCCTACCGTTCGCTCGCCGCCGGCGCCACCGAACGCCCGCCACACCAAACCCGGTCGTTCCCGCCAAACAAGTGGAATACCGAACAAGCCCTCACATTTGCTTCATCGATCCGTACGATGACGAGGAATTCCCCGTCTCCACGGAAGACAAAGCCGTTCACCTGCCCTGAACCTCATCCCCGGACAGCGGCTGCCGGCAAGCGCAGGCTCTTTCGCAGAATCCCCGCACGATCTGACTCCATCACGCAACATCCCCGGTCTCCGTTCGATAACGGGAAGGATTCGAATGGCTCACGCATTGGAGATACGCCAATGTCAACATACACGACCCATCAGACTGCAACACCCACAGCGGACGGCAGCGAGCGTCACCGCAAGATGCTAGGCTACTGCGTCACGAGTCTTGCCCAACACCTGGCCGCGGCCAGCGCCGCCAGCCTCCTGATCCTCGGCACCACGAACACCGGCGTTTCCGTCGCCGGCCGGGTCCTCTGGGGCTTGATGGCGATGATCACCGGGTAGACCACCGGCGGCGATGAGGGACACTGCCAGGGAAGATCACGACGTTACTTGAACACTCCGACCCAGGCCCAAGTCATGAAAGGCGCCCGCCTGAGCATCGGGGCGGACGTTCGAGGGTGGCCTTCACCTCAAGCTTCTCGTCCACGGCCTCTGACGACGGCGAGCAGCAGCTTGATGGCATCCAGCGACCCCGAGAAGGCGGAAAACCCGATCTTCATCTACCGCCGCGAAGCCCAGCAAATCCGCAATTACATTGACCAATGGCCAGCGAAGGTGCGACAATACGCGCCGCCGCCTCGCAATCCGAAGGATGCGGCCTCACGATCGACCGGCTCTCCCTCGACATCGGGGCCGCAACGGACGCGGCGGGCACAGGAGGTCCGCCGTCGCGGCATCCTGGCACGCGACATGCTCTATCAGGATGGACGGTTTTCCTCGGTTTTTGGGGTTCAAGGAGGTCTCGTATCCATGTTCGCATCAGCGGAGGAAGCACTCAAGTACATCAAAGATAAGCAGATGGCGATGATCGACCTGAAGGTCGTCGGCATCGCAGGGCAGTGGATGCATATCACCATCCCCGCCAGCCAGTTCGGCCGGGAACATTTCGAGGAAGGAGTCGGGTACGACGGCTCGTCCGGTTCCGGCTTCTCGAAGGTCGAGAGCGGCGACGTGGCGGCCATGCCCCAACCCGACACCGCTTTTGTCGACCCCTTTTGGGAGGTTCCGACGCTCAGCTTCCTCTGCGATACCGTGACCGCCGATACCAAGACCGCCTTCAGCAGCGATCCCAGAAACATAGCAAAGCGAGGGGTCGAATACATGCGTTCGACCGGCGTCGCTGACGAAGCCTGGATGGGACCTGAGTTCGAGTTTCACGTGTTCGAGCGTGTCAAGGTCGTCAACGAGCCTTACCGATGTTGCGCGGAGATTGACTCCGTGGAGGTGGAGAACGACGGGTCGTCACCGACCATCCCGACGAAAGGCGGATACCTGCGCATTCCCCCTGCCGACCATTTGCATGACCTGCGTTCGGAAGTTTGTCTGACGCTGGAGAAAATGGGCGTACCGATCCGCTACCACCACCATGAGGTCGGCGCTCCAGGGCAGTGCGAGATCGAGATCAACCTCGGTCCGCTCGTCCGCGTCGCCGACGCGACCCTGCTTATCAAATACGTTATCAAGAACCTCGCGCGCCGGCGTGGAAAAACCGCCACCTTTATGCCCAAGCCGATATTCGGTGAGGCCGGCAATGGCATGCACGTCCACCAGAAGCTGCACAAGGATGGCGAGAATCTGTTCTACGACAAGCAGGAGAAGAATTACGCCAATCTGAGCAATACGGCGATGTATTATATCGCCGGCATCCTGAAGCACGGCCCGGCGCTGACCGGCTTGACCAATCCGTCCACCAATTCCTTCAAACGCCTTGTCGAGGGTTACGAGGCACCCGTAAAACTCTTCTTCTCCCTGGCCAACCGATCCGCAGCCGTTCGCGTTCCGCGATATGCCGTTTCGCCGATGGAGAAACGGATTGAATATCGCCCTCCGGATTTCACCGGCAACATCTACCTCACACTGGCCGCGATGCTCATGGCCGGACTCGATGGCATTCATTCAAAGATC
>CP070718.1:3318216-3321963 GCA_020350565.1 Phycisphaerales bacterium
CTCATCATCCGTCGTGTCGCTGATGGGAGCGGCAACGAGGAACCGTAGCTCATTATCGGATTCCTCCAAGAAGCCGTTCAACAGAAGCTGAACCACATCGGTCACGATAACGGGCACCTCTCCGACGGAGGCCGCATCAAACGTCCCCAGACCGATGCCACGATCCGAGACGTAGTCCACACCAGGCACGGGATCACCGCCGTCTACCGCGTAGGCATTCGCGCCGGAATAAGTCGTTTGCTCATCGAAATCGCTGAGCGATTGGAAAACGCGTCCCTCGTTCCCTGTCATGATGACATTGACCTGGAGCTGGGCACGGACGCTGGGAATCTGAATCCGGCTGGGCAGGTCGGGCAAAATGTCCAAGATGTCCTTGAACTTAATCAGCGTCCACTGGCTGTTGTCCAAGCCGTTATCCACCCAGCTTAGGTCGCCCGAACCGTTCGGGATGGTCGGGGTAGCGCTATTGATGGTCAGGTCTTCGCAGCCATTGTACACGATGTCCAGCACTTCGACGTCCTCACTGCCGCTATCCCGAACGGTGACTTGGCCTTGCCGAATAGTGACAATCCGCTCAGTTTCTTGCCCCACGCCCGCTTGAAAATCGTCGTCACCAGGGTCGAAGTCCATCGCCTCGAACCCACCGTGGACATGGGACAGACCGAAGACCAGCTCTGGACGGCCGTCGCCGGAAACGTCGCGGATGAAGCCAACGTCCGTGATGCCGTCCGTGCGGGCAATCTGGGCGGGAATGACGTCCGGGTTGTTTCGGACCGGCGGAGCTTCGAAGATCACACCCGCAACGTCCTCACTCGTCTGGTTCGCCGCGATCGCGCCACCGAAGCGACGCTGATCCAGACCGTAAATGAGGTATGCAAGCCCCACCCTGCCGAGATTCCTCGGGTTACCCTTCTGGGCTACCAGCATGAAGTCTGCAACGCCATCGGCATCGAAATCGCTTACGCCACTGAGCGACGAGCCCAGGTTCGCTCCCGGTGTAAACCCGTAGATGCGAGCCCCTGACTTCGTCTTGCCGATGTCGGCCAAATCGACTTGGCCGGCGGCCAATTCGACGACGCTGATCGTCCCGGCCGCATACTGATGGACACGAGGGTTGTTCAGGTCATCTACCGTCGCCCGGACATAATACGGCTCACCGGCAGGCCGGGGAGGAATCGTGACCAAATCAATCTGAATTTCGAACCCGATCTCCTCCGACGCTTCCGCCGCTATGGTTTGATTCCTGAGCACAATGATGTCCTCAGGCTTCCCCGAGGCGTCAACCGACGGATTAGCCGGGTCATCATTATTGGGATCCAGGTCCGTATCCAGAAGAATCCACAGATTCACGTCGCTGTCTGGATCGAACGGGTCGGCCGGATTGGGCTGATCTTCGGTGGGCTGAACCGATACACGCAAAATGTCGTCCTGCGCCACGCTCAGGTTAAAGGCAGGTTCCGTTACCGTGACGACAGGAGGCACGGTAGGCGGCGCGGCCCCCGGATCGGTGATCGTCACCAACACGCGTTCGGTGCTTGCCGCGCCTTCGACCAAGGCGAAGACGCTCACCGGGCTGTTGACACTGTCGTCAATCGTGCCACGGATGTAGTAGGTGCCCCGAGACACCAACCGGGTGGACACGGAGAAGGAATCCGGACCGATCGTATCGTTCTCGTCGATCCCCTGTACCAGGGTGATCGTTTCGTTCGTCGTGCTGTTGACGAGTTGGAAGGAAATCTTTGCATTAGAGTCGCGGTCGCTGTCGACCCAGCGGATCACGAAGCGATCACCCTGACCGCGTGTGATGTTCTGGACCGGCTCTATGATCGTCAGCGAAGGCGGGTCATCGCCGGTTTGGCCCGGCCCGTTGACCAGGAATGCCGGCGGTGCGCTGCTGCACGAAAGCAACCCGGCTACCAAACCAAGCGTAGCCAAAACCGCAGCAAGACACAGCAAGCTGCTCTTTAAACTCGGTGAATCCTTCATGAGCCAAGCTCCCAGAAACACGAGGTAAGCGTGTGAAGTCTGCCTGAGGGGCATCGTGAGAACGCCCGCAACGCCCCACTCAGGTCTCTTCGGTGCCCAAAGATTACCTGGATTACCTCAAAACTCCCTCACCTTAGCGAAGCATACCGCAAAAGGGGGATGCGGTTCCACCGCTCGGCGGCCGCCGGCATCCAGGTCGCCCAGAAACAGGACCCAAAATCAAGGTACACTGTTCCCGGATCGCCGAATATTAGGGGGACGCCAGATGTCCCGTCAAGGAGGCTAAACCTTTGTACAAGCGCCCTTTGGCGTCTTTTCGATGTCAGAAGTCGTTTGTTGACCCCGCTCGCAGGCACTCCTATAGTGCGCTTCGATCGGTGGTTCCAGGCTGACCAAGCCGGCGACTGCTCGGTGGCACGGGTCTCGGCATAATCATCGCGGTGGCGCGAGCGGAATGACCGGGATCACTGGGTCCTGCCATCGAAGCCGGCAAAAACCTCCCAAGGACGATAACCACGGAGAACAGGCATGTCCCAGTTCCCCCCACGGCCTCTCGGAGACCAGACGGCCGGCGGCGTGCCGGGTTTCGCGGCTTTTGATCACCGGCCTGCGCCGTACAGTGCGGCGGCAATCGCCGGCTTCGTGTTCTCGCTGCTCATCTGCATCCCGGTTCTTGGAGGCATCCTGGGCCTGGTTTTCGGGCTGGTGGGGCTGGGAAGCACGGCAGGCGGTCGCCGCCGCGGACGCGGACTGGCCATCGCGGCGATCCCGCTCTCGCTACTTACGGGTTTTGCCAGCGGACTCTTCGTATATGCCTCTCTGAGCGCCATGAGAAACCTCATCACCATATCCTCTCGGATCGAGCCCATTTTTCAGGCCAATGACGCCGCCCTTGACGATGCCTTGAAGGCCGTCCTGGCAATGACCACGCCCGAATTTCAACAGGAGGCCAGCCCTGAGGATTTCCGCCAATGGCTTGAGGACGTCGAGGCCGAACACGGCAAGCTCGTGGAACTGACCCTGGACCCGAACATGCCGGCCGAGACAACCGGAGACAAGGTCGTGCTTGTCCTGCCTGCCAAATTTGTCCAAGGCCCGGCCACAATCCGTGTCACATTGAAGGGGACGGGACCTCTCAACACTCGCCTGCTAATCGATGACCTATCCGTGGGAGACTCCTCGCCGCGAAAGCAATAGGCCAGCGGGCCACTGCGTCCTGGGGCGGACCCTCAGCCCTCGTGCGGAGATGCTCTCGCTCGGTAATCGATCTCCAGAATGCCAAATGAAAACCAGACCAACGGTAAGCGGGTGACGCAGACGTGTCACTACGAAAGCCCTGCGCCGCTGTGATTTGCCGAGCGGCGGCGTGAGCACGAAAGCGGTGCCCGGCCTCACCCGCTCAAGGCCCCACGGTTGCGGACATATCTTTGCACGAGGCGATCATTTCTCCCTTGCAACCGTCGCGCATCGAGTTATGCTGAATTCGGGAAGGGACACCCGGGCTTGCAGGTGCGTTGTGGTAGCCGAATCGCACCTCAGCCTGCATCCCACCAATGGTCGCACGGAGGCGAATCATGGCGCGACACTCACGCCGGCGCAGGAACCGAAGGCGAGCTTACTACACCATAACGACCTGTGGGGCGGCTCTGTTGCTCTGCTGGTGGCTTTGGCCCGACACTGAGCGCGAGCGCCCCGAGAAGGTCCTCCTCGCCAACGGGGGCCGGCCCGCATTGACCAGCCATCGTCCCGAGCCTGTGGCTG
>CP070718.1:3322063-3326977 GCA_020350565.1 Phycisphaerales bacterium
GTCCAAGTTCGGTACCGCGTTTACGGTTTCCGTGGACGCACACAGCCGTTTCGGCGTGACCACCGGTGTGTCGGCGCGGGATCGTGCGAAGACGGTGGAGGTTGCCTGTGCGGAAGATGCCCAGCCGTCCGACCTGGTGCGTCCCGGACACGTGATGCCTTTACAGGCGCTCGACGGGGGCGTGCTGGTTCGTTCGGGGCAGACGGAGGGTTCGGTGGACCTGTGCCGCCTGGCGGGGCTGAAGCCGATGGCCGTCGTTATCGAGATCATGAATGAAGACGGCTCCATGGCGCGGATTCCGCAGCTCGAGACGTTTTCGCAGCAGCATGGGATCCGCATCTACTCGGTCGCGCAGATCATCGAATATCGCATGCAGCGTGAGTCGTTCGTCACCCGGGGGGCGACGACGCGCATGCCGACGAAGTTCGGCGAATTCAAGCTGATCGCCTACCATTCGCCGGTTGACCGGGAGCCGCACCTGGCGCTCTGCTGTGGTGGCGTCGGGGACTGCGACGGTGACGGGAATCCGATCATCCACAATGATCCGGTTCTCGTGCGCGTCGAGTCGGAGTGTATGACGGGGCACGTCTTTCACTCCATGCGGTGCGACTGTGCGGAGCAGCTCGATCAGTCGATGCAGCTCGTCCAACAGGCAGGCAAGGGCGTGATTGTGTACCTGAGGCAGGAAGGGCGTGGCATCGGCCTGCACAACAAGATCAAAGCCTACGGCCTCCAGGATCAGGGATACGACACCGTCGAGGCGAACGTCAAGCTCGGCCTGCCCGTGGACCGGCGGGATTACGGCATCGGGGCACACATCCTTCGCGACCTCGGCTTGCGCAACATCCGGGTCCTGACGAACAACCCCAAGAAAGTCAGCCGTCTCGAGGTTTACGGGCTGCACGTTTCGGAACAGCTTCCCATCGAGATTCCCCCGAACGACTTCAACAGCTTCTACCTCAAGACCAAGAAGCAGAAGATGGGGCACATGTTGCAGGACGTCTGAGGGATTGGCGCGGTATCAACAAGCGTTTGGTGAAGAGGCCGAAGAGCGAAGGCGATGCGCCCTCCGGCCGTTGAATCCGTCCAAGGGTAGTCGGGCAACACCTTTTCAGCAGAGAGCTAGCCCTTCTTTTGGCATTTCATGCAACCCTTGGCCTTGCAGTAGGGGGCCTTGCATTTCTCGCAATAAGCGGCGTCCGGCACACCCATATAGGCCTTGCATTTAAAGCAGTAGGCGCCTTTGGAGAAGTCTTTGCCGCACTCATCGCAGTGCACGGTTCCGGCCAGCATGAAGCAATTGCAGCTTGCGCAGTAGGATCCTGCGGGGAAGTCCTTGTCGCACGCGGCGCACTTTACGGTTCCCTGCATGCCCATGACCTTGTTGCACTTCGCGCAGTAGGTGCCTGCCTTGACGTCTTGTTTGCAGAGGTCGCAGTACACGGTCTTTGCTTTTTGTTGACAACCCGTCAGGCAGACGGCGAACAGCAGCAGCGTGAGCAGGTGAATCTTTCTGAACATGATGGTGTCTCCTGTATGGAGCTTCTGAACGAATCCGCACGACCCGAGCCCAGAACGAAGACATCTTGGGGGGTGGAGCGCGGAGGGTCAAGCCCGCGCCTACAGGTGGCCGGCTGACGAGGCCCCGGGGATTCGCCGAGCCGACCGTCGTGAGCGACCGACACGGCGCCCATCGTTTATCGCGTCGGCGGAGACCCTATTCTTAAAATCCGCAGGCTTTGACGAGGTGGTTGTAGTATTCGTCTTCGATCTCGTTCGGAGCGACGCCGAAATAGCTGGCGAAGACGGCCTCGCCGAAGCTCGTGTCAGGGCGGGCGGAGGCTGTCAGGCGGGCGGCACTGGCCTTGATGCGGATCGTGCCGTCGGCGATGTCCTTGAGCATGCGGTCGAAGGCTCTTGCGTAGCGGCCTCCTCCGCCATGTCGCAGGTAGGTCACCAAAGCCCAGGCCTGAGCGTAGTAGGTCTGGGTGACGATGCTGTTCCGGTGGGAAATCACCTGCCCGGCATCCGTCGCGACGATCTCCCGCAGCGGCAGTAACTCTTTTCTTTGCAGTGCATCACGTAAGTGGCCAATGCGGAAGGTGTTTTCCCGCGGGGTGAACTCCGGTTTACCACTGGCATAGCTGTAAGCTTCGTGATAGCAGGCCAAGCCTTCATTCAGCCAAGCGGGCACAGCGTCCGGGCAACGGGCGTGCAGGTATTGATGAAAGCCCTCGTGGGCGAGGCAGGAAAGTGCCGTCGAGCGCGCCGTGAAAAAGGAGGCTGAGAGCGTGCCTTCGGTAAAACCGCCGGACAGGATCCGCTGGTACACCGAGGATCGCGCCGGGTGATGTTCGCGGATGTATCGCTGCCATTCCTGGCGGTTTCCGAAGATGTAGGTGGTCAGCCGGATGGGCTCTGCAGGAGGCGTGCGAAACGTGGATTCGTATCGTTCGTAGCAGGCTTCCATGAACTCCGGGAGCACGGCTTCGAGCTCCCGGTCGATCAGGGTGCTGTAGATGACGAAGTGGTCGGTGGTGATTTTTCGGCCGCTGAAGCCGCCTTGTGACCAGTCCTGGACGTCGGCCGCTACTTTCGCTCCACTGCCCGACGAGGCGCATCCGCCTGAAGCAAGAAGGGCGATCATCAATACCACTGCTGCGAGGACAATGGTGGTGCGAGGGTAAAGATTCGTCATCTCTTGATCCCCGGGTTCGTCGTGTCCGGAGGCGGTCGCTCTGCCGGCGGTGCCGCATACCCTCCTCGGTTGAGCGTATGGCTCCCCATGTTCGGCAAAGGATAGGTCGCCGTGGAGGCAGGGTCAAACCGATGCCCGACGTTTGGACCGATGGCACAGAAAGCACTATCATCCCGAGCTGAAACGATGGGGGCGACGGGTTGGTGCCCTCGTTCACGCCCTGATGACCGTCTGCCATGGAGTGAGCAATGTCCGAAGCTTCGAAAGTCGAAAAGGTGATCATCGTAGGATCGGGTCCCGCGGGCTGGACGGCGGCAATCTACGCCGCGCGAGCCGACCTGAATCCGCTTGTCTTTGCGGGCAGGCCCAAAAGGGACCCCGAGACGATCATGCCCGGCGGGCAGCTCATGCTGACGACCGACGTGGAAAACTACCCCGGCTTCCCGGAAGGGATTACGGGCCCGGCGATGATGTCTCGCTTCGAACAGCAGGGCGTTCGTTTCGGCACACGGATCGTGACGGACGACGGATTCAACCCCGACGTTTCCAACCCCGACGATGGGCACAGCTATTCGTACCATGATTGCAGGCGAGTCGATCTTTCTCAACGGCCTTTCGTCGTCTACGGGGAGGATGACACGGAGTATCGTACACACGCGCTCATTATCGCCACGGGCGCGACGGCCAACTGGCTGGGTCTGGAGAATGAGGGTCGCCTGGCACGGTCGGGCGGCGGCGTAAGCGCTTGCGCGGTTTGCGACGGCGCCCTGCCGACGTTCCGAAACAAGGAGCTGGCCGTTGTGGGCGGCGGCGACTCGGCCGTCGAGGAGGCCAGCTATCTGACCAAGTTCGCGTCAAAGGTGTATATGATTCACCGCCGCGACGAGCTGCGCGCGTCCAAGATCATGGCTCAGCGGGCGATGGACAATCCGAAGATGGAGATCCTGTGGAACAAGATCGTCATCGACGTGCTCGGCGACGACATGATCAGCGGCGTGAAGCTGAAGGATACGAAGACGGGAGACGAGTCCACGCTGCCGCTTGGTGGTCTGTTTCTGGGCATTGGGCATACTCCTGCGACCGCCTTCCTCGAAGGGCAGCTCGAGCTGGATGAGAAGGGATACATCAAGCTGAAAGATCCGTATCGCGCCCACACCAGTGTGGAGGGCGTCTTCGGTGCAGGCGACTGCGTCGACAAGGTCTATCGCCAGGCGATCACCGCCGCCGGCATGGGTTGCAAGGCGGCCATCGACGCGGAGCACTGGCTGTCGGAGAAGGGACTGGCTTGATCAGGCCACGACAGTTGAAGGTTCGCACCGCGCTTTGTGAGCCACGCTCCTGGTAAGGGACATCCGGTTTTGTAGGGAGGGTCAAAACTCGCTTCAGTCTTCGTCGGTCTGTGGCTTTCGCTGCACGTCCGGTACACGGAAATCCTCGGCAATGTGCTTTTCTTGCGGCGAGTACTTCAGGATCAGCTCTGCCACTTCGGTACGCAGTACATCTCTGAGGTTTGCCGCCTCCAGCGGCTCGCCGCCCAGAGCGAGTGCCGCCTGCACGTTCTTCGCAGGCAGTGGCTGGATGCCCGCTTCATCCGCCTTCTTGCGTTCCGCCTCGATCAGGGATGCGTCCACTTGATCGTGGAGGTTGGGCGTGCCGAACCAGATCGGCGCCTTCGTCAGATCAGGCCGGCCGGGGACGAGCACGATAAGATGACCGGACTCGTGACCGTGATTCACCCGCTGGGCCGTCTGGTCACCGACGTATAGCACGGGCATCATGGCTGCCCTTGGCACGAGGAGAGCCTTGTCTGCCTTGAGCACCAGGATCAGGCCTTCCGCCACCTCGGGGCGCTCCTCGCGCCAGAAGAACTTGAATCCTTTCTCCAAGATGAATGAGCGTGCGTACACGACGTCATCCACCGGCGCCGGCGTCTTGGGCATGGGCGGCGTCTCGGCAAGCGCGCTCATCGTCAGAGCCAACAAGCAGATAGATAAAGTGATCGCTTTCATCGTATCGCGTCCTCTTCATGTAGATTCGAGGTTGTCTGCTCTCTTGTCCCACAGCCCGCTGGGCGATTGCCGGCGAGCCTTATTCGCAGATCACGTCGAAAACCTCCACCGCGTCAACTCCGCCCTCATCGATCGAGTTATTCGGGTTATCCATCGCGCTGAATCGCACCACCATCTCGTCCGTGAACTCCTCGAGTGCGTAATAGT
>CP070718.1:3327077-3330567 GCA_020350565.1 Phycisphaerales bacterium
GCGGCCGTCAGGGCCTGTAGGGGATCCCCTAATTCCATTCAGACAGTCAGGAAATGGAAGGGGAGGACGCGCTATTAACGTGGGCGAGTCAGAAACGGTTAAGATGCTCAATCGCCCCA
This sequence comes from Phycisphaerales bacterium, assembly GCA_020350565.1. Classification (GTDB taxonomy): domain Bacteria; phylum Planctomycetota; class Phycisphaerae; order UBA1845; family UBA1845. Next base: position 3,327,197 of record CP070718.1, read on the forward strand.
GGCAGGACGCGGTCGACGACTTCCTGTAGGGGCTTATTGATGACGGCACCGGCGGCGCGCTCGTGGCCGCCGCCGTTGAATTTCGCTGCCAAATCGACAACGGTGACGGGGCCGGAACCTCTGAAATTGATGCGCGTCTTGCCGGGAACGCCCTCTGTAAAAAGCATGGCTAATTGAACGCCGTCAAGCGAGCGAACGACATCCACCTGATCATCAATATCCGCTGCGGTGCAACCCGAGCCGATGATCTCGTCGTAGCTTGCCGTGCTGTAGGCCAGCCGCCCGTCGGCTAGTACCTTCGTATTCGTGTAGATGACACGAAGGAGGTCAAACAAGGAACGGGTCTGACTGTGGCACAGGCGCTCCCCGAGGTCGGCCGCGTCCGCGCCGAGACGGATCAACTCCGAGGCGGCTTGCAGCGAGGAGGCCGTCGTATTCGGCAACGCGAAGCCGCTGGTATCGGTATGAATGCCAGCGAAAAGGAGCGAGGCCATGGTCTTGTTGATGGCCCTGCCCGCTTCCTTCAGCAGGTAGTAGATCAGCTCGGCCGTGCTGCTGGCATTGGGTTCGACCCAGTTGTGCTGGCCGAACAAGGTATTGGTGCCGTGGTGGTCGATATTGACGATCGGTCTCCCGGCTGCCCAGTCGGTGTGCTTCAACTCAAGAGGAACGTTGCATCGCGACTGCTTGGCGGTGTCGAGGGCGATGAAGGCGTCCGCTCGCTCGAAATCGGCGGGCGCGGCCAAGGGAACGGCGGCCATCTCGAACATGAAGCCCAGTCGCTGGGAGAGCGAGCCCTCAGGCAGAGATACCTTCGGCGTTACATCCTCCCTGCGCCAGGCCAGGGCGACGCTGAACATGCAGGCCAGCGCGTCCGCGTCAGGGCGAACGTGGGTCATGACGACCGGGCGATGCATGTTGTTGATCGCCTCGATGATCGCGGATGGAACGGTGTATTGAGCGTTTATGGTGTTACCCTTTGTTGGTCTGTTGATGCCTGTCCTGACTCAAATGCCGAGGCATTCCTCGTAACTCACGGCTCTACCTTCGTATGCCGAGACACCGGCCGTTCTGAGTAGAACCGGCCTCCGTGCCGGTTCGTGAGCCGGCAGGGACGCCGGCTCTACTCTCCTGTCGCGCAGAGCGGACTCTGCGTAACATCTCCCAGCCTGTTGCCAACCGGCTGGAACGCCGGTTCCACAAACACAACGCAGCAAGTGAAAACGCCTCAACGCAGCTTTTGAAGCCGCTTCAATACAGCATGTGGAACCGCTTCCATAGTTTCTTATTTGATGCTTACGTCTCCTTCATCGATTCGATGAGGATGTCGGCCACTTCCGTTCGGGTAAACTCGACCGGCGGGCGCTCGCCGCGGCGGAGCATCTCCCGGACTTTTGTGCCGCTGAGAAAAATCTGGTCACCTTCGATCGCCGGGAACGTCTTCCGGCTTACCATGCAACCGGCCTTCTTGGACCAGGCGGCGTGCTCAAACTTCATCGGTTGAATGTGCAGGGCGCCGTCGGGCAGCGTCTCGAAGATGAGCTGGGCATCATAGGTTCCGTAATAATCTCCGACGCCGGCGTGATCCCGGCCGACGATCAGATGACTGCACCCATAATTCTGCCGCAGGATCGCGTGAAGGATGGCCTCCTTCGGCCCGGCGTAGCGCATGGCCGCTGGCATGATCGATAACATGGTGGCGTCAGAATTGTAATAGTTGTCAATCAACACCTGATAGCACTTCATCCGCACCTCGGGTGGAATGTCGCCTTCCTTCGTGGCGCCCATAAGCGGATGAATCAGTAGCCCGTCGACCAGCTCCTGAGCGCACTTGGTGATATACTCATGGGCCCGGTGAATCGGGTTGCGCGTCTGGAACGCTACGATGGTCTTCCATCCCCTCCGGGCGAACTCGGCGCGGGTCTGTGACGGCGTACGGCGATGCTCCGGGAACATCGGGTCATGCCGGGGCGTGACCACGTCGATCGGACCGGCCAAGCAGGTGTCCCCCTCATCCATCAGGACCTTGACACCGGGATGTGCGAGGTCCTCTGTGCCAAAACCCTCGACGGCGTGCTTCTTCTTGTCCTGCTTGTATTTCTCGGTGACGTTCAGGTAGCCAAGCAGCCGGCCGGCATCGTCATTGAGGGCAACGCGGTCGCCGGGGCCCACTTTGTCGGCCGTGGCGTTGTCGACGGCGCAGGTGATCGGCATGGGCCAGAGGGTGCCGTCCGCCAGGCTCATGTCATCACAGACGCGATGGTAGTCGGCCTCGCTCATGAAACCCTCGAGCGGGCTCATGGCGCCGATCGCTATCATTTCGAAGTCGCATTGCTGTCGCTCGGTTAAAATGACGGAAACTGTGGGTTTCTTGGGGGCGGCCGACGCGCCGGTCCTGTCGACCAAACGCCCTCCATGAGGCGGGACGATGCCTTTCTGGCTCATCTGCTGATCCTTTCTCCTCTCTCCTGATCCGTACCCGAGTCTGGATGATTCGCCCGCGGCAACTCTTCATCCAAGCGATAATCAACCGCGGAAACAGGGAGCTTAGGGGCTTCCACCCACAATCGCAAGCCGCCGGAAGTGGTCAACATGATCAGATGGGTGCCAGGCAACGTTTGCCAACAGTCCGCGTGGCCGCTGCGTCCGGCAGCGGATCAGATGACGTGCCTTCGTAGATGAAGGATGCCCGTTTCTTTCGCCATCGAGGGCGTCGGCCGCACGTGCCGGCAGGCAGGACCTGACACCCGCAAGCACCCCGAATGCCGGCGATCAGGCCCCTTCCGCGTGGTTCCTGTCGCCCGATGCTCCCCCTAAGTCAGCGCTCGGCTGTGCGGGCGGGGCGGCATCAATCGATTGCTCGCCCTGCGGCGCGGGTCCATCCGGGGATGGCATGGGCTGTTGCTGCTGCTTTGGCGGCGGCTGTTCTTTCTTTGGAGCACCGGCTGCGGATTGCTTAGAGGATCCCTTCTTCTGTTGCTTCGCAGGGGAGATGAGCATGGTCATCCGTCGGCCCTCCATGGTCGGGCGCCGCTCCATTTTGATGATTTCCTCAAGGTCCGCGATGATGCCATCGAAAACGCCCTCGGCGAAGTCACGGTTAAAACGCTCACGCCCGCGGAAGAGCATGGTGAACTGGACCTTATGACCGGCGTCGAGGAACTTTCGGGCACGGCTGATCTTGAGCTGCAAATCATGCACGTCGGTCTTGGGCCGGATGCGGATTTCCTTGATCGTGATCGTGTGGCCGTGGGATCCCGCCTTCATTCGTTTCTTACGCTCATATTTGTGTTTGCCGTAATCCATGATCCGGCAGACAGGCGGCTTCTCCGTAGGCGAGACTTCGACGAGATCCAGACCGGCCTCCCGCG
>CP070718.1:3330667-3350057 GCA_020350565.1 Phycisphaerales bacterium
GCTTGATATTGCCGCGCCGACAGCTCCACACGCCCGGCCAGCATCACGTGGTACTCCCGGCGCGCCGCCGGACGTAGCTCGAACTGTCCTGGCAATCGAATCGTGCTCTGCACGGGCCGGCGTTCGACCTGCACGAACGTGATGCCGAGGTTCTGACGAACCGTCGGCGGAATGGCGACGGCCCGCCCTTCTTCTTCACTCGAGTGATCATGCTCATGATCAGCAGCCTGCTCCTCGTGTTCCGCTTCATAGTCGTGTGCTGACTCCGCTGCCGTATCGTGATCGTGAGGATGTTCATCACCCATCTCTTCATGGCGCTCACATCCGATACCGAAACCAGCCAACAATCCCAACGTGACGAACATGGCCAGCGCTGCAGTTGGCTTGGATGACCTTATTGTTCTTTTCATCGTTTACCCTTCTCAGGCTCTGCCTGTGACGGAGTGACCCACCGCGGCTGCAGCACCTGCCGCAGTGCATCCGCCGCCAGAGCTTCCGCTAACGTCGCCTCCAGAATGTCCATCTTGGTCTTTAACGAAGTGCTCAACGCCTCGCGCAACAACAGCACGTCGATTTCGCCCAGGCCCAGGAGCTTTCGTGTCTCTTCGACCTGCCGGTCAACCAGCGGAGCAACCTCTTTCAGCAACAGGGCCCGCCGCTCCTCCGCTGCCCGCAGTCGTGCTTCCGCCTGGGCCCACTCGGCGAAGACAAGCTCAACCTGCGTCTCCGCACGCGTCCGTGCCGCCTCGCGTTCGGCAGTCGCTTCCGCGATGGCCTGGCGATTGCGATTCCACAGCGGAATCGGAAAGCCGAATCCGAAGCCGAGACGGGAGAAGCCTTCTTCAAACGAATAACCTGGTCCGATCGTCAGGTCGGGATACTGTCTGCGAATCTCCAGGCGCAAACGCTGCTCGGCCGCCTCATAGTCGGCCTGAACGGCGCGCAGGCGCGGGTGGCTGCGCAGCAATGCCGCACGCCGCTCATCATTCGCAACACCAATCTCCGGTACGAAGAGGTCAGGCTGAAGCGTGATCGGGGCCTCGGACGCCATGCCCAACATGGCAAAGAGTTCGAGGCGCTGTTGCTCGGCCTCAGCCTCGAGCGCCTGCAATGCCATCCGCTGCCGCGAGAGCTCAATCAGCAGAATGCGTGCATCGGTCGGCTTCAATTCGCCTGCCGCTGCCAGCCGGTCGGCGATCTCCATCGCCTCACGAAGTCGCTCCAGGTAGTCGCGCGTCAGGACGATTTGTCGATTCGTCAAAGACCACTCAAGCCAGGCCGCCCGTAATCGCGTAAGCAGTTCCCACTCGGCAATCAGAATCTGTCGCCAGGTGGCGCCGTACTGCGACCACGCGAGGTCCTTCTCCACGGCGAGCCGGCCCGAAAGTGGAATCGTAAGGCTCAAACTCGCACCGACGATCCACGGATCCTCGATATAGTCCCCTTCGACGCGTCGAAAGCCTGCCGGTGTCGTCTCCAGCCCGCCGGCGTTGGCGCCATCGAACGAAGCGCCCTTAAAACGAAAGCGTGTTTTCTGCCCGCGATCCAGGTAGCGAAGCACCTGGGCCTGGAACTCCGGGTCAGGCCACCACCCTGCCTCGCGCGCCCCGGCCAGCGGAACCTCCGCTTGTGCTCGTGCGACACGCAACTGCGGATTGAGCATCAGGGCCACCGCCTCGGCCTCCGCAAGGCTCAGCCCGTCCTTCGCATCGAAAGCCTCCGCCTGCTCGGTATCAGCGAGTCGTGCCGAGAATTGTTGGACCGATTCAACGTCGATCTCTTGCGCCATCCAGTCTTCGGCGTACCGGTCCAACGTCAGCGGCCGCCGCTCATACTGGGCGCATCCGGCAAGCAGAAACACGCATGCCGCGAACGCCTTAACTCCTCGTTGAAAAAGGGGACTGGCTCCGAGCGTAAGCCCACTGGCACTCGTGAAAACGCCGTTCGGCGAGGTGCCTGTCCCCTTTTTCAACGGACTCTTAAGGCAACTCAGTCTTTGCACAATGTACTTCCCCATGAATTCACCACCTACTCTGCAAGCCAGGAACAGCGTCGAGCGGCCGTCCGTCAGCAGCGAAACGCCGCCGACAGATTCGTCCGCGCGTGCGATTCAGTCCGGATCAATCGCAGAATTGGAGAATCAATTCAGCAGGGGAAGCGTAATCGCGTGCAATCGTGCGGGTGGCAGTTTGTCGAGCGGAGTCACCTCAGTTCGATGACTCGACTCAAGCTCGCTAAGCAGCAGATTGTCTGACTGCGGGGCGATGAGACTTTCCGGCGGCGATGACCGTTGGGAAGGGTGTGTGGCCACCACTTCGGTAACGTCACAGATCTGACATTGATGGCCATCCTGATGCGGCGGTGTTCCGTCCGAATGGACGTGCAGCGTACCTGCCTCGTCGCGGTGAGGCGCCGCGGCACACGTGCACGCTTCATGCGCTCGCTTCGAGTCGGCGACATGATGCAACGTGTGCGCATTCCCAGCCGCAGCCTGCAACGCAAGCAACAAGAACACTTGGCCGTATCGATAGAGGAACCCCATCAAAACGGATGTTAGGCACTGATCCGTCCGTCGCCAACCACCCCGCCGAACCATGAAGGGACGGAAAACCGGACTTCATCACTACGTCTTTCATAACGCTTTCAGATTAAACGACTTAGCGAATGACCATCAGCGTAAGTGGCCTTCGGCAGACTCTGCCACTTGCGCACGGAGATATCCACCGGCCCGCTCATCCATCGCTCGATTCCTCCAGCCGATCGCATTACCGTCCTCTCCAAGGGCGCGATCAAATCTGGACGGGGTCATCGAGACCCGGTAGCGGTTCTTCTCCGATGCGCTTAGTATCCGTCGGCTGGCTCAGACCTGGTTCGGGCCGGAGCCACACTGATCAGTTCACATGACATTCGGGCCATGTTTCCAGGAAGGTGAGGTCAACATGCAGAGCAGCATGCGATTCGGACGTCTGTTGGTGTTGGGCGGATTGATCGCCATGACCTGTTCAGACACGTTCGCTCAGCAATTCGACGCGCCATATTACGATCTCGCGAAGAAAAACAAGGACAAGTGGGCGGCCGAGGACAGGCAGATCGACGCCAAGCTCGCAGCCCTCGAGAAAAAGTTCGGCAAGAAGCCGAACATCATCTACATCCTGGCCGACGACGTCGGCTGGGGCGAATTGGGCTGGCAGGGCGGCGGCAAGCACCGCGGCACGCCGACACCGACATTGGACAAGATGGCGTTCGCGGGCATGCGCTTCTGGTCGGCATACGCGGAGCCGTCGTGTACGCCTTCCCGCATTGCCATCAACACGGGGCGCCACCCCGTGCGCACCGGTCTGCTAAGCGTCTTGTGGCCCGGCCAGACGGAGGGGCTCTCCCCGGACGAGGTGACGATCGCCGAAGTCCTCTCCCAGGCTGGATACCACACCGCGATGTGGGGCAAGTGGCACCTTGGCGAACTGCCAGAACAGGCGCCTGAGAACCAGGGTTACGACTACGCCTACTACGGCCTCTTCAACGGGGCACCCGATGCCTGGCCGGAAACCCCAGCCCTAGTGGAACAGCCGACTCCCTTCAAGAGTCCGTTCTTTGACTACCCGGGAAACGAGAAGTACAGGGAAATGACGGGTATCGATCTGGATCGCCCCGCGGGCTACATAGGCCGTAACGGCGAGAAGCGCAAGCCAATCGAGGGCCCCGCGGGCGAACTGAGCATCAAACGCCAGGATGCCTTCGAGAAGGAATCCATTCGCCAGATCCTGGAATACGTCGAAGACAAAAGCAAATCAGACAGGCCGTTTTTCATCTACTGGGCAACCTACACCCAACAGATCACAGGCGCTGAGGACTACCAGAACGCGCCACATGTCGACAAGGCCAACGCTCAGGCCTCGATGATGGCGCAGCACAACGCTCACATACAAAGTCTGCTCGACACGCTCAAAAAGCAGGGCATCGCGGAGAACACCCTGGTCGTTTGGTGGAGCGACAACGGCCCAATGTACGCGTTCTTTCCTACCTCCGGCTATTCCTGGCTTCGTGGCGGCAAGGGATCGGTGACCGAGGGGGGCGTCCGCGTGCCGGCGATGGCCTGGTGGCCGGGCATGATCGAACCGGATCAGGATCCGACGGAGATGATCCACCTGGTGGACCTTTATCCGACAGCGGCACGGATTGCCGGGGCCATGGAGCATATCCCGATAGATCGGGTGATCGACGGCATCGACCAGACCGCCCTGCTGCTCTTGGGCGAAGGCCACTCGCGGCGTAACTACATGTTCCACTACAGCGGCGGAGAGATCGGCGCCTTGCGCTACGAGGACTACAAAGTCCTCATGACGGGGCCCGGCCACGGGGGGCTCCCCGGCATGGACTTTTACAACGTCCGTCGGGATCCCAGCGAGAAGTTCGGCGCGATGTACCCCGGGCTGTATGCGGTAACGCCGATTCAGAACCACCTTCGGGCTCACATGATGATGATCAAGCAGTTCCCGCACCGCACGTCAGAGACGATGCCGAAGGGCGCGGAACTAACGCCGCACGACTGAACGCGTAGCGACCACGAGGATCGAACAAAGGAAGCGTATTCAAAGCATAGCCAGCCAGCGAAGAACCGCCGAAACCCCGCTTCAGGGGAAATGGAGGAAACTCACGGGGCAAACACATCCAAGGCAAGTGGTTCGTCTGGTATGCGGCATGGCGACCCTGGCAGCTTGTACGGTGAGTGCCCTTGCTCAGCAGGAGGCGCCGCCGGAAGGCGAGGTCCAGAGACCTGATCTCGCAGCGGGCAAGCCGGCCTGGCGCTTTGAGCTGACGCCATACGCATGGATACCTGATGCCGTTGAAGGAAACGCTACGGCCGGCCTGACGGTCCCGACGAACATCTATTTCCAGGACATCATCGATAACGTGAACGGTGGCGTAAGTCTTCGGTTTGAAGCCTGGAAAGGCAATTGGGGCTTTCTGATTGACACCATGGGCGTTTGCCTCGAGCTTGCCCCCGAGATTCTCGGTTTGGAATTGGATATCGACATCGCTCAGGCCGGCGTCGATATGGGGGTGAGTTATCGCTTCGGCCCATTTCCTTTTGGTCACGATGCCACCGAATCGGGGCAGGATCGATGGCCTGAGCTCTCGCTTGAGCCGATGGGCGGAGTGCCCTACCCCTGGCTGAAACAGGACGTCACCGTGGGGCCACTCCCCACATTCGGCGGCGACTATGGCTGGGTCGAGCCCTGGGTGGGCGGACGTGTGCACCTCCAGTTGAATGAATGGCTATCGCTGGTCGCGCGCGGCGATGTTGGCGGATTCGGAATAGGGAGTGCGTCGGATCTGACGTGGAGCCTTCTGACGGGGGCGGGCTTCAGGTTGTCGGACAGCACAATACTGAAGGTCGGCTAACGGTGGTATGACATCGACTGCGCACGGGGAAGTGGTCTGAACCGCTTTGGCTTTGACGCACAGCTCAGAGGGCCGTGGATCGGGATGACTTTCAGTTTCTAGCGGTCATCGAGGAGGCTTGCGGGAGCGCGTGCTTACCGTGGTTGGCAGCCGCAACCGTCAATCGCGCGTCATGACGAGCGCTACGTCGGTCCCCTTGATCGGTCGAATGATACGCAACACCTTCCGATTCCCGCTCAGCTCGACCGTGTACGTGTGGGAACCATATTTGTTATCCAACAACGTCAGCTTGTTGTCAGTGAGCTTCCACGTGCCTGTCGTGACGTCTGCACCTCCTTCGTAAAAAACCTCTGCCAGATACGTGCTGTCTTTCTTCAGCGATATCGTCGCCTTGACAAGCTGACCCTCATGGTCGTCCGGACGAAGTAGCCGGAACTGATCACGGGCCATCTCCGGTTCCATCGAGCTGGCTGTCCATTTGCCCGTAATCCCAGCACAGCCACAGGGCACGATTAGCATCGTGGAAAGACCGCAAAGGAATCCCCGCGTCATCATGAAATTACTCCTTAAGCCCTGGGTCAGTATCGCCGCCGCCGGGCGTGCGATGCGTTTAAGGCTCACTCGCCGGCTCCGACGGGCAACAAGCGAGTGGGTCCTTGCCAATCGAGACACGGGATCAGGTTCATCGCATCCGTTTCAGGACCGCCCGAAAGTTCTCCGCGGAGACAATCATCTCGTCGCCGGAGATGTCGTATTGGGCGTTGATCAAGAGATCAGGCTTGTTAATGACGAGTGCGTTGCCGACGACGCGATAGCGCTCATCGGTGACATCCACGCTGCCGTCCGGATTGGTGGTGGTGGTAATGACCCGGCCATACGGACGGAACTCTACGACCTTGGACGCGTACGGTGGAATCCCGCTCTTCGGCGCTATGTCAACCAGCAGCCACCGCGTACCGCCGAGTGGCTTGACCTCAGTATGCGTGTAATTGTGAGCCTTGCTTTCCTGGTTCATCTCCTTGGCGTGCTCTTTGTCCTTCTCGTTGCCGATCATGTAGCCAACACCGGCGCCTACCCCCGCGCCGATGAGCGTGCTCTTCGTATCTCGGCCGATCGCCTGACCGGCCAGCGCGCCGATACCGCTACCGGCCAGCGCACCGGTTTTGCCCCCTGTCTCGCATCCGCCCAGGCTGACCAACAGAAGACACACGGAACCGCCTAGTACCTGCCATCGTGAATTTCTCATCGAAAAGCTCCTTTTTCTATCCGTTTCCCAATCAGGTCTCGCGGACAGCCACGTCCTCGGGCCTTCACGCCAAAACAGTAGGCTGGGCTTTCGGGGCAAGCTCGCGCCACACAGCCATTCGTGCTTCGGGTCGGCGCAGGCCAATCATTCAGGCTTGGCTGCTCCTCCTCGCTGCGCGATGCCGCCGGTCGCGACGGCCTCGCCCCCATGAGTAACGCGATCCATCGCGAGTCGTGGCCGTGCTCCATCGTGGTCTTGACCGCCATAGTCAACGGCACCGCAAGCAACATGCCAATCGGTCCCAGAACCCAGCCCCAGAATATCATAGAGATCAAGATGATCAACGGCGACAGCCCCAGTCCCCGCCCCATGACGCGTGGCTCGTGGACATTGCTGAGGGCCACGTTGATCGCGACATATCCAGCGGCAACGATGAGTGCCTACCACGGTCCCAGAAGAGCCACCGCCAACAACACGGTGGTAATCGCGGCGATAAACGACCCGATCACGGGCACGCAGCTCAACAGGAAGGCCGGCAGGCCCAACAAAACGGGGTACTTCACGCCCATCACGACCGGCTAGACGCTCACGAGAGCATCGGTGAGAGGACTCATCAGCGTCTTCATCGCCATGTACTGCCGAACGTCTTCCACGATCTGCTGAAGTCTGGCCCAGCCCGCGCCCGACAATCCGGGGATGCCTCTCCAGGTATGCCTGCAGTCCTCACCGCTTCCTGAGCGTCACAGCGACGCCGGCATGATCCATCAACAGGAAGATCGTCTCGAGGTCGGGATTGGTGGTGATGGCCTCGATGTATCTCGGGTCGGGAGGGGGTCGAACCATGTTATGCGCGACGATCAGTCCACTTGGTCGCACCAGCGGCAAAAGCTTGTTGAGGTAGCCGACGTAGCCATCCATGTCCGCGTCGAGGAATAGAAGGTCGATAGGCTCTCGTAACTTCGTGACTTCCTCGTGTGCATCACCCTCGACTAGGGCGACGATACCGTTCACGCCGGCGCGTTTGAAGTTTTCGCGGGCGAGTGAAGCGCGGTGCGCTTCGATCTCGTAGGTCGTCAGCTTCCCTCCCGTGCTCTGAAGCGCGAGACACAGCCAGATGCTCGAATAACCGACCCCCGTGCCGAGCTCGACAACGTTCTTCGCACCCATGGACTCCGTCAGAACACGCAGCAGCCGCCCGTCCTCGGGCGAGATGTTCCACCCTCTGAACTGATTGCGATGGATGTCGTCCAGTACGTCCAGAATCCTCTTTTCCGCCTCGTTCTTCGCCAGTGGAGGGCGCTGGAGGGATTCGGTTCCCTTGCTTCCCTCAGCCCTGCTGTGCCCGGCCCGTTGCGCCAATGCGGCCACCGCCACGGAACCCGCTGCAAACAGAGCGATCAGACCGACATTCCTCTTTCTCATCGTGTTCCTCCAATCACATCGAGACGCGCCATCATCCTCTTTGTTAGGCTGCCGCCGGTTGAAAAGGCGTCGGCCGCCGCATCTTACAGTCGCTGCAACTGCACCGTGCATTGCCTCGTTACTGAATATAAACAACTGAGAATCTGATCCCTACCGCGCTCGGTCTGACAAATGACAACTGAGAACAGAGGACTATTGCTTCGGATTCACCACGCGCCCCATGAACAGGATGCTACCGCTCTGGTTGTCTCGGATCGGGAAGAGAAACGGATGATTCGGGAGCAAGCCCGCGGGGCGCAATCTTTTCGTTAGCGCCACAGACCGATGCTCGGCACACCGGAAGTTCGCCGTGTTTGTGGCCTTACCGTCGTTCGCAGTAGGTGTGAGCACCCGGAGTCTACCTCCGTGCGCCTTGCTCGATCAACCGGCCAGGATCTCTTCAACCTCCGCCCTGTCCACGTCCGTGACGAACGGGATGCCACTGATGTCAGCTGCCTGATGCGTCAAGCAGGCAAGGTCATCTCGCGAGATATGCTCTAATGCGAACTTCCTCGCGCCGCACATGAGTTGGCGCAGACCCTGTGCCAGCCGCTCATAGTAGGTGTAAAGGCCGAGCGCCCCGGTCGGAATCTTCTCGAACTCCGCGTCGCCCAGCTCCTTCCGCAGGACTCCCGCAGTCACGAAGATCTCATCCCTGGAGTTGCCGAAACGCTCAACGTAAACCGGGAGTTGGCCGTCGTTGATCGCGCGCCCGATCGTCTTGCCCACCATGGCGGCCGCGATCGGAGAACGGGCCATGCCGACCAGTTTGACGAACGGGGCTCCCAGGGCCAAGCCCTTGAAGATCTGATCTTCAAGGGTGAAACCGCCGGCGACTGCCAGAGCAGGGAGAGTATGTCCCTTTTGGGCAAGGAACAGGGCATACTTGTAGAGCAAAGAGTGCAGTTCGACCGGCGGCACACCCCATTCATTCATCATCCGCCACGGGCTCATACCGGTACCACCACCGGCCCCGTCCACGGTGAGCAGATCGAGCTTATACTTGGTGGCAAACATGACCGCCCGGGCCAGGTCGGCTGGCCGGTACGCCCCCGTTTTCAGGAATATGTACTTCGCGCCCGCTTTCCGGAGTTCCTCCACTCTCTTGGCGAAGGACTCCTCGCTGACCATCCCGATTCGCGAATGCCGCTCGAACTCCTTGAACGCACCACGCTCGAAGGCCTTGATCACGTGTGAATCCGTCGGGTTCGGAAGAACCACGTAGCCACGCTCGTAGAGCATCTGTGCTTTCTTCAGGTTGGTGATCTTGACCTCGCCCCCGATGTTCTTGGCACCCTGTCCCCATTTGAGCTCGACGCACTGCACGCCCAGCTTCTCGATGGCGTATTCCTGGGTGCCCAGGCGCGTGTCCTCAATGTTCGCCTGGACGATGATGGCGCCATAACCGTCGCGCTGGTGGTCTTTAAACAGGCTCACGCGGCGTTTCAGGTCCACGGTATCGATCACGCGCCCGTCCTGAATGACCGCCTCCGGGTCCATACCCACCACGTTTTCGCCAATCGTCAAGCCCGTACCGGCCAAAGCGGAGCCCATCGCCAGCCCCTCCCAGTTGTTCTTGGCGATGTTGGTCGAGCCGATGCCCGGAATAATAAACGGATAGCGGAATTTGATGCCTCTGTCATGCCCGAACGTGACTTTGAGGTCGACCGCTGGAAAAATGGCCTTATCGCTGTCGGCTTCGATACCGTGCGCACCGACCGCAGTGCCCATGATGCTGAAATGTGAATAATCAACCGGATACGTCTTCTCTGCCGCCGTCGTGATCACCCCGAAGGGTTGCGGGTAGATCACCTCGTGGCCGCGATATGCGGACTTGCCGATCTCGCACATGCCGATGCAGCCATCGACGCAGGTGACGCACATCCCCGACGTCGGCGTGATCGAGCCGTCGGTCCGGTTCTTGGTCAGCGTGGCCGCCGAAGCGTTTATTCTTGAGAGTGACGTCGACATCAAGCCTACTCCTCCGTTTCTCAGTTTTTGTCTATTTCGCAAGCGACGCAAGGTTCCATGTAGCACATCATGTCATCGAAGGGATCCTTCTCCACGCAAGGCGGACTCAGATTGGCGCAGCCGCCGCAGATCGCCTTCTCCGGCTCGGTGTACGTGCAACGAAGCTGGCACGCAGGGCACACGTAAATGCACCCGCCACACAGTCGGCACACATCGGACTTGATATCAAACGGCGTGCCGATACTGCGCGTCTGCCCACGCCCGCGGAAGCCGATGGCCTTGGCCATCATCTGCTCCTCGCACATTCGCACGCACAGCCCGCAGAGAATGCAATCTTCGTACTCCTGTCGGAATCGCTGTTGCCGTACTCCGTACGCCGAGGCGAGATCCTGGATCGTCTTCGACTGTGGGCAGGAAGCCAACATGAGTTCGAGTATCATCTTGCGCGCTTGCAGAACGCGAGACGAAGCGGTGCGGACTCTGAGACCTTCCTGGGCGGGATACGTGCAGGAGCTGACCAGCTTGGCCTTCGGGCCTTCCCCAATCTCCACCACACACAGCCGGCACGCCCCGTACGGCGACAGCCCCTCCATGTGGCATAACGTCGGGATCGGAAAGCCGTAGAACTGAGCCGCTTCAAGCAGCGTCGTGCCTTCCTCAACCGAGACTTCCAGGCCGTTGATGACAAGCGTGATCATCGCTTCCGATCCTTCTTCTCTGATGTACGCTAGGCCACGTCGATCGCGTCGAACTTACAGACCGTCTTGCACGCACCGCACTTGATGCATTCGCTCGTGTCGATTACGTGGCGTTTCTTCTTTTCCCCGGCGATGGCCTTCTCCGGACACACCCTCACGCAGGCCGCGCAACCGGTGCAGTTCTCGTTGATCGAATAGGTAACCAGTTCCTTACACACGCCCGCCGGGCAGCGGTGTTTCTCAACATGCTCGAAGTACTCTCTGCGAAAATACCGGAGCGTGGATAGGACCGGGTTCGACGCCGTCTGACCCAGGCCGCACATGGTCGTGTCTTGGACTACGACCGCAAGCTCCTCCAGCACGTCCAGTTGGTCGAGCGTCCCTTTACCGTTGGAAACGTCCTCCAGAATCTCGTGCATCCGCTGGATGCCCTTGCGGCAGGTGTAACACTTGCCGCAAGACTCATCCTTGAGGAAGTTCATGAAGTACTTGGCGACGTCGACCATACAGGTGTTTTCGTCCATCACGATCATGCCGCCCGAGCCCATGATCGATCCGGCTTCGGTCAGGCTGTCGTAGTCGATCGGCAGGTCAAATCTCTCGGCCGGTATGCAACCCCCGGACGGACCACCCGTCTGCACCGCCTTGATCTTCGCCTTGCCCGACGGGCCTCCCCCAATGTCCGTGACAACCTTCTCTATCGTGATGCCCATGGGCACCTCGACCAGGCCCGTGTTCCTGACCTTCCCCACCAAGCTGAATATCTTGGTGCCCGTGTTGCCCTTGGTGCCGACTTTCGCGAACTCGCGGGCGCCCTCGGTGATGATGACCGGGATGTTGGCCCATGATTCGACGTTGTTGATAGCCGTCGGCTTACCCTCGATGCCTTTCTGCACCGGGAAGGGCGGACGCTGGCGCGGTTCGCCCATCTTGCCCTCGATGGATCGAATCAGCGCCGTTTCCTCACCGCAGACAAAGGCCCCGGCCCCCCTCACCAACCGGATATCGAATGAGAAACCGGTCCCCAGAATGTCCTGCCCCAGCAGACCGAGCTCATGACACTGCCGCAGCGCGATCATCAGGTGCTTGATGGCCAGCGGATACTCATTCCGCACGTACACCACACCCTCGTTGGCGCCGGTCGCGTAGCCGCCGATCAACATGCCCTCAATGATGCTGTGGGGATTGCCTTCCAGCACGCTGCGATCCATATAGGCGCCGGGGTCGCCTTCGTCCGCGTTGCATACGAGGAACTTGCCCCGCCCGTTACGCTGCGCGGCCAGAAACTCCCATTTCAACCCCGTGGGGAAACCGGCACCGCCGCGACCACGCAGACCCGATGCCTTGACCTCCTCGACCACCCACTTGGAGTCGCCAGTCTCTAACGCACGGACCAGCGCCGAGTAGCCACCATTCTCGATATAGTTGTAGACACGGATCGGATCGACCTTTTCGTTGCGCGCCAGAATCGTCCGCACCTGTGCCTTGAAGAACGAGATGTCCCCCTGTCTCTCCACCGCCTTGCCGGTGGCCGGATCAACGAAGAGCAGATCCTTGAGCACTTGGTCTTGAGCGACGGCCTCGACGATCTGCGCCATCTCCTGCACACCCACCCGAGGGTAAAAGGTTCCGCGCGGCTCGATGAGCACCGACGGCTCCGCCTCGCAGAATCCATGGCAACCGGTGATGCGCAGACGGATCCTGTCCGTCAGACCCTTGTTGAGAAGCTCCCGCTTGGTTACGCGAATCAGATCGTTCGCCCCGCTCGCTTGCCCACAAGTGCCCGCCGATATCACGATCGTGGGTATACTCGGGTCGCGGTCGGTTTGCAGACGCGCCTGTAACGCTTTGAGCTCTTCGATGGACCTCAGTCTTTCCATAGACCCATCCTGCTATTGACCCGCTCGCGCCGAGCACGAGCGAGTGGCTCCAAACGGCACTCAGAAGCCGCTACCGTTCAGATCCAACATGTGCCCTTTGCAACCTCGCCGTGAACAAATCTGCACGATGCCGCCCGCTCGAACGATCATCGAGATCATCGGCGCGCGACAGAGTGGACAGGCGGAGGCGCCTTTGAGTTCCGCGTGGCAGTGCGGACAGAAGAAATCCACGATGGTGTCCGTGCGGATGCCAAATTCCGATTCAACCGTGAAGCTGCCGTAAAGGGACGACAACCTGATCCAGCCGTGCTCACGCCCCGAGGACGCCGTCACCCGTATGGACGGTGAGCCGTCGATGGGATGATCCGGGTCCATCAGGCTGTGGTTACAACGGGAGCAACTGACCGTCAGAAGGTAGACGCGCCGGTCCGCCTTGATCTCGGCCTCGTCCAGACCGTCACGCGTCTTCTTGATGATCTGCTTGACCCGCGCAGAGTCGACCTTGGAAAAGTAATGCCCGTCCACGACGACGATCGGTCCGAGCGCACACGCGCCCAGACAGTTCACCGTCTCCAGCGTGAACTCCTTGTCCGGCGTTGTCTCACCTGGAGTGACTTTCAGTTGCCGGGCGAACTCACCTCCAATGACCGGTGCCCCCCGGACGTGACAGGCCGTGCCCATGCAGACCGAGCAAAGATGCTTGCCGCGGGGTTTCAGGCTGAAGGACTTGTAGAAGGTGGCTACCGCATACAGATCAACCGGCGATCGACCAGTCGCATCGGCCACCACCTTCAGCGCTTCGGCAGGCAAGTAGCTGTACTTCGCCTGGATGTCCTCGAAGATGGAGATAAGCCCGCCACGATCCCCCTCGTGCTTGTCCACAATGCTCAGGATCTCGTCCGCTTTCATGTACTTGCTTCCGTCCTAAAACCGCACCCGCATCCTGTCACCCTGATGGCAGCTCCGCTGTCTCATCGGTACTCCTCGCAGTGCCACACGCCACCCACAGGCTTCGGAAGTGCGCAAGTCCGTCGGTTCTCACAGTTCACGCACAAGCCCGTATACTTGGCGGTCTCCTCTGCCGCCGCGCGGCGCGGCGCCGACGAGTCGGCGGGTGCAGGAGGTTTCACGCTGATCATCCGCTCGGCAGGCGGCGCGTAGCCGTCAAACAGCTCGCAGAACAGCGCCGGCCCCCTTCGGGCCCGGTGATAGCAGTCCGGCGCGTTGTTGCACGTCATACACAGGCCACCAGACCCGTTGACTTCTTGCATGATGCCGATTTGCATGATCCCGATCTCCTTTATCCTCTGCGTCTTCGGCAAGACGCCCCGCTCCTGGAGTGGTTGTGGGTCGCCGCATCAGGTTCGCATATGCGTCGAATGCACTGAATGATCTTCTCGCCGAATCTCCTTGGCCTTTCGAGCCCTCCACAGGCGGCGCGCCGGCCGCTCATCCATTGTCCCAGCGGATGAGGGCAACCGACGTGCCAAGCGCGCACGGACGGAATCATCCTGCGATCACCTACGTTCGACGCAGAAGAGACCCCGAGCTAACTCAAGCAATAAAAAGATGATACGTTGGTCTATGATGCGACTTCACGCGCGGACCGAGGGGCTCACCTATCGGTATGCAACTGTCATGGTAACAATGGATATCGGGGAGATTTGAACCACCGGGGCGAATCACCCCAGTGCGGGCGATCACGGCTGGATTGTCGTCGGCGTGATCCCGGCGGTCCGCTGGCTCACATCATCCTGAGATGTTGAAGCTCCTGAGTTCGGCCAGCGGTTTCTTCTGCGAATGAGTCATCATTCCCTTCGGATCTGGATAGCCCAGCGCGATCAGCATGATGACCCGGTCATCTGGCTCCAACCCCAAGAGCCTCGCCATTCGGCGCTCTTGCGGCTCCAGATCGGGCCAGTTGAGACAGCAGGAACCGAGCCCCTGCGCCTCGAGAGCTAAGAGGAACGCCATGGCGGCGAGGGAGGCGTCGACGTAGATCAGGTGCCGGTCCGGCTCCTTGGGCCAGGCGTGCAACTTGCCCACCAAGACAACGATCACCGGGAAGTTGCGGCCGAAACCGGAGGTTCCGGTGGGGATCGACGCGACTTCTTGTGCCAGTTCCGCGTCGTCGAACACGCGGAACTCAAAGGGCTGAAGATTGCATGCGCTGGGCGATAGCGCCGCGACCGCGACGGCCCGGTCGATCAGTTCCCTCGGTACTGGCTTCTGCAAGAACCAGCGAACGGAGCGGCGGCAACGTGCCAACTCCAGCAGTTCCTCGTACCCGACGGGCGAGCGCCCGGCAACGCCCCGCTCGTGAGGCACAGCCGTCGGGACACGCTGCGGCACGTCGGCCTGCAGGGCTTGGAACCGGCCCCTGAGACTGTCGATGATCGGATGCGGCCCGGCAACTTCGAAGTACCGCGTCAGCACGTCGGAGACCCACTGTAACTCGGTCTCGCATGCGAGTTCGGGTGACACCTTCGCAAGCTGGCGCGCCCGTTCGTAGCAGGCGATCGTCTCCTTGATGTAACCGAGGGCAAACACCTCGTGCTGTGGACGCATCAGCAGACCTTTTTCCAGGAGATGGATGTTACGTCGTAGAAGGTACCGGCAACTGGAAGGATCTCCGGCTTGGTTCGCATGCCGTAGGCGACCGCAAAGCACCGCCCGATGCTCGCGCCGGAACGAACCTGAGAACAAAGCGTAATAGATCGAGCAGAGGAATTCCGATCTTGCGATGAGGTCCAGGATAGAACGATGTATCTGCTGCATCAATCGTACAGCCATGGCGACCTGTCCCGGCGCGAAGTTGTTCAACCCCGCTTGGATTCGTGGAGCTTGAGCTTCTCGCGCAGTGTCTTACGGTCGATCCCCAGAATCTCGGCCGCCCGTGTCTTGTTGCCGCCAACGCTCGCCAGGACGTTCCGAATGTGTTCCGCCTCAACCTCGGCCAACGTGCGGTCCAGGCCCGCTTCCCGTCCCAGCGAAAAACGCATCATGGAGGGCAGATCGGGAACCTCGATCACATCCGCCTCGGTCATGACAACCAGGCGCTGAATCAGGTTCTCGAGTTCGCGCACGTTCCCAGGCCAATGATAATTCCTCAGAACCTGCAAGGCCTCATCCGAGAATCGGGGCGCCAGCCGGCCCAGCTCTTCGGCGAACTTGGCGGCAAAGTGCGAGGATAGGAGCAGAACATCATCCTCTCGCTCACGCAACGGAGGCATGGAGATCGTGATCACGTGCAGTCGAAAGAAAAGGTCCTCACGGAACACCCGGTTCTTGATCAGCGTGCGTAGATCTTTGTTGGTCGCAGCCAGAACGCGCACGTCCACTTCGCGGGGCCGGGACGAGCCGACCATGTAAATCTCGCCGTCCTGCAACACCCGCAGCAGCTTGGCCTGCATGGCAAGACTCGTATCGCTGATCTCGTCAAGGAAGATGGTCCCGCCGTCGGCCGTCTGGAAAAAGCCCGCACGCGACTCACTCGCTCCCGTGAAAGCCCCCTTGACATGACCAAACAGCTCGCTTTCCAGCAGGTTCTCCGGGATGGAACCGCAGTTCACCGGCACAAACGGAGCCGACGCCCGGTCACTGTTGTAGTGAATCGCCCTCGCCGCCAGCTCCTTGCCCGTACCGCTCTCCCCGATAATCAAAACCGTGGCAGGAGTCGACGCGGCCTTACTGATCGTCTGGAATACATCACGCATGAGTTGCGATTCGCCGACCAACCCCGCCATCGACGAAGGGGGCTCGGGAGGCGCAACCTGAGCATTGCGCCGAGCTTGCAGCAAATCCAGAACGCGTCGGACCGCTGAAAGCAACTCGTCATCCGTAAACGGTTTGGTGAGATACTCCTGAGCGCCGGACTTTACCGCCGTCACGGCCCCTTGAATCGTCGGGTAACCCGTGATCATCATGATGCCCGTGTCTTTCAGGTTCTGGCGCACATGCTGAACCAGGTCCAGACCGCTGACCTTGGGCATCTTCAGGTCCGTGATGACTAAATCCACGGAGGTGTTGTCGAGAACGCGGATGGCCTCGGGAACGGCATTAGCAGTGAAAACCTTATAGCCATGGGCGACCAGGTTTCGCTCGACTAGCTCGAGGGCATCGGGGGCGTCGTCGACGACCAGAATGCGTTCACGCTCAGGCATGGGGCTCCCCTTCGGTAGCCTGCTGTGAATCCTCAGACTGATGGACGGGCAGGCGAATCTCAAAGCATGCGCCCCGGCCGGGCTGACTCTCCACGTGAATCGATCCGCCGTGTGCGGCGACGATTCCATGCACGACGGCCAAACCGAGACCCGTCCCCTCATGCACGTCTTTCGTCGTGAAAAACGGCAGAAAGATCTTCTCACGTATCTCTTGGCTCATACCCGCCCCCGTATCCTCCACGGCGAGGAGAACCTCCGGATCATCGGCACGCGTACGCACGGTCAGTGTTCCACCATCCGGCATGGCCTGTACCGCGTTGACCACCAGATTCACCAGAACCTGCTTGATCTGTGCGGGATCTGCCGTGATTTCAGGCAGGTCCGGGTCCAGGACCCGCACTACTTCCACGCTTGCTTTCGCGCAACGAGCCTCCAGGAAATAGAGCCCTTCTTCCACCGCTTGATTCAGGTCCACCTGAACGATCTTCGGCGGCACCTGCCGGGCGAAGACCATCAGTTTCTTGATGATCTCCCGCGCGTACAGCGAGGCGGTGGCAATCTTCTCGATGTCTTTCGCCGCCTGATCCGGAAGGCCAGGGCACTTCTGAGTCAGTTGCGCAAAACCCAGGATGCTGCCAAGCGGTTCGTTCAATTCATGGGCCACGCCCGCCGCGAGCTGCCCAATCGTCGCCAGGCGATCGGCGTGGATAAGCTGCTGCTGAAGCCTCGACTTCTCTTCGTCCGCCTCCCTCTGCTCAACGATCAGACCCACTTCTCGCGCAACGGCATCGATCAGCTTCTCTTCCTCAGGAAGGAAGACGCCCACCACAAAATCGGGCTTCTCTTCGAGGTAAACGACCTCCACGACGCCCCGTTTCCGTTGCCCGACCACGATGTCGGATGACTGGCGAAACTTGCTCGATCGGTATCCAGTGGTGACATGGGAATGATCGTCAAGAACGATTCGCGCGGCCGCAATCTCGGGGTGAAACCAGGCGGGGGGAAGGAGCTCCACAACACGTTGAAGCATCTCCTTCAATGGAAGGTCGGCTTGTTCGGCCACCCGCGCGATCCCATACAGGCAAGTCAGCTCTTTGACCCGCTCGCGTAATTCGGCCCGCGCACGCCTGCCCCCCAAGACCAGCCCGAACGCCTGCGCAAGTTCCTCGCAGAACTCGACTTCTTCCAGGCAAAAGGAATTGGGGCGTTCATTCATGACCTGCAAGAGACCGATCGTCTGCTCATCCACAACAAAACGGGTCACGATCAGCGAGCGGTAATGCCCGCCAACACACAAACGCCCAGCCCCTCCCTCTTCATCGCCTCGTGGGGCAGACTGCAGCGGTTGCCATGTATCCCCGGTCCAAAAACTGCCGTTTTCCGTAAAAAACGGCCCCGCACGATCACCACGCCGATCGGCGACGTACCGACAGACTCTCTCCAGATCGGAACCGTTTTGGAATACGGGAATGACTCGTGCGTCCTG
Source organism: Phycisphaerales bacterium (assembly GCA_020350565.1). Classification (GTDB taxonomy): domain Bacteria; phylum Planctomycetota; class Phycisphaerae; order UBA1845; family UBA1845. The sequence continues at coordinate 3,348,976 of CP070718.1, forward strand.
ACCGACCGTCCACTGAACGCGTTCGAACTGCGTAGCCTGACGCACACGACGCGACGCACGCAAACGATAATGCAGTTCACGATCGCTGAGCCGCACCTCGATCGCATCACAGGCAAAAAAATCAAGGAGTATGGCCGAGACCTCGCGCAGAAAGTCCAGCTTGCCCACTTGGCGGTTGGCACAATCCAGGATCGCTTGCGACAGGCGGACGCCTTCGCCCAGACGCATTCCGCGGCGCCTGCCGGCGCTCGTCGCCTCCGGGCGGCTTCCATCGGGCGTGGCTGAATCGACCATCTCGGGCCTCCGGGCCCATCATAAAGCGCCGTCGCCTGCGCTTCCATGGCCCGGGTTCTGCAGCCGCCGAGTCCTCATCACCCTCCCGCAGCACGACCCGGGCCTCTCGAGTGTTAGTCCGTTGAGAAAGGGGACTGGCTCCGAGCGCAAGCTCATTCACGCCCCTGAAAATGCCGCTCATCGAGGTGCCTGTCTCGAATGGCACTGCCGTTGCTTTTGGCTACTTTCGGCCTGCAACGCTGGCTCCCTCAGGCCAGGCATACAGGTGGTCCAGCTTCTAGTCTTCGGCCTGAAAGCCCGGTTCCCGCATCTTCGCCCTGAAAGGCCGCCTCCCGCATCTTCGGCTTGACTGGCCGCCTCCCGCATCTTCGGCCTGAAAGGCCGCCTCCCTCAGCCCAGGCCAACGGCCTGGGTAGGCGAGACGCCAGAAACCAACCGGCCCTGAAAGGGCCGTTCATCTTCTTAGCGCCACCCCTGTTGACGGTGTGCGCACACGCCGCAAGGCGGTCGAGTTGGACGAGAATCACATCCTACTTCGGATTCACCACTCGCCCCATGAACAGGACGCTGCCGCTCTGCTTGTCTCGGATCAGAAAGAGAAACGGATGATCGACGACGAAGGCCGTGGGAGGCGCGCCACGCTTGAGCACCACCGCCGTTGCGGCGGAGGCCTCGGTGCCCTCCTCGTTCACCTCCACTTCCGACTGGTGAATCACCAGCGAGATGAAAAGCTCCCGATTGCCCGTCATGCCCGAAAAGTCGGCTTTGCCGGCGGCAAATGCATCGGT
>CP070718.1:3350157-3358926 GCA_020350565.1 Phycisphaerales bacterium
GTCACGCCGCAGCACATTGATCAGTTGGAGCGGTGGATCGATGACGCTGCGGCGAAAGTCGAGCCGCTGAGGAACTTCGTGCTTCCCGGAGGGTCGGAAACCGCAGCCCGCCTGCATCTTGCGCGGACGGTTTGCCGGCGAGCGGAGCGGACCGTCGTCGAGCTGGCGCGGGAGGAGCCCGTAGACGCTCTTGTGATTGCATTCTTGAACAGGCTTAGTGACGCGCTGTTCGCGTTCGCGAGGCTCGCAAATCACGAGGACGGTGTGCCGGATACGCGTTGGACGGGCCCGAAGCATCCGGAGAAAGCGTGAGCAGGTCTCGTCGCGGGACGTTGATCGGGAGCAGGAGTCGGACGTAGAGATGATGAGTGTCATTCGCATTCGCGATCCGCACGCCCTCAGGCCATCCCATATTGTGACGATCGTTCTTGCGGTTGTTGTGGTTGGGGGCAGCTCGTTGCTGCTGAGCGCGGCCGAGTCGGAGACGCTGGTGGATGGCGCGTTGGAATGGCAGGAGGGCTCGCTTCTTCGTTCGGTGGTGCAGCTTCTGTGCCTGGACTATCGGTTCCCGACGCTTTATGCGGGCGAAATCAAGAACCTTGTTCTTGGTGTGGGTGCCGGGGCTGCGTTAATCGTGCTCGGGGTGGCCGTCGCTTTGAAGACGCGGACCGGCGACGAAGAGTCCGACACGGATCAGATCGCGCTTCAAACCGACGAATCCGATTCCGTCGCAGCCCGGCCCGAGAAAGCACACATTGCCCCGCTGGTGGCCGCCCAGGTGTTGGCGGGCTTGTATCTGCTCTGGTCGTTCGTCAGCGGCAAGTGGTCGGCCGCCCCCGAGCTTGCCATTGGCGGAAGCATCCTGTTGACGATCCATTTTCTGTGGGCCTTTGCGATTGGTAACACGCTTTCAGCGACGGCGGGCCGCATTGCTTCACGCGTGATTCCTGTTTTCGCCGCCCTCTCCGCCGCGGTTGCGATCTGGTACTTCTATGGGCGAAATCCGACTATCCGAGCCAAGTTCCCCTTCGGCAATCCACTGTTTCTGGCCACTTGCCTGATCCCAGGCATTCTTTTTCTGATGGCCTGCGTCTTCGAGCAGATCGGTGCAATAGGGCGAGGCAGGATTGGTCGAGGGCTGTTGGTGCTGATTGTGAGCATCGTGGGCCTGGCGGTCTGCGGATGGGCCTTTCATCTGACGGGCTCTCGCGGGCCGCTGGTGGGGCTCGGCGCGGGTGTGCTCGCCGTTGTGTTCTTTGCGGTTCGCGGTAAGGCGAGGTTCGTGCCCGTTGTCCTTGCGATTGTGGGCTTGTTCATTGCCTGGCAGTACTACGGCGCGCGGACGGAGAACCAAGCCGGGCGCGGCACGACGATCGAAGTCAGGAAGTACGCGTGGTCGTACGCCATGGACATGTTCGTTGAACGGCGGCTGCGAGGTCACGGGCAAGGCGGTTTTGTCCTGGCCGGTGATTCCCATTCGATCAAGGATGTTCAGGGTAATCCGCTGGCCTTTACCGCGCGCATCGCGCATGCCCACAACGAGTGGCTCGAAGTTCTTGCAGATCTGGGTTCCATCGGGCTGGTTCTGGTATTGACCGCTTTGGCGTTGACGCTTTATGCCGGGATGCTGGCACTTTCCGGGGCGCCGCCGCCGACGAAATGGGCGTTGATTGCGGCGATGGGCTCGTTGGTCGGCATTGCCGTGGCGGAATGCACCGGTGTGGGACTGCGCGTCACGGGCGTGCCTACGATGTTCTATACGATGCTGGGCCTGATCTGGGCGATGTCCACCAGCGGTACGACGTCGGTCGCGGAACGTCTTTCGAAATCAAAGCCTCGTCGCGCCGTCGTTGCAGTGCTTGCCTGCCTCTTCGGCTTGATGGCGATCGTGCTGAGCCAAAAGGACTTCTCCGCGGCGCGCGATACGTACACGGTGTCCCAGTTCCTGGCTGACGGAGAGCCGGAGAAGGCGATTGAGGTGGGCGAGTCCGGGAAAGACATCCTGAACCCGCAGAGGGCGCTGACCAACATGTTCTATATCTGCCAGGCGCACGCGGGTGCCGCGCGTCTGGCACAGCAGCGTGCGATGGATCGGGAGAGGCGTGCGTCTCAGATTGATCCGCCGGATCAGCAGCTTCGCTATCTGGCGGGGCAGGACTACAAGCTCAGCGACCTGCATTGCGAGCGGGGCAGCGAGGTCCTCGGGCAGTTGGTCTCCCGATCGCCGGGGTACCTCAATCATGGCCTACTGGAGTACCAACTCAACAGCATCCAGTCGGTCAATGCGTGGCTCCGGGGGGACGCTCAAAAAGAAGCGCTTTTCATGAGCAGCGCCGCCGCGGCCCTGGAGCGTGAACTTCAGCGCCAGCCGATTAATGCGGATCTGACGGCGGAGTTCGTATCGATCGCTCTCGGTCGACTCGGTGTTTACGACGCCTTCGAGCTGCTGGCCAGGCCTTTGCGTCATAACCGCATCGGTCTTTCTTACCTCGATTTGCTGATGCGCATGGCGGCGGCTCCGGGTTTTGATGACGAGCTTACGAAGATCGAGAAAGCGGCCGCTGAGAGCCTGCCGCCGTCAACGGGCGCCGGACCACCTGAATTCCGCGGGGCTGCGGAGGAAGAACGGCTGCCATGGGCTCCGGAGTGCCTTCGGCTGGCAGCGACGATCCACTTCTTCCGCGGTGATTACTGTAAAGCGGAAGGCGCGTTGGCGCTGGCCGCCGGTGCCTATGAACGCATGGCACCCGCCGCGCCGCTTGGGATGGCCAGTTGCTATTCCGAACTCGCCGATGCCCGGTTCTTTAGTGACCCGCAGGATCCCGTGCGGGCCATTGAGAGTGCCGAGCGTGCTGTGAAGTCGGCCCCGCAATCCGAGGCAGGGCGAGACCTCGTTGCCAAGATCGAGCAGCGAATGATTGCCTACAGGTTGGCTCTGGGCGAGGAGGATGTTGCTCTGGCGATCATTCGCGGCATTGCCCCGGAGGGTACTGCAGAGTCGCTGCTGACTCGCGAGTTGGGTTTGCGCTATGCCAGTCTCTGTTCCGAACTCTTGAAGAGGCGATCTGTGAAAAGCGGTTCGGGGCCGGAGCCGTCCGTACTGCCGCCTGCTTTTGAGGACTGGATCGCGCGGGCGATGGAGTTGGCTCCCGAGCACTCACAGCCGTATTACGTGGCGGCGACCTGGGCGTGGTCCCGCGGCGATGGCGCCGAGATGGAATCCTACATGGTGGCTGCCTTGGAGCGTGGGCTGCCCTATGAGGCCGCTTTGGAGTTCATTTACGCTAACCTCCGAGAAGAACCGGACGCCCAGCCCCTGGTATCTCTTCTGGATCGGCTCGATCCGTTGCCTCCGGTGCCGGGGCCTGCCATTTCACCGGATGCGTTGCCGGCTGCACCGAAATCGGTTGGCGCATCGGCCGGCGCGGCATCAGCCGTTTCGCCGGTTCCGGATTCCGCTGATTCACCGGCGGGAAACGGCGAATAATCCCCGGCCTGTGTCAAAGACGGCGTTTTGCGGGTGTGGGGTGATCGAAACGCCTGCTTGCATGTCAACGCGCGGCGATCTAACCTGCGCGCGGGTTTGAGAGCCGCGGCAAGGCTACCAGGCCCCGTCATTTCGGGGTATGGGATTTCATCAGGAGGCACGTCATGGCTGTCGAAGTATCGAAGATCGACGTATGGTCGGCGGAAATCGAAGATCGGGCCGGTGGATTGGCTCAGAAGATCGAAGCGGTTGCGGAGGCCGGGGCGGATCTGGAGTTCGTGATTGCGCGGCGTTCACCCGACAAGCCGGGCAGGGGTCTGGTGTTTATGGCGCCCTTGCGAGGAGCCGCCCAGATTCGAGCAGCGGAGGCTGCGGGTCTGGCGAAAGCTCCGAATGTGCACACCGTGCGCTTGGAGATGCCGAATCGGCCCGGGATTGGGGCCCAGATCACCCGTGCAGTGGCGGAGGCGGGCATCAACATGCGTGGTCTGTCGGGCACGGGGCTGGGTCGCCGATCCGCGTTCTACCTCTCCTTTGACAACAAAGAGGATGCCGACAAGGCCCGTCGGATTCTGAAAAAGGCCTTTGTCGGCAAGTAGAGGGAAACAGGCACGTTAAGCACCTCGGGTGAAGTCGCCCATGTTGTCCATGGATTCTCGCAAGGCAACCAAGGCACGTTTCGTCAGGGCGACGACGGCGCCCTCGGACCTGCCGAGGCGTTTGGCGACTTCACTTACGGCTGCTCCTTCCAGGAAGCGCAACTGAATGACTTGCCGATGGTTTTCGGAGAGATCGGAAAGGCACGCCACCAGGGCAGTGAAGGCTTCCTCTCTTCTGATCGTCCGGCTGGGCGTGGCTGAATCCGCGTAGACCTGATCGAGGAGGCTCCAGTAAGAACTCTCGTCGGGCCTGGGTCTAAATGACACCTCGCGGTCCACATCGCGTGCTCTGGTGTGGGCGGCTCGCCAGGTCGCGGCGATCTTGCGGTCGAGGATGGTAAAGATCCAATTGATGAACGAACCGGGGCCATGATACTCGAAGTGGGAGATTTGCTGGAAAACGTCCAGATAAACTTCCTGCAGGATGTCATCCGGGCTGCATCTGGTTCTCATCGCGGCCGACATTCGCGCCTCGGCTCGTACCCGCAACCTCGCATGGCACGCTGCGAGGAGCTTGGTTGCAGCGGATCGGTCTCCGCCCCGTGCCGCCTCGACCCAAGTCTCGATCTGGCTTCGGTCCGTCATCACGTGACTGCCTGCCGGAATCCGCGAGATGGAGCCGGCCAAGCGTCCGATGGAAGTCAGAAAGGCCTGGCCTGCTCGGAATCCCGACTCCTGATCATATCTCCTGCGAAATACGAAAGCGACGTATTTTGCCTCGAGCTTTAGGGCAGAGTACGATTCCAGTGCCGCCATATGATGACGGCAGGAGCCGCTCGTGTAGCGGAGACACGGGCATGAATCCATCTCCAGACCAACCCGACCCGGAGGCCGATGACCTTATCTGTCGACTGGTGAGCGAGTTCATTGATCGCCAGGAGGCGGGCGAGGATCTCACGCCGGCACGTTTTGCGGCCGAACATCCTGAAACAGGCGAGTTGCTGCAGCGCTCTCTGGAAGGGCTGCCACTGATCGAGAAGGCCCGCACGCGGGCCGAGAGAACCTCCCCTGCAATCTTGAAGCTCGGGGCAACCAGACCGTTTCCTGAGATTGAGGGGTATGACCTGATCGAGGAGATCGGTCGGGGGGGCATGGGCGTGGTGTACAAGGCCTTGCAGCGGTCCACCAAGCGTATTGTTGCCCTGAAGATCATGTTAGGCGGGCCGTTCGCATCAAACGCCGCCCGGCGGCGGTTCCAACGTGAGGTAGAGTTGGCCGCCCGCCTCGAGCACCCGAGTATCGTCAAGGTCTTGGAGGGCGGCGAGGTCGCAGGGCAGCCCTATTATGCGATGGATCACATAGAGGGCAGTCGGCTGGATCGCCACTGGGCCACGTCGCCACTCGACGTGCGCGGTACGTTGGGCCTGTTCGTACAGCTTTGCGAGGCCGTCGAGTACGCTCACCAACAAGGTGTCATCCATCGTGACCTGAAGCCTTCCAACGTTCTGATCGACCACGGGGGAAAGCCGCACATTCTTGATTTCGGTCTGGCCAAGGCCACCGACCATAACGGTAGCGACGAGGCCCAAACCACGTTGATCTCCCGCGCAGGGGACGTGGTTGGCACGCTTTCCTATCTCTCGCCGGAACAAGCGGCCGGGATCCCCGGAGAAATCGATGCCCGTACGGACGTCTACGCGCTCGGTGTCATGCTGTTTCAGGCGATTACGGGATCGCTCCCTTTTGACACAAGTGGACACCCTTCCGATGTGATTCAGCGCATCATTGAAACAGCCCCCGCTCAGCCTTCGTCGCTCTCGGAGCGGGTGAACGCCGAACTCGAGGCGATCATCCTCAAGGCGTTGGAGAAGGAACGAGACGACCGGTACGCGTCCGCGCAGGAGATGGGCGAAGATATCCGTCGATACCTTCAAGGAGAGCCGATCCTGGCTCGGAGGCCGAGCGGGTTTTACGTTCTGCGCAAGAGGTTGCGGAAACATCGTCTGGGGGCGGCGCTTGTCGTGGCCGTTATCGCGTTGAGCCTTGCGGGCCTGATCGCGGGAGTCCACTGGAGGCAGCGTGAGCTGGCCCGGGCGCGCGAGGAGTTCACCCAGGCCCGCCGAGATGCGCTGCAGATTCAGCAGAACCTGGAGGGTCAGATTCCCACTCAGGGGCTCGGGGCGGCGCACACGTTGCTGGAGCAACACCCGGAATTGCCGGAGGCCGCGCTAGTGTGGGCCCAGACGCTGTACAGAAATCAACAGCAATGGAGTGCGGTAAGCTTCCTCGAAAACGAACTGGAGGCCGATCCTACGCGTTGGGCGTGTCGAGCGTTGCTCTCCGAAATCTATCGGTCGATGGGTAATACCGTTCGAGCCGATGCCCTGCTGGCGACAACCGAGCATGAGCCGAGCGATACGGCCGAGACTTGTTACGTGCGCTCGTTTGCAACGCTTGAGCTGGAGCGCGCTCTGCAATGTGCCGAGCAGGCCGTGCAGCTTCAGTCGTCGCACATTCTGGCTTGGGATCGATTGACCTGGTTGCGCCTGAATACGGGCGACCTGACGGGGGCCCTCGCTGGAGCCGACAAGCTCATCGAGTCGGGCGAGAGTGCGGAGAAATGGACGCTTTTCAAGGGGGTCGTCTTTGCCAAACAGGGAGACTTCCGCCAAGCCATCGAACAATACCGTCGGGTGAACAACCAAGTCTACCTGGCCCACGCCTACCGACATGCCAAGGAGTATGAGAAAGCGGTCGAATGCTACGACAATGTGCTGGAGAACTGGGGCGAGAAGCCGGGCGCCGTCTGGCATTATTATCACCGGATCACGCCGCTGTGGATTCTGGGACGAACGGACGAGGCTCTGCAGGATTGCGAGCGGGTTCGCATTCTACTTGGCAGGCCTTCGTATTCTGAAGCTCGGCGGTTCCTCATCTTACGCGAGCAGGGTCGGGACCGCGAGGCGCAGGCGGTCCTGAGCGCCGCCTTGCGTGATGTGAAGGAGGACTGGCTCCGCCGGATCTTCCGATGCCTGGCCGGCGAACTCAGCCCCGGCGAGCTGGTTGCCGACGGTATTGCCAGCAATAATCCCGAGCAGCTTTGCGAGGCCTATTACTACGCCGGGGAGGTCTTGCTGCTGGCAGGCGGGCGTGAACCAGCCCGCAAGTGCTTCGAGCAGTGCGTGCAAACGGGCGTGCAATTCGATCCGGATGCGGCCATGGGCACACCCATGAACGAGTACGAACTGGCCCAGTGGCGACTGGAAACGCTGTTTGCCGATCAGGCTCTTACCGAACATCCCTGACGCAGTCTCGCCAACGCATGTCGCTTGTTGGCGCCCAACTCATGCGGCGCCCGGTCGGGGCCGGTGCCTCGTTCCACGGGTAGCCCCTGATACCCGACGGGCGACTCCATTTATTCTTGGTCTGCGGATTTCGCCCTTTGCCGTATCTCGGGGAGAATCCTTTCTCGCAGGAATTGTGCTATGGCCTCGGCAGCTATCCGGTGGCCTTCGGGGTTCGGGTGCTCGTTAACCGGGCTGACGCACACGCTTTTCCATTCGCGTCCCTCGAAGGTGGCCAACAAATCCAGGAAGGGCACGCCAAGTTCGGTGGCCAGGTCGCGGATCCGCGCGTGAACGTCTGTCAGCGGGTATTGCTGGAGTTGGAACAGCCAGGGGAAAAGCACCATGCAGTAGACGGCACCGCCATCTTCCGCGGCGGCCTTGCACTTCCGCACGCCATCTTCGAACGAGGCCCAGGAGCGGGCTCGCTCCTCTGGCGTTTGACCGCCCCGGAAGTAGTCCAAGGCTTCATGCCAGACCTGCCAGCGGCGGTATTGCTTCTCGGCGTAGCGCCACACATAGGATTGCGTCGCCGGCCAGGAGTCGTGCCGGGTCACGCCGTGAATGCGAACCACCAGGTGGTGCGCGTCGTAACCCACGTCGTTCAGGAAGAGCACGTGGACGAGGACGTCCGGCCTCAAAATGTCACGAAGTGGCACGTATCGTTCGTGTTGCTCGACAGGGCCTGTGGCGCTATACCCCAGGTTGACGGTCAGCACGCCGGTCGGCCAGTCGGGTGCAAGCATCCCTTCCAGCAGATGACAGAATGACTGCTGCGGCTCGACGCTGTAGCCGTAGGTGATGGAGTCGCCCAGGAAAGCGATGCGAAGCCTCCGGTCGTCCTGTGGAATGGCGTCCCAGTTCTCGCGGATGCCCATCGCATTGAGCGTATTGTCCACGTTAAGGACATCCCAATGCGACGGGCGCAAGACGGGCGGTGGCTGAATGTTGAAGATCCGAAAGAGCGCCTCAGCCAGCAGGAAACCGAGGACGACGCCCAGAAGCCCGGTGGTCGCCCGGAAGTTTCTGATCCTCCTTCGGGCCATGCGCTGAGGATCGCCCATCCGAGCCTGATACGCCACGAGGTCGCCTTTGACCCGGATGAATCGAAAGAGAGCCGCAAGGTACCTCAGTTCGAGGAGGATCAGGGCGGCGATGGCGCAGACGGCCAGCCACGTCGTGAGATCCTTACGCAGCATGTAACGCGCCAGCGCCGCATACCACTCCGTTGCAGCGAATACGAGGCACAACGTGGGCAGCAGAATTGCCGAAGCGGCCTGGCGATAGACTTTTCGGGTCCACAACTTGTCCACACCACGACCCCGCGATGGGCAACGTT
>CP070718.1:3359026-3361892 GCA_020350565.1 Phycisphaerales bacterium
AGCCAGTAATGGATTACGACCGCGTATCGGGTCTGCCGCGCCAGGGCCCGTGACGAACCGCCGCTCCATTCTACCGGCCGTTAGTGTCACATCCACAAGGACTTGGGTCGAGAGAACGTCTTATTACACGCCGTCAGGCTGTCAGCCTTTGTCCCGTCCGTACCCCCTCCTTTCCTTCTCACGTTCTCACCTGCACACGTTCTCACCCGTCCTGCCAGGCCCGCCGCCTGCCAAGGACGGGGTCGGGAGCCCTGTACAATGCGCGGTTCACACCGTTGGATTTGGATAACGCAGCGGGCTAACTGTCCGTTGAAAAAGGGGACAGGCACCTCGCCGAACCGCGATTTCACGGGCGCCAGTGGGCTTACGTTCGGAGCCAGTCCCCTTTTTCAACGGACTCCTAAGGGCCGAGTGTTCGCCGGCGGGCCACTTGGAACGGCTCCCGACGCCGTCGACCCACCGAAACGTCCCATAATCAGCCCGCTCCCGCCCACGAAAAAAGCCGACAATCTTCGACAAATCGCACCGAACCCGCCGCGGGCCCGCGGCGTACTACCGGTGTAAGAAAGAAACTTCCCCGAATCTCCTCCCACAACCATGGTGCCGGGCCCCTCCCACTCGGCACCGTTTTTTTGCGCGCCTGAGAACAAGAAAGCCATAGCCGCCTCTTATCTGCATGCCGTTTTGTGGCCGACTCGATCCAGCCGCCTGGGGAAGCGTAAGAGTTGTTAGGGTGCAGATACGATGAAGAAGGCTTTTGAGACGCCTTGCACGCTATGCGCGATAATGCCACGCAATTCCTCATTATCCGATGTTGCCGGTGCCGGTACGACCTGCGGGGGACTGATCCTGCTTCGCGTTGCCCTGAATGTGGCACTTTCGTCGCATCTTCAATTGAGTACGAGCGGCACAAGGCGCGGCGACTCTTCTGGCGAATCCTGCGCACTGGGCTTATGGCAGCCCTCACGATCGCCGCCCTCGCGGTGATTGCATCCGGGCACAGTCGGCACGTGGACTTTTTGATATGCCCGGACTGTGGGCGGAGTGAATCCCGAACCTATCACTAGTACAAGGTGCCTTTCACATCACTGGTGCTCTGCCGATTCCAGCCGCGCGGCTCTCCCGCGATCTGCGAAACGCCGATGACAGAGTTGCTTGATCCGGACGGCAAATGTGCGCATGGATGGCTTTTCCTGAGTCGGAGCTCCTACCACACACTTAGATATTGGGTGGGTGGTCCTCTCGGGTATGGTAGCTTGCCTTCCTGCGCTTTCGATCCCGATTTCAGACGGTTCCTTTCTGACAAGCCGAGGATAGTGGAGGAATTGCCTTCGCGCATCCGACAGTCCTGGCGCAATAGGGACCATAGCGTCCGAGACTGGCTGGAGAGCGCGTTCGACACTTGGTGGGAAGCCGAGCGCGCGGCGCCAGAGGCGAGCTCTGCATTCTGCGTTTGCCCTTGATTGCTCACAATGAGGGGACATTGGGCTGGGTAAGCGCAATGACTCGATTAGTCTCCGGCGAGCCGACTCCGCTTTCGCCAGCATCCGCGCTACGGCACCAGCACGACCTTGCCTTTGACCGCGCGGGATTCGATGTAGCGGTGGGCGGCGGCGGCTTCTTTGAGTGGGTAGGTTTTGTCGACGTATGCCTTGATCTTGCCGTCGCGCAGGAGGGCGAGGCCGCGGCGGAGTTCGTTCATGCTGCCCATGAATGAGCCCTTCAGGGTGTGCTGGCGGAAGAAGAGGTTGCGGATGTTGAGGGTGGCCTTGATGCCGCCGACCAGGCCGAAGTTGACGAATGTGCCGCCGACGCGCAGGGCACTCAGGCAGTCTTCGAACACGCTCGCGCCGATGTTGTCGATGACCACGTCGACGCCTATGCCATCGGTCCAATCCAGCACGCGCTCGACGAAGCGCTCTTCGTTGTAGTTGATGACCAGCTCCGCGCCGGAGGCTGTGACCATGTCGAACTTTTCGGCCGAGCCGACCGCCGATGCCACCTGAGCCCCCAAAGCTTTAGCCACCTGCACGCACGCGTTGCCGCTGCCCGAAGCGGACTACATTCTACATTGCACCGACTCGTCATCCCGGCGGGCCGATGGCTCGGAACGACGCCGGCTCTCGCGAACGTTCGCTTTCCTGACAGCGGACCCTTTATGCGTGCTGACGTGGGTCAAACTTGTGACGAATCTCGACGATCGCTTCGTGCCGGACAGTCTCGTGAGCGATATGATGAGGTGTGTGGTCTTCTGGAGATCGGCGGGGGGATGTAAGGAGGTGAACCATGTTCCGACGCTTTGCTAAGAAGGTGAAGGTGATTACGCCGTTCGCGGCGCTTGCAGCGGTTCTCATGCTTACGGGCTGCCCGCCATGGATTGTCTTGCCGGACGGCGGCGACAATACGTCCGATCCCAATGGAAAGGCCTGCGGAGGAATTGCGGGCATTCCCTGCGAGGAGGGCGAGTATTGCAAGCTGCCCACGGGCCAGTGCTGCTGCGACATCATGGGTGTGTGCGAGAAGATCCCCGACGCCTGCATCGAGATCTTCGATCCCGTCTGCGGCTGCGACGGCCGGACGTACTCGAACGAGTGCTTCGCAGCCATGGCAGGGGTGTCGGTGGATTTTGAGGGGGAGTGTCAGTAGGCGGAGAATATGCCGGTAAGTCGACAATGGTGTACGTAACGCAAGCAGAGTGGGCGTGGCAGACCAGGGTGTTCTTACTGCCTCGCGCCTCAGGAGCAGTATCAATCATCCGGTCAAGCCGTCTATCACATCCGCGGGGATCCCAGGCGGGACATCGTGCAGCTTGAAAGGATCGGTGCTGACGTAATCCTCATAGGCCTCTACCATCTCCTGCAAGGAT
>CP070718.1:3361992-3369903 GCA_020350565.1 Phycisphaerales bacterium
ATCGGCTCGGATGTGTCGCACTGGTCGGCTCGGCGGTCGCTGCACAACTGGCTGGAGGAAGCCGGCATCCCCGGTCTCGCTGGTGTGGACACGCGCGCGCTCACCAAGCACATCCGTACCAAGGGGGCCATGCTCGGCAAGCTGCTCCCGGAGGGCGAGGACGTCGCCTTCCACGACCCGAATCGCACCAACCTCGTGGCGGGCGTGAGCTACCGTGAGCCGGTCTCATACGGCAAGGACGGCCCGCGCGTCGTGCTGATCGACATGGGCGTGAAGGTAAACATCGTGCGCGGGCTCGTTCATGCAGGGGCCCGCGTCTTGCGCGTGCCGTGGGACTACGATTTCTTCCAGGAAACCTTCGACGGTCTCTTCCTCTCGAACGGTCCCGGTGATCCGAAGATGGCGGATCAGACCGTTCTGAACGTCAGCCGGGCCCTTGTGGAACGTGTGCCCACCTTCGGCATCTGCCTGGGCAACCAGATCCTGGCGCTGGCCGCCGGCGCCGACACCTACAAGCTGAAGTTCGGCCATCGATCGCAGAATCAGCCGTGTCTCGAGGTCGGTACCCGGCGCTGCTACGTCACCTCACAGAACCATGGTTACGCCGTTGACGGGGCCACGCTGCCTGAGGGCTGGCGCGAGTGGTTCATCAACGCGAACGATCAGACGAACGAGGGCATTCGCCACGAATGGAAGCCCGCACGCGGCGTGCAGTTTCACCCGGAATCCACACCGGGCCCCACCGACACGATGGAGCTCTTCAACCGCTTCTTGGAGATGCTCAGGTGAACGACTTCTCGAATCGCGAACCGGACCGCCAGCTTCCCCGCAAGGTCCTCGTGCTGGGCAGTTCGGCTCTGAAGATCGGCGAGGCCGGCGAGTTCGACTACTCCGGCAGCCAGGCCATCAAGGCCTTGAAGGACGAGGGGATTCAGACCGTCCTGGTGAATCCCAACATCGCCACCGTTCAGACGTCCGACCGCTTGGCCGATCAAGTGTATTTCCTGCCGGTCACGCCCTATTTCGTTGAGCAGGTGATCCGCAAGGAGCAGCCCGACGGGGTCCTTCTCAGTTTCGGTGGCCAGACTGCGCTGAACTGTGGAGTTGAGCTGGAAGACGCGGGTGTCCTTGCGCGACACGGGGTGCGCGTCCTGGGCACGCCGGTGCAGACGATTCGAGAGACCGAGGATCGCGGTTTGTTCACCCGTCGCCTGCTGGAGATCGGCGTTCGGATCCCGCGAAGCCGCGCCGCGGCCACCGTGGAGGAAGCGCTCCAAGCGGCCGATGCCATCGGCTATCCGGTCATGCTGCGCATCGCCTACGCGCTCGGAGGGCTCGGCTCAGGCATGTGCACCGATGGCGACGCGCTGGCTGAGCGTGCCCGCGCCGCATTTGCTCACACGTCTCAGGTTCTCATTGAGGAATGGCTCAGCGGCTGGAAGGAGATCGAGTACGAGGTCGTGCGCGACGCCTACGACAACTGCGTCACCGTATGCAACATGGAAAACCTGGATCCCATGGGCATTCACACCGGCGAGTCGATCGTGGTCGCGCCCAGCCAGACGCTCACCAACCAGGAGTATCACAAACTCCGTGAGGTGGCCATTCAGGTCATTCGATATCTCGGCATTGTCGGCGAGTGCAACATCCAGTTTGCGCTGGATCCTCATTCCGACGACTACCGCATCATCGAGGTGAACGCCCGGTTGTCGCGCAGCTCGGCGCTGGCATCGAAGGCCACGGGTTATCCGCTCGCCTACGTCGCCGCGAAGCTGGCCTTAGGACACCTCTTGAGCAGCATTCCCAACAGGGTGACCGGAACCACATGCGCCTGTTTCGAGCCGGCGTTGGACTACATCGTGGTCAAGGTGCCACGGTGGGATTTAAAGAAGTTCCGCATGGTCTCCGCCCGGATCGGGTCCGGCATGAAATCGGTGGGCGAGGTGATGGCCATCGGCCGGTCCTTCGAGGAGGCGTTCCAGAAGGCGCTCCGCATGCTGGACATCGGCGTCGACGGCGCCGTGCTCTCGAACGCCATGACTTTTGACGACCTGGAGACGGAGCTGGCCCAGCCGACGGATCGACGCGCGTTCGCCGTCGTCGAAGCGCTATCGAAGGGCATGTCGGTTACGCGGGTTCAAGAGCTGACCAAGATCCATCCGTGGTTCCTGGAGCGGATTCTTCGGTTGACGGAGTTGGCCGGCCGCTTGCGAGCAGGGGGCGGCGACGTCTCAATCGATCTGTTGCGCGAGGTCAAGCAGGCCGGCTTCTCCGATCGACAGATCGCGACGCTTACCGGGCAAAGCGAAAACGAGGTACGACAGGCCCGCTGCGCGGCGGGGATTCGTCCGTACGTCAAGCAGATTGACACGCTGGCGGCCGAGTACCCGGCACGCACCAACTACCTGTATCTCACCTACCACGGCCGCGAGCATGATGTGTCGTTCGACACGCCGGGCGGCGTGCTCGTCCTCGGCTCCGGGGCCTATCGCATCGGAAGTTCCGTCGAGTTCGACTGGTGCTGCGTCAACACCGTTCGCACGCTGCGGGAACTGGGCTACTCGACCGCGATGTTGAACTGTAATCCGGAGACTGTCAGCACGGACTATGACGAGTGCGACCGCCTCTACTTTGAGGAGATCTCCTTCGAGACCGTGAGCGAGATCCACGAGCTGGAGAAGCTGCACGGTGTCATCGTCTCGATGGGTGGCCAGATGCCCAACAACCTCGCGCCTCGCCTGGACGGCGCGGGCATTCCCATTCTCGGCACGACGGCGACCTCCATCGACAACGCCGAGGATCGCCACAAGTTCTCCGCTCTGTGCGATCGTCTTGGGATCAGTCAACCGGCATGGGAAGAAGTGAGCAGCGCAGAGGCGGCTGAGGCCTTCGCCGAGAAGGCGGGCTATCCGGTTCTGATTCGACCGTCGTATGTGCTTTCCGGTGCGGCGATGGCCGTTGCCGAGGATTCGGCCAGCCTTCGCCGGATCCTCGAGCGGGCGGCGGAAGTCTCTCCCGATCACCCGATTGTCATCACCAAGTTCATCACCGGGGCCAAGGAGATCGAACTGGACGCGGTGGCCCGCGACGGCGAGATCCTGGTGTACGCCATGTGCGAACACGTGGAGAACGCCGGTGTCCATTCCGGTGATGCGACGCTCGTGCTCCCGCCCCAGCGCACCTACATCGAGACCACGCGGCGGGCGAAGCGCATCGCCGGCAAAGTGGCGAAGGCCCTTACGATCAGTGGTCCGTTCAATATTCAGTTCATCGCCCGGGAAAACCGCGTGATGGTGATCGAGTGCAACCTGCGGGCGTCTCGATCGTTCCCCTTTGCCTCGAAGACGCTCAGGGTGAATCTCATCGATCTGGCCACACGCGTCATCATGAGACAGCCTCTCCCCGATGTTGCCGCTTCCGCCTTTGAGCTTGACTATGTGGGCGTGAAGGCTCCTCACTTCTCCTTCACCCGGCTGGCCGGGGCCGACCCGGTGTTGGGCGTGGAGATGGCCTCGACCGGCGAGGTCGGCTGCATCGGTGATGACTTTGAGGATGCCTTCCTGAAGTCGCTTCTTTCGGTCGGCTATCGCCTGCCGGTCCGCCGGGTCTTGTTGAGCACCGGACCGGTCGAAGACAAGGCCGCCTTCTTAAAGAGCACGGTGGCCCTGGTAGCGACCGGGGCCGCGCTCTACGGCACCAAGGGGACGGCCACGTTTCTGGCCGAGCACGGCATCGAAGTCACCCCGGTCCACTGGCCTTTGGATGCGGCATCTCCCAACGCCATGGATCTGATTCGTTCCGGCGACCTGGACCTGGTAATCAACATCCCGAAGGACGCGTCGGAGCAGGAGCTGACGAACGACTACATGATCCGCCGGACCGCCGTCGACCACGGCGTTCCTCTGATCACGAACATCCAGCTCGCGCAACGCTTCATCCACGCCCTGTGCGAGAAGCCCCTCGAAAAACTCGAGATTCGAAGCTGGGAAGAGTACTGACAAGCCCCGGCGCGGAGTGAAGGGTGCAGGACTTATCCGTACCCTCAGCATGCTGCCGAGGGGGTTCATGCGAACGCAGGAAGGGATTCCTGCTGTTCGTGGGTGCGAGATGGGAATCTCACCCCAGCACCATAGGCGCGCGGCATGAACAAGTCGCGCCTTTGCTGTGGCGCGTCCATCACTGACAGCCGATGGCTGGCGGCTGATAGCTGACGGCTGACAGCTATACGCTGTGTGCCGGCTCGGGGATGCTTTCGTCGATCTGCTGCTGGCTGGACTGCTCGCCGTCGAAGCTGAACATGAAGGGCGCGTCGTCGATGCGGGCCATCACGTGCACGGGGCGCTTCCAGATTTTGTGCAGCTCTTTTAACGTAGCGATGGCGTATTTGATGTCGAGGTCGGCACCGACGTGGCGGTGGCCCAGGCACAGCTCGCCACGGTTGTGGTAGTTGCCGTCGATGACGTAGATGTACGGCTGGGCGTGGTTGGTAAGCATGAACAGCATCTGCTGCTTGATCTTGTTGAAATCGCGGTTGACCACGACCATGCGGCCGGTGGTGGGATCCATGCGGTAGTGATAGAGGTCTTGATCCTCGACGAACTCCGGCGTGAGGAACTCGTCGAGGAAGGTCACGTCGTTGTACAGGGCGCGAACCTGGAAAATCTTCTCGCGGCCGGGTGAGCCTTTGCCTACGATGCGCCCCTGGGGGGTCTTGTCGTTGCCCCATTCACGCCGCGTGGTCATGTCGTCGCAGCTGTCGTACTCGGGCCCGTAGCGTCCCGTGTTCCATCGGTGCTCGATGTCGCGGAAGAGCTCGATGCCGAGCTTGTAGGGATTGAGTCGCCCGGGTGACGTGGCCAACGTGCCCGAGTGATGCTCGCAGTAGTCGATGAGTTCGTGGTCACGCAGGATGTATTGGGTCATCAAGGCGGAGTGCCAGTAGCTGGCCCACCCTTCATTCATAATCTTGGTCTGGGCCTGCGGTGCGAAGTAATAGGCCTCCTCACGAATGGTGGCCAGGACGTCCGCCTGCCAGTCCTCGAGCGGTGCGTGCTGCAGAAGAAAGAGCAGCACGTCGCGCGTGGGTTTGCCGGGGAACGCCGCCTTCTCCCTGGATTTCTTTTGCTCCCGGGCCTCCGTCTCCTCGGCGAGCTTGTCCGGAGGGTTGATGTACCGATCCATGTAGCTCTTGGCCGGGAACTTGGCCGGTGCTTCCTTCCGCTCTTCCTTCTTCTTCTTGTTCTCCTTCCGCATGCGAACGGGCTCGCGGCGCATGAACGCCGAGTGTGGATCGATCAGGTTCTCCAGGGCCAGCGCCGTATCGATGAACTTCTCCACCTCCTCCAACCCGTAGCGGTCGATGTAGCGGTGGATGCGGGTGGCGTGGTTGGCCATCTCGTCCATCATTCTGCGGTTGGTCTTCGAGAACCAGACGTTGTTCTTGAAAAAGTCGCAGTGGGCGTAGACGTGTGCGATGACCGTCTTGTGATCGACCATCGCGTTGTCGTCGAGCAGGTAGGCGTAGCACGGATCGGTGTTGATCACCATTTCGTAAATCCTGCCGAGCCCGTACTTGTGCTGCTTGCGGAGCCTTTCATATTCCATGCCGAAGCGCCAATGCGGGTAGCGCTTGGGGAAGCCGCCGTAAGCGGCCACCTGGCTGATCTGCTCGGTCGACAGCATCTCGAAGATGGTGGGGAAGAAGTCGAGACCTTCACTGCGAGCGATCTCGGCGATGCGCTCGGCCTCCTCCTGTATCTCGCGCGGGAGTCGGCGGCCATGCAATGTGAAGCTCTTCGTGACCACCGTCTCTACCTCCCCTGCGCGAAGAAAGTCTTGATGCTGTCGTAGATGTCGTCCTTGTTGTTCACGCGGCTGGTGATGACCGCCTCATCGTCGGCGAGGTGCTCGTGCAGGACGTTGATGAAGTTGCCGCTGCCGTAGGCGCTGGCCACCTGGCAGTAACCGAACATGTTGATGACCGGCAGCAGATGCTCGCGGATGACCTGGCAACATTCGCGGCTGTCCGACTCGCTGCTGTTGTCCCCGTCCGAGAAGTGGAACAGGTACAGGTTCCATTCGTCCACGGGATAGTTTTGCTCGATGACATCCTTGGCCAGCTTATAGGCGCTGCTGATGCGCGTGCCGCCGTCCTCTCGAATGTGGAAGAAGGTCTCGCGATCGACCTCGCCGGCACGGACGTCGTGGACGATGTATCGGCTTTCGATTCCCTCGTAGTTGCGGCGGAGCCAGGCGTCGATCCAGAAGGCCTCCAGGCGAACAAGCTCCTTCTGCTCGTCGCCCATCGAGCCGGAAACGTCCATCATGTAGATGATCACCGCGTTGGACTTCGGGCTCTTGACCGTCTTCCAGCTTCGGTAAATCTTGTCCCGCCGTTCGAAGATGATTCGCGGCGCGTCGGGGTTGTACAGCCCGGACATGATCTGCCGACGTAAGGCCCGGCGAAAAGTCCGCTTGAAGTGCCGGAGCGACTCCGGCCCGGCCTGCCGGATGCCGGTGTACTTCTCGCGGACGGTGCTGATGCGGTGTCTGCCTTTCGGCTTGATGCGCGGCAGCTTCAGCTCCTCGCCCAGGATGTCGGCCAATTCGTCCAGGGAGACGTCCACTTCGAGGATGTGGTGCCCCTCTTCGGTGCCGCCCGGCCCGATGCCGTCGCCGTCCCCGACCTTATCGCCGGGCTTGCCTTCCCCGGAGCCGACGCCGCCGTCATTGTTTTCGCCGTAGCGGAAGTTCGGCGTGTCGATCCCGCGAATGGGAATGCTGATAAAGCGCTTCCCCTCGCGCCCGAGAAGCTCTCCACGGGTCAGAAACTTGCGCAGATCCTCCCTGATCTTTCCCCGCACGATCTTGCGGAAGCGTTGATGGTCGTTGTTGATTTGGAGGATCACCGCCCATTACTCCTCCGCTTTCGTGTCCCCCCGCGCGAAGATACTCGCTACGTAATTAAGCACATCCGTCGCGCTGGTCTCGTTGTATCCGAAGTACTTGATCAGACGCTGCTTGACCACGTCGATCTTCGCCTGCGTCTCGTCGTCCACAACGCCGGAAACCACGTTCTTGAGCTTGATCGTGTCGCGCTGATCCTCGAACAGCTTGAGCTCGAGGGCCTTGTGCAGCCTGGCGTTCGTGTGGTATTCGAACTTCTTACCATCGAGGGCCAGTGATCCGATGTAGTTCATGATCTCCTGACGGAAGTCGTCCTTACGGCTTTCGGGGATGTCGATCTTTTCCTCGATGGACCGCATCAGGCGCTCGTCCGGCTCCTCATCCTTTCCCGTGTACTTGTTGCGCACTTTCTCGTGCTGGGTGTAGGCGCGGACGTTCTCGATGTAGTTCGAGCACAGCCGGGTGATGGCGTCCTCATCGGCGCTGATGGCCCGCTGAACCTCGGACTTGAGGATGTCCTCGTACTCCTCACGCACCACGGCCAGCAGCTCCTTGTACCGGTTCTTCACCTCCTCATCCGTGATCAGGCTGTGATGGGACAGGCCGGATTCAAGCTCGTTCATCAGCATGAACGGGTTGATGCACTTCTGTTGAATCGCTTGGTCCGAAACCAGGGCGTTGGAGACCTTGTCCTGGATATAGCGCGGGCTGATGCCCTGCATGCCCTCGCGCGGAGCTTCGCCGCGAAGCTCGCGGACCGAGTCCTCGGTGAAGTTCGGGATGCTCTTGCCGTTGTAGAGCTTGAGCTTCTGCATGAGCGTCAGGCCGGCCTTCTTCGGCTCTTCGAGCCGCGTCAGAACCGCCCACATCGCCGCCACCTCGATCGTATGCGGCGCGATGTGGATGCCGCGGATGCGCTCCTTGTTGAAGTCCTTCTGGTAGATCGCGATCTCGTCATCGAGCTTGATGTTGTAGGGGATGTCGATCTTGATCGTCCGGTCGCGG
>CP070718.1:3370003-3390961 GCA_020350565.1 Phycisphaerales bacterium
CACGATGGCCGCGTGCTTGGCGAAGAACTCCGACCCGAGGACCTGCACCTCGAAGTCCGTGCTCAGGGCGAAGCGCCCCATAGAGAAGCTTGTGCGGTGCTCATCGTCGGAGGGAAGTTCATCGAGGCTTCCGAAGATGGTCTCAAAATCCCGGCGAACGGCCAGCCAAACGAGATCGCCGACAATGGGATACGCATTGACGCCTCGTGCGAACCGGCCGCCGGCAATCTCGCCAACGAGCTGCACGTTCACGACAATGTTGCCGTCGCATTCGGCGTTCGTCTGATCGAGGCGGCCGGAACCCGTCACAAAACCCACAATTGTGTGATCGCCCACCGGGATCGTCAGATATGTTCCGAGTTGCCCGATGCGGTGGGTTCTACCTTCGTAAGTCACGTCCATCTTTTCGGCGGTGACCAGCACATCGACCCGACCGCCGGTAACGTGTATCACTTTTCCGATCGTCAGCTCGTTCATTTGCGACACTCGTTATGGGACAATTGCGGTTTTTGGCCGCTTACACGAAAGGGATATCGATCAAATCGGCCTGCGGCGCAAGCTACAAAAGCAACACGTCCGTCGACCTCCGTCAGCCGCTTGCCTTGACGAAGGGTAAGCGTTTGCAAGCAGCCCTCGGCTGAGGCACGAGCCGTCGATTCGCCGGCTGCCCGTGGGCAAGGAAGGCAAGCTGACATCCGCACACGGGGGTGGGACGAAATCGAGGTCCCGTAAAACCATGGGAGGGGAACCCCCAGCGGGGGAGGCGGTGATCACGTGTGGCGCAAAGCACGAAGGAGTTGAGATCGGTGTGTTGCGTCTCGTTTCCCGCTCCGGTCTTTACCGGATGATGTGGAGGGGAGCCTGTTTATCCGGACGGTTCGCACGAGCCGGCGGAGCCTCGGGCGTGGGGAAACCGGCCGGGCTGTGGCCGCCCCAAGTTGACCCAGATTGCCGGCAGTGGTGGAATCTAGGCGGTATTCGCAGGAGATTCCATCACCAACCCCAAGGTTTTCAGAATACGAAGTTTACGAGAGAAAGGGGCGTCGGCAGGGCTTGCACGGCACACGGAGTGCCAGTAGGCTACATTTCGCTCGAGACGGGGCGTTCAAACAGGCGCAAAAGGCGGTCGGCATCCCGCCCTGGCGGACTCGCAGGGTCTGGATCACCTCCTGCGGCGTAGAAAGTGGGATTTGTTTGAGGGGTCCTGTTGATTGCCCTGCCCGAGCCGATATAGTATATGCTGGGTGCGCAAGCAGCCTGCCGCCAGGGTAGCGCTCGCTCGCATGGCACCTTAGAACAAGCTTCCACTCGCTGCGGCACCCTTTGACCGCGCCAATCCTTACCGGGGTGCCGCACGCCTTTTTTACGGACGTCGGTGTTGGTCTTCTTTCGATCAACCGAATCATCCCTGTGAATGAATGGCAGACGGTGGGCGCTGGCTCAGAGGAAATCACAGGTTGCCAAGAGGAGCGTAACTGCGGACACGGCAACGTCCGATAATCCTGATCTAGGCTCTGCAGCTCGAACGGCCGCCCGTGTCGCAAATGCCGGATTCCGCCCACGCCAGCTGAACCTTCAGGTTGCCCGGTCTTTACGGCACAAGGACGCCGCAGGTGGGGCCTTCTGGCCATCCCGGCAGCGCAGGGAGGAGCCAGTAACGGGCAGGGCTCTAGCATACCTCTCACGCACACTGGAGCGCCTGACACGGGATGAAGAGCCTTGGTGGGGAAGCCACGGTTTCCAGAGGCGCGGCCTCAGAAAGGTTAAGGAGATCCAAAGCAAGGATCATCCGCGCGGCTACGACAATCAGATGTCTTCCTCGCCCCTGTCGGCGAGTTCATCGAGCAGGATGGCCTCCGGTTCCGGCGGGCCCTCTTCGGTGAGATCGAACTTGCCGCCCTCGATCTCGTCGAGGAAACCTTCCTCATCGAAGTCTTGCTCGCCCAAGGGCCTGTTGAGCAACGTTCGGACCATCTGCAACCGCTCAATGACGTTGGTCATGTCTGCGGGGCGCTCGTCGGGGTGGTGTGCGCAGCAGTCCCTGAGCAGGCGTCTCAGCGCGCGTGGGAATTCCTTCAAGGCCTCTTCCGGGTCCGTCCGATCAAGCCGCTTGCCCACCGATCCCTGATAGGCAAGATTCAGCGTTTTGTTCATGACCGTCTGAACGTGCTTACCGGTGAAGACCTTGTGCATCGTCGCGCCGAGGCCGAACACGTCGGTTCGCGGGTCCAGGGTCCGACCGTGGATTTGCTCGGGGGCCATGTAGTCCGGCGTCCCTTGGATCCGGGGCTTAGCCTCGAGGCACTTGGTGCTCTGGCCGAAGTCGATGAGCTTTACCTCTGCGTCGGTCGTTACCAGGATGTTGTTGGGCTTCATGTCCGCGTGGACGTAGCCGGCCTGATGCATGGCATGGAGTCCCGCGGCGGCCTTGCACAACAGCGCCAGAACCTCGTCCAGAGGGCGGCGGAAATCGGGATTGGCCATCGAGATGCCGTCCACGTACTCCATGAACAGGATCGCACCACGGACCCGGAGACGTTGCCGCACCATCCGTAATTCGTATACGCGTCGCAACGAGGCATGGTTGAGCGTCGAGCCGATAGCGTATTCAGCTCGCATCATGTCCACGGTGGCCATGTCCTCGGGCTTCTGGACTTTGGTCGTTTTGATCGCGTAGTCTTTCCCGGTCCGCATACACCGGGCACGGAAGATACGCGTTTGGGCTCCCACCCCCAGCTTCTCGACGATGCGATAATTCGGAATGTCGAGCGTCATCTTGCTGCCCCCTTGCTCGTGCCGGCCGCCGCTGCTACGGCGCGCCAGCCGACCCGATCAGCTCGATGCATTTCGAAGACTCACAGACATCCGCGAACTCCACGGCAAGTCCGATGACGCCGTGATCCGACGGCACGCGCTGGACGAAGGCGACCGTTGGTCCGCTGCCCTCTTGGCGTGGCGTCTGCTGAGGCTTCGGCCGGAAAAGACTCTTCACGACAGCCAAACCTGCACAAGGCCGCACATATTCCACCGCAAGCATGCGCGTGGCGTTCGATGCCAGGATGTCCTTGTTAGCCGGATCACTCCATCAGAGTGCCGCAAAGCTCCTGCCGGAGCCGAACGACGACCACAACAAACCCTCCGAGCCAGCCTGCGGCTCGGGTCCTGGCGGTGGTCTGAACGTGGGGGGTGAAAGAGGCTGAGGGATCAGATAATGGCGATTAGTCAGTACGAATATTCGATATAAAGCTTATGAATGCTATCTACCGTATCGCACCCTCACGATACCTTCCCACTGCCAATGGATAATATAGATCATGGGCCCGCCCCGGTCAAACAAGAAACACGGAGCGGTCCGCTCAGGAGCGCTTTCCGCACGCGGGGCCACCCTCCTCAGCGGCTACCTGCGGCGTCGGACGCCCGCTCTGATCTTATCGGAATCCGCCCTTGCCGGACTAAAGCGGCAACTGCTAACCCTCCCGCGAAAACAGGGGGGTGGAGAGGTAGCGCTCGCCCGCGCTCGCAAGCAGAACAACGATCGTCCTGCCCTTGTTCTCGGGCATATTCGCCACTTTGTTAGCGGCGCACAGAGCGGCGCCGGATGAAATGCCGCACAAAATGCCCTCTTCCCTGGCCGCTCGCCTGGCCCAGGCAAACGCTTCCTCGTTCGAGACAAGTACCGTATCGTCAATAATGTCGAGGTTTAAAACGCCGGGGATGAAGCCCGCGCCGATGCCCTGGATCATGTGCTTGCCCGGCTGGGGCTGTTGACCACTGCGGACCTGAGTGATGACCGGGGAGGTCTCAGGTTCGACGGCGTAGCACATGAAGGACGGCTTTCGGGCCTTGATCACCTCGCCTACGCCGGTGATCGTGCCCCCGGTGCCCACACCGGCGACGAACACATCTGCCTTTCCATTCAGGTCGTTCCAGATCTCCATTGCGGTGGTTCGGCGGTGGATTTCGGGATTGGCCGGATTCTCGAACTGCTGCGGCATAAACGAGTTGGGCGTCTTCTCCACCAGCTCTCGCGCCCTTTGGACCGCACCCACCATCCCCTCGGTAGCAGGGGTGAGGGCGATCTCGGCCCCGAGTGCGGTGAGGATCGACCGCCGCTCCACGGACATGCTCTCGGGCATGGTAAGGATGAGCTTGTAGCCCTTGGCCGCACAGACCATGGCCAGGGCGATTCCCGTGTTCCCGGAGGTAGGCTCGACGATAACGGAATCGGGTCTGATCTTTCCGTCTTGCTCAGCGGCCTCAATCATGGAGACGCCGATACGGTCCTTCACGCTAGAAAGTGGATTGAAGAATTCCAGTTTTGCGTAAACGGTGGCCGGTGCGTCGATGATCCGGTTGATTCTTACCAGCGGGGTGCGTCCGATGCTTTCCGCGACGGAGTTGAAGGCGAGGGCCATGATGAATCTCCCAGCCAGGTTTTGCGAATGCGTAACAGTCTTCACCACCGGACGGAGGAGAATAGGGATCGGGCGGCGAAGCGTCAATGAATCCAGCGGCTTGGGGGGTCGTGCTGAGCTTCATGGTAATGAGGGCTTCGGCGATCTCTCCATTCGGGGGTGCAGATAGAGTTTGTCCCCAAGTCCATGGATGTCCCGGCGCGCCAGGAGGAGCCGGCTGTACGCGATATCGGCATGCCGGGCCCGTGGGTGCCAAAAGGAATCTGTGCCCCCATCCGGCCTTGGCGTATCGCGCGCCTTTCGCAACGCCGGTAGGCGCTCCGGCCTTATGACGATATGCTCTCGGTTCGATCGGAGCTTCCGCGGGGGGCGAGGCCTCACTGATGCTCGCGCTCCGGTCCCCATAAAAGGAAAGGACCCCCAGCATGCGTAGGTGCCTCAAGCCTCTCGTCATGGGAGCGGTGATTCTTGGCTGTGCTAATGCGGCCTTCGCAGGCGGTATTTTGCCGGATCCTTTCGGATTCCAGTTCTTCACCGCCTTTCTGAGCGCGGTGTTCCTCTATCCCTTCCAAATCGCGGGCTGCTGACGGAAGGCCGCCTGCTTCTGTGCGGATGAGACTGCCCTTCCAGCAGTCGCTGCAGCTTTGAAGTCATCATTACGTTCCGACGTACCTGGCGTAGATGCTTCGCGCTTTGTCGGGGTCGGAGGTGCCTTTAACGATGGCGCGGCCGTCGCGGAAGAGGGTGAGTTCGTAGCCGTCGACTACGGCCTTGAGCAGGAAGCGATTCTGGCGAATTTCGCCTTCGGCAACGGGCCTGAGGCGGTCGGCCATGGCGCTGAAGTCGATGCCGCCGGTGCCGGTGCGATTGATCTGGACGGAATCGCGTCCGCAAAGCGTCAGCGCCATTTGTTCATGCTTGCCGGCCAGATACTCGAACTGCCGTCCCTTGCAGCACGGGCAATCACCCTTTTCATAGGCATTTTGGACGTTGAGGTTCATGAATCGCTCGGACCAGACGTCGATGCTGGTGAGGTAGCGACTCAATTCATCACGCCGGCCGGTGAGCAGCTTGATGGCCTCAGTGGCCTGGAGGCTGGCCACGATGTTGACGGCGGTGGCCAGCACTCCGGCCGTGTCGCACGTGGGGCTCATTTCCGAGGGTGGGGCTTCTTCGAAGACGCAACGCAGACAGGGCGTGTCATTCGGCACGATGGGCATGCACAGGCCCGTCGCGCCGATGACCGCCCCGTAGATCCATGGGCGGTTTGTGGAGACGGCGAGATCGTTGATGAGGAAGCGCGCCTCGAAGTTGTCGGTGCCGTCAAGAAGGAGATCGGCGTCCTCTGAAAGCCTTTCGATGTTCGTCGAGTTGACGTCGATCACGACGGGCTCGATGGTGACGTCTGGATTGATGCGGCGCAGCTTGGCGGCCGCGGCTTCGGCTTTGGGCAGGTTGGCCTCGATGTCCGATTCGTCGAACAGCATCTGTCGTTGGAGGTTGTTTCGTTCGACGTAGTCGCGGTCGCAGATGCGGATGCGGCCTACGCCGGCGCGTACCAGTGTGTTTGCCAGCACGCTGCCCAAGGCGCCGCAACCGAAGAGTACGACACGTGATCTGAGAAGGCTGTGCTGACCCTGTTCGCCGATTTTTTCGTAGAGGATTTGACGGGAGTAGCGTTCCAGCGAAGCATCGAGGGCTTCAGGGGGATGTTCTTGATCGTTGGCCATGGGGGCGTCATCTGAAGAGCAGGGAGGATCCACCGGATTCTTCGAGTGCGGTCCGGCCGGCGTTCACCGTATCCCAACGGGGTTACCCGTCACGGGTGAGTTTGGCACTGCTCACAGAGCAGTGGCACGCGTCAGCCGGTCCGCACAGCTCGCGAATCAGTGGCACCCGTGAGCCGGTCCGCACGGCTCGCGAATCAGTGGCATCCAGCGCTATACGCCTCTCGGCGTATCCTCGTCGGCGAATGAGGACAGGAAACCATCCGGTGCCGGCTCGCCCTTGTTCGGTTCTTCTTTGATTGCCTCTGTGTCCTCCGTTCTTTCGGAAAGGCTTGCCGCATCCGCTGCATCCGGGTCTTCAATGCTCGGCTCCAATGACGCGTCGCCTTCCGGCCACTGGGCGGATCCGGCCGGCATTTGCGAGGGCAACGGTGCCCCCAGGGAACCGGGGCCTGTCGCCGCCTCAGTGTCACCATATGTCACATTGCCCGCTGGTGGCGGTGCTTCAGCACGCTCGCGTAATTGGCTTGCCAGGGATGCCGGCGGGGGCGCCGCCTGAGCGTCCTGGTAACGCTCCTCGAAGCGCGGATCGTATCCCTGTGGATGAGGGCCGTAGGCTCGGACCTTGTGGCCGGATACCAACCTGAAGTCCCTCCAGTTCCGCACGCCCGCACCGATGAACAACCACGCACACACCACACTGATCACAGGCTGGAGCATGCCACCGCCGCCGACCAGGAGCCCGATACCCGTGAGCACGAGCATGATACCGACGGCGATGGACACGACCGCGTCAATGGCCAACGTAAAGAGCTGACCTGTCAGCGAGAGCAAAGCAAGCAGGGCGAATGCCACACCACCGATGCGCAGCGTCCAGACAAGCGCCGTCGCGGCGATGCCGAACAGCCCACCACCCTGGTCGGCGGACAAGTGGAAACAACCAAAATAGATGAGCAAGGCCGCGGCAATGGCGGCCGTAAAAGCGTTCGCTCGTACGCGTTGCGCGATCCCGTTTTGCCGAGAGTCGATTTCGGGAGCGGTCATTGACAGATCTCTCTGATGATGCTTGCCTGGCCGGTAAACGGCTCGATCGGGTCACGGCTCCCGTCAGGGCATGACGATCTCCTGATCCTCCGGACGGAAGGTCAAGACGGCACAGGGTGCCTTGCGGACGACCTTCTCCGTGGTGCTGCCCAGGAGGGCGTGGACGATGCCGCCCCGTCCGTGCGTGGCCATCACGATCAGTTGTATCTCGTTCTCTCGGGCATAGCTGACGATCTCGGCGAACGGTCTGCCGAGCAGCACTACCGTTTTCGGTGGAGGGTCGATGCCGGCAAGATGTTCATCCGCGAAGTTCCTCATGCGGGACTCGCCCAGTCCGATCAGGTCCTCTGCCGGCGGCCCCACCGGAATGCTTTCCGGTCCCATGGAACTCCAGTACTGATACGCCTCGTCCACGACGTGCAGACAATGCAGCTCGCCGTTGAAGGTCTTCGCGAGGTCTCTGGCGTATTTGAGAGCCTCGATGGACATTTCGGAGAAGTCGGTGGGGCAGAGGATGCGCTTGAATTCGGCGGACATGACGCAAATCTCCCGAGGTCGGGTGTCCCCCTCCGCTCGACGCTTAATGCTAGGGATGACAGGGATTCACGTCAAACCGGCCGCCTACCGGCGACGAGCGTTTTGATATACAATCGCTGTGGCGAAAGACGCTTTACCTGAGGATTTGCTGGTATTCAGGAGCAGTCGAGGGAAAGCCGGTGGAACTGCCTGTTTTGAAAGGATCTGAGGCGGGTGCGGATGGTCGGCGGTTGCCGTCCTGGATGAAACGTCCGCTGCCCTCCGGCGATTTCAGCCACACCCGGAGCGTGGTCGCCGACAGCGGTGTGGCCACGGTCTGCGAGGAGGCCCGCTGTCCGAACCTCTCCGAGTGCTGGTCGAAGCGTCACGCGACGTTCATGATCCTGGGTGATAAGTGCACGCGGCGTTGCCATTTCTGCTCCGTGACGACGGCTCGCCCCGATCCACCCGCGGCGGATGAGCCGCGCTGCCTGGCTGAGGCCGTCGCCAGCCTGGGGCTCCGCCACGTTGTGTTGACCGCGGTGGCCCGGGACGATCTTAAGGATGAAGGGGCCGGTCACTTCGCCGCCTGTGTACGGGCGATTCATGAGACCGCGCCGGAAGCGACGGTCGAGGTCCTGCCCGCGGACTTCCACGCGCGAAGAGAGTGCATCCAGACCCTGTGCGACGCGAAGCCCGAGCTGTACAACCACAACATCGAGATGGTCGAGCGGCTCAGGCCCAAGATCACGCCGCAGGCGAAGTATCGTCGTTCCCTCAAGGTGTTGCGGATCGTCAAGGAGATCGCGCCGCAGATGATCACGAAGTCCGGCCTGATGGTCGGACTCGGTGAGACGATGGAAGAGCTTCACCAGACTTTTCACGACTTACGAGAGGTGGGATGCGATGCGCTCACGATCGGCCAGTACCTCGCACCGACCCGCGATAAGCATCACCCTGTGGTGAAGTTCTATCGTCCCGAGGAGTTCGGGGAGCTGGCGGCCCGTGCCAGGGAGCTGGGCTTTCTGAGCGTCGCGGCCGGCCCGTTCGTGCGTTCCAGCTATAACGCGGTCGAAGTGTTCGAGGAAAGCAAAAGACGCTTGCGAATGGAAGGCAGCTCGTAGGGTTGGCGCCGCCCGCCCGTTCCTTTGTCTTGTGACCTGTAGCGGAGCTTCCCAGCCCCGCGCGATTCAGGACTCAACATGGATGTTGAACAACTGAAAGATCGACTTCGCGGCAAGTTCATCGTTTTTGACGGGCCGGACGGGTGCGGCAAGAGCACGCAGCGGGATATGGTGGCGGACGTGCTGCGACGGGCCGGTGCGGAGGTCGTCTGCCCCCGCGACCCGGGCGGCACGACCATCGGCGATCGCATCCGATCCGTACTGCTCGACTATGATCTGAGCGCCATGAACGTCAACTGCGAGGCGCTGCTGTTCATGGCCTCGCGGGCGCAGTTGATGGCGGAGGTCATTGAGCCGGCGCTTGCGGCGCAGAAGACGGTGCTGTGCACGAGGTTCATCTCCGCGACCTGCGCCTATCAGGGTGCCGCCGGTTTCGATCCGCGTTGCGTGGTCGAATTGGGCAGGTTCGCCATCGGCGATCACTGGCCCGACCTGACCATCATCCTCGACGTGGACGTTGACGAGGGATTCGATCGCATCGGGCGAAAATCTCACCACGCCGGAAAGAATCGCAAGAAGTTCAGCGGCCAACCGACTCTGTTCCAGAACGAAGACGCGGAAAGCGCGCCCGATGCCATGGAGGCTCGCCCGATCGAGTTCCATCGCAGGGTGCGGAAGATGTTCCACGAGATTCACGAGTATTATCCCACGCCGGTCGTCATCGTGGACGCCCGCGGGGACGCTGGGAAAGTTCACAAGCGCGTGTTGGAGTGTTTGGCCGATGTCCCTGGTTGAGGTTCAACATCAGGGCCACGCGCAGGGCATGATCCAGCGAGCTATGGCCGCGGGCCGATTGCCCCACGCGTATCTCTTTCATGGTCCTGACGGCGTGGGAAAGGAGATGCTTGCGCGGCGTTTGGCGCAGCGGCTTCTCTGTTCGCAGCCGGGGGAGATTGAAGTCACGGCATCCGAGCGCGAAGCCGTCGGCCTCGATCATCTTTCGGATGGATGTGGCCGATGCGAGGACTGTCGCGCTGTTCAGGCCGATACCCATCCGGACCTGCACCTGATCCATCGCCACCTCAACCGAGATCACCCCGATCCGGTCATTCGCAAACGGAAAGGGCTGGACATCAGCATTGAGGTGGTGCGTTACTTTCTGATCGACAAGGCCGGGCTGACGTCGCTTCGCGGCCGCGCCAAAGTGTTCGTCGTGCGCGAGGCCGATCGCATCACGCCGCCCGCCCAGAACGCGTTGCTGAAGACACTGGAGGAGCCCCCCCCGGATACGTACCTCGTGCTGTTGGTCGAGTTGCTAGACCGCATGCTGCCGACGACAGTTTCACGTTGCCAGGCCGTGCGGTTTGACCCTTTGCCGGTGCAATTCGTGATGGACAGGCTCGGGCAACTGGTTCCAGGCCTGCCGAAGAGCCAGGTTCGTTGGCATGCGGGCGTCAGTGCCGGGAGCCTCGGTGCGGCCCTTGAGCAAATCGAGGAAGGGCTGTTCGAGTTGAACGAGCGCCTGATCCAGGACCTCGCTTGGTTTCCCGCGAAGGACGACGCGCTCACTTCGCAAGGCCTGCTCGATGAGGCGAAAGCGTTGGGTGCACTGTATCGAAAGCGGGATCCCGACATTTCCGACACGGAGGCCGTGCGACGAGCCGTCAAGACCATACTGAAGCTTTTCGCCTGCTGGTACGCGGACATGGTGCGCGCTGCCGGCGGCCGAAAAGAAGACGTCATCAACGCGTCATCTGGTTCCGTCGTCGCGAAGGCGGCCGCTCAGATCGGCGCGGAGCCTGCGGCGAACGCCGTCCAGCGCATCGCCCAGGCCGAACGACAGCTCGCCCAAAACGTCAATACGCAGTTGCTCCTGGACGCACTTCTGATTGATCTTGCGCGACTGGGACACAAAGAAACAGTCCACGTATCCTGACGCACCCCAAAGGCTTCGGGCATTCGCTATGATCGGGAGCGCGCCACGCGGCGTCACGATCTGTCCGCAACGCGCAATTGTGGTTCGATCCGGGGCATGCGGTAGATCGTGGCATTCGGCAGTTGCTTGAAGAGTGTGGGCTCGCCATAGCCTTGCAGATGTTCGATCTTCGATTGCAGGACCTCCTCCAGGGTCTGGGTGTGGTTGACCACGATGTAGGCCTCGGTCACCTGGGGCATGGCGGGATGGGCGGCCTGGGGCCAGCCGCGAATGCGCGCGTAGTAGCGGACTGCGTACGTTGCGGGCTTGGTCAGCACGGCAAACTCGCGCTCGGGCAGGTCGGTAAACGATCCGGCGACACGTTCGGCATCCACCAGCGTGTGGGGGTCCTCGGCCACCAGGTATTGCCGCTTCATCGTCAGATGTCCGGTGATCACCACTCCGACGGCTGCCGCGATGGCCGCTGCATTTCGCAATCCTCGGCGGTCCAGCGCGCCCAGGCCGCAAACCGAAAACGTCAGCACGATGGGAAGCAAGTAGAGCCAGACGCGCGGGTATGGGCTGACGGGCAGGAACCGCGATACGCCCAGGCCGGCCATGAGCAGAATAAGCGGCATGAGCCAGGTCAGGTTGCGGCGACGAAACGCCTGCCGGATACAGTACAAGAGCCCGATGGCTGCGCAAATGGATGACACGATGCTGACATCACGCGACCAGTGCTGCCAGGTGACTGCGGCCATGTCGGCAAACGAACCGACGTGATGACGGGAGAATTGCGTGATGCACTCCCGTGCACGGGCCAATTCGCCGGTTCCCACGTGAATCACGGCGGGCAGATAGAGCAGCGCGGTCATGGCCGCCATCGTCGCCGAGGCGGCGATCAGGCGGGCTAATTGCACGCGCCTGCGACGCGGCCGCCTCAAAAGCCAGGCGTCGAGCGCCAGAAGGACAAAAAGCCCGGCGGCCGGGAACAGCATAATTGGAATGGTAAACGCGCCCATCGCGCCGAGCACCGCCCAAAGCAGCCAGAGCCGGCGCCGCCCCGGCGTCTGGATCAGCCCGACCGTGCACAGACACACTCCCAGGGTGAAGGCGCAGACCATGGTGTAACCGCGGCCGTTCGTGGAGTAATCGATCAGCAGCGAGGAGACGGCCACGAGACCGCCGGAGAGCAATGCGAAGATCTCGCGCCGGACCATTGCGTAGCCCAACCAGATCGACAGCGGGACGAGCATTGTGCCGAAGATGAAGGCCGGCAGGC
Source organism: Phycisphaerales bacterium (assembly GCA_020350565.1). Classification (GTDB taxonomy): domain Bacteria; phylum Planctomycetota; class Phycisphaerae; order UBA1845; family UBA1845. The sequence continues at coordinate 3,382,027 of CP070718.1, forward strand.
GGAGTGCCCAGGGCCGATTGCCGAGCCATCGCAAGGTCTCGTGCTGCAGCATGGTGTGCAGCACGTGGTTCTGCACGGCGTCGTACCTGGCGGCCACCTCATGAAGCGGGAAGATCAGATAGTTGAAGTAGACCATCGATTCGTCGTAACGCATCGGATGGTCCAGGTAGGCGGCCCGCAGCAGCCCGCCTGCCAGGGTGACGGCCACCGCTCCCCATAGGAACCACCTGCCGGGTACCGTGCCACGATCATGGCATTTTCGCACTCCGCGCGGGCGCGCGATGAACGTGCGGTAGTATGCGGAAGCCGCACTGACGACCCATGTTCCGGCCGATCGCAGCAAGATCGCGTCTCCGAATCGTTCCTTCCGGCGTAGCGGAATGGGAGCCTGGGGCTCCGATAACTCTTCGGCTGATAGGGCGCCGGCCTTGTGAACGAAGAAAAGGGGGACATTCTACTTTTTGGCGTTCCATTCCGCCGGAGGTGTCGCCGTGGGTCGATCGGGCGCCCGAGCCGGGAGGCCTACCATGTCAAAAAGTGGAATGTTTCCTTTTTGCGCTCAGTTGCAGATACAGCTTATCGAGTTGATCGACCATGGTGTGCCAGTCGAACATTTCGCGGCAGCGGGCCTGGCCGTGCTCTCCCAGCTTGCGGCGCAGGTCGGGATCCGTTGCCAGGCTCACGATGGCCTGGGAGAGCTTTGCGGTGTCGCCGAATGGGACGAGGATGCCGGTCTGACCATCGCGGACGACCTCCGGGCTTCCGTCGTTGTCGAAGGCCACGGCCGGTACGCCCATTAAGAGCCCTTGCACCAGGGCTCGCGGCAGGCCTTCCCATCGTGACGCGTGGAGAACGATGTCAAAGCCGTTGATGTGCCGGCCCACCTCGCGCGGATGAATGAGGCCGACGAGATGGACGCGGTTCCGCAAACCCATTGCTTCGAGTCGATTCAAATACTGCTCGCGGTTCGCACCATCTCCGATCCAGACGAACTTGAGCTTGTCGCAGTGTTGCACGGCGCGCGGCATGGCCTCGATGATCTCTTCGTAGCCCTTGTTGATGAACAGCCGCGCGATCGTTCCGACGACGACGTCGCCCTCTTCGGCGCCCCATTCTGCGCGGAGGGACGTCCGTTCCGAGGCGTCCGGTACAAAGTCATCCGTTTCGATGCCGGATCGGACGGTGACGAATCGGTCACGCGGAGCCAGGCCGGCGGAGACCGATTGGTCGATCATGGCATCAGCGACGGTCACGAAGGCCGTCGTCTGTCTGGCCGCCCAACGTTCAAGCGAACGGTACAACCATTGGATGAATGCCGGTTGCGTGCGGTTGAAGCTCATCCCGTGAATCGTGTGGACGACAACCGGCACATTCGCGCTCGCGGCCGCCGACCGCCCCAGGATGCCCGCCTTGCTGCTGTGCGTGTGGACGACTTCGGGCTTGAGATCGGTGAACAGGCGACGAAGCTGATGACGGGCCGCAAGGTCGTAAAGCGGTTTGACCGCGCGGCGCATCGCGTCGAGTTTGACCAGCCGGCAGCCGGCCTTCTCGGCTTCATCCCAAAGCGAGCCTTCCGGACCGGTCTCAGGGCCGGCGATGAGTGTCACGTCATGACCCTTCTCCACGAGCCCGCGACAGGTGAGCACGGTGTTCTCCTGTGCTCCTCCGATGATCAGCCTCGTTATGACGTGACAGATTTTCATGATTCAGCGGAATCGCTGGTCAGGGTGCCTTCGCACCACCGTCCATGCCCGCGCGCGACTGCCTCGCCCAAAGGCATACCGCGCACGCAGGACATGTACAGCTTATCTGACGAGGGGGAGTCACGAAACAGTCGATGATCCCGCTGGCAGGGTGCGGACAGGTTCCATACCCGTGGATCGTGGGTGTGCCGGCGCGCCGGGAGAAGCCCGCGCTCCTGTGTCGCGGCCGCGCGTGTGCCGGCGCGCCGGGAGAAGCCCGCGCTCCGGCTTGGGCGCGGCGTTGCGGGCTGGAAGCCCGCGCTCCAATGGGGAAGCCCGCGCTCCAATGGGGAAGCTCGCGCTCCGGGGCGCGGCGTCATGAGTGTCGATAAGAGTTTGTGCCCTGTGGGGGACCGTCTGTCGGCTAGCGATCCACCTCTTCCGGCACCTCGTACTCGTGCGGCTGCTCGGGCGGGTCGGCCGCCACCGACGAGATCTCGAACCCGTACTGCGGTGCCACGTGATCGTAGCGATGACGCAGGTAAATCCTCGTCCAGTCATACGGCGGGATCATGATGTGCCACATCACTCCCATCTCCCATTCCTCGCTGAAGAAAAGGTAGTGGGAAACCACCAGGATGTGCGGCTTGACGATCGAGGGCGTCCACTGCGTCTCCTCTGTGATGCCCAGCTCGGGGTGATTCGCCGCCAGGTAGGGGATGAACCGGTCCCGCATCTCGGTGGCATAAGGCTCGAGGTCATCGTCGCCCGGCAGGAGGTTGAGGCTGACGGTGGCCGTCTCTTCCGCGCCGGATTGCTGGCCGGTGATCTCGACGAGAATCTCGTGGCCCTGCCCGTACGGCTGGTCCATGTTGTCATCCGGAATGATCTCGCCGACGTCCTGAGGCACCACGGTGATTTCGCAGACCTCGCCGGGCGCGATCTGTTGCGGCTGAATCGTGATGTCGGCGTCGTTGGCGGTAGCGGTGATGGTCACCGCCTCCTCTTCTCCGGAACCGGCCGCCTCGTCCTCGACCGTTACCAGCAGGACGCAGCGCTGGCCGACGATCGTGTCATTCATCTCTCCGGGCACAACGGACATCGTGAAGGCTTCGGGCGTCTCCTGGTAGCATTGCTCGGCCGCCGCGTCGTAATCGACTTCGGTGAAGGTGTAGATGATCGGCGTGCAGGTGCCGCGCGTGATGTCGCGCCGCATGCAGGGATGCTCGGTTCCGACTTCGAGCCCCTCGGCCGTCACCCAGGACAGCGGCGGGTTGGTGCCGGAGGAGATCGTCAATGAAAACCGCGTGGCCTCCAGGTCCCCGACGTCGGGATCATCCGGCGCAAAGTCGAAGATCACTTCCACCGGGTCGTTCGTGCAATTGTTATCGGTGGGATCAGCTGGCTCGACGGAGACAATCGTTGCGACACCCGGCGTGTCCCGGTATTTGCAGGGGCCTCCGATCAGCCATCCATCGCATCCGCAAAGAACCGTTACCAGCAACACACAGACTGACAGTCTGAACATCGTCTTCCTCCTTCGGTGGGATGAGTGGTCAAGTGATTCTCACAGTGGAATGAGGGCGGGGCAAGTCCGACCTTCTCCGCACCGACCGATTGAACCGTCGTCTGCCCCGCTCGGACCATCCAATGCTACGACCGGCGTCCGTGTCCAGCAACTCCTCTGTGCATGATCCTACAAATCGAGTTCCCGATCCGCTTTTCCTAGTTAACCTGCCTGCTGGCAGGCGGGTCAGGAGGGATGGAATCTCCTAGTCCTCAGCGCCCCGATTGTCGCACGGACTGGTCGCTATTGCCGTGGAGCAGGCGGGACCAGAAGATTGGGCGGATACTTGACCCAGCGCAGGCATAGTCCGTGCGGTGGCACCGTGGGGCCGGCCTGCGAACGGTCTTTGCCGGCGAGGATGTCGGGAATCGCGTCGGGTTCCCAGCGTCCCCGGCCCACCTCCAGCAGCGTGCCGACCATATTGCGGACCTGGTTATACAGAAAACCGGTTCCCTCGACGCTGATCCGTACCTCGGGGCCGAAGCGCTCGACGTCGCAGCGAAGCACGGTTCGGATCATGGACTCTCGCACGCAACCGGTGGAGGCCATGGCCGTAAAATCCTTCTCGCCGATGAAATGCCCTGCCGCCTCCCGCATCCGGTCGATGTCGATGACCCGCCAGTAGTGATACGCGTACCGCTGACTGAATTGCTCGACAGGTCGGTGCGGACTGTTGTGAATGCGATAGCAGTATTCCTTGCTGACAGCACTCTGGGTCGCGTGGAAATTGGGATGGACCTCGCGAACCGTGATGACGGAAACATCCTCCGACAGCCGGGAACCGATCGCGTGGAGAAGACGATCGCATGCGATCCCCGTGTCGGCCACGAAGTTCGCGACCTGCCCGGCGGCGTGAACTCCGGCGTCGGTCCTGCCGCTGGCGATCAGATCAACGGGGTGCCGCACGACCCGTTGCATGGAATCTTCCAGCAGCCCCTGCACCGTGCGGAATCCGGGCTGGCGCTGCCAGCCATGGAAATCCGTCCCGTCATAAGCGATCAGCATGTAGAGATTACGTTGCATCGGCGGGATCGTACGAAGAGGCGGGTAAACCCACAACCGGCTTGAAAAATGGGGGTCTGGTCAGTGGTGCTGTACGGGTATGTAGCATGCGTGTCCCCGGCGATCAAACCGGTCAACATCTCGCCTCTGCAAGTGCGTTACGAATTCCGGAGCTGATCAGAAGACGTGCGGGCCATCCAAAACAAAAGGAGCGGGCTCGAGGCCCGCTCCCTTTGAGAGGAGGAGGAAAACGGCTTTAGTCGTTATCGCACAAATGGCTCATTTTCTTTAGGCGGCCAGCTCCTCGCAGAGCGCTTTTCCGTAACGTTTTCGCAGTCGTTGAAGGATTTCCTTATGGATCTGGCTCACACGGGACTCGGACAGGTTCAAAACGCTGCCGATCTCGGCCATCGTCATCTCCTCAAAGTAGTACAGTACGAGGACCAGTCGCTCCTCCCGGGCCAGCCCTTTCGTGATCCGACGGCTGAGTAGCTCGCGGGAGATCTTCATCGAAGGATCGTCGGTCTTGGTGTCTCGAATGTCCCACACAAAGTTGGAACTCTGCGCGCCGCGGTCTGAGGGCGGCTCCATGGCGCTGAAATGGACCTCCTTGCCCAATTGTGAGAGGCGTGAGAGATAATCGAACCGGTCGATGCTGATCGCCATGCGGCTGGCCAGCACTTCGCCAGAGGGGCCCTCTCTGCTATCGCTACTGAGCGATTCGCTGGCCATCATGCGCTGCTTTTCGAAGGTGCGCACGGTACGGCTCTGTGGGTCCAGACTCCGCAGCCAGTCCATCACCGCGCCGGAGATTCGTTGCTGGCAGAAGGTCTGGAACTTGGCCTTTCGGGCGGGATCGTAGGCCTCGACGGCCTCGATCAAGCCGTCGAAGGCGGCGCTGCAGATTTCGTCGTAGGAGATTTGAGCGGGCAACTTACGGGAGAGGCGGGCGGCGTGGGTGTGAACCAATCCACTGTAATGCAGGACAATCTCGTTTCTGGTCTTGACGTCTCGATTCTTCAGATAGAACTTCCACAACTTCTCGATGGACGGGTCTCTGTCCTTTTTCCTCGGCATCTTTCGACTCCGTTGAGGGACCGACCGGAACCTGGGACCGTCTTAGACACTGCTCTGGCAGCATACTGCGGCCAGAACTCGGCACGCGTTAATTGGGATAATTTGGGCATTGTAGGCATAATCGGCGCGCTGTCAATGAAGCGTCCAGAGAAAATGGGGGAAAAGAGAAAATAATCGGCCCGAAACCAGGCACCGCTCCCAGTCCGGAAATCTTCAGCAAACTGCGCCGTGGCCGGCTCTATCGGCGACTCGGGACTCGAACTGTAGCTCAAAGGTGAGAATCGAGGCTCGAACCGGCGTTCGTACCCTTTCAGAGGCGGTTTCGCCCGTGTGAGTGGCGTTTCCGGAATTGGGGTTCCGAGCCCGATAAGGCGGGGGGGTCAGGTGGAGGCGGCCGCCGTCGGAGACGAATCAGGCTGGAAGGAGTCCGGGTCGGAGGCCTCATCACCGACCACCTGCCCGTCACTCAGGGTGATGACCCGGTCGCAACGGCGGGCTACGTGCGCCTCGTGGGTCACCATGATGACCGTCTTCCCTCGACGGCGCAGCTCATCGAAGATGTTGAGGATCACTTCGCCTGTGGCCGTGTCCAGATTCCCGGTCGGCTCATCGGCCAGGATGATCAGGGGGTCGTTCACCAATGCCCGAGCGATGGCTACGCGCTGCTGCTGCCCGCCCGAAAGCTCATTCGGGCGATGGTGGCCCCGGTCGGACAGCTCTACGAGTTCAAGCAGTTGCCGCGACCTGTCGCGCCGCAGGTGGGACGGGCAGCCCTGATAGAAGAGCGGAACCTCGAGGTTCTCCTGCACCGTGAGTTGTTGGATGAGGTTGAAGTTCTGGAAGACAAAGCCGATCCGCTGTCCTCGGATCATGGAGAGCATGTCGTCGTCCAGACCGGAAACGTCCGTTCCGCCCAGGACATAACCTCCGGCAGTGGGGCGGTCCAGGCACCCCATGATGTTCATCAAGGTGCTCTTTCCGGAGCCGCTCTGGCCGCAAATCGCAACGGCTTGGCCCTCGACGAAGTCGATGCTCACGTCCCGGAGGGCATGGACCAAGACGCCCGAGCCGGGCTTGCCGTAGATCTTCCAGATGTTCTGAAACGACGCGATGTACACAGGTCGTTGTCCGAGTGTTTCTATCCGGGCTGTGCTTCCGTTGTTGCCGTTTCGGCGTTTGCTGTGGGATCATCGGCGGCGGTGGCGGTGGCGTCGTCGGTCTCCGCGGCGATTTCACCCGAAGGACTGTCGGTCTGGCTTTCAGACGGCTCGACCGCCTCTTCGGTGTGATCCACCTTCCCTGAGGGAGGTCGCTGCCTCCCGCCGGCGTGTTTCGTCATCGCCTCTCTCAAGGCCTCAAGCACTTTTGGATCCTTGATGTCGCGCAGTTCTTCGAGGCTCTTGATGTTCTCCAGCCCGGGGATCTTCCTGAGCTCTTCGATGGACGGCGGCTTGAAGTCGCCCCTGCCCGCGCGCCTGGACATTCTGCCTCTCCCACCATCTGTGGGAGGACCGCCCCCTCTCATTCTCCTGCCGCCCGAGGCGGTCTCGCCCGGTGCTGCGCCTGGGAGCGCATCGGGGCTGCTCATTTCCGGCGGCATCTCCGGCAGCGGCCCTGTGGACGGCAGGTCAGGCAACATGCGCTTGTGGCTTTCGTCGAACGCGAGCAGGACCTGATCACCGCTGGAGAGCCCCTCGAGAACCTCGGCCCACTCCTCGTTGGTGTTGCCGATCTCGATCTCCACCGGCTCGGTGTCACCTCGCTTCCAGCGGAAGACGAACTGATGGCCGGCTTTGGTGTAGATCGCCTGCACCGGAACAGCCAAGGCATCCTGCACCGTCGTCACAAGGATCTCCGCATGTGCGGTCGCTCCGGGCTTAAGGGTTTCGTGGTGCCCGTCGAGTGTGATCTCGGTCTCGTACTCCTTCACGTCGGGATTGATCCAGCGATTCTGCGTATCCGCAACCTGGGCGATTTTGGAGACGGTTCCCGTGAACCGCTTGCCCGGAATACCCTCCACTTCCACGGTCGCCCGTTGCCCCATGTCGAGCCTGGCCAGTTTGGATTCGTGGATGCGGCAGGAGACCACCATCCCGGAGGTATCGGGCAGGGTGACAAGGACCTGGCGCTCGTAGACCGTCGCACCTTCCTGGATTTGCCCATTGTCGCCTCTAAAGAAGCGGTGCGAGTCTCCGCTTTCGCCGTACATGACAAACCCCGGCGTCGGGGCGAAGATCTTGCATTTCTCCTTCTGCTTGCGAAGCTTGTCGAGTTGCTCGCGGACGATTTCGAGCTCTTTCCTCCTGGCGTCGAGCGTACCGACCCTCTTGGCTTCCTCCGCCTCGGCATTCTTTATGATCCGTTCGCACTCCTTGGTGGCCTCTTCAAGATCCGATTCCTTCTGGGCCTTGTCGGCCTTGCGGGTGTACTCCAGGAGGACTTCTCTGGCGCGTTCGGCCTTTTCCTTGTCCCATTCGGCTCTTTTCCAATTAAACTCGTCCTCTTTGAACTCGAACTCCGTGATGTAGCCTTTCTCGTACAGCTCCTTTGAGGCCTCGAAGTCTTCCCTGCGTCGATCCAGCGTGATCGTGGCCTGATCGATCATGATCTGGGAATCCTGGAGCTGCTGCTGCCAGTCGCCCTTCTCGTACTTGTCGAGCGCAAGCCCTGCCAGATCGATCTGAAGATTGGCCTTGCGGATGTCGCTGGCGTTCTTGTCGCGCTGGATTTCAAGCTCCTTCTGCGCGGACTCATACGCCATCAACGCGTTCGCCTCCTTGAGCTCCTCCTGAAGAATGCGGTCATCGATCTGGTCGCTGGCCAGCTCCACCAGCAGGTCACCCTGTTCAACCTGCGCACCTTCTTCAATCAGGTGAATAATGGTTGATCGCCCTTCGACCTCGCACTTGAGTTGGTTGGACTCCGCGGCCTTGAGTTCGCCCTTTTCCTTGAGTGTGACGCGGAAGGCTCGCGGCTGGACGGTGAACTTGTCGACGAGTTCGATCTCCTTGCCTGCCTCGGCCGCCCGTATGCCCCACCAGATCGCCGCGCCGCCCAGCCCGGCGACCACGACGATCGCCGGCAGAATGAGACCCCAGGGCCTGGAGCGCTGCGGAGACTGCACGGCCGGCGGCTCCAGTGCCGGCGACTTCTTGCCTGCGGTGGGTGAGCTCATGGTCGTAGTCATGGGTCCTATTCCTCTATGCCGAACGAGCGGCTATCGGGGCTGGCGATCGACGGCCATGCACACACATGCACCCATATGGATCGTACGTGAGACAGTCTTCAACGCCAAGTCAACGCCTCGCAAACGCCGTGCCTCAAAACGTCCCTGTTACAAAGCGGAAACCTTTCGATGGACACGGCACACGACCGCTCCCTGTCGGTGACCCTGTCTTTATGGCGAAGTCGCCTTCCGATCCGCCTCATCGGCCGCGCCGGGAGCCAATTCAACGGCCCATTTGCCTTCATCCGTTACCCGCAAGGTGCCGGTGGCGAGACGGAAATCGAGTATCGCCTCCCGATACGATGCAATGGCGCCGGCCAATTGATTCCGCGCGGTGAACAGATCGTCTTCCGCGTCGACCACGTCCTGGTTGGTCGCGTC
>CP070718.1:3391061-3407144 GCA_020350565.1 Phycisphaerales bacterium
GCGGGGCCTGGCGTTTTTCTCGATTCCGGTTGCCACCCGGCAGATGCCGATGGCGATTGCGACGTGGACCTTGCGGACGCAGCCGCATTGCAGCGGCGTTTCGGCAATGAAGAGTCGGTCGAGCTGTTGGCGACGGAACTCGCCGGCGAGCCGCTGAGTGAGTTTCCGCACTTCGAATACGCCCGGACGTTCAACGAGGACAGTTCGGTATTCATGACCGTGGATCCGGAGCGGTTCCCTTGGCTGTTCGGACGGCTGGTCGATGTGTACGTCGTGGAAGCGAAAGACGCCGCGGCGTGGGGCGCCGATCCCGCGTTGATCGACGTGCGGCCCGGCGGTCCGCAAATCGTTGAGCTCATCGGCACGAGCGTGGCGGCGAATGTATACGAGTTGGCCGAGCCGTTCGTTTTGGAAGGCATGGACGGCGTTGGGCTGGGCCGCGGCTATGATGTCGTCATCGATGCAGATCGGAACGCCATCCTGAGCGGTCCTGACGCCATTGACGGTTTGGGAGCTCTTGCCGGGTTCTACGTAGTACCCGACATCACGCAGCCCGGGCCGTTCGAGGTGAGCAGCATGGTGATTTTTCCATTTTCCGAATGTCCTTATAAGGGACAGCGCTGGTTTTGGCCGACGGATCCGGCCGGGCTCGACCAGCTCCCGATCATCCTGTTGGCTCATGAAAAAGGCAGCAGTTATGCATGGTACGATTATCTCATGTTCCACTTGGCGTCGTACGGCTACCTTGCCGTTGCGCACCAGACGGCTACGTTTGGGGATCCGCCGGCAGAAGATGCTTCGAAGTGCACCGTCCTGCATACGGACGCGGTTCTCGAAGTCCTGCCCACGTTGGGGAGCGAGTTCGTTGCCATAGCAGATACGGAGCATCTGGTCTGGAGTGGACACGGCGTGTCCGGCGAGGCCACGGCCCGCGCCTACCAACGTGTGATCGACGGCGTGTACCCCGTCCCGGAGTACTTCACGCTTGAGGACGTTGCGCTGATGTGTGCGATCGCCCCATCGACGTATCAGTCTCCGTACCAGGTCAACCCGCACGAAGCCCCGTTTTATCTCTTGTACGGTGCGTCTGATCCGCGAAACACGGGCATGCCGGCGCAGTGGATGGGGCAGCCGTTCCAGATCTTCGAGCGGGCCGAGGGTGTGCGCTTCTCGACGTACATCCACGGTGCCGGTCACCAGGATTTCTCCGATCCGCCGGTGCCGAGCGTGGACGGCATGGGGCCGGGCCTGCTGCCGGCGGAAGAGACCCATGCCATTGCGAAGGCGATGTTCCTCGCACTGCTCGAATACCAGATTCGTGGGAACCCGGCTACGCGCGATTTCCTGACGCGGCCGTGGCAGCGATTCCGGCCGAGCGGCGCAACGGCGGACAGCGTCGTTGTGCACGATGCCCGCGTGACGCCACCGTCGGATCATTTGATCATCGATGATTACCAGAGCGAGCCCGCTGTCGATGTGAGCAGCTCGGGCGGTTTGGTGGTCTTCAGCGTCGAGCAAGTGATGGAGGCGCCGCTGGCGGATCTGGATGACGCGTTCACCTGGGCGGGTGAAAGCGACCCGATGAACGGCATGACCCGTGCGTATCCCGGCGACACCACGCACCGCGGCGTTGTCTTCGAGTTCAGCGGGGACGGGTCCCATTTCTACGAGTGGCAGATCGTTCCCGGGGCTGAAGACTTCACTGCGTACGGGTGGTTGTCGTTCCGCGCGGCTCAGATTACGCGCCATCCACTGACGACTGCCGAGTTAGGCGACCTCAGTTTCGCCGTGACGCTGCGAGACGGCGCGGGCCGGACGAGCACCATTAATCTCGAGGCGTATACGGCCGGCATTGGTGAGCCATATCAGCGCACGGGCGGCGGGCCGGGCGTCGGCTGGCAAGACGAGTTTGAAACCGTCCGCATCCGGCTGACGGACTTCCTCGCGGACGGCAGCACGCTCGACCTGAGCGACATCATGGCGGTGCGTCTGGAGTTCGGGCAGGCGTACGGTGCCGCTCAAGGCCGCATCGCCGTGGACACGGTCGAATTGACGCCAGAGGAGTAGCATCGCGGCGTCGATTCATACATTGACATCCCCGTTTGCCACCCGGTGCCGGAAGCGCCTCCCCGTTTTGCGGCGGAGGCCCGGGTTCTTGGCAGCAACAGTTGCGCGTCTGCCAAGAAGAGCCTCGGGAAACCGCGTGATCGAACGGGCAACAACGGCTCCGTGCCCTGAGTTGGAGCATCGTGAGGAGGCGTGGGTCCTGGTACTACTTAAACGGGGGCGGTCGAAGCCTCTGAAATCGATGAGGACCGATTCGTCGGAAGGCATGGATAAGCAGGCGACCCCGGGTTCGCAACTCCGGGGCCGCTGCTGCCAAAGTCTGACGCTATCGAACTGACCGGCGCAGGTCCGCTATTGCAGGTATTGGAGCAGGACGAGCATCGTCTCAAGCTCGCTGCGGAAGCCGTCTCGCTCCGGGGAGTCAACCATCCAATCCGCCGGATGTGGATCACCATCGAGTTTGGCGAGCAGGCTTTCTATCTGTTCGACGGCGCCCTGATAGTTTTCGGCCGCAACGGCGTTTGCGGCCGCATTGACCTTGTTGCACATGGCGTTCTGTCGTCCCGCCCGCGCGTTGTCATTGTTGGCATCAACGAGCGACAGCTCAAAACCGGTGATGAGGTCACAAAATCCGCGGAGCGCGTCCTCGATAAAACCGCTCGTTCCGCCGGGATCGAGCGGGAAGGGATCGGTGTTGTCCGGAATGCCGTCACCATCGGAGTCGGGGTTACAAGGGTTGGTTCCGGACTCGACCTCGTCCCCGTCCGACAGCGTGTCCCCGTCCGAATCGGACATGAGCGGATCGGGGCACCCGCCGCCCTCGGCCATGTCTACCTCCGTACCGTCCCACAGACCGTCATCGTCGGTATCAGGGTCTCCGGGGTCGGTTCCGATGAGGAACTCCTCCATGTCCCCAAGTCCGTCTCCGTCCGTGTCTCGGCCGGCAATGCGGAAACCGTTGTCGGGATAACAGCCTTCCGGATTGGGGCCTTTGGCGCGGTCCCGCGACCGGCCCAGGTAGCAAGGAATGTCGGGGTGGCCCCAAAGCCAGTTGGCGCCACGCCACCCAAACCAGACTTCCCAGCCTTTGTCTGGGACCTCCCACAAGATCCTTGCTTCATTCCATTCAGAGAGATTGCCGGCCTGATTAAACGTTCCGTAGGCACTCGCAGAATCTGCGTAGCAGCCCACGGGGCTTGTATAGTACGGGGGGCCTTCCACAAACCCGTCGGGATCCTGAGCGTCAATCGCGTTGAAATTGGCTGAGTTGCTGCCGCCCGGACACGCCTCCGGGGTGGGTGGCGAGTCGCTGGCTGTCGGGTAATCCCAGTATCCGCCCGCGCCATCGTTGAGGCTGGGATCATAGTACGCCGCCTTGTACCACTCATCTTCGCTGGGGAGGAAGAACAGGGCTCCGGGTTTTCGCACGATGTCCGCCGGCGGGAGCGACAGATCGTATGCCCCGTCCTCGGTAGTCGTGGCGTCTCGCTCGCCGGAAGGCTGGCCGTTGTGCATCCAATTTGCGAAACGCAGCGTGCTCAGCCAACTCACATAGTTCACCGGTCGATCGAGCCACGCGGGGTCACCGCCCTTTGGGCTCCATACATAAGAGTCCTCGACCGTTCCAGACCCGGTGCGGTCGATCCCGACGTACTCGCCGCCCGGACCGCCACCGTAGAGTAGAGGTCCAATCGTCCCCACGGCGTTCAGAAACTCGAGGTACTGCCCGTTTGTGATTTCGTACTTGGAGATCTGGTAGACGTAGGACACGCTGCCGTAACCGGTGGTGCCGTCGCTGCTCATCACCTCGTCGTCGGGTGCGTTGCCCGCATCGCCGACCGTGACCCATGCGATCTCCACCTCCGCCCAGACATCGGGTGCCGAACACAGGGTGAGCAGCACGACACCCATCAAAGCAATCCAACTTCGTAACATGACGTTGACCTCCTGATGTGAATCCTGCCTCGGCCCGTGCCGACGACTTCGTCGGCCTGAACTCCGGGCACAGCAGTTCAAGGGCTTCGTTTGCACAGGGATTCCCGCCTGGCCTGCGCCCCGCCGGCTCCGACATCGAGCCGGTCCGCAAACAGACCGCAACCGACCGGTCCGTGATGGCATGCCGCCGGCGGATCGACCGATAACTTCCGGCGTCGGCGCTGCGCAGTGTGAACTCGAAGTCCACTTGGCCAGTGACCGGCTCGCCATCTTGCTCAAACTGCCATTGGCGTGTGGACGCCATTGCAGGATGGGTGCGTGCGCTCGGTGCGGTAGCCACCGGAAAGACCGTCAAAGAAGCGCCCAGACACGCCTGTTCGATCATTGCCCAATCTCTCGTCTGCGAACCTGACTCTCCGTTGCTCCGGCGCCTACCCGAACGCGAAGGCGTAGTGAATATGGGCACGAGACGGGTGGGATCTTTCCGGTAGCTCGGGAGATTGTCGAAACCTCCCGTAAACGCGCGGGTTAAGTTCCAGACCGAAGGCGGTTCTGCTGGCATGGGCATCCGGGATTTGCTACAATCGGCGGTGCATATTGGGCGTGTCTTTGTGTCGGGCCCACATGGGCTGTACGAAGAGAATCAGTTTCGCTAGCCGGTAGGCAGGATTTGCCCTTGCCGTGCTGAGGTGGCCCATCGTGGACTCCATGTCGCGAAACACCCTGCTCAAGACGACCACCAGCACCGACCTGCTCGACCGCCTGAAGGATCCGGCGGATCAGCCCGCCTGGGACCTGTTCGTCAATCGCTACCGGCCGCTGATTGTGAACTATGCCCAACATGGGTTCGGCCTTAGCGCCGAAGATGCCGAAGATGCCGCCCAGGTCACAATGGCGGACTTTGCGCGTGCCTTTCAGGCGGGGCAGTACGAGCGCACGAAGGGGCGCTTGCGCAAGTGGCTATTCGGCATTGCCACCAAGCGAATCCGGAATCTGGCGCGTCGGAAGGCCCGGATCCGCGAGATCCAGCTCGACGATCCGTCGAGTGAGACCGGCTTCATTCAGCGCGTTCCCGACGCTGACGTTCTGAAGCAGGCGTGGGAAACGGAGTGGCGGCAGGCCGTTGCCCAACAATGTCTGGAGGAAATCCGCTTTCAATTCGACACCAAGACGGTCATCGCGTTTGAGTTGTACGTATGGAAGGATCGACCGGCCCGCGAGGTAGCGGACCAGTTGGCGATGAGCGAGAATGCCGTGTATCTGGCCAAACACCACATACTGAAGCGTATTCGTGAGCTGCTGCCTCGCATGGAGGAGATCTGGTAAGCGCCTGGAGCACCGGCTTCTCGTCGGATTGTGGTGAAAATCGCCGCGTCAGTGAAAGAACGAGCAGCCGGGATACCCACATCCATGGACGTGTGTGCTTGCCCGAGTGAGGAAGACTTGGCCCGCTACGCCGCTGGTGCGGCTGCTCCTGAGGATGCAGCGGCCATTGCGGCGCACGCCCGTCAATGCGCGCCATGTGCCCGCTGGCTTGCGGACGATCGGGCGAACGAATCGGTGATCCCACTTGTTAAAGGAGCGCTGGCGCGGGGAGGCCGACCGCTGGCAGCCGGGCTGCACACGGGGAGTTCAGCCGACGCGGCACGGCAACTTGCACCCCGTGTACCGCCTCGATCGGACGCCTCCTCAGACAGCATCCCCGGCTACACGATCGTTCGAGAGTTGAGCCACGGCGGTCAGGGTGTGGTCTACGAAGCCACACAGGAATCGACCAGACGAACGGTGGCGATCAAGGTTCTGCTGGACGGCCGCTATGCTTCCTCCCAAGCGCAACGGAGATTTCAACGGGAGATCGAGCTCGTCGCTGGGTTGAGGCACCCTAATATCGTCACCGTCTTCGACTCCGGCACGACATCCGCCGCCCGGCAGTACTGCGTGATGGACTATGTCCCCGGCGTTCCACTGGGGGAGTACGTTCGCGAGAACAGACTGTCGCTTGAAGAGACGCTCGAGTTGTTCGCCACGATCTGCGACGCCGTGGACCATGCTCACCAGCGCGGCGTGATTCACCGCGATCTGAAACCATCGAACATTCTCGTCGATGCCGCCGGGGACCCGAACATTCTCGATTTCGGGCTAGCCAAGCGTCTAGCGCCAGCCGCCGACACTGCGGTGACGATCGCGCAGGCGGCGATCGGCACGCTGCAATACATGTCACCCGAGCAGGCGGGCGGCAGCCCCGAGGAGATCGACACGCGGAGCGATGTGTACTCGCTCGGTGTGATCCTCTACGAGTTGCTTACCGGGCGCCACCCGTATCTCGTCATCGGCCCGATGGCCGACGTACTCCAGCGCATCATCGAGGCGCCACCCACGCCTCCAAGCCGCCAGTGGACAAGCGATTCCGGCGTAAGCCGGCGTTCAAGCGGGCGCTTCCGGATCGATCAGTGCCCGATCGACAATGAAGTAGAGACAATCATCCTCAAGGCACTAACCAAGGAGCGCCAGCGCCGCTACCAGGGCGCGGGTGATTTGGCAGAGGATATTCGGCGCTACCTGGGCGGCGAGCCAATCAAGGCAAAACGCGATTCGGTTGCGTATGTCCTAGGCAAGCGGATTCGGAGGAACCGTCTGGCGGTCGGACTATCTCTCGCCCTGTTTGTGGTGGCGACGGCGAGCCTTATCGGCACGCTAAAGTTTTTCACAGGCACTGATTCTGCCACGGGCACCGGCTCAGCCGTGCGCGCAGATGAGGTCGTTAATTACCATGAGGACCGTGTCTTTGACGGAGACTTTGAACTGGGCGACAGCGGCACGACGCTGGCCCAACTCGCCATCGACGCCCAGCACACGCTTACCGTCGGCAACCGTTTCACCATTGGGGCCAGCGCGGCGGCAAAAGTGACCGTCTCCGAGGGTGCTCACGTTGATACGCATGAAACGTATATCGCCACTCAGGATAGTATTCGCGGGCAGGTCACGGTTTCGGGGGCTGGCTCGACGTGGAACGCCGCGCAGTTCTTGGTGGTCGGCGAGGAAGGCATCGGCGAATTGACCGTCCAAGATGCCGCAAGCGTTCTTTGTCAGAAGGGCTACATCGGTCTCATGACCGGGGCGGACGGGACGACCAATATCCACGGTGACGGTACGCACCTTGTGTGCTGGGATTCACTGCGTATCGGCGGCAGCACGACACACAACGGTGGCACTGGAACCCTCAATGTCTATGGCGGTATTGTGGACGTGTCCAACGCGCTGTGCCTTTGGCCCGGCGGCACGGTCAATCTGACCGGGGGCATGATTCGCGCGCAGTGGCTAGTCTGGGATTTTACCGAAGAGGCACCCGGGGTGTTCAATTTCGACGGCGGAACGCTCGGCGTTGAGACCGTCGCCGGGAGCCTAGCCAATTCCCGCGGCACGCTGTCACCAACCGCAGCCGGCGGCGACACAACGATTCAAGGCAGCTATACCCAGGGCAGGAATGGTACGCTCCTGATCCAGATCTCCGGTGTCGGCTCGACGGATTGGCTCGACGTCAAAGAGACGGCTCGAATCGACGGCTGGCTCGAAGTACACCTGATTGACGCATTCGAACCGGAGTTCACAGACCACTTCGTGATTATCACAGCGGGCACGCTTCACGGCAAGTTCTTCAACAGCCCGGCCGGTCACGTGGTCGTACCCGAAGGCGGACGCTTCACTGTTGAATACGATACGGCCGCAAACCGAGTCGAACTCAACAGTTATGAGAGCTATGAGCGCCTGGAGGCGTTTCCTTTGGAGATCGCCCAGAGCACGACGGGATCGTGCGAGTTGCGCTACATTGGCCCGCCGGACGATTGCTTCGGCGTCCTACACGCCGGGCAGCACGTCGTCTACGACTTCCTCGACCAACGCATCTATGATGGCCCGGGCCCTGACCTGACCGTATACGAGGCTGATTGGGATTACATCGAGTTCGATAAAGTGGTCGTTTCGGTCAGCGCGGATGGCAAGGCCTTCCGCGACATTACGTTGTCGGAAAGTCCAGTTGTACGGATTCCGGGTGACGAAGATCACCGCGACGACAATTTCGCGCGGTCGTACGACTTGAAAGCCGTCGGTCTCGGGGAAGCTCGGTACGTCCGCATCGCATGTGTTGCTGCCCACGGATTCGATCTGGACGCGATCGGCGCCATTCACTGGACGCGCGAGTTGCCGTCCGCCGATTGAAGTCGCGTTTGCCTTCAGGGCGCGTTGGTGTTGTCCGTCGTGGGCGGCGGAATCGACATGGCGGTCACGTGGGGGTTCACCGAGACGCCCGGCCCCAGAGACTGTGACGGTCTGGCAATCACCGGAACCGCCGCTCTCGAGGGACAGCTCCTGGTCAAGTGGCGCGGCGAGTCCCCTCTTCAGCAAGGCGAGAGCTTTGTTGCAGTCGCCACCAATCGAATTGCAGGTGCCTTTGCCGATTTGCAGGTCGAATCGGGTACTGTTCTCCATGGCTGTTTCGACCTCGTCTACACGGACACATCCGTCATGTTGCGCTACCACGATCGTTAACCGTCACCCGGACTTCAGATCGTGCGTTCCCTGGCGCGGGGGTCTTTCCGCAAGGAACTTCTCCAAGCGGTTCATGCCCTCGTCGATGTTTTCGAGGGAGTTGGCGTAGGAGATGCGGATGTATCCCTGGCCTCCGGGGCCGAAGTCGACGCCGGGTGTGACGGCCACTCCGGTGGATTCGAGGATCTCGAACGCGAACTTGTAGACGTCGTCGGTGTAGTGCCGCACGTTGACAAACACGTAGAACGCGCCGACCGGCTCGGTCAGCACGTCCAGCCCCATCTCTTTCAATCGGCGCAGCACCAATTGCCGGCGCTGGTCGTAGCACTGCCTCATACGCTCGACGTCCTCGCCGGCATTCTCCAGCGCGGCGATGCCCGCGAACTGAGGGAAGTCGGGTGCGGAGATGAAGAGGTTCTGCTGGAGCTTCTGAATCGGTCGGACGAGCCAATCCGGCACGATCGCGTAGCCCAGGCGCCAGCCGGTCATGGCAAACAGTTTCGAGAAGCCGTTGATCACGACTGCGTTCGGCGTGAACTCGCGGATCGAGTGGGCCCGGCCACGATAGACCAAGCCGTGGTAGATCTCATCCGAGATGATCACCACACGATCCCCAAGAAGCTCGACCAGCTCCTTCATCCGCTCCGGCTGCGTGAGTGTTCCGGTGGGATTGGCGGGCGAGTTCAGCACGAGCGCTTTCGTCTTCGGCCCGAGGTTGTCCTTGACCGCCTGGGGGTCAAACTGGAAGCCGTCCACTTCGCGGACCGGTGTTCGGACGGGCACACCCTCGAATGCCGAGATGAAGTTGGGGTAGCAGGCGTAGTGCGGGTCGGTGATGAGCACTTCGGCGCCGGGGTCGAGCAGCGCGGCGAATACGAGAAGCATGGCCCCCGAGCTGCCGGCGGTAACGACGATGCAGTCCGGGGATGCCTGGAGGCCATATTGCCGGTGGTGCCAGGCCGAGATGGCTTCCCGCAATTCGGGGTGTCCCAGGGAATGCGTGTAGTGTGTTCTGCCGTCGCGGAGGGCACGCTCACCCGCCTCGACCGCCACCACCGGCGTGTCGAAGTCCGGCTCTCCCACCTCAAGGTGGATGACCGAGCGCCCCTGGCGCTGAAGGTCGGCCGCTCGCTCCAGGACTTCCATCACCAGAAACGGCGGCATCTGATTCGCCCGACGGCTACAGGTCGGCTGCCTCGATCCAGCGTCGGCCATGGTCGTCCCCGGTGTTGTGGCTCACCGCAACAGAATCGCGGAAAGCAGGCATGCAAGGTGCGTGCCCCAACGGCACCGCCGCTACGCGGAGGAGCCTGACCACGACGGACCGGCCCCGCGTCTCCTGGATGATTGCGGCAGATCAGAGTCGCTTTTCGGAGCAAGCCCACTCGAATCACGGTCGGACTCGGGCTACCGCGTCTTGATCTCCCAGATGTAGGAGATCCGGGCGACGAAGTCCGGGCCCGAGGTATCGCCGTCGAGAGAGAATTCCCACGCCAGGCCCAGCTCGTGGTCCTCGGCGAACTCCCATTCCATGCCGAGTTCCATGCTGTGGTTGTCGCGGTTACCTTTCAGCTCGCTGGACTGGACCTTGTAGGCGGCTGTGAAGATCACGTCTTCAACGGCGGTGCAGTCCACACCGAGGGCCGCTCCCCACCGGAAGCGCCGAATGCCGTCAAAATCCTCGTCCTCGTCGTCCTCCTCGTAGTTGTTCCCGTTGATCGACGTGGCGAACGGGTTGAAGTGGAGTCTCGACGCGTCAGGGACCAGCGTCCAGGTGAACAGACCCCTGGCCGTGTAGTCCACACCGCTGGAATGGTATCCGGTTGGCAGCCGCACTTGGTTCCGCATGGCGAAGGCCGGAATCCAGCCGTCCTCTTCCCAAAAACGCGTATGGAAGCCGAAGACGGTGATATCACCGTTGCCCTCGACCAGACCGTCGCCCAGGACGGCGCCCGTCGCGAAGAGGAGCTCGATGTTCTCCATCATGCCCCATTCGAGTTCGAACTCGAACTCGTGTTCGTCGCTATCCTCGTCGTACGTCTCAAAGGCATAGATGAACTTGAGTTCGAGGACTCCAACCGGCTCCGGGTCGGCACTTCGGAGGAAGTAAGGCCCGGAAAGGACCAGGTCGAGCTCTTCGGCAGGAGCGGTTTCCGCGGTCGTTTCCGGACCCGTCTCCTGTGCGTGAGCGGTGAGAGGGAGGTCCGAGTCCAACACGAAATGGGCCGGCCCGGTGTCATAAGCCAAGGCCATGCCGGCTGGTGCGAAGAAGAGCCCAATGGCGACAGCCATCACGGCAACACCGGGAATCCGCGCGAGGTTCTGCCTGTTCATGTTAATCTCCAGCTTACAGGGTGCGGTGGATGCTCCCTCGGTCGAGAAGAAGGGCACGCTGCCAATCCTTTGGGCGGGTAGGATAGCATGACGGCCGGTACCTGTCGAGCTATTCGTTTTTCTTGATGCCGTACTTCTTGAGCCTGTAGCGCAGGTTGTCCCGGCTGATGCCAAGAGCCTTGGCCGCACGCGTCTGGTTCCAGTTGTTGTCGCGCAGGGCGCTGATGATCATCGCGCGTTCGCTTGCGCGCAGGCCGCCGGCTGATTCGCCATTGCGGATGGGCGCCGGGGCATCGGCAATTTCGGCTGGGAAATGGGCGGGCATCAGGTTCGGGCTGTCGGACATCAATACGGCACGTTCGATCACGTTGGCCAACTCGCGGATGTTGCCCGGCCAGTCGTATGCGCGCAGCAACGTGGCGGCTTCGGGGGATACCTTGCGCTCCTCGACGCCGATCGATGCGCTGGCGGTCTTGGCGAAGTGGGTGGCCAGATGCTCGATGTCTTCGCGACGCTTTCTCAAGGGCGGCAGTTCGATGGGAAAGACGTTGAGCCGGTAGTATAGATCGTCGCGGAAGTTGCCGGCTTCGATGAGCTTCTTCAGGTCACGATTGGTGGCGGCCATCACTCGCACGTCGCAACTGATCGTCCTTGTACCTCCGACGCGGGTGAACGATCGCTCCTGCAGCATGCGAAGCAGCTTGACCTGGATCGATGCGCTGATGTCGCCGATCTCGTCCAGGAACAACGTGCCTTGATCGGCCAGCTCGAATCGCCCGAGGTGCCGCCCAACCGCCCCTGTAAAAGCTCCTTTCTCATGGCCGAACAGCTCGCTTTCCAACAGCGTTTCGGGAAGGGCCGCGCAGTTCACCGCGATGAACGGCTTGTCCGCGCGCGGTGAAGCCTTGTGGATGTACTTGGCGAGCAATTCCTTGCCGGTCCCGGTCTCGCCCAGCAGCAAGACGGTCGCGTCATGCCGGGCGACGCGGTCCGCCAGCTTGAGCACCTGTTTGACGGAGGATGAGATGCCGATGATGCCCGTTTCGGCCAGAAGGCTTTCTCTAAGGGCCAGGTTTTCCCGGCGGAGGCTTTCATGTGCTTGCGCGTTTCGAGCGCCGCATGCGGCCAAGTTGGCGAAGACCTGAAGCAGTGCGAGGTCTGCGCCGGTGAACGGACGATCACCTTCCGGGTTGATCACTTCGACGACGCCGACCGCCTCGGTTTCGTAGACCATGGGAGCGGCCATCACCCCGCGTGTCTGGAAATCGCTCAGTTCATCGATGCCGCTGAAGAAGTCTGCGCTCTTGGAAACGTCTGAAACGATCTCCGCGAGGCCACTCTTGAGCACCCGCCCCGCGATGCCCAGATCGGCATCGAACTCCTTGCCGGACAGTACATCCGCCTGCGGGCCGACGGCCGCCGCAAAGTTCAACTTGTTCCGCAATTTGTCGAAAACGAGGACACTGCTGGCCTCGGATCGAAGAACGCGGGCGGCGGACTTGGCGATCTGATCGAGGACCTTATTCAGTTCCAGGGAGGAATTGATGGCGGCGGAGGCCTCCGCGAGCGCCGTCAAAGACTCTGGCGGAAAGCTGTAGGAGGCAAGGTCCATGATTCGCTCCGCCGACGCGAACGTCCAAACGCTCGTCCGCTCCTCCTTTCAGGGAAGAATCTCAACGGGATCACCGATGCGCAGTACTTCGAACAGCTCTTCAACGTGCTGGTCGGACAGGGCGATGCATCCGGCGGTCCAGTCCATGCCCTCGCGATGACCGTGAATACCTATGCCGCCGCCGAGCGGCGTGTCCCAGTCCGGGCGTTGGTCGGCTGCGATGGCTTGGAGCAGGCTGATGGCTTGACCCCCGGAGATCAACCCCTGCTGTAAGCCCCACTTGATGGACTCCTCCCCTGGGTAATTGATCCCGAGGAAGCGGTGGTACGGACTGGATGCGTTCTTGGTAACGATTCTGAAGTTGCCCTCCGGCGTCCGGCCATCCCCAGCCCTGAACTTCTGCCCAGCCGCGGCGAAGCCCAGATCGACGGGATACGTCCGGACGAGTCGATCGTGGTCAAAGAGATAGAGAACCCGCTTAGACTTCAGGACGACGAGTCGTGGATCCTGTACGGACAAGGAGCTCAGGGGCCGCGGGTTTGACCACCCGCCGGCTCCAGTGACAAGCCCCAGGGCCAAGACAGTCACAACGCCGCAGCCCAGGGTGCTGAGAACGGCCGTGAAGAACCTGCTAACGCTGAAGCCCGGGCCTCCGGGCTGAAGAAGACGCCTGCCCACCCAAGTACTCCTGTGGCGGCAACGAAACACCGACAGACACCTCAGTATCGCGTTCCGTCTGATAATCTCGGCTGGAAAACCGATCAGACTGGAAAAACTTTCAAGCAGCGAACCGTACCGACGCTGGGGCGTAAGGATACAATGAGGGTGTGAAAGCGCCAACAGACGAGACTCTGCTCGAGATGTATCTGGCCGGAGACAGGGCGAGTTTCGAGACCTTGGTGCATCGCCATTCTCGCGAGCTTTTTCAGTTTGTCTTGAGGTTTACCAAGAATTCCGTGGCTGCGGAGGACGTGGTCCAGGAGACGTTCCTTCAGGTTCACACCTCGGCGGCCAGTTTCGATACCTCGCGAAGGTTTAAGCCGTGGCTTTTCACAATCGGTGCCAACAAGGCTCGGGATTATCTGAGGAGCCGCAGCCGCAAACGGGAGGTGCCGATCGACGCCCACGTGGGTGGGGAAAGCGGCCAGGGACAGCGGTTCGTCGAGCTGATAGCCGATGATACGCCGTTTCCGCAGGATCGGATGAAGGATGAAGAGCGGCGGGAACTGGTCCAATCCATCGTCGATGGAATGTCGCCGAAACTCTGGGAGGTGCTGGTCCTGGCCTATTACCATCGCTTTCCCTACAAGGACATCGCCGAGATGGTCGACGTTCCGGTGGGCACGGTGAAGAGCCGATTGCACGCCGCCGTAGCCCAGTTCGCTGAACGGTACCGGGCGGCGGCTGAGCAGAAGGACGCCAAGGCCTCCGCGAGAAGCGCGGAAAAAGAGCGAGGGGAGAACAAAGCTCCGCGCCGGACGTAGAGAGCTTTGAGGAACGCAACTATGGACGATCCCAAGCCGCGTGTGGAAGAGCTACTGCTTGATTATCACTTGAATCAGGTGGACGGAGACGAGGCCGCCCGACTCCGTGAGGAGTTGCGCAGCAACGCGGATCTGCGAGCCAAGAGCGAACGGATCAAGGAACTCCTGAAGCCGCTCGATGCCTATACCGTCCCGCCTGCACCCGCCGACCTTTCCGAACGGGTATTGGGATACGTAGAGGAGTCGATCGAGGCGGGGAAAGTGGAAGCCCCGGCCGTCGTTTCCTTCGAGAAGGCGAAGGAGTCCCGCGAGTGGCTATTCTCGGGGCGAGAGCTGCTGGCGATGGCTGCCTGCCTGTTCCTGGTTTTCAGCGTGATGATGCCCAGGATTTCGGATGTACGAGATCGCCCACAGAAGTCCCAGACGGCTTCGGTCGTTCCGTTTTTGGATTCGGCAGATCGCTCTTCGGTCTCGCCGGGTGGCAGGTTGGAGACCGTCCCGTCCGTGCTTGCGGACGAAGGGTACAGGCCGATGCCGCTTCAATCGGGATCGGGGTATTACCGTGTCTGGGTGTGGCGGTCGGCCCGACGTCTGGTTCATGGCGTGCCTGTTGTCCGCCTTGGTCCCGGTGACACGGTTCCTACCTCGATCGGGTGTGGAGGCGCTGCCGGTGCTACCGAGGCGGGTCCCGTGGCTCTTCCGATGCCGATTGCCATTATCGGCGAGCTTCGTCCCCTGTTCGAGGACGGTTGGCTGCGACCGGATATCGTTGCGGATCAGATGCCTTCATCGGTTCTCCAAGGACGCCATGGACACTGGAGGCTTATGCTCGATGATGAATCATCTTGGCAGATGTGGCTTTTCTCGTGCCCAGACTACGGGTATGCTCAAGTGATCCAACTGGATCGCCGGGAACAGGTCCCGACAGCCTCCGACCGTCCCGAAGCAGCTTCTTCAGACGTAAACTCGTCGAGCGGCGACGTCAGGACCAAGCTCAACAAGACTCCTTAGCTCAACACCACCTAAACCCCGAACCACCCTCCTGTGACCCCCGGTTGGCGCTCCGGCGCCGGCCGGGGGTAATTGATTGGGGCAAGCTTCGTGGGAACGTGAGCGAATGGGAAGGTGAGAAGGTTTGCTTGGGCTCAGCATGAAGCGTAGGAGATGTTCGGCAGCTCGGGCTCGCGGCGCGACAGGCGTATGGCGGTGCCGGTGCGAAGGGTAATGATCGCTCAGCGGCATGAGCACGGATTCCAGCGAGTGGAGCACGTCACGAGGTGTGAGACGCGACGGATGTCGGGCGTGATCGAACTTCCTGCAACAAGTCGATTCGGATGATCTTCAACCAGCTATCGTTTTCAGAATCGCGCGGACGGGGCTGGCGTCGCAGCCGATGAGCTTCAACGGTAATGCGATCAGTTCGTATAAGCCGGCCGGCACGTCGGCGAGTACGAGCCCTTCCAGGATGGCAATGTCATGCGCGAGGCAACGTTTGTGGGCAGGGCAATCGTTCGAAGTGAACGGGTCGACGCCGGGCGTGTCGATGCCGATGAGCTTGACGCCTTTTTCGCTCAAGGTGTCCACAAGCTGCGGCGAGACCGCCGCAAAGTCCTCGTTGAAGTGCGTCGGATCGGGGAACGTGCCCGTGGCGAACAGGACCCGCGGCGCGATGATTTCGCCTGGGGTGTGACGCGGCGTGATCAACAGGTTCGGCTGCGGTGCGACGCGTAGGACCTGGCAAGGGCCCAGGTAGTAGTCGAGATCCCGCTCGCCAATTCCCTGGGCGGCGCCGGCAAAATGACTCGGCGCATCGGCGTGTGCGCCGAGATGGGCCGTGGCGCGAAGGCTGGACAACGTGAAGCCGTCGCCCTTGGTGATGTCGGATGACACGGTGCGCTCGAACGGCACATCACCGGGCCAGGCCCAGAGAGCCTCAGTAATCGGTGGAGAAATGTCGTAGATCATCGCAGGGTGAGCTTAACCGCTGCGGTGCGAGACGTGAAGTGGGCCGTTCCCCAGCTAACAACGGAAAGAAGGTGGTGGAACTGCTTTGCATCCGCATGTCGGAATCGGCCAAGGGGCGAGCGGAAGTTCGATTGCGTCGAA
>CP070718.1:3407244-3424175 GCA_020350565.1 Phycisphaerales bacterium
AACTCGACGATCTCGCCCACGTCGGCCCATCGCTGGTTGGCCAGCGCAAAGCCCATCACTGTCACGGCCAACAGTCCCGATTCCTCCTGCATCAGGTTGGAGAGAACGAACGTGCCTACGACCAGCATGAGCGAGACCGCGTTTTGAAGGTAATCCGGGATCCAATACCGTTTGATGAGCAGAACGAGCAGCCCGGCTGCCACCACCCCCAGCCCGCCGCCGAGGAATACGGTCTTGGCCACGGCGAGGGCCACGTGGGCCGTCGCCTCCCCGGCCTTGCCGATCACAATCACCTCGAAAATGAGCACGGTAAGCAGCGCGCCGATCGGATCAATCACGATGCCTTCCCATTTGAGCGCCGCCCCGACCGAGCCGGTCGGCCTGATGTGGTGAAGAAGCGGCACGATCACCGTCGGGCCCGTGACGACCAGAACGGCCCCCAGAAGAGCGGCAAGCGCGATGCTCAAATCGAAGATCAGATAGGCGGCCAGGGCACCCACAAACCAGGTGACCAGCGCACCGATCGTCACCAGGTTTCGAACGACGCCGCGGACCCTGGTGATCTCCGACAGCTTCAACGTCAGACCACCCTCGTAGAGGATCAGGGCAACGGCGATGGAGACGGCGGGCGTAATCAGATCACCGAACAACTCGTCTGGGTTCAGCCACCCGGTGACGGGCCCGGCGATGAGACCACAAAGCAGCAACAGCAGAATCGAAGGGAGGGCCGCACGCCAGGCCAGCCATTGAGCGGCCGCACCCAGCACGATGATGCCCGCAATTTGAGGGAGGATGGTTTCGGGCAAAGGCCCTGTCTCCCAGGATCAACGCTTCCCCATGACCATATGTGCGTATTGTTCGGTTGGATCGGCGGAGGTCAATGTCAAAGCAACGGAGTCCCCTGCCTCCCCGGCAGATGGGCCACCCAGCCGACCTTTAGGGAGGGGCGCACAGAAGAGCAGTGTCGGTCAGTCATCCAGGCCAAATGGGTCGTAGCCTTCGATGGCAAAGGGCGAGGGACGCCAGACGGTTGCCTCGCGATCGAAGTACGGCTCGGTGACGGCCTCTCTGATGGAAGCCTCGTCAGTAAGAGAAGGATCGTACGTGACTCGTGCCGGAGCGGCACCAGGGCCGGGCCACGCCTCGAGCTTCAAGTACCCCGACAGCTCGTACATGTCGTCGCGCTCGAGGTAGTACATCAGCAGGTTCCCGCGGCCTCGGCACGTGAGTTCGTGGATTTGCAGCTCAACCGTCGCAGTAGCCGGCGACGGTTCGCCTCGCGTCTTGATGAACGACGGAAACGGTGCCAAGTAGCTGGCAGCGACGGCGGCCGCCGTGCAGCAGAGCAGCACCGCCACGACAACGCCCCCGGGCCAGGCGCCGCCCAAACGCCTCGGCGGGCCCCAATGCACTGCTCCGCTCGAACGTTCGGGGCAGGTTTCAACGCAATTCATACACGACAAACAGCGTGCGGCCGTCACTTCGCTGACCTTGTCGACTGGAATCGCCATCGGGCACACACGCGCACACATGCCACAGTCGAGGCAGGCGCTGTCGTCGCGTTTGACGCGCGTCAGTCCGAAGCGCGAAAACGGGTTCAGCACCGCGGCCAGCGGGCAAAGCCAGCGGCAGAACGGCATGATGACCACGAAGGAGGCCAGCACGATCACGCCTGCCACCACGTAGGCCCAAAGCGTGATGTCCTCGCCGTGCCGGCTGATCAGTGCATAGCATGGATCGAAGCCCCGAAAGATCAGTTCGGCGGCCCGCCACGTCAAAAACAGAATGACGGTCAGCACCGGGTACTTCAGAAGTGCCAGTGTGCGATCGAGACGCGGCGGTACACTCCATGGCTGAATGCCGATCCGCACCGCCCCGCGCTGAACCCACTCGGAGAGGGTGCCGACAGGGCACATGTAGCCGCAGAATGCGCGCCGCGTGAGCAGCGTGATCAGCAACACCGCGCCGAGGATGTAGAAATTCGTCACACCCAGAGAACAGAGCATGTTGCCTTCGGCGAAGTACGTGTAGATCGCTTCGACGCCGCCGAAGGGACACCATTGCTCCGCGTTGCCTTGAAAAAGGAAGACGGCGCCGATGGTCAGCGCCAGGAAGGCGAACTGCACTGCGCGTCTCGTCGTCTTCATGTCAACGCAAGCCTGACGCGTATCGACGGCGGGTTTCGGATTGCCGATTGGAGTAACGTGTTGCGTCGAGTGCGCACGCTACGTTTGGGCGGAACGGACGCTACTTGTTCTTGTTGCTGCATCCGCCGCGCTTCGGGCACTTACCGCAGCTCGTGCCTCCGCTGCAACCCGACTCTTTCACCTTGGATTCGGTCTTTAGCGCGGCCGCGAACTCGGGCGTCTGCGCCAGCCCGGCCAGATCTTCGCAACTCCTCGCGTCGGCCTTCCGGTCCTCGAGATCACTCGGCGGCGTCAACTCGAAAGACCTGGTCATCGCCGTCAGAGCACCGTCGTTCTCGCCGACTCGGGCATGCAGACACGCCAGCTCGAAGAACGTGTCAGGGCCCGCGCATGCCTTCACGGATACCTGGTCGGCGATGGACGCAGCGTCTTCCGTGCGACCCTGACGAGCGTACGCCAGCCCGAGCAGCACTTTTGTCCGTTCGGTCCGCTGCTCTTTCGGCAGATCCGACAGTAGCGCGACCGTCTCCGAGTTCATCCTCAGCGCAAGCTGGGTCTCTGCGAGTTGAGCGACCGTGTGCGAGCCGGGCTCTCGACGATAGATTTCACGGTCCAAAGGCAGCGCTTCACGGTAAAGGCCTTGCTCGTGATAGAAGGCGCGCAGCGCCTGGGCCATCTCCAGCCATCGTTGTTCATCCGTCTCCTCCGCGCTCCGCTGGCGAAGCTTGACGATCTGCCGGAGGACGGCGTAATGCTCCCTGTAATCCGGCTTGTTGGCATCGGTTTTCGCGGCCTTCTTGAACGCCTCGAGGGCACCCTCGAAATCGGCCTTGGCTAATAGCGCCTTGCCGTCAGCGAAGGCCTGAGCGGCCTCCTCCGACGGGCCCGCAAACGCAGGCGCCCCGGCAAACACCAAACAACCGATCAGAAGGCTTGCCAAAACACTTCGGCCCATGTGACGTCCTCCCCCTTCAGGTTCCTCGCTCGAAATCATTTCCCAGCCCGTCATTCCCCCGTGCCCGGCTCGCGATCAGCATAACCGAGCAGGCTCGACCGACGGATGGTGCGAGCCAGTCAAGAGACTTGTACAAGATGGGCAAGTTCTATGCCATACCTCCTGGCAGGATTCCTCGAACGCGCGCCAGGGACGTGGTGTGCACATCTGTCGGCTCTCTTCAGAAATGATGGACGACGCGTGCCCTTTTCCGTCCACTTGACGCCGGCTACCATGTTCTGAAAAGGTGATGCAGACCCGACCGGTGGCTTGTTCACCTACCAGCCGGCTGGGCGGGGCGCGACCCAGGGCGCCCATTGAGAGGAACGGCCCGTTGTGAAGTTGCTCCTTTCTTTATTGATTCTCGCTTCAGGAATAGGGGTCGGACTGACGTACTTCCGCTCAGCGGCCACGAAAAAAAGAGGTGCGCCAGGCAGCATCGGCGGGCATAGGCCCTGGCGGAAGCTGGGTGCGGCCATCTGCCTCGTATTGGCCGTGATGTTCGTCGGCGGCGTCTATTTGATGGAACCCGAAAATTCACCCAAGGTGTTTCTGGCCTACTGGGCTATTATGCTCCTGCTCGTTGTGTGGCTGTTCGCGCTCGCGTTCAAGGATCTGCTGCACACGCGCAGGGCCTTGTTGGCCCTGCGGAAGGAAATCAAGCGCGCTCGCCAGGCATCGAGCGATTCAGACGGCTCGGCGAGGAACGAGAAGGCATGAGACGCACGCTGGGCATCATCCTTGGAGCAGTCATGTTCATAACGCCCTTCATTGACGGCTGCGCCTCGAGCGAACCGAACGATCTAAATAAGCTGAAAACCGTACGACTTGCCATCAAGGGCGCTCCGTTCGAGGTCTGGATCGCGGACACTGCCGAAACACAGGAGCGCGGGCTGATGAAGGTGACCGCAGGCCAGATGGCCGACCTCCCTGACGGCACCCATCGTGGAATGCTCTTCGTATTTGAGGATGAACGGTATCACAGCTTCTGGATGAAGGACACGATCATCCCGCTCGACATCGCGTATATGACCTCCGAGGGCATCGTCACGGCCACACATACGATGACCCCGCTCGACGTGCGTCCCAACCAGTACCCCTCTGTGCGGCCTGCACGTTTCGCCCTTGAGGTAAATGCCAACCTCCTCATAGGACTGGGGCTGCGAAAGGGCGACCGGATCGAAATTCCCGAGTCGGTGTTAAAGACCAGCCGATAACTCGTCGACTCACGACTAGCTTGTGAGTCGGCCCCGCGCGACACATCCGTGGCCCGCGGGGGCAATGAACGTGTGTCCTCGTCCCCTTCGTGAGACTTCGATTAAGCCCCAGCGAATGCCGTAATGCAAGTCCTCCTGGTCAATCCACCGAGCGAGTTTGAGAAGGGAGTGACCGAGGTCGTCGACGCTTTCGGCGGCAAAGTCCGGATTGCCACGGATTACCAGGAAGCCATCAAGGCGGCTCACGACACGGAAATCGATGCGTTTGTTATCGGACAACCGGATGAGGCATCCGCATGCCCCGACGAATGGGAGCACTTCAGGGACCTGGTTCGCTTTGCAGACTCGGAACGGATTGCGGCGTTGCTCGTTGGGGATCAGCCACCGGGCAAATACCTGGACGACGCATCGCTTCTTGATTCGATCGATCACGACATCACGCTCGCCGAGCTGAGAGGACGGCTGGCCACCATCCAGCGCTATCACAAGCTGCTCAAGCGGGTGCAGCGCGAGATCCGCAATATGGAGCGTCTGGGCAAATGTCTCAACCAGCATTTCTATGCGATGGATCAGGAAATGCGGTTGGCGGCGCGGCTTCAAAGGGACTTCCTGCCGAAGCTCAGAGAGCCCATCCTCAACCTCAGGTGCGCGGCGATCTACCGTCCAGCCTCCTGGGTTTCGGGCGACATCTACGACGTCTTCCAGATAGACGAGCGCCATGTGGGTTTCTACGTAGCGGACGCGGTCGGTCATGGAACGGCCGCAAGCTTGCTAACAATGTTCATCAAGCGAACGATCGTGCCAAGAACGACCTCCGGTGACCGCGACGAGGTCTGCTCTCCGTCCGAGGTGCTGGCAAACCTTAACAGTGCCCTCGTCGAGCAGCAGTTGCCGAACTCGCAGTTCGTTACGGCTTGGTACGGCTTGCTCGACACGGAGACCCTCATCCTTCATCACGCGCGCGGCGGGCATCCCTATCCGATCTTGCTGGACAACGACAACGGTTCCACAGAACTCCGATCCCAGGGCGGGCTTCTTGGTCTTCACCATGGTGAAGACTATCCGACCCAAACGACGCAACTGAGCCCTGGTAATAAGCTGCTCGTGTTCAGCGACGGGGTCGAAACGGTATTTCAGCATGACGGCCGCGAAGCCCTGGACGTGACGGCCTACCGGGCCGCGTTCGAATCCGTTTCCCATCTGTCCATCGAGGAGATGCTGCTGAAGATCGAAGCGGCTCTCGACCAGGAGGCGGGCTCCCTGTCACCTCGAGACGACATCACGGTGCTCGGATTGCAGATCCACGAATCCCGCGGGGATGAATAGTCCACGAAATGTCGAGGCCCGGCTCATTCCAGCCGGTCTTGACGCCGGACGCCCTCCTCCACGCAGCCGGTGCCGAACCGGCCGGCGACACGGCAACCGTGCCGGAATTGTGCGGTGACAGTCCGCACGTTTTCGGCTAGGATGCAGGCAGTTGACACCGCTGAGGAGCCTCGGCAACAGGTAGACGGTAAGGACATCCGCAAACCGCAGGGGTGTCGCCGTGATCGGAGGCTGGTGCGGCTGAGTGGACCAACGATCCTCTCTCGGGATCGGCAGAACCTTGAGGCGCTTGAGCATTTCGATTTTGTCGCACATCGACGCATCGCTTCGAGGCTGAGTCAATAGAGGCTTTGAAGCTTCAACGCATCTCACCGGGAGATCGACAATGTCATCGACCGAACAGCTTCGCAGGGGCATGGTGATTCGGCACGAGGGGCAGCTCTTTACCGTCACCGACTTCTCAACCGCCCAAACGGGAAAGCAGAAAGCGACCGTTCATGTCAAGATGCGGGCGCTGCGCGACGGGCACCTGAGTGAACGGACGCTCGACCAACTCGGCAAGATCGACGAGGTTCCCACTGAAATTCGTCAGATGCAGTTCCTATACCGCGCGGGCGAAGATCGCGTTTTCATGGACAGCGAGTCCTTCGAGCAGTTTTCCTTTGGTGCAGACGTGCTGGGAGGAAGCGTCGATTTTCTGGTGGAAGAGGAGACCTACCGAGTTCTCGCGGTCGAAGGGCAGCCCGTCAGTCTTCAGCTTCCGCCGACCGTGGTTCTGGAAATCGTTGACACGGCCCCCGTGGAACATGCGGGCGGTTCGACGAACGTCATGAAGGAAGCGAAGCTCAACTGCGGCCTCACGATCCGCGTGCCTCTGTTCATCAAGAACGGCGACAAAATCCGCGTCGACGTCGAACGCCGCGATTATCAGGGAAAGGAGCACTAGCGCGCTGTCACGCTCGAATCTTCGGGCTGCGATAAGCGCTTATACCGACACTCGCCGACACCAGCGCGCTTCGGCGTCGCGCGAGCAGGCCGCTTCAGCGGCCTTTCCCGCCGCAGGCGGGCTGATAGGCCAGGCCTTATAGGCCTGGTTGCAGAGCGCCGCGCAATTGTCCCTTTCTTTGTAGTTTGTAGCCCGTTTTAACGGGCTTGCTCTTCGCGTCGGCGAGGCTCGTGCGGGCGGTCGAGCCCCGGGGACGAGTCCTCCGGTCGACTGGTACGTTCCAGTCGGTCGTGGGTTTGGCCGTCGGCATGATGTTGCTTCTGGTTACGGACGTATGAAACCACCCAGGACAAATCCTTGCTACCGAAGCTTACGACTCCGTAACCGTCCTGCCAGTGGAGAACCTTGCGATTGCAGATCTCGTGGTTGATGTGGTGGGAAGAGGCGCCCTTCAACTGGCCAATCCACTCGGCAATCACCATGGTCGGTGGGATGCTGACGGCCATATGAACGTGGTCCGGGGTCCCGCCGACTTCATGGACGATCACGCCCGGTGTTTGCGGGGCACGGTGCCGGAGGTAATGGTGTGTCCGGCTCTCGACCGTATCGACGAGTACAGGCGCATTGTGTTTGGTGTGCCAGGTGAGATGTAGATTGATTTCCGAGTAGACGTTGCGTGGCATGATGTTCTCCTCGAGGCGCCGGGGCGGACCTGAAGCCCGTTGAAACGGGCTGTAGTTGTCGGGGGTGAGAATAAGGTGTTGGTCACCCGTCGACCGGTCCTAAAAGAACTGGCCTGTTAGCCCGGCTTCGCCGGGCAAGCCCCGTGAACGGGGTTGAGACTGCGACCGCAGGTGGCAGACTTGACGATGTTCGCCCGTTAACGGTTCGTATCGCGGCCTGCATGACGGGTCGTTCAACAACAACGACAACCCCCACGCGTCCAACCGCAACAACCACCCGACGAACGAGAACAACAGCGTCGGGTTTTCGTGTCGCCGAAGTGCACTGACACCCGGCCAAGGGGCATAAAGAACCGGCCAGACCTGCGTGGGTGGGTCAAGCTCATGCAGCCGTGCCGTGCTCAGGGACTAACCGGTTGTCCGGCGTGCCCGTGGCCACGGCGGGCAGGCGAAGAAAAAGGCGCGGCCGGGTCGCTCTCAGTCCACGGGCAAGACTCTCCGAGCATTGCAGACGGGTAACCTCTTACGCGTCGGGAAAAAAGAGGCACCTGGGCATTGCGTGCCCTGTCAGACGTGGTCCGCTGTGCGCATCGCGGAAGACTATCGACCTGTGCCCACGGCAAAGAGGCTGAGGCGATGGCTCCCGACGGTGTTGGTGGCGAAGAGGAAGTACTTGGCCTCGAAATCCGCCGGTACAAGCTGCCTTATGCCCTCGGGCAGTTCCTCGGCCACAGCCACCCCCATCGGCATCGGCGTGCCGCCCGGGCCGTCCTTCGGTCCACCGAGCAGCATCAGCAATTGGCCCTGTTCATTGAACAAGTGGATGTGTGCGAACTCCGCATCCGCAATGAAGATCACACCGTCGGCCCCGACCGATAAGTGCTTGGGCTTGCCCATATCACCGTAGCGGTCACCGAGGCCGCCCATGCTCAGCACGGCCTTGTGCTCCGTATTGAACACTTGAACGCGGGCGTTCAACATCTCCGAAACGTAGATATTGCCCTTGGTGCAGGTGGCCACGCCGGTCGGGTAGTGGAGGCGACCCGTCTCACTCCCCGTGCCGTCCAGGACCGCAACGAGACTATCGTCGGCCGTCGAGATCACATCGACGCAGTGATTGGCGACGTCGGCGACATAGAGCTTGCCTTCGCGAACCGCGACGGCGACCGGGCGATAGGCCTCACGGTCCGGCACCTTAATGGTCCGCGTGAGATTGCCTTCCACATCAAAAACGGCCACCGCTGACAGGCCGGTGTCCGCCACATAGACCGTGCCGTCCTCGCCAACCGCCACGGCCACCGGCTTGGAAAGGGTGCATTCGCCCTCTTCTCCGAGCCGCCGACCCCTGCCCGTGCTCAAGTCCCAATCGTGGACGACGTTCAGTCCGACGTCGCAAACGTACACGTGCCCAGCGCCGTACGCGATGCCTGCCGGTACGGAGACATACGGGCTCACCGCCCCACGCAACCGCTCGGCGAAACTCAAAGACGGCTCAACAAGATCGTACAGGCTGTTGAAGGACTTGATGTGCACCACGCGGGCCTGGGTGGGCGGCTTGGGGAAGTACACGGGGTCGGCCTCGATGCGAAACGACGCACAGCCCGCGCAGACGAAGATCACCGCGGCCGCCCAGCAACATACGCTCCCTCGAAGCATCCTTCTCATCAGAGCACTCGAACCCATGCTATTTCCTATGGCACGTCAGGCACAGGGTGCTACGCGCGTTGCTCATCACCAGCATCGCGTCCACGCCCGCCTCATTGTGCGGATCGTGGCATGAGATGCACTCGACCCTGCCGTCTGGAAGGGGAATCGTGCCCTTCGCAACCACCGAGGCCAGAGGATGGTACTTCCTGCCGATGTCGATTCGTGGGTACTGAACGCCAACCGGGTGGTCGGTCTGACCATGCCCGGTACGGAACAGCCCGGGATCCTGCTTGTGGATGAACCGGCCGCCACCGACGCCGGTAATGGCCTCCGAGGCGATCGTCCCGTCGTGACATCGCAGACAAGACAATGTGCCCGGGCCGGGCAGGCCTCGATCCTCCGCAGTTGCGCCGAACGTTCGTGACAGATCGGCCTGCTGGTCCCAAACCGGCGCAGACTTGGGCGGCTCCGACCGATGCGGCGTGTGACAGGCGCTGCACAGGTCCTCCCCCGCCCACGCCTCATGAGAGAAATCGTGCTTCGATCCCTCCAGCCCCGGCGTTCCCAGGCCGCTAAGAGCGAGTAACGCCAGACCGATCGAAGCGCCGACAGCGATCGACTGTATCATCGGAAACCTCCCCGCCGCAGCGACCTTTGATTTGCGGTCTTCGCCGCGCCACGTGATGTGTTCGAATACGGAAACCGGATGTGCGTAAAGCCGTGGCACACCATCGTGCAAGTGCCTTCGTACCGGCCCGTGTCTTCAAACTCGAGTACCCGCCCCTCGGGCGTGTCTGCAGGGGACACCACCGAGAGGTCGAAGTTGATCAGATTGCTGTGATTGATGGCGGTGCCCTGCCCGCGGTAGACACCGTGGGCGTCGTGGCAGACGCTGCATGGGGTGCGGATGTCGACAATGTGCCGACGATGACGAGAGAAGCTCTCATCTCCCAGGATGCTCTCACGGCTGTGGCACCTGTAGCAGAGGGCGTAAGCCTGTGCGCTTTCCGACGTGAAGTCGTCGGTATCGTAATTGTCGACGAGCAGCGGCTCGTAGATGGAGCCGTGCGGGCCGTTGGCGCCGCTGCCGCCGGCGGAGCGAGCGTTGTCACTGTTGTGGCAGTCGGTGCAGGTAATGATGCTCCCCACGCGAAGCGGCGATATGAGGCTTACAACATCATAATTGCGCCGTGGACCCGCAACAGGGTGGAACGACGGATTCGAAGGCTGGAACTCCAGCCGGGTATTCGTCTGGGTGATCTGGCGATCGAGCGGATCGCGCGGCCTGGCCAGACCGTCTGCGTGACACTTGAAGCAAACCTCATACTGCAGCCTGGCGTCTTCGATTTCCCGCCCCGAGATGGTCACGCCGGAGACGTGCATCAAGGGGCCCTTCACCGTCTGGCCCAGGGTGCCGCGAACCGCGCCGAACGGATTGTGATACACGGCATGCGGGTTGTGGCAGTCAGCACATTCAACATGCCGCCGCATGGTGAAGGGATACTCGGTCGGATCGTGGATGCCACGGAAGCGATCAACGCGGTGCGCCGAACGCTTACGGATGTCGGCGGCGATGTTGAAGCCAGCAACTGCCCCGCTGTGACAATTGAGGCAGTTGTCTTCCTCGCGCTGGAACCGCAGCAGTCGCTCGCGCTGCAGCGCGGAATGAATCTTATGGCAACTTGCGCAGCCGTTATCGCGAACATTGCCATAGGTCAGGCGTTCCTGTGGATCGACGGAGCGGCCGGTGGTTCGCTTCCGACTCGTGGCATGGGTCGACAGCTCCCACCCCTGCATGTCGTGACAACTTACGCAGATGATCGACATCTGGTCGGAGATGCGAAGGAAGTTGCCGAGCTGGTTGTTGTGCGGGTCGTGGCAGGTGGTGCAGTGCAGGCCACCGTGGACGCCCAGCGGCAACTCCTTCGTGACCACCTGAGGTGGACGAATCTGCCGATCCGCGTTGGACAAAGCCCGGTCATACTTGAAACCGATGGGGTGATCATCAGACAGATCGTTCGTCAGGTCGCTGGTGCCCGGGGGGATGGTTCGGGCGGTCATGACGATCGGATGCGTCGCGGGCAGGCTCAGCACCTCGCCCAGAGCCATCGAACCATCATGGCAACTCAGGCACATCTTCGACGGGCCGTACGGCTGATCGATCCGCGCGTCGGTCGTCGAGCTGTCATAAATGCGGTAGTACACACGAGGATTCACCCGGTTCCACAACGCGGTTTGCGGCGAGGCGTTGTGCGGTGTATGGCAGAAGATGCAAACCTGCGTCTCGTTCACCGCACGGATCGGACCCGGACCGCGCGAGGACAGATCGTGCTTGGAGTTCACGATCGACTCATCGGCCGACACCGACGCCGCAGCGAAGGCATAAGCCAGAAAAGACAACCACAGAACGCGCAGCTTCATCATGACGCGCTCCTTATGTACTCGAACACCTGGAGGCGCCGATTGCCGGAATCCGCGACCCAGATTCGGTCCTTTGAATCGATCGCCAGACCGGCCGGCAGCCA
The DNA here is from genome assembly GCA_020350565.1 of Phycisphaerales bacterium. Classification (GTDB taxonomy): domain Bacteria; phylum Planctomycetota; class Phycisphaerae; order UBA1845; family UBA1845. The sequence continues at coordinate 3,418,730 of CP070718.1, forward strand.
GAAGCGTCCGAGTTCACGCCCCTCCTGTCCGAAGGCCAAGAGCAACTGTCCCTCGGTGTTGAAGATTTGGACGTTTTCAAAGTGTGCGTCAACAACGTAGATGTGTCCATCACTGTCGAAGGCCACGCCCTTGGGCAGAGAGAAATCCCCGGCGCCGTCGCCCTTTTGGCCGAAGACGCTGATGCAGGCGCCATCGAGGTCAAGCAACTGAACGCGGGAGTTGCCACTGTCGGCCACCAACAGGCGATCCCCGTGAACACAAATGTGGGTCGGATAGTTGAAAGCCCCGGGCTCCGAGCCGGGACCACCGATGGTGCCGACCCCCCGGCCGTCAAGATCAAAAACCTTCAACTGATGAGCCCCACCATCAACCACATAGAGCTGCTCGCGCTTCGGCGCATAGCCGATTCCAACGGGGCGTATGAGCGCATCCGCGCCGAACCGGTGGCGGAACCTGCCCTGGTCGTCCAACTCGATCACCTCATGCCGCTTGGCATCGGTTACGAACAGGCGCTGCCCGACCCATGTCACACCGACGGGTGAGGCCAACCGTTCCTCGTCCCAACCGTGCACCAGCAGATGCGTCCGCTGATCCAGGTCGATCACGTGGGCCGCGGCCAGCTTGGTATCCGCGACAGCCAGGACGTTCGGCTCTCGCACGGCCACCGAATGAGGCCCGGAAAACTTGATGGGCGGCCGGGGACCCCGCAAGAGCCCCGCCAGAACCTCTCTGCCGGATTGCGCGGCTTTCAGGTCCTCGCTACCGGAAATCGTGCCGAGCAGACGGATACGCGGTTGTTCGGGCGGCGGCGGCCAGACACGCGGTGGATCGATCGGCTCGAACAGGATGCCCTTCGGGCGCGCGCAGCCGAACGATGCCGTGGTCAACAGCAACGCAACCGATAAAGCGAAGCGCCAAAGATCAGCGAAGCGCGAACACATCGCGAATGTCCCGTCTGATCTTGAAGTATACCCCGTAATCCTCTTCCTCGCTTCCGGAGAGGTCCAGGCGATCGTACTCGAGCGTCAGTTCGCTGGTCAGATCGCCCACGATGCACTCAAAGCCGATCCGCGCATCCCAGCTATGCGTGATGCCGTCAATCGAGTCATTCTGGTAGCGATAAGCCAAACGCTCCACCGTTGAGAGCGACTCGGTCAACTGCCAGTTATGATCAAGCTCCACATCGATCAGCGTCACGTTGCGATCGTCGACACCGCCCTCGAAGAAAAAGCGCGACAGATGCGCGGAACCGTCCAACATGTGGTCGCGCTTCTGAATGATGTGGAGTAAGCCATCCAGGTGAAAAGCATCGTACGGCTCAATGGTGTCATCGAAAATCTCGTATTCCGCGCCGAGCGTAAAACGACCGGCCTCGTACGTCACGCCGAGCCGATGATGGTCCGTCCGGTCGGTTCGCCTCGGGAAGCCGAGCGTAATATCGTCGTCCTCCTGATTGCGGTAGGCAAAACGATAATACGGCGTCAGCCCGTTGTTGAACCGCTGCTCCAGGCTGAAGTCCACACGGATGGTGTCGAGCGTCCCGTCGGCCGGCGTCCGGTACTGGTAGTCCACCAGGATCGTCTCGCCGTCCGGAATGTTGCCGCTCCGTACGCGTGTGATCCGCGTGACGTTGCCCTGCTGGTAAACAACGTAGTCCCGGCCTCGCTGGAAGAGACGTCGATTGGTCGTGTCCGTCACCAGGATGCTGGTGAACACTACGTTGCGGTTACGAAGGATAACGTCGAGCGGATCTTGAAACGTGTGGGCCTCGTCAAGCACCAATCGGCGTCCATCATCTCCACGCACGCGCTCCGTGTCATACGCCAGTGCCAGGTTGGCGTACAAGTGGCCCCAGCGGTTCCGTCGGTTGTACTGCCAATCCACCGAAGCACCGTATTGCGTGGTGTCCACGTCCTTTTCAATGTCTTCGTACAAGCCGAACACGTCGAGCGTGGTGGTGAGGTTCGAGTGAATCTGATGCGTGAGCTGGAAGTCCGCCCGATGCGTCTGGATATCGAGGCCCTCGTAGCGCTCACGATTGAACTGGTACTTGTACGCGGTTTGGAGCGCGTCGCTGTGCCGCAGGATCAGTTGCGGCCCGATCTCGGCCAGATCTCGGGCGAAATCGCCGGTCTCTTCCTGCCAGTGCACCAACGTCTGGAAGAGGTGCTCATAGTCGTCCCCGAATTCCAACTGATGATCCAGAACGAACAGATCGCGATCGGTCTCGAACTCGCCGGATGTGCCCTGAAACTCCTGCTTGGTGTCCGCGTGCTCGTAGGAGAACTTCACCCGGTGATGGTCGTCCAGAATCCAGCTCAGGCCGTAGTGCAAGACATGCTCGGTGTACAGCTCGTCGTCGCGGTCGTCCCGGTTGCCGTCGCGATCGGTCCGCAGGTAGTCGTAACTCAACTCCATCGGCAGCTCGTCGTCGGCGTACGTCCAACTCGTTCCGAAGCCGGTGCGGCGTTCGTCGAGCGTCGGCTGAAAGAGACGATTGATCCGGTTGTCCTGCCGTAAGCCATAGACCGAGCCCGAGATCTTCTCCCCTCGGAAGAAGTCGAAACGCAGGTCATACTGGATCAGGTAGCCGTTGTCGTAGTCCGACTGGCTGGACGCCTCGAGCGATTCCTTGTAGCGATCCTGCGTCAGGGCAAAGCTCAGATCCGCACTGTACGAGACGACGTCCGGGCTGATGAAAGAGCCGTCGAAGGTGAAACCGACCGCTTCCTGGAAGCCGTATTGGCGATTGCGCTGTCTTCGATCACGCGGGTAGCCGGTGCGGGCCGTATAATCAACCTGCCGGTAGTCCCCATCGGCTTCGAACTCCAGGTAGGCGTCGAAGCGGTTCAGGGTGAACAAGCCTGAACTTTGGCGCTGCGGCTCGTCTTCGCCAGCGGCGTGGACCGGCAGCAAGAGCATCGACAGGACCAGGAACGTAAGAATTGTTGGGGAAAGAGCGTTGAGGTGTCGCATCCTGACCGCGCCGCTCCTCGTACACCTTGTTGTCGCTTCCACCCAAAGGCCATGCGGGCCTGACGGCGCTGCATGGCCCGTCCCATTTGCATGAGGTATCGCCCGTATAGCAGATCAAGAGCAGGAAGGCAACAATAAAGTGAACTTCAAGATCAAAAAGGAGACGCCTTGGCACGATGCAGGCGAGGAAGCCCGGCAGCCGCACTTTCTTCCGCAGCCCGCCACCGCCCCTCCTTGGAAAAAGTGTTGATCCGTGAGGATACGACGGTATGCTAATTGCCGTGTTCGACAACTGCATGCCGATGTCGCCTTCACCAAGGAAGGTGTGCCATGAACCGGATGGTGTGGATGATTTTACCTGTGCTGGGCATTGCGGCGTTGGGGTGTTCGCAGGCCGCCCGCGACCGCATGATGCACTTCTTCTTCGAAATCCCTGCCGCAGAGACGCCCGCTGCCGGGCAGGTGGCAGACCAGGGAGAATCCGTCGCGAAGCCGGAAAAGCTCCAACTTCCCCCTTCGCAGTTCCAGTCGGTCCACGCGCCGTTCACCCAGCGGGCATGCCTGGAGTGCCATGATCAGCAGCGGCGCATGCACATGCGGGAGGACGCAACGGAACAGTGCGAAGCGTGTCACCCAAGGTATTTCAGTGACGAGGTCAAGCACGACGCCGTGTCTGGAGGAGCTTGCGCGGATTGCCATCTCCCTCATCGCAGCGTGCATTTGCATCTTCTCAAGATGCCGGTCTATGAAACCTGCATTGAGTGCCACGATGAAGACGACGTGAGCGAGGCCCACGAGGAGGAGGACATCAAGAACTGCTCCGCTTGTCACGATGCACACTTCGGCTAGAACGGACCGCTGAAGCCGCGTATCGTGCAGTGTGGTTCGTAATCAACGGCTCCCTATCGTTCGGAGACACACGATGATTGCTGCAAGTAGAAAAGCAGGTAAAGCCCTCAGCCGCCGAATGAGACAAACGCCCCCCTTGGCCGTTCTTATTCTCCTGCTCATTGTGGCCGGAGGCTGCGGCTCCGGCGTAAACGACGTTCTGTTGCAGGCCTTTGCCGCCACCGGGCAGACCATCGTTGACCTGGCGCTAACCGAAGCGGCCAATTCCATTGCCGAAGCCTGCGAAGAAACGGATGATGTGAACGGGGACCAAGATAGCGACAACGGCAACGGCGTGGACGGCGGTAACGGTGACAACGGTGACAACGGTGACAACGGTGGCAACGGCGGCGGCGAGCTGGACGGTGCGCAACTGATGGCCGACAACTGTGCTGCGTGCCATGGCGCGGATGGCGCCAGCGGCTTCGCACCCGACATCACCGGCATGTCCGGCGAGGAGTTAAGTGCGGGCGTGGCCGGCCCCTCGCACGTTCCCATTGATCTGACCGACGCGGAGTATGCGGCCATCGCCGAGTTCCTTGACGGCTGATGTCTCGTCGCCTCAAACGAAACGTCCGCGACCTTTGGCAGGCTCCAAGACCTCCGCCCCATCATCCTCGGGGCCGGGAGGAGCACGCATCCCGTGCCAATGCCTGCGCGTGGTGCAGGAGCAGGCGGTGGCTGAGCCGCGCCGCCGCCCTCGCTCGTAACTGAGCCGCAACATCCGAGGCTTGGCCCAACGTAGCCGAATGCTGCCGGGGGACGTACAGCACGGTTCTCGGCCGTATCGCCACGTGACGCATCGATCCACAAGGACGTTCCTCCCTCAAGACCGCGGATCGGTTTGGATCGTGTCCCCGAAGCGACCGGCAGCAGCCGATGCTCCGTATCGGGACAGGCCGGCTGAGGCATCCCTCTCCCGATGACATGCTCTGGCACTCAATGAGGTGAGGCCCTGTCGTATTGGAGTTCTTCATGGAGAGCCCGCCATCCCAAAACCAGCTGTCTAATGTGTTCTAGAAGAAGCACGACTTTTAATGTCGCCAATTACAAACGCGTCAGAGAGACTTTCTGATAGGCATGAGTTTTGTTGTTGTGCAGCCTTCCGCTTGCCCGTAACATGCCCAGGATCAAGCAAAGGGCCACGCGCCGGGCGTTTGGGCGCGTGAATAAAGAGTTCAGGATAATATTTTCTGTATACGGCGATAACAAGTGGCGTGTCTGGCGGTGCGCGTAGTTTCACAATGTGACGTGAATGTGGCGACGACTAGGAAAGCAAAAGCCAAGACGACACACTCGGCCGACAAGCCACAAGAGGGGAGTGATTCAACCCGCCTTTCCCGGATGCAGTTGTCCTGGATGGCATGATAGGTGCGGTTTGCCTCTATGATTCAAGGGTTTCCGACCAATTTGACAAGGGCATCCAATGGGTAACAGGCGAAAACGCACCGGGATCGTGCTCACCGAGGCATCGGGGACGGGATTCCTGCGTCGGAGCGGGTAAATGGACATGGTTCACGGCGACGGAGGCCGTTTCAGCTTGGATCGGGAAGGCCGTTCCGGAAAGATGACTGCTCGAGG
>CP070718.1:3424275-3432069 GCA_020350565.1 Phycisphaerales bacterium
CTCCTTGAGGGCCCGGCCCATCCCCGATTCATCGAGAACCAGCCGACTGTCGCGACGATGCCCCTGGCCCTCAGCCACGATCACATCCCGAGCATCGAGCCGTTTGAAGGCTTCTGACGCAGCGACGACCACGGCCGGATTGGTGTTGATGTGGCTTTCCCCGCGGGCCGTCTCCACCAGATTGGGTTTCAGGAGAATGCGTTTACCGCGAATCCGTTGCTGAGTGACGCCCAGCGCCCGGAGACCGTCAGCGACGATGGCGATGAGATCCGCTTCATAGGTATCGGCCCTCCCGATGAAGACCTCCGCATGCCATCCATGTTCGCGGCGCGCTCCTTCCACGAGGACACCTGCAATGCTCCCGCCGAGCAGCAAGGCTCCTCCCATACCGAGCACTTCGCGCCGGGACAGCATGCGACGAGGCGAAGGCGCGTGCGCCAGGCGGTCCTCATTCATGGTGGTCACCTCCTCCTGCGATGAGGTTCAACGGTGCGCCTTCAGCATCGGCAAGCAGCATCAGTGCCGCCTCATGTGGCCCGATGGTGTTGATGGCAACGCTACGGGCAGATTCTGCCAACCAGCCCGAGGCCTCTGTCGGGAAGGCGTCCCACGCCGCCAGGCCGATCAGGCCCCACGCCAGCGACAGCGGGGATCGGATTTGCCGCAGCTCAGTAAGCAAGTAGGCGATGGCGGCCTCGATCCGCGAACCCCCGGCGCGCCGGGGCTCGCCGGCGAGGGCGGCCAGGGCGATGCCGGTCGTCGCCGGAAACGGGCGTAATCGGTTGGCGAACACGCGCGTGTTACCGTAGTTCCAACCGCCGTCGGACAATGCCCGATCCCACAGTAGTTCAACGGCCTCACGTACGCGGGGATGGTCCGCTTTCCCGGCCGCTCGCAGAGCCATGACAGCATAAGCCGTGGGTTCCACCCAGGAGTGCGTGCCAACGACCCACGACCAGCCGACGAGTGTGCGATCGTGCCCGAAGATGTCGGGCCGGGGCGACATTTTGCGTCCCTCTGTCTTCAGGAGCCACCGCACGCCGCGGCCTACGTGATCGGAGTAGGACCCGGTGAGTAAAGGCGTTGTTCTTATCCACGCGAGCACAGCGAGGGCAGTTGGCCAGCAGGGCCCGCTTATCTTTGCTGAAACCGGGACGCCGCCGTCAACATGCTGTGACCGGGCGAGCGAGGCCAACCCCCTCGACCCCGGCGCGCCGGGTTCCGATTCTGAGCATTGCCCACCGAGTGCCAGGCAGGCCAGGGCCGTTGGCTCGGCAGACGGAGGTGCCGCAGGCCGATAACCCCAACCACCTTCGGCGCTTTCAGCATGCACCAGGTGATCGACAAAGGAATGTTGCCAGGGCGCGGTCACGCGCTCGTTATCGTCTCTGAGAAGGAGCTGACTTAGCGCGGGATGATGAGTGGAACGACGTTTCCCCTTTATCAGACCCAAAGCCGTAGTCGTACCCGCATGACCTGCTCGTCGTGAGCTAGTACAGCCTTTCGCGCCGCCTTTGGTGTCCATCTGATCGCGCCATCATCTCTGGGCGCCCTGCCCCGGCCTATTGAGAGGGCCATCCGGCAGGTTGACGCACTGCGGCGGCTGACGGATGATCCGGCATGAGTCCCCCGGCGCGCCGGGGCCTGCCGTCAGAGGCAGCAGGTCCGTCCCCGGTGGATAGCTCTGGTTTATGGGATGTGAAGCGTCATGAAGTACGCGATGGTTCTCCCGGACGGAGCCGCCGATGAGCCTGTCCCAGTGCTGGACGGGCGGACGCCATTGGCTGTGGCCAGGAAACCTAACATGGATTGGATATCGGTCCATGGTCGGCAGGGCCGGGTGGTCACGGTGCCCAAAGGGCATACGCCCGCGAGCGACGTGGCTACGTTGAGCCTGTTCGGTTACGACCCGGCCAAGCACTACCCCGGCCGTGCTCCTTTGGAGGCCGTCGCTCGAGGCATCACCACTATGCCCGGGCAAATGGTCTTTCGATGCAACTTCGTCACCATCGCCGACGGTAGAATGGAGGACTTCACGGCCGGACACATCACTCAGACAGAATCCAACCAGTTGATTGAAGATTTGAATACACATGTCGGCGGCGAGCACTGCAAGTTCTACAGCGGCGTTTCGTATCGCAATCTGATGATCGTCTCTAACGCGGATGATTTCGACCTGACCTGCACACCGCCGCATGATTTCCCTCAGCAGCCCGTGGAGCCGCGCCTGCCCAAGGGCCGTGGCTCCGACCGGGTCCGAGAAATCATGGAGCAGGCGCACGCCCTGCTGGCCGAGCACGAACTGAACCGCGTTCGCAAAGACCTCGGCGAAAACCCGGCCACGGACATCTGGTTATGGGGACAAGGCCGTCCCAAACCGCTGGAGACACTCGAAGCCCGTTACGGCGTGCGAGGTGCGTTGATCGGGGGCGTGGACCTGATCCGCGGTATCGCACTGAGTGCCGGCCTGCAGGACATCCGCGTGGAAGGGGCGACCGGTTATCTCGATACCGACTATGTTGCGAAGGGCAAAGCCGCGGTCGACGCCATCAGGGAGTACGACCTCGTGATCGTCCACATCGAGGCACCGGACGAGGCGGGTCACCAGGGCGACGTGGAGGCGAAGATCGAAGCCATCGAACGCATCGACAAGCACATCGTGGGCCCGATCCTCGAAGCCCTCAGGAAGAACGCCCCTTGGCGCGTGCTCGTGGTGCCGGATCATCCGACCCCGGTGTTGAAGAAGATCCACACGGCAGAGCCACCACCGTTTTGTCTGGCGGGCCACGCAATCCAGCCGGTGCTCGGCAGGCCGTTCTCTGAGGAGGCTGCCGCCAAAAGCAACCTTCAGATCGACCCCGGATACGAGCTGATGGAATTCTTTTTGCGCGTTTGATACACAAGGCCGGTGGCTTCCGAGCCGGATGAGCTTATGATCGCACCTCTCGAAGAGGCGCCTTGACCTCTCGTTTCACATAGGGGCCACCAAAATCAGGGGCCGCTGCGGACAAGAAGAAGTCTTTTTAGCGGAGGAGCATCGCCGATCATGACAAGAAAGAACTCGAAGTCCCGTTTGCTTCTGTCTGCCGGGCCCGCGGCTGTTGCAGCGATCATGCTGTTCTGCAGCCTCAGTTGCGAACGGACGCGGGAATCGCAACCTGCCGAACCGGAGCCTTCTGCGGCCGGCACCCCTGCCGGCCAGACGTCATCTGACCGGACGGCGTCGAGCCAGACCACCAACACCCAGCCTCCGGCCTCGTCGACCGCTCCCAGTGAAGAGCCGTCTGCTCAGATGCCTCAGGCGACAGCCGCGCAGCGGGCGTCTCAAACAACGCGACCGCCACAACCGGACAGCACTGTGGAAGCTCAAACCGGCGCATCCGCGGCGGAGGGTCAACCCTCCATCCGCAGGAGTCAGCTCAAGGACATGTTGCCCGCGCTGCGCCAAGCCGTAGCCCAAGACCCGAACAACGCGCAGGCCCACGCTCAGTTGGCCCGGGGACTTCTCCAGGCGGGCGAGTTAGACGAAGCGCTGGAGCACTGCCGGACGGCCCTCGAACTCGACCCGCAGAACGCCGACCTGCACTACGGGATCGGCGCCGTCTTTGCCCTCAAGGGCGACTTGCCGGCAGCCATGAGCGCGTACCAACGGTCGATCGAACTCAACCCGCAAAACAAAGACGCACACAATGAGCTCGGGCTCATCCTGAGGAAAAAAGGTGACACGGATGGGGCCATCGCTTCCTTCCGCAAGGCCATCGAAATCAATCCGGGCTTCGCCAACGCCTACGACAACTTATGTCAGGCGCTGCATGCCAAAGGCACGCTCGTTGCCGCTGAGGCAGCGTGTCGAAGGGCCTCGGAGCTTGATCCCAATCTGGTCAACCCGCATGCCGCATTGGGCATGATCTTCCAAGCCAAGGGAGATGCCCATACCGCGGCGGCTGAGTATCAGGCCGCCGCAAGGCTGAATCCCGAAAACGCCCGCCTGCAATACAACCTGGGGCTCGCGCTCCACGAAACAGGTGACTTAGAAGCAGCCGCCGAAGCTTTGCAGACCTCCATTCGACTGGAGAATCAGTTCGACATGGCCTACGTCGCCTTGGGGGATGTTTTAACCGCCCAGAAAAAGCTCGACGATGCCATCGAGGCTTATGAACGGGCCATTTCCTTCGATCGATACAACGCCTTGTTCCACGGACGGATTGCCCGGGTTTACTTCATGAAAGACGATCTGCCAGCTGCGGTCAGACACTACAGCCAGGCCTATGAGCTCGATACGAAAACGGCGCAATATCCTCACGAAATGGGCAAGGCGTTCTGGGTTCAACAAAAGCCCGAGGCAGCGGCGGAAGCATTCCGTAAGGCCATCGAGCGCGATCCGAAATTGGACGATGCCCATTACCGCCTGGCCGACGCCTACGCGGTCCTCGGGCATGTTGACGCGGCGCTCGCCTCACTGGAGCAAGCCATCGAGCTCAATGAGAAGAACCTCGAGCGGGCCAAGTCCGATCCGCACTTCGACCAGATTCGCGACGATCCGAGATTCAAGAAACTCGTGGGCGAGGAGTAAGGGGCAGCGCTCTGAAAGGTCCTTCCCGGGTAAACACTGCTTCCACCGCCCCCTTCTGTTCATCAAAGCCGCCGGAAGCGCCGCCGCCGGCTTCTTCTTGCGCCCGATGCGGTTGAACCCTCCTGCGCGGGCGTTACGATCTGACCCTTGAGACCGATGGTGCAGACTCTCGCCCCCGATGTTGACAAGGAGGATCGCATTGCCCGCGTCCAAACGCCGAATCACGATCGAGGATCTTTTTCGACTCAGGACCATCAACCAGGCTGCCATTTCGCCGGATGGCTCACGCGTAGCCCTGTCCGTCAAACGCGGTGATCCAAGGAAAAACAAGAACTTCGCCAGCCTTTACCTCGTTGGTGCCAAGGGCGGAAGGTTGCGTCGCCTCACCGCAGGCCATCATATGGACACCCTGCCCGAGTGGTCACCTGACGGGAAGGCGCTGGCGTTTCTCTCAAACCGCGACAAGTGTAGTGCGATCTGGTTGCTGCCCATGGAAGGAGGGGAGCCCACGAGGCTTACAGACAAGGACCACGACGTCAGCAGTTTCGCCTTCTCTCCCGACGGCAAACTCATCTGCTACGCGGCGAAGGCCAAAAGTGAGAGGGAGAAGCTCCAGCGGGATGAAAAAAAGGATCAGCTCGAAACCCAACCGGACTATGAGCACGTCACGCGCTTGTTCTACAAGTACGACGGTGAGGGATTCTGGAACGGGCAGTACAGCCACATCTGGGTGATCCCCGTGAGAGGAGGCAAAGCCGTACGGCTCACGGACGGAAACCACGATGATCTCTCCCCGCAGTTTTCGCCCGACAGCCGACGGATCGCATTCCTGTCCAACCGCCTGCCCGATCCGGACCGCGAGATCGAGAACGCCGACATCTTCACCGTCCCCAGCAAGGGCGGTCGGATCAAACAAATAACCAGACGTCGCGGCCCGGTCCTCAACTACTCCTGGTCACCGGACGGCAGGCACTTCGCCTTCGTCGGGCACATGGGCAAAAGCGGCGAGTTCTTCCACCATAACATGCACGTATGGGTCATGCCCGCGTCCGGAGGCGCCGCCCGGAACGTGACGCCGGACATCGATAACCACTGCGTCAATTTCACGGTGGCCGACGTACCGGCGCTCACCTTCACCGCTGATCCGCCGATGTGGTCATCCGACGGCCGAAAGGTCCGTTTCATCGTCAGCGAGCAAGGTGCATGCAACCTCTATGAAACCGAGGTCCGCAGGCGCAAGAGCCGGCCGATACTGGTTGGCGACCACGTGATCCTCGGAGCTTCAAAGGCCGCGCATCCGGAGCGGGCGGCCTTGGTCATAGGAACGCAGACGGAGCCGAACGAGGTGTTCGTATTGGACCTCGGCTGCGACGGCGCCACGCCGCGACAAATCACCCACATCAATCGCACACCGCTCAACCAGATCAGGTTGACGACACCCGAGCCCGTCACATGCCGACGCGGACGCCACTCCGTCCGCGGCTGGCTCATCAAACCGCCGGGCTTCTCACCCAAACGAAAGTATCCACTGATCCTACAGATCCACGGCGGACCGCATACGCAATACGGCCACGGATTCTTCCACGAGATGCATTGGCTTGCGGCTCAGGGATACCTCGTCCTGTTCACCAATCCGCGGGGCAGCGTTGGATATGGGTTGCAGTACCTGCTCGCGCTGAAGCACAGGTGGGGTATTCCGGATACGCCGGACGTGCTGGCGTGCGTGGATAAAATCGTCCGCCGGGGCTACGTGGATAGGAAGCGCCTGTACATTACCGGCGGCTCTTACGGGGGGTTCATGACCAACTGGATCATCGCACGCGACCATCGCTTCCGGGCCGCAGTCACCCAGCGATCCGTTTACAACATGGAATCCATGCTGGCCAGCGATTACGGGTGGTTTCTCGCCAAAGAGGTAGGCGCGGCACCCTGGCAGGATCCCGCCCGCGTCAGGCGTGCGTCTCCCTGTGCCAAAGCGAAAAACATCAAGACGCCGTTGCTGATCATTCACAGCACGGACGACCTGCGGTGCCCCGTTGCACAGGCGGAGGAGATGTACTGCACGTTGAAGTACCTGGGGAAAGAAGTGGAGATGGTGCAGTTTCGTGGAGAGTCGCACGGGCTGTCGCGCGGCGGCCGACCGCAGAACCGAGCCGAACGACTCCGGCGCATCCTCGATTGGTTCCAGCGCCACAAGTAATTGCAAAACCTTCCGGCCATGAATCGCATCCGCCATGGGCAGAAGTTGAAACTCCCGCTACCGTTGCCGGGGAGATTACGAAGTCTGCAGAAAGCCATGATGATTCGCTGGAGAAAAAGAAAATGAACGGCTCTTCTACGCCTACTCGAGTGTTGTCCACTTTGGGCTTCGCGACGTCATGCCTGCTGCTTCTTGCCGGCTGCGCGATCACGGGCAGCGCGGCGACGAGTGGCGCGGACATTGACACGTTCATGCAAATTCGCTGGCCTGCGGCAGCCCATCTCGGCCCCGACGGATCGCTGTACTACGTCTACGATCCGGACGGCATATTCCAGCTTTACAAGATCCCGCCGGGTAAGACCCAGGCCGATGCCCTCAAGCTGACGACGTTCGAGGACGGCGTCGGCGGCTACTCCGTCAGTGATGACGGCAAGTGGATGACCGTAACGGCTGCAACCGGCGGCAGCGAGCAGGACGACCTCTATCTGATGAATGCGACGACCGGTCAGATGGAGACCCTTTTCACAGACCCCGCCGTCGTCTACTGCAACGCCGTCTGGCGGCGGGACTCGAGGGCCTTCGCATACCGCGCGAATGACGAATCGCCCTCCGACTTCCACGTTTACTACATGGACCTTCAAGATCGCACGCCGTGTAAGCTAGTGTCCGGCTCGGGATTCCACTATGCGGCCGACTTCAACAGGGATGGCAGCAGGCTGGTGATCGGCACGTTCCTCTCCGCCACGCACTCGAAGCTGTTCGAGGTCACCGTTACCACGGGAGAGATCAGAGAGATCACGCCAGCGGACGAGCAATGGGCTTTCTCGCCCGTGGGCTACAGCGCCGATGGCCGCACCTTTCTGGTCACCGCGAACTACCACGGAGACCTGCGATCACTGAAGGCCATCGACCTGGAGACGGGCGCCATCAATGACCTCCTTCCCGAGCTGCAAGGATTGGAATTGGACGGGGCCGTCATGAACGAGGATCGAACGATCCTTGCCGTGCTGGTCAACGAGGA
>CP070718.1:3432169-3454431 GCA_020350565.1 Phycisphaerales bacterium
CGCAGGAGTCCGCATGGAAACGGGAGCATGACATGAGCAAGTTGCTCGCGACACGTGCATGGCTGAGGGTGTTGCTTACCGCCGGCGGAATGATCGTCGTGGCGGCTGCGGGCTGCGCCGGCGGGCCGCCTCGATCGGGCTTTCTGGCCGACTATTCGGGATTCCAGGAAGCTGCCGAACACGCACCGGTCTGGGCCTACGTGGATCCCGACGGCCGCACACACAAACTCCATGCGCGTATCTGGGAAGATCGCAAGAACTGGAACGCGTTGAGCAAGTACGATCGCATCCTGATCGATCCGGTTGTCGTGCATCTCCGCCCACACGCCAAGGCGGTCTGGTTGGATCCCCAACGACTCGACCGACTGACGCAGTACATGCACGATGCCGCCGTCGCCGCGGTAGAAGACGGCTATCCTGTCGTGGACGAACCGGGAGAAAACGTTCTGCGCTTCCGTGCCGCTATAACGGATGTTCGTCCGGCGATCGGCCACGTGCCAATGGACCTGGATCGACGCCCGGCGAGAGCCTGGGCCAACTCGCGTCCGGGCGCGGCATGGCTTGAAGGCGAAGCGGTCGACTCTGTCTCCGGGGAACGCATCGTCGGTCTCATTCTGTCAGCCCGCGGCAGCTACTTCGACGCGTTTAAGGAAGAGGACCGCTGGGAACACTCCCGGCGCGCGATTGATGGCCTGGCCAGTTACATCCGGGAGGGCCTGGATGAAGCGCATCGGGGAGATTAAGCGCGCCGGTATATGGGCGGAGAGGCTCTGATTGAGCTCGAGGAGATGAAAACAAGGAGGACAACCGTGAAAGCTGTATCTCGATGCTTCGCGGCAGTCGCTTTGGCCGCGTGGATGCTGGCGGTTGGCGTGGCCGATGCTCGGCAGGACTCGGGCAAGCCCCCGAACATTCTGCTGATCGTTGTTGACGATATGGGCTTCTCCGATCTCGGCTCGTTTGGCGGAGAGATCAGAACACCCCACATCGACTCTCTGGCGGAGTCAGGGCTGCGCCTGACCAGCTTTTATGCGGCGCCGAGTTGCTCCCCGACCCGATCGATGTTGATGACCGGGACGGACAACCACTTGGCGGGGCTGGGGACCATGAAGGAAGTCCTGGCAGACAACCAGAAGGGCAGACCGGGCTATGAAGGTCATATCAACAATCGGGTCGTGACCATTGCATCACTCCTGCGCGATGCCGGCTATCACACGTACATGACCGGCAAGTGGCATCTCGGTGAAGAGGTCGAGCATGGCCCATTCAACCGCGGATTCGAGCGGGCCTACACGATGTTGCAGGGCGGCGCCAGCCACTTTGATGACGAGTGGATGATGTGCGCGAATTATACGCCCATCTACCGCGAGGACGGAGTCAGAACGCACGTGCCGCGGGGCTTCTTCTCCAGCGAGTTCTATACGGACAAGATGATCGAATATATCGACAGTGCCAATGATGGCAAGCCCTTCTTCGCCTACCTGGCCTTCACGGCTGTTCATGACCCGCTGCATCTGCCGGACGAGTGGTTGGAGAAGTACAAGGGACAATATGATGCCGGTTACGGGGCCTTGCGAAGGGAGCGTCTGGAGCGCATGAAGAAGCTCGGCATTGTGCCGAAGGACACCAAGCTCTCGCACCCGTTGCCAATGATTCCCGAATGGGAAGCGCTCAGCCCCGAGCACAAACGTATGATGGCCAGGCGGTTTGAGCTTCACGCCGGCATGGTAGAGAACGTGGATCAACATCTCGGGAGGCTCTTCGATCACTTGAAACAGAGGGGCTTGTACGACAACACGCTCGTCATTCTCTTCTCTGACAACGGTGCCCATCCGGGAGAACCCTACCAGTATCCGGACACTACGAAGGAATGGGTGGAGAGGAATTCGGACAACCGCTTTGAGAACTGGGGACGACGTGGTTCGCGTATTTCAATCGGTCCAGCGTGGGCGCTGGCCAGCAGCACGCCCCTGCGCTACTTCAAAGGATTCCACGCGGAAGGGGGTATCCGTGTGCCGTGCATCATCGCTGGCCCCGGTCTGGCCCGAACCGGCCAAATCGATTCGGCATTCGCCCACGTCATGGACATTGCGCCCACACTGCTTGAAGTCGCCGGGGCATCCGCCCGCGAAGAGTACCGCGGGCGCAAGGTGCTTCCGATGCTCGGCAAATCCATGCTGCCCTATCTCAGTGGCAGGGCCGAAGCTGTGCGCGATGATAGCGAAGCTGTCGGCTGGGAGTCACTAGGCCGGCGTGCCGTTCGGCAAGGTCGATGGAAGGCAACTTGGCTAGATAGTCCATTCGGTCCGGATGATTGGCAACTGTTCGATATCGTCGCGGATCCAACCGAACGCAAAGACCTCGCTGACAAAAACAAGGAGAAACTAAACGAGCTTATCCTGCTGTGGGAAGGGTATGCAGAGAAGGTTGGGGTCGTTTTGCCCTCAACAACGGTGAAGCTTGCGGACTAGTCGCCATCCTGACAGCATAGCATGGCCAGGCTTGCATTGGACGAGGATACGGGCCGCTGCCCTTCGCAATCGAGCAAGCAGCTCTGCGCCGCGATCCTCACCCAGAGGGGCAGGCGGCTTTCCCTCGATGGTTTCAGCAAATGGAGCAGCGCCAAGGGCGTGATGGACCGATGGGCGAAGCGATTTCGCGAGCTACTCGACGCGACACACGGCGGGTAGGCGGGCTCCGCCTGAATCGCATAGCTCGCTTCGATATGATGCTCTCAACAGTCGGGAATACGGGAACTGCTGGTTAAGGAAAGTCGCTGTGTCCATACCTGCTGCGTTGTTTTGGTATCTGCTTGGTGCGTTGAGCGTCGTTTTGCTCGGAGTTGACGCG
This sequence comes from Phycisphaerales bacterium, assembly GCA_020350565.1. Classification (GTDB taxonomy): domain Bacteria; phylum Planctomycetota; class Phycisphaerae; order UBA1845; family UBA1845. Next base: position 3,435,020 of record CP070718.1, read on the forward strand.
CTTCGGACGATGGTTCAAAGCCTCAGCACTAGTTTCTGCGGCGCCCTCCCCGTTGTTTGCGATCTGTTGGGTGCCGGGGTGCAGGGATAGGCGCGTTCGTTGACGCTTCGTTTTGTTCGTTCAATGCGCTTCGCGTTTTGGATCGCCCTGCAGAAGATCGCAGAGAAAGCCAAGCCTCAGTGACAAGGACACGTGGGTCGGGTAACCGATCCCATGAACATACAGCGAAGGAGCGGATAATGAGAAAAAGACGCAACAACACCGTTGGACAAGCGCGCTCTTGGCAAATGGCTGTCATCGCAGCAGCGGCTCTGCTCGGCTCCGTGGTTCCAGAGGCAGGTCAGGTCGTCGCAGCGATGAGTCTGCAGGAACGGGAGCCCGAGAAGGCTGCTCCTGGCCAAACGACCGATGAGGATCAGATCGATTCCAAGGCCGCTGCCGAGTTGAAAAAGATGACCACCTATCTGGACAGCCGGGAGAAGATCATCTTCAAGATCCAGACCACCTGGGAGGCGATCCAGGACTCCGGAATGAAGCTGCAGTTCGAGACCAAGCAGGAAATCGGCATCCAGCGGCCCAATCGGGCGTACTGGAGTACGATCCGGAACGACGGCAAAGCCTGGAGAGCCTGGTACGACGGCAACACGCTGACCCATCTCGATGTCGACGAGAATACGTACGTGCAGTTGTCGGTGCCGGGAACACTCAATGAGATGCTCGACTTTGTTCTAGAGACTTTTGATCTACCGACCCCCCCGATGCTGGACTTTCTGTACAGCGACACGGAGACCTCCTTTCTGTCCGAAATCAAAAGGGCAGTGTACGTTGGCGAGTGCATCCAGAACGGCAAGAAGTGTTACCACCTGGCCTTTTCAAAGGCCGAGGTCGATTTTCAGATTTGGATTCCCACAGACGGCAAACCGCTGCCGGTGAAGTACTCCATCACTTGGACGAAAGAGCCTCTTCTGCCATGGTTCGTGGCGGACTTCCTGGAATGGAATACCGAACCCGCCTTCGCGGACGGCTCCTTTACCGCCATCATGCCAACGGGCGCCAAGCGTCGCGAGGAGCCCCGCAGGGTGGATGATGATGAATGATGTGCATCGATGAAAGCTCAATGTGAAACCGAGCACGCGGCCTGCTGAAGGACATCGAATCATGAAAGTACGATCAGTCGCACACGTTGTCACATTGGCATTGATCAGTTTAGCCCTGGCAGCGCCAGACGCTTTCAGCCAGCGCGGCGGAGGTGGTCGTGGAGGAGGTCGCGGCGGGGGCGGATCAATCAACCGCAACAACGGTGGTCGCTCTTCGGTCAGAAGAAGCGGTTCGTCCCAGAGATCCAGCTCGTCGGCGCGACCGCGATCGTCGACTCGCGGAAAAGATCGAGCCGCAGGACGCGGTTCGACGGCCGAGCGCAAGCCATCCAGTCAGGCGCGGGGCACAGCACAGCAAAGTACCAGGCCAAAGATCAACCGCGACAGCGCTCGACGCAACAGTGTCCGCCACGGGACGGGGTCGCAGCCGCGCGCCGGGGGGCGGCGTACCGATGCCGCACGGCGCAGCGGTGCTCGCCGAGGCGGACCGGCCGCAACGCCTCAAGCGCGGAGAACGGTCGCCCGACCCTCCGCCCGGAGACACCCCGCTCGGCGGGCAGGCAGAGCTCCTGCCCGGCGCCACATCCGCTATCCCGTACACCGCCACCGTTGGGCACGACGTCCCGTACATCGGCACGCGCGGGCGTACGCCCATCACCGTTATCATCGTTACTGGTATAAGAGGTATCGGGACTTCTACAATGACTATTGGAGAACCCAGCGCTGGATCGCGGCCACGTCGGTGATCGTCACCTCGCTGCGCCCGCGTACTGTCGTCGTTGTCGATCGTACCTATTACTACTACTATTATCCAAGCACCCACGTGTGGTACGTGAAGAGTTCGCACAACGGCCAGGAGGGCTACGTTGTGGTTTCGCCTCCGGCCAACTACGAAGTCGACCAGCTTCCAACGGACGCCAAGGAGGTCAAAGTCGAGGATCAGGTCTATTATTTCAGCAAGGTCGAAGGCGCCTTCTACATTAAGATCGAAAGAGACGGAAAAACTCGCTACGTGATTGTAGACGCTCCCCTGGGTGCCTTGGTCGACGCACTACCGGACCAAGCCATCGAGTACGAGGAGGACGGCGATAAAGTCTATCAATACGGGGAAACGTACTACGTCATGGAGACCGACCCTGCGGGCAAGGCCGGCTATGTCGTTACGGCGCCGCCGGCGTCGGAGGTCGTTGAGGTCGATGAGATGGCCGAGGACACGATCACCATGGAGGTCGATGGAACGGCCTACTACTACATGGACGGCGCCTTCTACCTGCCCGACAGAGAATCCGGCGAGAACGTCTACAGCGTCGCAGAGCCACCGCTCGGCGGCAACGTAGAGACCGTGCCGGACGGCTCGGTCGTCTTCACGATAGACGGAATGACATACTACCAGTTCGACAACGTGTTCTTCACCCAGGCGGAGGACGACGGATTCACCATTGTTGCGGAGCCCGGAGAGGCCGCGGGTACCCCCCCGTAGGCAAGTGACCCGATCATGACGATGGTGTTTGCACACGCGCTCCGATTGGCCGTGGTGCTTTCTGCATCGGTTCCGCTCGCCTTCGCGCAGACGATTGAGGAGCCGGACTGCGCAATTCCGAGGCGTCTCGCCAGCACCCCACCGGGGAAAGCAGGTTCGCCGGTGGCCGTGGAAGTCGGGTTGCTCGTCGTGGACCTCGCCGAGCTGGACGAGGCGACGGAAGAACTCGCGGTTGATTTCCTTTTCTCCCTGTCCTGGAAGGACGAGCGTCTCGCCGCCTCGAATCTCGGCGGCTCCCTCGAGGGCTGCGTGGTTCATCTAGGCGACGTGTGGCATCCGGAGTTGCGGTTTATCAACCGGCGATCATTGCAGAAGGAGCTAGTGGATCTCGCGGATGTCGATGCGGAGGGCAACGTCAACTACCAGCAGAGGATCTACGGTCGGTTCTCCACACCTCTGCAACTCCGGTCACTCCCTTTCGATCGCCAGGTACTGCCGATACGGATCGCCGCGTGTTACCGCCCCGAGGACGTTCAGCTCGCATCGGCGCCTTTTACTGGATTGTATCCCCGGGCCGAGCTGCCCGGCTGGGCGATCCAGTCTCTTGACACGCACATCAGCACCGAGTCCGTCGACGGCCTGGGCACGTTCCCCGTCCTGGAGAGCACGTTTACGGTCCAGCGCAGGCTCGGCTTCCACGTCTGGAGGACCTTCTTGCCGTTGGCGTTCATCACCTTCATGGCGTGGACCGTTTTCTGGATCGACCCGCAGAATCTCGGTCCACACCTCGACGTGGAAGGGTGTGCTCTTTTTGACTCGCCCCAGCTTTAAGGGAAGGCGGTTCGTAAGTGCAACATCGAACCGTTGTCGTTTTGTCGAATTAGCCTAGGATCCCCCCGCGCCGACAGTCACGAGCGGTCCCTGGGTGGCTCGCTCCGAAGCCTGCAGAGAGAACAGGTAGGCGATCAGTGCGAAGGTGCGCTTGGAGTTCCAATCGGATCTTCGGATGTACCACCAGTAACCGTTATAATAAACCTGAACGAAGGCCTCGCTTGAGGGCGTGCGGCTGTGATCCACGCGCAGCCAGGTCTCGGTCACGGCGGCGCCTTCCTTCGGCGCGGTGACCAGAATCTCACCGTTCTCGACGTGATCCGCTGGAGGATCGATCGCCTGAGCGAGTGCGTTGAGCATGCCCAGTATGGACCGCGTTCGCATGATCACCTCGTTCTCTTCATCGCGAATGCCGCCCGCTTCAATCTTCACTTTTGACACTTTTTCAGTGGGGAGCCCCAAAAGTTCCCGCAGTTCCCGCGCCTCTTCCTCAAACCCCGTAACCTCGCCGGTGTAGAGATACATATCCTTCGTTTCCGGGTCAACCTCGACCTCCATATGCAGTTGTCCCGCATCCTGAACCCTTCGCAGCAGCTTGGCGACCGTCCGAAATTTCAGGGTGTCCCAGTAGTCTGCTTCGGTGATGTCGTGGATGGGTGCGTTCTTGACTCCGTTGATCTCCTGCACGCAGCATTCAAACAATTGGTCCATCCCCCAGCCCGACTCGCTCAGATAGATGATGGTCGACGGTGGAATGGGGGACATGACGCGTTGGGCAAATGCCTCTCCTTCGAGCGGTGTATACGTGATGGTCGGCCGGTCCGTGTAGGCTACGTCGGCGCCCCACTGCCGCTGGCTGCTCGGGTCGCTGTCTACGTTGTAGACGGCCCGCAGAGCCGGGTTCTCCCAGACGTCCAGATTGTTTTTCCAGGCGGAGAAGTTGGCGCCGGCCTGCAAGGTGTACTGGCTCAGCATGGAAGCTATGTCGAGGAAGTAAATGGGCTCGCCGTAACGCAGGCGCACGATGTTCAAAAGAACCTGCTCATTGGCGGACTGCGCGCCTGCCTTGTTGTAGTTGAATCGGTCGCCTCGGATCGAGCGCGGTCCGAGCCTCGCGCATCCGGAACAGAAGAGGGCAAGTGTTGTGATCGTGAGTATGATGGAGGTGGACGCTGGCAAGCGAGGCATATACCGTGGCCGCGGGAATTCTGTGAGGGAGTTTTTTATGGTGCAAAGCATTTTGGGCGCTCCCACAGTCAAAAAGGTATTCGAAAGCTCTGCATACTTTACAGCACGAACGTTAGCAGCGCGGCTTCGGCTAGCGTGACGATAGCGTTGCCAATACCCGCCGCAACATATGACCCGAGGCCGCTCGATCCCGTGGATAGCTGACCACAGCCTGAAGCGAAGAGCAGGCACATCACCGACCCGAGAAGTAGCCGATGTAGTCGATAAGACGCCATGATGGTCCGCCATGTCATGTCGATGACTCCCGGTGAATTCAGCGATAGGCCGCATGTTCCTGGCGCCACTGCTCGGCCGTCTCGGTGGCGATCTTCTTGACCCGCTCCATTTCCTGAGTCGCTGATTCCTCTTCTGCATTCTTCCAGAAATCCGCAGGGCGCGGGTTTTCGATTTGGAAGATCTGAACCACGGCCTCGTAGGCGACGGTGTGACGATCCAGAACCTTCGGGTCGAGCGCCGAGAGGAGCGTTTCGACCGCGGCAGGCGTGCATGTAGCTAATGCCTCCTTTGCGGCTTCGTCCTCCAGGGCTGCTTGCAAGAGTGCTCCTGTGCTACGCGGCGTCGACAAGGCGGCCAGCGTCTTATACGCGCGCTCCTTGACCAGAGCGCTCAGCTTCTCGCGCGCCAGTAGGTCGACGACGGCGTCATCAGCTTCAGTGATCAGAAACTGCTCGACGAGTTGCAGTGCGGATGCCACTTTCCCGGCCGACGCGTTCTCATCCGTGAGAATGGGCTGCAACTGCCTCCGGAACAGATCGGAGCGATAGGTTCGGAAGAACTCGGTCAGCTTCTGGGCGAGCACCTGCGGCTTGATGATTTCCTCGGCGGAGATCGTCCCCACGAGCTTGGGGTCCGGTGTTGAGACCACGATGCTGAGAGGCGTGGCGTCCGCCGCCCCCATCTGCTCCAGGAGGGTGCTCGCCAAAGTCGATTTCGGCATTTGAATGGCGGTGAATCTCTCGCGAATGATGCCCGCTACCACCGGATCGCGAAACGACTGCTGTTGCTTGTCCATCAGCTCTGTGCTGTCTTCACCGCGGGGGATGATATAAAACAGAATAGGCCGCTGCGTTTGCTTTGACTGAGCGACGCCCTGTTCGATCCCTTCGATCCACTCGACGGGCTCCTTGGCCAACGTGGACGAGAGCAATAGCAAGACGCAGGCGAAACTGATAGGGATGCTACGCGTCATGACGGTCTCCTTTATCCGAGTGGCAGCCCGCGGAGTCGATCTGCAGAAAACGGTTCGCGAAGGGCGATTGCCCGACAACCGAGCTGGCAGCGCCCCGTGCGGCCTCCGATTGTGCAGGAGGGGAAGGGTATCCGTCAAGGTGAAATCCGACGGTTGGGAGGTGGCGGCTCGAAAGGGCTTGTGCATTCTTGATCGGGCTTGCCACTCGGGATGCCGCACTCACGGCTGCCATCGATTCGCGATGAGCGCACATACAAGATGGTCTCGTTGTGCTCAAGTGTGGCCACCCAACCGTCCGACGGTGTCGCAGCAAGCTCACCTTGGGAAACAGGAGTCAGTTGCTCGTGGGTCTCTGCGGTGGAGCAGGTCGCAGCGGCCTCCGCAGCGTATCATCGCTCCTGAAGGAGCACACCCCCGGGGCGTAGTCCTCTTACGATGCGGCCCTTCATGCAGTGGTGGTCTGGATTGCTGCGACTACCCTTTCGGCCTGCCCTTTCTGCGTATGATAGAATGGCCTATGATGGAACGCCAGCTGTCATGCGCACTTCGGCTGTCTGCACTGAATCTGTGCTTTTCGGCTGCGTTGGCCTCGTTTCGGGCGGTCCGATCCATTGCAGTCGCGGGGGCAGGGCCGGCTCGGATGGCCAGACGATCAGGGCAAAGTGGGTACACTGTTTCTCAACGGGAGACGACGAAGGATGATAAGGGCGTCGTGTCAGATGTGGCTTGTGGAATGTCGCCGAACAAAATCTCCGTCTTGCCTGCACTGCCTGGTTGCTTCTTTGTGCCTTGCGTCCCCAGCGAACATGACAATCGGTGACACCGTGGAACTATCAAGTCCCGACAAGAGCGTGAAGGTTTGGGTAGATACGATGCGGGAGGCGGTTCAACTCCGCGTCGACTGGGATGGTCGGACTGTTCTGGAACCTTCGCCGGTCGGGCTGCGATTTGCCGACGGCCCTTGGGGACCGGATCTGCACTTCGGTGCCGTACATCGATCAAGCCGTGATGCCATTGTGGCCTGCCGCGGCGTACATTCGCGAGCAAGGGAACATTTCACCTCAGTCTCGATCGAGTTGCGACGCGGCGACCAGGTGGTTGGGGAGCTTGAGCTGCGCGTGGCGAATGACGGCGTTGCCTACCGCTTGGGCTTTCTTGAGCAGCGCCATTATGAGATTCGCGGCGATCTCGGTGCGTGGCGTATTCCTCACGACAGCGTCGTGTGGCATCACTCGAACGCGGTCAATTACGAAGGGGTGTATCAGAAGTCGGCCGCCGGAGCGATGCCTGCGGAAACGGTCGTAGCACCGCCGCTCGTCGGGCAGCTTGCGGCCGGCCGAGCCTACTTCGCCATCACCGAGAGCGGGCTACTGAATGCAAGCGGGCTCACCTTACGTTGTGCAGGCAACGCGCGTTTTGAAAACGTCTATCTGCATGATCCAGACGGTTGGACCCTGCATGGTCCCTGGTCGACGCCGTGGCGTGTGCTGATCCTCGCCCGCGACCTGAACGCACTGGTGAACAGCGACCTGGTGTGGATCGGCGCTCCACCACCCGCTCCCGAGCTGGTCGGCGCTGAATGGATCCGGCCCGGCCGTTGTGTCTGGTCATGGCGGGCCGAGGGAACCGGCGATGTAAAGCTTCAGCGACGTTACGTTGATCACGCCGTCGACCTAGGCTTCGAGTACTCCCTGGTGGATGACGGCTGGGAGGGTTGGCGGGAGAACGATCTTGGGCCCTGGAAGCTGTTGGGCGACGTCGTTGTGTATGGTCGCAAGCGCGGCGTCGGCATCTGGGCTTGGAAGCGCTGGAACGAGTTGGCCGATGCAGACGCACGCCGGGCCTTCTTCGGACGCCTGGCCGAGATTGGCGTCGTCGGTGTTAAGATCGATTTCATGGACTCCGAGTCGCGGGAGCGCGTCCGGTTCTACGAATCAGCCCTTCGTGACGCGGCGAAGGCGCGGTTGATGGTCAACTTCCACGGCGCCAACAAGCCGACGGGCCTGGCGCGCACCTATCCACACGAAATGACGCGGGAGGGCATCTACGGCTTGGAGCAGGACGGGGGTCGAGGCGGAGGAGCCGCGCACGATGCAACCTTGCCCTTCACCCGCTATATTGCCGGGCACGCGGACTTCACTCCCTGCACGTTCGATCCGGCTATGTTGAGTGACACGACTGTGTCACATCAGCTTGCTGCGGCAATCGTCTTCACTGCCGGGGGGCTGCTATGCTGGGGCGACGATCCGGCCCGCTATCGTAGTAGTCCGACGGCGGACCTGCTGCGAAGCATTCCGGTCGCCTGGGACGAGACCGTTGTTTTGCCCGGCAGCGCCATCGGCGAGGTGGCGGCCTTCGCGCGGCGTCACGGTGAGCAGTGGTTCATCGGTGTGGTCAACGGACCCGTGGCGCGGAAGCTCCGGCTTCCGCTGGAGTTCCTCGGGCCGGGACACTTTCGATGTGACATGGCTCTCGATCATCCTGTCGAGCCCACGGACGTTCGTCGCGCGTCCAAAGTGGTAGAGGCGAAAGACCACCTCTCCGCTCCACTTGTTGCAGGGGGAGGCTTCGTGGCTCGACTCGTCCCGATAGAGGACGAACCGGAATCTTAGGAAGTCCTAGCCTTCCGGGATGGCCTTCACGCTCACGGGGCCACGCGAACCGGGCCCATTCGATATGGTGAATCAACCTGGGTCTCGACCGTCAGCGGCGGCTGCAAAACGCACGATTCGCCGGTACGGGCCGAGACGGTGGTCCCGTGCATTCCGCTCCGAGGCCCATGACCCGGCTGCGGGCAATGGGAACCCTCGGCGCGATGGCTTGCATAACACCGGGTCGGGCAGGGGCTTACAGCGTCGCAGCCGAGGCGTGCGGACGTTGATCCTGCCGCCTCTCTCCCGCTCCGGCCGTTGGGCCACCGGTTCGCCCACGGCACATCGCACCGGCGTGACGATGCCAATCGTGCGGTTTCAACCATCATAGACTATCCTGAGGTATACGCCTGATTCGGGCTCCTTGAGGTGAACGGGCCACCTCCCATCAGCTCCCGGGACGAGGCATCGGAGCATAACCATGAGTCCCTTGAAACCGGAAACGCCGACTGCAGACCCTTCTCGTTATGGCTCGAAGCCGGATGCAGACCAATCCGCCGGAGGACGTACCGTTCAGTTGCGCCGCTCTCTGCAATTCAAGATCCTTGCCGGTCTGGTGCTCACCTTCCTGGTTCTGACCGGCGCCATCACGGCCGCCCTGTGGGTTGAAGGACGCAAAGTCCTGGCGGAGGAAGCCCGCCGGCTGCAGGAACAGAGCGGACTCCAATTGGCGTCCGACCTGGAAGACTGGCTCACGCTGGCGAAGACGCTCGCCGGGTCGCTGGCGAACCTCGGTGAGACACTGCCACGTGAGGACGACCTGTTCATGCGGATCGTTCCGCGCGTTCTCGATCGGGAGGGGTGTGCGCATTTGATTGCGGGCGGCGGCATCTGGCCCGAGCCGGGAGCGTTTCAGGCCGGAATCGAACGGCGCAGCTTCTTCTGGGGCCGCAACGCCCAGGGGCGGCTCGAATACTACGACGACTACAACGACCCCAAGGGCGCCGGCTACCACAACGAGGAGTGGTATGTCCCCGCCCGGCACGTATCGCCGGCCGCAGGATACTGGTCCAAGTCGTACGTTGATCTGTACTCGGGTCAGCCGATGGTGACGTGCTCCGTTCCCATGATCAGTGACGGGCGTTTCGAGGGTGTCACAACGGTCGACCTGAAGCTCGAGGGATTGCGCGACTTGCTGGCGCGCAAAATGGAAGCCAGCGGCGGGTACGAACTCATCGTCGACCGGAATAACCGATTTGTCTCCTTTCCGGATGAGGACTTGGTGGGTGTCAGTTCGGGTACCGGAGAAGCAGATTCCTCTGAGTATGTCTTGGTGAGTGACCTCGCCGCGCGGGCTCCCTGGTTTGCTCCTGTAGCGCAGGCACTGGCCGAGGTGAACGATCGCATACTTGCGGAGGCGCGAGGGCGCGCGCCCGACTTCGACGACCTTGCCGCGGACATCGCGTCGCGGAGCAATCAGATCGAGGAGGCCGAGGCGCAGATGATCGCCGCGGTCGTGTCCGTGGAGGGTGCCCTGGCGACCGGAGCGCCGCAATCGCTTACCTGGCTCGAGCTGTCGGACGACGCGCTGCTGGGTGAACCTTCAACCGTCACGATCATCCACATGCCCGAGACGCACTGGAAGATCGCGACGGTGATCCCCGTGAGCCGGGGGACGGCCGACGCCGTGACGATCACGCGGCGCGTCGGGACGCTCATGGTGGTGATTGTCTCTGCGGTCGGGATTGTTTCGTTCTTTGTGACGCGGCGGGTGCTGATCAGACCGCTCAGTCGGATGACGAGCGACCTGCGGCGGATTGCGACGGGGCAGTCGGAAGTGATGGCGTTTCTTGACGCGGCGTCGCAGGACGAGATGGGCACGCTGGCCTACTGGTTCAACCAGCGTACCGCGAGATTGACCGATGCGCTGCGCGACTTGCAGGCGATGAAGGACAGCCTGGAGCAGCGGGTCGAGGAGCGCACGGCCGAACTGGCCGCAGCCGAGGAGCGTAGTCGCCTGATCCTGGAGTCGACCCGAGAAGGCATCTTCGGTGTCGATACGGATGGTGTGGTGACCTTCATCAATGCGTCAGCGGCAAAAACACTGGGTTACGGTCGCGAGGAGGTCCTCGGCAAGGCCGTGCATCCTCTGATCCACCACTCTTACGCGGATGGGCGCCCGTACCCGCTGGGGGAGTGCCCGATGAATCGGGCGTTTACGGAGGGCGCCGCCAGCCACGTCGACGACGAGGTGCTGTGGCGTAAGGACGGCACACGGTTTGACGTGGAATACACGGCCGTTCCGGTCCGCAAGGGCGGCGACATCATCGGTGCCGTCGTCGTTTTCCGTGACGTTACCGAGCTTGTTGCCCTGTATCGGGATTTTGTGGCCGTTCTCGAACACTCGGCTGACTTTGTTTACATCAAGGACGCCAATCACCGCTTCACAGCAGTGAGTCAAAACTTCGCTGAACTCGCCGGACAGGAGCATTGGCGTGGACTGGTCGGGAAGAGCGATTTCGACGTCTTCCCGCGTGAGCATGCTGAGCGCTACTACGAGAGGGAGCGACCGGTTCTCGCAGGAGGAGAGGAGATCGTCGATGAGGTCGAGCCGTATCACGACCGGAAGGGAGAGCTGCGCTGGGTCAAGACGAACAAGCGGCCGATCCGCGACCGGCATGGGAATATCATCGGCCTGTTCGGAATCAGCACCGATATCACCGAATTCAAGCGTCTGAATGAGGAGTTGCAGGAAGCCAAGGAGGCGGCCGACGCGGCCAACCGTGCCAAGAGTGAGTTTCTCTCCAACATGAGTCACGAACTGCGCACGCCGCTCAATGGCGTACTGGGCTACGCCCAACTGCTGCAGCGCGACCCGGCGCTTTCGAAGCGGCAGAAAGAGAGCCTCGATGCGATCCAGAACTGCGGTGAGCATCTGCTGACGCTGATCAACGACGTGCTGGACCTTTCAAAGATCGAGGCCGGACTGTTGGAGATCGATCGGCAACCGTGTGACTTCCACCGCCTGCTGAAAAGCGTTTTCGACATTGTGCGGCCTCGGGCCGAGGGCAAGGGGCTAACGATTTCCCTCAACTTATCGCCCGAAGTGCCCGTCGCCATGCTCACCGACCCCACCAAGTTAAAGCAGACCCTCGTGAACCTGCTGGGCAACGCCGTCAAATTCACGGAGAAAGGGGCCGTCACGCTGGATGTGTGCGAGTCAGGCTCGGGCATGCTGGAGATGCACGTGTGCGACACAGGTGTCGGTATGACGCAAGAGGAGCTGGCTCACATCTTTGATCCGTTCAAACAGGTTGCCGCAGGAAAGGCCGCCGGTGGTACGGGGCTGGGTCTGACGATCAGCAAACGAATCATTGAGGCGCTCGGTGGGGCGCTTACGGTCGAGAGCACGCCCGGGGAAGGAAGTTGCTTTACGATCACGCATCCGCTGGTCGAGGCCAGCGATGAGGACGTATCCGTCCTGGTTCAAGAGGAAAGCGCCGAGCTGGACCAGCCCGTCCTTGCGCCCGGGCAGGACGTTACGGTACTGGTCGCGGACGATCGAGAGACGAATCGGCATATCCTCGTGGAGCTGCTGAAGGCATCCGGCTTCAAAACCATGGAGGCGGCGAACGGCGAAGAAGCGTTGGCGGTGTTACGCAAGGAGCGTTGCCCGCTCGTGCTCATGGACGTGCGCATGCCGGTGATGAGCGGAGTCGAGGCGACGAGGATCATCCGTGAGGACCCGGAGCTGCGCGACACGGTGGTGATCGCGGTTACCGCAAGCGTGTTTCCGGAGTTTCGAGATAAGGCAAAAGAAGCCGGGTTTGACGATTTCCTCGGCAAGCCGCTGCGTGCATCGGAGCTGTACGGCAGGATCCGGCATCACCTGGGCGTGAGATTCGAAGAGCAGGCATCGGAAGCAGATGCGCAGGCCGATGCTGCTTTACTGCAGCCGCTTCCCCGGGAAACGGGACGCGACATCGCTCAGCGCATACGCAATGCGGCGGAGAACGGCGACGTCTCGGAACTGACCGCACTGGCCGACGAACTCTCCGCCCGAACCGATGCGGGTAGCCGCCTGGGAAAGCGTGTCGCCGAGTTGGCGCAGGCTTTTGACTTTGATGGTCTGGCTCGATTGGCTCAAGAAACCGAGGAGGCCGCCCCGTGAGCACCGACTCGCCTCCTCAGGGTCACGCTGCTTTGAGCGCGGCGGCAGAATACCAGGAACAAGTCCTGCTCGTGGACGACAATCCCACGAACCTGCAGCTTCTGTATCAGACGCTTGAAGGCCATGACTATAAGCTGCTTGTTGCGAGGAGCGGTGAGGCAGCCCTGAAGATCGCTCGCAAGAGCCGTCCAGCCCTGATCCTGTTGGACATCATGATGCCGCCGGGGATCGACGGATATGAGACCTGCCGACGTCTCAAGGCAGATCCAACAACGCGTGAGGTCGCGGTCATATTCCTCTCGGCTCGCGACGAGCTCAAGGACAGGATTCGCGGTTTCGGGCTGGGTGCTGTGGACTACATCCCGAAGCCCTTTCAGGCCGAGGAAGTCATCGCCCGCGTCAACACCCACTTGGCCATCCATCGGCTGCAGCGACAACTGGCCCGGAGCAACGAGGTCCTGAAGCAACTCAACGAGGATCTCGAACGGAGAGTCGAGGAGCGCAGTGCGGAAGTGCTTCGCAGCCGTGATGCCGTGATCTTCGGTATGGCCAAGTTGGCCGAGTCGCGGGACGACGTCACCGGCATGCACCTGGAGCGCATCTGCAAGTATTCCGAGGCGCTGGCCCGCGCATTGGCCCGCAAGCATCCTGAGATTGATGAGCGCTGGGTGCATGCCGTCGCGACGACCGCGGCGCTGCACGACATCGGTAAAGTCGCCACGCCGGACGCCGTTCTGCTGAAGGAGGGTCCGCTGACCGAGGAGGAACAGGAGATCATCCGCAGGCACCCGTGCATCGGCGGTGACATGCTGTTGGATATCAAGAACCGATGGGGCGAGAATACGTTTCTGGTTACTGCTGCGCAGATTGCGCTCTGTCATCACGAGAAATGGGACGGCAGCGGCTATCCGTACGGGCTGTCCGGTGATAACATTCCGCTCTCCGCTCGCATCGTTGCCGTGGCGGATGTGTACGACACGCTAACCAGCAAGCGGTCCTACAAGGACCGTGTGACCCACGAGGAAGCGCTCCGCATCATCGAAAACGGCGCCGGATCCCACTTTGATCCTCAGGTTGTGAAGGCTTTTCTGACGGTAGGGGATGAGTTTCAAGCTCTTGCGCAGCAAATGCACGGATACCCCGGAGGCGTGGCATGACCAGCCATCAAACTGCAACCGGCGACCGGTCGGAGTCACCGGAACTCGTTCTACTGGTCGACGACAACCCGACCAACCTGCAAGTTCTCTTTCAAACCCTCGATGGCCAAGGGCTCAAGTTGCTGATCGCCAAGAGTGGTGAGACGGCGTTAAACATCGCCCGCAAGAACCGCCCGTCGCTCATTCTGCTGGATATCATGATGCCGCCCGGCATCGACGGCTACGAGACCTGCCGCCGCCTCAAAGCGGATCCGGACACAAGCGATGCGGCCGTGATCTTCCTTTCGGCGCTGGACCAGACCAAGGACAAGGTGCGCGGCTTCGAGGTTGGTGCCGTCGATTACATTCCCAAGCCTTTCCAGGCCGAGGAGGTGATCGCGCGGGTCAACACCCACCTGACCATCCGGCGGCTCAATCGGGAACTTCAGGCTCGCCATGAGGAGATTGAACGGGAGTTGAAGCGCGTCAGCGACACGCAGCGCCGGCTCCTGCCGGGTAAGCTGTCCGACATCCCCAATATGCGCATCGCGACGTATTACGAGACGAGCCGATATGCCGGCGGCGATTATTACGACGTGATCGAATTGCCGGACGGTCGGTGGGGGCTGCTGATCGCTGATGCGGCGGGCCACAGCACGCCGGCGGCAGTCCTGATGGCGATGACCTGTGCCATCATGCGCACCTACCCGAATGCGGCCACGGATCCACCGCACGTCATCAAGTATCTGAACGAGCATCTCTGCAAGGTCTCCAACCAGGTATTCGTCACCGCGCTGTACGCCGTCTTCGATCCGTTGCAGCGTACGCTCGCTTTCTCCAGCGCGGGGCATCCGGTGCCGCTGCAGTGTGACCCCGCGGACGATACAGCGGAGTTCCTGCCGTGTGACCCGGTATTCCCATTGGGACTGTTCCCGATCGAGGAGGTGCCCATGTCCGAGTTGCAGTTGCGGCCCGGGCAAAGGCTGCTTTTCTTCACCGACGGCATTACGGAACGCGCGGGCGGCAACGCGCAGCTCTACGGTATGGACCGGTTGCGGGAGCGGTTCAAAACGCTGGAAGCGGCGGAGCCCGCGAAGCTGATCGATCAGATCATGGACGACGTGAATGCCTTCGCGGGCGGCATGCCTTCAGACGATGACCAGACACTCCTTCTGGGCGTGGTTGATTAGCGCGTCTGTGGTGGCTGCGCCGGCGGTCTTTCGTCCGGCTGCCCCCTGCGCAGGCTGTTGACCAAGCTGGCCGACGGGCTATCTTGCGTGATGCGCGGACTTCTTCCAGCGTGCTCGTCGCACGCGCACTTCCAATCTGGAGAGAGCCCATGTTCCGCAAGCGACATCCCGCTATCGGGGCGAGCCCGGGCACTTTGATGATCAATTCTCAGGCCAGGAAGCCGGCGATCCACGTTATGAAGTACAAGCCCGATCGTCTGGAGGAGCATGACGTGGATGATGTCGGGAAGTTGCGCAGTTTGATGGACGATGAGTCCGTTTGCTGGATCGATGTCCAGGGCCTGGGCGACGAGAAGGTGCTGCGTTCGCTTGCCGCGATGTTTGAAATCCACCGGCTGGCGCTTGAGGACGTGGTGAACGTGCCACAGCGCCCGAAGGTCGAACGGTTCGAGGAGCACACCTTCTGCATCACGCGGATGGCCAGGCTTGTCGATGAGCATATCATCGATAGTGAGCAAGTCAGCATCTTCCTCGGAAGCAACTTCGTACTGACTTTCCAGGAACGTCGCGGCGACGTGTTTGACCCTGTTCGGAGCCGTCTTCGGCAGGGCGGTCCGGTTATGCGCAGTTCCGGTTCCGGTTATCTCGCGTACGCGCTGCTGGACGCGGTGATTGACGGCTATTACCCGATCATGGAGTCCTTTGGGGAGCACCTCGAAGCATTGGAAGCCGAGATCGTGGCCGATCCGAAGGCATCGATTCTCCAGAAGATTCATCGTGTCAAGCGCGAGCTGTTGGAGGTTCGCCGGGCGATCTGGCCTCAGCGCGAGGCGATCAACGGGTTGATTCGTGACGAGAACCCCTTCCTCAGCGACACGGTGCGCGTTTATCTGCGTGACTGCTACGACCACTGTGTCCAGATTATGGACGTGGTGGAGACGTATCGTGAGCTGGCGGGTGGCCTGATGGACGTTTACCTGTCCAGTGTCGGCAACCGGCAGAACGAGGTCATGAAGGTGCTGACGATCATGGCCAGCATCTTCATCCCGCTGACCTTCCTGGCGGGGATCTACGGCATGAATTTCGAAAACATGCCGGAGTTGCATGCCACGTGGGGTTACCCCATGCTGTTGGCCACGATGGTGGTTGTGGCCGCAGGCATGGTTGTGTACTTCTGGCACAAGGGATGGATCGGTCCCGGGCGCAAGCCTGAAGGTGAAGAGGAGCCCTGATTCGACTACCGTGCGCTTTACACTCGTCTTCCGTGCGTGGCAGGTGCGGTTGGTGAGGTCCTGCAAGCCCCGACTGTCTGTTGACTGAGCATGGCAGATCGATTCCTCGAAATCCTTATTCCCAGCGAAAAGGCACCGCAGCTCAGGGAGTTCATTGCGCGTCACGAGGCCGTGGAATCCTGGCGTGATCCGGCCGACGGTATGGCGGCCTTCAAGCTTCTCGTGCCGGCCGAACGCGTCGAGAGCGTTCTGGACCCCCTGCAAAGTGCCTTTGCCGGCACGGAAGGTTTCCAGGTCGTTGTCTTGGCCGTGGAGGCCTCTCTTCCCAAAAAAGAGGCTCCCGACGAGGCGGGGAGTGAGGTCTCCGGTGCGGAGGAGGAGCCCGCAGCCGTACCGGAGCGCGTGAGCAGGGAGGAGCTGTACGAAGATCTCAGCGGCTTTGCACGCGTGACCCGTGTTTACGCATACATGGTGGTGCTTTCCACGATCGTTGCGGCGATCGGCGTCGCGCGTAGCAATGCAGCGATTCTGATCGGCGCGATGGTGATTGCCCCGCTTCTGGGGCCGAACGTAGCTCTGGCACTGGCAACGACCCTAGGCGACGCCGCGTTGGCCCGGCGGGCCGTACGTGCAACGGCGGTCGGGCTGCTGCTGGCGATCGTCGTCGCCTTCCTGGCCGGCTTCATCGTGCGAATCGACCCTGCTTCCCCTGAGGTTGTCGCCCGGACCGAGATCGGCATAGGCGACCTGGTGTTGGCATTGGCCGCAGGGATGGCCGGTGCTCTTGCTTTTACAAGCGGTGTACCGGCAACGCTGGTAGGTGTGATGGTGGCTGTGGCCCTGCTTCCACCGCTCGTGGTCTTCGCCATGCTGATGTCCGCAGGGCATGCGAGTCAGTCGCTGGGCGCCTTGATCCTGCTGATCTCCAACATTGTCTGCATCAACCTGGCGGGCGTCGCCACCTTCCTGTTGCAGGGTGTCAGCCCCCGAACATGGTGGGAGACTCAGCGGTCCAAGCGAATGAGTCGTCGGGCGCTGGTGGTTTGGGCGCTGCTGCTGGTGGCGCTGGTGGCGCTCGTCTGCCTGTCGCGGGTATCGAGCTGAAGCCCCGCCGGGGCCCATTTGAGAGATCTGTTCTGCGCTGGGGACTCCTCCGAGCCTGTCGGGATTCGATGCGTGTGGCCTGCCCCGGCAACAAAGCGCCTGGTGTGCCTTCAGTTGTCGTGCAACACCCCGAGCCTCCGAGGGCTGGATTGTAATCGGAGATTCGCTGGGCGGATCACGTCCTTCGCCTTTCTTGCGAGTTCAACGTGCGCATCTTGTCAGTGGGCAATCGCCCGGATCGCATCGCAGCCCCAGGAACGCCGTTTCCGTTGCGTGGACTTCGGGGCAGGCGGTTTTCATCCGCCAAGGTCGTCTCGAGACTCTGCTTAATGACGACCGGGTTGTAGCTGGGTGGGTTTGCCGTTCTCTGCTGCGATCATGGAAGCCATGGAAACAGGACTGTCACCGCCCTGCGTCCTGTCAGGAGCCTCGTGATTGGCTTGGACATGATGGCATGGCCTTCTTTCTGAGATGTGGTTTCTGACAGAACGTAGCACTCACTGCTTTTCAGATGGACTTACGATGCGTTGGAACCTTCGGGCGTGCCCGTGCCGGCGCCGGTTTCCATGGGAAGCTCGGGGCGCGCGGCCCACTCGGTCCAACTGCCGTCGTACCAGTAGACGTTTGCATATCCGAGCATGCGCCGCAGGATGAAGAACGCCTGGCTGGCCTGATGGCCGGTCCGGCAATACACGATCACGGTGTCGTCGGGTGAGGGAACGAGCTGCCGGTATGCGGCGGCAAGAGACTCAACGGGCCGTAGCTGTTTATAGACGTCGGTTCCGCGCAGATCGTCCGAAAATGGATGACTTTTTGCACCGGGGATGTGACCGGCGCGTGCCTCCTCGCTCTTCGATCCGGCATAGTAATCGCCCGGGCGCGAATCAATGAGGATCGCCGAGTGGGCCTGCACCTGCTGCAGCACCGCGCGGTAGTCGACGGTAAACTGATTCGCCGTCAGGTTGACTCGATATTCACCAGCCTTCACGGCAGGTAGCGCCGTGTCTGCAGGGCGGCCCTCTGCGATCCACTTGCCGTATCCACCGTCGAGAATCGCGTACCGTTGATGCCCCACGCGCTCCAGGGCGACCGCCGCCAACGTCGCGTCGTGCACTTTTTCGCCACTGACGAGAACGACCACGTGTGAGGGCTGGATGCCCATGAGGGACAAGTGTTGGCCGATCATCGGGGCCGGCAAGAGCGTGGAGGGCACGCCGTTTACGCTGCCTCGCAGGCTTTCAACATCCAGACGGAGGGAGCCGGGGATGTGACCGGCGTTGTATTCCGGCTGAGGTCGCAGGTCGATCACGCGAACGACCTCGTGCGTGTAGTTCTGCGCGAGCCAATCGGTCGTGACCAGCGCCGGCAGTTTCTCAGCGGTAACCTGCTCAGGCGTGCCGGTGTCGGACTTTGTGGGCGGGGCTGCAAGGAAAAACGTCCGCCAGGTATTGATGCGTGCCGCAACATCCGCCGACATTGGGGCGGACCTCAACGAGATCGGCTTCAGGCACCGTTCGATGAATCCGGTCAAGCCGTCGGTCAGGATGTACACGTTTTCGAAGCCGCGGCCGAAGAGGTAGTCTCGGGCCTGTGCCGGGTGCGTCATGCCGTTTGAGTACAGCACGATCGGCCCGCGATCCTTGTACGGCTGCAGGTAGGCTTCCAGCTCGCTCAGCGCAACGTTCACCGCTCCCCGGATATGAAACGACTGGAACTCCGCCGGCGAACGCACATCGACCAGGAGGATACTCGAGTCGCCACCCGCCAGCCGGTCGGCCAGCTCCTCCGGCTCGATGTGATCGCGGGCGGTCTCCACATCGGCCATCAAGCCGGAAGCCGGGGTCAAACCCTGTTCCATCTGCGCTCGTTGTGTCGCAGCCATTCCCGGGAGGGCCGCCGCGTCGCCCGTGGGTGACGCAATAAAGAGGCCGATGGCGAACACGATCAGCGCCGTCCCAAAGCCTTTCAGCGAAGGGCTGTTGAAGTAGCTTATGGTGACCTTCCGTCGATACTCGATATACTCGCTTACCCAGAATGCCGCTACGGCGGCAATCGTCAGCAACAGCGCAAATACCGGTTGCGACATCCCGAGGTTTGCATAGACGAACTGCACGCCGGAATCGGCCTGCCACGAGGCGATGCC
>CP070718.1:3454531-3459089 GCA_020350565.1 Phycisphaerales bacterium
CCAGAACCACGCGGCCGTTGCGCCTCTTTGCCAACGTGCGGCCGAGGCGGTGAGGGAGTACCTCGACCACTACCAGGATTACGCCTACGTGGGTGGGGAGTTCCATAAGCGCGTCGAGCGTGTGCGCGCCCAGTTGGCTCAGCTTATGGGTGCCAATGCAGACGAAGTCACGTTCACGAAGAACACCAGCGAAGGGCTGAGCATGGTGGCCAACGGCCTGAGCTGGAACAACGGCGACAACGTGATCATGGCCACGGCGGAGTTTCCCGCTAACGTCTATCCCTGGCAGGCCCTGCGCGCTCGCGGCGTGCAAATCCGCACGGTGCTGGAAGAGGACGGACGCATTCCCCTGGAGCGGATCATCGAAACGATTGATTCCCGTACGCGCGTGGTGACCATCTCCTCGGTGCAATATGCCAGCGGATTCCGCACGGACCTGGCCACCCTCGGCGAATACTGCGCCAGCAAGGGTGTGTTCCTGTGCGTGGACGCGATTCAGTCGCTGGGCGTCTTCCCAATTGACGTGAAGGCGATGAAGATCGACTTTTTGTCCGCCGACGGGCATAAGTGGCTCTGCGCGCCCGAGGGCTCGGGCATCTTCTACGTGCGGAAGGAGATTCAGGGGTACCTGCGCCCGACGACCATCGGCTGGGCGAGCATGAAGGATCCGCATTCCTTCGTTCGCGGCCACAAGTATCAGTTCGAGTTCGCGGACTCGGCAAAGCGTTACGACAGCGGCAGTTACAACCTGATGGGCATCCTGGCGCTCGGTGCGGCCATCGAGATGATTCAGGAGATCGGCATCGAGAATATTTCGCAGCGTATTCTCCAGTTGACCGATCGGTTGGTGGCCGGCCTGCGGGCAAGGGGCTGCCGGGTCGTCAGTTCACGCCAGCCGGGCGAGGGCAGTGGAATCGTAGCGTTTCGCTGTGATGAGCACGACCTCGACGAGATTCGACGCCATCTTCAGGATGAGCATCGGATCGTGATCTCGGTGCGCTGCGGCCGATTGCGCGCGAGCCCACACTTCTACAACACCGAACAAGAGATTGATCAGCTCTTGGAGGCGCTGCCCAAGGGATAGCTATTAGCTTTCAGCCTTCAGCGATCAGCCATGAGTTGGCGGGGAGCGGCGGGCGAGTGCGCCGTCTGGATTCGCTTCGACAGCAGGCAAATGTTTCCACCTACGTCTCCGTACCTACTCCGCTGTGGCTCTCGCCTGATCCTCGGCATTTGAGTCTTCGGCTTTCCCCGGGATTCTCGTTAAACGGAAGGAGCGCACGCCCTCTCGGCGAACGCTGGCCCGAAAGACGTGAATGCCCGCAGCCAAGCCTAGCAGCCCCGGCACAACGATGGCAAAAAACAGTCCCAAGACCGGATGTCCTTCCCCAGCCCTGGAGAGGAACGCGCCGCTGCCAATGAAGACCACGAAGAAGACAAACGACCCGCCAATGATAGCGGCGATCCACTTTGTCACGCCTGCGCGTCTCACGATTGCACAAGCCTCGCTCTCCACCGGTGCCGCACAAACACACCCAATAGTCCCCACATCACAGTCCCAAGCACGATTAGAACGACCTCGCGTAGTTGGAGCACATGCCAGGTGTCGCCCGATGCTGAGAACATTGCCATACAGAGCACCAGAGGGAAATCCACGATCCAGACTACTACGTAGGGCCAGTCGCCAAGCGCTTTGGCGATTGGTGATAGCACCATCAACCAGATTGCCAAGTGGATAGTGCCAAACCGGGCGGCGGTGGTTTTGGGGCTGGCCCCCACAAGCCACAAAAGAAGCCCGTGCATTGCCTCAGAACCCCGGCGTGGGACTTCCATCGCCTTTGCACACTCGGGGCAGACACCCGACTCGTTTCCCGTGAGATCATACGCACAGTTGCCACATAAGGCACGCTTCTGGCGGTTGCGTCTGACGACAGAAGGCAGAATCGGGTACACCACAATAGGCAGTAAGACGAGCAGTGAAACGTGCAGCGGAACCTTAACCGACCATTGGCCAGGGATTGAAACGTCGATGCGAGGTAAGATTCGCCACGGTTCGTATACAGAGGAGCGATACAGCTCAAATGCGCCATACCAGGGCAAAGCAACGGCAGATGCTCCTGGTGGTGGAACGTTCGGGTTGCAGCACAGCATGCCGTGCTCGAAGTAGAGGAAGATGCGGTACGCAGAATCAGTCCAGCCGATGATCCAACGGAAACTTAGCGCTATGCTCACGATCACGAGCGCCGTCCCCGCCAGCGCGGTCCACCACCACCATGGTTTGCGGGGATTCATAGCACTCCAATCCCACATTCAGGGCACGCCCCCGAAACGTTGCCCGTAAGATTATACCCGCGCCTCTCGAATCAGTCCTGTGGCGGATGGTGACTATGAGGCATCAAAGACCATCCGGCCAGGACGCCGACTAGAAGAAAGGGCAACCACAGCGGAACGTGGATGTCATCGAGAGCGGAGATCAAATCGCCTCGCGGGAGGACTTGCCATCCTTCTCGGTCGTCTCATTGCGAGAGCCTCTGCAGAAGGCGAAGGTGTCCAGCCCAGGGCGCCGCGCAGCAAGCCCTGGGTTACGGATTTGTCAAAAACCGCCTGAGCCCTCGGAGAGAGCGAAGGAAGGGAATACCCGGCGATCTCCGCGCAACATCAACATCTGCCTCCTGACCAACCGCCAACCTCTTGCCCGTTTGCCGCATCCGCCCCGCCGCGCCAACGGCGGTAGAACACTTTTATGCTACGCCCGCCAGCCCGATCGGGCCCACGGGATGTTCACATCGGTGCTCAGCCTCAACCGCAGAATCAATTGTGCGGCATGATGCTGGATGTGGCGGATGTTGTAGACATACAGCTCGGCTCGGGAAAAGGGCAGCCAATCGAAGCCGCAGCGCGCGCTCAGCGTCTCGGCGGTTTCCGCGGCGATCACTTCCGATGCCTTGCGCCGACAGGATGCCATGTATTTGATGGTTGATTCCTTGTCATACATCTGTTGCTGCTTGCGATCTTCGAGCTCTTCGTAGTCGCGGAAGAAGTCCGGATTCTCGCGATGAAAGGCTTGCTGCTTGAGAGACTCGGTGTCCGGCCCGAGATAACAGTCCGTATAGAACAACGCGTGAAACACGGCCTGGCAAAACGCAAGGTTCGCGACCGGCGCATCCCATACGGTAGGGGGACATTCTTCGATGCAGGTGTTCAGCGTGCAGAGTGCCGCCTCGAACTGATTCGCGATAAGCTCCTTGAACGCGTCGACCATCAGCCGGTCTCCTTCATAACGAAGCTTGTCTTTCGGTTCCTTTCTTCGAACGACTGCTCACGTGCCGGCCGGTACTCGGTCATCGATCGTGGCCGGCAGGACGATCTTCGTCATTGAGCCGCCCGGTTTGACCGGCAGAGTCCACGCCAGGCTGATCGGGGCGCAAAGGGCCTGGTCCGCTTCGGTGCAGTAGGCCAGGCTCGCATCGATGTGCCATGTGCCATCGGTTGTCACACTGTGGGCCGGAATCCGGACCCAGATGGGAAGGCGATCGGACTTCCCCGTCTGCTGCACGAGCGTTCGGCCATCCTGCTGCACGCGCACCGACCACGGTGCTTCGGGGTAGATATGTGCGTTTGCCGGAAGTCGGATGTCCAGCACGAGATCAAGGTCCTTGCCCGCCTTGATCGAAACCGCTTCCGCAGACAGGGTTTGTGCTGGCGGCGCTTCCGCCGCTCTCGGGGCTTCCAATCCTTCGAATGCCACTTCGTGCCATTCGTTCGTCGTCAGATTCACCGCGACAACCCGATGGTTGTTTGTGTCCGCCACATAGAGCATGTCGCCCGCCACGGACAGGCCTCCGGGCTCGAAGAACGCAGCGCCACCTTCTTCCGAGGCCGTGCCAGGCCTTCCGGTACCATACAGAGTGCGCACCGTCTGCTGAGCGGGATCGACGAGCTTGATCTTGTGGTTATACGTATCGGCCACTAGCAGCGTGTTATTCCAGGCAGCGATGCCGAGCGGATGTTGCAGGCGGGCTTCCGGCTGGTGGCCGTCCACGTCGCCGAAGGAGAACAGTCCCTGACCGATGATCGTAAACACGCGCTCAGCGGTCATTTCGATCCCGCGAATCGCGCTGACCTCGCTGTCCGCGAAATACAGGTTCCCGCCGAGCAGACAGATGCCTGAGGGTTGTGCAAGGGCGGCCGTTTCCGTGGGGCCATCCACGATGTTTTCCCGGCCTGATCCGGCGAATGCACGGGCGAATCCAACGGGAAGGTCGATTCGCCAGATCTGATGCGTGCCGGCCATGGCGCAATACAATGTCCCGCCCTCGACGGTTAAATCCCAGGGCGAGTTGATGCCTTGGGCCGTGCCCATCGCGCCGCCCGCGCGGTCGTTGCTCATTTCCCCCGTGCCGATGAGCGTGCGCACTTCAAACGTTGCCAGATCGATGGCACGGATGAGGTGGTTTTCGGTGTCCGCTACATACAGGCTGCCGTGTGCGGCGGTCAGGCCCTGGGGATGATGGAACGTTGCTCTCTCCGCGGGACCGTCATTGGCGCCCACTTGGCC
>CP070718.1:3459189-3481751 GCA_020350565.1 Phycisphaerales bacterium
CCGTTCACCACGAGAACGCGAATGGCGTTGCTTACCGGCGCCGATGCATAGCGAACGTCGTCAAGCGGGAGGCGGTCATTCTGAAGTTCCACGCGCACCCACTCGTCACCGGCCCGGGCGGTCGGCACCTCGGCGTTCAAAGTGGCGATCTGGCCTGGTGCAAGCTCCCGGAGCGTCTTGAATGACTCACTCGAATCACCGACGGCGAACCCGACTTTGACGTTTGAGATCGGCTCGTCGGCGAAGTTGGCCACGGTGGCCTCTACGCTTCCGCTCGTTCCCGCCACCAGCACGCGGTCACCGAATGTGACTTGGGTAACGGCCCTGTTGTCTGCTTCATCATCGCCGACGTCGATCAAAAAAAGGCGCAGCCCACGATCCGCTCCCGCCCAGGCGGCCAGAGGCGCCATGACGCCGGTGCTTCCCGACCGGACGGCCGGATCACCTGCGCTACGTTCGCCATCGGGTGCCGCGATTGTGTCACGGTCCACCCAGTCGTGCCGTTGAAAGTCGCTGATGATGTAGACGACGGCGCTCAGGATCGAAGGCGTCCGTTCGAGCACTTCGACCAGGCCGGCTGTCACCGAAGCCGGCTCCATGGATTTCTGCCCGCAGCGCAGTCCTTCGAGGCGGGCCAGCAGTTCCTTCGTCTGGACATCATCGAGATAGGTGCCGAATTCCAATGGTTCATTGGGAACCGAGGTCCGCAGAATGGTTACGGTGTCGTCCGGCGTCTGGGTGCGGATCGTCTCGATCAATGTGCGAACGGCGGTCTTCGCTCGATCGAACGACGATTCGTCGCCCGAGCGATAGCCCATGCTGAACGAGTCGTCGATAACGAAAACGCGCTCGGTCCGGTCCCTTCCACCCAATGCTGCGGCTACGCCCTCAGGTTGGATGAACGGTCGGGCGATCAATAGCCCCACCAGGAAAATCGCCAGGCAGCGCAGGGCGAGCAGAATCCATTCCTCCATGCGGATGCGACGACGGTTTTGCCGCTCCGCGTCGAGCAGGAAATCCATGGCCGCCCAGCGTATCCGCTGAAACCGTCGCCGGGCCAGCAGGTGAATCAGGATCGGCAGACCGACGGCTGCCGCACCGGCATAAAACAACGCCGGATGCACAAGTGCTGCCAGAACCGTTGGTGCGACCACCATCATTCAGTCACCGTTTTCTACAGTCGATTGGCCCAGGCTTTGTGGACCTTGCGTTGATTCATCCGATCCCCGAGCTCCGGCGCGGGACCCAACCACCGGTCGCTTGCGCTCCCGGCTCGGAAAAGCAGTGCCTCGTCAAAAAAGGTCATCCAGAAATCCTGCCTCCACCTTCGGAGAAGTGGGGCGCCCTCCTTCTATGCTTTGGCACGCTGCAGGTGCATGCGCGTCGCCAGATACCTCGTCAGGGCTACGTGCAGGCCGTCGGCCGTGCTGAACAGTGCGTAGTCGATTCGCTGATCGAGACACGCACTGCGGATGCGGCGGATGAACGCATCAAGCGCGTCCAGATAACTTCGCCGCAGCGATTGCGGGTCCGTCAGCACTTCGAGATCGATCTCCTCCATTCCCTCAAACAGCGTGCGGTCGGCGAAAGGGAATTCCAGCTCATCGTCGTCGAGCACGTGCAGAACGAGCACGTCATGATGTCCGTAGCGAAAGCGGGCGATGGCCTCGATCAGCTTGTCGGCGTCGACCAGAAGGTCGGACAGGATGACCACCATGCCCCGGCTCGGGATTCGGCCGGCCAGCTCCAGAAACGGCTGGTGGACGTCGGTTTCCTGCTTCGGCTCGACCGATTCGATGGCTTCGACGAGGTCGTGCAGCACGGCGCGATTCGTCGACGCCGGTACCTGCTTGCGGATTTGCCTGTCGAATAACGTCAGTCCTACGGCGTCGCCCTGACCGTTGCACAGGTACGCCAGGGAAGCCGCCACTGTCGCCGCGTACTGCCATTTGTTCATCCGGTCCGTGTGCGGGTGCTCCGGGTAGGCCATCGAACCCGAGCAATCCAGCAGCAGGTGCGTCCGCATATTGGTCTCTTCTTCGTACTCCTTGATGAAGAAGCGGTCGGTCTTGGCATACACCCGCCAGTCGACCCGCCGGATGTCGTCACCCGGCACGTATTGGCGGTGGCTGGCGAACTCCACGCTGTAGCCCTTGTAGGGGCTCTTGTGCATGCCGCTGACGAAGCCTTCGACGACGTGCTGGGCCCGCAACTCCAGCCGGGTGATTCGGCTCAGAACCTCAGGATGAAAGTACTTTGCGGTATCGATCATTGCGGTCCACCCGTGTGGCGTGGGGGTCGATCTGTTCGAGCAAGTCGTCAACCACGCGATCCGGTGGGTATCCTTCGGCCTCCGCTGAAAAGCTGGTGACAATACGATGTCGCAGCACCGGATGGGCGATGGTGCGAATGTCCTCGACGGAGGCGTGATGACGCCCATTCAACGCCGCCCGCGTCTTCGCGCCGAGCACAAGCGACTGCACGGCCCGCGGACCTGCACCCCAGGTGATCATCTTGCGGATGAAATCAGGGCTCGTGGGATCCTGGGGTCGGGTTGCGCGAGCCAGGTTCAGTGCGTAGCGCAGCACGTCCGGCGCGATCGGCACGCGCCGTACCAGGCGCTGGAAAGCAAGAATGTCCTCCGCACCGACCACTTCATTGATTTGCGGATCGAAATCGACCGTTGTCTGCTCGGCGACAGCGTACTCCTCTTCGTAGGACTGGTAGTTCACAAACACCTTGAACATGAACCGGTCCTGCTGGGCCTCAGGGAGCGGATAGGTCCCTTCCTGTTCGATCGGGTTCTGCGTTGCGAGCACGAAGAAAGGGCGGACCAGCTCGTGTCGCTCCGTACCCACCGTCACCTGCCGTTCCTGCATGGCCTCGAGCAGGGCGGCCTGCGTCTTCGGCGGCGTGCGGTTGATCTCGTCGGCCAGGATCACGTTGGCGAAGATCGGACCACGCAGAAACTTGAACTCCCGAGAGCCGGTCGTTCTGTCCTCCTGGATTACCTCTGTGCCGGTAATGTCCGAAGGCATCAGGTCGGGCGTAAACTGAATGCGGCTGAAGGACAGCGCCAGGGACCGGGCCAACGTGGAGATCATCAACGTCTTGGCAAGACCGGGAACGCCCTCCAGAATGCAATGTCCGTTGGCGAACATGACGATCAAAAGCTGCTCGATCACCTCGTCCTGCCCGACGATGACCTTGGCCAGCTCATCTCGGATTCGCTTGTACATCCTGCCGAGGTGGTTCACTTCCTCCACATCTGAGCCGGAACGCGAGCTACCTGGTTTTTCCGCCTGAATGTCATCCGTCATAAGCTGCTCCCATGCGTGCTACCTCTTGCCTCGTACTCCGGCGCTTTCAGCATAAGGTGCGTGTCGCTTGTGCTCCGGGCCGGCCGGTCCGCGATCCCGATGCATTGGAATGCCGCCCGGAATGCCTGGTCCGTTTCCTCACCGCGCTCCGACTATTGTTGCATGATCGGTAACTGATTGAACGGCAATTGCAGAATGATCAAGGCGACCGCCGTCCCGTAGATGCGCCCCGCCCCGTCACCCAGCCATGAGCCGTCCGACTGCTGCATCCGCAGCAACTGGTCCCTGATCTCCGGATAGTAGGCGTCCCAGTACGGGTCGTGGGAGACCCACAACGCTTGCGAGAAGTAGAGGTGGGCATAGTAATAGTGTCCGCCCACGTAATGAACCGGTTGAATCAGTTGCTTGCAGAACTCCAGCGCCTGCATGGCGCGCGGGTTGTCATACTCGCCGGCATTAAACCAGCAGCAGACCGCCGCCGCGGTGATCGGCGGCCTGGATCCCCCAGCCCGTTGCGACAGGCTGTAACGAATGCCGCCGTCGCTGTTCTGCGATTTGGCCAGGTAATCCATCGCCGAGTTGATGACGGATGCCGGCACGGCCACGCCTGCGTTGCGGCAGGATCGCAGGCCCTGTACCTGAGTGATGGTGACGGAGCCCTCGTCGGCACCGGCGTCCGGCGTGTAGATCCAGCCTCCCCAGGGACTCTGACTGCGCGCGGTCAATTGAATCGCGCGTGAAAGCACGTCGTGGATCGCCCGGTTCCGCGCCGGGCTTTCCGTCATGCCGTAAAGCTGGCCGAGGAAGAGCATTGAGAAACCGTGGCCGTACATCGGCCGGCCCTCCCCGTCGCCGCGCGCGATCAAGCCGGATGAAGTCGATGAATCCAGAATGTACCGAAGCGCCCGGTCGACCTGAGGGGCGTAGCGCCCTTGCGTTGTCGTGTTGCCGTCCATCAGCAAGGCCGTCCCCGCGAGCGCCGTCATCGCCACGGGATACGCCCCGTAGCCTTCCCGATTCGCCCACGAGCCGCGCCGACTCTGCATGCGTACAAGGTACTCCAGTCCCCGGTCGATGGCAGCTTTCGTCTCCGGTGTTACGCCCGGCGGGAGCGTGGCCGACGGCGCGTTCTGACCGCGCGCCGACGATCCGACCAGCAATATGCAGGTGGTCAATGACAGCAGCGCGCATCGGTTCCGTTCGGTGGGACGCGTCATCGCCAATCCAGGTTCCGAGGATCCAAAGTCACTCTCTGGTGAGTCGCGTAGGCGCGGATTCGATGGTTCGCGCCGAACACCATGGCATTGGGCCAATACCCGAGGTCGCCGGTAAAATGATGGGCCGCCCCCATCGGCACCAGCTCGAATGCCGTTTCCACCACTTGCCCGGTTCGCGCTGCTACTAGTTCAAGCCACACCGGCGGCACGTCTTCCCCCTGGCGGAAGGGGACCGGGTGAAAGAGCACCGGTAGCAGGCCGTCAAACAGATCAAGCGGAGGATCGTAGATCAACACGGGCACCAGGTCTGCGCGTTCCCACAGCAGGACGCCGCTATCCGCGTCCACGGCGAAGATGCGGGGGCGCTCCAGGCCTTGATCACTTTCGATACATTTGAGAATCAGGGTTCGATCGTACCATGCACCTGACACGACTGGATGGGAACTCGGGACGGAGCACTCGAAAACCTGGCGCCCCGTATCCGCCTTCAAAACGGAGACGTGCCCACCCAACAGCCCCAGCGCGACGTGCTCGCGCGTCGGCATGAACAAGGTAGCCGGCGGCTTGTCCGTTGAAGCGCGCCATTTCGGATCACCCGTTTCCAGGTCGTAAGCCACGACCTCGTCGAGCTGGGCCGTGCATTCCGGGCCGCAGATCAGCTCATCGGTTACGATCAGTTCGATCTCGTGATCCAGAATGTTGTTGAACAGAATCTCCTTGATTAGCTTGCCATCGTTCAAGTCGAAGAGATGGACACGCTCTCGCGCGGGGTCCACCGTAATGACACGGTCACCGCGAATGCAGACGCGCTCGATGCGCTCCCCGCGCAGGTCGTGCGTCCAGCGAGTGGAACCGTCCACGATGTTCATCAGGGTCAGCTTTCCTGCCGGGATGAGGCCGGCGACCACACCCTCGCCCGCGGCCAGCGCCTGATCCACGCTTCCCCAGATGGCTCCGGGACGAGGCAGGTCGTAACACCTGGCCCAGAGTCGCCGTCCGGTCAATAGCCCGACGGCGTGAAGGCCGTTCGGCCCGGCCATCACCATCGTCTGTCCGTCAGCCACCGCTCGACGTGCGACGAAGCCTTTCTCGGGCGGGAGCAAGGGATTCCCCTCATTCCATCGAGATGATCCGAACAAGAGCTCCTCATAGGGGCGAAACTCACCAGGAACGCGCAGAGAGGTGTGCCATCGCACGGCACCGTCCGAGGTGCCGACGCAGGCCAGCGTCTCATCCCAGCCGTAATACAGCACGTGATCCGCCAGTGCGGCAGGCACCGGCCCGTCAAAGTGAACCATCCGCGGATCAGGAACATGGCTCGGCAGTTCGAGCTCCCAGGCCTTTACGCCGGAAAACGCGAAACCCGGACGCAGATCGTGAAATCGATAACGGGTCAGGTCGTCAGGATGAATGCTCGAGCGAAACGTCGCCACCCACTTCTGGATGCTCCGGCCCGTCCAGGCGTTGTCGCCATACAGCACGGGAACAGGGCCGTTGCCAAAGCGAGCATCCAGCTCGCCCAGGGCCCATTCCAGGCGGGAAGCCAAACCAATGCCCGGAGAACCGTACAGATCACAAAGGGTCATCAGAGCCGCTGCCGTCAGCTCCGGGTCGGTGTTCAGGCGGATGGATCGTTTGAGCCATTGTTCTGCCTCTTCGAATCGCTGCGAGGCAAGGCTCTTGTGCCCCAGTTGCAGAAGCGCGAGCTGGGCACCTTCGCCCATGCTGCCCAAGTCGGCCATGGCTTGCAGGCGATGCCGGAGTTCCTGGTACGCCGACTCCTGCGGCGATACACGGAACTCATCGAAATGATCGAAGATAAACGCGCGCAGCTTTCGTTTCTCGCTGCTTGACAGGTTAGAGGCGATTGCCTCCAGACGGTCTCGGATCTCCAGGCGGGCGGGCCACTTCGTTCGATCGTCGCAAGGGATCAGATGATCGCCCGCCTCGCTCAGGCCGAGACGCCACAGGCCCTGGTATGCCTCAAGATGGTGATCCTCTTCGGCGAGCCTCTCTCCGACCGCTAAGCCGCAGTCGAGCTGATCCCTGGAAGTGCGCGCATGAAAGCGCGCTTCTTCCAGCAGCGCCAATGCTGCCTCGCTCTTGCTGGGAAGGCTCGCGGCCAGCGCCAGCAACGCTTGGACTTTCAGGTGAGCCAATTCCAGCGCCCGAGGGCTCTCGCCTTCCCAACAGCTTTGAGGGATCAAGTCGAGAATCTCTTTTGCGCGTCCGAAGTTGCCTTTCAGGTGCTCCATCCAGGCCAGGCGTGTGGCCGTTTTCACGTCGGTTGGGTCGGCCTCGTAGGCTGCCAGCACCCTCGGGTACGCTTCCTTCAGATCGGGGTACTTGCGCACGGAAGAAGGGTCGATGCTGTATAAGGCGCCGTCCAGGCACAGCAGGTTGCCCAAAGGGCTTTGGGCATCGGTGAGGACCTGACGCTCGGCGATACGCCCGTCGCTTGTCCGCAGAACGGTAAGCCCTTCGCAGGTCGGCACGTAGATACGCTCACCGGACAGAGCGGCCCGCCCGGTTGCCGGCGATTCGAGTTCCGTGCTCCATTGAATGCGCCCATCAGCCAAAGAAATACAGTTGATGCTCCGTCCGGCCACCCAGGCCTGGCCGCGATCGACGCCGATGATGTAATAGCCGCCCGGTACGTGCGTTGCCCAGCGCATTTGCCCGTCATCCGCCGAGAATGCCATCAGTTCGTCACGCTCCGGCGGTGCAAGCAAGACCGTTCCACTGCTGACGACCGGCGGGGAGGGCGCCCATTCGCCAGGGTCGTCTACCGTATCAGCATACTGGGCGGCCCAGCGCGGCGTGTTGTTTCTGGCGTCGATTGCGAACAGGGCTCCATGCGCGGAGGGAACGTATACGATCCCATCGGCGAAGGCCTGCTCCAGGACGTAGTCCATCGGTTGCCCTGAGCGCCCCAGCGTGCAGAGGA
This sequence comes from Phycisphaerales bacterium, assembly GCA_020350565.1. GTDB lineage: Bacteria > Planctomycetota > Phycisphaerae > UBA1845 > UBA1845. The sequence goes on from CP070718.1 coordinate 3,466,674, forward strand.
CGATTTCCCGAAGGAGCACGCCGTCTCGCGGCGAGAGCACGCCGACAATCAGGTCGTTTTGTCTGACGTAAGGTACCCACAGCTCGACGTCGCCGTCTTCATCCGCATCGACGGCAAGGCCGGCCGATCGGAACTGCACGTCGCCGAGCAGGTCGTCAGGATCGTGGCTCCCACCTCGCTCCCATCGAATCGCTCCGGTCCGGAGCTCCCGCGCGGTCAATCTCGTGGCTACCGGCTCAATGAGCTCGTCAAGCGGAAAGCGCAGTCGCCATCGCCTCATCTGGGCCTCCACGCGCGCCCGCATGATCTCCGAATCGACGCTTTGCTGCTGCTCCACCGTCAGGATGAGATTCTCGCAAATGGCTATCGAGGCTGAGAGTGAGTCCAACATCCCCCCTTGGCTGACGGCAGAATGTTCCTCAAGCCAGGCGCCAAAAGGAGAACCGTGAAGCAGTTGCGCATCCGGTTGCTGTTTGTCCCAGATCATTCCCAGCGATTCGACGTCCAGCGCCACGCATCCTTGCCGTGTGCGAGCGATGAGCAGCCCATCGGCGACCAGCGGTTGCGACGAGGGAGGATACGCGGGAAATGTCGGGGAACCCAGAGGATCGGGTCTCCACGCGGGGCCGGCCGAACCGGGTAATGCAAAACGCCATTGAGGAATGTCCATCAAGGTCGGAAAGACCGACGGCATGCGGCTAGCGCGTGACGGCGTTCCGCCCGCCAAGAGCCAGGAGGATTCATCGATCTGCTGTGTCGCGAATGAGTGCTCGGAAGATCCGATGCGACTGAGGGCTTCCAGCCACGAGGTGTCGTTGCCGCCGGCTTCGCCAAAACGGTAACCTGTAAGGACGGCAGTAGCCTCATCGTCTCGGCCCAGCAAAGCGTAAGCAGCGGCCATCTTTGCGGTTACCTGCAGAGGCGGCATGTCCGAGTCCGGCACGAACTGCTGCATCAGCGTGAGCACGCGGAGCGCTTCCACGGGGCGGCCTTCGTCCAGCGCCCATGACGCCAACAGATCGGCTGCGTCGTCACCGTAACTTGTCAGAAGGTAGTGATCGACGATTTCACGCAGGGCCGTTGTGTCATGCGCGACACGGGCCTGGTGGTACAAGCGCTTCGCTTTGCCGTCGTACAGCACGCGGTAGGCGCGCAGACCCTCGGACGGCACCGAAGCCAGCAATCGCGTGGCACGATAACGGGCCGACTCGTAACGCATCCCGCTGCCGCGTTTCTGTCCGCGAACGCGCAACAGTGCCCCCTGCTCGTGCTCGATGATGCGTTGAAGAGAATCGATCGAGTATTTCCAGTCGCGACGGTCGATGCCGTCCCGGGCTCGCTCGAACAGGTTCTCGATCGGGGCGGATTCCTCGATGGTTACCAGAGCCCCTTCAGCGCGGTCCAGCGGGCTCCACCACTGGACCTGTTGCGCCCGAGCCGATGCGGCGGCGCCGATGGCCGCGGCAAAGGCAATCGCACAGGCGGCCTGCATCCCCGGCCACGCCCGCTTGGTCACACGCGAACCAGGCCGGCCACTCAAACCGAGCCGTCCGCCGAAGGAACAGGAGAGGACGGACCTGCCCTCCCATTCAGGACCTTCACCGGATCGATACTTGTTGTCGGGGTCGGCGTTTCCTTCCTGTAGCCGCATACAGCGGCCTGACGGGAGGACCGGAGAGCTGGACAACAGCATGGACAGGTTTACCATCCGTTCGTCCCAAAGGCGAATTCCAAGGGTGGCACCCAGCAGATGCGGTGTGGCTTTCGGGCGACGCCTGTACCTTCATCATCGTAGCGAAGCACACTATTGCTTGCCACCGGGGCGCAGCTTCGGTTGGCCGGAGCGCTCATCTGTTGCACATTTTCGGCCGTCCCGTGCTCCTCAGCGCCTTGCGGCGCGACGCGAAAAACGCCTCATCAAACGTCATACGGCGCACCCCGGAGCCTCTGACGATGCCGGGACAAACGGTGTTTCCTTAACGACTGTAAAATCATGTCGCGGACGCAAATCACCCTTCGTACCGGCCCGGCCTTGGTCGAATCCGGCAGTTTGTTCGATTTACAAGACACCGGTCGGGGTCCGGTTTCAGCAGGTACGGCCCGATCGATGGTCATGCTTGATACGCCGAGGGCGGCATTCAACCGCTGCTCATCCCGGATCCGCCCCATGATCGGGCAGCCGTCGCCTCCTGCGTGGTGGACGCGAGGTTGGCCGGAGGGCCGGATTCCAAGGGGTTTGGATCGCCGTCACTGAGTTTGGTATCATCGATGGGGGGTGATCTCTCACCTGGTCGGCCAAGCACTCCACGCGTGTTCGAGAATCAGGCGGAGGAGCCGTCATGAAGAGCAAGCGCATACGATCGCTATCGATTGCATGGGCGACCGCTTTGCTTTCGGTTGTGCTTTTCAGCTCCATGCCGGCTCGGACTCAGGTTCAAGAAGGGCCTCCCGCTCCGGCTCCGCGCACTCCTGCCGGGGAGCATCGCTCCAGCCTGCATCTCGAGGTACCGGAGGGCCCGCCGGTGAAGGTGCCTCGCGAGACCCTGCGCACATCGCCCGCCGGCAGATGGTCGGTGGGTTCCTTTGAGAGCGTCCAGGTCAACGTTGATGCCGACGGGAACAACATCCTCGGCGACGCTGCCAATGAACCTTCCATCGCCATCGACCCGACGAATTCCGATCTTATGGTCATCGGCTGGCGCCAGTTTGACACCATTGAGTCCAATTTCCGCGAGGCCGGCTGGGCCTACAGCCATGACGTCGGTCAGACCTGGACGTTTCCGGGCGTTCTTGAGGAAGACGTCTTCCGAAGCGATCCGGTTCTCGACGCGGACGCAGACGGAGTGTTCTACTTCTACAGTCTCAGTCATCCGGGCCCCGGCCAGTATTCCTGCGAGATGTTCATCTCGTCGGACAGCGGCGTGAGTTGGACCGGGCCGATCGACGCCTTCGGAGGCGACAAGGCGTGGATGGCGATTGATCGCACAGGCGGCATCGGACACGGCCACATCTACGCCGCATGGGACTACGCGGGATGCTGCGGCAACGACTGGTTCACGCGCTCGATGGACGGCGGACTCACTTACGCTGATCCGATTCCCATCCCCGAGCAGCCGATGTGGGGCGTTACGACCGTGGGGCCCGACGGCGAGGTCTATGTGGCCGGGCGGTTGTATGCCACCGCCACCCAGTTCGCGGTCGTCAAGTCATCGACGGCGCGGATCGCGGAGCTGCCGTTGGCGTTTGACTTTGCCACGGTCGTGTCGCTTGACGGTTCACTACGGGGAACTTGCTGCGGCGGGCCGAATCCCAACGGCCTGCTCGGTCAGGTGTGGGTCGCCACGGATCACTCCGACGGGCCTTCATGCGGTAACGTGTACTTGCTTGCCTCCGTCGTGCCGTTCGAGGGGGACGATCCGCTCGAGGTGATGTTCTGCCGCAGCACCGACGGTGGTGAGACCTTCAGCGATCCGATCCGCGTCAATGACGATCCGCCCGGCACCAATGCCTGGCAGTGGTTCGGCACGATGTCGGTGGCCCCCGGCGGCCGCCTCGATGTCGTCTTCAACGACACGCGGAATACCGGCGTGGAGAACCTCTCGGAGCTTTTCTACACGTACTCCACGGACACGGGAATCACCTGGTCCTCGAACGTCCCCGTCAGTCCCGTCTTCGACAGCCACGTCGGCTGGCCGGATCAAAACAAACTCGGTGACTATTATGACATGATCTCCGATGAGGCCGGTGTCAAGGTCGCCTACGCGGCAACCTTCAACGATGAGCAGGACGTCTACTACTTGCGCATCGCCCTCGACTGCAACAACAACGGCATCCACGACGGCGACGACATCGCCGCGGAGGCCAGCGACGATTGCAATCTCAACGAGGTCCCGGACGAGTGCGACATCGCCGAAGGAACCAGTCAGGACATCAACGGTAATCAAATCCCCGACGAATGTGAGAACTTAAGCGACATCAACGGCGACGGCCTCGTCGACCTCACCGACTTCTCCGTCTACCAATTCTGTCTGATGGGCCCGGGCTTCGAGCAGGTGCCCACCGGCTGCACGCCGGAAGAGTTCGCCGCTGCCGACCTCGACGACGACAACGATGTCGACCTCTTCGACTTCAGCGCGTTCGAATTGCACTTCACAGACTGAAAACGACAGGCTCCGCCTTGGCGGACCGACAAACCGAATCAACGTGGGCAACCCGGCGCCACTAATCCGAGCCCCAAGCGCCATCGCGGGGGCCAACCACCGGTCACCTGCGCTCCCGGCTCGGAAATGCGGCGCGTCGTCGTGCACCGTCGTTTGGAGGCTGTGCAAGGGCGTCAATACCGCCGTGGGGCCGGCTTTCCAGCCGGTCGAACGGAAGTTCACGGCAGCCGGCCGCGATAGGCCAGGATGTTAACCCGCCTTCCTTGGTCGGCGAATTACCTGTGATGGGCGGTCTGCGGTTCCTCATTGCATGCACGCGTTCGGAGAGCCAAACGCACACTCGGGTCATTTCCTTGCAGCTCCGGCTTCTATTCTGCCAAGTGCGGCTGTATCATCACCATCCGCAAACGGTTCGGCCGATTTGCGTATCGATCAATCACGGAGTGAGCACAAAATGAGCACGCAGGTCAGCATCAGTCCCGACGGCGAAAAGTTCCCTCTGCCCACGAAAGAGCAGTACGCAGCCGAGTTCCATCGGCTCAAGAAGCTGGTGGACGAAAACCGCGCGGACGGCAGGGAGATCGTCGTCGTGGTCGGCGTCGGCTTTGTCGGTGCGGTAATGGCGGCTGTCGTGGCCGATAGCAAGGACAAAACCACTGCCAAGCACAACAAGTTCGTCGTCGGCATGCAGCGGCCCAGCACCCGCAGCTACTGGAAGATCGAGTTGCTCAACCGCGGGCTCTCGCCGGTCAAGGCCGAGGATCCGGAGGTCGATCCCCTCATTGCCCGCTGTGTGACGGAGCACAAAACGCTTGTGGCCACGTACACCCCCGAAGTGATGAAGCTCGCCGATGTGGTCGTGGTGGACGTGCAGTGCGACTATGTCAAAAGGGACCTGGGCAACCTGTGCACGGGCGAGGCCGACATGGCCGCCCTCGAAAAGTCTCTCGCCGTCATTGGCGATCATATCCCCCCCGAATGTCTCGTGCTCATCGAAACGACCGTGGCCCCAGGCACCACCGAATACGTCGCCTATCCCATCCTCAAGAAGGCTTTCGCGAAACGCGGCCTCAGCTCTGAGCCGCTACTGGCTCACAGCTTCGAACGCGTCATGCCTGGACGCGAATACGTGGCCAGCATCCGCGATTTCTGGCGCGTGTGTGCGGGCGTCAACGAAGAAAGCCGCCGGCGCGTGGTCAAGTTCCTGTCCGAGGTTCTCAACGTCGACGACTACCCCCTGACGGTTATGGATCGCCCGCTGGAAAGCGAGACGACGAAGATCGTCGAGAACAGTTTTCGCGCGACGATTCTCGCGTTCCTGCACGAATGGAGCCTCTTCGCCGAGCGCAACGGCGTCGATCTGATCAAGGTGTACAAGGCCATCAAGGTCCGTCCCACGCACAGCAACATCATCTTTCCGGGGCCAGGCATCGGTGGATACTGCCTGCCCAAGGACGGCGGGCTGGGCATGTGGGCCTACAAGCATCTGATGGGCTTCGACGACCACATCTTCAACATCACGGAGGAGGCGATCAATACCAACGATACACGGGCGCTGCATGTGTGCGAGCTGGTCCGCGACGCGCTCCGCAACATGGGCAAGTATGTCGCTGCTTCGCGCTGCGTGCTGCTGGGTGCGGCCTACCGTGAAGACGTCGGCGATACGCGCTACAGCGGCAGCGAGCTGGTCGTCCGCAAGCTGGCCGAAATGGGCGCCGAGACCGCGGTTCATGATCCCTACGTGAAACGATGGTGGGAGCTGGAGGCACAGGAGACCTATCCGGCCCCGGGGCTGAGCTGGTCGCGCTTCTTCCGCAACCAGGAGCACCTCTCGGACACGAAGGTGGAGAAAGACCTTCCTGTTGCGCTGAGGGGTGCGGACGCCGTCATTCTTGCGGTGCGACATGAACCGTACCTGGAGCTCGATCCTGATGCGGTCGTCAAGATGACCGGCCAGCCCGCCGCCATCATCGACTGCTTCGGCATCCTCGACGACGACAAGATCCGCCGCTACTTCGAACTGGGATGCGAGGTCAAAGGCCTTGGCCGAGGCCACGTCAAGCGCATCAAAGATAGCGTCAGAAAGTAGACACGCGTCGCCACCGCTCGCGGAAGTGACAGGTCCGCGAGCGAAATCGGACGGCCGGGAGCACTCCGTGCGCGTGTACAAACGCGCCGAATTGCGTTTGCTGCATTACGGTCCGAGGAGGGGAGACGCGCCGTCACCGGCTCGAAGGGGGTCGCTGCGATGCGGGTTCTTCCACTTCGGAATCCCGTTCTTGCGGATAGGACTGTGGAAACAGCCATTGCGCAGCGCCGACAATAGCGACGGCCGCGTACAGAACGACGACAAAGTCGACGGTCCAGCGTATTCGCGTGAGCGGGACATAAACGAGGCAGGCGGCGATTTGGCTGAGGTAAAGCCCTGTGAGGAGCCAGTGATCGTGGCCGCGTCGGAAGGCGACCACCATGCCGGCCAGCCCTAAGATACCCATCAGCCCGAAGCTGATACCCGCACCGGCCAACCCTCGATTCAAAGCGCTGAACACGTAAGCGGTCTGAATCAACCACAACACCACGCCCGCCGCGATCAGGGCCCCACCCACGCTCTTGTGCCGCGAATGACCCGGCGGACAACGCAGAGCCACCGCGCCGAAAACGATTGCCGTGACGCACACCAGATTCCATGTGCGCAACGTGGTCACCGAAAAGGCTACCTTCGCCTTGCGCAGCACATTCACAACAGTCTCCCATGGGCGCGAGGATGCAAAGGCGAGCCCTCGCTCATACAGTTCCCGGTCTGCCTCCCATTCGGTCCGCCCGTCGCGCAACAAGTGATCGAAAATGGCGTAGTCCGTCCCTTCCCCCAGCCCGGGATTACCGGCGTACGCTTCGTTATGCCCGAGATAAAAATTCCACCCGCCGTTTGTGGAAAGGGGGATGAATCGGTCGAATGCCCTCGCGTTGCGTATCCACCACGGCACAAGGGGCAATGTCATGCACAAGGCAAACAACAACATCATCGCCCAGCGTCGAGGCCGATCCCGAATGCTCAACCAGCTCCACACGAACAGGACCGGCAGCAGGAGTACTCCGTTGGCGCGAGTGGCGATCGACAGACCGAACGCGAAAAACGCTGCCGCCAGCAGTCCCCAGCGCCCCTCCTCAGCGCGCAATAACGCGTACAGCCCGGACAGGATCAACGTCAGGTAAAGCGAGTCAGAAATCAGGTGTGTCGGCAGATGGAACAGATACGGTTGATAGAACAACGACACGACACCGGCCACAAGGGCCACCGGCGCGCCGAACAGCCGCCGTCCGATGGCCATCACCAACGCCACATTGACCACCATCAGAAAAGACTGCACCGGTGCGACGACCAGATAGCCGTTTTCGCCTCCGCCCGCCAGCATGTACAGCAAAGCCAGAAACAGCGGATACAAGGGCATCCGCCGGGCCGTCGGACGGATCGAATCGGCTGAGCCGTCGCGGCTATAACCAAACGATCCGTCATCGACCAGATTTGTGGCCAGCGCGTGGTACTCGGCGGCGTCGCCTGTTGGTTCGTGAAACTTGAGCAGGCCCAGCCCTGTATGGAACACCAACGCCACGGCGAGGATTGCCATGCGCCAACGTGCGTAGCGGTCGTCAGAGTAACGTGTTTCCCTTTGCTTGCGGGCCATGAAGTGCTGAAGGGCTCCTGCGGATGCCCTCATAACATGCGCCTGCCCTCTCGCGATCGGAAACGTCGGCCTTTCTCGACCGCTTTGCCGCTCCACCGTGGTCCGGCAGCACGGGTCGTCTCGCACCGCGTCCACAGACAATCCCCGTGCTTTGCTACCGTTTCCGTCGCTTGCGACGATCCCTCTTGCTGAGCTGACGTCGGGTCCCTTTCGTGCTGCCCTTGAACCTCGGCATGGCTTTGCCGCTCATGGCCATCTGCGAGAGTTGCGTGCCCATCTTCATGCGCTGGAGCATGGATTTGCCGGCCATCTGCGTCATCATCTTCCGCATGGTGTCGAACTGCTTCACCAGGCTGCTGACGTCCTGTTGCTCGACGCCGGCCCCCCGCGCGATCCGTCGCCGCCGCGATGCCCCGATGATTTTCGGGTCCTCCCGCTCCCTCGGGGTCATCGACAGGATGGCGGCTTCGATCCTGGTCAACTCGCCGTCGTCCATCTCCATGTCGTCGGGCATCATCCCGCTCATGCCGGGGATCTTTTTGAGCATATCCTTCATCGAGCCCATCTTGCGCATCTTGCGAAGCTGGCCGAGGAAGTCGTCGAGCGTGAAGCGCCCCTTGGCCATCTTGGCCTCGAGCTTCTGCTGCTCCTCAACCGTGTACTGCTGCTGAGCCTGCTCGACCAAAGAGAGAATGTCGCCCATGCCCAGGATGCGCCCGGCGATCCGATCCGGGTGAAACTCCTCCAGGGCCTCGAGCTTCTCGCCGGTACCGATGAACTTGATGGGCTTGCCGGTGATGCGCTTGACAGTCAGCGCCGCTCCGCCGCGGGTGTCGCTGTCGAACTTGGTCAGGATCACGCCGTCCAGCTCGAGCCGTTCGTTGAAGGCCTTCGCCGTGTTGACCGCGTCTTGACCTGTCATCGCGTCAATGACCAGGTAGATTTGTTGCGGCGAGCAGGCGGACGCAACTTTTGAAAGCTCGCCCATAAGCTCCTCGTCGATGGCGAGCCGCCCCGCGGTATCGAGGATCACCACGTCGCGGTCGGTCTTGCGGGCGTGGCTGATTCCGTTGCGGGAAACCTTGACGGCGTTCTGATGACCGCGTTCGGCGTAAACCGGCACGCCGGTCTGCTGCCCGAGTGTTTCGAGTTGATCGATGGCGGCAGGGCGCTTCAGGTCGGCGGCTACCATCATCGGCCGCTTGGCCCGCGCCAGGAGCATCTTGGCCATCTTGGCGCAGGTCGTGGTCTTGCCGGAGCCTTGCAGCCCGGCCATCAACAATACGGTCGGGCCGGGTGTGACGAACGGAATCTTCGGGTCCACCGGACCCATCAACTCCACCAGCTCGTCATGGACGATTTTCACCATGAGTTGATCCGGCTGCAGCGTCTTGATGACCTCGGCACCGATGGCCTGCTCCTGGACCTCGTCGCAGAACTGCCGGGCCACGTCGAGGTGGACGTCGGCCTCCAGAAGGGCCGTCCGGATCTCGCGCATCATCTCCGCGACGTTCTCCTCGGTGATACGTCCGCGGCCCCGGATGCCTCTGAAAATGCCGCCCAGTCGGTTGCTCAATGAGTCAAACATGGCAAAAGCCATTTAAGCGGATGGATAGGCAACAGGCAACAGGCGGCAGGGACCAGGCATTCCGCCTGCGACCGACCTCCGTTTCGCTCCGACAGGCCACGAGCACAAAGGCCGCCAGGGGCTGGAGCGTAGGCTTCCAGCCTGCAAACCGAGATGGGTGGATACGCCGCTTTGCCGACCGCGTTGGGAGGGTGCGCTATCGCGGACCGGCTGGCCCGCGGGGCCCAGGCGGTGCAAAATGCCGGCATGTCCGACGACGCGCAAAGATTCGACGAGGCCCTTTTGGCCGGGGCCACCCGGTGGGGCATGGCTATCACCCGCGATCAACTCGATCGGATCCGCGCCCATTATCTGGCCATGCTGGAAGCCAACCGCGTGATGAATCTCACGCGGATCACCGATCCGGTCGAGGCCGCCGTCAAGCATTACCTCGATGCCATGGCTTTTCTGCTTTGGGCCGATCGCACGCACGCGCGGCTCCGGACAGTTCTGGACGTGGGCACCGGTGCGGGCCTGCCGGCCTGGCCGCTCGCCGTCATGAGGCCGGACTGGTCCGTCACCGCCATCGATGCGACACGCAAGAAGATCGCCTTTCTTCAGAAAACGATCGAAATGGTGGGCCTTTCCAACCTGAAGGCGGAGCACGCTCACTCGCAGCACTGGTCCGATCAACGCCGATTTGATGCCGTTCTCGTCCGCGCGGTTGCATCACTGGCCAAATGCATCCGGCAAGCGGACCGTTACGTCAAGCCTGACGGCTGGCTCGCCGCCTACAAGTCCGAAACAATCAACCAGCAAGAGAAGGAAAACGCCGAAGAAACGGCCAAGGAGTTGAAATTCAAACCGGCCCGCCCTTTCCGCTATGAGCTGCACCTCAACGACGAGGTAATCAGAAGATCCCTTCAGCTATACCGTTCCTGCCTGCCACCAACTGACGGCTGATAGCTGACAGCCGATAGCTACTCCTTCTTCGACACCACGACGATCCTCGCCGCCTCCGCATCGGCGATCATCTTCGTGCGCTCGACGATCAACGTCTTGCCCGCTTCGATGACCAGCATCTTCGCGCCGTTGCGCTTGAGGTTGGCGATGGTTTCGGGCCCCACCGTCGGCACGTCAAAGCGCATGTCCTGGCTGGGCTTGGCCACTTTGACCAGCGACCAGCCGCCTTGTCTGCAGAGCTCGCCGGCGCGCTCGATCATCCGGTCGGTACCCTCGATGGCCTCGACGGCGATAACCTCCGTCTCCTTGACCGCGATCGATTGGCCGATGTCCAGCCGCCCCATCTCCTTGGCGATGTGCCAGCCGAACGCGGCGTCCTTTTCCTGAGCTTCGCTCGGCGACCTCTTTGTCAGGATACCTTCGGGCGCCAGGTCGTCGGTGCAGTAATGGACGCAGTCCTGCATGATGATGCCGTGCTTGGCGAATTCCTCGGCCACCGCCCTCAAAACGGTGTCGTTCCGTTTGTCCGGGATCTGGAAGAACCAGATTCTCAGCGCGGTCAGGTCCGGAAGCAAGCGCAGCAGGCGAAACCGGCCGTACATGCTCGCCTTCTTCACCGAGCCGGCCAGGATCACATGCTTCGCATGATGGCGCCGCAGCGTCCGGATCCATCCGCCGAGCTTGGCCAGGCCCGACCAGATGAAGCGGTCCGCTCCCCGGGCCAGCAAGGGGTCGCAAAACCCCCGCAAACCAACCACCGTAACGTCGCAGCCCGCCCGCTTCGCCCCTTCAAGGACCATGGCCGGAAACCTGCCGGCTCCGGCGACGATGCCAAGACGAATCGACTCACCCGATGGGTCTTCACCGTGTCTCACAACGCGGCGGATTATAAAGCCGCTTCAATTCAGAGGGAAATGAACCCGGTCGGCAGCCGTCGGAGTCATTTGCATGCAACGGAAATCCGGTGGTATGATGCTGGCCTCAAGGGCTTCATCAAAGGGCGCACGAAGGGCTTCTTTAAAAGCCAATGCCTGGGTGGGATTGGGCACCGGCGTCCTGCCGTTGAGGCCATGCGGAGTGACGCAGAAGCGTATGCGTTCGGCGTGAACCGATTCTGGACTGGCACGCCCGTGACTCCGAAGGCGTACGGAGAAGTTGCCCCGTGCCTTTGAATGGCCACCTCCGTCGAGTGGAAGCATGGCACAGAGACTTGTCCAAGGTTACGAGATGGTCCGCCGCCTCGATCGCGGCGAGGGCGATACGCTGATCTACGAGGCCCGGCACGTCGAGACCGACATGCAGGTGGCCATCAAGGTCATCCCCTTCGACGACGAGGCCGCCCTCGAGGCCGCCAAGCGCGAGGTCAAGATCCTCGCCAAGATCGACCACAAGAATATCGTCCACCTCAAGCACGCTTTCAGCGACGAGGGCAAGCTGCACATCGTTATGCAGTTCGTGCCCGGCGGCGACCTCGCCCGCTTGATGAGCAACTTCAGCGTGGCCAACCTGGACAACGTGCGGGCGCTGGGCATTCAGGTGTGCCAGGCGCTGCAGCATCTTCACGACCGCGACGTCTTTCATTGTGACGTCAAGCCGTCCAACATTCTGATTGCCGATCCGTTCTGGGAGCACGACTACGAGCGCGATCACGCCGTCAAGCTGACGGACTTTGGCATTTCCGAAATCCTGCGGCATAAGGGCCCGCGGTTTCTTCCGGGGACGCGCCAGGCTCCGACCGGAACCCTGGGAGCGTCTTCCGTCCGCGGCTCGCCGCTCTACATGGCCCCGGAGCGGTTCGAGGGTCATCCGCCCTCACGGCAGAGCGATCTCTGGTCGCTGGGGGTCGTGCTATACGAGGTGCTGGCCGGCGCCCGCCCGTTCGACGGTGAAGACTTTTTCGTGGTGCGTCGCTCAGTGATGCGCGGCCTGACCCAGCCGTTGCCGTCGAATGTGCCTTTCGTCCTGAAGGACGCCGTCGAGCGCTGTCTTCGGCTCAACCCTGAGGACCGTTTCGAGTCGGCCAAGAGCCTTAAGGAGCATCTCCAGCACTTCAACGTCCGCGAGGGCAGCACTCGTACGCTGGAGACGGGCGTTGAGCAGCCTGAACCGGAAGCGGCCGGCGCCACGGGCAAGGAGGCCCAGGCACGCACGCGAACCGGGACCCGAAAGGGTAAGCGCGGTGACAAAAAGGCTTGGCCGGTCTGGGTCCGCCAACTCATCGGCGTGATTCTTTTTCTGATTGTCGCGGCCCTCGTCTACTGGGCCATGGGCGGCTTCTCCGCCGAGCCGCCAACAAACGGCGGCTAAAGCCCCGAATCTTCACGCCCCTCCTCCTGCATAGCTGACGCCCGCACGGGTGGCACGAATCCCGATGCATCGGGATTTTGTGTGTGCGTCGCGGGTCGGCGGAACTTGCGGCCTGCCTACCGGTGCACAAATATTGGGAGTAATTGATGCCGAAAAGACCACCTGCCAAGACAGGTCAGGACGCAATACGAAGATTGAGAATGCTCTGAATCACGCGGCGGTTCGGAAGTTTTGCGAGGGGATATGAGAGAAGCCCAGCAGGTAGGCCTTCAGACGGAAGTCCTTGGCCGCCAGGATGGCCGCCGCGTCTTCCGGGGGGGCCAGGAACAGCTCGCTGACGCCCAGGCCGTCGCGGTTCTGGCTGTGCTGCTGGCAGCGTCGCCGGATCGCTCTGGCCCTTCTTGCTGACATCTTGCTGCTCCTCGCTGCTTGGTCTCGCGGGCTCCATCGCCCGCTTCGATCGAGTTATCGAGGAGTGATGTCAGACGTTGCTTAGGGAAGGCGGCACCGCGCAAAATTCCGCCGCCCACGAAAAACTCTGATTTTCGAGGCAACACCTCCGATCGGCCGGCGATAACCGGGGGGATATGCCGCCCGGTGCATTCGGACCGCAGCCGCTCTGATCGGCTGATTTGCAACCAGGCTGCAAATCAGCCGAAGAGCGCATCACAGCCGCGCACTGCGTTTACCGGATACACAGAGAGATTCCGACGGGTTTGCATTGGGGAGCGCGCAATTACCGAGACGCGACCGTAAGGGAGCGTCCAGAGCGTGCAGGCCGATAAAGGCACTCATGGTGCTCGAGGAACAGTTCCTTACGCCAATGTCGGACGGCGTGATCTCGTGCGGCGTTGCCTACTTCGCGCAAATGCCGAACATCCTGGAGCAGCGTTCTGGCGGCCCGGGCCAGCGCTGAAGTGTCACCCCTTGGCACCAGAAAGCCCGTCTCATCCGGTGTGATCTGTTCCACCACACCGTCGATGTCAAAAGCCAGCACCGCGGTCCCGCACGCCATCGCTTCCATCGTCACGCAAGGAAAGTTCTCCGCCAGGGACGTGAAAACATACAGGTCCGCCGCCCGGTAGCATCGGGCCAGTTGCTCCTGATCCGACACGTAGCCGAGGAAGCGCACATCGTGGTGTGCAAGCCGCTCCTTGATCGGTTGCGGATCGCCGTCGCCGGCTGCCAGCACGGTCAAGCGAGGCTGCTCGACGGCCTGCAAGGCAGCCAGCGCATGATGAACGCCCTTCCTCGGATCATCGAGTCCCTGGGCGACGAGCAGAACGACCGGCTCATCCAAGCCCAGGTCCAGCGCCTGCCTCGCCCCGGCCCGGTCCGGGCGAAATAGATCGGTATCGACCCCGTATGGAATCACGTGGTAAGCGGCCTGCGCGAACACCCCGCTCTCGCGCACCGCTCGACCGAGATGCTCCGATGGCGTAATGATCGTCACGGGCAGATCGCGGAAGGCCCCGCGTTTGATGGTTTGCATCCGCTGTGTGCGATCGAACTCGGTGACCAGCGGGTACCGCCCCAATTGCGGGCAGTCGCCGCAATGCGAGAGCCACCGCCGGCATTCGTAGGGGAAGGCACATCCACCGGTGATCGGGAAGAAATCGTGGAAGGTCCAGAAGAAGGCAGCTCGCTTGGCCAGCAACGGCAGGGCGTCCATGGAAAAGTAATGCCCGTGGATGTTGTGCATGTGGATCAGGTCATGGTCGTCGAGTGCCGGGGACGTGCAGAAGGGCGCCGTCGATGGGATCCCCAGGTTGAAAAACCCCTTGTTCAGGAAACGCCGGCCTACTTCCCGCTGCCGTGGTGTGCAGGGGATCTCGCGAACGATCCCCGGCATTGACGGTCCGGCGGTCCGGATCTGCTCTTGACTTTGGCCGCCCCTCAAGCGCCCGACCCATAGCGTGGTGTCGTGCCCGCGTTCGCACAGGCCCTCTGCCAGCATGCGGGCGACGGTTTCGGCTCCACCGCCGAAATCGGCCGAGTTGATGACGGCGATACGCAGAGGATTCATCTGATTCAGTTGCATCACCTTGCATATCGGTCAGATGCGCGGGCCCGCCGCACCCGGCTTCGTCCGAACGGCAGTGTGCGGTCCGCGTCCCTGCAGGACCGGTTGATGCACCTGGGAAGCCGCTCGAACGGTCCGGTCGCTTCGACCCTATTCCGCCTGAAGGGCAATTGCCGACCTGACCGATATTCCCCTCGCCGAAGGACTACTCCTCGCCGCTGAAGAAGCCTGATTCACGGATAAGGGCTTCATCCGCCCAGTGCCGGGCTTCTGGATCGATCAGATGCTGATCGATCGTTTGGAGGATCGATTCGTGACTTTCACCGTGCTGGATTCGACCGCCCTGGCGGAGGACTTGCCGGTCAAGGCTCGCCC
>CP070718.1:3481851-3491917 GCA_020350565.1 Phycisphaerales bacterium
CAGAGAGAATCCGCTCCCATCATCCTCCGGCGATCGGCGGCCAGATGCTCAGCACGTTGCCCTCTACCAGTTGCCGCTGCTTATCCGCTTCATACTTGCCGTCAACAAGGACCAGGAAGGCTCTGGCGGATGGAATGTCCAGGCGGATGAGCACGTCCAGAATCGAGGAGCCGGCGGGCAGATCCAGGTGCGCACTGGTCCTGCTGCTGCCCGGGGGCAGATTCTGGCGTAGCGATGCGAATAATCGCACTTCAATGTTCACACTTGCGTTGCGCTTCAGCCGGCCGGATCTCGGCGACCGTTCGAACCACGGCGAGGATCAACCCGCAGCAGGCGCAGCGGGTCGTACGGCCTCCTCTCCGCCGCCCGCGGCCTGCCATGTGACTTCAAACGCCGGTCGGCGATCACCCCTCATACTTGAATGACAGGTGGACGCGGGCGCGGTAGCCGACGACCTTGCCGTTCTCGACCTTCATATCCAGCTTGCTGATCTCGGCGATGCGGAGGTTCTTGAGGGTCTTGCCGGCCTCCTCGACGGCGTTTCGGGCCGCGTCCTCCCACGACTTCTCACTTGATCCGACCAGCTCGATCACTTTGTAAACACTTTCAGCCATCTGCATACTCCTTTACAACAGAAATGCGCTTGAATGCTCCGTACGTGGCAACAACAGGGTCCGCTACGGGGACCGGCGAACGTCCTACCTCAGAATGGCGTGCGGCGCTTCCAGACCGCACTCGCAATAAACCTGCGTTGTGATCCCGTCGGGCGATTGGTGTCGAGCCTCCTTACAATCCCAGGGCCGCCAGTTTCTCCTCAGTCGGTTGACCCTTCTCGTTCCAACCGCGGAGCCTGTAGTACTCCTCCAACATCGCTTCGAGCGGAACCGTCTTGCCTTTGGCCGGCCCATCCGGCATGGGTTCGGTCAGCATGCGCCTGGGCAGGGTATCGTCCTTGCGCGTGAAGCCGGCCCGCTGGTTGAAGAGTCTTTCGAGGTTCCAAATCCGCTCGCCGGCTAACATGACGCTCTGTTCGTCATAGTCGAAGCCCGTGGCGGTTTTGAGCATGGCCGTCAATTCCGGCGCGCCGATCGAGAAGGTCACGAACAGGCAAATACCGGCCGAATCAAGGGCGGCCGTCAGATCCTGAAAGGCGATGTTCATGGCGGCCTTTCCGTCGGGTGTGAGCGGATCGAGCTTCTCCGGCACACCGAGGACCTCTGCCGCGATCATATAGCCGCGCACGTGACAGGCGCCGCGATTGGAGGTGGCGTACTGCACGCCCATGCCAAGGACACCGCGTGGATCGTACGCGGGGAACTCCTGTTTCTTGACGCCCATGAAGAGGTCGGGACGGCCGAAGCGTTCTGCCACGCGGGCCGCCCCTTCCGCCAGAACGTCGCCGAAACCTTCGCGCTTTCCGATCCTGGACATCATGTCCACCAGAGCTTCCGCGTCGCCGAAGCGCAGGGTGCGGCCGGCTTCCTTTTTCGTGATGGCGCCTTTTTCGAATAGCTCCATTGCGCATGCCACGGTCGCGCCGGCGGTGATCGTGTCCATACCCAGTTCGTTGCAGATGTAGTTGGCTTTGGTTACGGCTGCCAGGTCGCTGACACCGACGTCGGCGCCGAGGGCCCAGACGGTTTCGTACTCCGGTCCCTCTCCGTTGTTGGTGAATCGACCGTCGGAGATTCGGGTCATGCGGCCGCAGGCGATGGGACAGGCGACGCAGGAGCGGGGCCGGATGAGGATCTTCTCGGCGATGGTTTCTCCGCTGATGGCTTCGGCATGCTCGAACTGCCCCTGCTGGGCATTGCGTGTGGGGAACATTCCGCCTTCATTGATGATGTTGACCAGGATGGCGGTTCCGAACTCCTTGAGGCCCGTTCCGGTGATCTCTCCCGCGGTGAGCTTGCTGAGGGCGTCGATACAGGCGGAGCGGAATCCTTCCCGGTCAGCGACGGTGATGCCGCCGGTGCCGCGTACGGCGACGGCCTTGAGTTTCTTGGAACCCATGACCGCGCCAACGCCGGATCGGCCGGCTGCGCGATTCTTGTCAGTCATGATGCAGGCGAACTTGACGAGCTTCTCGCCGGCGGGGCCGATGACTGCGCATTTGAAGTCGGCACCGAGGCGCTCGTGGAGCACATCTTCGGTCTGGTGGACGTTCTTGCCCCATAGATCGTCCGCCGGTTGGAGTTCGACTTTTCCGTCGTCGATCACGAGGATGACGGGTCGCCGGGCCGCACCCTCGAAAACGATCATGTCGTAACCGGCGTACTTGAGTTCCGGTCCGAAGTTTCCACCGGCGTTCGAGCAGGCGATCGTTCCGGTCAGGGGTCCCTTGGTGATGGCCATGAAACGGCCCGCGCAGGCGGCCGTTGTTCCAGTCAGCGGTCCGGTGGCGAGGATGAGTTTGTTGCGCTCATCGAGCGGATCGACGGTCGGATCGATTTCGTCGAAGAGCAGGCGGGTGGCGAGGCCTCTGCCCCCGATGAAGGTCCGCGCGCGGTCGAGGTTGGTGGGCTCTTCCATGATGCGCTCGCCGGTGAGGTCTACGCGCAGCGATTTTCCCGTGTAAGCGTGGATCATGATCGCGCCTCCGCTACAAGGTCCATCAGCCGGCGGGCGTAATGATCACGCTGCGGCCCGGGCCAGGTCTCTTCGGGCTCGAAGCGCAGCGCGCCCGGAGCGCAAAACCGTACGCACTCCGGATCGCCGCCGCATAACTCGCATTTGAGGGGCTTTCCATCGATGCAGTTGATCGCACCGTAGTGGCATGCCGGTTCACATTTCCCGCATTCCTCACATTTGTCTTCCACGAGAACGACCACGTTGGTTTTCGGGTCGCGTACCAGGGCTTCGGTCGGGCACGCATCGATGCAAGGTGCCTCTTCGCACTGAATGCAGACCATTGGGAAGAAGAACGCTTCCTCCGCCTTGACCGCGACTCGGACGCGGGATCGCGAAGGGCGAAATGAAGCGGCGTTACGATCTGCGCAGCCCAACTCACAAAGGCGACAGCTCGTGCACTTTTCGGGTTCTACAAGGAGTAATTTGACCATTGGACTTGCTCACAAAGGGTTGCTCCGCACGTTCGAGGCCGGGGCAATCTCAGCGGCCTCAGGCGGTGCCGGTCCGGGAATCAAGAAGGCTTGACCCATCTGGTAACGGTTTGGGAGGCGCGCGTCAAGTCATCGGCTTGTCGGCCCGCTCCAGGGGGACGCAGGCTACGGAGGGGCGCGCGTTGCGTAGCGTGCAGGTTGCGGCTGGGTGTGCAGTGGGGGTGAGGAGGTGCGGAGGTGGGAACGTGAGAAGGTGAGAGCGTGAGAAGTGGTGGCGGGTTTGGAGGAGTTCGTTGCAGAGGAGTTCGAGCGGTTTGTCGTGGGCGACATTAGGCGGCTCGTCGCGGAGCCCATTGGGGCGTTGATTGTTGAGGGGCCGGCGTTGCAGGGTGTCATAGAGAATCCACCGTGACGGAGTAGCGTTCGCGGCCGCGTTGACAGGATTCGGCTTTCGTACGAGCATCCGCAGTCGGGATGCGTTTAATGTTTCCGGTTCATTCTGGACCAGAGGCGAAAAGCTACATAAGACGGTGTTCATCCTCTCGCGCAGCCTGAACGGACGGCGGTGATGAGCGTCAAGATTCTGATCCTCTTGCCCTTCGCATTGCTGCTGGTGTTCGCACTCTGTCGAATGCTTGTGGGCCGGGCGCTGCGCAAGCGGTCCTTTGATATTCTCCTGGCATTGGTGTTACTGCTCTATTTCCTGGCGACGGCGGGTCTGGGGCTGTTCTGGGTGGCGAACCAGGAGCTTCCGGTCTTTGACTGGCATTACCTTGTGGGCTACGTGACGCTTGTGCTGGTGGTCCTGCATGTGGCGTTCAACTGGCAGACCTTGATGGCGTTTCTGCGGCTACGATCGGCGAAGGTTCTGCCGGGTGACAGCGGACGAACCTGGCGGCCGGCGTTGAGGACGGCGGGCTGGGTGGCGGGGCTGGCGCTGTACGGCGCCATTTTCTATTGGCTTGGCAAAGGGCAGGCTGTGACCCGGATTGAGATCACGCGTGGTCCTTCCGCGGCAATGGAAGAAGAGACCGTCGAATCTGCGGCTCAGGCAGGTGCACGCGACTCACAGACTGATGAGGCGTATGCGGTACCTGAGGCCCAGGTTGTTCAAGATGAGTCGTTGAAAGGGGATGCGGAGGCAGGCGTTCAGGGAACTCATGCACAAGGCGCTCGCGCGCCAGAAGCGGAGGAGCCGCGCTCGATCGCAGAAGGGAATGGGCCACCGGCCAAGGTGCTCCAGCAGCAGGTTGTCTCCTCCGACGGCGGTCATCGTGTGCTCGCGGACTACTACCATGAACAAACCAAGCACACGCGTATCAGCGTGATGGGCGGGGGTGGGGCGCTTGACTGGTCCGCCAGGCCGAAGGTCTTCAAGCCATACCCAAGGGCCGAGGTGATCGACCTGCCGGAACCGACGGATCTGGCGGGCATCTCCGTCGGCGGAGCGATCGAGCTTTGCCGCAGGCCGGTTCCGGGACTTACCACCGAGCCGATCACCCTGGAGGACGTCTCCACGATTCTATTCATGACAAATGGTGTCACCTCGACACTGGCACAGCCCAATCGTCTATATCACCTTCGTGCGGCCCCTTCGGCCGGCGCCCTCTACCCGACCATTACCTATCTCGTCGCACGGAATGTCCAGGGGCTTGATGTCGGCATCTACCACTACGCGGTCAAGGATCACAAGCTCCATCGACTGAGGCATGGGGGAGCACCCTACGAGGAGCTGGCCTCCGCGGTGTCTCGCCCTGAACTGGTGAGCCGTGCTCCCGTCACCTTCATCTTCACATCGTCGTTCTACCGGTCCTCGTGGAAATACGATGAACGCTCCTACCGATACTGCTGTCTGGATGCCGGTCATCTGGTTGTGCAGGCGTCCCTGGCCGCCGCCGGGTTGGGCTACGGGAGCGTGCCCATCGGACGTTTCGACGACGAAAGGGTGAATACCTTTCTGAGCCTCGATGAGAACGAAGAAGGGGCGATGGCGATCCTGCCGGTGGGATTCGTCGATCATGTATCATCAGACCCGGAGGGTCGACCGGAATTCGATCTGGCTCCGACGGAACTCGAGGGCAAAAGTCACGCGCTGGTCCGGCTGATGCACGGTAGCACACGGCTTGCCATGACCGGGCGCACGGTGCAAGCGTTCTCCGTGCGAGCTCTTCCTACGAAGGAGCTGGTTGAACCGGTGGTTCACTTTCTGCCTGGCGACGCTGCGGAAGGCGACGACCTCTTTCCGACGATCGTCAGGCGGCGCTCCATTCGAACCTGGTCGGCGGTGAGTCTGATCCTGGAGGAGCTGGCCGCGATGGCGTATTACGCCTGTGGTCTGAGTGAAAGCGGCGGCGAAGTGTTGTCTGATCCCAGCTTCGAGGACAACCATGCGTTGAGCCTCTACGTGATTGTGAACGAGGTGGATGAGCTCGAGCCTGGGGTCTACCATTACGATCGGTTGCAGCATGCACTCGTGCAGATCCGAAGAGGTGACCATCGGCAGCAAGCCTATGCCGCCTCCCTGTTCCAGGACGTCGTAGGAGAGGCCCATGTCGCCTTCGTCATGACCGCAGACCTGAAGAGACTTGGATACCCCGATGGTGATCGGGGCTATCGTTATGCGAACCTTGACGCCGGCATGCTGGGGGGCCGGCTGTACCTGATGGCGACGGGATTGAACCTGGGCTGCTGCGGCATCGGCGCCTTCTTCGATGATGAAGTCAGTGAGCTGATCGACGTGAGTCCGGAGGAGGAGCTCGTTCTGTATCTTGCCGCTGTGGGCGTGACCGAAGAGGCTCCATAGCCGGGGCAAGGGGCTGAGACGAGACGGACCGTTAGGAAGTCTCGCTGCCGCTGAGGGTTGGCTGTCCGTTGAAAAAGGGGACAGGCACCTCGCCGAACGGTGTTTTCATGGGCGCCAGTGGGCTTAGGCTCGGAGCCAGTCCCCTTTTTCAACGGACTCTTAGCCGCGGCTTCGCTCTGGTTACCATATGCGACCCCGTCCGGATTGATGGGGTCGTTGGTATCCCGCAAGTGCGGCCGGTTAGATGGCGTTCCGTCTGGCGCTCATTTGGCAAGGAAGAAGCCTGATGCGATTGAAGTCGGCAGATCATGGCTGGTGCCGGGCAGTCGTCATCTTCGCCGCGGCAGTCCTGACGGCAGCCGTCTCTTGCGAGCGCCGTTCCGCCCAGACGTATCAAGGGCCCGTGCGGCATGTCATCCTCATCTCCCTTGATACGACGCGCAAGGATCATCTCGGATGTTACGGCAACGAGTGGATTCGCACTCCGCGACTCGATGCGTTGGCGGCGGAATCGATTCTGTTCACCGACTACATGACCGTTACCCCCACGACGCTTCCCTCGCACACGACGCTGCTTACCGGCAAGTATCCTCAAAGCCACGGTGCCCTACGAAACGGCTTCATGGTGAATCAGCAGAACGTAATGCTGGCTGAGGTGTTGAAGGAGGCGGGCTTTCGTACGCTCGGCTTCATTGCTTCCTTCGCGCTCGACGAACGCTTCGATTTCGCCCAGGGATTTGACCATTACGATCAGACGTTCGATCAGTTAATCAGCAAACTGGATGAATTTGAATATCAGGACCATCGTTCGGCGCGAAGCGTGACCGATGCTGTTATACAGTACCTGGACCGCGAGGCCGTCCCATCCAACATGTTGCTTTTCGTCCACTATTTCGATCCGCACACACCCTACTCGCCACCGGCGCCCTACGATACGCTCTATGAACATCCCGGCGTCAGAAGCCAGACACCACCCGACCTGCACGAAGTCCGCCGCAGATTGACGCGGAGTCGTGGCCGTGTGTCGTCCGATGCGCGGACGCTAGCGTGCCTTTATGCCGGCGAGGTTTCGTACATGGACGAGCACGTCGGGCGGCTGCTGGATGACTTGCAGGATCGGGGCGTGCTCGACGAGGCGATCCTCATTATCACCAGCGATCACGGAGAGACGTTCTGGGAACATCCCCATGAGCTTGATCCAGACGAGTATGTCTGGGAGCGCCCCTATTACTTCAATCACGGAAACGCCGTCTATCAGACGACTATCGGCGCGGTCTGCATGATTCGCCTGCCTGGAGGTGCACAAAGGGGAGCGGTGTGCGGCTTCCCTGTTGCCAACATCGACATCCTGCCGACACTCCTCAATTACCTGCGTCTTTCTATTCCACGTGATGTGGAAGGTGAGCCGCTGAGTCTTACGGATCCGGCCATTCAGCACCCGCAGCGCGTCTATT
This sequence comes from Phycisphaerales bacterium, assembly GCA_020350565.1. Lineage (GTDB taxonomy): Bacteria > Planctomycetota > Phycisphaerae > UBA1845 > UBA1845. The sequence goes on from CP070718.1 coordinate 3,489,171, forward strand.
TTGGCGAGGCGAGTTCTTCGCTAAAGAAGGCTGGGGATCAGACTCCCGGCCGCAGCAAACTGAAAGACTGCTTCGCACGTGAAGGGCGTTTCAAGTATATCGAGAAGCCTTTCCTGCAAACCGCGGAGCTGTACGATTTGTCCTTGGATCCCGAGGAGCAGAATGATCTGTTGTCGAGCCCCATCCCCGAAGCGAAAGCCAAGGCCGCCGAGCTTCGCGGACTTCTGCGGGAGTGGCTTCGGTCGGCCGCTCCCTTACCAAGTCACTTCGAGAGCAGCCAGGAGGAGGACACGATTCGCCGCTTGAAGTCGCTGGGCTATCTTGGCGAGTGATTTGTCAAGGTCCACCCGGAGTGGACCCTGCATGCGGCGTCCCCCGTGGCAAGAGAGACGTGCTTCGGTTTGGCTGCGATCTGCGCGCTCAGATGGAGAAAATCGTCTGGGTTTCAGGCAAGCGAGGCGTTTGTTCGCGTCTTGATCAGGATGGGCACTCGCCGTTGCAGGCGCAGGGAGCGTGCCCACGGTCGGGCCTCGCCCAGATCCTAGCGGAGGTTATAATGCCTGCATTCGCTGCGGTTGCCATTGCCTCGAGCTGTGCTCGCCTGCACGTTCGCGTGTCGGGAACCAGGTAGTAGGAGAAGCCAGTTGAGCGTAACGCATGGGAACGCGTCGCAAGCGGACCTTGCGGATGGCACTTTGCTGGTAGGCGCGGGCGCGGAGCAGCGCGCGTCTGCCTGGCGCGTTTCTCTTCGTCACTGGTTGATATTGATCTGCATCCTTGCGGCCGGCCTTGTGCTGCGCGGCCTGTATATACGTGAATTCATGCGGCAGCCGGACTTCGCCGCTCCGGCCCTCGACGCGGAATACCACGACTACTGGGCCCGGGCGTTGGTCACCGGCGATTGGACGACACCGTATCCAGGGCAGGACCCACGGATTCCCGATACACCGTATTTCAGACCTCCGGGCTATCCGTACTTCCTTGCGCTGACCTACCGCGTGCTGGGGCTGAGCTACCTGACGCCGCGCATTGTCCAGATTGGTTTGTGGCTGGTCAGTTGCATCCTTGCCTTCCTGTTTGCGAAGCGCTGGTACGGCGTCCCGGTGGCGCTGGTCTTGGTTGCGCTGATGAGCGGCTACTGGGTGCTCATTTACTTCGAGAACGAGTTACAGGCGCCCGTCCTGCTGATTCCCCTGCTGTGGGCGGTGGTCTGTCTGGCGGCAGCGTGGGCGGATCGGATGAGCTTCGGCCGGGGAGTTGCTGCCGGTGTTTTACTCGGGCTGGCGGCGTTGGTGCGTCCCAATGTCATGCTGCTGGCGGCACCGATCTTCGTCTGGGCTGGTTGGATTGCTGTCCGGCGTCGCGCGCCGTACAGGTTCCTGGCAACGGTGACGGGCTGTCTGCTCGGAATCGCCGTTGCCATTGCTCCGGCGACGATCCGGAACTACCGGGTGTCAGGTGAATTCGTGCTCATGACCTCAAACGTGGGCATCAACTTTTACATTGGCAACAACCCTGATGCCGATGGCAGCGTCATGAACTTCCTGCCCGGCTATGGGAGTTGGGGTAATTGCTTTGAGTATCCGGCTCTCGTGAGGAACTTGGAGCAGCGGGTAGGGCGCGAACTCAATGCGACGGCGGTCTCCGACTACTTCCGGGACCAAGGGCTGGAGTGGATCAGGCAGAATCCGGGCAATTTCGTCATGTTGACGATCAAGAAAGCGCTGGCATTCTGGGGACGTGAGGAATTGGGGAATAACAAGATCATCTGCTGCGAGCGTCTGCATTCGAGCGTGCTCCGTCGATTGCCCGGTCATTTCTGGTTCGTTCTCGGGTCCGCGATCGCCGGCTGTGTATTCCTCGTCTTGGACGCCAAAGGCCGTCTGAACCGTCCGCAGACAAGGACCAATGAGCTCGAAAGGCGGTCAGAGGTTACGGTTCTGCTGTTGGGCGTGATCCTGGTGTTCTGGCTGTCGATCATTCCGTTTTTCCTGTCCAGTCGCTACCGGGTTCCGGTCGTGCCGCTGCTGATGGTCTTCTCGGCGTATGGCGTTTATCGTGCGGCATGGTGTGCGATCAGAGGCGGGAATTACCGTGCGGCGATTGTCGCCTTTGCCTGGATTGGAGCCTGTGCGGTGCAAGGACGCGCCGCCCCTCCAACCGACGCGGAGCTGGCGGACTGGCATGAGTCACGAGGCGTGGCGTATGAGACGCTTGAGGATTACGGCTCGGCCGGCGAGGAGTACCAGCGTTCGCTGGCCCTCGACCCGGATCGTAAGCGGGCACGCGAACGCCTGACCATTATTGAGCGTGAGCTTCAGCAGAGGCGCTGATCCGATTTGCCCTGATGAGAGAACGGCTCAGTAGGCCGGGGTGTGCGCCGGTGCCTGCAATTCCTGAAGATCCTGCCGCTCGCCTGGTATTGCCTCTTTAGGCGTGGCTGGTCGGAGATTGCTTTCGCCGGCCCTTTTGGGGTAGAATGACACTCCGTGCATGGGGTAGGTGGCTTTCGGCAAGCCCTGATCTTCCGTGGTGCCATCCAAGGTTTGTCTGAAGTCAACGCAACATCCGTTTGAAGCCTGGGGAGTATGCTCATGTATCGTCTGAACCGTTGGTGCCTGTTTGTTTCCGCGTTCGTTGCATTCATGTTGATGAACGGCGTGTTCGCCGGTGAGAACGCGCCATCGCCGCTACCCAGTCAGGCCGTTGAGTCAGGCGGTGCTGAACCTTCGGGTGCTTCCGACGAG
>CP070718.1:3492017-3497723 GCA_020350565.1 Phycisphaerales bacterium
GTCAGATGGGAGACATTCAGGTCGACCAGCTTGAGGTTCCATTCGTCCGGCAGCATGGCCGCCACAGTGAGCAAGCCGAGTGGGGGATTGGCGGCCTTGCGCGCAATGAAACGCAGAACGTGCTTGTAACTCCAAAACGTGTCGGGCGTGGCCGGCGAAACGAGCAGTATGTTCATCTCGGTCTCACAAAGGGATCGGCCCTGCAGGCATCCTGGATACCGCACGCCGGCTTCTTGACCTCAGTGTGGGGAAGATATTACCGGATGCAGGAAGGCCAGGGGCATTATAGAGCAATTGGAACCGCAAGTCGGCGGGTTTTCTGATTTCATTTACCCTTGGCCCCGCCGTGGCTCTCTGTAACCTCCGGCAAACGGCCCTCGCCAGCGTCACGAAGCGTCTCCGGCGGTCTTTCTCGCGACGTATCGATGCGCATCTGCGAACACGTCGATCGCGCGAAAGTGAGACAGAAACGTGGCGGCATGTTCAACGTCGGCAGGGATGAAGTAGGCGTCCCCGGGCCCATAGCGGCGCGTCTCACCGCCGATGGTCAGATCCATCTCCCCTTCAACCACGGTGCCCCACTGCTGCCCGTGGCTGTGCGGCGGTATCGTTCCGATGGGATCGATGTCGAAGAACACCACCTGATGATCCTTCCCCTGTGACAACCAGCCGTGAACGCCTTCAACGGGGATGTCGATTTCCGGCAGGTCGGTGATGAACGATGCGTATGGTGCAGTGGGCACGGCTTATCCTCCATCCAACGTCGAGCAGGCGACGCCGCCCATGATGCTGAAGCGGCTACGCTCCCCGCAAGCGCGAAGCCGGCGAGGTAACTGATTCTCAAGCGCACGACGACGAAGATGATCACGCCGAAGACAGCAATGTCAAACACCTCGGGGATACCTGCCCAGAAGACGATCAAGCCTGCAAGCCAACCCAAGAAGCCGTCGATCAAACCCAGCCCCGCCGACATCGCGACGTCAGGACCGCGATGAGGAGGAGCTTCCAGGCTCTTTCGGGCAGTGGGAGCGGGGAGAAGTCCACAAGGCTTTGGGGCGTATGGTATGGCGGTAATGCCCAGCGCCCGTTCCAGTACGATGTTGACGCCAGCGGCAGGCCGTTCCTTCGTCCAACTGCCGAGAAGAATGCTCTCGACAAACCACAGCCGGCGAAGGCAGTTGATACTTGATCTCAGGTTTCTACCGCAACCTGCGACGTCGCCGGGTCCACAAGGTGGGCGTCCAGGAAGGCATTCTGTCTGGCCCGGCAGGCGGCGCACTTGGTGCAAGGCCTTGGGCCAGTACCCAGGCAGGACCATGTCTTCTCGAGTGGCACCTGGAAACGCATGGCGAGCTTGATGATTTCTCCGTAAGACGCGTCCAACAACGGTGCTTCAAGGCGGATGGGGTGTTTTTCGGGAAGGGCGGTTTGGATCATCATTTGAGCCGTCTGTATGAACTCATGCGCCCGGCCCGGCCGGCCATCCGCGGATGCCAGAAGCGACGGCTCCTCCGCCGGAGCCTCATTGAGACCGGTGGTGAGCACCGTAGCCCCGAGCCGGGCTGCGCACTGTAGTCCGACGGCGATCAGCAACGGCATGATGCCGCGTATGGCCAGTGGGCTGAGGTCTTCCGGCTCGCCTTCCAAGATGCCGTCGGCGGTCAGCGCTTGAGGGCGGACGGCTTTCACGTACGGCAGCTCGATCCCGAGCGGTTGCCCGGATGGGAAGGCGTCGGCCATCGGGTGGAGCAGCTTCCGTTCAGCTTGTGCAGAGGCCTGACCGTAATCGACATGGACCAGAAGGACCTCATGGTCCTGCGCGTATCTTGCGGCCGCGACGGCACTTTTGATTCCCCCGCTGGTCAAGGCGACCACTGCTGCCACGGCGTCATCTCCTTCAACTGCGTCCTTCGCACTCGGCTCTAACCATATCGGCAAGCACAGCGGGGTTCAGCGAGCGATTCTGCCTGCTGGCCCGCATCTTGCTGAGGACTCGGTCAAGGGCTATGTTCCGCTCGACAGTGACCGTCGAGCCCTTTGCGAGGAGTTGGTGATGCCTGAGATCAAGCCGTTCCGCGCCATCCGCTACGACTACACTCGCAGTGGTGGGGACGTATCCAACCTGATCGCCCCGCCGTACGACGTCCTTGGTCAGGCGGACAAGGACGCCCTACTGGCTAAGAGCGACCGGAACATCGTCGCCATCGATCTGCCGCACATTCCGCCGAAGTCTTTGGGGCCACAGGATGCATACGACCGGTCCGCTGCAACGCTCCAGGCCTGGTTAGCGGATGGGACGCTCGTGCGAGAGGAGAAACCGGCACTGTATGTTTATCATCAGACCTTCGAGCATGCAGGCAAGACCTACACACGGCGGAAGTTCATCACGGGGGTGCGCCTGCGACCGTTCGAGGAGGGCGTAATCCTGCCGCATGAGCAGACGTTCGGTGGACCGAAGGAGGATCGGTTGGCGCTGACCAAGGCCACGGCGTGCAATCTGTCACCCGTTTTCGGCTTATACACCGACCCGGAAGACATCATCGGCACGGCGTTCGCCCCGATCGTCGAGAGCGAGCCGGACATGGTGGGCACGATGGACGGGGTGGTGAACAAGGTCTGGATCCTGACCGAGCCTCACGTCATCGCCAAGGTTGCCTCGGCGATGGCGCCGAAGAAGCTCTACATCGCCGACGGGCACCACCGTTACGGCACCGGGCTGAACTATCGGAATTGGCTGAAGGAGCAGAAAGGCGGCGAATTGCCGGAGGACCATCCGGCCAATTTTGTGATGCTGGTCCTGGGCAGCATGGACGACCCTGGCAGCCTGATTCTGCCGTACAACCGCGTGTTGGCGGGTGTGGATTTGGCCACCGTGCTGGAAGCCTGGTCGGCGGGAACGGAGCCGGCACCCGGGGCAAAGGAAGACATCGTGCTGTATGACGGAGCGACCGGCGCCGAGAGAAAGTTGCGTTACGCGGACCGCGGGAAGCTTCGCTCACTCGAGCCGGGGCAGTGCCCGTCGTGGTATCGGCTGGATGCCGCGTACTTGCACCGCCACTTGATCGATGAGCTGCTGCGTGTCCGGATGGGCCGGGAGCCCCAGGTGCGGTACGTCAAATCGGCTGAAGATGCCAGGCAGGTCGCCAAGGACGAGGCGGGCGTTGCGCTGCTGGTCAACGCTACGCCCATGGGCCACCTGCGCGCCGTCAGCGAGGAAGGTGGGCTAATGCCTCAAAAGAGCACCTATTTCTACCCAAAGTTGGCGACCGGCTTGACGATCAATCCTTTGGCGGCTTAACTATCTTGTCCATCTCTCGCAAGTGGTGTCAGTGTGGCGGGAATGTAAGAAGCTGTCGCGGAGCCTGCGTCAAGGGTTCCGCGTCGCCGGTGCCAACAGGGGCATCGTCATGGGATGGGAATGTCCATGAGCCTTCTTGCTTGACTTTCGTGGGATTCCTATCATTGATTGTTCAGGTCGTTTTCCCGCATTGCATTTTGGCTCAGGAGATCCGATCGTGCCGGGTACATTAGAGGGAAAAAGTATTCTCATCGTCGACGACGATCCGGACATCGTGGCGGCGCTGAGCGCCGTGCTGAGCGACACTGGGGCGACGATCGAGACGGCTGGGGACGGCAACCAGGCGATCGAGTCGAACAACGAGTTCAAGCCCGATCTGATTCTCCTGGACGCCGGTCTTCCCAAGCGGAGTGGCTTCTTGGTGTTGGAGAAGATCAAAGGCGCCGGCAAGCGTGGCCAAAAACCGTACGTGATCATCATCACTGGAAACACAGGCAAGCGCCACCAGGTCTGGGCCGAAAGCCTCGGCGTCGACGGGTACATCATCAAGCCCTTCCGCATGGATCGTCTCATGAAGTCCATCGAGGACTTGCTCGTCTGATTCGATCACGTCGGTGGCAAAGCAGTTCATCGAACCTGCATTTGCGGAGGGGCGGAAGCTCCCTTCCATGCTGCGGACACATCAACTGCAGACGGACTTTGTCCATCCGTATTGCTCTGACCTCGCAGGCGGTTTGCTCGGTTCGACGCCGGCCCCGTGTGCGTCTTCCAACGATGATCGTCTACAATAGCCTCCACCGAGGGTCGCTCACGCGACGGCCCCGCCCTAGAATACGACCGGCGATTAGAGCGGACTTTGAGGACGAAGCTCAACCACAGTGACCGGCGCCCCTGCTATGCCATGTTCAAAGACACTGCCGATCGGAAACCGGCTGGTACTGACTCTGGCCTTTTTCGCACCAGGCTTTGAAGTCTCGTCGGAGGCCCAACCGCAACCTGCGGAGAAGGAAACCGCTTCTGTCAATACCGAGGAGGTACCTACTCTGGCGGATGCGCGGGACTGGTTCATGGAGGGATACTACCAGAAGGCGACGGACGCCTACGTCATGCTGGCCGAAGAGCCCGACTCGCGATTCCCGGCCGAGTTGGGGCTCGCAGGGGTACGTCTGCAAACAGGCCGGTACCAGGAAGCCATCGACGGCTTGCTTGCCCTGGAGGGCGAGGAGTCGGCGGAGTGGCACTACGCCTTGGCACGAGCATATCGATTGGTGGGCCGATACCAGGAAACACTCGAGCATGCTCGTGCAGCCATCGGGATCAATGAGGACCATGCCGCCGCACGACATCTTCTCGCATCCATGCTCGAGGAGCTGGGGCGACGCGAGGAGGCCATCGAAGCGTACAAGTGGTTCGACCGCCAACTTGTCGAGCGGACGGAGCTGAAACCGGACGCGCGTTGGATCACACATACGGCGCAAGGTTTCATGCGTTACAGTGTGTTGACGCAGGCGAAGGACCTTCCCTACCGGACGAACCACGTATTGAACAACATGCTGGTGGAGGCCTACGGTCGGTTGGACCGTTCCTACTGGCCCGCGCGCATCGCAGCCGCTGATCTGCTGCGGGAAAAATACAACAACTCCGAAGACGACGGCAGCGTATCGGATTACCGCGCGGCCCTTCGGATCAACGGCAACCTGCCGCAGGCGCACGTCGGACTCGGGTGGGTCGTGCTCGAACAGTGGACGTTCGAAGAGGTTGAACGCCGGGCCAAACTGGCGTTGGAGATCAACGCCCAATACGCGCCGGCATTCCATCTCCTTTCAGACAGCCTGATCACCGAGCGGCGCTACCAGGAGGCGGTCGAGACCTGCGAGCAAGCCCTGGCGATCAACCCCAATGATCTCGTCGCGCTATCGACCTGCGCGGCGGCGCATGCGTGCATGTACGAAACCAAAGCCGTGGAGAAGCTCGCAGAGCGGGTGCGGGCCATCAATCCGAGATGTGCCCTTTTTCACCGGAAGATGGGTGACGCACTGGCCGGCATCCGGCAGTTTGCGGCGTCGGAAGGCGAGTATCTCAAGGCCATCGAGCTCGATCCGACCGAAGCCAACGCCCGCACCGAGCTGGGGATGATGTATATGCAATGGGGGCCTGAGGAGAAGGCCCGCGAGGCACTCGATGCCGCCTGGAATCTCGACTCGTTCAACGAACGGACCAAGTTCACGCTCGAACTTCTGGACATGCTCGATGATTTCGCCCGGTACGAGTCGGAACACTTCATCATCAAGTACAAGGAGGAGACCGATCCGGGCCTGGGCGAGTACGTGGCCAACTACCTGGAGGAGGCCTATTACCAGGTCACCGACGATTACAATTGGCCCCTTCGCGACAAGACGATCATTGAA
>CP070718.1:3497823-3511461 GCA_020350565.1 Phycisphaerales bacterium
CACGGCGGTTCCGTAACATCAGTGGCATTTTCGTCGGCAGGGGACACTTTGATTTCCACCGGAACCACCGACGGCATCGGCCGCTCCATCCGATTCTGGGATGTCGCCGGCGGAGACCTGCTCTCCACGCTGCAGCCGGGCACGCCGCTGCCCTATGGTGCAGCCTTTTCGCCGGACGGGAGCGACTTCGTCTACGGCCTCAGTGACGGGACTCTGGCACTGGCCGTCAGCCCGGTAGCTCCAGCGCTGCCGGGAGACTGGAATGGCGACGGCGCGGTCGACCTGCTCGATTACGACATGTTCTACGACTGCATGGCTGGTGTCGGCGTGGTGCCCGATCCCGTCGAAACGGACGCATCCTCCTGCCTGTCAGCATTCGATTTCGACGGCGACAACGACGTGGACGCGGCCGACTTCGCCGGCTTCCAGGCCGCCTTCACCAACTGACGGGACCCCGAGCGTCCGTGCCCATGACGGCGCGGGGCAGGCAAACGTGCACGCGCCATAAGGCCACGCCGCGTGCCCCGAGTGACACCGTTCATTCGGCGAACGCAGACGTATTCCACGGCTCTTTGAGCGGCGCTTTCTTCCTCGCTCTCTGACGCGGATTCGCGTCATCTTCGACCGGTCGTGCCAATCGCGTGCCACTGCTCTCGAGCAGTGGTCTTTCGGATTGTGTCTGTCACAGCTTCAGCGGATCGGTGAAATGCATCTGGTAAACCACATCCTGTGCCGACGGCTTGACGCTGACCTTCCGTGGCGCAAGTGCCTTGTCGACGCGCTCCACGCCGTCTTTCGCGAAGGCGACCGAAGCCCCATTGCCGCCGATCATGATCGGAGCCACGAACACCCGCGCCTCATCCACCAGATGCCCGCGAAGAAACGAGGAAAGAACCGCGGCGCCGCCTTCAACAAGCAGGTTGGTGACCTCGCGCTGGTGCAGCTCGGCCAGACAGGCGGAAAGCGAAAGCCCGTCGCTGCCGCGCCTGCAGCCGACGACTTCAACACCCTGCGCGATCAGGCGCCGGGCCTTCGGCGACTTCGACTTGCCTGGGGAAGTAAACACCAGCGTTCGATGCCGTCCCGCAGGTGCCACCAACTGACACTTTTCGCGAAGACGAAGCCGGCCGTCAAGAACGACGCGCAGCGCGCGCCTTTTCAGCACCACGTCCCGCGCCGTCAGCATCGGGTCGTCGGCCAGCACCGTACCCGAGCCGACCAGAATCGCATCCACCCGCGCCCGCAGCTTATGAACTTGTCTGCGCGACTCTTCGCACGATATCCACTGCGAATGACCTGTTCGCGTGGCGAGCCTGCCGTCCAGGCTTTGGGCCCACTTGGCGATCACGTAGGGTCGACGCAATCGGACGCGAACGAGGAACGGCGCGAGCACCTCGGCCGCCTCCTCCGCGCACGAGCCGACGTGAACTTTGATCCCGGCCTGCCTGAGCTCTCGGATACCTCCACCGCTGACTTCCTTGAGGGGATCGCGCACGGCCACGAAGACCTCGGCGATGCCCGCCTCGATCAGCGCCTTCGTGCATGGCGGCGTCTTCCCATGGTGTCGACACGGCTCGAGCGTGACGTAAGCCGTCGCACCCTGGGCACTCTCAGTGCAATTCGCGAGCGCCTCAAGCTCCGCATGCGGACCGCCGAACTTCCGGTGATACCCCTCCCCGATGAGCCGATCGCCGCGCGCGATCACGCAGCCGACCATCGGGTTCGGCTCGACGCGCCCCGCTCCACGGCGCGACAAGCCCACGGCCCGCAGCATCAGCCGACGGTGGACCTCAGGAGACGCATTCCGCTCAATACGATGTTTCTCTTCGGGGTCCAAGGACGTGCTGCCCGGCTCTTGCAACGAATCAGTCTCCCACCGGCGTCGCGACCTCCTTCTTCGTCGCCACGCGCCGGACGGAGTGTGACCGCCGCCGTTCCGCCCAGAAACAGACCAGCAGGACGCCGACGCCGACCACCAATGCGGCATCGGCAACGTTGAACACCCACGGCCACATTTCGATCCCGCCCAGCACGGGAACCCAGCGAGGGAACTTCGGCACGAACTTGATGAAGTCGCGCACCACCCCCTGGCTTTTCAGCTCAACGAGTTCGCTGCGCGGAAAGGTTCTCGCCGCTTCACCGTCCGGCCAGGGTCCGATGCAGATGGTTTCCGAGTCGCTCGACTCCTCGAGGACTTTTCCGATGATCTTCGTCCCCGATTGAAACACGGCGATGTCGGCATGAATGAAGGCGCGATCGAACAGGTTCCCCAGCGCACCCGCGAGGATCATCCCCAGCGCAATGTGCAGAACGCGCTGCTTGATGCTGCTGGACACGAACAGCACGCCGACGAACGCCAGCGCGAAGATCGACGCGACCACGAACAGGCCCACCATGCCCGTCAGCGACCCGAAAACGGCCCCATCATTCATCTGCCGCTGAAAGACAACCACCTGCGGGATGATCTCGGACGTCTCGGAGGGCTCCAGATTCTGGAAGATCCAACTCTTGGACCAGAGATCCAGCGCCAGGATTCCCACCGCAAACAGCCAGAGCCGCAGATGCGACGGCACATGCGTGATCGCGCTGGGGTGAGATTCTTCGACCGATCCCTCGGCCTTCGGCGCAGACAAAGTCATCTTGGATGGGCTCGGTTAGGGAAGCCGCCCTTCTTCACGCTTGCGGGCGTATTCAATGCAATACTTGGCCCACGGTTTGGCACGCAGCCGCGCCAACGTGATCGGCTTGTGTGTGGCCACGCACACGCCGTACGTGCGGTTTTCGATTCGTGCCAGCGCTTCGTCGATCTCCTTGACGAGAGCCTGTTCGCTGGCAATCAGATCCAAGGTAAATTCCTTCTCCCAGTTGTCACTCCCAAGATCGGCCATGTGGATCGGCATGGAGGAGGAACCGCCCTCACCGCCCTCGCTGCGCTGCAGGGCCTGATCCGTCATGTTCACCACGTTGCCCTGCAACTCCGCACGCTTGGCCAGCAAAAGGTATTTGAACTCGCCGAGCTGCTTTTGCGACAGCCGGGTCTTGGGGATCGGTTTAGGATCAGCAGCCGGCGCATCGACGGTTGTCGGGCCAGCCGTCGGTTTCGTGGAGCGAGAAGCTCCCCGACGCTTACTCGCTGCGGCTGTTTTCTTCGCAGTGACCTTCGCCGTCGCTGCCTTTGCGACAGCCTTGGTGGCCCTCTTCTTCGGGGCCGGCTTAGACGCCTTCACGGCACCCTTGCCTTTGGCGGATGCCTTCTTCCCCGACGAGGCGCGGGCCTTCTTGGTGGTCTTACGCTTCACCCGCTTCTTGGCGGTCTTCGCGCTTTTGGTTGTGGCCTTGCTGTGCTTGGCCTTTGCTTTCCGCTTGCTCTTTGTTGTTGTTCCCTTGGCCACCAGCGCAATCCGACATAAAGACATAAGTCCTTGTCAAATAAGGAGAAAGACGCCGAGAAGGGAAAGTATAGACGGGACCAGATCGACTGTCAAGTTCCCAACGTTTCAGACGGCGCGGGCCGACGGAGGATCACTTCCACCACCGCTCCTTCCTTCGGGACTTCGGGCACCTGGAAGATCAAATTGCCTTGTGCATCCCGCCCCGCCGCATCGAAGACCAGGTTGTTGACATACACCCACGCATCGAGCTCAGCGGCATCGACAAGACGAAAAACAGGAGAGAAGCGAGGCGCCTCTCGCTCGGACAATCGGAAGCGCACCTGTCCCCGTTCCGGACGAAGAACGTAGCATCCCGAGGAGGCATCGAAGAATGTCGACGAGCCCTGCTCTTCAGCCGGTGCGCCGGCCGTGCCAACCTCCAGCTCGAGCGCCGACGGATCGCCGTACTCCAAGGCACGCTCGGCCAGATCCTCCTCGGACACATCCTCCGAAGCAGCAAGGACGATGGAACAAGCCCATGCCTGGCTTTCGCCGTCCGGGAGCGGGCCGGTCGCGATGAAGGACAGTCTCCCATCGGCCTGATCCTCTTGTTGCATCATTTCGGGCGTGGCCTGTGAATCACTCATGATGAACAACAGCATAGCACCGTCCTTCCGTGGGTCACGTGCCGATGCATACACCACATGTCGCAAGGGCTCCGGCACGCCCAACTGAGCCGCGGAGTTCGTGTGCGCCTCGAACGGTGTTTCTGACGAAACCGAGACGGCCAGCCCCAACCGCGGCGGCGACCAGCCTTCTGCACGCGTCACCGACTCGACACCCACGTAGATTTGCCCGGTGGGATAGATCGTGTAGCGCCATCTCTGAGCGGGCAGGTCGGGCGACGCGTCTTCCGCCGACTCGGCGAACCGCCATTCGCATTCCATCACCACCCTCAGGCTCGACAGCTCCACAATCCTTTGCGTCGCCAGTACGACCCTGCCCAGAGCGGAAAAGTCGCGTACCGTGGTCTCCACCTCCGGATGCACCGAGGCGACGACGACGGGGGTGGGCCCCAGAACCGTGTTCGCCACGAGATTTCGCAACCGGTAAGGATCAGAGCGCAAATGATACCACTCGACGATCTGCCCGTTGCCAAAGGCGATCTCGAACCGTCCTCCTGCACCGATCTTCCATCTCCGCCCGACCTGCTGCACGTAGAGCTCGCCGCTGGTGTTCTTGGCGTTCCCCATCAGGTCGATCCGATAACCGGTCAGCAGGATGTCATCGATGAAGACCGTCTCGGGCTCGGAAACCCCATCCAGGCTGAGACGGATCTCGCGAACGTCGTCGATCGGAATGTGATCCCCGATCTCCGCAAGATCGAGCCGAATGACGTTCCAACCCTCATCGAGTTTGATGGTTGACTCGACCGCGACCCGTTCGTCCGGCGGCCCTGCGCCGATCAGCATGCGCAGACTAAGGTCCTTCGAAGGTGAGTTGAGGCTGGTCAGGAGCAGATCGTAGGGACGCCAGTCTCGTTTCATATACCAGTTCGTGGCATGGTCACTCCGCACGACGACGGTGTCGGCACTGCTCCCCGCTCGAAAGCGCAGAGCATGCCCGCCGGTTTCCGGCCTGCCGTTGCGCTCGTCCAGGCGGCAGTACGCCCGGTCGGACACGTCGATGACCTCGAACAGTTCCATATGAGCGGGATCCTCGAAATCGGCGATAACCGCGAAGCGCCCGCTTTTGAGCTCTGGATAGGCGGTCATCAAGCGGTCTGATTGAGTGAATGCCGCCTCTTGATCGTTCCGTGCCTTTCCGAGTGTCTCGCATCCGGCGACGAGGACTACTGGAAAAAGGCAAAGCGCCCGCAGAGTCGATGAAGTCGGCATGAGATGGCCTCACGTCAGGGTTGTGGCAGAGGCTACCGAAGGACAGGGAAAGAAGCAACGCATCCGGCAAGCGCCTTCAGCGCTTCAGGCCGAGCACGGTGAGCATCGTCGTGGGGAGGGCTCGCCCGATGGTCGCATTTCAAGAGGCGGCCGGATCGGCCGATAACGCCTTCTCCGGCGGGCAGAAGCTCGCGGTGGTTCGCGTCCTAATGCCCTCCCGTAGCAAGCTTATGACGCCTGGGGCCATGAACGCAGGCCGGTCCCATCGATGACTACCCGTCGTAACGTCTTAATCTCCAACGACCTGGAAGCCGCAAGCGGCGAAGCTGCGATTCTCGGCGTCACCGCCAGCCGGCACAGGACATCAGACTTCCATGCTTATGTGGCGGAGCGACGGCCCGCAGACGGCAGGCTCGGACGGCTTTTTTCCGCACTTCATAGACGGTAGGATAGGCGCCTGAGCCGAACGCAGGAACGGGGCTGCTCGTAGTATCAGGCGATTCGGTTGCGGCGATTAGCCTCGCGCCTGACCGGCTGGTAGCGAACGGGGACGAGCCGGCCGAGGCTTCACGGCTCAACCCCTGTTGTTCGGACCAGCAGGGCTCATGTGGAGACCCGCAATGGCTGACGCGAAGATCGTGGTGGTCGGGCAAGACGAACTCGCACTCATCAAGCACCTGTACAACCAGATCTTCAGCCCCGGGGAGGACGAGGAGTTCTTCCGGCGCCGTTTTGCCTCCCGGCGGAATATTGCGCTTCTGGTGGCGGAAGTGGACCGCGAGCCGGTCGGCTTCACCATCGGCTTCGAGTTGACGCCCACGACCTTCTTTGCCTGGCTCATCGGCGTCCTGCCGCGAGTGCGTCGGGCGGGTGTGGCGACGCAGCTTTTCCAGGCCGAGCAGGCCTGGGCTAAAGACCAAGGCTACAACATGATCCGGTTCGAGTGCCAGAACCAGCACCGACCCATGCTGCATCTTGCCATTACTGAAGGGTACGACCTGGTGGGCATTCGCTACGACACCGACACCGGGGCCAACGTCGTCATCTTCGAAAAGGAGCTGCGGTAGGCCGGTCTCATCGCACCACGCCGATCCGCAGCCTCCAGGTTTCTGTGCCTCTTCACAGCGCGTGTGCCGCCGCCGCGCAAATCGTGAAGTAAGCCAGTCAACTCGACGGTTAAAAGTGCGCAGGGGCGAAGTGCCCAACCCTGTCTGACACCCACGAGTAACGTTGGTCTCTTTCCCTGACGGGGAAGGCTACCTTGCGGAAGCCGTGGCCGCGATGACACCCTCCATTGGCGAAGAGGCGCTCGCGTAGCGCTTGCGAGGAATGCGGCCCGCGGTGTAAGCAAGCCTGCCGGCCTCGATCGCGTGGGCCATGGCTTCGGCCATTTTGAGTGGGTCATCAGCCCCGGCGATACCGGTATTCAGTAGGACACCGTCGGCACCGAGCTCCATGGCGATGGTCACGTCAGACGCGGTTCCCACCCCCGCGTCCACGATCACCGGGTAGTCGGGGTCATCTTCTTTCAGATACTCGAGGCAGAGCTCGATGTTGGCCGGGTTGAGGATCCCCCGTCCGCTGCCGATCGGGGAGCCCAGGGGCATGACGCTGGTAGCACCGGCATCCTTGAGCTTGCGCGCCGCGATCGGATCGTCGTTGGTATAGGCCAGCACCTCAAAACCCGCATCCACCAGTTCCCTGGTTGCCTCGATCGTTCCAACGACGTCCGGCAGCAGCGTCTTCTTGTCCGCCAGGACCTCGAGCTTGCACCACTTCGCGCCGGGATTCTCGAGACCTTCGAGGAGCTCGCGACTGAGCTTCGCGGATCGGACGGCATCTTTGGCGTTGAAGCAACCGGCCGTGTTCGGAAGAACGGTATACTTTTTGAGGTCGAGATGCTCCAGAATGCTGTCCTGCTTCGCTCGGCCCTCGCTTGTGAGCACGTCCCTGCGAACCGCCACCGTGACCACCTCGCACTGCGAGGCACGCAGGCACGACTTCATCAGGTCGAAGTTGGCGTACTTGCCGGTCCCGACCCAAAGGCGGGAGGTGAACTCGAACGAACCGACATGGTAAGGTTCAGAAGCCACTAGCCTCCTCCAACGAATGTAACGATTTCGATTCGATCGCCTTCCTGAACGGTGGTCTCCGCGAAGGTTTTACGCGGGACGATGTCCTCATTGATCTCGACGGCCACGCGAACAGGTGCAAGGTTCAGGCGGTCGAGCAGCCCTGTTACCGTGATCCCTTCCTGCACGGTTTCATGTTTGCCGTTGATAATGACACGCATAAGGGTACCGCCGGGAATCACTCCAGCCCTTCAAACCGATCGGGATTATAGTTGGAGGGCATACGGCCTTCAATCAAGCCGCCGCTTTGCGCCTGGCGTGAAAGCACATCGAAGACGTACCTGCTTACGCGGGGGCACCAATCGCCGGGGCGTGGAGGTGTTCGTGCGCCCGCGGGGCGGCCTCAGAGGAAAGCCGATCCTACCCTTCCACAAAAGAGGACATCAACAAGGATGGCAGTCAGGCAGTCAAGGCGTTATCCTGACATCCGTTCGGCGGTTCCGATCGCCTCTACAACGGCCGGCTTCTGACCTGCAAGCCGTCCGGGGGCGACGGGCGGGCCGAGCAAGGGCGCGGTCTTGATGCCTCCGTCAAAGCCTCCCATGGCAGAGAAGGCAGCCACTCGGCGAAGAGCCAAGGATGGAGCCAAGTTGAAACGGAAGTCCCCACCCAAGCGGAAAAAGAGCAGGCAGCCGCAGCCCCGGCCTCAGCCGGTGCTCGATCAGCTCGGCATTGCCCTTGTGAAATGGTGGCACTTGATCCTGCTGGCGCTGGGTACCTTCCTTCTCAAGAGCCTGATCTTCGCCCCAATCAGCTTTTGGCCACTTTCATTCGTTTGCCTGGTGCCCTGGCTGGTGATGATCGGCGCCGCCGGCCAAGCGAGGCGCGTCTATTGGTTCAGCTTCGCCCTGGGCCTTGTCTTTTTCTTCTGGAACATGCGGTGGCTTTGCCATCCCACCGGGCTGGGGTACTGCGCCCTCGCCATCTATTTGTCCGTTTTTTTCCCCCTGGTCGCCTGTCCGATTCGCCATGCGGTTCGGCGGCATCGTCTGCCCCTGGCATTGGTGGTCCCCGTGGTCTGGACGGGCAGCGAGCTGGTGCGGGCCGTCGCGCTCACGGGCTTTCCGTGGTTCTTTCTGGCTCACAGCCCGTACAAGGTGCTGACGCTCATTCAGGTGAGCGACCTGGTCGGGGCATACGGTGTGAGCTTCCTGATCGCGTCCGTCAACGGCGCGGTCGCCGACGTCA
Source organism: Phycisphaerales bacterium (assembly GCA_020350565.1). GTDB lineage: Bacteria > Planctomycetota > Phycisphaerae > UBA1845 > UBA1845. The sequence goes on from CP070718.1 coordinate 3,506,413, forward strand.
TTTTCGCGTGGATTGCCTCCCGCCGCGCCGCCAAGCCGGGGCCGAACATCCGACAGGCCCGCTTCAGCGTTCTATTCGCCGGCGTGCTTTTGGCCTTCGTTTGTGTGTACGGATGGGTCCAGCTCGCCCGAGACACGGTAAGCGAAGGGCCGAAGATTGCGATTCTCCAAGGTGATTTCATCAGCAGGGTGGAGGACGATGGGCCGCCCGAAGAGAACGAGACGCCCGAAAAGGAAAAGAAACGCATTTACTTCGAGATGATGCGGATGGCCGCGCAGGAGCAGCCCGGCCTCTATCTTCTCCCCGAATCGCCTTGGTTCATGTGCGTCAACCCGGAGGCGCGAGACCGGGACAGGTTCTTCCTTGAGTGCTACGACGGCTTTCTCGACCATGCTGTTCAGCACGGGGCATATATCGTCACGGGCTGCCACACGAGCATTCCAACCCCCAACGACCTGGTCACCCCTAAACGGGGATACAACTCCGCTGCGATTTTCCGCCCCGACGGTGGCGAGCCGGGACGTTATGACAAAGTGCACCTCGTGGTGTTCGGCGAGTACGTTCCCTTTCGCTTCGGGCGGTTGCGGTTCCTTTACTTCTGGCTGAACCGTATCATGCCGTTCAGCTACGGCGGCAAGTACGAATACTCCATGTTTCCAGGAACGGGATTCCACACCTTCGAGATGCAAGCGCGGTCGCAGGAAGACCGGTTGTACCGATTCGGCATACCGATCTGTTACGAGGACGTGATGCCCTACATCAGCCGGCGGTTTACCCGTGGCGACGGACGCGGCAAGCAGGCGGACTTCCTCTTGAATATCAGCAACGATGGATGGTTCGGCCGTGGCATTCAGCAGCCACAGCACTTGGCCATCTGCGTGTTCCGAGCCGTCGAAAACCGCGTGGGCGTCGCACGCGCGGTCAACACCGGCGTTAGCGCGTTCATTGAACCGACCGGCAGGATCCACGATGTGGTCACCGGCGATCCGCAGAAAAGATGGGGAGCGAACCTCATCGGCTATCGTGTGGCCCGGCTCGGCGTCGATTCCCGGTATTCGCTCTATACAAGGTACGGTGACTGGTTTGGCTGGTCCTGTGCGATCCTGTGGTTGATCGCATACATTGACTACCTCGTTACACGGGTACGAACCAGAAGTGAACACGAAAACGCTGCACCCAAAAGCCGCGCGGTCGCGGCACGTCGCCGGTAAGGCCCGGAGTGCCGTTGTGTCGACCCCCAAGCTGCTGGTCCTTTGCCTTTGCTGGATGAGCGGGGGTTGTGATACGGCGGCGCGGCAGGGAGGGCATGTAAGCCTGACGGACCACCGCCGTCTGGCGATGGAGTGTCTGACCCGTGCCGTGCAGTACAAGGCCAATCCCGTTATCCGGGCGGCCGCCGTGGAGGCCCTTGAAACCGCCGACACGAAGGAGGCATTGCCCTGGATTCGACTGGCCCTTCTTGATGAGAACGCCGGCGTGCGTTTTGCCGCCTGCCTGGCCGCCGGGACCGCGAAGGACCCACTGGCGCTGGAAGCCCTTCGGGAGCGTGTCAAAGACGAGGACCCAAGTGTGCAGGCGGCGGCCATCTCCGCCCTTCACCGCCTCGGGCACACCGAATACACCGGCCGGATGCCCGAGTATCTGCTCAATCATCAGGACCCTGCCGTCCGGGCAAACGCTTCCATCGCCCTCGCCCGCATGGGCGAATCCGGAGCGATCAAGATTCTCGCATTGGCCATGATGGACCGTGAACGCGGTGTTCAGGACCAGGCGGCTGAAGCCCTCGCCATCCTCGGCAACGCCGAGGCTCGGCAACAGCTTGTCCTCATGGCCAATTCCGGCTTCGGCTCCGAGGAAGTTTTTGCGATCAACGCCCTCGCGCAGACGCGTGAGGAGAAGTACGCGCAGTTGTATCACGCAAAAGTGTTCAACCCTGAAATCCCGCATCTGGAGGTGCGACTCGCCGCGGCCAAAGCGCTCGCATGGCTGGATGATGATGGTGGTTATGAGCTCGCGCTGATGTCCCTCGATTTCGACGACCCCAAGGTCCGAGACCCCGAGGATTCCGAGGCGGCGCAAGTCCTGCGCGTGAGACAGTTGGCAATGGCGGCGCTGGGTGCGGTTGGTAATCCTGACGCGCTGCCAAAGCTGGCCAGGATCATTAAAGCCAACGAGGACGCCCGCATTCAGGTGGCGGCCGCACGGGCCATCCTCGAAATCATCGCCGCCAACGAAGGCAGCGGGGACCTTTTTCAAAGCGAGAAGATACCTCCCAATCGGTGAAGCGCCATGCGCTGGCTGGGGTTCGCTTTCTGTGCTTTGCTCGTTTTGATCGCCCGTTCCGCGCTCGCGCCGAGGCTCGAACTGTTCGGCACACGCCCTGACTGGGTGTTTGTTTTTGTCATCTTCCTCGGGCTTTATACCCGCCGATCCGACGCGGTCATCGGCGCGTGGATCCTCGGTGCCTGTGCCGACCTCATGACACTTGAGCGTCTCGGATTCCTGGCATTATCGTATGGTTTTGCCGCGTATCTGGTGGTGACCGTGCGCGAGTACCTGTTCCGCTACCACTGGCAAACGCAATTTCTCATCACGCTAATCGTTGGACTGCTGACCCGCCTGGTTTGGGGTATCTATCGATTAGCGATGTACCCCGACGCCGTCTGGACCGTTTGGACCATGGCGGCCGAAGTCATCGTGGGCGCGGTCTACACGGCTGCTTTCGCACCGCCGATTCACAAGCTCTTCCTGGCCATGCCGCGCCTTCTCGGTCTATCCAAGCCGCGGTACAGCTTTTCGGGGCCGCGCACGGTGGAGGGATCGCGTGTTTGAGCGCCGCTTGAAAGTCCTGCTCGGCGTCCTCGGCTTCGTGATGCTGGTGATCCTTGTCCGGCTCGTGGAGCTTCAGCTCGTTCACGGCTCGTACTACCGTCAGCAGACCGCCCGTAACCTCCTCCGCGACCCGGTTACGCTGCCGTTCGTGCGGGGCAGCATTCTGGATCGCACGGGCGAACGGCTCGTCTACGACGCCCCCTGTTGGGATATTCGCGTCGACTACAGCCTTTTCGCCCTGCATGAGCCTCGATACCTGAACAAGCACGTCAAGGAGTGGCGCCGCAGACATCGCTCGCAACACGCGGCAACTAACCAAGAAGTCGAAGAGGCCGTTTTCACCGAGGTCGAGCAGATGTGGCATGACCTGGCGGCCTTCGCCGCCCGCGTTTCTCCAGTCACCGAGGAGGAGCTCCGCGCGCGTGGACAGGAAATCCATGACCAGGTGGAACGTGTGCGCAAGAAGGTCGCCGATCGCAACGGCTTCGAAATGGACGTGGCGGAAGAACGAATGGCCCACACCATCCTGGAGGGGCTCGATCAACGCACGCAGGTCGCGGCCCAGGAATACCTCCGGCGATACCTCCAGATGGATGTTGACCCGCATAGTGGACGGGCCTGGATGCACATTGAACCGGCCAAGACGCGAGCTTTCGCGCCCCACGCCGAGCCCTTCGCGCACATTCTCGGCCGCATGGGCGCGGTCAGCGCCGATGATCTGGCTGACGATCCGAACGAAGACGACCCGCTGGCTCGTTATCGTGCGAACGATCGTCGCGGCATCCTGGGGGTCGAATACACGGCGGAACGCACCCTTCGAGGGCGGCGGGGACGCATCCTCAAGGACGACGAGGGCGTCGTCGTCGAGGACGAACCGGCCGTCGATGGTCAGGACGCGGCATTGACCATTTCCGCCGAATTGCAGCGGAGACTCTACGATTTGATGGCGGATGAGCTGCGCCGGATTCCGCTCGCCTCCGGCGGAGTCATCGTCGTCCTCGACGTGGCCACTCGTGAAATACTCGCTCTTGTCTCCTTTCCCGCCTATGACCCCGCAGAATTCAACGAGCTTTATCCCGCCCTGCGCGACGACACGGAACGACTGCCTCTACGCTTTCGTGCCGTTGCGAACCAATACCCGCCGGGTTCCATCATGAAGCCGCTGGTGTGTTTGTGCGGTCTGAACAGTGGCCTGATCACCGTGGAGACGGAGCAAACCTGCACAGGGTACCTCTTCGAGGATGTCCGAGATCGCTGGCGATGTTGGCGGGTGCACGGCACGGACACGCGCAAGGCCCATGGGCAGGTGAACGTCATCAAGGCATTACGCGAGAGCTGCAACGTGTTCATGTACCGTCTGGGCGAGGACCTGGGAATAGATACCCTTACCAGCGCCTTCGACATGGTTGGAATCGGTCGACGCACCGGAACAGGCCTGCCGGAAGAGGTCAAAGGGATCAACCCGACACCGGGCTACCTGGCTGAGCGACTCAACCGTCCGGTGACCCGCGCTCATGCCAGGCTCTTCGCCGTCGGCCAGGGCGAGCTGTCCCTCACACCGATTCAGGTCGCGAACCTGGTGGCGACGTACGCGAATGGCAAGTGGCGTGAAGCGAAGTTGATCCACCCTGAACAAGAGCCGCCTGAATGGATCCTGCCGGGTCGACCGGAGCATTGGGCCGCCATCCGTCAGGGTCTGTACGAGGTGGTCAACGACCCGACCGGAACGGCGCACGCGACCGCGTGCTTCATGCACCCCCGATACGTCTTGTGCGGCAAGACGGGCAGCGCGACCGCCCATCCCCGGCCGACGTCTTACCGCATCCCCTATGTCGATGTGAACGGCGTACCGGGGGAAGCGATCGTCCCGGCCGGCAGCCAGAACGATGCGAAGGAGCGATTCACCAGAGAATTTCCGAGCGCGACGTTTGAACTCGCCGAAGTGGAAAAGGCATCCACCTGGCCGCCGGGACCGCCGCCTCCGGAAGAAGGCGAGCACCACGCCCATGCCTGGTTTGCGGGATTCCTGCAAGCCGCCGACGGGAATCATCAGCCGATCTGGTCCGAGGAGCCGCGGGTGGCGTTCACCGTCCTGGTTGAATTCGGCGGCAGCGGCGGGCGAGTCTCCGGGCCCATCGCACAAAAGATTGCGTCGGTCATCCTGGAAATCTTCGGCGAGGACCTGAATCTCTAGCCAGGCCTTGAGAATCTCGACGT
>CP070718.1:3511561-3526099 GCA_020350565.1 Phycisphaerales bacterium
CAAGACCATGCACGCAAAGTTCAAGGGAGTCAAGCACGACGGCGCCGAGGTTCGCGGTGAGGCTAAGTCGACCTTCCTCGACGACGATACCCTCGAATGGTCGTATACCGAGCGTGGCAAGGAAGGGAAGATGAAATTCAAGGGCATGTCTCACCGCAAACGTTAGAGCGCGAGTGCTACCGTGCCCCTGGTCCGTCTTCGGCGAGTCCGCCGCAGGCGGACCGGGGCAGGTCGTGGACCCCCGAACGGCCTCGTGCCCATTGGCAAGACACGTCCTCAGCGCACCAGGCGCGCCAAGACCTCCCGGCGCACTACGGGCCGACCGCTATCGCGTGCCCGAAATGCTCCGAGACAAGAGTCGTCTTCGACTTCACGAAGCACGGATATGACGGCGAGCTGGGTCACAACGACGGACTTGAACCGGATCCAGTCAGAACGCTGGCGTGTGCAAAATGCGGCCACGAGGCGTTCGAGATGGGCTTTGGCTTTCAGTACGCCGGTGAGACCGACATCCTGGAGGAGGACGAGGACATCCAGATCAAGCCGGAAGACCTGTTCGGCTGGCTGATGATCGCCGCGAAGTGTGCGGAATGCGGGCACCTTCAAACCGTGACCGATTACGAGTGCGCGTAGCCTGCGGACGCAAGGGCGTGCCAGACTGCTTCCGGCAGATCTGCGCGCTTCATGTTGTGATGCCGGAGGAGGGACGTAGCCGCATTATCCGTTTCAAAGGCGTACCGGCTGCGCCGTGCAAGCAGGCCCGGCATCACTGCCGGCCTTGCGCGTATCATCCCACGACGTGCTTGACTTCTGAATGTGTGAAAACGTGAATCGCCTGATCAGGTGTGAGACGGCGAGCACAATACGAAAGCGTCACGGTGCGTAGGCTGCAGTCGCTTTCTCTTCCTCGGCCAGCTCTTTTGCATATTCAGGTTTGGGTTTGCCGAAGTAAACCAGCACTCCGGCCGGACACTTGTCCAGCACGTTGCTCATGTCCTCGTCGCCAGTGTAGATGTCATAATCGACCCGGGCGATGTTGTCGGAGACCTTGAACAGATCGTTACTCAGACGTTGGCACAAGCTGCACGCCACGCAGCCTACCGTGCATACCTCTTTTACGCTCTTGCCCTTCTCACGGTTGGCGCAGGCGACCACCAGCATGCGGTCTCTTTTGAAGGGGATCTGCTCGATGAGCCCGCGAGGACACGCTTTCACGCAAGCGCCGCATCCGGTGCACTTGTCGTAGTCGAATTCGGGCAGGCCGTCGACCATGTGCAGGGCACCGTAATTGCACGCGAGAGCGCAGTCGCCGTAGCCGAGGCACCCGTACGTGCAGGCCTGCGTCACACCCACCACGTTCGCCTCGACGCAACTCTTCACACCCTCGTACGGTACGCGGCCCATCTTCTGATAAGCCTTCGCACCGCAGTGGATCACCGGACGGTAAGGAAAGGTTCGCACCACCTCGACGCCCAAAGCGGCCGCAACAGCTTCCGCAACCATTGCGCCGCCCACCGGACACCCGTTCACCGGTGCTCGCTCCTCGACAACGGCCTTGGCGAAGTCCGCACAGCCCGCAAAGCCGCACCCGCCGCAGTTGGCGGCAGGGAGGATCTCCTGAATTCGCCCGATGCGCGGGTCCTCCTCGACGCGCAGCTTCTCTTTGGCGATGCCCAGCAGACCGGCAAACAGCGCGGCGATCAGCAACATAACTCCGCCGGCCAGCAGCAAAGCAGTGAACATCTTAATGATCCCCCAAAGGCACGGTTTCGTTCCTTATAACGGGGACGAGTATTGGGACGGACGGCGTTGTCCAGTTGTGATAGTGCTTGCACTGGGAGCCGGCCCCCTTTTTCAACAGGTTGCTGTTGTGGCGCCTCGTTAAAACTTCAACGAATCGAGCTGACCGGAACGCGGGCTTCCAGCGTGCAGGGGCCCCGTCGCAGGATGGAAATCCGGAAGAGCGGGGGGGACGCGCACGCTCCATGTTTGGGCGGTTTTGGCGGGCGGGACGCTCGCGCTCCAGGTTGCGAATGATTGGACTGTTGTGGGACATTGCGCTACCTCATCATTCCCGCGAAGCCCATGAATGACAGGGCGAGTATGCCCGCGACCAGCAGCGTGATCCCCGGCCCTTGCAGCGCCTTGGGCACGTCTGACAGCCGAATGTGCTCGCGGATGCCGGCCATGATCGTAATCGCCAACGCGAAGCCGAATCCGCCCGCAAAGCTGAAGGTGGTCGCCTCCACCAGCGTGTAATCCCGCATGTCGATCAGCAGGCACGCGCCGAGGATCGCGCAGTTCGTCGTGATCAGCGGCAGAAAAACGCCGAAGGCCGAGTACAGCGGCGGGAAGAACTTCTTCACGTACATCTCCACGAGCTGCACCATCGACGCGATCACCAGAATGAAGATCACGTACTTCAGGAACGACAGGTCGACACCCACCGCGCCCCCGAGCGGCTGCAGGATGCCGTGCACGATCAGCCAGGTCACCATACCGGACATGGTGATCACGAACGTCACCGCACAGCCCATGCCGAAGGCCATGTCGATCTTCCGCGACACGCCCAGAAACGGGCAGATGCCCAGGAACATCGACAGCACGAGGTTGTTGACCAACGCCGTGCCGATGAAGAGCAGTATCAGGCCCCCGATGCTCATGCGCTTTGCTCCTTGGCCCGACGTTCACGCAGATGGTTGACCAGCCCGATCACGATGCCTAACGTCAGGAAGGCACCGGGCGGCAGCACCATGACCACCCAATCGTGGAAGCTCTCCCACATGATCCGCTGTCCCAGCAGGGTGCCGGAGCCCAGAATCTCGCGGACCACACCGAGAATGCTCAGGGCGATGGTAAAACCGACGCCGATCCCCAGGGCATCCGCCAGCGCCCGGATCGGATGGTGCTTGATGGCACAGACTTCCGCCCGACAGATAATGATGCAGTTCACGATGATCAGCGGCACGAAGGCCCCGAGCTTCTTGCTCACGTCGTACATGTAGGCCTTTAAGGTGAAATCCGCGATGGTCACAAACGTCGCGATCGTGAGGGTGAAGATCAGAATCCGAACGTGTGGTCTGATGACCGAGCGCAGCAGCGACGTGATCAGGTTCGAGCAGACGACCACGAACGTGGCGGCCGCCCCCATGACCAGTGAGTTCTCCAGCGTGTTGGTGACGGCCAGCGTCGGGCACATGCCCAGAAGCTGCACCAGCACCGGGTTATCCGACCACAGACCCGCCTTGAACTGCGCCGAACTGGAATCAGAATCCGCCATCGACCTCAACCTTCTTTACCTTCTTAAGCTCTTACCCTAGCGCGTGCGCACGATCTCACTTTCTCACCTTCGCACCTTCCCACGTTTTCACCTTCCCAGCTCCGCACTTTCCCACCTTGTTACTCCCGTTCCAACAGTTTCGGCCTCACGTCTGTCAGCACCCTATTGGCGATCTTGGTAACGGCCTCGCTTGAGATGGTGGCCCCCGTGATTGCCTGGATTTCATGGCGCTCGTCCGTCCGCGGCTTCTTCACCACTTTGACCGGACTGCCCGCATCCAGCCCGGCAAACTGGCCACGCCATTCGTCCGCCTCGATCTTGTTCCCCAAGCCCGGCGTCTCGGTGTTCTCCACGACCTTCAAACCGGTGACGGTCGCACCGTCCGGCGACAAGCCCACGACAAGGCGAATCTTGTCCTGAAATCCGAAGTCCGCGTGCGGGATGCCCCAGCCGACGAACCGGTCTTTATCGTCGAAGCATTTGTAAACGGTGTATAAGCCTACGCTTTGTTCTTCGAAGCGCACCGCGCCGGGCACCACGTCGAAGACGGCCGCCTCCAGCGCCGCCCGCTTGTTTCGTTCAATTGCCGGGGTGAGCGCCGTCTGCGTGCCCGCAAGCAGGCCCGCGAACACGACCGCCATCACCAATACCAGCCAGGATTCGCTTAAGAACTTGCTCACGGTTTCATCAGGTCCTTATCACTGCATTTTGTCATCGCCGGAACTGCACAGGTGCCGAAGCACCGGCATTGTGTCCGTGTGATCGCCGCGGCGGATAAGCACGCACAAACGAGTTTGTGCGTGCCACCCGGGCTCGGGTGCCACTGGTGGCTCGTCCACCACCGCCTGTCTCCGGCCTCAACTCCCGCTGGTCGCTTGACTATCAGCGCCCTTCTCATCCAGGAACCCAGCCTACGCCGCTACCGGTCCGCCAAGCGGCTCGGGCCTTGTCCACCGCTCGATCAGCGGCGTGAGGGCGTTCATTATCAGCACTGCGAACATCACGCCCTCGGGATAGCCGCCGAAGAGTCGAATCACCATGATCAGAAGACCCACACCGAAACCGAAGATCAGCCGCCCCTTCGGCGTGATCGGGGCGCCGACGTAATCCGTGGCAATGAACAACGCGCCGAACATCAACGCGCCGCTGGTCAGTTGAACGCCGAGGGGGGCGAACTTCCCGGGATCGGCCCAGTGGGCAATCACCGCGAGGACCCCCGCACCGACCAGAACGCCGAGGGGCTGCCGCCAATCAGCCGTGCGGCGAATCAGCAGATACATGCCGCCGATCAAGACGGCCAGGCTGCTCGTCTCACCGATACAGCCACCGACTTTCCCCATAAAGAGATCCCACATCCTCGGCACGACGTCCGAACCGAACTTCGCGGCCGCCAGGGGCGTCGCCTGCGTCACCGCATCAACCGTCCCGATGGTTGCCAGGTCGAACGGCTGAGCCCAGGTGGTCATGGCCACTGGGAAGCACGCCATCAGAAACGCCCGTCCCACCATGGCCGGGTTGAACAGGTTCTGCCCCAGGCCACCGAATACCATTTTGGCCAGCGCAATTGCGACGACCCCGCCGATGACCGCCATGAACAGAGGCAGCTTAGGCGGCAATGAGAACGCGAGGATCATTCCGGTCACGATGGCGGATCCGTCCGTCAGCGAAAGCATGCTGCGGCCGCGGATCCTGTTGGCAATCGCCTCGGTCGCCAGGCACGCAGCCACCGTGATCAGCGTCAATGCCACCGCGCGCCAGCGGTAGAGAACGACGGCCGCTACGAACAACGGCACCATCCCAATGACCACGTCGAACATGATGGCGCGGGTCGATCGTCCCTCCACCAGGTGCGGTGCGGAGCTGACCACGAATGGTCGCGGCGTGTCATCCACGTCCTCGGCCAGCGTGTTTGTAACGGACGGCGTAGCCATGGTTTTCCTGTAATTTCGACGCCGAGCCTCAATGATTTCGCTTCGCTTGTCCTCCAGCCGGTCGGCGTCTGCAGGCTCCGACGACTCACTCCTTCTCCTTCTTCCGGGCGGCTACGGACGACCACTGGTTCTTGCCTGCCCGGACGTATTGCGCCAGCGGGATTCGGGCCGGGCATACGTACGAGCAGCACCCGCATTCGCAGCAGGCCAACATGTCGTACGCATACGCCAGCTCATACTCTCTGGCCCTTATTGCATGAGCGATCTTCGTGGGCGAAAGATAGAGCGGGCAGTTGTCGATGCATCGTCCGCAACGGATGCACGGGCCTTCCTCCCATTGCGCGGTCTCTTCCGGCTCCATGATGGTGATACCACCGGTGGCCTTGATGACCGGGACATTCAGATGAGGTAGGGTAGGGCCCATCATCGGGCCGCCCGCCAGCACCTTCACCGCACGATTCGTCACCCCACCGCAATGTTCGATCAGTTCGCTGAAGCTCGTGCCGATCGGCGTCAGCCAGTTGCCCGGCCTGGCTACGCCCTTCCCGGTCACGGTGACGACGCGATGGGTAAGCGGCTGTTTGTGAACGACACCGCGGGCGATGCTGTGTGCCGTGGTCACGTTCACGACCACGACGCCCACATCAAGCGGCAGACCCTTGGGTGCGCTGGGGACGACTCGATTCAGGACGGCCGGAACCAGTTGCCGCTCACCCCCCATGGGATACTTGGACGCGCAGACCATGACCTCGATGTCCGGTCTGCCGGCGGAAGCCTTGCGCATCGTCTCGACGGCGTCGGGCTTGTTGCTCTCGATGGCGATGATTGCCCGCGAAACGCCGGCGGCCCGCGCCGCCAGTTGCAGACCGACGACGATCGCCTCCGGGGCTTCCAGCATCAGCCGATGGTCGGCCGTCAGATACGGTTCGCACTCGCAGCCGTTGAGCACCAGCGTATCCACCGGTCGATCCGGGTTCTTCTTCAACTTTACGTGAGTGGGAAACGTGGCGCCGCCAAGCCCGACGATACCGGCGTCGCGAATGGCCTGGCAAATCTCGTCGGCGTCGTAGCGATCCGGTTCCACGCCGTCCCAATCACGGCGAAGGAAGTCTTGCAGGAGGTTTTCCGGCCAGGCGGCGCCCTCCGTTGCGAGTCTGAGCGGAATTGCCGCAACGCGTCGCCCGGTGGGCAGCAGCACCATCCTCTCTGCCACGATCGTTCCCGAACCGGTTGCGTGGATGGGCGCCGACACAAAGGAGTCCGTGTCGGCGATCTTGTCGCCAAACTGAACCCGACTTTTTGGTTTGACCGTCGGGGCGCAAGGTGCGCCGATGTGCTGCGTCAAGGGGATATGCAGATCGCTTTTTGGTCGAAGCAGTCGAATCGGTTCGCTTTGCGCATATTCCTTGCGATGCGGCGGGTGGATTCCGCGCCTGAAGCTCTTGAGCCCTCGAAAGCCATCGATGAAGGAGGCGATCATAAATCACCCCACGGCTCACCGCACTTCTCGTTTTGGGGCAACAGGCCGATAAGCAGTCTGGCCAGAGCCGCGCCGATCGCGAGCCCGATCATTGCCCCAGCCGTCTGCCATTGCCCCAGGGATTCGTAGGTTCGTTCGGCGAAGAAACGCCCAGCCAGATATGCCCCGCCAATTGCGGTGGCCGGCGGCATGAGAAACACCACCACGGCCGCGGACACCAAAGCGCGGCCTCGGCCCCATGACGAATGGGAAGCCTTGTCCATCTCCTCAACCAACGGACATTCATGTTGGCCGCCACAATTGCCGCAGCCGTGCCACAGCTTTGCTGAGAGAGACACGATTCGCTCCATAGACCGATCGCGCGCAACCGTCGCCATTCACTTGGGCTTTGGAGCAAATTGCATGCCATCGTTCGAGGTCCCGAGTGGGCAACCGGCCAGAGGTTGGGCAAGACGGGATCGTTCGGAGCGTGTTCCTCGCTGGGGCGAAGTGGTCCGGATTGTCGACAGTTGTATGGGAAGACCGTCTCCACGGTCCGAAGGCTGTCGCTGCCGACGAGCACGGGGGCGCAACAGGCACCGGGATTTCATGAGCGCTGCTCGCCGTTCCGAATAAAAGTCGAGGTGGTTGTCATAACGGCGAAGCGGGGCGGGTGACGCGGCCGAGTCCCCTTCGGAGGTCTCAGACACAGCAAGCCGCCGGCACGGAGGCCGGCGGTACTCCGCGCGGGAGGCCAGCAGTACTTTGAATTGGCAGCCGGCGGTACTTTAAGCCGGAGGCCGGCGGCACTCTGGGCTACTCGCTGCTCCAGGCTTTTTCAGAGCAGGCTGTGAAGGACGACTTACTCTTCGGCAGCCCTCTGCAGACGGCGATGCGGCTTGCCTACGGAACCAATGACAGACCCACTTCCAGACCCCATTCGATCGAGCCTGGGTTGGTCCAGGTGAGCCGAAGCTCGTCACCTGCCTGAAAGGTATAGGGGGATGGCTGGGTAAGGCTGACATCGCGCGGATAGAAGAAGAGGTCCTTGCCCGGGCCGCGGTCCAGCACCGAGGTCAGGCGCGTGTCGTACGCGGAGCCCTGCCCCGAGGCCACGTCAATATGAAACGTCGACCCGCCCATGCCGGAGCCAAAATGACACCGGGCGTACACAAGGCGAAAAGCACGGTCCAGAGAACACGTTTCGTCGATCTTCCCGTCGCCCGCGGCATACTGAGCCACGACACGCTCAGGCCACAGGGCGCGGTCGGCAGCAATCCGGCGGTCCTGCTCCTCCCAGCCTCGCTCTGCGGCTTCGACGATCGCTCGTGTATTCGGGTCCATCGCAGCACCCGGTCCGTTGACGAGATCCGTTTACAAGGAAAACGGGCGCTGTGATTGCCGGCGAAAGGATTCCCGGCGATCTGCCGGTACCGCGCCGGGACGATCCGCCCCGCTATCCGCCCTGAGCCATATCCTGGTGGTAACATTGACTTCGTCTTGACTGCCAATGCTCGCGCAAGCGCTCCACGGCCTGAGACGCCGGAATGACGCGCAGGCGGGCCTGATCGGCCCAGAGTCCCAGACGCGTGAGACTCTCGAGGGCGTCGGAGATGTCAAATTGGACTTCGACATCGAAGCGGTCTTTGAGGTATCTCTCGATGCGGTCCTTGAAATCTTCCTTGGACGCGATCGGATTCCTTTCGTCCGCGGCCATGCAGAATGCATAAGCCATCAGGGCCTCTTTCAGCTCCTCCTGTGCCGTCATCATGGTCAGGCTGTGGATCACCCCGGCGTTGTTGTTCAGGTTCTGGTAGTAGAGATGGCGTGTGCGCTGCGAATCACGATTACTGCGCGCTCGTCGGTATCCCATCACCGTGCGGAACGCGAGCGTGCCAAGCCCAAAGATCAGGACCCATAGGAGCTTGCCCATGGCCGCGGCTGAGCCCACGGTTGTCAAAACCTTGGCGGCCGTGGAGCCGACGGTGCCGGCACCGCCACCCAGCAAAAGAAGCCGGTCGAACGGGTTCATGCGCACTTCGGCATGCGGCATCAGCGCCTGCACGTCCTCGATCGGAATCTCCTTGAAAAGCTTCAGAACAAGATGGGGGCTGTCCTTGAGCCGGAAGGCGACGGCCAAGCGGCGATAAACGGGGATCAGGACCGTGCGACGCCGCAAGAGCCTGCGAAAATCGCGCCGCTGCCGTTCAATCGTCTTCAGACCACGAACCCAGATTGAAAGCTCCTCGACCTGATCCGGATGAAGGCGAATCCGCAGACCGTAGGTGTTGGCGGCATGGACGGCCTCATCGATCTGAACGTCTGAGAGCTTCTCGAAATTGGCCTTGCCAAACAGGTATTCCAGCTCGAGGAGAGGGCGCGCCAGCTCCTTTGCCCTTTCGGCACCGCGAGCGCTGTGTCGCGGGATGGTGTCGCGGTCGGGATTGAAGTTGGCATAGTGGTCGCAAAGTTCGCGCTCGAACCTGGAGGCCTCCTGCTCGATGACCTCCAGAAGGGCCTCTGCAACCGCCCGCACTTCCACCGCAGAAGGTCCCAAGGCGTCCTCGTCTGCGGACAGAGCCTCGCTCAGTTCGCACGCTCGAATCGGCAGGAAACGATCGTCAGGACGATGAACCTCGACCTGCTCAGTCGGGTCCCTCTCCAACTCCTTGGGTCTTGGGGGCATGCGTCTGATGTTATCGCCTCATGGGAACCGAGCCCAGTCTGGACCAGGGATCGAACCGTGGAATCACCGTGCCGCGATACCTGCCGGCGGCCGCCCCTCGGCATCCGCATGGGCCGGAGCTTCTTCACGCAGACCGACCGGCGACCGAGGGTCAGTCCTGTGCCGTTCCGCGCCTGATACACAGTCCAGTGCAGGGGCCTTTTAAGGCCAGAACTCTGGCGGCAAGTCAAGGGCGCGGCACTTGCCCATCTCGCGCAGATCGCGGACAATTTGCTTTTCGTCGCCTTTATGCAAAGCGGAGATTGTCCCATGTCGAGCAAGTTTACCTTATTGACTCTCTGTTGCTTCCTGCTCATGCAAACTGTCTCGATCGCGGAAGAGGAGCCGAAAACGGTCGACCAGGTCATCGCCAGATACATCAAGGCCATCGGCGGACAAGACAAGGTGGACTCCGTGAAGACGATGCGAATCAGTGCGAAGATAACGAGCGGGGCCACGGAGACTCGGATGACGGTCGAATCCATACGACCCGACAGGATGAGGATGGAAACCGACTATCAGGGGAGGATCGGCATCGTCGGCATCGAGGGGGACGTCGGCTGGTTCATACGGCCCGGCGATGCGTATGCCGCGCCCCAGAAGATGGCTGAAGAACATGTCAGGGGGTTTCAGGATCAGGCGGATCCGTTGGGCCCGCTCGTCGGCTACAAAGAGAAAGGATACGCGATCGAGTTCCTCGGGAAAGAGGAGATCGACGGCACACAGACCTACAAGCTCAAAGTCCCAATGAAGAGTGGCGCTGTCAATTATTTTCATCTCGACGCAAAAACCTTCCTTCCGATCAGGGTCGTGGGCGAGGCCGAGTTTGGTGGATCAAAGAGGGTCACCGAGTCTTCGCTGGGAGATTACAAGGAAGTCGACGGGCTCCTCCTGTACCACAGGTTGCAACACACCCGTAGCGGCAGCTTGGTCGGCTCAATCGTCATTTACGAAAAAGTCGAGATCAACATCGACCTGGATCCCAATCGCTTCAAAATGCCTGAAGTGAAAAAGCCCAAGACCACAGTTCAAGAACAAGACAAGAAGGAAGGGGCGCTGGCAACCGAGAAGAAGGTGTTGACGCCGAAGGACAAGCCCGAGCCCGCTCCGGAAAAAAAGGAGAAGCCGACCGAGCAAAAGCCGGCAGAGAAGAAGCCGACCGAGGATAAGCCGGGGGACGATGAGTAGTAGAAGAACAGCGGCCGGCAGACCTCGAGTGTCGCCTTGGTCCATTCACGACAGGTGTCGATGAGCATTACACGCCGTTAGGGAGGAAAACCGGCGTAGCTCTCACCACGACAAAGTAGAGCCGGCGTCCCTGCCGGCTCGTCTTCCTCGGTCACCAACGAATCAAGCCGCCGGCAAGCAGGATGGCGGCACTTTGGACACCTTGCTGCTCCGTGCGTTTTCATGGTGTGATTCTCAAAGCGATAGCCTGAGCATCCTGCGTGCCGAGAGGCACGTCGTCGGACCCTGTGGCAGCAGCATGATGCAGGCGGGAATCCATCCCCTGGCGCTTTGACCGTGAATGAGGGCCGATCCAAGCATCATTGCGTGGCGTCCCCATCAGCAAGAATGCCGAACAGATGCTTGGGAAAGTCCCGAATTCCTCCTGCGACGCCTTCGACACGGGCTCGCTCGCAGACGCCACCCCCAGTAAAAAAGGCTCCTCAAATGATCGGCGGTGGAGCACTACAATGGTACGCTCTGTTCGCTTTCGCGCGGATTGGTGCATCTCCTCCGGATTTGAGGGACATCATTGGCGACTCGGCCTGAAGAGGGCCTGTAGTTGAAGTCGCTCTCCCGGACCTGGAGGAACCGTCCGTGCGAGGCGCGGCGCATGGACAACCATGGTGACGTCGAAACAAGGTGGCTTCGTTCAGAGCGAGAGCGGCGGGCCCGCGGTCTACCGTGAGTCGTTCGTTGCCACCTTGCGACGGACAGTGGCCATCGCGCTCGTGCTGACCACGATCTTCTCGCTCGTCTATCCCCGTCAGGAATCATTCTGGCTCTTCTGGCTACGCGCCTTCCCGGCGATCTTCTGGTTTCCCTTCGCAGGGCACTACGTCGAGTTGGCCTACCTCAACTTCCTCCGCATTCGCCGGCCCTGGTTTCACCAGCATCGCATCATCGGACGGCTGCTTTGCTGGTTCATCGGCGGCCTGCCGCTGGGGCTGGGATGCTGGTGGACGTGGATCGCCTTGGGAGCCAGGCCCGACTTCACTCTGCCATTCTGGTGGGGCATGCTGTTCTTTGTGGTCGCCGAGTTCATCGTGCACGCCCTTCTTTCCCTGCAAGGCCTGCCGAGCTTCTGGAACGGCCGCGAGTAGGCCGTAAGCCATTACAGCTCTTCGTACAAAACGGGACTTCGTAGCATTCCGGGCTGACACAACAACAAGATGTCAGGACCTGTACAAGGGTATTGAACTCGCCTTGGCAGGAGGGCGTATAAGACCAAGAATGGAGGCGCGATCGGCTCTCCTGCGGTTCGTTCCGCGTCCTTTCCGGACGCATGTCGACGAGGGGCCTTTCCTCGCCATATAAACGGATAAGACGCAGGTCGGATGTTGGCGCAAGTCGCCAGGGCACGAGTAGGGCGCCAGAGACCGGTCGGAGATGTCAGAGGACGTGAAATGCCCGGGTGGACGCCTCCGGATCGGCTGACCGATAAAGGGGAAGACAGCGATGAGGCATAAGATCAAGATGCGAGTGTTGAAGTTCTGGCGATGGGCTCGCCCGATGGTGATTGTCGTTCTGGTCCTGACCTCTTTCCGCTCGGCCGTGGCCGATTGGAACGACGTTCCCACCGGCTCCATGAAACCGACGATCCTTGAAGGCGATCGCATCTTCGTCAACAAGCTTGCCTACGACCTGAAAGTGCCGTTCACCACTTGGCACATCGTAGAATGGTCGCAGCCACAGCGTGGGGAGATCGTCGTTCTTTTCTCGCCGAAGGACGGTACGCGGCTGGTCAAGCGAGTCATCGGCATTCCCGGCGACGCCATCGAAATGCGAAACAATCACCTGTTCGTGAACGGGAAGCCGGCCTTCTACGTCCCGCTGGAGGAGGAAATCATCGATCAGATCGACGAAACCGAGCAACCGGCCCACGGTTTTGCCAGGGAGGTTGTGGACGGATTCGCTCACCCGATCATGAGCACGCCGGGGCGCCCGGCGCCGCGCTCGTTTGGCCCGATGGTCATCCCTGAGGGCCAGTTCTTCGTCATGGGCGACAATCGCGACGAAAGCGCCGACTCGCGCTCGTTCGGAATGGTGGATCGCGATCGGATCGTCGGCCGCACCTCCCATATTGCCGTCTCGGTCGATCCCGATAACTACTACGCGCCACGCTGGGAACGGTTCTTCCTTCGCCTGCCATAAGCGCGGTGCAAGCGCCGCCCGCCCGATGAGAAGGTGAGTGTTCTGTTGAGCAATGCCCACCCTGCTTGCTCGATTTCCTTGAGGTAGACCCTGTCGCTGCCCACGAATTGTCCGTACGATTGCTGCCAGCCGCTTTCTGGAAACCACAGTTGTGAAGGCGTCTGCTCTGTTGGGCAAAGCCTACCCCACTTGTTGATGCTATGAGCGACAAGCGCGTTGGATTTCTCGCGGCCGTTGCGCCGGGGATCCTGGTGGCCGCCACCGGTGTCGGCGCGGGCGATCTGATGACGGCCAGTCTCGGCGGTTCGGCCGTCGGTCTGGGGCTGATCTGGGCGGCCGGCGTCGGGGCCTTTCTCAAGTGGTTTCTCAATGAGGGCATCGCCCGATGGCAGATGGCCACCGGCACGACTTTGCTCGAGGGCTGGGTCACGCGGCTCGGGCACTGGATCCAGTGGGTCTTCCTCGTCTACCTGCTCATCTGGAGCGTCTTTACCGGTGGGGCGTTGGTCACGGCCTGCGGCGTAGCCGGAACCGGCTTGCTACCGATCACCGAAGACGTCCGCCTCTCCAAAATCATCTGGGGCGTCGTCCATTCGCTTGCCGGGCTAATCCTGGTCTGGTTCGGCGGGTTCAAGCTCTTCGAGAAAATGATGTCCGTGTGCATCGGCGTGATGTTCGTGGCCGTGACCGCCACCGCGATCCTGATCAAACCCGATTGGACCGATGTCGGCGCCGGCTTCATCGCGCCGTTCATCTCCGCAGGCGAACTCGGTCTGTTCGCCGACAACCTCGGCTGGGTGCTCGGCGTGCTCGGCGGCGTGGGGGGCACGGTCACGCTACTATCCTACGGCTACTGGATTCGAGAAGGGGCCCGAGCTGGCGAGACCGGCCTGTCCGCGTGCCGGATCGACCTGGCGCTGGGCTACGTGATGACGGCCCTGTTCGGCATGGCCATGATCATCATCGGCTCACGGGTGGAGATCACCAAAGGCCCGCTTGTCGCCCTCTCTCTGGCCCAGCAGTTGGAGAGCGTCATGGGCGCCACGGGCAAGTGGGTCTTCCTCGTGGGCTTCTGGGGAGCGGTGTTCTCCAGCCTGCTGGGCGTATGGCAAAGTGTGCCCTATCTGTTCGCGGATTTCCGCCTGCTCCAAAAGGGAACGACCGACGCCGAGCGGCAGGGGACGGACTTCACATCGACGAGGCCCTATCGAGGTTACCTTGTGGCTCTTGCCCTGGTCAGCCTGCCCCTGCTGTGGTGGGAGGTCAAAAAGGCCCAGCTCGCCTACGCCGTTATGGGATCGCTCTTCATGCCGCTTCTCGCTCTGACGCTGCTGATCATGAACAATCGATCCCGCTGGGTGGGCTCGAAGTTTCGCAACGGTCTTGTCACCAACATCGTGCTCATCGCTACCCTGGTTTTCTTCGCATGGGTCTTGATCGAGAAAGTCGCTCCCTGAAGCCGGGCCTCCAGGGCGGAGGAAGCCCGGGCCCATCTCAGATCGCACGAGAATCCGGATGGATACCGCTGAGTCTCCAGGCTACAATGGCACATGCGCGATCAATGATCGGTGACGGGTGTGCTCGAGTGTTCCAGGCGAGGATAGGCCGCGCTTCGCCGGTTCAAGGAAGATAGACTTCAAGAACAGGATGGCTCCCGTGGACGCAGAAAAGCCGAAGAACCAGCAGACCGTGCTTCTGGTGGACGACAACGAGCAGAACCTCGAGCTGCTGGAAGTCTACATGGAGGACCTGCCGGAGCTGC
>CP070718.1:3526199-3531515 GCA_020350565.1 Phycisphaerales bacterium
CCGCTCACCGCCGCGCCGTATGCCCTGACTGCCGTCAATACGATCGGTGTTGACGGGCACTCACTCGACGCGGCCGACGGTAGTCCCACCAACATGGTTTATGTCAACAACGAGGGTAAAATCCGTCTTGGCAGCCCAGGCAGCTCTTCCCTGAAAACCGTTCACGTGCGTGGCGGTCTGGAGGTTTTCGACGACGACGGGATGGGAACGAGCGAGGGAATCCGCTTCACGAGCAACAGCTACGAGTTCGCCGAACTCGCCGGCGAAACACCCATCTGGGACTACTATCAGTCTACGGATACGCACCGCTTCTACACCGGTGATCAAACGCTCCGCATGACGATCAAATCGGAAGGAAATATCGGTATCGGGACCGCCGATCCGAATTATCCCCTGCATGTCGAGGGCAGCAGCGCGCGTACCCTCTACGTGAAGAACCAGTCCGCCAGCGGCAGCGCCTTGGAGGCCCGAGTCATCGGCACCGGCGCAGCGGTACGCGCCTATGCCACATCAACCGAATCGGGGGGCTACGGCGTGGACGCCTACGCGGCTGCCCCCAACGCTCGCGCCGTCTATGCATTCAACGAAGCCGAATCGGGCGACGCCTACGCCCTCTACGGCGAAAACATCAGTCCCGACGGCATCGCCATCTATGGACTCGCAGACAACGGCGACGAATACAGCACCGGCATCGGCGTTTATGGCCGCTCCGACAGCGACCATCCCGGCATCGGCGTCTACGGTGAGACTACGAACACTGGCATCACATACGGCGTCCGTGGCGTCTCCGCGCATGGAACCGGCGTCCGCGGCGAGCAGGGCACGTCGGGCAATCACGGCAGCCTGGGCACGTGGACCGCTGGCGTATACGGACGAACGACCCAAGAGGATCACTACGCGGTGTGGGGGTACGCCAACGAGGATGGCTTTGCCGGCTACTTCACAGGCGGGCGCAGCTACTTCGAGGGCAACGTCGGCATCGGGACGACCGAGCCGGGGGCTGAGCTGGAAGTTGTGGGGGATATTAAGGTGACGGGCGAGGACCAAGGGGTCGTTTTCTCGGATGGCACCAAGCAGACGACCGCCGCCGCCGGGGTGCCCAGCGGGTTCTGCATTTTGGGAGAGAGCCCGACAGCGCCGCCGGGCTATACGTATACAGGCGACTGCGCGGCGGGGTTCGAGTTCTGGACCACGAAGGCCGACATGCCGACGGCTCGCAGCATGCTCGCCGCAGTGCCGGCGAACAGCAGAATTTACGTCATCGGCGGGTACGCATGGGAGGAATTTGCGACGAACGAGGAATACGATCCTGCCACAAACACCTGGACCACGAAGGCCGACATGCCGACGGCTCGCTCCAACCTCGCCGCAGCGGCGGCGAACGGCAAAATTTACGTCATCGGCGGGCATGATGGATCATCAGGCCTGGCGACGAACGAGGAATACGATCCTGTCACAAACATGTGGACGACGAAGGCGGACATGCCCACAGCACGTTACTTCCTCGCCACGGCGGGCGTCGACGGCAAGATCTACGCGATTGGGGGATACCTGCCTGGAACCGGGTATCTGGCGACCGTTGAGGAGTATGACCCTCTGGTGGACACCTGGACCACGAAGGCCGACATGCCGACGGCACGTAGCAGGCTCGCCGCAGTGGCGGTGAACGGCAAGATCTACGCGATTGGGGGATGGCATGATCATGTGCTGGCGACGGTTGAGGAGTATGACCCTCTGGTGGACGCCTGGACCACGAAACCGGACATGCCGACGGGGCGTGACAAGCTCGCCGCGGCGAGCGTCGACGGCAAGATCTACGCCATTGGAGGATACGCGTCTGACACCTTGGAGCTGGCGACCGTTGAGAGGTATGACCCTCTGGTGGATGCCTGGACCGCCTGGACCACAAAACTGGACATGCCGACGGCTCGCCAGGGCCTGGCCGCAGCGGCGGTGAACGGCAAGATCTACGCTATTGGGGGGGTTTTGCCGGATTCTGGAGAATTCGCGGCGACGAACGAGGAATACAAACCCGACATACCCTACTACATCCACCGGAAGGATTGACCGGGAGCGGCGGTATGCGAGTGGCTAGCCCAAACGTCGCCAGTGCCGTTTCCAGAAAAGCCGGCAGGCTTCTCTGGCTCTCCTCCTTACTAAGGAGAGGTTGGGGGAGCTTCCTGCAGCCAGGGGCGCCCCCCCTCACTCCGCCCTTGGGAAGGCAGGCGGCGAATCGTCACTACCCTGCTGGAAGCGCTGCTGGGCGCGGCACGAAACCCACGGTTGCTGCGTTGATGCTGCTGCCGGTGTGCTGGATAGCGCGTCGCCCGAGCGGCCGGGAAACGCCTGTGGCTCTCGCGAGAGTCGGCCAGGCGCAGATAAGCGGCGACGACGTTTCCTACCGGGTCGCCGTCGAGAAGGCGTACCGGAACGTTTGGGTCACCGACAGTGTCGCGCTCGTTGCACTTATCAACGACGCGTTGGAGCACGACGTGGCTCGGAGATGGAAAGGCGATGGCACGCCGGATGAGGTCGCGGCCCTGAGCAAGCACGTGGACGAGACCAAGCGTGCGCCCGAGATCTACAAGGACGTCGTAGAGGACGACCGCTGTTTTATGGTGATAAGACTAGTACAAAGGAACGAGAATCAGTACACGGTCGACGCAGTAACTGTAGGCAAGCAGTCTTTCGACGCGTGGTTCCGTGAGCAGGTGGCCAAGATCGAACTCGCGATCCTCGATTCTGAGTCCAGGAACACCATTCTCTCAGAGCATCCAAACGTGGGGTGGGTCAGGAGATGGCCTGCCCAACCGAAGACTGGAGACAAATGATGAATCGCGCGACAGGTACCTCCGTTCGAACAATGCCGATGCTCTTTATCATCGCCGTCGGCGTTGCTGTGGCTGACGACTTCGAGATCAGCCGGTCAACGATTGACGGTGGCGGCGTGATGTTCAGCGCGGGTGGTGACTTCGAACTCTCAGGGACGATTGGTCAACCCGGCGCAGGTGTCATGGAAGGCGATGGCTTCACCCTTACCGGAGGGTTCTGGTTCGGCGAGCCCCCGGACGACTGCAACAGCGACGGCTGGGTCGACCTGGCTGATTACGATGACTTCGGTGAGTGCCTCTCCGGACCAGATGGAGGGCTGCCGCTCCCGAAGTGCAACTGCTTTGACCTCGATGGCGATAGCGATATCGACCTGTCCGACGTTGCCCGGTTCCAGGCAGCGTTTACTGGGTCTTAGAGCGAGTCAATTGAACGACATCCTGTTGTGCTCGGAAGCAGCCCGCCGACCGCTCTGCAGTCAACCTGCCCTTCGTCGAGCGTTTACCCTGTCCCCTTCTTCAACGGACACCCAAGCTTGATCCGAATCCGATCCGCAAGTTCGTTTCCGGTTCTCCCAGTACTCGCGCGCATGTAAAGCTCCGTCCTCGAGCCAAACCGACGAGAATCTCTACGCACTGGTGGGCAAGCCACCCGTGGCACCTGCACAATTCGCTCTACAGAAACGAAAACCGCCGTAGTGCGCAGCTCACGGGCGAAAAGAGGTCGCCTACACGAGTGATAGCAGGACGGAGATGACGTGCTCATCGTCGAGGTGGGGGCTGCTTTCCGGCGTGACGAGCGGAAGGTCGAGGACCTCCACCCCCAGGCGGCGGATCTCGTTGAGTTCGCCCTCTTGGAAGTCCACCCCGCTGCGGCTGTCGACAAGGACGAAGTTCATCAGCGACTTGACGGGCGACTTATTTGCGCCGCTCCGGCGCAAATATCGGATCAGCGTTTCCACCCGTTGCTTCAACGATGTGCCGTATTGTTCAGGATCGACGCCGGTGTTCGTCACGTAGACCTTGGGACATCCGTTCGCCGCCACCTCCGCACCGACCCCTTCGGGCAGGACGTTGGCGACGACGCTGGTGTAGAAGCTCCCCATCGGATAACAGATCAGGTCGGCCTTCGCAATGAGGTGCCGAATCTCCTCGTCGATCCGGGCTGATACCCGTCGCGGATCATCGAGGCCGTCGACAAGGTAAAGATCCCTGATAGGCGATTGAATCGGCTCGCCTTGTTCCCCGGTGATCGCGTGCTGCCCGAACAAGGTCGTGCCGTCCTCCAAGTCGGCCGCGAGGTGCAGGCTCTGATCGACGATCGGCCTGACCGTCCCGCGGGCCTCGACCAGCTTGGAGAAAAGAAAGATCGCGGGCTCAATGTCACGCGCGTTGTTGAGATAGCCGCCCACCAGGGCGAGGTTGCCGATGCTGGCACCACGGAGATCGAAATCGTCCGGCATCTGGTCCAGGAAATAGCCTAGATGATTGCGGAGCAGCTTCCGCATGGGCTCCATGATCTCGGCGATCAGCGGGTCCTCGCCGCGGGCCATCTGCTCCAGACGCGCCGGCAGCTCGGACCTTCTCCCATCCTTGGGCAGGCGATACGAAAGCAGGTTGAAGATCTCCGCCTGCCCTTTGACGCTCTGATCGGCCAAGGCCAGTAGACGGCTGCGGAAATCACCGACGCCGAGCACGCCGAAAGGACCTCTCAGTTTAGCCGAGCTACCACCCGAATCGAAAGGGGTGATCAGGTGAATGGAGTTGTGCGTGTACTGCGTCAACAGACGGCTCAGCTTGTTCAGGGCCGTACCGCCGCTGAAAAAGAGGAGCCGCGGTCCATACTCCGGAGCCTTCACGTACCCCGCGAGCTTCATCTCGTCGGGCACTCGCATGGTACGAGTTACGCGAACCTGCGATGACGTGCCTGCCGGAATTTTAAGCGGTGCACGCTTGCCCATGTTCAGTCATCAACGGCGCGGCTTTCCAGGAAGAGCCCGATGCCATGCTCCGGCCTACAATGCACGGAGCCGATCCACGACAGCGTCTCTACCGTGGCTGTTTCAATCACCATCGGCCAGCCGGCGCAGCACGTGGTTCACGTAATGCTCAGCCGCATTGATCTTACAAGCCTCCCACAAACCGCGGAATCCGCCAAAGGCCGAGACCTCGAATACCACCGGACCGTCGTCCGTAAGCGCGATATCCACGCTGGTGAAGTCAAGATCAAACAGCGATTGAGCCCGTTCAGCCAGCTCAACAATCTGCGGTTCCGGCTCGTGCGGCCCGTATCGACCGCCGGAATGCGTCGTCGTGTTCCAGGAGACGCCGTCTCCAACGCGCGCGTAGCATCCGATGAACCTGCCCCCGCAGAAGGCAATACCCAAATCCTGCCCCGGCAAATGGAGCATCTTCTGAACGTACAGCATGGGGTTGCCGCCGTCCTTGAAAGCTTTGATCCGCTCACGGATGTCAGAGCCGGCCTCAA
>CP070718.1:3531615-3539808 GCA_020350565.1 Phycisphaerales bacterium
GTCGTCCGATACGCGGGTGGAGCGAGGTCGGCGCGGCCCGCTCCCTTGCCGAGGGTTTCGATTGCACGCTTGGGAGACCTTAGCGATGACCAAAGTCCGTCTGATACAAATGATGACCATCCTCTGCTCGGGGGCCATGGTCCTTCAGACCGGTGCCTGTGACCCGCTCAATACGCTCAACGACTATGTTCAGACCGTGCTGCTGGGGATCACCGCTGCCGGGGCCATCGCCATCCTCCAGAACATCTGATTCGCCTCAGCCAACGGTACGGCTTTGCCGTGAGGGCATGGGCAGGCCCGCAAACGTCTCAGGTGGGGCCCGATTGGAGTTTCCGCTAAGGTCCGCACCGATCGAATCCCGGGGGCTGCCACGAGTCGTCCTCGCGTTTGCCCGGCTGGTTCACCGACAAATCAAAACTCGGGCGGGCCGTGACTCGGCTTGTCCGTGTCCCCATGCCGGAACAATTCACAGCCTATCTGCGCCGTCGGCCGCCGTTGACGATGCTTCTCGCTCGCCTATACTGATCGCCTCGACTTGCCCGGCGGACCTGCGCGTGTCCGCACTCTGGGGGTGTCGGATCGCCTGCCTACAGGCCCCGCACGACAGGTGCTCCAGCCTGGCAGAAAACGGCAGATGTTTTCACCGCGGAGGAATCCATGCGCAACAGAACCAGAACGCTCGGCGGCTTTCACCGGGTCGGCGTGACGCTTCTTGTGGCTTTGATTTTTTCAGCGGCGCCGCCGAACCTCGCCGCAGCTCAGGATGATGAGGAGACGGCCGTCACCATACCCGCCGGGGCCACGGTTGAGTCGCTGTTCAAGGACTTCCTGCATTATGCGAGGATCGGCCGCTTCACCATGGCGGACGCCTACGCCAAGGCCCTCTTGGAGCACCCCGACCTGGACCCGGTGGCGGTGCTCGAGGTCGCCAGCAAGGACCGCGACAGCGTCAAGACGCTCCTGACCATCATCGAGAATTCCACCATCGGCGAGCGGGCCGCCCGGGTCTTAAAGTTGATCCAACAGGGCGAGTTCGAACGACGACGGGACAAGGAGCGGATCCGGGCCAACATCACTCGCCTGGCGGGCGACCCTCAGCAGGAGCACTTTGCGAAGCAGCATCTGATCGATTCCGGGGAGTATGCCGCTCCGGAACTCGTTCAGACGCTGCTTGACGACACGAAGAAGGATCTCTGGCCTCGGGTGGTCATGGCGCTGCCGCAAATGGGCAAGGGCATGGTGAATCCGTTCGTCCAGGCCCTTCGGGTAACCGATGACGACGTGCGGTTGCATATCATCAAGGCGTTGGGCGAGATCGGCTACCATCAGGCGGTGCCGTATCTGCAGATGCTGATGGCCGACGAGAATCTGCCCGAGTCGACGAAGATGGCGGCCAGGCAGGCCATCGACCGCATTCAGGTCGTCTCAGGCCGCCCCGTCGAGGGCGACTGTGCCGAGCAGTTCTACAAGCTGGCCGTCAAGTACAACAACGAGGATGCTTCGGTACGTGCGGATGCCCGCCTTGATTCGGCGAACGTCTGGTACTGGGACTCCGATTCGCAGGCGCTTACGCCGATCGTCGTGCCGCGCCGTTTGTTCGGACCGGTGATGGCCATGCGCTGCTGTCAGGAGGCCCTCACGCAGCAGGCGGACAAGGCCGAGGCCAACGCCCTCTGGCTCGCCGCCAACATCCGGCGCGAGGATCGTCTGGGGCTCAACGTCGAAAGCGGCGATCCCGACGAAATGGGCGAACCTGATCCGACGCGATTGGAGAACTTCCCCCGTGCTTTGTACTTCACGCAGGCCGCCGGACCGATGTACGCTCACATGGTGCTCGAACGAGCGGTTGCCGATCGGGATGCCGCCGTCGCCCTGGGGGCGATCGAAGCCCTCCGCATCACTGCGGGTGAGACTTCGCTTGTCGGCACGGAGGACTACAAGCAGCCGCTGGTGCAGGCCCTCCAGTTTCCCAATCTGAAGGTTCGCACCCGCGCGGCGCTGGCGCTCGGCGCCGCTTTGCCCAAGTCTCCTTTCGCCGGTTCTCACCTGGTCGTGCCGGTGTTGGCCAACGCCCTGAGCCTCGAGGGCACGCCCGAAATGCTCGTCATCGACGCGAATGAAAGCGACTTGAACCGCCTGATGGATGAGCTTCGCGGCACCGGCGCCCGAGTGATCGGCGAAAAGAGCTTCTACAGGGGGATCAGCCGGGCGCGTGAAGAGTTCCGAGCGCTGTCGGCGATCTTCGTTTCGACGGACATTGCGGATCCGGGGCTCGTGGCCGCGATGAACGCGCTTCGTTCCGAGTTCGCGCACGCCATGGTCCCGGTCATTATCGTAGCCAAGCCGGAGCAAGCCTTGTTGGCAGAAGAAGTGGCCTCGCTGGACGAGTATGCGGACTTCATCGATGCCGGTGTAGGCGAGCAGGAGTTGACGGCCGCACTGGACGCGCTCAATGCCCGGGTGGGTAACCAGAGGCTCGATCCGGACCTCGCGCTGTCGATGGCGCTCGAGGCGGCCGACACGCTGCGCCGGATTGCGGAAGACGGCCGAACAGTGTTCAATTTCGCCCAAGCCGAGCCGGCGCTGATCGGCGCGCTCACCTCGCCCAACCAGGAGCTTCAGATCACCTGTGCCTCGGTCCTGGCACTGGCTCCGACCCGGACCGCCCAGCGGGCGATCGCCCACGTCGCGATGGACGACGCCAACACCGAGACCCTGCGGGTTTCGGTATTCGCTTCGCTGGCGGAGTCGGCCAAGAATCATGGGAATCTTCTGGAGGATGGGCAGATCATCAGGCTGATCGAGATTGGACGGGATGACGAGGACCTGGTGATCCGCACGGCGGCAAGCGAGGCGCTCGGGGCGATGAATCTCAAGACGAGCCGCGCGAGCGACATCATCCGCAAGTATTACAACGAGTAAGAATTGTTCTTGTCGGTCAGGTGGGTGGGTCATCCCGATGGGTCGGGATGAGGTACCGGTTTCAATAGGCGTAGTCGGGACCTCCACATCTGAAGAGGTCCAGTACCCTGGCCTGACAAGCCTCATCATCGGTAGGCAAGAACGATGCACCAGGCCGTAGCGGCGCTCGCCGACCGCGAGTTTGGCCGCACCGCTCGACGCCAAATGCGGATCAAAGCATGCAGCAACAAGGCCCATCCGGTTCGTTCGTGGCGAAGACCCTGCTTGAGCCCTATGAGCTCAATGATTCGCTTACTTTGAAGAACCGCATCGTGATGGCTCCGATGACGCGCTGCATGGCCGGCGATGAGCTCGTGCCCACCGAGCAGATGGCGGCCTATTACGCCCGTCGCGCGGAGGCGGGTCTGATCATCAGTGAAGGCACGATCGTCCGTCCCGATGGACAGGGCTACCCCCATACACCGGGTATCTACTCATCCGCTCAAGTCAAAGGTTGGCGACAGGTCACCGAGGCCGTTCATGCCCGCGAAGGTCTGATGTTTGTGCAACTGTGGCACGTTGGCCGAGTCTCCCATCCATCCTACTTGAAGGGTGAGCTGCCGATCGCACCGTCGGCGGTCCCATTGACCGGGCGGGTGAAGCGCAATTCGGAGCTGGAGTATGGGACGCCGCGCGCGCTGGAGACTGGTGAGATTCCGGCCATCGTGGAGGCCTATGCCCAGGGGGCGGCCAACGCAATGGAGGCAGGCTTTGACGGCGTGGAGATTCACGGGGCCAACGGCTACCTCATCGATCAGTTCCTCCACCGCCACTCCAATCGAAGGACCGACGGATACGGCGGTTCCGTTGAGAATCTCACGCGATTTGCCCTGGAAGTTGTCGATGCGGTCGTGGCGCGCGTCGGCCGCCAGCGGGTCGGCATCCGCCTGTCGCCCGGCGCTTACCACTACATGGAATCTCATCCGGACGACGCCGCGGTCTTTCGGCTCCTCTTGAGCCGGCTCGACCAACGGAGGATCGCCTACGTGCACACCGGCATCTTCGACGACTCGACCGTATTCGATTACCTCGACGGGACCGCCACCGCGTTCCTGCGGCGCCACCATCGCGGTACGGTCATCGGCTGCGGCAGCTACACACCGCAACGCGCCGCGGAATGCATCGCCGGCAGCGCCTTCGATCTCATCGCTTTCGGCCGCCCCTTCATCGCCAACCCGGATCTCGTTTCCAGGATCGCCAAAGGTGAGGCTCCCGCACCTTACGACGAAAGCATGCTGGAAACGTTGCGATGAGCCCGCTTACGCGATTCCCCCGGACTTGCCGCTGCGAAAGATCCCAAAGCTGCGACTTCGCACGATAGTCCATTTATGCAGCAAACGCTCTTGTCTGGCTTTTCGCATTGGGTAGGATTGGTCCGGTCCTTTCGGTCCTGCATCGGGCTTTGGAGCCGGACGAGTCCGGGCCATGAATCGGGAATCATCGTCATGCGAAACGCGAATCGCCTGAAGGTAATACGTAGCGGCGTTCTCCTCCTCTTGGCTACGTGGGTGGTCTTCGCCGCCGGGTGCTCCGAGCCGACACCCAGGATCGATGTCGTGGTGAATCGTCAGGTCGACCACAACGCGATCCGGAGCCTCGCCGTTCTGGAGTTTGATTGGACGCCGCCGGGTGCTCGTCGTGTGAGGCCGCAATACTATCAAAGGAAGGGTGAGGCGGCCGATACGCCGGCGAACCCGACTCCGCCGCCGCAGGGAGAGCAGAGCGCTCCCGGTCCGGCGGGCGATGCCCAACACCCTCAGACGTCCTCTTTGCCCGCAGCTTCGTCTTTATCGGTGCACAAGCCGCTGGAGCGGCAGTTCCTTCTGTGTAGCTACGCCCCGCACGACGACGAAGACGACGAAGACGATGAGGACGAGGAGGACGAGGAGGACGACGAAAACGACGAAGACGATGAGGAGGATGAGCCGGAAGAGGAAGAGGAAGAGGACGAAGAGGAAGAGCCCGAGGAAGAGGAGTGGGACGTCGACGACGAACTGCCTCTGTACGTCCTCAACGCGGGCGAGACCGTGGCGGATCAGGTCGCTCAAGGCCTCCTTGCCGTCGGGCGGTACTCCATCCGCGAGCGCCGAGAGCTCAGCCGTGTCCTTGACGAGCACGATCTTTCGGTCACCGAAATCATCCGGGATCAGAAATACCGCCAGGCCGGCGGTCTCCTCGGCGTCGACGCCCTGGTCGTCGGCAAGGTGCATACGTTCTCAGACGAAGGCATGTTCAATACCACCGTGTCATTCTCCTGTCGGTGCGTCGCCACCGCCAGCGGGGACGTGATCTGGTCGATGAGCGGTGAGCTGAGCGACGTGTGGCCCGGTACGTCCTTGCTGAACTCCTCACGCGAGGTGATCCGCCTGATGGTGGAACGCCTGAAGCAGGAGCTCGACGCCGCTGATGCCCCCGATGCTCCCGGCTAGGGCATTTGCGCCTTCCATCGTCGGGCGGCGTGACAGAACCTGGTCTAGGGGTGCTCTAGCGGAAGGCCAAATCGTTGAAGTTCTTGACGAACTCGTCGTTGGTACGGTGGCGACCCATGGCATTGAGGAGTTGTTCCATGGCCTGCACGGGCCCGCGGCCGAGGAACCTGCGGCGGATCGCGTAGGAGACCTCGAGGGCCTGGGGGGACAGCAGCAGTTCCTCCTTGCGCGTGCCGGATTGATCCAGGTCGATGGCGGGCCAGAGCCGGCGGTTGGCCATCTCCCGGCACAACATCATCTCCATGTTTCCCGTCCCCTTGAATTCGTTGAAGATGACCTGGTCCATCCGGCTGCCGGTGTCGATGAGTGCGGACGCGATGATCGTCAAGGAGCCGCCGTTCTCGACGTTCCGCGCCGCTCCGAAGACGGCCTTGGGTTCCGCCAGGGCGCCGATGTCCAGCCCGCCGGACATGATTCGGCCGCTGTTTCTCACCTGACGATTGAACGCCCTGCCGAGTCGGGTCAGCGAATCGAGGAGGATGACCACGTGTCTGCCGCACTCGACCATCCGCTTGGCCTTTTGGATCATGAGTCGGGCGATACGCACGTGACTGGCCGGATCGCTGTCGTTGCTGCTGGCCACCACCTCGCCGTTGACATTACGCTTCATGTCCGTGACCTCTTCGGGTCGCTCGTCGATCAGTAGGACCATCATGTAGGCGTCCGGCCGGTTCGTTGCCACGCCATGGGCCATCTGCTGAAGCAAGATCGTCTTTCCTGTCCGGGGTGGGGCCACGATCAGTCCTCGCTGTCCCAGCCCGATCGGGGTCAGCAGATCGACGACCCGCATGCTTGGCGACCCGTCGGGCGTCTCGAAACGGAGTTGCTCTTGAGGGTCGATGGCTGTGAGTTCCTCGAAAGGCTTCGTCTCAATGTAGTCGTCGGGCACGAGTCCGTTGATCGTTGTCAGTTGTCTCAAGACCTTGGCGGGGCCGTTCTTGGCAGTGCCGGGGCTGACGGCGAGTCCTTCGATGGTCTCTCCGCCTCGCAGCCCGGTCCTGATCGCAAGTTCCTTGGGCAGGACGGGGTCGTGGGGGCGAATCCGATAGTTGGCCTGGGGATCACGCAGTCTTCCCCCCGTCTTGCCATCGGATTCGAATGTTCCCGTGACCTGATTGCGTGCTGCGTTTTCGCAGTTGGATTCCGAACTCATCGCGACTCCTCTTCAAGCGGCGGCCCGCTGCCGGGGCGCTTACCGCGTGCCTGCAACTGCATTGTATATGGATGCTTACGGATGGCCCGACACACCGCTGAACGGTCGAAAAGGATACGCTCACATGCCGGACCGCATGCCGGTCTGGGAATCCGGAATATACCGCCGAATTGCCCGAAACCGTAGGCCCTTGCGGAAAATATTTGCACCAGCACACTTGACAAAGGTTAGGTGATCTGAGAGCTTCCGCCCCCTAACCTGGATGGTCGTGGCCCCCCGGTCTCAAGGATCAAGGCGGTCTGTCGGGTTCAGGTCGATCGCCAGGGGCCGGTAGCAGCCCAGAAACCGGCCAAAAAGGTTAATGCTGATTGCGGGAGTTACCCGATAAGGGCCACAATAACATAGGTACGACGGTCCGGCGCGGTCCGTCGGTGGGATCCCGCGACCAACAGCTAGAAGTTCGCGAGTCTGTGGATGGCTCTCGGAGGTCCGCATCGTCGGCTGTAGGGCAGATCGTGAGTGCTGCAGGGGATGCATGGACGCCTCCAGCCAAATCGGGTCACAGCTGGGAGATCTGAAGGTGTAGTTGATTCAGGTCGGCGTGGTCCAGTTGTGACGCAATAACGAAAGAAACTGGTCTCGAAGAATCTAGCGTGCGGTGGCGCGAGTTAGTGTGGAGCATTCGCGCCGGTGGTGTGAATGAGCCGGGTTTGCCCCGGTGATTTGGTTTACCCTTTTTGGCGAATTTCGCCCTCTTCCACACATGGTTTCGCGGGCGAATTCGCGAGTATGTTTCCAAGAGGAGAGCAACAGATGAAGAAGAAAATGAAGACCGCTGCTGTGGCGGGGCTTGCAGGTACGATTCTGGCCACGGGTGGTTGCCTGGGCAACATCAACTGGACGCAACTCCTGATCAACAGCGCGATCACGCAGGCTTGGGAGTTCATGCTTGACAACGACGCCGTCTTCGACCTGTTTGAGGATGGCGGGACCGCTGCTCAGTAGCAGTTGGTGATTCTCGGCAAAACCGGCGTCTGATCGCCGGATGCAGGCGACAAACCGTGTCGTCGTGTGCCGTGCGCGGCCCAGTCCGCGTTGCGGTGAAACAAGAATGCGGACGCGGGGTTGACGGGTATGTCAACTCCGCGTCGTTTTTTTAGGCGCAGGTCCCAAGTCCGGACGGCTGTTTTCGCTGCGATGGCGGTGCTCGCCGACCTCGGCGGAGCGACGCTTCAGCCACAGGCCACCCGCCCGCGTAACTGCGCGATTATGCTGTTTGGGGTGTGATCCTGGAAATATTCCTGCCGGGAGGTGATCCGGGCGCTAAAGATCGAGCATACGCTTGATTTCAGGCTTCTTTCCGAGGGTATCCAGCTCAACACCGCCCGTCATGGGCTCATGTGGAAACGCCAATAGGAGCCCTTCTCGGGCGCAACGCTGATAAATCGACTGCTTCTCAGCGATGGTGGTCATGGGCTCAACGTCGTAGGCCATCACCCAGGCGAGTCCGAGGTGGTTGACGGTAGGAATGATGTCGCCGGTGAACATCAGGGGCGGGCCCCCGTCCTGGAACACGGGGTGCAACTGGTA
>CP070718.1:3539908-3546915 GCA_020350565.1 Phycisphaerales bacterium
CGGGCAGCGGAACCTGATCGCCGGCAACACGATCACCGACAGCCGGCTCGGCGTGCATCTTTGGTGGGACAACGATGAGGACCTTCTGGCCACGCCGTTCGGCGAAGCGCACAAGGGCTGTCCCTCGAAGGATAACCGAGTCATCGGCAACTCCTTCTATCGCGTGCAGAGAGCGATCCGGCTGGCAGAGGATGTCGGCACCCTCGTTTGTGACAACGCATTCGTCGCGTGCGACAAGCCTGTGGAACTTGTCGGACGCTCGCAGGAAGACGCCGAAGCCGCCGTGTGGATGGATGCGCCCGGCCTCAAGGAGGTGGTGATCCTCCGGCCCGGCATGGATGCCGCGTGGCAGCCGCGGGACGTTCTCGCCGAGTTCCCGAAGCTGATGACAGGAAGCGGCACTCAAAGCGCGTTCCTGCCGAAAGACGCCCTCCGCGGCCGGGAGTACATCTTCATAGACGAATGGGGCCCGTACGACTTCTCGGATTACTGCGTCTTTCCGGCCGTGCTCCGCGGCGGGGCGGTCCGGTACTTCAACGTGCTCGGTCCGGCAGGGCGGTTTCACATTACCAAGACGACGGGCCCCGTGACCGTGGAACCAACCGCCGGCGCGCTCCCATGCAAGGTACGCGTGGCCGCAACCGGAGAAGGCGTCCAGCCCTTCAAGATCGAGCTTACGATCGCGGACAAGGAACACAAGACCGCCGTCAAGGATTTGGCGGTTGAGGGCACGCTGCTCTCCGCCCAATGGAACGTCTCATTCTATTCCTGGACGGCGGATAAGGACCCGCGCGAGTCGGAGGAGAACTGGTCGGCAATTGTGCAACAGCAGCCTGTTGAAACAATGACTGTGCAATCACTCGATTTTACCTGGGCCGGGGGCGCGCCGAGCGAAAAGGTGCCGCGAGATCACTTCGCCACGGTAGCCACGACCCGATTGTCTCTGCCGGCCGGCAAGTGGCGCGTGCGCACGGTTTCCGACGACGGCGTGCGCGTCTTCATCGATGCTAAGCAGGCGCTCGCCAACTGGACTTGGCACGCACCGACCGTTGACGAAGCTCTCGTCGATCTTCCCGCCGGCGCGCACGACATCCGCGTCGAGCATTTCGAGATCGACGGCTACGCCCAATTGCAGTTTGGGATCGAGCCGTGAGCCTGACTGCAAATTGCAGATTGCGGATTGTAGGGTGGCACAGGTCCTCCGGACCTGGGGGAGCGATTCATCACAGGCAACGGCGCGTGGGTGACCCAGGTCCTTTGGACCTGGGGAAGCGATTACGGGAGGACATCCAAACCGTCAGAACTCCGCATTCGCTTGTGGGCGGCGAACGTGCCCGGCAACACGCTGCGCGTCTACTTGACCTTGACTCACGCGGTCATCCACGCCGCAACTCCAACAGCGAGCGAGGTGCTGAAAAACTGAAGGAGGGTTTGCGAATGTCAAAGTCAGTCACCGTCTCTCTCATAGCGACCGCCCTCCCGGCGCATGGGTGGGGCAGTCTTCCAGATGGGCAACTCGGCGTTTGGCCAGGCAGGTGTTGCCGACAGACCAAGTGACATGCCCCGTCGCGGCCGCGAGAAGAAGCTGCTATGGTTCTGGTTCACCGAGATTTGCTGACGAACATTTGGACGCGCGCATGACATCGCAGGACAAAAAAAATGCAGCCTTCCGTGGGCCGCATCTGAGCCTAAACGCGGAGCGTGGGCCGGGAGCCGTCCAGGAGCATGGCATGAACACCGCAGAGGCTCCGCAAGCCCCACATGCACCGGGGCAGCAGACTCCAACCATTTCGGGCGTAGCGGGGCACTCGGGCAACCGAGGCCGTGTTGCTCTTCTGCTGCGATTAGTGCTCTATTTCGTGACCATGCGAGTGCTCGCAGACCTAACGTGGTTGTTCTTCCCGTTTCGGTTTTCGGGGCCGAGTATTGTCAGCGCCAAGTTCTGGTATTTTCAGCCGAGTATCGACAGCTTCAAGATTGGCTGGGCGAGCCTTGGAATCGCCTGCCTGAGCGCGTCCGTGCTTGTTTGGAGCGCGGCGCGAATCCGGCGAAAGGCGTCCGGTCGTTGTCCTCGCTGCAAGTACAATTTAACGGGCCTTCCATCAACGGTTTGTCCCGAGTGCGGCACGGATTTCGTCGTGCTTCAGGCTCAGTTACTGAAGGCTCATGTTCAGCGCAGGCGCATACTCGGCTGCGTCATCGTCCTCGCTTTGGTCCTGCTTGTTGTCGAATTTGCACGACTGGATGTGTATTACGACACCGCTTGCGGCTACATAGTCGTCTCAGTTCCAGACGACCAAGATGCGGTAACCGACTCACGGGTTGGAGATGTTCGTGTCGGCATGTCGCTGAATGAGGTCGAAGCGATCCTTGGCCGGCATACGGGGCTTACCGGAACCTGTGCCGACCCGAACTGCACGACATATATCAGCCAGACCATCTACTCCAGCGCATGGCCGATTCACTACAAAATCAAGGTTTTGCCGCCAGCGTGCCGCACGACGCACTACTCAATCTGGAATGCTGGGCCGTCTGTTCGCCTGGGCGCTGACGGGCGCGTTAAGGATGCCCAGTCCGCAGCAAGTGTCCACGAGAGTTGTGTGCGCCTGTGGTGACCTGAGCGAAGGCAGGCGTTTGACCGTCATGCACCAGAGTCCCCAGCCCTCGCGCTGTCGAAACGCGCCTTCGCTCAGCGGGGATCACGCTTGGAAACATCTTTCTTCACACGGCGTGGTGGGCGGGTGGCCCAGGTCCATTGGACCAGGGACAGCGAATCGACAGCGTTGAAACTCGGGATGCGCTTACGGGGGCGATCCACAGTTGAGGCGTGATCCAATCGCTCCCCCACCTCCAGAGGAAGAATGCGCACGAAGGTCATTAAGCGGCGTTCTCCCTGACCAGTAATCGCGCGTGGTAGATAATCACTTTCGCGGTGATCCACCGTTGCACTCTCTCCAACCGACGCACCCATGCGGGTAAAGGTGCCAGGCCGCCACCAAAGGCTGAGAGTTGACCAAAGAACCGTTCAATCGCGTCGCGACGTCTGTAGAGTGTCTCGCCACCGTAATCCCAGAGTCTCTTCGCCAACATACGCCCTTGGGACTGTCGTCGATGCCCACCGCCCGCATTCTTGGACAGCGGCGTCATGAGAATCACGCCCCGCTGTCGCGCGTAGTCGTACAACGGCCCGCTTTCGTAACCCTGGTCAGCCAACAGCAACCCAACGGAGCGATTTTCGTCGATCAATTCCCGTGCCACCCGTTTCTCCGAGACGTTCATCGGCATAACGCGAATGCTCGTAAAACGCCCATTTTCCTTGGCCATCGCGTGCAGCTTGTAACCCCGTGCAAAACCGCCCGAGGCGTACCCTGTCGTCGCATCCGGATCGGTGGAATGGTCATGCACTCGGAAACCACGACCGTCCATCAATGCGATGCGCGGCGCATCGCCTATGTCGACATCAGCCAAACGCTCGTGAACGCCGCGAAGGATCGCTTGGCAACGTCGTGTCTTGATGCGCCGACAAAACTGGGATCGCGACGGGAGTCGTCGCGGCCGAAAGAGCGACGTGTAGTTCGCGCGATCCGCCGCCCAGCACAGCGGTCGATCATGCCACACCGACCAAAGATACATCGCGACGATCAACGTATCTGGATAGGTTGGGCGCCGACCCTCGCGCGAAATTGATCTGTTCACCATTCGAATGTTCTGGTACACTGTTTTCCATACTTGGCTGCTCATCGTGAACCTCCATGTTCTTGCCTGGACTTGAAAGGTGTAACGATAGCAGCCATTTATACTTAGCAACACTAAAGCCTCACTTCGCGCGCATTCTTCCTCTGGAGATGGGGGAGCGATTCGATTGCGCCCGACCACTGCGTCATGTCCATGAGCGGTTGCTATAGTCAAGCAGTGCAGATTCGCTCCCGCATCCCGATCCATCGGGATGGGCCACCCACCTGCGGGCATGATGCCCGTAAACGGGCGAGTGCGTGCAGCACGAACGTGACTACGGCTGCGCGGCGAAGTACACTTCATGCATGGGGACGAGCTCCGGAAAGCCGCAGAAATCTCCTCCACCGATTCGCATCATCGGCTGCGGGCGAGCGCTGCGCCGTGATGATCAGGTCGGGTTGGTAATCGCGAAGGCGTTGCGTGAGCATGCGGCGCGCTTGAACGAGAAAGGCACGCGGATCTCCGTTGAGACTACCGAAGCACCCGGCGCAGAGCTGTTCATCTCCGAGGACCCGGATCGGCACAGCTTGTTGATCATCATCGACGCCGCGCACGCGACGCAGGACGTGGCGCCCGGCACGTGCACGCGCATCGACTATCACGCTCAGCCCCAACGCGTCGGCGCGAAATGCCGCACGAACACGCACACGCTCGGCGTCGACGCCGCCCTGGAAACCGCGGCCGTTTTAGGGCTCCTGCCCAAGACGGTCTGGGTCTATGCCGTGGCCGGCGAGAAGTTCGGGTACAGCGACGAGCTGTCACCGGCGGTGAGAGCATCGGTTAATGATCTTCCTGGGCGCATTGAAAGAGACGTCCAAAGTTGGCTTTCCCAATACGAGAAAAAGTGACTCACGTACACCCTCTCAGGGACCCACGGCATCAGAAGGAGCGTCACCCTCGGTAATACGCCTTATGATGAATGGAGTCTCGGTCAATTGCAGAGCATTGATCGCCGCCGAGTCTACCAGACGATGGCTCCTTCCTTCGATCAGATTTCCATCTGCGCTGAGGCTCCCGACCAGCTTTTCATCAATCGATACCATGAAATGCATACTCACGTCCTTACGAGCCTCTACCTCGCCCTCCATCCTGACGCGTATATAGATAACAACCTCGCGCCCGGTGCGATTGCCGCCACACTCTGCGGTGTACCGGAATTCTGATACTTTCGTATCCTTAATATCGAGTTTAAGCTCGTGAGTCTGACCATCGACTAGAAAGTCAACTGACTGCTGTATGGTCGGCTCAAAATCCCGGTACTGAACCAGCGCACCGGGCTCGTCAAATCGCAGTTCGACAATGCCCTTCGTCTCGTCATCCAGATAGGTCAGATTCCAGTCACCGAAAAGGGACTGATCCACAGGGCCAGCGGTGAACGTTGCAGGGATTGGGCTGGTAGGTGGGGGTGGCGGAGGAGGAGGCGGGCCCAGAGCAAGTTCGCACAACGGATAGCTGAATTGCTTTCGATAGTGCAGCCTAGCACGCAGCAACACGTCAGAGGACCAGTACAACAAGATACCACACAAACCCGCCACGATCAGTCTTCTTCGCCCGAACAGCGTTCCCACAGCCCAACCTGCGAAAACTCCCAGCAAGAAAAAGAGAGCCCTTAACGCAAACGAACTTATTGCCGAAGAAAGCCAAGACGCCACTTCCCAAGGAAGCAGAGCCAAGAAGCCCGTCGGCATGCCGAGCCAAAAGATCTGAATCAGGACCTGGCCCAGCACCGCAACGTACGCAAATGGAAAGAGCCAAACGCTCAAACGCAAGAGCTGAGAGACGCTGATGGGCTTCCAGGTCAAAACCACCCCAGCAACCGAAACCGCCAGACAGCAAATCCATGTCCGCGCAATTTCGTAGGGCAGCAGCAGGGGGAACTCAAGGCACTGATACTTGGTGAAGCGCACACGGAATGGGTCGGCCAGGTTGAACACAATCCCGATCACGTATTCGAGGACCAGACAAATCACGGAAACCACGACGTAGCACAGGAGCATCCAGACCAACACGCGCTGGGGAGAAGTGGTCAGCAGCCTGCTGAGCCTACACTTCGGTTGGAATCCCTTTCCTGGTGCGGCGGCGATTCCCAGGGGAAGGAGCATTCGGGCAGTCCTCGTCTCCGCCGCCTCCAGCCATCTCTCTACGGGGAGACCGGGGATCTCGGGCTGAAGAGACTCCCTGAGGAAGGGATGCCCACATTCCGGACAACGCCCGCCCTCGAGACCGCGAAGATCGTACTCACACTGCGGGCACGGATACGAATGCTCCTGCAATTGCACGACTTCGGCCTTCCGGTGTTGATGTGCCCCGACGTCCGGGGGACTGCATAATCACATGCGCAAGTAGGAAATCTTCAGCACCAAAAACTCCTTGCCATCCGGCCCCGGTTCGTGGAGCTCGAGCAGGTGTTCCTTCTCGCTGACAAACCGTGTCACGCCGCGTGTTTTCTTCTTCGTGCCCGACCAAGCGTCGCCGTGGGTGCCGACGAACTCGATCACATCGCAGGAATCCTTGCACACGCCCATGTTCGTCGTGATCGAAGTGTTCAATGAATCGACCCAGGCCGACGTGTATTTCTGCTCGTAGGCGTCGTAGCCGTAGATGGCCATGCCTTTGAAGGGCAAGGCCAGATCGCCCCCGTCGAACTCCTCGAGCAGAAAGCGCCCATCGAGAATCCACTTCCGCTCGCAGGTCCCCTCCGACTGCACGACGGGCGCATCGCCCGACATGCGGTACTCCACCTTGATCTTCCAGCGCCCGGCCATCCGATCCAGCAGCTTGTGCCGCTCACCCGGCATGGCGTATTGCACCATCTTCTCCACCATGGATTCGGTATCGGGCTGCCGAGCCTCAGGACCGTCCGTCGCGGCCCGCCCCTGCGAAACGAGGCGCCCCCCAGTAAGAACTGTCGCCGAGACGAGAACGATTACACTCAGCAAAAGACGTGAATTCATGACGAAAGTCCTTGTTCGAACCGTGTTGAACATGACTTGCGAGTAAGTACGCGCAATCACCTGCGACACTATACCGCAGAGAGACGGCCAAGCCTACGCCCGAAACGAACCGCCGCGGCACGTCGTGTTCCACTCCCGGAACCTACACCCATGCTTGTGAAAGCCGGGCGAGATCAGGTGGTCAGTGGTATACGGTTCGACGCCATCCAAGGGCTGGCGAGGCATCGGGGCCTACGGGACCCCTGCCGATAGGCGTCAGGTCGCCGCGCTGCCAATCATGTTCCGTACGTCGTTCACTCGACGGCGATGCCGTTAGGA
>CP070718.1:3547015-3557442 GCA_020350565.1 Phycisphaerales bacterium
CCAGGGTACGATTCAGGGTACCCGGGTCTCATTTTGGCCAAAAAACAAGGGACTCGCGTTACCGCAAGTCCCTTTGGCACAAGGATTAGCGGGGGCAGGACTCGAACCTGCGACCTCCGGGTTATGAGCCCGACGAGCTGCCAACTGCTCTACCCCGCAATCTCTGTGGTGAAGCCTACGACGCCTCTTGGGGAGTGTCAAGCTGCATGGCCGACCACTAGGTCTCTTCCCCGGTAGGGTCTGAGCCCGACTGGGGATTCGTCGCCAAAGCGAAGTAGGCGGGCCATCGCTGCAGCTCCACACCTGCTCAACGAGAGGTCGAGGCAGCGGCGGGGGATAGGTTGGAAAAGATATTCTCTCAGCGCCGCAACATCTTGTGGTACCACAAGCCAGTGATACCGCGGGGCGCGTATCGCGCGAACCTCGCCTGCGGCATGCCCAGCGCGCCCTGGCCGCGCCTACAGCCCTGTGTTCCTTAAACGTACTGCTTGTCTGCGCCTGAAAACACCCGAGAATTATTCCACTTCCGCTCGACTGATCCGCCGCATGCGCTACCGGAAGCGCAAAAAAAGCAGCAAGACAAGTCGGTTTGGACGTGCCTTGCTGCCCTATCGGGAAGGATTCAGTTTCGCACGATCCGCGTCAGCGGCGCGCTTTGCGGATCGGAGCCCGGGCCGCCCGTTCGGCCACAAACTCGATGCGAGGCCCCCTTTTCCATGGCTTCAGCTTCTTGTGCCCCCGATCCTTGTACCAGTCGAAATCCACGTGAACCGAGGGCTTGTGGTTCACCGGCCAGTGTGTCACATCGTGGCACTGCGTCTTCCTGCAATCGTGTCGGACCGGCACCCGCTCGCGAACCTCCTTATAGTAGCCCTCGCGAACCAGGACGCGCTCGACGCGCCGCTCGATGCGGGCCGGTTCGATCACCTCCGTCACTTCCTTGAATCCCACGATTCGGCCGCGGCGATCGTAGATCGGCACCTCTCTAGTCCGAACCACGGGTGGGATCTCAACGTCGACGACCCGCTCAACATATTCAGGCGGTACCCACACCTGTCGCGTCCGCCATTCGTAAGCCGGTTCCCTGGGTCCGACACGGACATCCACGGACCAACGGTCGGAAGCGTTGGCTTGGCCCGGCAGCGCGAACATCGCAACCGCCAACCCACCGGCCAACCAAGACAGTTTTTTGGCTCTGCTGTGTTGCTGGGTGTTCATCGCTCAAACCTCCAACTGGATGCTTTACGGCATCGGACCGAAATTCGAAACATCCGTTTATTTGACACGCGCAAACTATTTTGGTTTGCTAAAAATATGGAGAAGCCACGCAATTCTCGTAAAGCCTTTTATTAAAACGATTTAAGGTGACAAGGACTTTCTGGTGGACAGCCGATCATGCCCCCGACTTGGCCTTTTTGACCAGCGCACTGGCTGGCGGTCTTCGAGCGTGGGAACGGCTTCCGGAGGGAGACTGACGCCGCGTGGGCCGAGCGGTAGGGGGGACGGCGCCGCTCGTTCCCCCGGGAATGGGACCGGATGAGAAGGTTCAGCGCCTCTCGTTTCTCAATCACATCGCACAGCCGAAGAAGTCATTTCGCCAGAAGGATGCGACGGGCCTGAACATCGAACGCGTGGGTGGCGACGCTTCTCTCGACGTCCGTTTCCTCCCAACTCAATTTCAACGACGTAGCCGGCACATCCATGTACTTTCAGCCGACTGACTGCGGTCAGAGCCGTGCGTATGGGGTGCAACTATGGGCCACGAGGTCGGATCGTGCTGCCTTCACTACGTTTGCGTGTCGGGCAATCCTTCGCGTGCCACCCGCAACTTCCTGCAGGCGACAAGTGAGAGGTGCTCGTCATAGGGTTCGGTCCGGGTGACCCGGCATGGCTGTGTCACATTCTTGGCATCGATCAGATCGATCGCCTCGCCGGGCTGAACGCCGACGCCGGCCGCCGTGATGAAGGAGACGCTTGACGCCGACCTGTCACTAAGCCACCCTACACTGCGGCCCCTTCTTCCGGCCGTCTGCCAGAAGATCTTACCTGCCGCGGGGTATCGCCGTTCCGATCGCCTGTCGCTTCCGGTCCGTTTATCGATCATGGCGGTAGCTCCATGTCGGAGTTGATGTCGTGCCTCCTACTTGCCACGCGGCCCACCCACGGGAATACTTCGACCGATCGACGAAAAGTGATTACTGGATAGAAGGCATTGAGAGATCCGCCCCTCATGATCGACCGAGGTGCACAAACAGCCTGGAACGCACAGCCGTAGCGCCACTGTCGCCGTCCCAGTGTTGAAAAGCGAGATGTGCGGCCTAAAGAGGAGGCGTCTGTTTCACCTCATGCTTTGGATCGGGAATCTGTTGGAAGTGGTGGGCCCGGCCTGGTCCATCGTGGAACCTGATCCCCACGCGACAGTTTCTTGAGGCCCTCTCACAGCAGGCGACTCGTTCGCTCCCGGCTGAAAGGGCGCCCCGGGTTTCGGCAGGCGGGCCCAGCCTGACCCCGGACGGCGCCGACGGCGACGATGGCTTCAAATTTCTTACGAAGAGCCCGCGGCGCTATCCAACCGCCGGCGGAGGGACCCAGGAGAGCAAGGTCAACGTGTAGACGACCGGAAGAGCCGCAATGACTACGCACAGAACGGCCAAGCGCTTGCCGTCGCGGTCCCGGAGGCGGCCCACGACCTCACACACCAGGATCGACAAGACGACGAGGGCAAACTTGAACGCGATCGCCCAGACGAAACCCTTCTGGGCGATGACCGCGGCCGCTATGGGGTTCGCCTCGAAACCCTCCCAGTAATAGAGGACAAGATAGGTCAAAATGACGTCGAGCGCGGACGCAAAAACGAGCCAGACATAGGCGCTGGGATAACGCATGGGAGGGAGCGAAAGGAAACGCGGGTAACGCCGCCGTGGGATTTCCGTCGAAAGATCGAAGCCGCACTCGGGGCACCGCCCCGAATCCAGACGCGCAAGCGTTTCCCCACACTCAGGGCACTTCTTGGAACCACCGTAGCGCTCTTCTGCAGACATCGTCCCTCAGGTCCCCGGCTTCGGGTCGCCTTCCGCAAACAGGAGTGCAGTTTTCCCTCTCAGGCAAGATTCCTGGAAGCGCAACGCCAGCTTTCGCCGCCTGGTGTCGCCGTCCGCGGTAACGAGCGCTCCGATACCGCAGGGGCGCTGGGTACTTTGCCGGCGCGGCCCTCCCCTTCGGGTTCGTATTCGCCAGGAGGCACCTTATATTCCCACCGCGAGCGCCCCGACCGACGCGTGTGTCCGCACGCGCAGGTCCTTCCGGAGGCGCGATGGTCGGATGCGGAATTGTCCTATTCTTTCAGGAACTTATCCGCCAAGGACACCAGCTCTCTGACGTGCTGAGCACTGGAGGAGAACAGCTTGCGCTCCTCCGCGTTGAGATCGACCTCGATCACTTTTTCGACGCCCTTCGCCCCGAGGACGCAAGGCACGCCCACGAAGTAGCCGCCGACGCCGTATTCCTTATCGCAGTAGGCCGCGCAGGGCAGGATCCGCTTCTTGTCCTTGATGATGGCCTCAGCCATCGCGATGGTGCCCGCTGACGGCGCGTAGTAGGCGCTGGTACCCATCAGCTTGACGATCTCACCGCCACCCATCTTCGCCCGCTGAATAATCTCGTTCAGCCGTTCCTCCGAGATAAATTGAGTGACCGGGACGCCGGCGATCGAGGTATAGCGCGGCAGTGGCACCATGTCATCTCCGTGACCACCCATTAACAGGGACGTGATGTCCTCTACGCTGCAACCGACCTCCATAGCAATGAAGGTGCGAAAACGGGCGATGTCGAGGCAGCCAGCCTGGCCAACCACGCGGTGCGTCGGGAAGCCCGTCGTCTGCCAAGCCGTGTAGACCATGGCATCGAGTGGGTTCGACACCACGATCAGGATCGCCTCGGGCGCCGTTTCCTTGATCTGCTCTGAGACCGCCCGGACAATCTTCACGTTGGTCTGGACGAGGTCATCCCGGCTCATACCGGGCTTACGCGGCAGACCCGCCGTGATGATGACCAGATCACTGTCCCGAGCGGCTGCATAGTCGCTCGTCCCGATGATGTTGCAGTCGAACCGATCGACCGGGGCGCATTGCGCCAAGTCCAGCGCTCTGCCTTTGGTTCTGTCTCCCAGGTCGGGGATGTCGATCAGGACGATGTCGCCCAGCTCCTTCTCCGCCGCCCACACTGCACAGCTAGCGCCGACATTGCCGGCCCCTACAATGGTGATCTTCGCACGTTTCATCGTGACTCCTCTCTCTC
Source organism: Phycisphaerales bacterium (assembly GCA_020350565.1). GTDB lineage: Bacteria > Planctomycetota > Phycisphaerae > UBA1845 > UBA1845. Next base: position 3,551,312 of record CP070718.1, read on the forward strand.
TGAAATGCCCATGAAGTGTACAGCTACCTCCGCCAACGGCCCCATCCTACCGCCGGGAACAGGAAACGCCAAGCCAAACTTGAGCGGCAAGGCGAAACGTCCGGCTAAACTTGAAGTCCCGATTGAAGGATGCATGTGAGAAGGCCCTTCGACCGCAGCATCAATGTCGTTTCGACATCGGTCGGTCAGGGATTGCGATCGTCGCAGGATCGAGCAAGTGGACTGCTTGCTCAAATGAGACCAGACATGCCGCCAGATCGTCGATCGCATCGAGCTCTTCGAAGGTGTGCCAGTTCGACTCGTCGAACGGGCCGACGCAGCGGCGAAGCAACGAGGTCAAGCACCCACCGGTGCCTACCTTTTCACCCAGGTCGCGGATGAGGGAACGCACATAAGTTCCGCGGCCACAGCACATTTCGAAGTCCAGCTCCGGGTACTGATAGCGGTGCACGTGAATCCAGTAGATATGGGCCGGCCTGGATTTGAGCTCGACTTCCTGTCCCTTGCGGACTCGCTTGTAGGCCGGCAAGCCGCCGATCTTCACCGCGCTGATTCGCGGTGGCACTTGCTCGATCTCGCCCTCGAACGACGAACACGCTGTGATCAACTCCTCCGCGGACGGAGCGGCTGCAACCTCCACCGGCCACAGCGGCTCATCGCTGTCATAGCTCTCGCTGGTGACGTCGAGCCGGGCCGTTGCCCGGTAGACTTTCGGCTGATCCATGATCCGCTCCACAAGCTTGGTGGCCTTCCCCAGGCACAGCACCAGCACGCCCGAGGCAGCCGGATCGAGCGCGCCCGCATGGCCGCTCTTCCGCTGCCTCACGATCTTGCGGACCCGGTACAAGGCCTTCGCCGACGTGATCCCAACCGGCTTGTAGAGATTGATGATGCCGTCCATGCGAACGCGATGCTACTTCAACTCCCGCTCCCTGCAACTTGTCGGGCGGCTTCCTCGTTGCCTTCCTGGCAGCTTCATGCACCGATAACGCCCGGTTGCCACGCCCGTTCAGTGCCCCTATACTCTTTCCTCGATTGGACTTCTGGCCCGAATTGCGGTTAGGGATCAAACAGCCATGCCGCTGTACGAGTACGTCTGTACCTCTTGCAACAACGAGTTCGAAGAGCTATCCCCGTCAACCAGCCGAGGGCGGACGCCGGCCTGCCCTGAGTGCGGCAGCGATTCCGTCAACCGGAAGCTGAGCGTCTTCGCCGCGCGGGAAGGGATGAACCGGTCAGCCCCCGCCCCCATAGGCCCCTGCGGCCAATGTTGCAGCCCGGATGGCACGTGTCCCATGAATTAACCCGTTTGGAGGGGTGCGGTTGTCCACAAGCGAATCGTCGTCCATTGCCCGAATTCCGATCGCCGGCTTGTTGGCCTGGATCCTGCCCGGCCTGGGACACCTGTACCTGGGCTATCGCAAGCGGGGCATGATCCTGCTCGTCACGATCATGGTGACGTTTTGGTCGGGCGTGGCCATAGGCGGCGTCAAAGGTACGGTCGATCCGAACAACCGGAAGGCCTGGTTTTTTGCCGAGCTTTGCACGGGCAGCCACGCCTTGGTTGCCTGGGGCTGGCACAAGGCCATAGGCCTGACACCCAAGGCTCCCGAGCAGGGCCCCAGACCCTATACCGCACACTGGCTGCGGGCAGACGTGGGCATCCACTACGCGGGCGTGGCTGGCCTGCTCAACCTGCTCGTCATCCTGGATGCGATCACGCGGGCCGATCCTGCCCATCGCAAGAAGCCCGAGGGCTCACCCGCACCGCGAGGTGATCCATGAGCGGACTGCTGGCACAGTTCATTGCGGCCCTTGCGCCGAGCGCGGCCGGGCATGCTGCCAACTCGCATGCTGCGGACACCCTGAACGTTGCGGCAACCGCCGCCCCGATTCGGTCGTTGGCTGAAATCCCCATGTCCGGCACGCACCACATGCTGCTGATTCTGCCTCTGTGCCTGAGCATCGCCATCGTCTACAAGACCCTCCGCTGCGAGAACCTCCGCGACATCCCCGCGGCCGCCGCCATCCTCTGGGGAACCATCGTCGTCGGCATGTACGCCGTCGGCGTCGGCCTGTGGGCACTGTTCTCGCTGATGGTGTGACACGCGCGTGGTTGCTTAGAAGTCCCGCTGGCGGCTTGCCCGCCGCCGCCTTCTTACGGATAGAATTTTCCCATCATCCGGGGAAAGGGAATCGCTTCTCGGATGTGTTTGAGGCCGCAGAGCCAGCAGAGCGTGCGTTCCACGCCGAGACCGAACCCGCCGTGGGGAACGGTCCCGTAGCGGCGCAGGTCCAGGTACCATTCGTAATCGGCCTGCGGCAGGTTCTCTTCCTTGATGCGATTCACCAGGCGGTCGTAATCCTCCTCACGCGCGCTGCCGCCGATAATCTCGCCGAAGCCCTGCGGAGCCAGCAAGTCGAAGTTCTCCGACAACCGCGGATCCTTTCGATCCTCACGCATGTAGAACGCCTTGACCCCTCGTGGGTAATGGGTCACGAACACCGGCCTGTCGTGCAGTCGTGAGATGATCGTCTCGTCGGAGCCGCCCAGATCACTGCCCCATTTGAAATGGGCCGCCAGCTCCATGTGATGCGGGATGTTCTTCACCTGCTCTTCGAGGTCCGCGCGTTCCTCGCGCTTGGCGATGGCGTCGGCCGCAGCCTTGTCCTTCTTCCACTGCTTGACGCCTTCCTGCTTCGCGACCGCCTCACACTCCTCGATCTCCTTGCTTAACGCCTCGATGCGCACGCTCTTCTCGACCAGGTCCTTTTCGAGCAACTCCTTCGCCCTCGGACCATGAAGGATGTCCGCTGCCTCCGTATACGTCAGGCGGTAAAACGGCTTCTTGATCGCCTCCAGCTCCGCGACATCGCGCCCAAGCTCGATAAGCTCGTCACGATGATCGTTCAGCACACGCTCGACGATCGCGCAAGTGAAATCCTCGGCCACGTCAATCACGTCATCGAGGCTCGCGTAGGCGATCTCCGGCTCCACCATCCAGAACTCCGTGAGGTGCCGCCGCGTCTTGCTCTTTTCCGCACGGAAGGTGGGCCCGAAGCAGTAGACCTTCCCGTGTGCCATGCAGGCGGCCTCGACGTACAGTTGCCCGGTCTGCGCGAGGTAGACGGGCTCACCGAAGTAGTCCACCTCGAAAAGCGTCTGTGCTCCCTCGCCGGCGGCCGGCGCGAAGATCGGCGTGTCGATCAGGACGTAGCCGTTGTCGTTCAGAAACCGGCGGATGGCATCCACCACCGTGGCGCGAATCCGCAGCACGTGCCACTGCCGCTTCGAGCGGAACCACAAGTGGCGCTGTTTCATTAGAAACTCGATGCCGTGCGGCTTCGGCGTAATCGGGTAATCGCTTGCGGGATGAACCACCTCCGCGCCGGATACCCGCAGCTCATACCCGCCGACGGAGCGCGGCTCCTCGGCCACCAGCCCGGTCAGGATCAGCGAAGACTCCTGCCCGAGCCTGGCCACCGCGTCGAAAAAGCCGTCCGTTTCCGGCTTTTTCTCCAGGACGCACTGACATAGACCCGTGCCGTCGCGTAACGTGATGAAGGCCAGCTTTCCGCTGGGCCTGGAATTGTAGACCCAGCCCTCCAGCGTGACGGTCTGGCCAACGTGCTCCTTCAGCCGATCGATAGGTGTCGCTGCTTTCATGATGCGGGAGTTATAAGAGAGCCCCCACCGGCCTGCAACGGGCAACCGTACACCCGCCTTACCGAACCTGGAAATTGCCTGCACGTGCGGTTCTGAACTTCCGATAACTTGAGAGTTCCGGCCCACTGTGCGCATCCCACAGGCCGGAACATCGAGCGATTCACAAATGGTGGAGCCGACGAATGCCCAAAATCGGAATCGTGCCCGCACCGTGGTGGGAGCCTGCGTGTAAGGATAACGGCGTTGAAGCCGTCGCCCTGCCCATCCCGGGCGGCGCCGCCCGGGGCCTGTATGGCGCCGATGTCCGGTCCCGTGCACAGGCGGGGCGGCTGGCCCTGCAAATCCTCCAGCGAGAACCGGTCGATCTCATCGTCGACAGCGGCGCCACCGGTCTGACGTTCGTCGAGGGCCCCGGCGGATTCTCCGAACTCAAGCTGACGCATGAACGAGCCGGCGCGCCGCTCATCTCTCATCTGACCGACCCGATTCATGTGCTGACTGAAGGGCTTCCCTGGGACGTTCTCTGGAGTTGCTTGGGCAGCAGGAGGTGGCTCAAGGCCGTCGCCGACGCGCACCATGCCCACGAACTGCGGCAATTTGGCATCGAGAACGTCGTGCACATGCCGGCGGCTGCCTTGGAGCATGATTACGACACCACGCCGATACATGAAGCGCAGATTCTCACGGATGTTTCATTCCTGGGTGACAGCGGGCAAGCCATCTACGCCGACCTGCCCGCCGAGACGACAGAAGAAACGGCGAGACTCGATCGCTTCGAGGCGGACGGCCCGGACTGCGTCTCGTTTTACCAGTGGTATCACGACGTCGAGCACATCGATAGGCCGCCGTCGAATGATGAATCCGCCAAGCAACGCGGCGCGAAAGCGCTCCCGTATTTCCAGATGCGTATCCGTCATGCCCGGCGGATGTGCCATCGATTCCTGGAGAAACCTGTCGCCCGGTTAACGGAGGAGCTCGGCTCGCGCTTTCGTCTGACCGGACGAGGTTGGGACGAAGAGAACTGCCATCATCTCGCCCCTTTCCCGAAGAACCTTGCGGAATACCTAGAATGCTTCCGCACCGCAGCCGTGAACGTCAACCTGTGGAACGGGACGAGCGAGGGGACGATCAACTCCCAGCACTTCGAGATCACCGCAGCCGGCGGCTTCCTCTTGTGCCAAGATTACTCGGACGTGGAGATGTTTTTCGACGTTGGCACGGAGTGCGACACGTTTCGCGGCACGGACGAATTGCTGGAGAAGATCCATTATTATCTTCAGCACCCCGACCGCCGGCAGCAAATCGCACAGGCCGGCCAGCGGCGAACGTTACGCGATCACCTTTATCGAAATCGTCTCGGCGACCTGCTCACCATCATGGAGCGCGTCAAGCAGCGTGCGGCCTCCGCCAAATCCGAAAAGGCCGGTCTGTCTCCCACGGACTCGGCCGCACAGTCCTCCGCACCGCGACCCGCCAGACCCATCCAGCTCAACGAGGCCCGACCGTAAGAAAGGTCACGAATCCCCCGTGTTCAAAGGACCTGGAGCGCATGGTCCGCCCCAGCAACAAAGAGTTCGCCGTTCAGATGAATGAGAGTCGGCGTTTCGAGACGGGAACTACGGCAGGAGGGACTTCGCCGACGAAGACGCATCCAGCTTCACCGCCTTCTCGGCGAGTTTGCGGGCCATCTCTTTTTCGCCGAGCTTGTGCGCGGCAAAGGCGGCGCGCTCGTAGTACTCGGCCTTCTCCGGTTCGAGCTTGGTCAGCATGCGGTATTCGCGCAGGGCGTCCTTGGTATGGCCCATGCGGAGATGGATCTCGCCGAGCAGTTCGTGCAGTTCCACGCTGAACGGATCAATGTGCAGCGCCTGCCGCAGCCAGTAGGCCGCCTCGCCGAGCTCGCCCTTGCGCATGAAGATTTTGCCGATCTGGCCCGGGACATCCGGGTCGTGCTCGTCCCGCCGGGCGAGTTCCATCAACTGAATCAGTGCCGCCTCATCTTCGCCACGTTGGAGGTAGATCCCCGACAAGCCCCGCCAACTGAATGGATCCTGCGGACAGAGGCCCTGAAGCGTCTTGAGCTGCTTTTCGGCTTCGTCCCACTCCTTTCGTGCCAACGCAATGGCACCAAGCAGCCGTGGGGCGGTCCGGCACTGCGGATCGACCTCGGCCAAGCGCTTCAATGCGGGCAGCATTTCGTCGTGATACTTGCGGACACCGGCCTCAGAGAACTCCTCCTGGGTGTACCGCTCCAAAACCAGGCAGAGCACCTCGAGTGCGTTTCGCTTATTCTCATCGAGTTCGAGCGCCTCCCGAGCCGCATTTAACGCTCGCTCGAGATTGCCTGCATCGTATTCCGCTTTCGCCAGCTGGCCTTTCACCTCCGGGTCATCCCCGCTCACCAGGGCCAGAGCCCGGAGCTTCATCGGGCTTTCGGGCGGCGTAAGATCGAAGCCCCAGCCCT
>CP070718.1:3557542-3563825 GCA_020350565.1 Phycisphaerales bacterium
AATCTTTACCCTGACCGGCTCGCTCTCGGAAGACGAAATCAGCGGGATGGCCGTAACCTTCCCAGGACAGCAGAAGATCCAGTTGGGCGCTCCGGACCCCGATTACGGCGCGTGGGCGACGTGGGAAGACGGCGGAGTTCGAGTCAGACGCAAAAGCCTGTCGTAGCCAGACTCGTCATAAGATAGAAAGGGGACTCCGCACGGAGGGTCTACCCTGTACGCGGACCTGGGACAATGGCGGGATGCTATTGCTGCCTTCGGCAGCTAGTCTGCCTCAAGCTGCCAAATGTGCCATCGGGCCAAGTCGAACTCGTCCTGGCCGCGGAGGACGAAATCGGCGGCTTCCTCGAAGTACTCTGCCGCTTCTTCCTCTCGGCCGCCCACCAACGCCTCGGCGCCAAGATAGTAGCACACCTGGGCCAGGTCGCTCCCCTCGAGCGGTGACAGGCATTCGTCGGGCGTCTGCCGCCCGCGCAAGACGGCGATGAGCTCCTCCCAGAAGGGGTTTCCCTCTGCCGCCCGCTCAACCTTTTGCAGAGCGTCCTCGGCCTCCTCCCGATCGCCGGGAGCGTCACGCAGCATTCGCATCTCCCAGATCCACAGTCCGCATTGCACGGCACGGTCCCCGGGAAGCGAGGCCGCATGTTCCAGATCCTGGATTGCCGCGTCGACGTCGCCACGCATGTAGTTGGTTACGCCGCGGCCCTTCCAGGCCAACCCGTAATCCGGCCTGAGCGACACGGCACGGTTGTGGTCCTCAATGGCCGCGTCGTACTCGCCGTCAATGCGTCGCATCCGGGCCCGGTTGTGAAAATCGCGCGGCAGGTCCGTCGCAAGCTGGTAATTCTGGAGCGCCGGTTCATAGTATTTCCGAGCCTCGGCAAAATCTCCTTTCTTCAACGCCAAATGCGCAGCCGTACGCAACGCCAGGAAATTGTCGGGGTCGAGCGCCAGCGCCTTAGTGCAGTCCCGTTGGGCCGAATCGTTGTCTCCTCTCAGTAAGCACAGTCGCCCACGCAGCGCGTAGGCCCCCGCGTTTTGCTCATCAAGTTCGATGACATGGTTGCATGTTTCGAGCATACTGTCAGGAGGAATCGGAAGATTCGGCCAATCCAGCAATGAGGTGCTCGCCACCGCGAGAACCAGCTCTGTTGCTAGACGATCGCGGTCCTCACGCTGCGCCTCCGCCGCCAGACGTTCGTTTTCCAAGCGCAGATTCCATGCCCGAGCCTCGCGTGCCCCCCCGACCAGAACCATCACCAGTAACGCAGCGGCCACCCCAAACGGTACCCGCCGGCGGTGAACCAACTTGCGAAACCGGTACACGGCGCTGGGTGGCCGAGCAACGATGGGCTCGTCATTCAAGTACCGTCCGATGTCCTCCGCCAGCGCCAGGGCGGATTGATAGCGCTGCGAACGATCTTTTTCCAGGGCTTTGGCCACAATGGTCTCGATGTCCCCACGAAGCGATCGGCTGACCGAGCTCAGACGCGTCGGGGTCTCCTCGCAAATCACCCTCGGGGCGGACATGATCGGGGTATCACGCAGATCGTACGGTGGACGCCCGGACAGCAGCTCATACAGCAGCACCCCGAGAGAGTAGATGTCGCTGCGGATATCGAGGTCTTGCGGATCCGCCTGACATTGTTCGGGGGACATATATTTTAAGGTACCGATCATCTCGCCTACGCTGGTCCGGATCGCCGTAAGGTTCAAGTCCGCGTCCGTGCAGCGTGCGACCCCGAAGTCGATGACCTTCACCTGTCCCTGTGTGTTTACGAGGATGTTACCCGGCTTGAGGTCGCGATGGATCACGCCCCGCTGGTGGCCGTGATGAACCGCCTCGCAGACACTGATGAAGAGCTTGAGGCGCTCGCGCAAGGATAGATTCTTCTGATCCGCGTATCCAATCACGGATCTGGCGTTGGGGATGTACTCCATCGCGAAGTAGGGCACGCGCTCTCCACCGTCCTCATACCAGCCGGCATCGTAGACGTGCGCGATGCCGGGATGCTGGAGCCGGGCCAGGATCTGCGACTCAAATTCGAATCGGCGTATGGCTCGTGACGAGGTGATGCCGTGCCGCATTACTTTGACTGCCACCGTTCGGCGAGGGTGGTCCTGCGTGGCCTCATAAACGGTGCCCATGCCTCCGGACGCAATGACCCGCTTCACATCGTAGTGGGCAATGCGCCGAGGAATCGTGGATACCGAGTGGTAAAGAGGCCGTGTCGGAGCAGTGTCCCCATCGAGGGGTGGGCTTTTCACCGATTCATCCTGCCCTGCTTTGCCGTTGAGCCCTACTTCCGAGGTGCTCTGCCGCCCCTCACCAAACACCTCCCGGCGCGCCGCTTCAATGAGCAAGTCCTCCCGGCTGCTGGGTTCGTCACCTTTCCGTGGAGGCTTCATCACATGATCTCCATGATCTCCTGTGGGTATCGCAGTCCCATCGGTATTGCGGTCCGCTGAAGAAGTGTGGCTCGGCCGCCCTCAGCCGGCCCTTGGCGGCCAACAAGCGAGTTTCGCCGCTGCCTCGCAGCTTCTTCAGCGGACGGATAGGCTATGACGCCTTGGCCGCGGCTGTTCTTTGGCGGCCATTACAGGCCGACACCGGCCCTATTGCTTCCCCGCAAAGTGGCGGGCGTATTCACGCCCCGTCGGTGAAGAAGTTGCCGGTTGCCCCCAACAGCTTTCGCAACTTGTCGTGGGCACGGGCTCGGAGCATGTATACGGCCCCGATACTCCGGCCGACCTGCTGGGCAATCACCTTGACATCCCGCCCTTCCAGATCGAACATGCGCACGGCGATTTGCGAGGTCGAGGGCAGTTGAGCCATCGCTTGCGCGAGGAGGGCTTCGGCCTCTTTCCCGGCTGCATAGCTTCCCGGGCTCATGCCAGAGGCCGTGAGCATGCCGACCAGCATCCTGCTCGACTCCGCGAGGTCGATTTCGACACGGTTGACTCGCCCGCCACGTTTGGCCGCTTGGAGCATGCGGATTGCGTCTTTAAGATTGCATTGGGCCAACCGGCACAGCCAGCCCGAGAAGGAGCCGTCCCCTTCCGGATCGAAGTTGCCGATGTCCGTAAAGGCGTCCGAGTAGGTTTGCTGCATGACGTCGTCCTCAGAAAGGACCGACTGCCATCTCGGCGGAATCCGACCGGAGAGGAACGCCCGGACGTTGGGCCCATATTTCCTGAGGAGCATAGAAAGAACGTCGACATCGCCCGAGACGGCCGCGTGTAGCAGCGGACGATCTTCGTCTGCCATAAGGGGGCCTCCCGTTATTCACACCCCAGTCCCCCAGTGCCACGAGGGCCCGCCAGATGCGCAGGAGAAAAAACATTCCCACGGGCCCGGCCCCCGCGGCCCGCCGAAGCCCGATAACTGGCGTCCGGCTGCCACCAGCGCGGAACCGGTCTAGATTTGATCAGACCTGATTATAAACCTGAATGCACCGTACGCCAACCACGCGTCAAGCCGGCAGCCTAACTTTCTTCCGCCCAACCGCTCACAGGCAAGCACGTTTCACTGCAGGAATTCGGCTGTTCGCTCGGCTCCTGGACGTTCGATTCGCATCAATGCCCGCCGCGCAGCCGGTCACCGATCAACCATCGGGTTTGGGATAAGCAATCCACATATTGGGCAGGTGCTGCTATCGTGAAGATCACTGAGGCGACCATCAAGTTCTCTGAATTCCCCGAGCATGACCCTGTGCGCCGACGACACCTTCCTATACCGCTCATCAGGTAACTGACTCATGCGTTCTGTGCCTGTCCGGGGAAGCGTCCCGGCAGGAGAAACCGAGCTCGCCCGCTCGACCTAGTCGACCTATTCGATGGGCCCCGTCTCCCGGAGGCCATTCGGCACATGGGCGGACATGTCAGCCGGCGCGTCGAACAGATCCTGCAAGAAAACTCCGTTATTCACCTCACGTTTTCCCTGGGCAACCCCGTGGATCAGGAGTTGTCCAAGGGTCACACAGTTCCACTGAGGCGTTCGCCGAGACTGGCGCTTGCAAGCGCCTTGGCCGATCGGCATAATGATGGTGTGATTGGCTACTGCGGGCCGAGGACAGTCGTGCTTTAGGGCCGTCACCGATCGACATATTGTAAGACAGTTCTGAGTCAGAAACCGGGGCCGGATTCTGCGTCCGGGTCGAACATTCTAAGAAGGTGTCAGTTTCGCACGCTGGAGCGTGAGTGCGCTGCAGAGTTTGCGGGCTTTTCATTTCGGGACCGACGTGCGGGAACGACCGCACGTGAGTTTGTCTTTCGTCATGGACCGCATCCGATGCGTTCCGTCGTGTAAGGGCGTTCCAGCCACTCGATACGGTCCGTGTGCGAATATCGTGATTGGCAGGCGTTCCCCTGCCACCAGGGATAAGTGGAATGAATGGGTCTGTTTTGAAAGGAGCTTGTTATGGCTGCTGGAGAAGGCGCAGACTGGGAGATTAAACCAAAAGATGTCAAGAAAACTAGCGGCACAGTCTACTTCGAGTTGAAGGTATCGTCCCTCGGTCACTCTCCGTCGACACAGGTGGACGTCGTGCAGATGCAGATCAAGGAGGATGACACACCAGTCACAGCGGCAATGAAGTTGGCGCAGGAGTGGAATACGCAAACGTACATCGACGGAGTTTTCGCTTGTGTGGCGACCCCCCCACACGTGACGGCTTTCCTGCCCACGCCCGATCTGGCGATCGCTGGGATGGCTATAACATTCCCGGACCAACCGCCGACAGCGATGAAATTCAACGAGGCCGTCATTTGGGACGACGGTGCATTCAAAGTCACTCGCGTACAGGTGGACGTCAGCCCGCCATAGTCGGGCTAGCAAGAAAGATACGGTTGGAAGGTTCCGCCCGCCACAGTGCCACGGGACATCGACAGGCTGTTATGGATGCCTTCTGCAGCTAATCTGCCTCAAGTTGCCGAAGGTGCCATCGGGCCAAATCGAACTCGTCAAGGCCGTGAAGAACGAAGTCGGCGGCTTCCTGGAAGTAATCTGCCGCCTCTTCCTCTCGGCCATCCACCAGCGCCTTGGCACCGAGGTAGTAGCACGCCTGCGCCAGGTCGTCTCCTTCGAGGGGTGACAGGTATTCATCGGCCGTCTGCCGCCCGCGCAAGACGGCGACGAGCTCCTCCCAAAGCGGGTTTCCCTCCGCCGCCTGTTCGACCTTCTTGAGGACCTCCTCGGCCTCCTCCCGATCGCCTGGAGCGTCGCGCAGCATCCGCATCTCCCTGATCCACAGGTAGCACTGTACGACACGGTTCCCGGGAAGCAATGCTGCACGCTCCAGGTCCTGGATCGCTCCATCGATGTCGCCGCGCATATACTTCGTTACGCCGCGGCCCTTCCATGTCTTACCGTAGTCCGGCCTGAGAGCCACAGCGCGATTGTGGTCCTTGATCGCCGCTTCGTACTCGCCATCGATCCGCCGCAGACGGGCCCGGTTGTGAAAATCGCGCGGCAGCTCCAGCATCATTTCCTTGTCTTCTAGCGCTCGCTCGTAGTGCTCTCGCGCCGTATCGAAGTCGCCTTTTATCAGCGCCACGTTGGCGCACGTCCGTAACGCCAGAAGATTATCAGGATCGAGCTTCAGCGCCCTCGTGCAGTCGCCTTGGGCCAAATCGCGGTATTCGTCCCGTTGGGCCGAATCGGAGTAATCCATGTACATCCAGACTCTTCCGCGCAGCGCGTATGCTTTGGCGTTCTCGGGGTCGAACTCGATGGCACGGTTACACAGCTCGACTATTTCCTCGAGCGGAATCGGGTATTCCCCTTTGTGAATCAACAGCGCGCGCGCCTCCAGGAGAGACACCTCGGTCTCCAGGCGATCTCGTTCCCGACGCACATTCCACGCGTGTACGCGGTCCACCATTACGATGACAGCACCCGCGATCAGAAGACCGGCGACGGCCAGCGGGACGCGCCGACGGCGAACCAGCTTTCGGAAACGGTACACCGCGCTGGGTGGGCGGGCGAGGATGGGCTCGTCATTCAGGTAGCGTTGAATGTCCTCGGCCATCGTGAGGGCGGACTGATAGCGCCGCTGACGGTCCTTTTCCAGGGCCTTGGCCACAATGGTCTCAATGTCCCCGCGAAGTGACCGATTGATCGAGCTGAGGCGCGTCGGCGGCTCCTCGCAGATGATCTTTGGAGCAAAGATGATCGGTGTATCGTACAGATCGTACGGCAGCCGACCGGACAGCAGCTCAAACAGCAACACCCCAAGTGAGTAGACGTCGCTGCGAATGTCGAGGTCGTGCGGATCGGCCTGGC
>CP070718.1:3563925-3593001 GCA_020350565.1 Phycisphaerales bacterium
CGCAGGCGCCGGGATCGATCTCGTTCAGACAGGCATCCCCCGACTCATCGCAGGAGTCCGTGGTGCAAGCGAGGCCGTCGCCGCAATTGAGGCCTGCCCCCCCGCCACAGACACCGCTCGTGCACGTCTCGCCTTCATTGCAGAACAAGCCGTCATCGCAGACCGATCCGTCGAGGACGTGGTTCGGCAGGCAAACGCCCGCACCGTCGCAGGTATCCGGATCGGTGCAGTCATCGTCGGTCGGATCGCCGCAGGACGATCCGGCATCTCGCAGCGACCATTGTGTTTGACTCAGTAACGGGTCGCACAGTTCGCAATCGTTTGCAGGGTTGGAATCACCATCCAGATAGCATGCACCGTCAATGACGCAGGCGCCGGGATCGATCTCGTTCAGACAGGCATCCCCCGACTCATCGCAGGAGTCAGCGGTGCAAGCGAGGCCGTCGTCGCAATCGACGGCTGATCCCCCACCGCATACACCGCTTGTGCACGTCTCGCCCTCGTTGCAGAACAGGGCGTCATCGCAGACTGTTCCGTCGAGGACATGGTTCGGAAGACAAACGCCGGCACCGTCGCAGGTATCCGGATCGGTGCAATCATCGTCGGTCGGATCGCCGCAGGCGACGCCGGGATCGAGAGGCGACCAGGCCGTCTGGGCGAGCGAAAGGTCACACTGCTCGCAGTCGTTCGCCGGATTCAGGTCACCGTCGTTGTAGCAAACATCATCGATCAGGCACGCATCCGGGGCCAGTTCGTGTACGCACCCTGCGGCCTGTTCGTCACAAGTGTCGGTGGTGCAGTCCAGGGCATCATTGCAGTCAAGCGTCGGCCCGGCCGTGCAGACACCTCCGGAACACGTATCGCCGTCGGTGCAAGTCAGCCCGTCATCGCACGGTGTTCCGTCCGCCGCAACCAGGCACTCGTCACCTTCCGTGGTTATGATGACCAGACGTGGCCGGAACGACGGGTCGGTGTGCTCATGCGATGCAAGCTGGAGAATGTGTTGGTAGGATTCGTCATCGGCCTTGAAGAAGATTCCATGATTGGTGGTCGGCTGTGCGATCCACAGTCTGACCGCATCGACCAGGGCCTGGCTCGACCAATAGCTCTTATATCCCGGTTGATTGGTCAGAACGGCCTGGAACAACGGCGTGCCTTCGCGATCCGTTCCGATGCCCGCGACCCCGGGCACGTCCCAGGGTGTCGGGAATTCGGAGTAGGTCCAACTCACCTCCCCGACGTCAGGCGGCTCACCGACAAGCCCATCGCCCTCTCCCCACGTCGTGAGGAGCTTGTAGAAGGAGTTGCGCGACTTGAAGAAGAATGTGTCGTCGTGCTGCCAGCCGGTGAGCTCGAGGTAGACATTGACCACGGCGTCCGGGTCGGTGATGCCGGTGAGATCGAAACGCAGGAGGCTTCGAAAGATCTCGTCGGTGTAGCTGCCGGCCGTACGACGCCCGGTGCGGATGACGTCCTGGGCGCCCTGGTTCCACTCGCGCACCGGATTGATCGGATCGTTGAAGTCTCCCCGAATGTCGGCGTCGGCGGTGCCGACATAGCCGCCAACTCCATCCTGTAAGGAAAGTACGTTAAGCAGGCTCTCGTCGATGGTCGTGAAAGCCGTCGAGGTAGACCAAGCGGACCAGAGGCCGATGTCATCCTTCAGCCGCGCGCTCCAGTGGTATTCCGTGAGGCTGTCCAGGTCGGCCAGGGCGACATGGGTTGTCAGGTAGTCCGGCGTGTCGCCCGAGTCGTAGACGATGCTCGTGAACGCGGCGTCGGCGGCGATTACGAATCGCCCTTCAACCGGAGTTCCAGGGGAAGGAACGAGCTCGAGCGTGGGAATCGTGGAAACGCCGGTCGCGGCGTCGGCAGGATACAAGTTCGTCGCCTGCACCGTTGTGGACTGCACGTTTACGGTAACGGTCACTTGGTCGGTGGCGACCAACTCGCCGTCATCGGCAGCCAACTGAAGCACATATGTGCCATCTGCGGAGAACGTCGCCGACGTCTGCAGCGCCGAGTCGTCGCCAAACGCAACCGCCCCGGGGCCCGACACCATCGACCAGGTCGTAGTCACCTGGCCGGGAGGAAACGGCAGGCCGTCATCTTCGACCGAGCCACTTAACGTAACCGAGTCTAACAGTCCGAATGGATAAACCGGTGTAGCCTGATCCGGACCGGCGTCCACCTCGGGCGGCCCGTTCGGCATTGTCGACGCATCGATCAGCACGACCTGATTCGCGGCCACACCGCTCTGCGTGGCGGTAACGCCCTCTTGGAACACGACCTCCAGGTCAACCTCGGTTCGATTAGCGAGACCGAAATGGAGCACGGGATCGTGCTGGGCCAGGTAGCCGTCCTGGCTACTGGCCTGCCGGAACGCAATAAGGCCGGCAGGATCGCTCATCATCCCCGGTTCGTAGATCTTGACCTTCGCTCCAAAGGCGCCGGCCTGCCCGAGGACGGACACCAATTCGACGCCAAGCCATCTGGCCTGGTCGTCGAGAACAAGGTCATTGCGAATCATCCTGTTGAATGTCTTCTTCTGCGCGTAGTAGAAGTCCCTGTCGCCGTCCGCGTCGATATCCGCAAAGGCAACCGCGCGAGGATCATTGATCGTACCGGTGGTGAAGGCGGAAGAGAGGGTGAAGGTAGCGTCGCCTGCGTTCAGGAAAACCCGCTGCGCGCCCGCATAAACGATGTCCCAGTCGCCGTCGTTGTCGAGATCCTCGAAGCCGCCCATGAAGCCTTTGCCGGCCAGAACGGGACCGGCCGTGAACGTGGCGCCATCCGCGCTATTCATGAACAGGTAGCCGGCGGCGGAGGTTCCCGACGTTCCCACGGTTACATGGACGTCGAGCCAGCCATCGTTGTTGACGTCGCAGAAGGTGACGCCGTCCTGGCGTGGAGCAGTAACGGCGAACTCAGGGACGGCTAAGAGATTGAACGTGCCGGCATCATTGCGAAAGAGCATGACCGGGCCGGAGTCGCCGGTCCAATGGCACATCAGCAGGTCAGGATCGCCGTCGTTATCGAAATCGCCTGCGGTTACGCCCT
Organism: Phycisphaerales bacterium; assembly: GCA_020350565.1. Taxonomy (GTDB): domain Bacteria; phylum Planctomycetota; class Phycisphaerae; order UBA1845; family UBA1845. The sequence goes on from CP070718.1 coordinate 3,566,986, forward strand.
GCGCCCCGCCGACGAACTGAAGGCCGTTGTCGATGGGCGTGAAAACGAAGTTGCCCTCGTTGCGGTAGAATTCGTTCTCTTCGCCGGCCGGTCCCCAATTGTTGAAGAAGACATCGAGGTCCCCATCGAGATCAAAATCGAAAAGGAGCGCCCCGCGCGTGCCGTTCTCGACATCGAGAAAACCCGAGCCTATCGTCCGGTCGAGGAAGTTGCCCGTGCCGTCGTTTTCGAAGACACGATTGCGGTCGTAGCCGCCGTTGACCAGGTCGTAGTCGCCGTCGTTGTCCAGGTCGCCCCAGGCGGCGCCGTGGGTGCCGGCATCGAAATCGTCGATGCCGCGGAGGGCCGCCTCCTCGACGAAGCTGTAGCCGCTGACGTTGCGGAAGAACAGCTCCGCCATATCCACGTCCTTGTTTCGCGTCACGTAGAGGTCAGGGAGGTCGTCTGCGGTGAGGTCGGCCCACATGGCGCCGTGTCCGCCGTACGTGCTGGGACCGGCCGTGCCCGACGCGTCGGTGATGTCCGTGAAGCTATCGTCGTTAGACGGAGGAATGTTGATCGAGACGGTTACCTGGTCGCTGACGACGTAGAAACCGTCATCAGCGGTCAACTCCAGCAGATAGACGCCCTCGTCAGAGAATTCCGCCCCTGTTTCAGGTGCGAACGGATCATCGAAGACCACGCTGCCGGGCCCGGAAATCACGGACCACTCGGTGCTTACCGCACCGGGAGGATCCGGCAAGCCATCGTCCAGCACCGAGCCGAGCAAGGTGACCGTGTACACCGGTCCGCCAGGATAGGGCGGCGTGTAGATGTCCGGGCCTGCGTCGACGCTGGGCGCGCTGGGCACGATCGGGGATGCCTCGAAGTTCTGCACAATCTCCGCCGGGCTGAGGGCGCGATCATAGACGGCAACAATGCGGATGACGCCGTACCATGGGCGCCCCAGGGTGGCCTCATTGCCGATGTTGAAGAAATGGTTGGCCGCCCAATTCGAGTAGTCGCCGGCGAGCGCCACGGTCGTGGGATGCTCGACGCCGTTGACGTAGAGCCTCTCAACCGCACCGTCGTACGTGTGCACCAGGTGCGTCAATTCGGTCGTCAGAAAGCCATCGGTTGTGGTCAGGCGGGGGTTCGCAGCGTCGTCCTTTGCGGTATGCAGCAAACGGACTTGAATGTCGTCCTCCATCTGTCCGAGGACGAAGTTCTGGCGGCTGAGGTTTCGGCCAACGGAGACGATTCTGGCAGGCCCGGACTGGACCAGGTCGGCGGGCACCACCCACGCCTCAAACGTACTTAGCGAGGTAGCCTGAAGAGCATCGATGACTTTGCTGGCGTAGCCGAAGCTCGTGATCCTTCCGCCGTTGCAAACCACGCCGTTTTCGCCGACGGCCCATCCAATATCGCCTTGGATCTCCAAGTCCATCGGCGGACCGTTGGGCGATTGATCACCGACAACTGTCCCGTTGCCTTCGGTGAACGGGTAGAAAACGACAAGACCGTCGGTCACGCGGTCCGCATGTACGCGCGCGCTGCCGATGCATACAAGAGCTGCGCAGCAAAAAAAACCAATTCGCATAGTGGACCTGGAAACGCTTCTTTCCCTGTTCGTCCCCGAATACACCTATATTAGTGGCTATAACGCGGCTCGGCAACCGCGCCGCCGCGCGAGCCTTGCCAGGCCGATATCGACCCTTGGCGGCTCTTGCCGATAACCCCGGCACCTACCTGCGCATTTTGAATATCAGCCCGAATCCCACCGGCCATCAAGGCCCGACACAAGGTGTCCAATAACCGCGCCGGCGATCGTATTTCCACCAGGATGCTCCGCCTCCGAACCCATCAGGAGAAGCATAACGGTGGCCGGCCCCCCCGCCGCCCCAAGTGCAAGCGGCCTGCTTTCCGGACTCGGCCGGCGCCGTCCTGGCAAAGCCCGCCGAACGTCACTCGGTTTGCCCGAGCCTTCCTTCCCCTGCGCTGGTGAATCCACCCGGTGTGGTCCATGAATCGGCACCGTCGTGCAGGTCACGTCCGCACCTGTGAATTTGTTGAACCCACCTCGGTGGCTCCTTCAACACCGCTCGGAAGTGGAGGCGGCAGGCAGATAGGCTCAGCCGACTCCGAACACAAGAATCCTATGCGCGGCACATGTTCTGTCACCACTTCCAGCCGACCTCTATACGATCACCATGCCCCGTCACGCGCCGGCGCAAGTCAACCACCGCCCCAAGATCGGCGGCCAGCCATCGGCGGTCCGGCATCTCTCCGCCACCATAACCGACATCGGACGGCCATGCCGGAAGGCTGTACGCTGGCGTCCGGTATTTGGCTATTGCGCGCGTGCCGCCCAGCGGCCTCCTTCTAGTACAAGCAAGGTGTGCGGACAGTGCCAGTGCAAGCATTACTCTCGATTCTGCAGCCACGATAGAAGCGGCTGTAAAGCGACGAGGCTGCCGTTCGAGGTCTCCTGGTCCCGCCGCTTCGCCGCGAGGTCGTCGCGTGCAGGTCCATCGGTATGAGCGTTGATGCCATCTGATGCGTCTGGCGCAGGGAGACTCCCGCTTCGCAGCGCGTGTCGACGGCCTACATGGACATAGCATTGTCAGGGCCTGCCTGTCCCCGCTATGCCCTACCACCGTGCGCAGAGACATTGCGTTCTTAAAGCACTACTGTCCGAAATGGGAAGCGACACTGGATCCGAACAGTGATCGCCGCGATTCCGGTTGCAACGGCGGCCCGACCAAGAGGCGCTGCACATCGCGTCACCCGGTCGGGTGCAAGTATCATTCCGTGCCGGCGCTCGACTGCTCTCCTCTCGTATGGGCCTCGCGTCGAAGGTTAGCGTCTCGACAGGGTCCACGATTGGAGACGGTCGATCCGAGCCAAGTGGTTCTGGCCGAAAAAGCGACTTCGCGAGCAACATGCACTTTTCCCCTTGCGTCGGGTCACATCTTCGGGTAAGATATTCTTAACGTAGTTAAATAGTTACTCGGTTTTTCACGCGCCCAATTATTAACCGGGCTAAGCGATGTCGCGGCCGGACCCGAAACGGGCCTCATCCTTACTTTTCCGAAACGGCAGGCGAAGCAAAAGCCGACGGCGTCTGTCCTCACTCGTGCGCCAGAGCCATATCTTCGCCTCCCTGGTGCGTCAGATCCTCGAAACGAAATTCTTGCAGGAAGTGGCCGGGCATCCTCTTGCACCCTCACAGTTTCAGCTCCTTAAGTTGATCGCATTCAACGGCAACTACCAAATCGGGGAGGTGGCCGGCTTTCTGGGCGTCAGTCCACCAGCCGCCACGAAGAACATCGACAAACTGGAGCGCCTCGGGCTGATCACGCGGCACCCGTCCAAGGGCGACCGCCGGGCGACGCTCTTGTCGGCGAGCACCAAAGGACGACGGCTCGTCGAACAGTACGAGAGCCTGAAGGCGGATCGTCTGACGCCGGTGTTTGAGGGATTCTCCGCGAAGGACATCGATCACTTGACTGAGCTTATGGAACGGTTCTCTCTGTCCCTCCTGGAAAAAGAAGATCCGGGGCGGGGCATGTGCCTGCTTTGTTCGGCTTACTGCCAACAAGAGTGCTCGGTTGGCCGCGTCCGCGGCGGCTGTCCGTACGAAAGGCTTCGGCACGCGCACAGCAAGGAAGGCGTGTCATAGAGCAATGGGGACAATCAAGATGAAGTACTGGCGAAAACCTCTGGACATGGATCAGGTCAAGGTCCCCCATGGAGAGGTACACATCATAGCCGACCGCTGCAAAGGCTGCGGTTTCTGCGTGGAGTACTGCCCGAAGGACGTCCTGGTACTCTCGGAGGAGTTCAACCAGAAAGGATACCACCCGCCCAAGGTGGTCAAAGAAGGAGAGTGCGTCAACTGCAACCTGTGCGAGATGATCTGTCCTGATTTCGCCATCTATAGCGTCTCGGTGGAGGCTGAAGAGGCGGCCGCCAAGACGTAAGAAGCACACGGAGCCAACACCGTCGTCCGTAGGGACGGGAGGCAAGACAGCAGTAAGGAGGAAAGCCTTGAAAACGGATCCTGCAGGCGTTCTGACCGGCGCCCATTATCTGGACGGTGATTTCGCATGCGGCGAAGGGGCTATGGCCGCGGGTTGCCGATTCGTCGCCGGTTACCCCATCACGCCATCAACGGAAGTCGTTGAGCGCATCTCGCGTCGCTTCCCGATGATGGGCGGCCTTTTCATCCAAATGGAGGACGAGCTGGCAAGCATGGCTGCGGTCGTCGGGGCTTCGTGGACCGGGACGAAATCAATGACCGTCACCATCGGCCCGGGTTTTAGACTGATGATGGAGAACATCGGACTGGCGGCCATGATGGAGACTCCATGCGTCGTGGTGAACGTGCAGCGTGGCGGGCCATCAACCGGCTTGCCCACAATGGTGGGGCAAGCCGACATGATGCAAGCCCGTTGGGGTTCTCATGGCGACTATGAACTGATCGCATTGAGCCCGCAGTCGCCACAGGAGGCGTTTGACCTGACGATCGACGCATTCAATCTTTCGGAGCTTTACCGCGTTCCGGTGATGTTCATGATGGACGAATGCGTCGGTCACATGACCGAGAAGGTGGTCATCCCGGCGGCTGAGGAAATCGACATCGTGCCGCGTGCACTGACTCACCAACGTCCGGGCGAATACCGGCCTTATAAAGTGAACGGCAACCTGATACCTGAGTTCGCGCGGGCCGGCGATGGCTACCGATTCCACACCACGGGCCTGACGCACGACGAGCGGGGCTACCCCGTAATGAGCAGCCAATGCCAGGAGAAATGCGTCCACCGCCTATTGGACAAGATCAAGGTCAACGTCGACAAAATCACTCGCTATGACGAGGAGAAAACGGATGGGGCCGACGTGGTGCTGGTGACCTATGGCATCACGTCGCGAGTTGCGCGCATGGGCATTGATCTGGCAAGGAAGAAGGGCGTGAAGGTCGGCGTCATGAGGCTGATCGTCGTGTGGCCCTTCCCCGAGAAGCGTATTCGAGAGCTGGCCGGAAAGATCAAGGCATTTGTGGTGCCGGAAATCAACTTCGGTCAGATCGTGCTGGAAGTGGAACGATGCGCCGCCGGCAAGGCGTCGGCGATCTCGGTACCTCACGCGGGCGGAGGCGTGCATAACCCGAATGACATTTGCGAGGCAATATTGAGGGCTGCGAAATGACCGATGTGATGGAAAAGACTGTTGCGCCGCCGGACGAGCATCCAGTGAGCTCGTTTTTGCGGATGGACCGAATCCCGCACATCTGGTGTCCGACCTGCGGGATCGGCACCGTGGTCAAATGCTATGCCACGGCGCTGGGTGAGAGCGGGGTGGACCTGGACAAGGCGTCCGTGGTATCGGGAATCGGCTGCACAGGGCGTGTTGCAGGCTACATGAACCTGGACGCCTTTCACACGACACACGGGCGTGCCATCCCCTTTGCCACGGGCCTGAAGCTGGGTCGGCCCGAGCTTCTCGTCACGGTGTTTTCCGGCGATGGAGACTTGGCCGGGATCGGCGGGAATCATTTCATCCACGCGGCGCGACGCAACATCGACATGCTCGTGATTCTGGTGAACAACTTCATTTACGGGATGACCGGTGGACAGAACGCGCCCACGACGCCGCTGACGGCGCGATCATCGACGATGCCGTACGGCAACTTCGAGCGTCCGTTCAATCTTCCGCACCTCGCGGCAAGCTGCGGGGCCACGTACGTCGCACGGTGGACCTGCCTGCACATCCGGCGCCTGACGAAGTCGTTCAAGGAAGCGATCGATCGCAAGGGTTTCCGGTTCATTGAGGTAATTGCCCCATGCTCGACGCTGTATGCGAGGCTCAACAAACTGGGCACGGGCTTTGACCTGATGCAGTACTACCATGATGCGGCGGAAATCCGGCATGGGGCGGATACGCGTGACGTGGCCATAGACTTTCAGGACGAAATCATTTGTGGGAAGTTCGTCGATGAGGAGCGACCCACCTTTCTGGACATGATGCACGAGCACTACCGCAAGATCCTTGGCGAGAAGTACGTGCCCATACCCCAGGAAGGAGGAATGATCCATGAGTAGAACTGAGATTCGGATTACGGGGTACGGCGGTCAGGGCGTGGTGCTTTCCGGCTACATCATCGGGCGGGCGTGCGCCATCAACGCGAACAAGCACGCCACGATGATCCAAAGCTTCGGCCCGGAGGCGCGTGGCTCCGCCTGTAGCGCGACGCTGAGCGTGTCAGATACGGAAGTGTTGTACCCCTACATCAGCCGGCCCGACGTGTTCATCGCGATGTCGTCCGAGGGCTATGGGAAGTTCAAAGACGAGCTGAAAGATGACGGTGTTCTGGTTTATGAGAAGGATCTGGTGCATCCGACGCTCAAGGAAGGACAGCCGGCGTTCGGCGTATCGTCCATGCGCATCGCGGAAATGCTGGGACGGCCGATCGTCCAGAACATCGTCATGCTGGGCTTCTTCGCCGCCGTGACGAAGATCGTCTCCCATGACGAGATGCGTGAGGCCGTCAAGGCTTCGGTGCCGCCCGGGACGGAGGAGTTGAATCTGAAGGCCTTCGACGCCGGTTGGGAGGCTTACGAGAAGGAGTATGGGGAGGGCGAAGCCATGGCGGTCAGCGAACAACCCGGCGCCACGGCTTCCAAAGGCTGAGACCGAACAACCAGGAGTTGTCAAGGATTCTTTGGTGGATATTCAGCCCACAGACAATGCAGAAATGGTAGAGCCGGTGACAGAGAAACGTGCGCTGGTGATAGGTGGAGGCATCGCCGGGATTCAGGCGGCCTTGGACCTGGCCAACGCCCGCATCCGCGTGACCCTGGTGGAGAGTTCGCCGTCGCTGGGCGGTCGCATGGCCCAGCTTGACAAGACGTTTCCCACCATGGACTGCTCGATATGAATTCTGGGCCCTCGGGCCATGGATGCCGGTCGGCATCCCCTTATCGACGTGGTGAGCAACGCGGAAGTCATCGGGTGCGAAGGTAGGCCGGGCGATTTCCGCGTCCGGATTCGCAAGAAGCCGCGCTACGTACGTGAGGACAAGTGCGTGGCATGCGGATTATGCGTGGACGCCTGTCCGCAGGTGGGAGGGAACGAGTTCGATGTCGGACTGAAGGCGCGAAAGGCGATCTACCGCCCGTTTCCGCAATCGGTGCCCGCAACGTACGTGATTGATTCCGATGCCTGTCTCAACCTGCTCGGCTTTCTGAGTGAGAAGCAGCGTCTGAGGCTGGCGAAAGTCCAGAAGATCAAACAGCGCAAGAGAGAGGACTATCAACCGAATCTGCTGGTCTGCGGACATTGCTCGAAGGCGTGTGAGGTTGACGCGATCGACTTCGATATGCGTGCGGAAGAGATGGAGGTCGACGTTGGCGCCGTCCTGGTCGCGGTAGGCTTCATGGAGTTCGACGCGCGGAAGCTGGGCAATTATGGGTACGGCCGATTTCCGAACGTGGTCACCAGCCTGGAGCTGGAGCGTATGCTGAACGCCTCGGGTGTCACCCAAGGGCACGTGGTGCGGCCGTCCGACATGAAGACGCCGAAACGGATGGTGTTCATTCAGTGCGTGGGTGCGCGCGGTGAAGGCGGCCGCCCCTATTGCAGCCGTTTCTGCTGCATGAATGCGGTGAAGGACTCGATGCTGGTCCGGCAGCATGATCCGGAAGTTGAAGACGTCACCATTCTGTACACGGACCTTCGGGCGTTCGGCAAGGGTTTCGACGACTTCGTGCAGCGATCGCGTGACGAGAAGAGCGCCACGTACGTGCGTGGGCGGCCGGCAAAGGTGGATCACGTTGCCGAAGATGACTCGCTCGAGATCTTCGTCGAGGACACGTTGGGACACAGCCAAGAGCGTATTCCGGCCGATCTGGTCGTTCTGTCCGTGGCGGCGGCGCCGAATGAGGGCGCTATGAAGGTCGCTGACATACTGGGCATCGAAACGGACGTGTACGGCTTCATCGCGCGGCGCGACCCTGCGGTATCGGCTGTTGAGACGACACGGGAAGGCATCTACGTGGCCGGCAGTGCGGTCGGTCCGCAGGTGATTCCGGATTGCGTCGCCCAGGCGTCGGCGGCGGCGGCGCGAGCGGCGCTGTATCTGACGGGCTATCGCGTGGAGGAGGAGCAGAAAACCGTCGATCCGATGGATCTCTCGGGTCCGCCACGGGTCGGCGTTATGGTGTGCCACTGCGGTGTCAACATCGCCGGGACACTGGACGTGGAGCAATTGGCCTCTCACGCGGCGAAGATCCCGGACGTCGTGGCAGCCGAGACCAACCTGTTCGCGTGCTCATCGGCCGGTCAGGACAGGCTGGTCGAGCTCATCAAAGAGCATAACATCAATCGTGTGGTCATCGCCGCATGCACGCCACGTACCCACGAACCGATCTTCCAGGAAACCTGTGCGCGGATCGGCTTCAACCCTTACCTCCTGGAGATGGTCAACATTCGGGATCAATGCTCCTGGGTGCACGCGGGCCAGACGGTGGAGGCGCAGGAAAAGGCAAAGGCACTGATTCGAATGGGCGTGGCCAAGGCGCGCCATCTCCATCCGCTGCAGGCCGGTGAGGTTCCGATGGCCCGAGCCGCACTGGTCATCGGCGGCGGGATCGGCGGCATTCAGGCGGCGACGGATTTGGCGGCTCAAGGTTTTCCGGTCACGCTCGTGGAGAAGACAGACCGGCTTGGCGGTCGTCTGGCGAAGCCGAATCTCAAGAGTCTATACCCGAACATGCGGCCGGCGGCGGAAGTGCTGAGAGAGAAGGTCGACCGTTTGAAGAGCACGGATGCGCGAATCCTGCTGAACACGGAAGTGGAGGAGATCAGCGGCTTCGTAGGCAATTTCGAAGTTACAACCAGCGGCGCTACTCAGGAGACATTCCCGGTCGGGGCGATCGTGCTGGCCACGGGAGCCGAATTGCACAAACCGCGAGGTGAATACGGCTACGGAACGCTGCCGAACGTATTGACCAGCGAGGAACTGGAACACGCTTTCTTCGAGGAAGAGGAAGCCGTCCCTGGCGACTCCGAGGATGCGACGTCCCGCGCGTCAGGCGTTGGTGGTAATAAACGGCGGTCGGGAGAACGAAGCGACGGCAAGGCCGCGTCGCCTTTCGAATCCGTCGGTAGTGCATCGTTCATCCTTTGCGTCGGTTCTCGTGATCCGGAATGCTTCTCCGGGTGTTCCCGTTATTGCTGCCCCACGGCCATCAAACAGGCGATTCTGCTGGCCAAGCGTGGCATCGACACGACGATCTTCTACCGGGACATCCGAACGATCTCCAGCGGCGCAGAGGAAATGTACCGCGAAGCTCGGGGGCTGGGTGTGCTGTTCATCCGCATCCCACCGGGCGAGAAGGTGGAAGTGATCGGTGAGAAGCGAGCCGAGGGCGTCCGGTGCTTCGATGATCTGCTTGGTCGCCGCGTGGAAGTGCCTACGGATCTCGTGGTGCTCAGTGTGGGGATGAGGCCCAGGCAGCCGGAAACCGACCGCTTTCACGACATGCTCAAGGCGAGCATCGGGCTGGATGGCTTCTTCCTCGAGCGGCATCCGGAGCTTGCGCCGATCGAGACGGCCGTGGAAGGCGTGTTGCTGGCAGGGACCATTCAAGGGCCCAAGGACATCGTGGATACGGTCGCCCAGGCGTCGGCCGCCGCCGCCAAAGCATCCGTGTTCCTGGCGTACGACAAGGTGAAGCTCGACCCCGTGACCGCGGTGGTGGACGCGCTCAAGTGTCGCGGCTGCGGTACCTGCGTGGACATCTGTCCATATCATGCGGGTGAGCTGGTGGAAAGTGGGCCCGGTGTTTACGTCGCCGAGATCAACGCGTCGTTGTGCAAGGGGTGCGGCACGTGTGGCAGCTGGTGCCCCTCCGGGGCGATCACCTGCCGGCACTTCACCGACCGCCAGGTACACGCCATGATCGACGCCTTCTTCGGCGAGGAGGTTACGACGTGAAAGCGGTTCGCACGAAGCCCAGGCCGAAGCGCACACCGCCCAAGGTGCCGGCGAACTGGAACCCGAATATCGTGGTGTTCGCCTGTAACTGGTGCTCCTACGCGGGAGCGGACACAGCCGGCGTATCACGGATCCAGCACCAGCCGCACTTCCGCATGATCCGGGTGATGTGTTCGGGACGGATTCAACCAGGGTTCGTCTTGCGCGCGTTCGAGCGTGGTGCCGACGGCGTTCTCGTTTCAGGGTGCCACTTCGGCGACTGCCATTATATCTCAGGGAACGAACGCGCGGTGGAGCAGTTCGAGAAGACAAAGAACGTGGTCACACTGCTGGGTCTGGAAGAGGCTCGGATAAGGCTTGAATGGATCAGCGCGGCGGAGGGGGCGCGTTTTGCCCAGGTCATCAACGAGTTTACCGATCAGGTTCGGAAGTTGGGACCGAGCCCGCTTGCGGGGAACGGTCGCGCGAAGGAGTAGGAGGCGATGGTGGAACTTGCGCAAGTAGCTACGAAGACGAAGGCTTGGGCCTGCTATGACTGCGGCAAGTGCACTGCCACATGCCCGATTTCGCGTATTGGCGGCGCGTACAGCCCGCGGCGTCACGTCCTAGCAACGAACCTGCGCCAGCAGGAGGAAGTGTCGCGAAACGGCACCGTGTACGCTTGCCTGACGTGCAGTCTGTGCGACCAGCGTTGCCCGGCGGAGGTGGGCTACACTCAGCTTGTACAGAAGCTGCGCGAGCTCTCGTTTCGCGAAGGGACGGAGCCCGAATGCCCGCACGGGGGCGCGCTGCAGTCGGTCATGCGCATGATGGCCAAGGGCGGCCTGCAACAGGATCGCCTGAATTGGCTGACCGATGATCTAAAGACCGAGCCGGAAAAGGGGGAGGTTTTCTACTGGACCGGCTGCACGATGTACTACGACGCCTTCTTCTCGGAGTTTGAGGCCGCGTCGCTAGAAGGGACAAAGGCGGCCATTCGCCTCATGAACAAACTGGGCGTCGCGCCCGTCGTGTCGGCAAACGAGCGTTGCTGCGGCCACGACCTGCTTTGGAACGGCGATCGAAAGAACTTCGAAGCGCTGGCAAGACAAAACGTCAAGCTGGTGGCGGAGAGCGGCGCAGAGTTGCTGGTGATTTCTTGTGCGGAGTGTTTGCGGACCTGGAAGGTGGATTACGCGCCGCTGTTCGACGGCAAACCACCACGGATGGTGCACATAACAGAGTTCCTGGTGGAACATCTGCCGGAACTGGAGCTGCAACCGAACGGGCGACGACGAGCCACCTTCCAGGATCCGTGTCGCCTGGGCCGTCACCTGGGCATTTACGACCCGCCCAGAAAGGCACTGACCGCAGTGCCTGGGATTGAACTGGCAGAGATGTCTCGCTCCGGTCCGAGGGCGATGTGCTGCGCGGGCGGCACGTGGTCCAACTGCGATCGATTCGCCAAGCAGATTCAGGTGGGTCGCCTGCGTGAGGCGCGGGCGACGGGAGCGGAAGTCCTGGTAACAGCCTGTCCGAAATGCCAGATCCACTTCCGCTGCGCCATGAAGGATCCCAATCTAAAAGGAGAGATTGAAATTGAGATGCGTGATGTAGCAGAGGTTGTAGCTGAGGGGCTTTCCCGATAGCCGTCAGCGATACGGGCTCTGCGCTTCCGCGAGGGGCTTTGTGGGTGGCACCGGCAGCTTGCCGGCACCTGACGACAAGGAACATCGGGGAACGAGGTCGGTCAGAAGAACAGTGACGATTCTTTTCGGGTCGGAAAGATTACCTAATGATTGCCAATCCAACAACTGACGACATCCGCATCGGGGTGTTCGTGTGCGATTGCGGCCTGAACATCGCAGGAGCCGTGGATTGCGGTTCCGTCGCAGAGTACGCTGCGACACTGCCGCACGTCACCTGCGTGGTTCGGAACAAGTACACTTGTGCGGACCCGGGACAGAATGAAATCAAGGACGCGATACGCGAGCACCGCTTGAACCGCGTCGTGATCGCCTCCTGTACGCCACGGCAACACGAGCCTACGTTCCGGCAGTGCGTCCGCGAGGCGGGTCTGAATCCGTATCTGATGGAGATGGCCAACCTTCGCGAGCATTGCTCGTGGGTGCATCCCGGCGATTGGGACGGGGCGACGGAGAAAGCGAAGGATCTGGTGGCCTCGGCGGTGGCCCGGGCCCGGTTCCTGCAGCCGCAGGAGGAGCTGACCGTTCCGGTGACCAAGCGTGCACTGGTAATCGGCGGCGGCGTTGCGGGGATCGAGGCGGCGCTGGAACTCGCAGATGCCGGTCACAAGGTGACCTTGGTCGAGAAGGAGGCGTCCATCGGTGGGATCATGGCTCAACTGGACAAGACCTACCCCACCATGGACTGTTCGATATGAATTCTCGGGCCTAAGGCCATCGATGCCGGTCGGCATCCAAACGTTGAGCTTCTGACCTTCAGCGAGGTCGAAGAGGTTTCGGGCTACGTCGGGAACTTTACGGTCAAGATCCGTAAGAAGGCCCGCTATGTCGACGTCGACGCGTGCAACGCGTGCGGCGAGTGCGCGAAGGTTTGTCCGGTGGTCAAGCCGGACGAATATCAGATGGGATTCTCTTCGCGCAAGGCCATTTACATTCCCTTCCCGCAGGCGGTTCCCTGCTCCTACATCCTCAACATGGCCGACTGCCTGGGGAACAACCCCATCGCGTGCGGCAAGTGCGTCGAAGTCTGTGAAAAGCAGGCGATCAATTACGATGACAAGGACGAGATCGTCACGCGCGAGGTCGGGGCCGTCATCGTCGCCATCGGTCTGCAGGTCTATGACCCGACCGAGATGGACGAATACGGCTACACGCGCTTCGACAACGTGATCACGTCGATGGAGTTCGAGCGTCTGATCTGTGCCGGCGGTCCCACCGCCGGGCACTTCGTTCGCCCCAGCGACCATGAACGACCCACGCGCATCGGCTTCATCCAGTGCGTCGGCTCGCGTAACTCGAAGATCGGGCGGCCCTGGTGCTCGAATATCTGTTGCATGAACACCATCAAGGACACGTTGCTGCTGGCCGATCACTACCCGGACGTCGAAAACGTCGTCTTCTATCAAGACATACGCGCGTTCGGAAAGTCATTCGAGGAGATGTTCCAGCGGTCCAAGGAGGCCGGCACGCGCTATGTACGGGGCCTGCCCGGTGACATTGAAGAGGATCCTGAGACGCACAACCTGACCATTACCGTGGAGAACACGACTTCGGGCAAAATCGAGCGGCATGAACTCGACATGGTGGTGCTCTCGGTGGGCGTCGAATCGCCCAAGGACCTGGCAAAGATTTCGGGCATGTTGACGTTGTCCAAAACCTCGGATGGCTTCTTCATGGAGTCCCATCCGAAACTCAAACCGGTGGACGCGCCGACGCGTGGCGTCTTCTTTTCCGGTTTCTGCGAAGCCCCGAAGGACATCAAAGACTCGGTATGCCAGGCAGGCGCCGCCGCTTCGAGAACGGGCGCGCTGCTGAACGCGGGCCAAATTCAGATCGAGGCGATCACCAGTCGGATCGACGAGCAGGCCTGTAAGAACTGCGGTGCTTGTGCCAAGGTGTGTCCCTACGGCGCGATCGCCTGGGAGAAAGGTCATCCGGCGGTTGTCATCGAAGCGGCTTGTGCCGGTTGCGGTTCCTGTGGTGCCACGTGTCAGTTCGGTGCGATCACCATGCGACACTTCACGGATGACCAGCTTCTCGCACAGGTACGGGCGGTTCTGGCGAGCCATCCCGAGGACAAGGTGTTCGCGTTTGCGTGCAACTGGTGCTCGTATGCGGGCGGTGACATGGCCGGCATCTCGCGCATCCAATATCCGAGCACGAACCGCGTGGTCCGAACGATGTGCTCGGCTCGTGTCTCCGAGGAAATGGTGTTGGAGGCTTTTCGTTGCGGCGCCCCCATCGTCATGGTTTCCGGCTGCCACTATGCGGACTGCCACTACATCAACGCGAACCGGCAGACGGTGCAGCGCGTGCAGCGTCTGTGGGACAAGCTCGAGAAGGCTGGGGTCCGTCCCGAGCGACTGCAGCTCGAGTGGATCAGCGCGGCCGAGGGTCAGAAGTTCGCCAAAGTGATGAAGCAGTTGGAGGAGCTGCGCAAGACGGTCACCTCTAAGGAGATTCAGCAGACGAAGGAGGCGTTGAAGCCCAAACCGAAGAAGGCGGCAAGGAAAGAAGAAGCGGCAGCAGTGGCGAATTAAGTTGCCAGCAGTCGGTGGTTGGCGATCGGTACCGTGCCGGGCGGAAAGAACGGGCTGTCGACGGGTCGACCACTGGATGCTGAAAAAGGGATAACTGAACGCTGAGAGCCAGCAATGTCCACGACCACGATCGAGACGTTCCGGTGCATGATGTGCGGTCACGAGTATACGGAAGAGGTGGAGAAGGGTGAGGACAAGGAACGGTCCTGCCCCAAGTGCCGCTCGAACAGCATCCGGCATCTAAAAAAGAAAAAGCCTGCGAAGGAGGGCTAGAAGCCGATCGCAGTGTTATCCGCGGGGAGCATTGGAGACATTGCGGCGCGGGCCGCAAACTGAGGACTGAAGGCTGACAGCTGAGAACGGGGCATGGTCCAGGGGCGAAACAACAGTCAAGAGACGGTCCGAGTCGACTTTCGCTTCCGGCGCGAGCTGGCGCAGAAGCTCGAAGGCAACCTGGCGAGCTTCTGCTACCAGTGCGGCGCCTGTGTGGGTGATTGTCCGGCCACAACCTACAGCGGCACCTTCAATCCGCGCGAGATCATGCTCAAGGTGTTGTACGGCCTTGGCGAGGAGCTGCTGACGGAAGACTCGATCCTGTGGCAGTGCACCAACTGCTACAACTGCCATGAACGGTGCCCGCAGGAAGTCAAGCCGGTGGAGGTGATTATTTCCCTCAAGAACATGCTGGCCGATCGGGGCATTATCCCGCCGTCCGCTCAGAAGATCATCGAGACTTTCGAGACGACGGGCCGGACCACGCCGATCAGCTCGGCAGTCCACAAACAAAGAGAGCGTTTTGGATTGCCGCCTTTGCAGCCGGTTCCCATGGACGAGATTCGCGCACTGATCGAGCCGGCATCCAAAGGAGGAGACACGGCATGAAGCGCTTTGCGTTCTTTCCCGGCTGTCTGATTCCGGCGCGACACCCCGCGATGGAGTTTGCGATTCGCTCCACGCTGCCGAAGCTGGGGATCGAGATCGTCGACCTGGAAGGCGCTTCCTGCTGCCCGGACCCGATCTACTTCAAGTCGAAGGACAAGATTTCGTGGCTGGCGGTGGCGGCCCGCAATCTTTGCCTTGCTGAAGATATCGGCGTGGACATTTTCACGAATTGCTCGGGCTGCACGGCCACGCTTTCGGAGACGTATCACCTACTTCAGGATCTCGAGCTGCGCGCTCAAGTGAACGAACGGTTGAAGCGCATCGGCAAGGAGTATCGCGGCACGGCTCGTGTGCGACACATCGCAACTTTGGTGCGCGATGAAGTCGGCTACGAGGTCATTCGCCAATCGGTCGTTCGCCCGCTGGAAGACTTGAAAGTGGCGATCCACTATGGGTGCCACCTGCTGAAACCGAGTCGGATCATGCAGGTGGACGATCCCAACAATCCGACCGTGCTGGAGCACCTCGTTTCGGCGCTGGGCGCGAACCCGGTACGTCACCGCAACTGGTACTTGTGCTGCGGCAAGGCGTGCCAGACCGAGGAAGTGCCGCTCAACATGATGCATGACTTGCTCGGCGCGGTGTGTAGCGAACATGCCGACATCCTCTGCCTGATCTGCCCCACGTGCTACGGTCAGTTCGACCACGGGCAGATGAAGGTATCCCGGCAGTTTGATGAGGAGTTCGAGACGCCGCCCATCTACTACTTCCAGCTCCTGGCCTTCGCTCAAGGGGTTCCGTACGACAAGCTCGGGTTTGAGCGTCAGCGATTCAAACCTGAATGCTTGCGCCGGTTCGAGATGGCGACGGCCGAAACCGCAGCCCCGTCTTCTGGCGATGTCCACACGGAGTGAGCGTCATGACCAGGTACCGAATCACGATCGATTCCGAGAACTGCGCGTTGGACCGGCTATGCTGTGAAGAAGCTCCGAACACCTTCGACGTTGACGAGGAGGGTCAAACGTACGTGATGGACCCCGAAGGTGATCCGCCGGAGTACATCAAGCTGGCCGCCAAACGATGCCAGATGCAGGCCATCACGCTGCACGATGCGGAGACCGGCGAGCAAGTCTACCCAAAACGTCGGTGACAGCGGCAGAGACCGTGCGCTCGTCGCGCAGATGTGACGAGACGCACCGTGGAACCGAAGGAACGCACCGGACAGGGCATAGAGGCCTGATTCCCCCCCGTTCGGCATGGTAACCTTGACGGTTCCTATCGATTCTTCAACGCATTACCTGCGGAAGATGGTGAGTATGTCAGGGGTGACGTCTTCCGACACGAACCTGTCGGGCAGAGAATCCATGGCATGGTCGGCGGGTGAGCCGGCCGCTCGGTTGCCGTAGTCGAAGACGTGAAGGGCCGTTCGGCGCCAAGGTCACGCCAGTCTTCTCTCTGGAACAGCGGGTCTGTTTTTGAGGACACGACCTCCGTGCGTCGGGACGGCCGACCGCTCAGGATCAGTCGTTGGCACCCAGGTCGCGTGTGAACGCGGAGGTGACCATCAACGTCTCCTCGCTGTCGTGGTGTTCGATGTAGGAAAGGAGATTCTCGATCCTTGCACAGCAGTCCCGCATGAGCAGGCGGTCGTCTTCGCACAGTCCATGGACGGCATAGTGGATGCTGTCCATGATCTTCATCATCTCGTTGTGCTCGCGCTTCAGCCGCTCCACCTCATTGGCCAGGGTAGGACGACACTCCTTGACCGCGGTCATGTAACCATCGCTCTCCTCGAGCGCCATGTGTTTCACCATATGGGCGCGGAAGTGGTCGAATCGATCGCGTACATCCTCAATCCAGTTTGCGAAATCGGCTCTGGGAGCGACGCCGGTCCTTTCGTGGAGGCGGTCGGCCAACTCCTGGACTCTGCGGTGCTCGTCACGAATACACTCTGCAACTTTAGTCGTGTCCATATGAACACCTCCCCGGTAGGAATGCCTGCTGCTACCGTCCGGATGGCAACTCCCGAAAAGCCGTCCGACTCACACGCTTCTTCGCACGGCACCTCCGGCCGCACGCTGCCCACCATCGGGCATCTTCATTCTAACACATAAGCAGCCCGGACGCGTCCCCTCCGAGGAGGTTTTGCATTAAGCTACCCTTTATTGCCTGACGCCCGGGCACCGCCTCTCCTGCATGCGGGCCGGGGAGCGCGCCCCATACGGTCGGGCATGTTGTGGAAACCTGGGCAGGGACGGTTACGGACGGAGGTGGATCTGCACGTTGACGAACTCGAAGTCGTCGACGTCACCGCGGCAACTTACGCAGTGAATCTCCAGGACGTTCTCTCCTTGCTGAAGGATCGAGGCATCGAACGAAGCGACGAACTCGCCGAAGCTGCCGTCTTCGGGGGATCGGTTCAACCGCTTGGATAGCAGCTCGTCGTTGATGAAGATGCGGTGCGGACATTGCACGCCCTTGGCCAACAGGCGCAGCTCCGCCCGTGTAAATGGCGAGGCAACTTGCTCAAGCGAGAGGGGAAACACGGCAACTGCCCGGATGCCCTCGCTGCGCTTCTGAAACTGGCTGTTGATGACGCCCTCGAACCGATCATTGCCCAGATGATGGACTTCGGGATCGGGTTCGAGAGCGATCACCGTCTCATCGTCGGGGCGCAGACGGAAGTTGCGAACGATCGTACGGCCCCTGAGCCGCGCCGTCTCGATGTTTGCCGTCTCCGGCAGGTAGCCGTCGAGGGATGCCGAGAGAGCGAAAAATTCGGGGACTTCCGGCACGCTCAGTTCGTACCAACCCGTTTCGCCCGACTTTGCCAAGACAGAGGCTTGACCGGGCATGGTGAGCCTGACGGTGGCCTCCGGCAACGGCAGTCCGGTCGTGGCATCCGTCACCCGCCCTCGCATCGTCCCTATGGCACCCGGAACCGCTTCGAGCGTGTATAGCGGCAAGTAGCGATAATACACTTCGAGCATCAAGGTACACAAAGTGGTTTGGTAGACGCGGCCGGCTCTTGCCGCCCATTCGTCTTGCTCAGGGTCCCAGCTTCCCGCTGCCGCGCCGTCCCTTCGCTGCGAGGCGATCAGTTCGTTCGTCATCGCCTCGTTCCACCGTTCCCATTTCGGCCCTTGATGCTGGAAGAGTGCGAGCGTTGCATAGTACCAGTAATACGTGTTCTGCTGCGACTCCCAGGACGGCGGGTAGCGAGAGATCAACTCGGCAGAATTCTGCATGCGTCTTTCTTCCGGCTTGGCGCCGAGCAGTTGTAGAGTAAACATTCCCTCCGCGGTCATGGCGGGGTTCGGGCGGCGGCCCGGTTGATAGCCATAAGCGCCGGGCACGCCAGGGTGCTCGACCTTGTCCATCCAATCACGGGCTGTCTTGAAACCGGCGTCCGGCACGGATATGCCGGCCAATTCGGCGCTCTTAAGGGCCATAACCTGCCAGCCGAGCACGGAGGTGTCGCCCGCTTGACCGGGCTCGTAGCGCCAGCCGCCTTCGCGCTGGCTGCGCGCGCGGATGATGAAATCAACGGCGCGCTGCACGGGCAGTGCGAGGCTCCCGTCATCGGTCATCCCATAGGCCTCGGACAACGCCAGGGTGGCGATGCCGTGACTGTACATCGTCTCGTCACCAAGGAGACCGCCCTTTCCATCCTGCCTTTCGAGCAGCCACCTGACGGCTTTGGCGACCGTCTCGCGATAGGGACCATCTGAAAGGTGCGTGTGGTTCGCTCCAAGGAAGCAGAGCGTGGCCAATCCCGTCATTGCAATGTCCGCATCGATTTCCGCCTCACCATCGCACACACCGCAACCCTCGTCGAAATCGACAGCGTCCCAGTGGCCGTCCGCGCTTTGATGCGCCGCGAGCCATTTCAATGCGTCGGCAACGGCACGCTCGGTTTCCGCACTGCCGCCGTGGCGCTCGATAAGCGCCAGCCGTTGCTCCAGTGAGCGCTGAACGTAGGCATTGCGGATCGGCGTTGTCTCCTTGGGCAGCGAGAGGCGCAGTTCGAGGGGACCGCCGCGTTCAGTAACTTTGAAGCTTGCGACCCTTACAGGCGGTGTAGGTGAAAGGTCCGTCTCCTGAAGTACCGGTTCCAAAGCCGGAGACATCGCGCCGTCGAGTTGAGGCACCGCGACGCGCGGTATGGGCGTCCCAGTGAAGTCTAATGAAGGCGCTGTTGGGCTGGCGATCAGCTCGGATGACGTGAGGGCTGCACGCGGAGCTTCGCCCAGTGCGTGAGGCAGTTGTTCGAGTTTCGTCTCGACTGAGCGGGTGTCTCGGGCCTCCTCAAGGTTGGGCAAACGCATACCGCCATCGTAAGGGGGCAATGGTGCGCCGTTTGCGGTGTCCGAACGAAACCGGAGTTGCGTCGGCCGTAGCGCGTACTCCTCCATCGTCTGCGCGCTATCCGACACCAGAGATTCTTCATTCTGCGAATCCTCGCTATCGAGGGGCGCAAACACTCGAAGCATCTCGTCCAATGGCGGACTCGAGGCAGGCACAAGAGCTCTTCCTCGTGCAGGCCCCGGCGACGCGGCGACCATTGTCGGCATCAGGTCGCCTTCGTCCGCCTGCTGCGTGGCGGGCGCTTCGGGAAGGTTGAGCCCTTCAAGATTGACCGGCGAAGCGGCTAATCCGGGTCCTGAGATAGACAATTCCTCGGAACGCCTGACCTGCGCATCTTGCGGTCGCGTTGGCACGACGAGACTGAAAGCCGGCGCGGAGCCCTCCGCCGCGTCGGCACTGTCGGGCTTCAGTCGGAAGTCGCCCGGTCGGATCGCCGCGGGCTTTGACAGGACGGGCAGTTCGGCGCGATCCACATTGCCGTGAACACCGTTTCCGATCGGGGGCGGCCCTTGATCCTCTTCTGAAACAACTGGGAGAGTCTCCGCCGGGAGCAGCAGTTCGGACATCCGCGGCACTACCTGTCGACCCTTCGGAGACGAAAGCAGGTGATGAACCAGTACCACGTCGTGACCCGATCGAAGCTCCGGCGGAACGGCATCCTGCACTTGGGTCTTCTCGGCCACGGTTTCCGGCAGTTCGACCGGTCTGCGATCAACGGTAAGTTCCGCCACCACGCCCAGTCGATCCACCTCGATCTCGCCGGACATCCGGTCTGTCTGGACCGATTGCCAGGACGGCGTCTCGACTTCGGTTAGATGGCCGCGGATCTGAATGGCGATCTGGTCTCCTTTTGCGGGCGAGATCATCGCGACCTGGATTCCTCTGCGTGGAGCCCCGAGTGCCTCCCGTAGCCCCGTGGTTACCTCCCACACATTGAACATCAACATCAACAGGAGATGGGCGACGAGCGAGGCCATCAGGCATCGGGCGAGCAGGCTCAACCTTCTGCCGCGCAGCCCTCCCATAAGCTTCAGCAAGGCGAGCAGCAGCAAGAGAGCGAGGAGCGCCCACAGAATGTTCGGCGCGACGCGATACCATAACGCCGCCCAGTCAATCGATTGGCGTATCGTCTCGTTCGCGGCGAAGACCTCTCGCGATGTGGTGTAGTAGAGATTGTAGGGACTGGACTGTTCCTCATCGTCGAGTGAAGGGCTCGTCGCCCCGTCTTCGCCTTGGCTCGCTCTCTCCGGCTCCTCGAAACGATCGGAGCTGAAGTAGAGGGCGTAACCGCCCATGGCCATCCCCGGATCCAGCTCGTTTGCGGCGGAGTTTACCGGATCGCCGAGGTTGTGGGCCGGCTCGTGCTCGTCGTTCAAACGACGAGAACGATACAGATCGAAGCCGCCCTCCCCGCCTGGGCGGTCCGAGGCAAAATACAGGAAGTCGCCGAAATTGCTGACGGCCGGCGACCCTTCGTTGTAGCTCGTATTCAATCGGTCGACCGGTTGGGCCACGCTGCAACCCCGTTCGGTGATCGTGGCTTGATAGAGATCGTAGTCGCGGATGTAGAGATCCTCGCGCAGCGTGGCGGGCCAGGCTTCAGGATCGGGTGTCTCCGCGTCGTGGGGGCGCGGACGGTTCGAGGCGAAATACAACGTCCGCCCGTCCGGCGTCAGAGATGGGCCGTAATCGTTGTACGTGGAATTCACTCTGGGCCCGAGGTTGACCGGTTCGCCCCAGTGGGTTGGGTCTTCCTGCGAGCGATGAACGACCCAGATGTCGTAGCCGCCGTTGCCGCCAGGGCGGTCGCTGTAGAAATACAGTGATCGCCCATCGGCCGAAGGCTCCGGGCCTAGGTCATCATCCTCCGTGTTGACGGCTTCCAGCGCGACCGGCTCACCCCAGCCGTCAGGCGTACGGGTCGCGACGTAGATGTCGGCGTTCTCGCCCGCACGACCGCGCACGAAGAAGAGGGTCATCCCATCCGCACTGACGCGCGGCTCGTAATCGTCCTCTCGAGCGTTGATGAGCTCGGTCAGCTCTCTCGGTGGCTGCCAGAGAATGTCACGGACAGGCGCGTTTTCCGCGGGCTGACGGATCGTGTCCGCATCGGTATAGAAAGCGATTTCACGGGGCCAGAACGCCCAACCCGCAGCGACGCCACCGGCGAACACTGCAAGCACAAGGCTCCATAACAAGATGCTGCGCCGGCGACCGCCGTGAGCACGTTCGCGCCCACCGCCGGCGCCGTCCTTGTGACCGGCCCCAAAGCCGGTGCCATCCCCTCCGCAACCCGTTCTGATTTCGCCTTTCATGGATCAAAGATGGTATCGAGATAGGGTTCCTGGATGCCGGCAGCCTTGCAAATATCCAGAACGGTTACGACGTTTGCGTATGCCGTGCCGCGATCACCACGGACCGTCACTTTCTGCTGCGGGTTCAACTCGACAGCCTCGCCCACCAGTGTGCCGAATTCGTCCGGAGTGATGGTGCGCCCGCCGACGATGATGCGCCCTTCCACATCGACGTTGACGATCAGCTCGCGGAGCGAGGCGCTGATCGGGCCGGCGGAGTTCGCTACCGGTAGCGCGATCTGCATTTCACGCTCGGTCTGATGGAACGTCGTAGCCACCAGGAAGAAGATTAACAGCAGGAACACCATATCGATCAACGGTGTCAGCTCGATCGAAGGGCTGGTTGTCGATTCTTGCGCCTTGATCAGCATGGTCGCTCCTCTCCTGGCTACGCGGACGCCATGGCGGGCTTCACTTTGTCTTCGTCTCGCTCATCGGAATCATCTTCGTCGGCCGAGAGCTGTCGAAATCTGGGCCGCGCATCTTCAAGGGCCGGCTCGGCATATTCCTCGATGAAAGCCAGCGTCATGCCGTCGATCTCTCGTGCCAGCCTCTCGATGCGCGCGGAGATCCCGTGGTACCCGATAAGCGCCGGGATGGTGACCATCAAACCCGCGGCGGTGGTAATCATGGCCTCGTAAATACCTTTGGCGAGCATCTCGGTCTTGCCCAAAGCCTCGCCCGCGGCGGCGACGGTCTGGAAGGCCTCGATCATGCCGAACACCGTTCCCAACAAACCCAGGAGCGGAGAAACAAGCGCAATGACCGCCAGCAGACGAAGGTACTTGCGAAGGGCAAAGACCTCCCGTTCGCCCACCTCCTGCGTACACTTCTCGAGACGCTCCAGCGGCTCACCCAGCTTCCGAATGACCGTGGCGAACACGTTGGCCACCGGGCTCTTATCGTTTTGACAGTATTCCAGCGCCGCCTGTCGATCGTCATTGTCCTTCAGGTGCTTCTGAAGACCGGCCAAGAAGCCTGCGGGAATGACGTTGCCCTTTCGAAGGCTGATGAGCCTTTCAATGATGACCGCCAAGGCTATCAGTGAGCAGAGGCCGATCAGGATCATCATCGGCCCGCCCTTGACCACAAAGTCCCAGACGGACTGCACCTGCACATTGGGGTCCGCTGCCGGGCCGGCGTCCACCTGTGCCGTCATGAGGGTCGTCCATACATGAATCAACGTGTTCACCATGATTGCTCCTGCGATAAAGGATGGACCGACGGTCAGGTATCCGGCTACACACACAAACAAGTTTGTGTGTGCCACCCGCGAGCTTGTCAGGCACCCGGGCGGGTGCGTTGTGACAAGTCGGCCAAGCGTCGAGCGGCCAACTCCGCCCACTGCGAATCCTTGAACTTCTCGGTCACCGTCTTGAACTGCCTTCGTGCCTCGACCTCCATGGCCAAGTACTCAAAGCACCGACCGGCCTCATAAAGGGCCGCCGCGCTCCACTCCGGGTAAGCGTAAAGAATGTCGACCTTCATCAGCTCGGCTATTGCCGGCTTGTATTGCTTCTGGGCGAACAGGCATTCACCGATCTGGAATTGCGCCCGCGCGGCCGTCGGCCCTTCGTGCGCTTCGATGACCTTGCGGTAGGACTCGATCGCCTCGTCATAACGTTCCTGATTCTCGCGGGCGTAGCCGATCCCGAATTGTGCCTGGAACCACTGGGGGTGATCGCCGAACCGACGCATGAACTGAGAGAAAGCCAGCTCGCTGGGCGTCCATCGTTGGAGGACCGCCAGGCTCTCGCCCAAGCGCAGCAGGCTTGGCGCGCAGGCTTCATGATCGGGGAACCGGTCGACGATTCGCTCCAAATGCGCCACGGCGCGTTCATGATGCTCCAGGCGGAAAAGCGACTCGCCGCAGAAATAGCTGGCCGACGGGATCAACTCACTATCCGGGAACAGACGGATCAACTCATCGCAAAGACCGGCGGCCTCGTCGTAGCGCTGCAATTCAAACGAACAGACTGCAAGCTGATACGTCGCCTGCTCGCGCACTTCCTCATCGATGATCGCGCCCGGATCGGACATCATGCTGCGAAGCCTTTGAAGCAGCGCAGCGGCTTCCTCGTAGCGTTTTTCTCCAATCTCTGTAGCTGCCAGCTCCAACAGGGCATGCGCGCACAACGCGGCGTCAGCCTCACATTCGCCGATGAGTTGGCGATAGATCCCGGCGGCCCGCTTGTCTTGCCCGAGAGAACCCAGACACCAAGCCTTCTCGTAGAGGAGGGCTCGCGCCAGCTCAGCATCGACGCCGCCATCTTCCGTCCGCTTCTGCAACTCCGCACGTTCAATGGCTCTTAGCGCTTCCTCAAATCGGTCCTGCCGTGCAATGGCAATGGCCAACTGGGCGCGGGCCCTTCCAGCCAGCGTGTGAGACGGGTGTTGTTCCAGGAACTCCGCTAAAGCTTGTTCGGCTTCCGCGTACCGCTGTTGGGCAAACAAGGCCTGTCCCTTTTGATACCGGGCCTGAGCCTGAACCGCTTCGTCTTCAGCCTGCTCAATGACCGATGTGAAGCGATCCGCCGCCTGATCGAAGGCTTTCCCATGCATTTCCAGCGATGCGAGATGATTCAATGCATATGGCGCGAACCGTGATTCCGGCCCTTCGGCGAGCACTTGTTCGAAGACACGCACCGCCTCCGGGCCTCGACCCAGCGCCACCAGAATTTGCCCCTCCTCGAATGCCGCCTGTAGACGATGCGGGCTCTGCGGAAATCGTTCCATGAGAAGGTCGAATTGTCGGAGTGCGTTGTCACTACTGCCCTGTCGTTGAAGGGCCAGACCAAGTTTCAAGAGGGCATCGTCGGCCGCCGCAACGTCTTCTCCCGTCTCGAGGTACGCCCGCAGGTGCTTCTCCGCCTGCTTCCATTCGTTTTGATGAAACGCGATGTCACCGAGCGCCAGCAGCGCCGGTTGATACGCCTCATCGAGCCGGCCTTTTGCAGCACCCTTCAGCAACTCAGAGGCCTCGCCGAATTGCTCCAAACGATACAAAGCCATGCCCAGGCGATATTGCGCCTTCCGCTTCTCCTCGGCATCGGGGTACGCAGACAAAAAACGGCGATAGCCCTCAACGGCCTGCTCGTAGCGGCCCGCCAGGAATTCGTTTTCCGCCTCAAGGAAACGCACCGAACGAGCCAACGAGTGGTCAGAGTGCTTCCTCAAAAAGGTCTCGCAATGCTCACGGCTGAGGTCATAGGCCTTGCGTCTGTGCTGAGTGATGGCAAGGAGGTGAAGCGCCTGGGGTGCCACCGAATGATCCGGAACGCTCTGGAGACAATCCCCAAGGACCTCAACCGCCTTTTCCAGATCGCCCGCCTGGACCCATGCAACCGCATGGTCATAGGTCATCTCCGGGCGCAGGTCGCTTTCGGGATACGTCCTGATGGCTTGAGCCAGTTGGCGTGCGGCCGCCGCATGGTCGCCCATTCGCAGCTTGCACTTTGCCGACCAGTAGACCGCATCGTCCTGATGCTCACCCTCGCTACGGGCGACCTGATCGAAGAGCCTCAAGGCAGCGTCGTACTCATCCTGTTCGAAAAACGCCCGCCCACGATGGAATCGCGCAAGCGTCGCCTCGGGATAATCCGGGTATTCCTTCAGGAGGCGGTCCAGCAGCTTTCCGGCATCCTGGCTGTTGCCCTGTTGGAGGAAAAGCGTGCCCAAACCCATGAGGGCATCCGGCATGAACGCCTCGGTGGCGCGCTTGATGACATGCCGGTAGAAGCGGGCGGCCTCATCGAGCGCATCGGTGCGATGGCAACACTGGGCAAGGAGTAATGCGGCCTCATCCGCCGTCGGTCCCTCGGGGTCGCGGTCCAACAGCTCAGCGAGCCGTCCAGCCGCCGTGGTATACTCTTCCTTCCCCATGAGCGCCAGGGCCCAGATCAGCTCCGTGCGCGACCGGCTGGGCGAGTCGGGGAATCGCTCGACCAGCGACCGGGCCGCACCGACTGCGTCGTCAAGCCTGTTGTCGAGATAGGACGCTTCGGCCAAACCCGCGCACGCGTCGTCTGCCAGATCGTGGTCTGGAAAGTCGCGAACCACCTTGCGGAACGCATCCGCCGCGGCGCCGTGATCCCCGTTGACGAGATAACACTGTCCGAGAACGGTGCCGACCTCGGCCGCATATTGAAAGCCGGAGAGATCCGAAAGCTGCTCGAGCTCCGAAATCGCGCCCGCATGGTCCTTCATGCGAA
>CP070718.1:3593101-3598542 GCA_020350565.1 Phycisphaerales bacterium
ATCCGGAGCGACTTTCGCGACAAGGAAGCACCAATCGGCCGCCACGTAAGCCTGCATCACCGGGTCCGCCGATGATGACCAGGCGAAGCCGTTCGACTTCAGCCATTCTGCAACCGCGGCCCCCGTTTCTCCCTTAATGATGGAAACGTCGTAGACGCCGGCTTTGCTCGTCTGGAGGATCTCCACCTCACCCGAGAGGCCTCGTGGGGCGCTCAGACTTGGAAGCAGAATACCGATCAGAATGAGAAGCCCGACCACAGAGAGCGTAATGCGCCAGGGTGAGAACAGGACCTTTGGCTGCCCCCTATAACGCAGGACATCGAGGCAGGCCGCAATCGTGATCAGAAGAACAAGGATGCTCAGGGGCAAAAATGCCTTCGGCAGATCAGACACTCGCGGTCGGACCACATTCGATAGCGATATCAGGGTATGGGCACCGCATGGCTCGATGGAGGTCGGCTCCGCGGGAGGCGGCAGGACCCACCCGAAAGAGGTTCCCTCGCCTTGCACATCCGATTGGACGATGAGCGTTTCATAACCATCCCTGAAGGCGATGACGGCCCGCTGAGCCTGTATGCCCGGCTCGTCGGCTACCTCCAGGCGTCGAAAGAACTTTCCATCCGCGCTCGCTCCGCCTGCCGGGCACAAGACCATCAAAAACAGCGAGAGCGGGGGGAGCCAATTGCATGATGGCGCAGACATGATGGCACTCCTCGTGGATGCATCGCGGCTGAAGCCGACGCGATTGCCGATATCGGGAACTGAACTACACGGCTCGGCGGCGAATGCATGCCTCACTGCGGACGGGATGCACAAACATATTACGCCCGGGGATCATCCGCGGTTCGCTTACGATGGGCCGAGACCGCTCACCTCGAAGAATACACATCTATCGACAACCGTGGACCTCTCTCGTCTGCGAACGCGGAGTAATCACGACCGGGCCCGCCCGCTACCCTTAAAGGCAAAGCAGATGCCCTGCCAGTTCCCTCCTCCCTCCCTGTGTGAGCCTAAGCTCGAAGATGAAGTTGCGAAATTCCATCGTATCGTGCAGCCGCCCACTGAACGAATAGACCGGTTGCGAGAATCCGAGCCGGCGGACCCGTTAGCAGCCCGCGCTCTTCATCTTCCTCGCCTCCTGGCTGGCATACGACCCAATCGGAGGACCCGCGGGATGAAGCCTGTCGCGCACTCCGCCGGCGCCAGCTTGCCGGGGTACCCTGAGTCGGCAGGATCGTCAGCGCCGAAGTCAGCCGTTCAGTCCGCAGTTTTGCTCTCCACCGATTCGGGCCCGGACGTTCCAATTCTGGATCTCCCCCTGCCGATCCAGTGTTTCCCAGCGGCCTTGCCGGCCGCGCCGCCGAGGTGTAAAATAATTCCAGAGGTGTGTCATGCGCGCGGATGAGATTCGGAGCCACGTGCGGAAACAGCCGTTTCGCCCCTTTCGTCTCTACTTGACTGATGGAGCATCCTACGAGGTTCACCATCCTGAGCTGATCTACGTGAGTCGAAGAGAGGTGGTTGTCGCCCTGGAGTTTGGGGAAGACGACATGCCCGAGCGGTCCGCCTACTGCGATCCGATGCACATCACTCATATCGAGCCGCTCGACGGGGCGGAACACGAACAGCCCAGGAGCAGCCGCACATAACCGACCTGCCCTCGCATGATATGCTCCCTATCCGACGACGCTCTGTCGGTACGACCGTCAGTGGGGCACTCGCCTCGCGAGCGAGATCGCGCCGTTGCTGAAACGCCGCACATGATCAGGGCTCGTGCAAAACACGAAAGCCTTCCTGCAACCCGTCCTGTTGGACGGCGCTTAACCCAAAGAAGAAGACCGCGGTGTTGTTTTTGAGGCGAAGGACGCTTCGTGACGGCATGGGCCGATGGGCTTCGTAAGCCGTGACGAACTCCTCGCGATCCTGCGGCGTGTCCCAGAGCGTCAGCCACAGGCCGCAGAGGCGATTCGGCTTTTCGGAAGCGTTCGACTCCCCAGCGTCGTCCGCCATCAGGAAAAACCGGTCGCCGGCCCAGCCCATGGCGGCGTCGTTCGTCCACCCGTTCGGCATCATCATGGCCATCGGATTGAAGGGGCTGTCTGCCGGCGCGGTCACGATGGCGCACAACAGTTCGCCATAGGTGTCGGTAAACTCGACTTGCAACCCCACCGTCTCTACCAGTTTCTCTATTTGTTCTTCATCCACGATAGCGGGCTCTTCTCGTTGGCTTTCCTGCCAGTACTTCTCGGGGTGCAGGATCTGCTCGGATGAGAGGGGTGGCTTTTGGAGGGCCGCTTTCACCGCGTCGGCCACACACGTCGGCCCGTCGGGTGCCATGAAACCCGTCATGTCACCGCGCTGAAGGAAACGTATGCCGCTGGGAAAGCGAGCCATGAACGAGCGAACATAGGGCGGGGCCTGGAAGAGCGACTGCATCTTTGACATTTCTTCCATTTTGGCCCTTGCGGCCGCGGCCATATCGTATTTCCCCGAGGCCCGTGCCTTCCGCTCGAATCGCTCCTGGAGCGTAACGGCCGAACCCTCGATCACCGCGGACAGCGCGAATTGCGCGTCACTGCTCGCGTGCTGCGACATCAGCCTTTCGAAATCGAAATACTGATCGTCAAGTGCATGGGTCAGTTCATGAATGAGGACCGAGCGGAAATGCAGCGAATCGTATTCGGCCCCCTCGCGGGTGACGACGCCGAGGATGTCCTTCTCGTGATCGTAGATGCCCGGGACGAACTCGGTCATCACCTCCTCGAACATCTTGTCCGGATCACAGCCCTCCGGAAGCAGTCCGACGATTCGCATCGCCGCCGCGGAGCGAGCCTTCTTCCCCCAGCCGGATTCGCCTTCCGAATCGTCGCCACGTATGAAGGCCCGCAACCCCTCCTCCGTATACCGTTCGACTGCGACGGGATGCTTGAACTTCCATCCCCGAAGCGCCTCAACCTCTCCTTGCAGTTCGGCAACGAGCACCGCAAGATGTTCCTGCGACGGCTCCTTTGACGCATCTTTCTCCTGTCCCAAGGTGCCCGATAAGCCCACAAGGCACAGCGCGGACAACGCACCCAGAATCGAGACAAGACGTGTTGAGGCCTCAGCATTCATGTGAGTCCACCAGACATTCAAGTCAAGCGTGTTTCTGTCAAAGCAGGACTGATACCGGCGTTTCTACAGGATTTCAAGTTTTCGTTGGCGCTTGCGTGCCACAGCTCGAATGCTTCCAGACGCGCCGAGAAAAGGGAGCGGGTGTGGAAGATCGAGGCTGGTGCATGTTGGCATGCAGTCATTTAGGATACGCCTGATTTCTGCGGCAGGTTGTCCGATCCAGAGTGCATGGCGGAAGGAGTAGAGAACGATCTCCAGGCATCCATTGAAAGAGCTTCACATTCGCGGCCATGTGGATCGCCTGCTCGTGGTTTTCGGCGATCAGCTTGATGTCCGCTCACCCATCCTGCGCAGCCTGGACCGGACGCGCGATGCCGTCCTGATGATGGAGGTGGCCGAGGAGGCCACGCACGTCCCCAGTCATAAGCAACGTATTGTCCTGTTTCTGTCGGCGATGCGTCATTTCGCGCTCGACTTGGCCAGGCGAGACTATCGTGTTCATTACATCCGGCTTGATGATCCTCAAAACACGGGTTCCTTCGCCGGCGAAATCGAGCGGGCGGTTCATGCCCTCCGTCCCAAACGGCTGATGGCGGTCCGCCCGGGCGAATGGCGCGTCTTCTCACAAGTGCAGTCCTGGCCCGGGCGATTCGGCGTCCCCGTTGACATCCATGAGGATCCGCATTTCCTCCTCACGCCGCCCGAGTTCTCCGAGTGGGCCGCCGGACGCAAGACCCTCGTCATGGAACATTTCTATCGCAGGATGCGCAAGAAGCTGGGCATCCTGATGGAAAGCGAAAGCGAGCCCGTCGAGGGTCGATGGAATTTCGATCAGGAGAACCGCAAACCCTACAAGTCCAGCGAGCCTCCGCCGCGGCCCGTCTTCTTCAAGCCCGATGCGACCACTCGGGAGGTCATGTCTCTGGTGGCAGGACGCTTCCCTACTGCGCCGGGGCGGTTGGAGGACTTCATCTGGCCGGTGACACGCCGGCAGGCTTTGCGGGCGCTGCGCGATTTCGTCGACCGTCGTTTGCCGCTGTTCGGCCACTATCAGGATGCGATGGTCGCAGGTGAGCCGTGGATGTTCCATTCGCTCTTATCGCCGGCGCTCAACCTGAAGCTGCTCGATCCCCGCGAAGTGGTCGGCGCGGCGCTCCAGGCCTACGAGCAGGAGCGCGCCCCGCTGAACTGCGTAGAGGGTTTCATCCGGCAGATCATCGGCTGGCGCGAGTTCATCCGCGGCGTCTACTGGCACGAAGGGCCGGACTACGCGCAGCGCAACGCCCTCGAACAGCATGGGCCTCTGCCGGACATGTACTGGACCGGCAAAACGGATATGGTCTGCATGCGTTCCAGCCTGGCGCAGGTGTTCGAGCACGGCTACGGCCATCACATCCAGCGGCTGATGGTCACCGGCAACTTCGCCTTGATCGCCGGCATTCATCCGAAAGAGATCAGCGACTGGTACCTCGCCATGTACGTGGACGCGGTCGACTGGGCTACGCTGCCGAACACGCTGGGCATGGCCATGCACGCCGACGGAGGCGTCGTGGGCACCAAACCCTACGTCGCCACGGGGCGCTACATCGATCGCATGAGCAACTATTGCGCGACGTGCCGCTACGATCCCGCTGTGCGAACCGGCGAACCGGCCTGCCCATTCACGACTCTCTACTGGGATTTCCTCATCCGCAACCGACGTCGCTTCCAGAAGAACCGGCGCATGACCATGATCCTCAAGAACATCGACCGCATGTCCAAAACGGAGATGAAAAACATCACCGATCACGCACGGAAGCTCAGGAATGTGCTTGGCGTGGGCGTCACGTCCCCTCAATGAGTTGCGGAGCGGAAGGGCAAAGGTCAGTGAGCGCGCATTCCTCGCATCGCGGATTGCGGGCGTTGCAGGTTTTTCTTCCGTGCTCGACCATCAGGACGTGAAAGGGATAGACAAGCTTGGGCGGGCACATGTGTTCGAGTGCTTCGTGGGCGGCATTGGCGCCGCACTGCTGCGGAATCAAGCCAAGACGCTTCGCCACGCGGTGGACGTGGGTATCAACCGGCAGGGCCGGGCGGTTGTAGCAGAACATCAGCACGCACGCGGCCGTCTTCGGCCCGACGCCCTCAATGGATTCCAGATAGCTCTTGGCCTCTTTCAGGGGCATGTCGTCGAGGAAATCGAGCGAGAGCCGTCCTCGGGACTGTCGGATGCCCGCCAAGGCTCTCTTGATGCGCGGGGCCTTGGTTCGCGCCAGGCCGCCCGAACGGACGGCCTTTTCGATGCTGGAGACCCGGGCGGTTAGGAGCTCTTCCCATCGCGGAAATCG
>CP070718.1:3598642-3636624 GCA_020350565.1 Phycisphaerales bacterium
CACGATCCACTGGGTCTCCGCGCAGCATGCCGTCGACGCCGAGGTGCGCCTGTACGACTACCTGTTCACCAAAGAAGATCCCGACCAGGTCGATGAGGGCCAGGATTACAAAGGCAATCTGAACCCGAACTCTCTTGAAGTGCTGGCCGGCTGCAAGCTCGAGCCGAGCCTCAAAAACGCACAGACCGGGAGCCGCTACCAGTTCGAACGCATGGGCTATTTCTGCGTCGATCCGGATTCCACCCCGGGCAAGCCGGTGTTCAACCGGACCGTGACCCTGCGCGACACCTGGGCGAAGATCGAAAAGCAGCAGCAGAGACAGTAGCGGTCCGTCCGGGCACGAGCCGCTCTTCGCATCAACGGTAGGCGAATACCATTGCGTAGATGATCAACAGCACCAGGATCAAGCCTACGGTCAATGCGAGGAAACCGAAGAACTTCACCCAACGCGCGAACGTGGGCGACACCGGGTCTGCCAGGTGCTTGTCGAGCTCGCCACTGGACACCAATTCCTCGTAGAGGCTGGGCTTGTCCATCTTGAGCTCCGCCAGGGGCATCTGCCCGGTGAACACGACCTTGTCCATCGGGAATTTCTCCGGACGGAAGTGCGTGTTGAAAAAGTGGATGGTGAAGATGAAACCCGTGGCGAGCAGCGCCTCGTCACTGTGGACGATGGTGGCCACGTTGATCGACCAACCCGGCAGCAGCCGTGTGAATAACTCCGGAAACCACAGACAAAGCCCGGTGGACCCGATGATGGCCACACCCCAGAAAACGGCGAAGTAGTCGAACTTCTCCCAATAAGTCCACCGGCCGTAGCGCGGGCGCTCGCCCAGGCCGAGGAACCACTTGATGGTTCCGCCGAACTCCTGCACGTCCCGCCACCGCGGGAGCATCGAATCCGGTCCGAAGAAGAACTGAACGAAGCTCTTGTTCCCCCCGCGATAGCGCCGGATCAGACTGACAAGGTGCGTGAAAAAGTACCCGAATGTCACGATAGCGCAGATTCGATGGATCCAGCCGGCCGTGGCAGGCCCGCCCATAACATGTGAGAGAAGCTGGGCCCACTCCGTATAGGAGAATTTCAGCGTCATCCCTGTGATCGCCAGGCCGAAGAAGCTGATGATCACCGTTACGTGCATCTTACGCTCGAATGAGCTGAAGCGGACGTACTGTTTACCGCTCTCGTGGTTGTGTTCGAGCTGCTCCCGCAGCTCCTTGCGGTACTTCATCGAGCGCGGCAGCCACAACAGCGTGTGAATGCCGAAAAAGGCAAACGTGCCCACCAGCAGCGACGTCATAAACCAGAAGGCGTAGAACAGCGCCGGGTACTTGTCGGGATCATGGTGGGTGGCGTGCGTGAGGTATCCGGCGAATCGTCGGTGCGATCCCGGATGGCACCGCCCGCAGGTCTCCACGATGTTCTGGCGCGACAGGTGGGACGCCGGATTCGACGTCGGCAGGATATCGTGGGCGCCGTGGCAATCGTAGCACTTCGCCTTCGTCGTGTCGCCCAGTTCCGAAGCCTTGCCGTGGTACGTATCGAAATACGTCGAGGTGACCTCGTCGTGACACTGCCCGCATTGGCGCATGATGTTTAGCTTGAACTCAGGAACGTCCGTCTGCGTGGCCTCATGTGCTTGGTGGCAATCGTCACAATTGGGCAGATCGGGCATCCCCCGCACGCGCTTCGCCTGGTATTCCGGGTTCCCCGCGGGCGAATGAATGCTGTGCTCGAACTTCTCGTAGATCCCATCGTGGCACTGACCGCAGGTGGCGGGAATGTGGCTCTTGTGAACGGTCGATTCCGGATCGCTTGCCGGCAGAGCCTTGTGTGCCGAATGGCAGTCGGTGCACATGGCCGTGACCGTAAGCCCACTTTCGATCAGGCCTTTGCCATGGATGCTCATCGTGTAATGCTCCACGATGTGATCCTGGGGCCCGAAATATCGTTGCGCTGCGGGTGCTCCCTGCCGGTGACATTGGGCGCAGAGGTCGGGTACGTTGCGGCCGAACGTCCGCGATTCCCGGATCAGCGAGGCTAAAACCGCAGGCGCGTCCTCCGGCACCTGATGTTCAAGGATGCGGTGCGTGCCATGGCAGTCCGTGCACGAAGGTGCGTTAGGATCGTTGGCTGCGTGCAACTGGCCATGCCGACCGCGTTGATAGTCGGAGACCTCTGCCTCGTGGCAAACCGAACAGTTGACCTTCTCCGTAATGGTCGCGCAGGACCGCACCTCTGCGGGTGAGGCACCCGTGTGGCACTGGGCACACGACACGCCTTTGCGACCGTGAATCGACTCGTAGTGTTCCTCTTCCTTCACATGGAGCGGCCGACCGTCGCTCTCGGCTACCAGATCCGGATCGGAATGGCACCTCAGACAATCCTCATTCTCCATGTTGGTGTCGTAGCGAACCCTGCGCGCCTCATGCGGCAGGTGGCATTCCACGCAAATCGGTACAATCCCCGTCTTCTCCCACAGCTCCCCGGCGATCACCTTGCGGTGCACCTCTTCGATCAGACCGTGGCACTGCATGCACGTCGCCCGAATATTCGCCTTATGGATGGTCGATCGAGGATCATCGTGCGGCAGCACGTCATGCCCCGTATGACAGCTCGTACATACGGCCGTTACCACGAGCCCCTGTTGGAACAAGCCCTCCCCGTGAATGCTCTGCCTGTAACGCTGCAGGATCTGTTCCTGAGGAATGTCGTAGGTGCGCGCCACCTCTGCGTCTTCCGCGTGACACTGGGCGCACATCTGGGGGATGTTGAACGGCGAGATCGCCGACGCGGGATCACGCAACGGGATGACATAGTGGTACCCGTGGCAATCCTGGCACACCGGTCCGTGCTCGTCCCCTTCCCGAACGCGCTGCCCATGTGTGCTTTGCCAGTATGCCGCGATAGGACCGTCATCGTCTTCGTGGCACTCTCCGCAGTTGACCCGCTCGAGGTCCTTGGCATGGGGGTACTTCTCGATCCCCTCCAGGTCCATGTGACATTCGATGCAATCCATGCCCGAATGGACGCTCTCATCAAAGCGTTCTTCGTCGACGTAGAGGGATATGTCACGCCCGTCCCGCTCGACCTTCAGCCCCATGCTTGCGTGACATTCCAGACAATCCGCATTGTCCTGAGCCCGGACGGGGGAAAGGAGCGCAACGGCGATCCCGAGGCCGGCCAGAGTCAACCGAGCCCATCCGGCGTTATGGTGCGCGGCTCCGGGCCACTGATCCGTCGTCGGTTCCGACCATCTTGTTGCACACGCGAAGCGAGTGATTTTCGAACGGATACAAGAGACTCCGGACGGTTCGCTCTTCGCACGCGCATCCCGCGGCTTGCCTTGCGTCGGAGAGGATTGACAACTCAAGGTTTCTCAGTGCCTCCTGTGATTTCGTGGAGGATCTTACGGCTCGCTTCGAGGTTGTGCATCGGACCCGCGGCCTTGAGCGCCTTCAGGACCTCAAGATCTTCGCCGTGGGCGCGCTCCTCCGCCTTACGCATGAGCGGCTCGAGCTCCTGCTGCCATGATGCCAACATGCCCTCGTATTCCTCGTCATCGTGGCAGTCCATGCACATCTCGTCGATCGCCTCCAGGGAGGTCGGCTGTGACAGATCATGGCATTCCTCGCACGAGACCGACTCATACATCGGCTCGGCGGGCACGTCGAAGTCGGCGAATGCCTCGTGCGTACCCGCGCGGAAGGCCTCCTGAGCCGTATGGCAACCCGTGCACGTCGCCTCAGGGGTCGGACCGCCCGTGTGGCACTTGTCGCAACGCAACTCAGCGTGGAGACCTTCAAGCGGCACCGGGTGCACAAAAGGTCCCCGCTGTACGACCGTTCGCCCGTCCTCTTCGACGACGGGGTTGAGAAACGTGTGGCAGATATCGCACGAGTGGCTGATCTTCTCTCCGTGTTGATTGACGTGCTTTCCTTCGTGACACCGAAAGCAGCCCGGTGAAATCTTGTGCCCGATGTTATCGGGATACGTCTGCCAATTGACCTTCATATCCGGGAAGGTTGTCTCATCGTAGATTGTGCGCACGCTGTCGATGGCGCTGTAGATGTCGACTCGCCTCGTCTGCCAGATCTCCGGGTATTCCTGCCGGTAGAAGTCGGACAGCATGGCCCCGATGTGCTGACGCGCCGAGTCGGCGTCGGGGTAGGGCTGGGCGAGTGCCTCCACCGCCTCACGCTTGATGTAAGGTAGCGTGTCGTCCAGCGCTCCCACTTCGAGACGAAGGTCGACGGCGTCGATGGGGGCCAGGAAATTGTGGGCCGGTCGGTTGTGACAGTCCATACAATCCAGCACCTTCAATTGACCTTCCGGACGCGGGTCCGAGCTCGGTCGACCGTCAGAACGATAGATCAGCACCTCCCCGACCTTCGTCGTGTAACGCACCCACGGGATTTCCTGAAGCTTGTCATCGGTAGCGACATATTCAATGGTGCCGGACAGGGCCATGTGCTTGTGGATGCCTTCCGCGCGGCCCGAGGCCTCGTCCCCCCCTCCGGTCTTGACGAGCATGTCGATTTCGCGGCGTGTGTTTTGCTCGTCCGAGGTGAAATAGACGATCTCCCTCAACTGCGCCCCGAAGAACTTCTTGGGCCAATGGCACTGCTCGCATGTCTCGCGTGCCGGTCTGAGGTGCTGAATGGCCGGGGGGATCGGGCGCGAGTAGCTGTCCTGCATCATCGCCAGAACCTGCCGTGTCCCCGACAGTTTGGATTTCACAAACCAGCTTGCGCCGGAACCGATGTGGCACTCGGCACACGCCACCCGCGCATGCGACGAGGATTCGTACGTGGTGGCTTCCGGCTCCATGACCGAGTGGCACGCTTGCGCGCAGAAACCGGCCGAATCCGTATAGTGGTAACCGTGGTACGAGCTCACCCCCACCATCGGAAGCAGGAAAAAGGTGCCCGCGGTGAAGAATTTGGCGACCTTTCGCTGCGCGGGGTCGTTCAGGTCAATGTGGGGAAACCGGAAGGCAAGGTGTTGCTCCGGCTCGCGTCGGTGTATCCGCCAGCTCTTGAAGAGGATTCCAAACGGGACGATGACCAGCCCGATCACGAGGATTCCAGGCAGGATGAGAAAACCGACGATGTCGACATAGGGGTTCTTGGCCGGCGAAACCAAGTGGAACAAGCCGAACGTGAGCAGCAGCATCACCGCCATCACCGCCAGGAACAAGCCGAAGATTGTGATGGTGTTGTTCCATAAGGGCCGGTACTTGGGCTTGTACGGCATTTGGCGATCAGCAGTCTCGGGGGGGGACTCCGCGCCGTCTCCTGCGCCGGCCTCGTCAGCCGTTTGTATAGGAGATTCAGATTCAGGCCGTTCGTCCGGTCTCGTTCTGGGCATTCCGTGTCTCTTCTACCCTGCAGCTCTTCCTAGGCTCGGATGTAGGATGCTCCGGCGCTTGTGTGAGAATGCAGCAGATGGTGCCGCCTGAGTAACCCGCCGGATAGCATATCGTTCCGTAGTTCACGATCAAGTAGGCGCGAGTCCCCCAGCGGCCTGCCTGCAACTAACGTTTTGCCGTTTCCCCCATAGGATTCTAGACAAGAGCATGGGCGTATTCGAGCTGGTGACACGGAGTAGAGGCGCCACGTCATCGACCCAAACGACTCTACAGATCGCCAGATCGGCTGGACGATGCGGCGTCGTATCGGCAAGCCAAAGGCGGCACGGGGACCGAAGCAGTGACTGCAAAGCGAGCACTCGTATGAGACCGATCCTGAGGTGATGATCATTTAACGCCGCAGAATCGCCCGCTGATGAATTCGCGGGCCGTTAATGCGCTTGCTCCGCATCGCCCTGTTCCTCGACGATCTCGTGGGGCCACCCGAGAAGGTCGATGTGATACCTCTTCCCGAAGAAGGTCTGCTCCGTCTCAGAGATATGGCCGAGATAGCCGAGGAAGAGTGCCGCCACCAAGCCCAACACGCCGAATGCAACCGCCAACGGTCTCTTTCTAGGGTGTCGTTCCTTGCCGCGATCGAGGAATGGCCACAGAAACAGCAGGAGGAAGGGTACCGAACACGCCACGATGCCGATCATGGCGCCGTACGGGCCCTCAAAGTATTTCAGCAACTGATAGCTCGGCAGGAAGTACCATTCCGGCTTGATGTGTGGCGGCGTCGAGAGGGGATCCGCCGGCTCGCCGATCTCCCATGGCGCCAGAACCGATAGCGTGACCAACACGGCCAGGAGCAAAACGGCGACGACTCCCTCCTTGGCAACGTGAACCGGGAAGAACGGTATGCCGCTATCGGGGGGAACGGGCTTCTCCTCCCCCACTCGTTCCAATGTCGTGAGATTGTTGAGTCGCATCAACAACAGGTGGATCACCACCAGACCCGTCAGCAACCAGGGGAGAATGATCACGTGGAGTACGAAGAAGCGCGAGAGCGTTTCGCCGGTGACGGCATCGCCCCCACGCAGGAGGTACCGAAGCCAGCCGCCGATATAGGGAACCTTGTTCGCCGACTCCGTCCCAACGGTGGTTGCCCAGAAGGCGATTTGATTCCACGGCAGCAGGTAACCCGTGAAGCCGAACGTGATCGTGAGAATGAAGATGAGAACGCCGGTTATCCACGTCAGCTCGCGCGGCTTCTTGTAGGCGCCGTGAAAGTAGGTGCGCAGCATATGCAGGAGGACCACGAGGATCATCAGCGTCGCGCCCCAGGCGTGAATCTGTCGGTAGAGCCACCCGAAATGGACCTCAGCGGTAATGTACTGAATAGACTGATGCGCGTCCTCCGGCGTGGGACGATAGTAGACCAGCAATAAAATTCCGGTGATCGTTTGACTGACAAACAGCAGCAGGGACAGGCTGCCGAAAACGTGAAACCAACTCGTGTGGGGTGGCAGCCGCTTGTGCGCTTGCTGATCGATAATCGTCCGCGCCGTGGCGGTGTCAAACCGGTCGTCGAGGAAACTCTTGATTCGGTGACTCAAGCCCATTTCGGCGATACTCTCTCATTGGGGAAACCGTCCCACCCTGCAAGCGGCCGAGACAACGGCTCCGTAACGCGTCACGTCGGCGACACGTACACTTTTCCGGCCACCTCCTTGACCCGGTATGGCGGCAACGGCGCAGGTGGCGGTCCGGACACCACGCGCCCTTGTGCATCGAACGCGGCCGCGTGACACGGACAGAGAAACTGCCTCTTGGTGCCATCCCACTGCACCAGGCAGCCCAGGTGTGTGCAGATGGCCGAGTATGCTTCAAACCCGCCGTGGCTACGCACTACGATCACCGCCTTGCCGCCCACCTGAACCGTTTTGCTCTGACCGGGCGCCATGTCGGAGGCGCCTTCCACTTCCACGTTGTCTGATCCACCCGTTCGGGCGGCCGGCCAGAGATACATCAGGGCGGGAACGGCCATGGCCAGCCCCGTGACCGATGTGCCGATCCCGATCAGCCAGTCCAAAAAGCCTCTTCGCGTCGGGTGTTTCTCAGTGTTGGTCATCATCTTCAATCCGAGCGAGCGGGAAGCGGTTTCACGTGCCTGAGCTTCAACCGCTTGTACTTGGCATAACACGCACCCGCGAACACCAGAGCGAAAACCCAGATCGGGATGAGCGCACCTCGACGCAGCCTCAGACCACGTTCCAACTCATCCAGCTCCTTGTTCACCTGTGCGCAGACGACGTTCAACTCGTCCACCTTGCCGTCGATGACCGAGTTGTCCAAGGTGTGCTGCAGCGGAGCCAGCTCGATCAGGTGCGTTCTGGCATCCTCGAATTTGAAGCGCTGATTGTCGACCAGCAACACGCCCTGTCCGACTTCGTCCAGACGCCGTGCGGTCGCCACGTAGCGTTGTTCGGCCTTGGCAATCTCCTCCAATAGCTGGAAGAGCTTCGGGAGACTCTCATCATCTTCAAGGTCGTCGTGACACTCCATGCACGTGGGTAACGCATGTTCCATGATTCGCCGCGGATCCGGATTAAGAGCCTCGTTGATTCGCTGCGGCGTGGGCGACGGCTCTGAAGCGAGCAGGTGCTCGTACCGCTGAATCAAGAGCCCCGTCGGCTTCGTAATCCGCTCAATCAAGTGAAAATGTCGACCCTCACCGCCGCCATGACACTGAACGCAACCCTTGTGGTCGGATAGCGTGGAGTGCACGCTCTTTGCGAATTCGATCGCGGCGTGTTGGTGACACTGTCCGCAAACCGCACCAACCGTCGCGAAGCCGGGGGGCATAGCCGAGTGATTGCCATGGCACGTCGCGCATGTGGGCGCGCCGGTATCACCCTGCTCCAGCAGCAGCGTGCCGTGGACGCTTTGACGATATTCCTCGACGACCTCGACCGGTAAATCGAATTCGCCCATCAACGCCGTGTCAACGTGGCATGTCGCACAAGTGTCCGGTATGTTCTTCGGATGCGTCTTACAGTTGGGGTCGCGGCTGCCGAGGACGTCGTGGTTCCCGTGGCAGTCGGTACAGACCGCGACGCGATCGTCGCCTTTCTCGCGTAGCGTCTTGCCGTGACCGCTGGTCCAGTATCGAGCAAGTTGGTCTGTCCTGAGCCCGAATGGGTTCATGCGCTCCACATCCGCATGGCAGTTGCCGCACAGCTCAGGAATCTGTCGGCGGTCCGGCGGGCCCGCAAACGAAGGGCCGTGATCGAACGAACGTGAGGGGGCATCGCCCCTGGAAACGTATGCTGCCGCCTCATCCGACGACAGCGTGTAGGTTCCCTCACCACCATGGCACTCCTGGCACCGAATCGAGGCATGAACAGAACCAGACCACTGCTCTTTTGCCTCCACGTGGCACGTACCACAGGTCACCGCCTTATCCTGCGCCAAGCAGAGGCAAGATAAGCCAGCAACCATTACCGGTGACATAAAGTGCACATTTCGCATAGCATCGCCCCGTGACGAGAGCTACGTTGGGACGCGAACAAAATTGTGAATCACTGCGGCCATCGTCCCAGCCCTGAACGAGGTCCTCTATCCTCAGTCTAGCGGCTCAGACGAAGCTCGCAAGTGGTCATTAGAACACGGAACGCCCGCCATGGCCCGTTGCATGAACGGTGCCGCGATCTTCGCCGCGGCCCTGCCCAAAGCGTTCAGAACAGGGACGTTTTCATGCACGACACCCGGGCACTGTGACTACCCCGAATGCCTGACTTTCGGAAACATTGCCCGGATATGGAACTCGGATGGCAAAACTCCGTATGATCTTCCACGTGACTCCCTATCTTGCGTCCCTCCTGAGCCGGAGTCCCGCTGTTCTCTGTTTCCTCTCCTGCTAAATAAGTAGGAGAAGGGCCGTTGAGAAGAATTCGTGATGGGATCGATGGACAACGCCCAACGTGGCGTTATTCTTCACAATAAGCGGCTTTCGATGCATATTTGGCACAAAAGCC
Source organism: Phycisphaerales bacterium (assembly GCA_020350565.1). Taxonomy (GTDB): domain Bacteria; phylum Planctomycetota; class Phycisphaerae; order UBA1845; family UBA1845. The sequence goes on from CP070718.1 coordinate 3,608,034, forward strand.
GGTGGGTGTTTCCGTGACGCGAGGATTGCCTCCACTCACTCGGCGCGGCCGGCCCCTGCAGTCGGCCTGACGAGCCTTGGCCGAGAGTGATCCGGATTCGACGCTGATGCCCGACAGGCGTAAACATCGTGGGGCGCATCCAGAGGATAGGCGTCTTTTTGCTGAGGCTCATCATCAGACGCTGCGTACGGCGGTTCAGGAGTATTCCTGGCTGTTGACCCGCGGGTATGCCCAAGACTCGGCCCTGAAACTGGTGGGGGACCGGCATGGGCTGACCGCCCGGCAGCGGCTGGCCGTCATGCGATCCTCCTGCTCGGATGAGTCACTTGCAAGACGGCAGCGCAGCGAGGTGTTGTTGGAAGGGATTTCCTCATCAGCCTCCGAGGATCATGCGGAGGCCTCAACCTCTGCCAGTGAGCCGTTGGGCAGCGATTCTGCCGAAACCACTGGCTTCACACTTGCTCTCGACGGTTACAACGTCCTGATCACCGTCGAAAGCGCCCTCTCCGGTGGTCTGATCCTGATTGGCCGGGACGGTTGTTACCGCGATCTCGCCAGCGTGCACGGGACCTATCGGAAGGTCGAGGAGACTCGGCCCGCCATCGGCATCATCGTGGATTCCCTTCTCGACGCGGATATTCAACATCTCACCTGGTATCTCGACCGCCCTGTGTCCAACAGCGGGAGACTGCGGGCCCTGATCCTCGATGTCCTTCAGGAACGCTCTGCAGAGTGGGAGGTCGAGCTCGTGGACAGCCCGGACCGGGCACTCGCTGCCTTCGACGGTCTGGTGGCCTCCTCGGATTCGTGGGTGCTGGACCAGTGCGGCGCATGGGTCAACCTGGCTGCACGCGTGATCAATGCAAACGCGCCCGACGCCTGGAAAGTGGACCTCAGATAAGGAACGTTTTCACCACGAGATCTCCTCGGGGCCGCAATTCTGTCCGTCACTCCGATAATCATGGCCTTTCGAGTGCACAATCATTCCGTCTGAAACCGACGAAAAGCAACGCCGCGAGAAACCAGCTTCGAAGGCAGTGTAGCACGCCAAATGCGCGCGAATCGTACACTTTCAAGGTCCCCGCGGGATCGCGGCTTCCTGATAGAAATGGGGCGCACCATGATTCGGACGCATCATCCCCGTTACCACCGGCTGCGAGGCATCGTCGGCCGGCTTGTGCTCATCCTCGTATTGCTGGTCGCCGTGTCTGTTCCGACAGCGGCGCTTTTCGGGCTGCATCTCCTTGAGGCCGATCCCGAGTACTGGTGCGAAATCGACCGCGAAGATCCCGTCGTCGCGAAAAAGGTCGAACTCATGGAAGCGAAGCTCGACCATGAGTTGTATCAGCAACGGCCCGAGACCGAGACCTGGGAACTGGGCCTCCACCAGGATCAGCTTCGTGAGTGGATGGCCGTACGAATGCCCCAGTGGCTCCAGGAGCACGGAGTTCAAGAGTCTTTCCCGGAGTGGCTTGAGCAGCCCATGGCTCAATTCCAGGAAGGGAAGTTGGTGGTGGCCGGCGAAGTCACCGTCAAAGGCGTTCGGCGAATCGTCAGCGCGGAGCTCATGCCGGTGACCGGTCCCGATGGCAACGTGGAGCTCAGGCTCATCGGCACCCGTGGCGGGCGCCTTCCGATTCCCCAAGACCTGTTCGACAAGCTGGTTGAAGAAACCGGTTCGGTAAAGGCGGCCGAGGAGTACGTGGTCAGCAAAGCAAGAGAAGAGCTGAAGAACGTGCGACTGCCTACGCTCACGCTCCGCGACGGCCGCCGCGTCGAGATCGTCGACATCAAGCTTCGGCCCACCCTGGCCACCCTGATCTGTCGCACGCTATCCACTCCCGGGACCCAGACCCGAATGACCCGGACTGGCTGAAATTGCGATTGCCACGCGCGACATCGCCGCCCGCCGCATCCACTGGCCCCGCTTAGGTACAAATTCTTACATACACTTCCGGTTTTTCATCCGTCGCCTCGGCAGACGCAGGGTTAAGGGGATAATGGAGGGCCCCTGTGTGCGCACGCTTCAACTAGCTCAAGCATCGCCCCGTCCTTGGGAGGTTAGGCCGATGATCCGCATCTGTGCTTACATACCAGCGTCTCTGGTCTGGGTGTTTCTCTGTCTGGTGACCGTAACGCCACTTGACGCACAAGAAGCCGGCGACCGGGACCCGCGCGAAATCTGCCGCGAGTTCAACCGGGCCCTTCATGCCAAGGACTGGCAGAAGGCCATCGAGGCCGGACTCCAATGCGAACGGCTCGTGCCTGATAATAGCACCACTCAATACAACCTGGCCTGCGCATACTCGCTCGGCGACCAGAAGGCATCGGCGGCCCAATGGCTCAAGAAAGCGGCTGACAACGGCTTCCGTAATCTCAAACTCTTCGAGACGGACTCTGACCTGGATCATGTGCGCGGCCATCCGGGTTACGCTGAGGCCCTGGGAGTTGTGCGGAAGAATCTTGATCGCCGTCGGGCGTTGTTAAGGAGCAGGTCTGCAAGTCATCGCCCCCTGATCTACAAACCTCCCGGCTACGATCGGCGCGAGCCGGCGCCAATGATCATCGCCCTGCACGGATATGGAGCCTTTGCACGAGGCATCGGCGAGCAGTGGCGCAACGTGGCCGGCGAGATCGGCGCCCTCGTGGTCGCCCCTCAAGGTCTAGAACCCATTGCGTCCGGGGGCGGTCTTCACTGGGGCGACGTCGATGATGCGGACTACGTCATCGAGTTGGCGAAGGATTTCGTGCGAAAGCGGTACAAGATCGATGAAGATCGCGTCGTTCTCACCGGCTTCTCCCAAGGCGGCTTCATCGCCTTGGCCTTGGGTGCCCGGCATCCGGACCAGTTCATTGGCGTGATTCCCATGGCCGGGCCCTACATCCCGCAACTCGATGCGCCCAAGGAGGCGACGGGCGACCGATTGCCTCGTTTCTATTTCATGGTCGGTGAACAGGACCAGTTGGTCGACCAGTGCCGGCAGGCGGCCAGGGATTTTGCCGAAGCGGGCTACGAGGTGCAGCTCAATGTCTATCCTGGTGTCGCGCATGCGTTTCCGCGCGACCGGGATCGAGCGCTGCGCACCGCGCTGCGTTACGTCATGGCCGGGCGGTAGGGACTGGGCATAGACACCCAAACCCATCTCGACGCGGTTGAGCAGCCCCTCGGTGAGCTCGACACCTTTCTTGAAGGAGTGCACCTCCCGAGAATCCTGAACTACTTGTCAAATGGGGACTTACGTCGTTGGCGCCGCCTGCGCCCTCAGGTACCCTCTCTGGCTGAGTGCCGGCCAAACCAGGAAAGCGGCATGGCGCCGATCCACGGGAGTCTCCTGTCGTGCGGCGCATCTTTCGCAGCCGGGCCGGGCGGGCACCGGAGGATCTCACACATTGACAGCCGCGTCTGCTCGTTCATGGCAGTGAGCCCGAACGTCAGGTACTCGAAGCGGACGCGTTGTGACGGACAGCGCGGGCGGAACGGACGTAACGAACCATGGGTGACGTCACGCGCATTCTGAGCGCAATCGAAGAGGGCGACGCGCAGGCCGCGGAAAACCTTCTGCCCGCAGTCTACGATGAGCTCAGGGCTCTGGCTTCGCAGCGGCTTGCGCGAGAACGCCCCGGCCAGACCCTTCAGGCGACCGCGCTCGTCCACGAAGCTTATCTGAGGCTCATCGGGAACGAGCATCCCGGCTGGCAGGGACGGGCGCACTTCTTCGCCGCCGCCGCGGAGGCCATGCGCCGCATCCTCATCGAACGCGCTCGTCGTAGGAAACGAATCAAGCACGGTGGCGCGTACAAACGGATAGACTTCGAGGAAGTGGACGTCGTCGCGGGCCCAGACTCGATCGATGTGATTGCGCTCGACGAGGCGCTCGACAGGCTCGCCGAAGAGGACAAAATAAAGGCGGACCTTGTGAAGCTTCGCTACTTTGCCGGACTGACCGCACAACAGGCTGCCGATCTTCTTGGCATCTCCCGGGCGACGGCCGATCGCTACTGGGCATACGCCAGGGCCTGGCTTTATCATGAAGTCAGCAAGGGTAACGAGACGCGAACTCAGTGATCTCCATCGGTCCGGTTGAGGCGCTTCAGCTTCTTTCGGCGCATAGTGCTTAGGGCCGCGGTGTCGGCAGCGGCGGGAATCCATGAACCACGACCGCAAAGAAATCGAGCCGGTCTTCAACGCCGCACTTGAGCGGAAGGACCGCATGGAACGAGCGGCGTTCTTGGACGGCGCCTGCGCAGGCGATACCGAACTGCGGGAAAGAGTAGAGGCACTTCTCAAAGCCCACGAGGAAGCGGCAGGGTTCCTCGAACCAGCGGGTGAGGACTCGGAAGCCACCGTTGAGGTGCCGCACGGCGATCGGCCCCCGTCGGAAGCGTCCGGTTCGAAGATCGGTCGATACAAGCTCCTCCAGTTGATCGGCGAGGGTGGTTTCGGTTCGGTCTACATGGCCGAACAGGAGGAACCGGTACGCCGTAAGGTCGCTCTCAAAATCATCAAGCTGGGCATGGATACCAGGCAGGTCATCGCCCGGTTTGAGGCCGAACGCCAGGCTTTGGCACTCATGGATCATCCAAACATCGCCAAGGTGCTGGATGCCGGCGCGACCGACACGGGTCGGCCTTACTTCGTGATGGAGCTGGTCAAGGGCATTTCCATAACCGAGTACTGCGATAAGAACAAGCTTGCGACATCCGACCGGCTCGGGCTTTTCCTCCAGGTGTGCCATGCGGTTCAGCATGCACATCAGAAAGGTATCATTCACCGCGACATCAAGCCCAATAACGTTCTGGTCACGCTGCATGACACCAGGCCGGTGCCGAAGGTGATCGACTTTGGCATCGCCAAGGCCACCAGCCAGCGCCTCACGGAGAAGACCCTTTTCACCGAGTTCCGCCAGTTCATGGGCACACCGGAGTACATGAGTCCGGACCAGGCTGAGATCAGCGGCTTGGACGTCGACACCCGGACGGACATCTATTCGCTTGGCGTGCTTTTATACGAATTGCTGACCGGGACGACGCCCTTTGATGCGACGACCCTGCGCAAGGCCGCCTACGGTGAGATTCAGCGCATTATCCGCGAGGTCGATCCGCCGAAGCCCTCGACGCGCGTGGCCACTCTGGCGGCTGAAGGAAGCGGCACCGCTCAACATCGACATATCGAGCCGGCGGCGTTGAGCAGGCTCATGCGCGGCGATCTGGATTGGATCGTGATGAAGGCGTTGGAGAAGGATCGGACGCGCCGCTACCAGACGGCTGCGGAGCTTGCGGACGACGTCCAGCGCCACTTGGACAGTGAGCCGGTAGCGGCCGGTCCGCCGAGCGTAAACTACAAATTGCGCAAATTCGTCAAACGGCACCGGGTCGGCGTCGCCGCAGGCTTCCTTGTGGTGCTCGCGCTGGTCGTCGGCCTGTCATTAGCTACCCTCGGCCTGGTACAGGCTCGTCGGGAGGCCGTCCGTTCGCAACGCATCGCGGATTTCCTTCAGGATATCCTCGTTTCGACCGACCCCCAGCAGGCGGTGCGCTACGGCATCGACGTCGAGGATGTGGTACGTACGGCTCGTGAGGTGTTCGGTGAGGATCACGCGACGGTGGCCGCCACCCTCAGAAGCCACGCGCTGCAACTTCAATCCGCGGGAAACCTCGAAGCGGCGGAGCGATTGTACGAGGAATCGTTACGGATATGGCGTGAGCGCTTCGGGGAGGATGACATCAACGTAGGCGCCACGCTCAACGCGCTGGGCCTGCTGCACCTCACCAAAGGGGCCCACCGATCGGCCGAACAGGCGTTCCGCGAATCGATCCGCATCTCCCGAGCCCGAACCGGTGAAACCGTTGTTCTTTCGGAAACTCTCGCCTTGCTCGGCACCACGCTGAGCAATCAGGGGCGGTTCGACGAGGCCATCAAAATGCTGAAGGAGTCGGTCCGCATTCGCAGGGCGGTTGCGCCCTCGCAGCGTCTCCAGATCGCGTTGACCGTCAACTCGCTTGCCAATCTCATGGTCATCGCGGGCAAGCACGAAGGAATGCCGCAGGCGGTGGAGGATACGGTAGCAGCCTGGCGTGACGCGGTCCCGCCGGACAGCTCTCTTCTCGGCCGGACACTGTCCGAAGTCGGCATCTATTATCTCGAAAACATGGAAATCGAACGTTCAGAGAAACTCCTCCGCGAGGCACTCGACATCTTCCATAAGACTCCCGACCCTTCCATCCCTCATCACAATCTGGCCTTGAGCAGGTTGGCGCGCATCCTGGAGCAAACAGGACGATTCGAGGAAATCATTCCTTTTGCACAAAGGGGCTTGGATGTCGCCGCGCGCGTCGGAGGAGAACAGACCATGCGCGAAGCGCGCCGGAGGCTGGCCAATCTCTGCTGGGACCTGGCCAAGAAGCCGGAGCGGAGCGCGGCCGCGTACCAGCTCGCCCTGGAGGCGGTGAAGGAATTCCTCGAAGAGCAGCCTGATGATTACGCCATGGTCAATACGCTCGGTGTTTTGCAGTACCGTCTCGGCAGATACGAGGCGGCGCTGTCCACTCTGGCCCGCTCCAACGCTCACTACTCGGCAGAGCACGAGGGCGGCGTGCCCACTGACATTGCGTTCATGGCCATGGCCCACCACAAGCTTGGCAACCGGGAGGAGGCGCTCGCCCAACTCGCCCGGCTCAAGGCGGCGATGGAGAATCCCGAGCAGGCAGCCGGCGAGGACAACAAGGCTCTTCTTGCCGAAGCCCTGAGTCTGATCGAGCCTTCCGCGTCCACGGCGGAGAGAAGCGAATAGAAACAGGGTCGGCTCGGTCGGCCATACTTCCCCACCGCAACGAACCGCTCTACGATACCCGCGTGAAGATTCCACGAATTCCCCATAGTTGGACGGTCACACCGAAAGAGGCCGTCGACATTCAACGACGGCTTGCCGATCGTATTGCCCTGAAAGGGACCGTACGCCGTCCGTCTCTTGTGGCCGGCGCCGACCTCGCGTTTTCCCCGGACAAGACACAGTGCGTCGCCGGCGTCGTCGTCTGGGATATCAAGAAACAGCAGGTCATCGAGCAACAAGTCGTTCACCGCAAAGTCCGATTCCCCTACGTTCCCGGGCTGCTTTCTTTTCGCGAGGCCCCGGCGATCCTGGCCGCTTTGCGCAGGCTGCGATGTACACCCGACGTCTTCATGTTTGATGGCCAGGGATATGCTCACCCTCGCCGCTTTGGGCTGGCGTGCCACATGGGATTACTCATCGACCTCCCCACGCTCGGATGCGCAAAGAGCATCCTGGTCGGCGAATGCGATGAGCCGGACTTCACACGCGGATCGACCGCACGTTTGCTGCATCATGGTGAGACCATCGGTGCTGCCGTGCGTACCAGAGATCATGTTAAGCCCGTCTATGTGAGCGTCGGTCACAAGCTGTCTCTGCAAGAAGCCATTGAGGTCACGCTCATATGCGGGACGCGTTATCGCCTCCCGGAGCCGACAAGGTTGGCCGACCGCCTGGTCGCCAGAGCGCGAACGCAAATCGCCTGAGTGAAGCATGAGCTACCATTTCAGCGATCGTTGGTTCTACCACCCTTCACGGGAACAGTGCGGACACCCCGATGAACACGGGTTGAAGTTCGAGTCGGTGCGGTTTACGAGCGGCCCGCACAAGCTCCACGGCTGGTTCTTTCCTGCACGCGGGCGCGCGGCGGGCACGGTTGTTCATTGCCATGGCAACGCGGGGAACATCACCGGACATTTCGAGTATGTGGCGTGGATGCCGCCGTGGGGCTGGAACGTGTTGTGTTTCGATTACCGGGGCTTCGGCCAATCCGAAGGCCGCCCTTCGAGGACCGGCACGATCGAGGACGTGGCGGCGGCCATCAATTACGCGCGCACCCGAGAGGAGGTGGACACCAAAACCCTCCTTGTTCTCGGCCAATCGTTGGGAGGAGCCGTCGGCATTGTGGCAGCAGCGCAACGAAGCGACTTGGCCGGCATCGCCGTTGAAGGAGCCTTTTCGGCATATCAGGCCGCGGCGAGGTACATATGCGGGCGCTCGATCGTTTTGTGGCCTGCGATCCCCTTCATCAGCCTGGGCCTCGTGCCCAGCGGCTCCGATCCGATCGACTTTGTCGCTCGCATCGCTCCCACACCCACCCTCTTCATCACCGGGACCGCCGACCGCGTTTGCGATCCCAGGCAAACCGTCGCCCTGCACGCCGCCGCGAGTGCGCCCAAATCACTCTGGGTCATCGAAGGTGGATCACATGTCTCCGCCCTCGCGGAGGACGGCGAAGAGGGCCGAAAACGGTTGGACAGTTTCTTCCGCAACTGTCTACGCAATAGTGAGGCGACAAAGCCCGACTCCTGAACGCATTCGGTTCAACGGCGCACTGTGCGTTGCGCAGCAAAAAAGGGCCGCCCCAAAAAGCAGCGGCCCCTCTCATCGATATCAGCAGATAATCAGCTAAAGCGGTTGAGCAGCATGCGCTCAAGTTGACTAGGAGCTGACTCCTCAATCCGCCATGCTCACCTTCTCACTTTCTCACGTTCTCGCCAACTACTGCGCCCAGCAAGGCGGCGGCACCCCCGGATCGCCGCCACAAGTGCCGTAATAGTACTTAACCAAGCCGACGTCCGTCGGATCGATCGAGCCGTCGCAGTTGACGTCGTAACGGCAGATGCTCTCCAGCCCGGTGTCTCCGTAGAAGAACTTGACCAGTCCCACGTCGGTCGGCTCGATCGCGCTGTCACCGTTGACGTCGCCGATGCAGACGGGAGGGTCGCTCAGGAAACTGCAGCAGTCCAGGCCTGTGCACTCACAGTCGTCCGGAACGCCGTTTCCGTTCCAGTCGTAGCTCGTGCCGTCCTCGATATCGCAACTGTCCAGCACGCCGTTTCCGTTGCAGTCCCACTCTTCCGGTGGGACCGCCGCCCCGCCGGTCGCACAGAGATTGAAGACGTCGGATCGCATGGTCATGTTCCCAGTGGTTGTTGCACCATTGGCAACCGGCTGGAGACGGATGTAATCCATCCTCCGTGCCCCCGCCTCCAGGGCGGTAATCGCGCCGCCCAGTACGTCCTCACCGTCAATAAACACCTGGACCGTGTCCGCGACGTTGTCCAATGCGATCTCGATGTGGAAGCAGGTGCCGAAGACCATGGCCACTCCCGTATCAAGATATCCGCCTGCAGGATCGGCCACCACGATTTCTCCGGGATAGCCGGTCATGAGCGACACGCTGGAGCAGAACTGGACCATCGCCACCATCAAATCGTTGATGCCATCGTGAATAGAGAACTGCCAGTCGGTCCTTGCATTGGTGGCCCCGAGGAACTTCGGCTCGAAATCGAGCACATAGACCTGGTCCTCAAGCGGAAGATACCCGCCATCAGATTGGAGGTACTCGCTCGTAAGGTACCCGTCTTCCGGTGCCGGCAATCCGGTATCCACGATGGACTGCACCTGCATGTCGAGGAACGTGCCGTTCTCGCACCCGCCCCCGGAGATCTCGGCCGTATTCTCCGGGTTCGACCAGGTCACGCCGTCGCCATCATAATCGAGCCCATCTATCGGCGTGTCCTGATCGAGATCGTTGAAACCGTCCCACAGGCTGAAGCAACGGGGCAGATCGCACTCATCCGGTCGGCCATTGTCGTTGCAGTCGCCGCTCGTGCCGACGGCGATATCGCACTCGTCCGCAAAACCGTTGTCGTTGCAGTCCGTCTCGCACTCGTCCGGAACACCCGTTTCGTTGCAGTCCTGGCTTACGCCCGAATCGATATCGCATTCGTCCGGCACATCGTTGCGGTTGCAGTCCTGGCTGGTTCCCGCCTCCAGATCACAGTCGTCGGGCACCTCGTTCAGGTTGCAGTCCACACTTGTTCCGTCGGCAATGTCGCATTCGTCCGGGATCGTGTTGCCATTGCAGTCCTGGCTGGTCCCGGAGGCGATATCGCAAATGTCCTGCACGCCGTTCGGCTGGCAGTCAGCCTGCGACTCGCACTCATCCGGGATGACGTTGTCGTTGCAGTCCTCGCTCTGACCGCAATCGGGCACGTCACAGTACTCGCCGGGTGGCCCGCAGTCGATGTCGCATTCATCCGGAATGGTGTTCTCGTTGCAGTCAGCGATGAACGGCCAGGCCGTAGCTCCCGACTGATAAACCTCCGCCGGCCAGTTATCAAGCGGCTCCTGCACCCAGGCGATCAGTTTCATGTTCTCCTGGTCGCCCCAGCTATCGTCATCGAACTCGAATGTCGTCGTTACCAACTGGCATTCGCCGGGGGCAAGCGTGATGTCGTCGCCCCCCGTCGTTCGGAACCCCTGCTTGAACCCGTTGCGGTGATAAGTCGGCGAGGCCGGCCAATAATCCAGCACCTGCACAATGTAGACGCGCATCGTCTTTCCGGTCCCATCGGGCTCGATGCATACGTTCGCCCCGACATCATAAACCGGACCGCTGACCTGCGTTCCGCTTACTTGGACCGTGACATCGGTTGGCTCGTTAAGGCGCGTCTGGTAGTCGGCGTAGTAGGTCGCGTACGTCTGGGCGCCGACCCGCCTTGTGACGCCATCAAAGACCGAGGTCGGAGTACCTGTACAGTCGTAGAAGCCCCAACGCTCATTCCCAAACGTAGTGCCGTAGGCATCGCCGTAGTGGTATTGCACAAAGGCGAATGTGTCGCCAGCGGCGTCCATCAATTGGCTGAGACGCTGACCAGCGTCTGTGCAGTAGCCTCAACCCGTGTTCGTAAATTCTTCGCCTAGCACCACGCGATCGGCCGCGAAGGCGCTGGATCCTGCCGGCACCACCGCAACGACGGCGCACAGGACATACCGCCACCACCCGCTATTTGCGGGGAAGATTCTGCCCTTCATCCCCATGTCCTCCACTTAAACTGTAGACACATATTGTCCCTATCCGGTGGGCCTTCACGCTCAGGTGGTACCCCGTTCCCGGCCGGATTCCGCTGCAGACTTCAAGATAGGATAATCGGTCCCGCTATTCAACATGCAAATCCGCCGCCCGGAGAAATCTTACTTCATAATCGACAAATTTACTTTAAGGGAGCGTCCGTTGACCCTTCGCACATCGGAACTCACAAGGAGGGAACGAGGGCTTCCCTTCCCCCGCACACTCCCATGATTCCCCGCAGCGCGTCCCGGTCCGTTCGCGCAACACGTCAACGACCAGGGCCATGGCCGAACGGCCCGTTTCGGCTTGCCGGCTTCCGTAATCGTCGTGCTATGCGGTGGGTGCCCGCCTCCTGAGGAGTCCGGCAGCCTGGAAGAGCAGGCATCACGCGGGCGGGGGGATCGAGGCCTATCGATGAGCGGGCTGGTCGTTTCGTCGGCCTGGCGAGAACGATGCGATCAATCTCGGACCGGCTTCACCGCGGAGAATACGGAATTCATACCTTCGTCACGCCGCAGCACCGTCACGTCGATAAACCCTGCGGACTCGAGATCTTCGCGAACCTCGTCGTAAGTGAACGTCCCGCCGCCTTCCGTGGCGACCAACATGTTGATCGCGAACATCGCGCCGTACGGCGGTGACGTGCGCGACTCGTCCATCAGCACGTCTCGAATGACCACCCGCCCCCCGGCTGCCAGGGCTTCGAAGACACGGGCGAAGAGCTGTCGGTTCTGTTCGCGGGAGTTCTGGTGAATGATGGCGCTGACCCACGCAAGGTCCGCACCTTCGGGCAGCGGATCAACGTCGAAATCGCCTGCGACGAGTCTCACGCGCCGGCTCAAGCCCGCCTCGCGCAGTCGCCGTTCGGCCAGCGGAATCACTTCGGGAAGGTCAAACAGCGTGGCGGTCGCCTCGGGGTTGGCCTTGAGGAGTGCTATGGTCCAGGTGCCGGAAGCGCCGCCCACGTCCAGCAGATGCGTAAACTCGAATGGGCCGATCTCCCTGATGACCTCCGCTGCGACCGGCGCCGAGACATTATCCATCGCATTGATGAAGGCCTCATTGTCAGCTTCTTCACCGCGGATGCTCGCGCGACGCACGGCCGGCTTGCCACTTCGAACCACCACGGTCAACTGGGCCCAGCGCCGAAGGCAGTTCGCCTGATGTTGAATCATGGCCAACACACTGCCGCGATCGTGCGCACCCAGCAACGGACTGAGGTTTGGCGGCACGGCATACGCCCCATCCTCCTTATCCAGCAGTTCCAATGCGACCAGGGCATCGAGCAGCACGGTCGTTCCGCGGAGATGGGTACCGAGTTTCGACGCAAGATACCCGGCCGTGCGCGCTTCGCTCCCGAGAGTCCGAAACAAGTCCAGGTCCGCCGCCGCGGCCAACACGCAAGCCGTCTGATATTCTCGTGCGAGCGCCAAGACACCCTCAGCAGTCCATTCCTTGGACATGGACCAAGCCTGTGAAAGGAGCGGATTCAGGGATCAAACCATGACTACGGTGCAGGCGAGGCGGTCTTCCCCTTAACGGGTGGCCTCAGGGATACGCTCAAGAATCTTGTCCCCCAGCCCATAGTCGACAGACTCTTGTGCATTCAGCCACTTGTTGCGATCGCAATCCCTCTCGATCTGATCAACAGGTTTGCCCGTTCGCGCGGCGAGAATCTCGTACAGCGATTTTCGAAGACGGACGATCTCCTTCGCCTCGATGGAGAGGTCGGTAGCCGGCCCCTGCATCACCCCGCCGATCAGCGGCTGGTGCAGCAACATGCGCGAATTGGGCAACAGGTAACGCTTCCCTCGGGCACCGCCACAGAAAATCACCGCCGCCATACTCGCAGCCATGCCCACGTCGTAGGTGGCCACGTCGCAGCGGAGGTACTGCATCGTGTCGTAAATCGCCAGACCGGCCGAAACCGAACCCCCCGGACTGTTGAGATACAAATGAATGTCCAACTTGGGGTCCTCGTTCGAGAGGAACAGCAACTGCGCCACCACCAGGTTGGCGACATCGTCGTCGATGCCGCCGGTCACAAAGACGATTCGGTCCTTCAGCAGCCGCGAGAAGATGTCCATCTCGCGCTCGCCACGGCCGGTGGTCTCAATTACGAACGGTACACGTTGGTTTGTGACGGCCATAATCCTCACCTGTTGCCTTGATACAAAAAACCCCTTGGAGCAGGGCCTATCGATTCCTTGAAGAATCCGTTGCTTCCGCTACTTCAGTGGCCATTGGCGACGAACGCCGCCCGGCTCAATCCTTGTCCTTCCCTTTCTTCGCCTTCCCCTCTTCAAGGATTTCGTCCACGATACCGTAATTCAACGCCTCTTGAGCGTTCAGGTAGCGGTCGCGCTCAGTCTCCGCTTCGACCTCATCAATCGCTTTGCCCGTGCAGTGCGAGATGATCTCGTTGAGGCGGCGCTTGTCCCGCAGCACCTCCTCCGCCTGGATGCGGATATCTTCCGCCTGACCGGTGATCCCACCGTACGGCTGATGGAGCATCACCTTCGCGTTCGGAAGGATGAATCGTTTCCCTTTCGTGCCGGCCATCAACAGTACCGCCGCGCCGCTCGCCGCTTGCCCGATGCAGTAGGTCGCCACCTCACAGCCCATAAACTGCATCGTGTCGTAAATGGCCAGCGTCTGATCCACCAAGCCTCCAGGCGAGTTGATGTAAAGGTGCACATCCTGCGACCGCTTGATGGACTGGAGATAAAGAAGCTGCTGAATCACCGTGCTGGCCGTCCGGTCGATGATCGGACCGGACAGAAAGATGATCCGGTTCTCCAGCAGCATGTCCGCAAGGGACATCTCCCGCGTACGCTGGTACGGCGGATACTGATTGAACGTCGACATCGGACCGAATTCTTGCATGTTTATTCCCTCTTGCTGCCCCGCCGTTGCCTCCAGGCTCGCCTCGGCGGGATGCCTGGAACGCCGACCGCATCCTCGCGGTCTGACGACCAGGCCGTCGCCTTGTCCGACTGGACATCGTTTTTCGTCGGCAGAAAGTCGCGGCTGCAACGGTTTTCTGCGAACTCGATGGTCTCGGATCGTGGCGCCTCATCGGACGCACGCGAAACCACGTCGGGATGTCAATCCTTTATCGGGCGAACGTCGTCGGCCCGGGTGATCGATTCCTGGATCAAGGAGAAACCACAACGTATTGGGGCCACCCCTGGCGCGGACCCCTTCGACCCTCTTCTAGGTCTTCTCCGTGCTCTTCTTGCTTGTCTTCTTGGCGCTCGTTTTCTTGCTGCTCTTCTTTGCAGCTTTCTTGGGCGTTTTGGCTTCGGTGATCTCCGCGTCCTCAAGCAGGGCACTGAGAACCTTCTCGTCCCGGATCTGGAGATAAAGGTTCATCATGCCCTCGCCCTTGCTGAGCTCGTCACGCACGCGGTCGAAGCGCCGCCCCTGGCGCTGGGCGATCGCGGCGATGGCCCCGTTGAGCTCCTCCTCCGAGACCGCGATGTCACGCTCGTCGGCCACCTTGTCCAGGATGAACAGCAGCTTGAGCTGGCGATTCACGTCCTTACGGGCTTCGGCCCGCATCTTGTCCAGTGACTTCTCGACCTCACTCGGGGGTACGTTCCGCCGGTACATCTCGATCATGCGGCGGGCCAGGGCTCGCTCCGTCGAGCGCTGAGAGACGGCCTCCGGAAGCTCCATCTCCGTGTGGTCAAGCAGGTGTTGAGCAATCTGATCCCGCATGTTGGCACTGATCTCTTGCTCGAGACGCGCCTCCATATCCAACTTGAGCGCCTCACGAAGCTCCTTCTCACTATCAAAGCCCAAGCGAGAAAGGAACTCCTCGTCCATCGGCGGCACTTCTAGACGCTTGATCTCGAGGATGTTGAACGTGAACACCGCAGTCTTGCCGCGAATGTCGATGTTCTCGTGCTCTTCGGGCACGGTCGCCTCAAAAGTGATCGTATCGCCGACCTTCTTGCCGACGGCCGCATCGACGAAACCCTTCAAGGTCACACCTTTGACCCACGTGTCGCGCGCGGGAATGTCGAAGTTCTCCTCCCTGGCGATGACTTCCCCGTCCACCGTCATCTTCATGTCGGCGTACATGAGGTCGTCGGCCTTGACGCCACCCTTCTCCACCGGCTGGAACGTCCCGTGAAACGAACGCATGGTCTTCAACTCACGGTCCACGTCTTTGGCGGTGATCTTCTGGGCGGGACGCTTGACGGGAATCTTCGTGACCTCGGGCAGCTCAAACTCCGGCTTGATATCCACCTCGGTCGTGAAGGTTAAAGCGCCCTCCTTCGGCAGCTTGATGTGATCGATCGCCTCCCCGAAGGGAAGGAGCTTGTCGACCTCAACCGTCCGGCTGCCTCCACCCTGCTGCTCGCGCTCTTCCTTGACCTTACACCAGATGAGCGGGTCACCGATCACCTTAAGGTCTTCTTTCTCGATGGCGGCCTCATATCCTCTGCCGACCATCTGGGCCACGAGCTGATCCCCAACCTCCGTCCCGAACCGCTTCTGGACCAGGACCATGGGGGCCCGGCCCTTGCGAAAGCCCGGAACGATCGCGTCACGCTTCAAATCACCGAACTCTTTCCCCAGCCGTTCGTCGAGCGTCTCTCGCGGCACCGTGATCGTCAGCTTCGACCTGAGGGAGCCGATCTCTTCCTTCTCAACACTGATCGACTCCTTGAGCTTGGCCATCAGCTTTTCATCTTCGTCGAGCTCCTCGAGGTCTTCCTCCTGCTCCTCGAGCACCTCCTCCTGATCGGCCGTCATTTCCTCGTCGCTCATCGTGTCTCGGCTCCTTTCGGCACAACCGGACGGGGAGGCTCCGGCATCTCCCGCGGACAAGAACGGCACCTTAACGTAGGAACGCCCGACTGGCAATCCGCCTGGAAGCGAACCAACCGCCCGGCAGCACGTGCCGCCTACCGCCCCGGACCGGCTTGCCTGCCGACATGCGCGACGTAGGGGCGTCCACTTGTGACCCTGCCCCTGTCCTGTAGGCTTTCGCCCCTAGAAACTCACACGCCGGAACGCACCCGGGCCCGCAACGCACTCCAGGTCAGCGGCCTAGCAGTTTCCATTCTCAAGAGCGTCTGCCCTCAACAGGAGCCTCCACCTGCTCTGGATGGATCGCATCGCCGAGTCGCCGAAACCGGCCACGCGAAAGGCGATTCCTCCGGCGCCTTCCTCCCAGGTCAACGGCTTGTTGCCAACCGTCCTCGCGAGGATATGCTACCACAAGCGCGGATCACTACGGACCGTCGCATCAAACCAACCGTTTGGAGACGGAGAACAATCATGAGCGCCATTACTGATCTTCTGGGCGAGGATGCACAGGCCCTGTTGACCTACAAGTGCACCGGAATCGACAGCTCCCTGCTCACCCTGCCGGGACCGGATTTCGTCGAACGGGTGATGATGAACACGGATCGTCCCATCGGCGTGTTGCGGAACATGCAGGCGATCTTCAACAGCGGCCGGCTTGCCGGCACCGGTTACCTGTCCATCCTCCCGGTGGATCAGGGCATTGAGCACACCGCCGGGGCCTCGTTTGCGCCGAACCCGATCTACTTCGATCCTGAGAACATCGTGAGGCTCGCCATCGAGGGCGGGTGCAATGCCGTGGCCTCCACCCTCGGCGTGCTGGGCAGCGTCGCCAGAATGTATGCCCACAAGATTCCGTTTCTACTCAAAATCAATCATAACGAGCTGCTGACCTATCCGAACAAATACGACCAGATCCTCTTTGCCAGCGTGGAGCAGGCGGCCGACATGGGTTGCGCGGCTGTTGGGGCGACGATTTACTACGGCTCCGAAGAAAGCTCGCGGCAGATTCAGGAGATCAGCGAGGCCTTCGAAATGGCCCACGCGCTGGGCATGGTCACGGTGCTGTGGTGCTATCTCCGCAACAGCGCGTTCAAGAAGGACGGCAAGGATTACCACGTGTCGGCCGACCTGACGAACCAGGCCAACCATTTGGGCGTCACGATCCAGGCCGACATCGTCAAGCAGAAGCAGGCGGAGAACAACGCCGGCTTCACGGCCATCAACTTCGCCAAGACCAGCAAGCTGGTCTACGAGAAGCTGACCACCGATCATCCCATTGACCTGACCCGTTACCAGGTCGCCGGCTGCTACATGGGCCGCACCGGCCTCATCAACTCCGGCGGCGCCTCCGGCAAGAACGACTTCGGCGACGCCGTCAAAACCGCCGTCATCAACAAGCGCGCCGGCGGCATGGGCATGATCTCCGGTCGCAAAGCCTTCCAGCGACCCATGGAAGAAGGCGTCAAGCTCCTCAACCTCATCCAGGACGTCTACCTGGATAAGTCGATCACGGTGGCCTGACACTCCGGGGCGGATGGTGAGTTGATAGTCCGCTACCGTGTCCTCACAGTCCGCTGGAGAAGTGTGGCCCGGCCGCCCTCGGCCGCGTTCTCGCAGCCGAGTACGCGGCTTTCGTCGTCAACCATTGCTGTATACGCGCATGCGCAGGTGGGGCATTCAACGGAGCGACGAACCATGTCTGAGCAGGAGCCTTCATCCCCGTCGGATTCGCCTTCAGCGGAAGAGCTTCGCAAGGCAATGAAAGCGTTCAAGAAACGTCTCAAGCTGACCCGTCTCGACGACGAATCGAGCTTCACCCGGAGCCCGCTGTCCGGTGGCAGGCCCTCCGGCATCGTGGCCATCAGGCCGCCAAGCCAATACCCCCAGGCCGTCTGGGACGCCCTCGTCGCCCAGGGCCGCCTCAAATACGCCGGCCAGGGACTCTATCAGCTTCCGGACGCGTAGCTTCCCCCGACCGGCGCGGCGATCGATCCGGCCCCTCCCGTTGCCCGAGGCAAACAGATCATCCGCTTGACGATACGCTGCGGCGCGCTTCGCGTGCCGGTGCGCAGCGTCCGCACAAGACACGCTCGCACGGCTCAAGAACCTCCAACCTGCGGATGGAAGCCGGCCTACTTGCCTTTTGCCCCGTAGGGGCATGCGAAAGTAGCCCAGGAATTCATTCCTGGGGGTTTGTGCCAATCTGTGGCACCATCAAGTCCCGTAGGGACGGCCAAAGCGCCCGCGCTGCTCCGTCTTGCCTGCAGGAGCTGCAAAGAAGACAAAGGAAAGACTTTGGGGATCGTTCCTGCGTCACATCCGGCAGTCAACTGCCGGGCTCTTCTCGATCGGCCCCGACGGGGCCATGCGAACCCAGCATTACCGTCACCGCACACATTGGGCGTCCGTGGCGACCTACACCGCCGCCATCGCCGGTTATGGGCGATGCGCCATGCTCGCTTGGATCGGGTGGGCCTGTTTTGGTAGGATGTACGGAGAGGTCCGGCCAATAGGACATGTCGATCGAGAGCGTAGGTTTCTGCCGGCCGCCCGAAAGACCGGCTGCCGCGGGAGGTTCTCAATGAAGCAGGAAGGGAGAGACGCAGCAAACGCAGGCGGTCCCATGAACGGCGGGGAAGCCGAAAGCGCGGGCGGGCCCATGAGCCGCAGGCGATTCTGCAAGACGGCGGCCCTGGGGCTTGGCGGGTTTGCCCTCAGTGCGTATGCCGGTGACAGGAAAGCGTGGGCCGAGGAACCCGGGCCGCTGCCACCGCCCATCGTCACGGAGAATTCCACGGAGATCTGCTTGAACAGCCGCGTATCGCGCCACTCCGGCCTGGGTGGAACGGCGACCGATCAACAGATCTCCAACGTCTTGTGGGCGGCCGGGAAGGCTCCTGTCATGGGAAGCTTCCGGACCATCTATCTCAAGACCCCCAACGCCACCTACATCTATCACCCGGAGGACCACTCACTGGAATACTATTCCTCCGACACGGTTTCCAACGCCTTCAGGATCAACTACGACAGGGAATACGATTTCGACGCGGGCGTGTCGTACGTCCTCGCCTTATGGGCCTCCGTCTCGCTGTGGACCGGCACCGCGTCCCAGGTGGCGAGCTGCCCGCAGATGTCGGACCTGAACTTCGGGATCGCCAGCGTTCCGGGGCTGACCGACGAGCTTGTGGCCGTGTCCTCCGACGCTTCCCTGCCGGACCCCATAACCGACGGGCGGAACAAACTGGAGCTGGTTCTCTCCAACCTGCGTTTGCGGGACACGTTCCGCACGGACCTGGACCTCACTCCGGAATACCTCTCCCAGGTCCTTTGGGCGGGGTACGGTTGCACGGCGCATTGGACCGCCAACTGGCGTGGCGGCCTGACCGTCCCCTCCTGGATGGCGGACTACTTCCTGACCAATCGCGTGTACGTCGTCAGTGATAGAGTCTCGCGCTTCTGCAACCGCGTGGGCTCCGACCTCACCACGCGCGATCACCGGTTGGAGCTTGTGCAGGACGCTGACGTTCGGGAGGGGGTCCGAGAGGCCCTGCCTGGCCTGCCTGAAGCACCCTGCTACGTTTTGCTGTGCCTCACGGAGGCCGGCCTGGCAACGTGGTACCAGAGACTGGAGACCGGGTTCGTGGCAGGCGGGATGCTGCTCCAGTCCGGCGCGATGGGCCTTCGTTGCGCTTTCAAGGTGGCGCTCTCCCCGGCCCAGCAGGCAGATCTGCAACAGATCACGCAGATACCCGGCAGCGACTATCCCCACGCGCTGGTGGCCGTCGGGCACGCACCCGCCGACTTGGACGGCGACGGTGACGTCGACACCGACGACTTCGGTGCGTTTGAAGGGTGTATGGACGGACCGGCCGCGGGCACCGGTCCCGGCTGCGAGCCGGCGGATTTCGACACCGACACAGACGTCGACTTGGCCGACTTTTCCGAGTTCCAAAGGCAGTTCGGCGACGGGTAACCCGCGGGACACCGGGTAAAGGCGGTGCTGCAGGGTGCGGGTGGGTTTCGTCCCCTGGACCATGAATGTCCCGGCGCGCCGGGAGAAGCCCGCGCTCCCATCCTGGGGGCCTTGCGGGTGCAAGTTGGCGGGGCCGCTTGATCCTTCACAAGTGCCGCGAAGTTGCCCAGTAATGGATATTATCGGACGATTCCCGGCTCTTGCTCCCTTCATGCTAAATCATCAAGATTTAGCATTGACTCCTAACGACCGAAGCTTATGCTAGTTTAGTACGAATTAGCACATCACTGGCATTTCACAACTTCCCTGTTTGGAGAGGCTTACGGTGAAGAAGCCCGCCGCACCGCCCACCTTCGAAGAGCTCCTTCGCGAAATCGCCGGCACCCCAGCGCGGTTCCAGGAGATCATGCAGGCAAGCTCCCGGACGCCGCACGCACGCAAGTACCTGCACTGGGACAAGCTCCGACATCTGAAGCCTCCGAAAAGCCTCTCCCACCGCGAATGGTGGCTTGCGATGAAGTTCGCCCGCCAATTCGGGAGGGAGCTGCCAGTGAAAGACGCTCAAGGATCGCCGTTTACGTACGCCCTGCCCGACGCAATCCCGGAACACCTCCACGAGATCGACAAGAGCGCGGCAGGTCACATACGCATGCCGGACCCGATCGCCAATCCTGAACTGAAGGATCAATACCTCGTCGGTTCCCTCATCCAGGAAGCGATCACCTCCAGCCAACTGGAGGGTGCGGCCACCACGAGGCGTGTTGCGAAAGAAATGCTCCGCAGCGGGCGAGCTCCTCGCGACCGCAGTGAGCAGATGATCGTAAACAACTTCCTGACCATGCGACGAATCGGGAAGCTCAAGGACCAGCCGTTGACCAGGGACCTGATCCTCGGGCTGCATCGGTTGGTCACCGAGAAGACACTGGATGATGCTACCGCTGCTGGGCGCCTTCGACACGCCGATGAAAACGTCGACGTCGGTGACTTTGAGGGCAACGTGTTTCATGTTCCTCCGCCGGCCGATCAACTCGAACAACGCATGGTGGACCTGTGCGGCTTTGCCAACGGGGACACGCCCGGCTACTTCGTCCACCCGGTGATTCGATCGATCGTCCTTCACTTCTGGCTGGCGTACGATCACCCGTTCGTCGACGGAAACGGGAGGACTGCGAGGGCTCTTTTCTATTGGTCCATGCTTCGTCAAGGCTACTGGCTCTGCGAATTCATCTCGATTTCGGAGATCATCCGAAAGGCTCCCGCCAAATACGGACGCGCCTTCCTGTACACGGAGACCGACGAAAATGATCTGACCTACTTCATCCTTTACCATCTTGAGATTGTTCTGCGGGCGATCGATCAGCTCTATGCCTACGTAGAACGCAAGACAATGCAGTTGCAGGCCCTCGAGGGCAAATTGCGCGGATTAGCAGCACTTAATCATCGTCAGCGGGCACTCATCAGTCATGCGCTGCGCCATCCCAACGCAACGTACACGATTGAAGGGCACAAACGAAGTCACAACGTGGTCCATCAGACAGCCAGGACGGACCTGCACAGTCTCGCCGAACGGGGGCTCTTGGGCACTCGGAAGGTAGGCCGAACCTGGCACTTCACACCGGCGAAGGACTTGGAACAACGGCTGCGGGAACCGTAAGGGTTTGGGGCTCCCTTGGTGTACCTGGGACCCGGCGCCCCGACTCGCGTCGCGGTTCCGGTGTCCGCGTGCGGCTGATCCTCGAGGCCAAACATCGGTGCGCCGGGCTCGTGTCAATCGCGCCGTACCTATGGACGGAATGCTCCGCCCGATCGGCCGTTTCTTGCCTTAAGCCGTGTCCTGCGTCTGCCGAAGGCCTGTATAAAGTGTCAGTCGAGGCTGTTGGGGGGCTGTTTTTCGGCCCACCCACGGCTTAGAATGGGTCTAACGAGAGCTTGGGGGGTTCTCGCTGTCTCAACCGCCTCTCCGGCGACACCGGCATGCGGGGTACTGATTACAATCCTGAGGATACGACATCAGCGGCGAACAGGAGCGCTACGATGAAACCGCTCTCTAAACGATGGAGCGTCGCGACGCTTTTCGTGGTCCTGGGTTGCGCGACGGCTTACGCGTCGACGCCCGTCAGACCGCAACCGGCCCTGAAGGCGGACACGCTCACGGCCCAGGTCGGGCAGCCGTTTCTCATGTCCCTCGAACTGCCGAACGGGGAGAGCTGGACGACGGCCAACATCGCCCGGCTCATCGTGCGCACCTTCGGCAAGCAACAGACGATTCCACCGACGCCGGTGGTCGGCACCAGGGACGTGGCACACACCTTCACCGAGTCCGGCTACGCGATGATCGTGCTCTCCGCCGGACCCGGCAGTGAGAAGGGCCGGAGCGATGCCTGGCAACGAACGACCTACTGCGCCAAGCTGGTCGTAAAGGTCGAATCCAACGAGGCCTCACCTCCCGCTGATGAGCTCCAAGTCGAGCGCGACCCGGGTCTGATGAGCAAGGTCGGGCAGAAGATCGAGATCCGGCCTTATATCAGCCCGGCCACCGTGCTCGCCGGTGATGATCTGCCCGTTCGTGCTTATTTCGATAACGAAAAGCAGGTGGGCGGCGCCATCAAGGCCATCGCCCCGGACGGCAGCGTCGAGGAAAAAACCACCAACGACGCCGGCTACGCCAACTTCACGATCACACGGGCCGGGCGCTGGCTCATTCGCTACGAAAAAGAGGCTGAGGGAACGAAGTACGTAGCGGACCTGATTTTCGAGGTTCCCACCGGTTCGCATAAGGAAGGGAGCGAAGGATGAACAGGATGATCCACCAGCCATGGGCCGCCATTGCCCTTGCGGCCATCCTGCTTTCATGGGGCTTTTCGCCTTCCCTGCAGGCGGCGGTGAATGAGTGGACCTCCATCGGGCCTGAACCCGTTACCTCCGGTCCTTTCACCGGTCGTGTTTCCGCGCTCGTGACCAGTCCGACGAACCCGAACAGGTTTTACGCCGGCGGTGCCAGCGGCGGCGTATGGCGAACGCTTGATGGCGGATTTACATGGCAGCCGCTGACGGACCACCTGCCGGCTTGCGCCATCGGCGCCCTGGCCATGGATCCGTTTGACGAAGACACGATCTACGCGGGCACGGGGGAGGCCAACTTCGCCAACCACTGCCTTTACGGTTTGGGCATCTACAAGACGACCGACGGCGGCGAGACCTGGCGCATCCTTGCGGGCGAGACGTTTGGCGGGCGCACGTTCTCTCGGCTGGTCGTTTCCTATGTGGATAGTCAGGTTCTCTACGCGTCCATCATGCAGGCCGGCGGCTTTCCTGCACGCAATGCGGCCAAAGGGCACCCTGGTGAGAACGGCCCGCTCGGTGTCTTCCGTTCCACGGACGGCGGTGAGACCTGGGAGCACCTGCTCAACGGTTTGCCGCCCGTGGCCGCTTCCGACGTCTGGATGCACCCGACCGACCCGAACATCCTGTTCGCGGCCATCGGCGACATCTTCGGCCACCCCGACAACGGCATTTACCGATCCATGGACGGGGGGGACTCCTGGACCAAGTTGACGGAGGGACTCCCAACTGTCCCCGTGGGCCGCATCACCCTGGCCATCGCCCCGAGCCTCCCGGACCTGATGTACGCCATCATCACCGAGCCATCGGATGAGTCGGGCGGCGGAGCCGAGCTGCTCTTCGTTTACCGAAGTCAGAATGGTGGAGATTTCTGGCAGGCCAGGAACACGGGAAACTTCCAGGCTACCTACGGCTGGTACCTCAGTGTCGCCATTGTGCATCCGACGAATCCCAACATTGCGTTCGTCGGCGGCGTGACCATGCTGCGTACGACGGACGGAGGTGGTATCTGGCAGGATGTCACTCCGCCTCACGTGGATATGCATGCCTTCGCCTATGACGCTGTCGGCGCCTTGATCTGCGGAAACGATGGCGGCATCCACTACACAACCAATCATGGCGACACCTGGTTCGCTCGCAACGACACGATCAACGTGATTCAGTTCTACCCCGGCATCTCACTCCACCCGACAAACCCGATCTTCGTGCTCGGCGGTACGCAGGACAACGGGACGAACCGGCGCGATTCGGCGTTGGCCTGGTCGCATCGGCTTGGAGGTGATGGCGGCCACACCGCCCTTCACCCGGAGACGCCAAACACCATGTTCGCCGAGCTCCAGGGGACCGGGAACCTGTACCGCTCGACCAACGGCGGCAATTCCTTTTCCCTGTCCAGCAACGGCATCTACGGACTCGACCGCAACTGCTTCCTGCCGCCGATCGTTTACGATCCGACCAACAAGGACCGTCTCCTTTACGGTACGCATCGGATCTACGAAAGCCTGAACCGAGGGCAGTCCTGGACGGCCATCAGCGGGGATCTGACCGGCGGTGCGCCCGCGGCGATCCGATCCATCGCGATCGCACCATCCAACCCACAGACGGTCTACGCCGCTACCAACGACCATCGAATTCTCGTCAGCATGGACGGCGGCCAGACTTGGGAGGTCAAGCTGACGGATGCTACCGGCTGGCCCCGAACCACTCGTGAAATCGCGATTGACCCTCTCGATGACAGCATCGTCTACCTCGGCGGGGCCCGGTTCGGCGTCGATCAAATCCGAAAGACGACGGACTGGGGTGACACCTGGGTGACGCTGGACGGTGATTTGCCCGACGTGCCCGTGAACGCCGTAGCTGTTGATCGAACCGACGCCGGTCGAACGATCCTCCTGGGCACTGACACCGGCGTGTTTTTCTCATTCAACGAAGGTCAGTCCTGGGACAAGGTCGGGACCAATCTGCCGAATGTGCCGGCCAACGACATCCGGATCGATCCCAACTTTGACCGCGTCGTGATCGCCACCCTGGGACGAGGCGCGTGGGAGATCGATCTTCCGCGTCCGGACCGCCTGCCCGAGCCGATCCTGGATGAGTTCAATTACGCTTTCGCCCCCGAGCAGAGAGACAACAGCACATGGGCCAAGTCATCGGCCTGCTGGGATTTCGACGACAACGAGGTGTGCCCCGGTATCGACGAGGGGGTGCAGTTCGAGCCTCAATACGTCAGCACGCAAGAGCCGCAAGACGAGAACGACGGCGTTCTGGCGATCACCGTACCAGCCGGTGAGTGCAAGGGAGGACGAATCGACACCCTGCGCGCCGATCTCCACTTCGGGCGTTATCGCGCCAAGATCAAGACGGCCGACGTCGCCGGCGTGGTCAACAGCTTCTTCAACTACCGCGGCGAGGTCAGTGAGATCGTCATCCACTTCGCCACCGACGACCTCCAGGCACCACCGTGCTCAGTCCAGTTCGGCACGCGCGTCGACGAGGCCACCGATCAACTGGCAGAGATCATCGACTGCTTCCCAAGCGAGGACTACCACGTATATGGCTTCGACTGGTACGAGGATCATGTCGACTTCATGGTCGACGAGATGGTGATCGCGACGATTACCGATCCCGTGCCGCCGCATCGTTCCGCCGTCAGCCTGGCGAACTGGACTTGTGACTCGACCTGGGGACAAGGCCCGCCGGCTTCGGATGCGACGATGCTCGTGGACTGGGTGTTCTACAGCCCCTTCGAGACGCGCGCACCACGAGTCAACGGGCATTCGTACGAAGACGAGCCCGATCCGACCATCACCGTGCGCTTCGATGAGTTCATGCACCCGGAGATGTTCGACACCAGCACGCTGTCGGTCGTTGGATCGGTCAGCGGTCTGGTTGACTGGGAGGGCGCCTTTGACCCCTTTACGAAGACTTTCACGCTTCGACCCACAATGCCCATCCTTGCGGGCGAAGACGTCACCGTGACAGCCACGAGCTCGCTCCAGGATTTGGCCGGGAACGGCTTGGCCGAAGCCCATACGTTCGGCTTCACCGTCTGTTCGGACAGCACTCCGCCCACGCTCCAAGGCGTTCCCGACGTCGATGTGGTTGAGAACTCGAGCTACGTTCATGCGGTCGACCTTTGGGCGTACGCGGCCGATCCCGACACGCCCGCAAGTGCCCTCATGTTCGCCATCGAGGGCGACCCGGACCCGAACTGCGGTGTGATCATCGACGCGAACCGCTACATTGACGCGGTACCCGCCCCAGACTGGTTCGGCACCTGCCAGATCACGGTCTCGGTGAGTGACGGTTGCGATGGATGGGACACCGATATCTTCACGTTGACCGTGGTTGACGAGGTGACCGCATCCGGTCTTCCCTCCCAGGTTACGCCGCTCGATCAAACCGTGGGAAGCGAAGATGGCACTGCAACGTTTAATGTCCACATCGCCGACGGTCAGCAGACGCCATGGACCTCCCAGATCACCGGCGGTGCCGATTGGCTGAGCATCAGCTCCGGCCTCAGCGGAGAAGGTGACGGCACCGTCGAGGCCGCTTACGAGGTCAACGCGGGACCCGGCCAGCGCATCGGTGCGATCCGGGTGACCGCGCCCGGTGAGACCGGCAGTCCTTGGGACGTCACGGTGACTCAGGTCATTCCTGTGGCGGGATTCATCCAGTTAACGCTGACCCCGCAGGAGGCCGCTGACGCGGGCATTCAATGGCGCGTGGACGACGGGCCTTGGCACCAGAGCGGCGAGGTCGAGCTCGATATTCCGCCCGGCAGCCACGCGATCGATTATTTGGCGGTCGCAGGCTGGCTGGCGCCCGAGGAAGATTCAGTCCTCATTGACGGACGCGGGCTGTTCGTGACCCGCGCTATGTCAAGAGACTGCAACAACAACGGCATCGCCGACGAGTTCGAGCCCCAGGACGACTGCAATGACAATGGGGTCCAAGATATCTGCGACCTCGCCGAAGGCACGAGTGCCGACTGCAACGAGAATGCCGTTCCGGATGAATGCGATATTGCCGACGGTACAAGCGAGGACTGCACCGGAAACGGCACGCCCGACGAGTGCGAGCCCGACTGCAACGAGAACGGATCGGCGGACTCCTGCGACATCGCTGACGGCAACAGCTTCGACTGGAATGAAAACGGCGTTCCGGACGAATGCGAGTGCACGGGCCTGGAATGCTGTAATTTCTTGACGAGCAACCCTCCCGTCTGCCTCGGCGATGCCAATGGTGACGGCCAGGTGACGCCGACTGACGTCGGACTGATCAAGTTCTTCTATGGCCAGACCGACCTGGAGTCGCTCTGCCGCTACGACATACAATGCGACGGCACCATCAAACCCGCCGATATAGGCTTGACCAAGCTGTACTACGGCGATTGCGAAGGTAAGCCCGATCCCTGCTGGCGGTAGGCGCAGGACAGGAGAATACCACGGAGGCGTCCGCGGAGGCGATGCGCCGGCGGGAGTCCTGTCCGTCCGTTGAAAAAGTGCGGCCCGGCCCCCCTCGGCCGATTATTCGCGACCAAGGCCTGCGGGTCACAGAAAGCTGCCGGACACCGGCAAAAGTGGGACATCCTCTTGCCCCATTCCGGCGGGCCCGCAAGCCGGTTCCCCGGGCATGGGCCCTGGTGCAGTGGGGCAGACCGCCGGTGGACGCGTAATCGGACCCTCCGAGACCGGGTGACCGCGGTCACGGCCCGGACCGCCGCCGATTGAGCCCGGAACCGGGGTTGACTTATACCGGGTGTCGAGTACACTTCTGCCAGTTGGTTCGTTGAACGAGGCACACGCCTGACGAGGGAATCCAAGTCTGGAACGCACTGCCAAAATCGTCTTTCGACCTTCGAGGCCGTTGCGTCGGCCGCTTTCACTCACGACCCTGAAAGTAAAACGACGGGTCGCACGTGCCATCGACAGGAGTCTGTGATGAGCAAGAAGTTGTACGTTGGGAACCTCAGCTACGATGTCAGCAGTTCGGACCTGGAGGCGTTGCTGGCGGCACATGGAACGGTCTTGAGCGCGGAAGTGATCACGGACCGGATGACAGGCCGGAGTAAGGGCTTCGGTTTCGTCGAGATGGAGTCCGCGGCGGAGGCCGACGCGGCCATCGAGGCGTTGAACGGCCAGCAGCACGGCGATCGAACGCTGACCGTGAACGAGGCCAGGCCCCGTGCCCCGCGCACGGGCGGCGGTCGCGGCGGTTACGGCGGCGGTGGTGGTCGCCGAGACCGCTACTAAACCAGGTAACGGTACCAACAACTTCAAGGCCACCAATTCAATGGTGGCCTTGTTTTTTTACCGCCCGTTCACTCCACTGGACAGCCCAGCGCACCCTCCGTTGCAGGGCCAATCACCATGCGCAATCTGGCACCCCCAAGCACAGCCGTCCGCCGCTAGCGTCGCAGAGGGATGATTCTGTTGACGTCATAAATGGACGGGGCAGGCTCCGGGCATCGGATGACATAGTGAATAGCATCCAGATTCACATCGCGATCTTGTGTGTGCATCCTCCCGGCGACCGCAATATGGGCGGCACCGTCGACCCGCAAGATGAAGGGCAGTTTCACATTGACTACGGGCCAGCCTGCACGCCGGACTCGGGGCTGTGGCTGCTCCATCTGGACGCCGACGAGGATGAAGACAACTACTTCAAGGGGGCATCGCCGACGCACTGGGTCGGCGACTTCCGGCACCGTTAGGACACCGAGAAAGACGCAGCCCGACGGCAACTCGGCGCTCGGAAATGAATTGATTACGGGTGTACGGGAGGGGCATCGAAGGCGATACAGTACTGCGCGCTGAATAGCGGATACTGCACGCGAACCCGGTAGCCGCGCAGGCGGTTGCTCTCCCAGCCGAGTTTGTCGCAGACGTACTGCACGATCTCGACGTGACGACCCACCTCACTGGCCCGAAAGCGCGCCGCACCTTTACCCAGCGACTGGATCGAGTCCATAATGTCGAACCGATCCAATTCGCGCGATGGATCGTCTGGGGCGGCAATGCCCCGTAAGTGCATGTCGTAGAT
>CP070718.1:3636724-3641796 GCA_020350565.1 Phycisphaerales bacterium
GACGCCCAACACCGCGCAAACGGCGGCGTAAACATAGGTGCGTTTCCGTCGCATGGAATTACTCCATCCAGGTTTCAACATCTGAACGTGCCTCCTCCGAAAATGGCATGGAATGCGTATCAGGCCGTTGCCATGCGAGGGCAGTTCGTGCCAGTGTGTGGCATACGGCCCCCGCAGTCACTTCGTGTTCGTTCGTTGGTTCGACCTCCAGGAAGGTTGTACTGAGCGCAGGCGCCACCCGATGTCAGTACCTCCTCTTGCAGGCTGTATTTAAGGAAGGGCGCGATACGGGGATGCCGAACGATGCACTCGGAGTACCCCAAACTCCTGCTTCCCCCCAACGCAGCCTGTTCTGCATCGAGCCCGGCTCGACACATTGTCGGCCCGGTTCCCAACAAAGCGCCATTTTAACGGATCAAAGTCGGAATCGAAAGAGCACTCCGGAGACCGTTATTGCGTAAAGCCGGAACGGATAAAACCTCGTCAATCGGTCTCAGCGGCGTACCGTTCGAATCGCTGGCGCCACTCCGGCATCAGCTCGGGAGTAACCTGCGCCCAAAGCCCCAGTCCTTGTTTTCGTGCCCGCTTCTCCAGGGTTCGGAACTGCCGGTCGTAGTGGTGTTCGAATCGCAGGTCGGCATAGCCGTAGCCCTCTGCCACCAGCATCTCGTTGAACATGCGACCTCCACGCTCGAGCATGAGGTACGCCAAAAGGCGCCCGTATTTGTCACGCGATCGCTTTGGTGACAGCACGACGTGAACGCGTCGCCCCAGGAGCTTCTCACGTGCGAAGTCGCCGGCCTCCGCGGCGAAATGCATCGCTTTGCGTCCGTCCTGACCGACCTCCGGTGTGTCGACGCCCCAGAGTCGGATGCGCGTGGTGGGGCGCGGCGGATCGGGTGCGTCGATGTCAACGGTGTCTCCGTCCACAACGTTAACTACGAGGAAGCTGCGGTCGTGATAGCGCTGGTAATCATCCTTTGCCTTTGGGAGGCCGCTGGTGCGTTCCCAGACGAGCAGCGCGCCGATAGAGACAAACACGGCCCACGCAAAGATGCGCCTCGCCTTGCGCGGCTTGGTCCGCACCGAGTCAGGAAGTGGAGGACGCGAACGCTTATGCCTCAACATGGCACCGCTTGGCCGTTTTCCACGACGCGACGTGTCGATAGGCTCGGTCTCTGAATCACGCAGATGTGAGGCGATCCGCATCACCTGCGGTAGTTTTTGGAGTCGTCCACGACTTCGGGAAACGCCAACTACTATACCGGGCAGCGGCACCAGTGTGAATTCAACGGCGAGGACGCCTGCTCCGGTATGTTTGCGTCGTAGCTCGGCACAGTCTTTGCCCTCTCACGTATCAAGCGTGAGAGAATGAGCCGGTGGAGTCGCTGACCGGACCTTTCTGATCGGCCGTAGCCTGGGACACTTCGAAATACCTGTCGGCGTCGATGAAGCCGCTGGGCTCGGATTGGCACTGGTCCGTAAGCGCCGGCGCAGTCGTCGCAGGCAAGGAAGGGCAGGCGACAGGTGTGCGTAAGCCGCCCCCGAGAGGCTTGTGTTCAAGGTGTCTTTTCTTCCTCACTGCGGCTTCCCCAAGGCGAAGGCGTCGTGGACGCAGTTGGGGGCGGGCGCGGTCTTTGCGCGTGACGCCGCCGCTTATGACGATCTCGCTGGTGGGGATGTTTCCGGTGTTGACCTTTTCGCGGGTGTGCGTGGACTTGCACTCGGGGCCGGGCCCCTTTTGCGACGGGTTGCTATGGCTCACATTCGCTCGGGCCCCTCCCCATGGCCCGATTGACCGGCAAGCCTGATGCGGGAATCCGCGCGGCCCCGCGCGCTGAGACGTGCTCTCCGTGGTCGCGATGGTTTCAATTCGTGTTGCCGTTTCAGCGGGCCCGGCTATATTAAAGGCACGGCGATTGCCAGATGACTGGGGTGGCGGATTTGGCGGTGGCTTGAGTGGATCAAGAGGGGCTTGTCATGAGTATCTCGAAGAAGCTCAGCGAGGAGATGCAGCGATCGTCCTGGATTCGCAAGATGTTCGTCGAGGCCGAACGGCTGAAAAAAGAGCGCGGTGCGGATTTCATCCTCGATCTGTCGCTCGGCAATCCCATTGCGGAGCCGCCCGATGCCTTCCTTGCCTCCCTGAAGGGCGCCGTGCTGGACTCGCCTCCAGGCACGCATCGCTACATGAACAATGCCGGCTACCCCGAAACCCGGAAGGCCGTGGCGGCGCTGGTTTCCGAAGAGCAGGGTGTTCCGATCACGGAAGACCATGTGCTGATGAGCTGCGGGGCGGCCGGGGCGCTGAACGTCGTCCTCAAGTCCCTGCTGGACCCGGGTGACGAGGTGATCATCTTCGCCCCGTTTTTCGTGGAATACATCTTCTATGCGGACAATCACGGCGGCAAGGCCAAGATCGTCGAGTCGGACGAGGAGTTTCAGCCGGACGCCGATCGACTGCGCGAGGCCATCACGGAAAAGACCAAGGCCGTCATCATCAACAACCCGAACAATCCCACCGGTGTCATCTACTCGGTCGCGAAGATGCGCGAGATGGCCCAGGTGCTCGCCGACGCGTCGGCGAAATACGGCCACCCGATCTACCTGCTCTCGGACGAGGTTTATCGTCACATCGTTTACGACGACGTCGAATTGCCGTCGGTGTTCAAGGAGTACGATCATTCGGTCATCGTGACCTCCTTCTCGAAGGACCTGGGCCTGGCCGGCGAGCGCATCGGCTACATCGCGCTCTCGCCGAAGATCGAGGACATCGATGCCATGTGCGCCGCGTGTGCCACGACGAACCGGTCGCTCGGCTTCGTCAACGCCCCGGCTCTGATGCAGCGATCCATTCGCTCCTGTCTCGAGGCACGTGTGGACCTGGATCTGTATCGCCGGAACGGCGAGGTGTTGTACGAGGCGCTGGTGAAAGCGGGCTTCCAGGTCGTCAGGCCGACCGGCGCGTTTTACATCTTCCCTAAGGTTCCTGATCCGGATGACGTTGCGTATTGCGGCTTTCTCAGAGAGAAGGGGATCATCGTGGTCCCCGGCTCCGGCTTCGGCCGGCCCGGCCATATACGTATTTCCTACAGCGTGGAGCGGAAGGTGGCGCAAAAGGCGGCCGAGCGCTTCGCGGAAATCGGCCTGGCAACCGGCGTGAAGTCAGGAGCGTGAGAGAGCGCCGATACGCGCAGGCGTACGATGGTTTGTCGCAGGCGTGGCCTATCTTAGGTGCGACGGGCGCGTTGAAGTTTCCATTGATACCTGTGGCCCGTTCCGACATCTCTCTGTTGACTGCGGTTTGAGGTGTGGCCCTTCGCTTGACCTACACGTTGTGGGCCAGTTCTTCAACTTGCGTAGCACTGAGAAATGTCGAAACATCATGTGAATCGAATTCGCCGGGGATTCGGTGCGTGGTGGCGGCGGTGGCCGCTGCGAGGGCGCGGCGCAGCGACTCTTCGATCGAGGAAGCTCGGAGTCGCGCGGCGAGAAAACCGGCCAAAATGACGTCGCCACAGCCGACCGTGCTTCGGACTTCGGGCAGGTTGCCACGCACGCGGCCCCTGAAGACCCTACCTTCCGCAAAAAGGTAAGCTCCTTCGGCTCCGCAACTGACGAGCACGTGTTCGATCTTTTCTGCGAGGCGGCCGCCGGTGCGGATCAGTGCCGCTTCGGATTCGAGCTCCTCTCCGGTCCATTCCGACAGCTCCTGCCGGTTCGGCTTGACCAGCCAGATTGCCTCCTGCGCCAAAGCGCGAAACAGCGTGCCCGGCCCGTCAAACACGATCCGGACGTTCGGCGTGCGGATCGCTTCGATGACGGATCTCACTTCCGTTGCCGCCAGTCCAGGCGGAAGGGAACCGGAGAGCACCATCACGCACGCTCCCGAGGCCAACGAGGACAACGTTGCCGAGAGACGCTCCAGGTCGTCCGGTCCAACCGCCAAGCCCGCGTCGCGTATGTGCGTCTCGACGCCGGTTGTCGGATCGATCAACGTAATGTTCTCGCGCGTGTGGCCCGGGATGACTACAAGCTGGTTCGCGACGCCGAGGCGGGAAAGTTCCTCTTCGTACAGCGCTTCATCCGCCTTCCCGATAAAGCCCGTTGCCACGCTGTTAACCCCGAGACGTGCCAGCGCCCGCGAGACATTGATGCCCTTACCCGCGGCCACGCGCCGAATGAGCTTGCCCTTGACATGCCCACCGACGTGCAGGCCCGGCGCCTCGATCAGTCGATCGATCGCCGCGTTGAGCGTCACCGTGACGACGGCGACACCTTCTCCTTGTGGGTCGCCGGCCCCGGCCTGTGACTTCACCCCAGGCGACTCGCGGAATGGCCGCTGCGTTCCAGAACCGTGGGGCTTTGGGCTCATAACGTCAGTTGCCTTTTTGCATGGCCTCGATCGCGGCGTTGGCGGCTGAGCTCTGCGTTCAGGGTCCTTTGATGGATGTGGTCGCTCTTGTCAAGGGCGGTAGAATGCGCCCATGGCCATCATCCAGGACGCAGCCATCGCACTGAGGCGACTGGATTACTCGGAAACTTCGCAGATTGTCGTTTTCTTTACCTGCGAGCATGGCAAGGTCCGCGCCATCGCCAAGGGCATTAAACGTGGCACAAAGAAGCGGTTCGCGACGGGCATCGATCTGCTTGACGTAGGCCAACTAACGGTGGCCGCCCGAAGAGAGGCTGCCGCCGGACTGGCGACTCTGACCGAATGGAAGCAAGCCCGCACCTTCTGGGGTCTGCGCGAGAAGCTGGTCCGCATCCACGCCGCTGAGTATGCAGCCGAGATCACCGCTCAGCTCACGGAGGATTGGGATCCCCACCCCGGCGTTTACGAATCCCTGGTCGAGTGTCTGGAGGCCTTGGCCGCCGCAGCCGGTTTCCTCGCCCCCATCTTCGCCTATCAGCGCAGTCTGCTCAAAGCCGTCGGCTCCTGGCCGGTCTTTCATGCCTGCGTGCAGTGCGGCTCCACCGGGGAGTTACCCTATTTTTCCTCTTTTGAAGGGGGGCTCCTTTGTGAATCTTGCGCAGCGGCGCAAGCCGAAAAACGGCGCGTTCGGTTGCAG
>CP070718.1:3641896-3654919 GCA_020350565.1 Phycisphaerales bacterium
CTCCGCCATGTCCGCCATGCTGCACCCGGCGGAGAGATCGGGCAGGACGACCTTGACGTTGTCGCCCGTAAGGATGTCAGCCGATTCGGCCATGAAGTGCACGCCGCAGAAGACGATGAACTCGGCTTTCTTCTGCTGAGCGCCGATCTGGGCGAGCTTGAGGCTATCACCGGTGAAGTCGGCGAACTGAATCACCTCGTCCTGCTGATAATGATGCCCGAGGATTACCAGGCGAGAGCCGAACCGCTCCTTATGCTCCTTGATGGTGGCAACCATCTCGGCGTCGCTCATCGACGAATAACGAGGCGGCAAAGGGGGTTGAAACAGCATCCAAATGGACTCCTGGCGAGACTCGCCGAGAGTGCGCCTTTGACCAGATGCACTTTACCTTTCATGGCGAGGCCACCGGCAAGTGCCTTGTTTAAAGGGGATTATAGCGCGCCAGCGGACCATGGCCAAGGCGGGAGGAAGCCAAGTCACTTGGATATAGAGGGCGGATCTTCGTCGCGCAATCCGACTCGGCGGAGACGTGCCCTTGAATCACGGGACTCGCCGAGAAACGCAGAAAAAAAGAGAAAGCGGCCTTTCGACGGGCCGGAGGGGCCCCTCGACGATTTCGCAGTGCACGGCCGCCCGGGTCAGAGTATGCACCTCGCCAGCCGAACCTAATCGGCTTCACGACCCAGCCTGGTGGGCACGCTCTCAAGCCACACCCTTGCGGAAGAGGCAGCACTCCGAGCACTGGCGACGTGGCTCATGAGCTTCAAGCGAGAGGCCTGCGTCGCGTATTCTCGGCCCACGTCATAGGCATCCGTCGAGTGAGATAGCGACTCCACCACTTCCTGGCATGCATCTCGAATGCTCATTCCCCGGGAGATATCTGCACCGATGCCCTCGTCAAGCATCTTGTCGATGAAAGCCACAGCAGCCTGGTGGGCGGCTACAGTTGCCCGGGCAAGGCACTGGTGACCACGCACGACCGCGGCGGCGCCCTCGGACCCCTCGGACCCGGAATCCAGCCGGTCAATCCACGCATCGAACGCACCGGGCCCGGTGATCACCCCGAATCGATCACCGACACGATTGGAGAGGATTGCCTGCCAATGATCCCAAGCATAACGCCGGATCGCTGCGGGCGGAGGAGCCGCGGGCGTCGTCTCCTCCACAATGTAGACTTGCACAGGCGGCCTGGAAAGCGTGACGACGACGGAACCTGACGAAGCCGATGAAGCCGCGGCCGCGCAGAAGGCCGCCTTCAGGCCGATGCCTTGCTCAGCAGGGTCCACGATCTGTCCCCAAATCGGGAACTCGTTGCCGAAGTCGTTCGCTCTGAGCCAGGCCAGCACCGGCTGGCCGTGCTCCAGCGCTCGCAGGATCAAAGGACGATAGCTTGCATCGAAGTGCTGGACAAACTCGTCCGCCGACTCAAGTCCGCGAGCCGCTTCCGGCGGATGAAGCTCCCGAATGGGGATGCCAAAAAGATGAGCGGCTTTCACGAGGAACGCATCGCGAGCCATGCCCGCCCACTGCTCCAGGGGCCCATTATCCCGCGGCGCTGCCAACATGACCGGGAGTCCCATTACGGCCCCCAGATCCTCAACGTCAATCGTTGACCCGAGATGCTCCAACGCAGTGCCCAATGCTTTTGGAAGCGCGTTCCAGGCCGCATCGGGAGATAAAGCGAATGATGGGACGGCACCTGCCATGTAAGTCAGTCTACTCCGGTTCATTCGCGAAGCAAGCCGCTTGCGGCGCCGTCTCACCCTGTGTCGCGGATCGTGAGAATCGCGAAGTCATGAGCGCACGTAAACCGACGTGGCGCGCGCACGTGGCCGCTGAGAACGCCCTTCTCCGATCGAGAAATCCAGCGCCCAATCTGGTAGAATGGGATTTCAGTGGAAGGCAAACGTCAGTCGTGATCCGGTCGTCATCCCCGGCGACGAACTGCCATGCTTACTGGGCTCGCCCTTGCAAGAGATCGTGGCCTTCTCCTGTCAGGAAAGATGGAAGCCGATTCCGGCTCACATCGAAGAGCATGCTGTCGGGATGCGTGCACTTGCCTTCGCCGATGTGACGAGGCACACGAGCCCCGACGATGACTTCGACCTGCTCAACTGGGCGGAGTTCATGGGCAAGTTCTTTAACCAGTAGTTCGAACGGTGCATATGCCTGAGTGAAAGAGGCTCGCGACAAGCCGGAGGGTCTACAAATGGACGTGCAATACGTGCGTCTGGGTACCGCGGGACTGAAGGTCAGCCGCCTTTGTCTGGGCACGATGAACTTCGGGCCGGACACGTCGGAGCCGGACAGCCACGCCATCATGGACAAAGCGCTCGAGCTAGGCATCAACTTCTTCGACACCGCCGACATTTATGGCTGGGACAAGAGCGGTTGGACGGAGAAGATCATCGGTCGCTGGCTGGCCCAAGGTGGAGGCCGCAGGGAGTCCATCGTGCTGGCCACCAAAGTCTGTGGCGAGATGGGCGAGGGTCCCAACGATCGCGGTCTGTCCGCCTACCACATCCGCAGTGCTTGCGAAGCCAGCCTGAAACGCCTGCAGACCGACCGCATCGACCTGTATCAAACGCACATCATCGACCGCGAGACACCACTCGAAGAGACACTGGAGGCGATGGAGCAGCTCAAGCGGGAAGGGAAAGTCCTTTACGTCGGCAGCAGCAATTTCCCGGCATGGCACATTGCTGAAGCCCAGATGTTGGCACGGCAGCGGGACATCGTCGGCCTCGTTTCCGAGCAGTGCATTTATAGTCTCGCGGACCGAACGGTAGAACTTGAGGTGCTTCCCGCAGCCCAGCACTTCGGGATGGGGGTCATTCCATGGAGTCCGCTCGGCGGTGGGATGCTCGCCGGGATTCTGGAACAAGCCGGCAAGGGGCGGCGGGCTTCAAAGGGCACCCAACGAAGACTCGGGAAACACCGCATCCAGGTGGAGGCGTATGAAGAGTTCTGCAAGGAAGCGGGCAAGCAGCCGGCCGACGTCGCCTTGGCGTGGGTGATGGCGAACCCGGCCGTCACCGCGCCGATCATCGGGCCCCGCACCCTGGATCAGTTGACGGACAGCGTGAAAGCCCAGGGTGTCAAGCTTGACGATGCGGAGATGAAGAGACTCGATGAGATCTGGCCGGGCCCGGGCGGGCCGGCGCCGGAATCCTATTCGTGGTAGGTGCCGATTCCTGGATCCGGTGTATTGGGTCCTCTGCCCTGCCCCGTCCTCTGCGAAATACTGAGTCTACCCGGGGCTCTCCGCCTGCGGGGCCTCCCGCATAGCCAAGTGGCGTTCGTAGAGACTGGAAGCCAACCGCAAGACATAATCCCGACCTTTACCGGTGTTCTCCAGTGGATCGAGCCATTCGCCTGGGATTCCTCGTGCTCCGTGGTACGCGCCGGCAATCGCTCCGGCCATGGCACCGATCGTGTCCGTGTCTCCGCCTAGATGGATCGCGTAGGTGACCGTCTCCTGGAAGGAATCCGGATGGGAAAGGAAGGCGTAAATTGCGGCGGGCACGGCCGTCATGCTGCTCACGTCGTTGCCCAGAAGCGATACTACCTCATTGACCGACGGAGACGACTGCAAAAGCTCTCCAATTGTCAGGAGCTTCGCGGGAAACGGCTTGCGCTCCGAGCGAACAAATGCCTGCAGCTCGTCAAGGAGCTTCAGCGGATCGACCGAACCTGCACGAGCCCGCGTTGCCTGGGCGACCGCACAGGCCTGCAACGCCGCTCCCTCCTTGCCCAGCGGATGGGCGTGAGTGATCGACGCGGAGTCCTCTGCCGCTTTTCGCAGTTGCATCAGATCGTGATGATAGAACACGCCCACGGGCGCGACGCGCATGGCCGCACCGTTGCCGAAAGAACCGTCGGGAAAAACGATGGTGGCGGCCCGATCCCATGGACAGCCTTGCGTCAAAGCCGATAACACAAGTCGCGCGCCGCCACCGTAACCACGATGCGGCTCATAATTGTCGACGAAGCATCGGGCCATGTCCTCCCCATCGAACGCACCACAGGCGGCGAGCGACTCGGCAACGGCGATCATCATCTGCGTGTCATCGGTGTAGGCGCCGCATCCCCGTCGGCTTTCGATCATTGACTTCGCACCGTTCCAGTTGCCGGCCACGTATGCGGACGGCCGGCCTTCGAAGGGCGCACCCAGGGCGTCGCCGACGAAGGTGCCCGTCAGGGCCCCTGCAAACCGTGACCGAAGATCGACATCCGCCATATCGAGTCCCTTCCGTGACCGCGGGGCAGGCCGGCAAGGATGCCGACGGTACTGAGCACGACCGGTCTCCGTGCCGGTCCAACAGAAGCCATGCCGCTGGCGAAACTTGCACCCACGCCGGCAGGGACGCCGGCTCTACTGAACTTGGCCGGCAGGGATGCCGGCGGTACTTACGTGCCCTCAGAGGATTCGTTCATCCGATTGCACATCGGGATGCCAGCAAGTCGACCGCGATTTCATGGAGATACGCGGAATTTTCGACTTGTTCACGCCAGGACTTCGGAACGGCGCTGATGCCGTTGAAGGCCCCACTGATAGCGCCGGCGATGCAGGCGATGCTGTCGGAATCACCGACAGTATTGGCGCCAACCGTAACGGTCTGGCGAAAGTCCTCCGGGCTACGACAGAAACAATACAGTGCGCTGGCCACGGCCTCCTCCCCGGTCCAGGCCTCGCCCAGGCCACCGTGGTGCAACACGGCCTCCGGTGGCTCGGTCAGCACTTCTGGGATTCGCTGCACCAGAGAGGCCACCTCCTTCCCGTCCGCCATGTCGATCATGACTTTGGCCAGACGCGCCGGATACTCAGGCGGGTCCTCACCTCTTGCCGCCCACGCCACCAGCAGTGCGGTCCCGGCGGCTGCAGCCAGCGCCGTCGGATGTCCGTGCGTGAGCAGGGAGCTTGCCCGGGCAACCTCAATGAGCTGGTCCTCATCCTCAAGATAATGAAGGCCGATCGGTGCCGTGCGCATGGCACTGCCGCAACCTTTGGATTCGGCAACACCGGCCTCACGCCAGGGGACGCCCTTGGCAAGTTTCTCGCAGCCGGCCCGACAGGTCACACCCGGAGCACGGTCGTTTTCCGGCGAACGGTCCCAGGCAACAAACTCCTCCGCCATCACCGTCATCAGTTCATCCAGTGTGCCGCGCCCGGCCTTGAGCAGCGCCCTGGCGACGCATAATGACATCTGCGTGTCATCGGTGTAGGTCCCCGCTGGATGCCAGTCCGCAACAAAGTCAGTTACGCCTTCCGGGCCGAAGCGCTCATGGATGGCCTCGAGCGTGGTGATGAATTCCGTCGGTCTGCCCAGTGCGTCACCCACGGCCAAGCCGACCATCGCTCCCTGGAATCGGTCTCGTAGCTCCATGGGGCCTCCAGATTTCGAAGCCACGGAAATGGAACCTCAGACGCGCGAGCGTCGTGAGATGGAGAATCCGGGTTTACTCCGCCCAGTCCTTTCCCTGATCGGCAAGTATATTGCCGTGCGGAATCCCCCCTGAACCGTCCCTCCAGGCTAACGAAAGTCGGGACTTCCGCAAGCTCTGATGAGCTTCTTGGACAACGGTCCAAGATTTTTCCAATGGAACGGATGGTGGAACGGCGGGCGGCTTGGCTTGCCCGGTATTTTCCTCGTTGTGGGCGGATCCCCCGACGTCGACATTGGCGTGGCGGGCGGGGAGGTTGTGTGCGGCCTGTTGGTCGCGTGGGGATTGAGTGCCACGCACGCACCGATATAATTGGCCCGTCATCTCCATCCAAGGTACGTAAGGAGGATTGCGATGTCCGAGCAACTCGTTGGCGTAGTGACTCACTATTTCGGCAAGGCTCATGTAGCCGCCATCAAGATCACCGAAGGCGAGCTGCACGTCGGTGATACGCTGCACTTCGTGGGCCATACGTCGGACTTCACCCAGAAACTGGACTCGATGCAGATCGACCGCGCAGCGGTCCCAACGGCCAAGGTGGGCGACGAAGTGGGTGTCCAGGTCGTCGAGCACGCAAGAGAGCACGACCAAGTGTACAAAGTGATGGCGGATTGACGCCCACTGTCGCTGACACACGGTCGGCCCACGCGCCGACAAGAGCAAGTGGCCCTTTCCGATATATCGGGGCAGAGCAGTCGATTCGCGCTTGCCGGCCCGCAAGTAAAAAGCCTCAATCGTAAAGCGGAGGGAAAGCGATGGTCGTAACACCTTCGACAATGCTGCCGCTGGGAACGCAAGCGCCGGATTTCTCCCTGCCGGATTCGGGCGGGAAGACCTTTACCCTGAAGGATTTTGCGGATGCACCCGCCCTGCTGGTGATCTTCATGTGCAATCACTGCCCTTACGTGAAGCACATCCGGACGGAACTGGCCAAGCTGGGCCGGGCGTACCAGGAACGCGGCGTTGCTGTCGTCGGGATCAACAGCAACGACATCAAAAAGTACCCGGACGACAGTCCTGCCAAAATGGCTCAGGAGGTCGAACTCGCTGGTTACACGTTCCCGTATCTGTTTGACGAGACACAGGAAGTGGCCAAGGCCTACCGAGCGGCCTGCACCCCGGACTTCTATCTTTTCGATGGGCAGCGGAAGCTCGTTTACCGTGGCCAGATGGACGACAGCCGTCCGGGCAGCGACATCCCCGTAACCGGTAAGGACCTGCGTGCGGCGATGGATGCCCTGCTCGCCGGCCAGAACGCGTCGGTAGAGCAGAAGCCAAGCGCCGGCTGCAACATCAAATGGAAGCAAGGTAACGAGCCCGACTACTTCGGATAGCCCATGCCCCATTTCGGCTCGATGGTGTGAGGAAAAAGAAAGGTTACGCGGTTCCACCGACACATACGGATGAGGCCGCGAGAGGCTTGACCACCGTCGTTTCGTTCGTGCAGATTAGCCGCCCCGCCTTCGCGGAAGTTGGCTCGTAATCGACGTGCTTTGAGTGTGACAGACTCGGGTCGCCCTGCTTTCGAGGCCGACCCGGCGCGCAGCGTGTGACGAATCAGGCCAGCACGTCCGCCGGAACTCGTTCCTTCGGTTTCGCCACGGTCTCCACCTGCTCGGGCTGCGTCAACAGGAAGTCGGCGGCGTCGTTTCGCCACTTTTCCAGATTGGTCTTGAGCGTATCGAGTGCATCCCGGAGCGTATGTTCGTCTGCGTCGGCTGTCAAACACGCCGTGTGCAGGGCTGAGGTGAATTCGGCAAGCTCCGCCTGCTTTCTCCTTTTCAGACGTTCCACCATCTTAGAAAAGGCAGCATAGAACTCTTTGAACTCATCGTTTCGGCGTAGCGGCCGCAAGTCCGGCAGCCGCCCGGCGCCAAGCTCATTCAGCCAGCGTTCCATCACAATCAGGGGGCCACAGACACGCCGGCTGACCACGAACCACCAACATGCAACCCCGGTTGCCGTCAAGGCGGCAAAGCCCAACGCGGCAAGCAGTATGATTAAAGATACCTGCGTCGCGACCCCGGGGTATGCTTGCCGGAGCCGCGCCTGCTGGTGCAGGATGCCGAAAAGAACGGTGCTCAGCAGAGACGAGCTTATGAAGATGGCCACCGTAAGGACACAGGCGTACCGAAGCTGAAACATGGGGTTGACCAGTAACTTGCGACGGTACTTTCGTGGCCGCTGATCCACATCTTCTTGGCGAGTGTTCTTCCTGTCCATCACGATGTCCCTTCTTCGCACGGAATCTCGCGATTGCATACGCATCACCAAGGCTACTATACGATGTAGCATCGGCAGGCCGTGACCGCTGCGACATGGAATAACCACGAGCTCCAAAGAAACTCTGCGGAAAGGGAGGAACACATCTGCACTTGCTCCGGCCATATTATGGGGCGGTCCTCTAATCGACGCCTCGGCTGTCCGCCGCGCGCCAGCGGCGTGACTTCGGCTCCATCGACCGCCGAAGGCTTGCCGTGCTGCGACAAAGGGTCCTTCCTTGCAGCGGCTCCCGGGGGAGGCCCGTACGCGATTCGTCCCGATGGTCGGTGCCAGTGGAAGCGCCCTTCACGCGTCCTGTAATCATCGGACAACCGGCCGCCAACAGGACAATCAGTTTTCGGGCTTAGCGTCACATCTTTGGCACTCAATGATGTCGGCAAGAAGACGGATTCTTACGATGGCTGGGACCATGATTTCGGACGATAAGAAATCTGGTGACTTTCTGGGATTCCGCTTTGATACTCGGCCTATAGTAAGCTGGTGTTAGCTTCAAGTCTGCCGGGACAGGGCGAAATCATCGCGCTCACGGCGAGAATCGCTCACTATGGGAGCGTGTAGAAATGCGAAGATTCGAGCTCAGGACAAGGGTCGGCTCGGGAAGAGCTACGGAACGGCGTCGCGGAGCGACGGTGGTTATGGTGCTGGTTGTATTGCCTGTTCTCTTCGGGATGGCTGCTTTAGCCATTGACGTGGGATTCATTTACAACCTGCGCGCGCAGATGCAAAACGCGGTTGATTCCGGTGCGCTTGCAGGTGCCAGTGCGCTGCCTGATAACGAAGCGGATGGTGAGGCGCGAGGCGTGGAATATGCCATTAAGCACTACGTCGGCAAGGAGGTGCTCGTGCCCGAGGAAACGGACGCAATAGTCGGGTACTGGGAGCACACGACGAGGACGTTCTATCCCGCCAGCAGCATGGACGACGACATCTACCCCAACGCGGTGCGCGTCGTAGGGCACAAAGACAGGATCGGTCTCTTCTTCGCTCGGATTTTCGGCATTGGCGCCACGGAAGTCGCGCGAGAGGCGGTCGCGTTGTCGGACTCGGGCCGCTGCCGCGGCATCTGGGGAGTGGTCAACGCCTTCGGGTCCGGCACCATTGAGACCGACAGCTACGACTCGCGGTTGGGATCCTATGGGCCCGGGAACATCGAGCAGAACGGCGACATCTGCTGCAATGAGGATGTCGAGTTCAACGGGAGTTTCGACATTCGTGGTGATGTGATGTGTGGGCCCGGTTACACGGTGGATATAGCCGGCGGCTCGGGCGAGATCTGGGGCGTGGTTTCGATGCTCCCACACCAGCTTGAACCTCCGGTCGTCGA
This sequence comes from Phycisphaerales bacterium, assembly GCA_020350565.1. Classification (GTDB taxonomy): domain Bacteria; phylum Planctomycetota; class Phycisphaerae; order UBA1845; family UBA1845. The sequence goes on from CP070718.1 coordinate 3,650,949, forward strand.
CGCCTCAGAGGCAAGGTTCTACAACAACAACGATACGATTACGCTCACCGATCTTGGGAACGACCCCTGGCAGAGCGGGGGAATCCGTCTGTCGTCGGACGACAACCTGACCCTGGAGCCCGGTACGTACTACTTCGAATCTGTGATCATGACGGGGCAGTCTACGATCACGGTCACAGGCCCCACCGTGATTTATGTCGACGGGGATGGGAAGTTCGGCGGCGGCGGGGTTGTCAACGTTACCTGGGACCCGGCAAACCTGATGATTTACGGCACGGGAGACGAGCTCAAATTGGCCGGCGGGTCCGGCTTCTACGGCGCCGTGATCGCTCCGGATACGGACCTGGTACTCGTCGGGAATGCCGAATACTTCGGTACGCTGATCGCTCGCACGATTGATCTGGGCGGTGGCAGCATCATTCACGTCGATGAGGCCGTCCTAGACAACCTGTTCGGCGACGGTGAAGCGAACACGCCAACGCTGGTCAGGTAGCCTGCAAGATGGAGTGCCTTATCAACGCGGACCTTCGCAGGGTCCGGTTGTAGGGGCCGATCGTTGCCGTCGGCCTGCGCCCTGGAGTTCCACGGACTCACCACCGCGCATGGGCCATTACCCCCTTCCCGCCGCTGAACCGCTACGGGAAGGGCGCCCCACTCGCTCCCTGGCCTCCAGCTCGATCTCACCCACCCGCCTGCTTGGCCTCTGCTCTTGCCCGCCAATGCCGCGATTCGAGTACCACTTGAAGCGTGGATAACATATCCGGCCCTGCGACGTTTCAGGAAAAGGACGGTAGGCCGCGTGTGTGTTTGCAAGCGGAGTGATCGCCATCGCGCGCGCAACTCGCCAACACGAAGCCCATGACGTAACGGCACTGGTTGATGACCTGCTGGCGCGCGGGTTGACTGCGGGCGCAACGGACCTCCACTTCGAGCCGACCGGCGGCGAGATGCTTGTGCGTCTGCGGATCGACGGCCAACTCCTTGATTTCGAAACCGTTCCCAAACGGCTCTCCGAGAACGTTCTCTCACGGCTTAAGGTCCTCGCCTCACTGCTGACGTATCGGGTCGACATACCCCAGGAGGGCAGCGTGCAATGGCCCGAGGCACACGGCGACGGCCAGCAAGAGCCGGTCGATCTGCGTATTGCCACCTTTCCCACCATTCGCGGCGAGCGTGCCGTCGTCCGAGTCTTCGGCCACAGGAGCGATCTGAACGCCCTGGATCGACTCGGGCTGCCGCCAGAACAATGGAGCGCGCTCGGGCAAGCCGTTATGCGGCCGGATGGGCTGATTGTTGTGACGGGACCGGCCGGCAGCGGAAAGACGACCACCCAGTATGCCATGATCCGCCATCTGGCAGCCAACGCCTCCGAACGCAGCGTCATTACGCTCGAAGACCCCGTAGAACAGCGCATCGATCGCGTCACCCAGATTCAGATCAACCCGTACGGCGAACTCGACTACGAGCGATGCATGCGCTCCCTGCTGCGGCAGGACCCGCAGGTCATTCTCATCGGCGAGGTGCGAGACAGTCGGACCGCGGGCATCGCGATCGAGGCGGCCCTCACAGGGCATCTGATTCTCACTACCATGCACAGCGCGGACCCGGCCGAAACGATCCTGCGCTTCCTTGATATGGGCATCGCTCCGTACCAACTCGTCAGCGCGCTGACCATGGTTTGCTCGCAACGGCTGCTGCGGAGAACGTGTCACGAATGTGACCTTGACTCTCGAGCGGCGTGCCAACGATGCCTGGGGACGGGCTACTCAGGAAGAACCGCCGTCGCACAATTGGCCCGAATCGACGAGCCCACTCGACGACTCATGCTCCAATCTCCGACAACCACTCAACTGCGAGCGCGATTCAAGAAGCAGGGGCCCGACCTTCTTGAATGTGCCGGCCTGCTGGTAACAGGCGGGATCACTGACGAAGCGGAAGTGGCCCGCGTGCTGGGCTCAGGTGTGCCAGAGATCGAAGAGCGGGCGAGATGATTCCCTCGCCCGGAATCTCCTGAAGCAAGGACCCGATGATGAAGAGGTTCGACTATACCGCCCAAACACGAGCCGGAACTGCCATCAGCGGTGTGATCGAGGCGGAAGCCCCTGAAGCAGTCGTTCGGCAACTGAGCTCAATGGGTCTGGTTAACATCGAAGCCTCGCCGAGTAAGGAGCCCCCATCTCGCCGCTTTATCGGCCACGAGGACTTCATCTTCTTCAACGAGCAGTTGGCCTCGCTCGCACAAACGGGGCTCTGCCTGGACGCCGGTTTGCGCCAGTTGGCGCGGGACGTCGGCTCGTCCGACATCCAGCACATGCTTAACGAAACCGCCGACGACATCGAACGAGGCGAACCGCTGGACCGGGCACTCGAAAAGCATGGAGGGCGTCTTCCCGCCCTCTACGGTCGCGTCATTCGAGCGGGCGTAGAGAGCGGACAACTGGCAGGCACGCTGCTCAACCTCTCTCATCACCTGCGGTTGCTTTCGGACACGCGACGACTGATCGCCGAAGCCGTCACCTACCCGCTCACGGTTCTGATCATCGCCTTGTCACTGTTCTGCTTCGTACTGGCTTATCTCGTTCCGCGGTTCAAGGAAATCATCCTGGAGTTCGATACGCGGCTTCCGGGGATCACGGTTTTTGTCTTCAGCATCGCGGATCACCTGCCGCAGATCCTTTTTGTCCTTGCCGTCTTCATTGGGTTTCTGGTGCTCTGGTACTTGACGACGCGCGTTTCCACGCAGGGCCAACGCCGCTTTGAACGGTCAGTGCACGCTTTGCCGCTTCTGGGGCGTCTGATTCGTGATTCCATCGTGGCCCGCTTCATGAGAGGGACGGCGTTCGCGGTCGGCAGCGGCGTCCCCTTACCCGAGACGATACGCATGGCGGCCGACGCCACCGCCAGCCCTTCAGCCCGCCAAGAGGCTGAGCAGTTGGCGACACGCGTGGAGCAAGGAGAGTCCGTCTTCGAGGCCTGCAAATCGGCCCGATTGATCCCGCCCATATTCGGGTACACCGTCGAGGTTTGTGCTCCGCGCAATAACCTGCCCGAGGCGCTTGTGCAACTCGCCCGGTCCTACGAAGCGCGTGCGAAGTACAACCAGTCGATCCTGCGGACTTGGCTGGCACCCGTTCTGATCGTCGTTGTGGGCGCGATTATTGGGACCTGCATTCTGTCGCTTTTCATGCCCATGATAAACCTGTTCGATTCGGTGGCTTAGGAGAGGGCGCTGATGGACATTTACATTCCCCTCGTCGCTGCTTTGCTCATCCTGGGCGCGCTGTGGTTCATCATTCGCCTCTTGCTGGCGATCAAGGGGACAATCACCTGGGGTTTCTCAGGCGAGAAAGGAAGCCTTTCGGTGCACGGATTCACCTCGCGAGGACGGCGGTTCCGGCAAACCGTCGGATTGCAGACAATCGTCACGCACGCCGCAACCGCTACGCGCCTCAACCTGCCGCTTGCACCTGCGTTGCGGGCGGCCGCCCTCGGTTTGACAAGACGCGCTCGCGACGCTCTGGATCAGATGGCCGACCTGCTTGACGCAGGCTATCCGTTCTATAGGGCCTTCGAGGCGGCCGTACCCGGCTGTCCGCCCACGCTGGTCTCGTTCCTGCGTGAAAGCGAATACACGGGCCAGACCGTCCAGGCACTGTCCAGCCTGGAGCAGATGCTGAACGAGCGGCTGGACGAAGAGACGCACACGCGTCGGCATGCGCCGGCTTATGTGCTGTTCATGCTGTGCTCCTCGTTCTTGGTCTTGAGCTACATCCTCATCATCGTCATGCCCAGGTTCAGGGCAATCTTTCAGGATTTTGACGCCCAGCTTCCGCAGGTCACCGAGCATCTGATCGAGTTCTCTCTGCAGGGCATGCCTGTCGTGTTCTTGCTCATCGTAGCGATCCTCTTGTTGTTACTGGCAATGTGCCTCTTCTCCCTGCTGGCGAGGCGGAGTAGCGGCGACCGTCCAG
>CP070718.1:3655019-3660580 GCA_020350565.1 Phycisphaerales bacterium
AGCCAAGACTACGGGAGCCCCGCTCCTTTATTTCACGTGGGCGACCCACTGGAACCGTGCCCCGGAACCGGGCTGAACGATCGTTCGTCGAGGAAGTCGCTCCTCGGCCGATCAAATGCCTGACGTCAGCCGGCTTCGTCGGTTTTCTGGTCGTAGCCCCGCGTCCCACGGCATTTTCCGGCGGTGGGCACGCGTCTTGCCATTGAAACACGTGCCTTGGCTGCAGAGCCTTGTATCTTCCCAGGGCAGCTTTTATCTTTCCTCACGCTGTGTCCACGCCTGGAGCGGACCGGTGAATTCGCCTGAATGTTCCCACGCCGATGTTCGAAGCATGGTCCACCTTGCTGAGGCGTGGAGACATTCGACTTTGACTGGTGCATCCCGCTTTTGCCGCTCCGGTATCGGGCCGTGCCTAATGAGGGGGAATCGCCTATAACCCAGATGGGAGCCCGCTTTCCTGTTGCCACCCTGCTCTTTCGAGTGGGAAGTCGCCGTCTTAACCTGCCCTAAGCGGCCGGGCAGTGAAGTCGGGGCCGCGGCGGTCCCAGGCGGGCAACGAACGAGTTGGTCATCGCGCGAGAGCGACGCCGCAAGTGTCCGGTCGCCGCTTCGCTTAGCGTCTTTGAGGAGTCCCAGGGACCATGTCCGTCACCAGCGCTGCCGAAGAGGCCAGCGAACAGACTTTCAAAGTTATCGAGCAGGATGAGGTTGTCGTCCGTTTCGCCGGTGACTCCGGCGACGGCATGCAGCTCGCTGGCACGCAGATGACCAACACATCGGCCATCTTCGGGAACGAAGTCAGCACCATGCCCGACTACCCGGCGGAGATCCGCGCCCCGGCCGGGACGGTGGCCGGCGTCAGCGGTTTTCAATTGCATTTCAGCTCGCGCCCTCTACGCACGCCAGGCGATCGGCTGGATGCGCTGGTCGCCATGAATCCCGCCGCGCTCGAAGCCAACATCGCTGATCTCGAGAAGGGCGGGATTCTTATCGTCAACGAGGATGCATTCACCAAGAACAACCTCAAGAAAGCAGGCCTTCAATCTAACCCCCTCGAAGACGACTCTTTGAGAGAGTATCGAGTTCATCGAATTCCGATCGAGAAGCTCAACGGCGAAGCCTGCAAGGATACGGGTCTGACCCCGCGCGCTGCGGGCCGCTGCAAGAACTTCTTCGCCCTGGGGGTGGTGTACTGGCTCTTTGATCGCCCGTTGGAGCCGACCCTGCGCTGGATCGAGGAGAAGTTCGGCACCATGCCGGCGGTTCTCGACGCCAACACCAAGGCACTCAAAGCCGGTTATTACTTCGGCGAGACTGCAGAGATGTTTCGCTCTCGGTACACGATCCCGAAAGCGAAGCTTCCTCCCGGGACCTATCGGAAGGTCAGCGGCAATCAAGCGGCGGCCATCGGTTTGATCACGGCGGCCCGCTTGGCGGGGAAGCCGCTGTTTTACGGCACATACCCGATCACGCCGGCCAGCGACATCCTGCATGACCTTTCGCGCTACAAGAATTACGACGTTCGCACCTTCCAGGCAGAAGATGAAATCGCGGCCATGATCGCCGTTATCGGCGCCGCCTACGCGGGCGCATTTGCCGCGACGGGCACGAGCGGGCCCGGCGTGGCCCTAAAGAGCGAAGGTATGGGGCTTGCGGTCATGACCGAGTTGCCGCTCGTGGTCATCAACGTCCAGCGTGGCGGGCCTAGCACCGGGCTGCCCACCAAGACCGAGCAGGCCGACCTGAACCAGGCCATCCTCGGACGTAATGGCGAGGCACCGATTTGCGTTCTGGCGGCGGCTTCACCGGCCGACTGTTTCGCCACAGTGCTGGAGGCCTTCAGAATCGCCGTGAGGTACATGACGCCGGTCATGGTCATGAGCGACGGGTATCTGGCCAACGGTGCGGAAGCCTGGCGAATCCCGAGCGTGGATGAACTCCCGAGATTCGAGATCCACCATCCGGAGGCCGGCGACGAGTTCCAACCCTACGCCCGGAACGAGGACCTTGCCCGCCCCTGGGCGCTTCCGGGCACGCCCGGGCTCGAACACCGCATCGGCGGGCTCGAAAAGAAAGACGTCACCGGAGAGGTCTGCTATGAGCCGCAGAACCACCAGCTCATGTGCGAACTGCGGCAGGCGAAAATCCGCAAGATCGCCGAAACCATCCCGCCCTTGGAGGTGTTCGGGGAGGGCTCCGGTGAGCTGCTGGTAGTCGGCTGGGGCAGCACGTATGGCTCCATCACTTCCGCCGTCGAGAGCTGTCAGGCTCGTGGCGTGAGTGTTTCGAGCGTTCACTTGCGGCACCTGGAGCCCATGCCGCCGGATCTCGGTGACATCCTCCGCCGGTTCAAAAGAGTGCTGGTCCCGGAACTGAACCTCGGCCAGCTGTTACATCGCATTCGCTCCGAGTACCTGATCGACGCGATCGGCTTCCACAAGATCCAGGGGAAGCCGTTTATGGTTTCGGAAATCGAGAACAAGATTCAGGAACTTGTGAACGGGAAAGACGAATCATGAGTCCCGAAGCTGTTGAGACCAACCTGACGCCCAAGGACTTCACCAGCGACCAGGAAGTGCGTTGGTGCCCTGGGTGCGGCGACTATTCGATTCTCGCCCAGACGAAGAAGGCCCTGTCCGAACTCGGCGTTCCTCGTGAAAAGCTGGTGTTCGTTTCCGGAATCGGCTGTTCGAGCCGCTTTCCGTATTACCTGAATAGTTACGGCTTTCACGGAATCCACGGGCGGGCCATGGCCATGGCAAGCGGGATCAGGCTATCCGATCCAAGCCTGTCCATCTGGGTCATCACCGGCGACGGCGACGGATTGAGCATCGGCGGCAACCACATGCTACACACCATCCGCCGCAATGTGGACATCAACATCCTGCTCTTTAATAACCGCATTTACGGCCTGACCAAGGGGCAGTACTCGCCAACGTCGCCGCTGGGGAAAAAGACGCGGTCCACACCGTTCGGCTCGATCGACTTCCCCTTGCATCCGCTCTCGGTCGCTATCGGCGCGGAAGCGTCATTCGTCGCCCGCGCGCTGGACGTAAATGTCAAACACCTGGCCTATGTGCTGGAGCGTGCGGCCCATCACAGGGGCACTTCGTTCATTGAGATCTACCAGAACTGTCTGATCTTCAATGACAAGGCCTTCGAGTACGCCGGCGGTAAGGACACCAAGGACGACACCACAATCTACCTGGAGCACAACCGTCCGCTGGTCTTCGGCAAGAATCGCGACAAGGGCATTCGTCTCAACGGCACCAAGCCGGAGATCGTGCAGCTCGACGAGGGCGTCAAGGAGGACGATCTTCTCTTCCACGATGAGAAGGACCCCGACGCAACGCTCGCTTATCTGCTGAGCCGCATGCACTATCCGGACTTCCCTGAGCCGATGGGCGTCTTCCGTGCAGTAGATCGTCCGACGTACGAGGACCTGATGATGGATCAGGTCAACTCGGCGATCCGCTCGAAGGGAGCCGGACGCCTTGAGGACCTCTTTGATGACGGGGAGACGTGGACCGTCGAGTAATCGGCTGCGGACCACCCCTAAGCCCGGGACCGTCCGGGCCCATCACGATTCGTTTCCCGAGTTCAGATCAATCAGCCGCCGATGAGGCGACCAGCACGTCGCCGGGCTCCTCATACTTGGCCCTGATCCTGTCGAAATCTTCCTGGCAGCGCAGGAAGGCGTCGACAATAGCGGGGTCGAAGTGCGCACCCCGTTCGGAGACAATAACGTCAACGGCCTCGGCGTGAGACTTTTCCTTCTTATACGGTCGGCGCGAGGTGATGGCGTCATAGGCATCGACCAGGGCGATGATTCGCGCCGCAAGCGGGATGTCCTCCCCGACGATGGCCCTCGGGTAGCCCTTGCCGTCGAAACGCTCGTGGTGGCAGTAGGCAATGTCGATGCAGGTGTTCAACAACGGCACGGGATGGGCCGGGTCGAGCGGCAGTGAAAGCACGCGGCGCCCGATCTCCGTGTGGGTCTTCATGGTGTCGAATTCTCTCTCGGTGAGCTGCCCGGGCTTCAGTAGGATTTCGTCGGGCACACCGACTTTTCCGATGTCGTGCATCGGCGCCGCTTGCGTGATCATTTCGATGAACTCCTCGTTGACTTGTGAGGCGTAGGCCCCTTCACGAGAGAGTTCCTGCGACAGGATGCGGGCCATATTCCGCACACGCTCGAGATGGAGCGTCGTCTCTTCGTCGCGGTATTCAGCCAGATGACCGACGGTCTGGAGCAGTATCCTGACAGAATGCTGTAACTGCGTGCTCCGTTCGAGATTGTCGAGCGCGATGGCGGCGGCATCCGCGATGGAGCGAACGCACTCGATCTCCTCTTCGCTGAACGGCCTGTCGTCCACTTTCTCGGTGACGTTGATGACCCCGATGATGTTGTTGTTCTTGTCGTAGGTCGTGGAGATCAATGGCGTGCTCAAGAACGCCTGCCGGTCGTATTGCCGGTCCTGGTCCACAGGGTCGCCGAAGAAGCGGGCGGCGAGCGTCTTACCGGTGCGGAATACCTGTCCGCTGATCCCTTCGGCGACGTGGATCTTGAGGTTCTTCATGATCCCCGGATCCATGCCGATGGCTCGCTCGCACACCAGATGCTGGTTCTCATCATCCGTGAGCAGGATGGATACCCGCGTTGCCCCGGTCGCTTCCTTCATGCAGTCGAGCAGCAGGTCCAGGATCTCGTCGCGTGTCCGGGCCTGGCTCAGTTTCTGCATGTAGTCGTAGAGGATCTCCAGGCGTCTGGTTTTCACGCGAACTTGGTTCTCCAGCTCGTCGTTGAGGGCATCGAGTTCCTTCCGTGCCATCACCAATCGATGGACCGTCCGTACGCGCGCCAGCAACTCGGCGAGGTCGAACGGTTTACGGAGATAGTCCTGAGCGCCCGCGTCGAGCCCGATGACCAAGTCCTGCGACTTGGTTAAACCGGTCAGCATGATCACCGGAATATGTTGCGTTTGAGGATTGCTCTTGAGCTCGCGAGTGGCCGTAATGCCATCCATGGTGGGCATGGCGATGTCCATGATGATGATGTCAGGCATCTTCTGGGTGGCCAATTCGAGGGCTTGCTGGCCGTCTTCGGCCTCCAGGACATCAAAACCCATCGCGCGCAGATGCGCGGAAAGGAGGGAACGAAGCTTGGCCTCGTCGTCAACCACCAGGATGGAACCATTACCGTGGCTTACCTTGGTAATCAGGCTGTTCAATCCTGCTCTCCTTATTGGCGCATTGTTGTATTCCGGACCGTGCGCACGCCCCGAATTGCATCGGCAAGTTTCAGCCTGTGCAGAACTTACGGACGACGCCCTTCGAGGTACCCTTTGGGTAGAGGGGAACGGTCTCCGGGATGTCGAGAGGCGATGTTCCAATAATACAGACCTGATCGACCGGCACGGATGGGCCGCTGAAGGCTGCGGGGCAATGCGCGCTCCAGGATCACCTTATTTGAAGCGTCCATTCAACGGTGTCGGCGTCGGGCGTGCTTGCGATTATTGGGAGCCGTCGTGGGCGGCATCCGTCCCTGCCGCTCAGCGGGA
>CP070718.1:3660680-3664286 GCA_020350565.1 Phycisphaerales bacterium
CTTTGGTATCGATCACGTAACGGGAATCACAGGTGTTCGGCGGCGGACGGCTTAATCGAGCTGCCTGCGGCAGTGGTTTTCCCAACATCCGAACCTGCCTATAATGAACCGCACGGGCCGGGGAATCCCCGGTAAGAGAGGATTAAAGCGCTGAGGGATGGTATCCTTTCGCGCTGACGGGGCTCCACATACTATGGGCTCGCTGTCGCCGCGACGGAGTGGGGCATGAGCCCTTACGGTTGCGGTAATTTAAGGAGTATTTGCCCGGCAACGGGGCAACACGAGCAACATGGCACCGTGATTGCCTACGGATTCGGCGTTTCGCGATCCTGAAGCTTTAGGAGAGAATGTACTATGGCCGACATTGACAAGTTTGAGATCCAGATCGATCGGGAGGAGTGCATCGGGGACGGGGCCTGCGTGAATGAGGCCCCGGAGACGTTTGAGCTCGACGACGAGTCCAAGGCCGTCCTGCTCGAAAACTCCTCCGATGACGAGGAGTCCATCATGGAGGCCGCCAAGAGCTGCCCGTTGGACATCATCGTCATCAAGGACAAGCAGACGGGTAAGCAGATCTACCCTGAGGAGTAGCCCGCCCGTTGGTGCTGACGATGCTTGTCCGCTGGGATCCCAGGAGCTAAGGGCCGCCGTACGCGAGTAGGGCGCGGCCTATGGGAAAGATAAAGGGGGCCGAGAGCGACTCTCGGTCCCCTTTCTCATATCCGATCGGTTGCGTTTGGCTGGACGCGTGGTCGGCACAGGGCCGCAGCGCCGCGCGCCCCGTACCCATCCGCGCTTACGCACCGGTATCATCCTCGCACAGCCTCTTCAACTGGTCGTGCAGCTCCGCGGCATCTTCGAACCGCTCTTCCGCGATCGCCTCATGGAGCGCCCTGCGTGTTGCCAGCAACGAGTCGCCGGGCATATCACGGAGCAGATCGGCGCGCAGCTCCCGGAGCACCTTGACTTCTTCGCATGACTCGAAAGCGTCCGGCCGCCCCCACTGTTCGAGGTGATCTCGGATGCTCAGGATACCGCGGTTGACATGGGCGACCGCACTTGAGACCTGATCGTCGAGAAGCGCTTCGAGTGCGCGTGCGCGTGCGTCCATCATCAACACATAGGCCCTGGTGGGTTCCATGCGCATGCGATCCTTCGCTTCCAGCGCGTAGTCGCGGCACAGATCGAGGATCGCAAGGTTGTGCGAGGTATCGCGCACCATCAGGTTGAATTCCTCGAGCACAAACAGGGCGACGTATCGCTGATAATAGAGAGAGGCTTCGTCTGACAGAGCGCGGCACTCACGGGGCGTCAGCCCGAAGCCCAACGTCGTGGCGTTGCGGGCCTGGTACTCTGCGAGTTTCTTGTGGTAGTACGCCAATAACGAATCGCAGCCGCAGGGTTGCTCGCCGTCGGGACGACCGTCGAGCTCCATCTGCAAGAGGCCCAGCTCGACGCGCATCTGAATCTTCGGGCGCCCGTCGGCACCGATGATTTTTCGCGTTGAAATCCGATCGGCGTCGTAGCGCCAATCGACCAGAACTGGCTGCAGATCGATGTAGGACATTGCCCCCATGCCCCTCTCCTTCGGGTTGCCTCTTTCTGTCGGTGCCCTCCTCTTTGGATTGCAGTCTACGATTCAAATGGGTGTGGCGCCCGGTCCCCACGACAGGGGAGCGGTGAAAACCGGCGGGTGCCCCGGCTCCAAGCGGACCTCGGGGTCGATAAGATGGAAGCGGCCGAGAATGGTCCGTTCGATTCCGTCGGGCCTCGCTCGTTGAATCGCGTCCCAAGGACTCGCTGAATCAAAGACTTACGGCGTTTGAGGACGGCGCAACTTCTGCCGGCGTTCGGCGCATCCCATTCAGCCACCGGGCGCGGAACCGGTTATCGGGCAAAGGCAACGCGCAAGCGCAGCGCGTTTTCACGCTCAAAAGTCGAAGGAGAAGCAGCTCGGATTACGCCAGAATGTCCAGCAGGCGGTCGACGGTGACGTCGATCTTATCGGGCGTGATGTAGGTGCCGGCGGCGATGTCGGCGACGATCTGGGCCCGGCGGGCGATTCGCGCGTCCTGTTCCGAAGTGGCCCGCGACAAGCGGATCCCTTCGTCAGAAAGGTCCACACGATCGATCGTGGGTTCGAAAGGGACGAGCGAGAGTTCCCGGTCCGCGGGGTGCAGACGGGCGCGGTTCAGGGAAGGCAGGCCGTTCGGTCGGGCGGGATACAAGTTCGAGATGTCGATGATTTTGCTCATACCGTGTCCGCAACACTCAAAAGCCCATTCCCGGCCTTCCCTGGCCTGTCAAGGGTTCCTCTATCCTTGGGAGCCCGACGGAGTTGGGGGGCACCCCCCGTCGATAGTTCCTAAGCGTCTGTCCGGCCCTGGCTGTCGGCCACCGGTTCCTGTCACCTTGAACTTCAAAAACGTGTCGTTTAGCGGATGCGGCGACCTTTCTTGGTTATCAGCGCTAGTAGGGCTACCACCCCTAGTATCGTCCGCCGAGATTCTCAAGCTTGAAGGAAACCGCCCCATAATGCTTGATTCTGTGCGTGCCGTACAATATCTGGCAACACCAGCCTTTGGTGATCGCAACATCTCGTCCCGGTGCCAGATGGGCAAACGATGTGCACATGATGCCGTTAGACGAGATGGGCGCGCGTCTCTGCGCAGGCAGAAAGACGGTTTGGCTTTTTGCCAGGAGCCTTGCCGATCCGCTTCCAATCACCAGGGGGTCACCAACTCGTTGTCACTGAACGAGTTAAATTCGAAGGGCGCGCTTGCTTCCAGGTTGCCTGAGCCGTGCGTGCCGCGGAGCGTCCATCTGCCAAGCCGTTGCGGTACGTGAGTGACCGGCCTGCGAAACGGACCGGCGATGAGCATACGTACGCTGGAACGCGGTCCAGAACGCGCCTGAAAAAGCTGCTCACTGTATCACTTTAACAACGGTCCAAGCAGTCGGCACGCCTCTTCGTTCGCGGAAGCGGAGCCAAGCCCCCACAACCTGAGCGCTGAAACGGACCTCCCTACGGGCGGCGAGGTGGGTCCCCGGTGGGTATGACGGGGGAAACGACGACGGATCTCATTGCGTTCGCGTTCCGATCCTTGTTTCTGCCAATACGTTGAGCGCAGTTCGAGTACCACGCGGCCCCGCTGATGTGGCGGTCATCTTGTCATGAGTTAACCGAACACCGGATCGGCTTCCGTTTCTGTCATGCGTGGCGGCGTCGCAACCGAAGGGGCTCCCGCCAAGCAGGCACCCATGCGTCGGCAGAGGTCCGCTCCCCGCGCGTCGGCGCCCTCAGCAGCATCCACACGCAAAAACAAGATCTGCTCCAACGACGCCTCGCGCTGAAGGGGTGCCCTGGAAACGCGGTCAGCCAGGGAGGCACGATGAAGAGAAAGGCTTTGCGAGTTGGCTTCGCATGAAGTACGATCCCACTTTGAAAACCGGAATGAGCGGCGACGGATTGGGGGGCTGTGCGAATGTCACCAGATTCAAACATCGATTCCATCGTCAGGTGCTTGAAGTCGCGCGATGCCGAGGAACGGCAGGCCGCCGCCGAGCAGCTACTTGAGTATGAGGAGATCGGCCTGTCGTTTGAGG
>CP070718.1:3664386-3714301 GCA_020350565.1 Phycisphaerales bacterium
CACCCTCATCTTCGCCATCGAGATGTACGAGAAAGTGATGGACGCCTACCTGGCGGGTCTGAAGAAGCGTCTGGCCGCCGGTCAGGACGTGTCGAACGTTGCATCAGTGGCCTCGTTCTTTGTCAGCCGCGTCGACACGCTGGTCGATAAGCTGCTCGATGCCAGGCATTCGGAGGGAGCACGCGTCGCCCATCTCTACGGCAAGGCGGCCAACGTCAACGCCAAGCTTGCCTACGCACGCTTCCTGGACGTCTTTGACGAATCAGGCGGCTTCGCCGATCTGGCGGCGCAAGGCGCCCGCGTCCAGCGCCCCTTATGGGCCAGCACCAGCACGAAAAATCCCAGGTATCCCGACACGCTCTACGTGGACCCGCTCGTCGGGCCGAATACGGTCAACACGCTGCCACCGGCGACGATCGAGGCCGTCCTCGATCACGGTCGCGCCGAAGTCACCATCACCGATGGCCTCGATGACGCCCAAGAGCTGGTCAACGCCCTTTCGCAACTGGGCATCGAGATGAAGGCGGTCACCGACCAGTTGCTGGCCGAAGGCGTCGACGCCTTCGCCAAATCCTTCGAGCAACTCATGGACAACCTGGCCTCGAAGCAGGAGCAGCTCACGGCAAGGACGTGAGCTTCGCAAATAGACGGGATTGCCGATTGCAGATTGCCGATTGCCGATTGAACGGGGACCCATCGCAGAGGGCCCAAACAGAGCACAGGCCGGATGACAAGCCAGCGAAAGCGGCAGTCCCTCTCCTTCATTCGCCATTCGACATTCACCATTCGCCATTCTGCCCCGATTCCAAACATCTCCAACGATTCTAATGCTCCTCACGCCGTCATCCGGGCATAATAAAAGTAGGCGCCGTCCGTCTATCTTCCCGGAGGATCATCATGGCCGACATGCCGAACACAGAACGGAAATCACACATTCCCCGCTGGGCGAAGGTCATTGGCCTGCTGCTCGTACTCGTCTTCGTATTGCTGGGCACGATCCGAATCCTCGGCCTGGCCGCCACCAGGCGCTGGGAGCGCTACGTGGCCAAGCTCGAGGCCGAAGGCCAACCCATAACCATGGAGGCCATCGACGCCCTGCGCACGCCGCTGCCCGACGAGCAGAACGGAGCGCTAGTCATCGAGGGGATCTGCAATGAGCTGCAAAAGCTCAAGCCGGAGTCCAAATATGTTTTCGTCCTGGGGACGTGGGCGCCCGATGCGGACTTCTTTAACGGCGTGCCGCGATACGCCATCGAGCCCACCCGCGCTTTCCTAGCTGAGCACGCCGAGCTTCTCGCGCAGCTCGAGCGTTTGGCGGACAAGCCGTTCGGGCGTTTCGATTTGGTGTTAGAGGAGAATCCGTGGGAAACGCTCCTTCCTCACCTCTCCCCCATTCGCGCCGCCTGCAAGCTGGAACACGTCGTCGGGATCACCAGGCTGACGAAGGGCGATTGCGAGGGAGCCGCTCACGCCGCTGTTCTGCAGTTCAACATCGCGGGCACCTTAAATGAGCACCCTGCGATTGTTGCGAGACTCGTTGAAGTTGTAGGCGACGTGCTGGCCATGCAAACAGTCGAAAACACTCTTCGAGTCGGCGAGCCTCCTGAGAAGGTTTTGCTCGAGCTTCAAAGCACCATCGCAGGGCGCCTCGACGCCGCTACCATGCGATGGGCCTTTCAGGCCGAGCGCGTGTTCCAAAGCGTGATTCTCGACATGATTGCGAGCGGCAAAGTCCCGAAGGAGATGAGCGAGGTTTTGGGCGACTTCGGCTCAATTCCCCAGTCTTTCTTGCCCAACGTTCTCATCCGATCCAGCCAGCTTCGCGGTGCCGAAATGATGGGTTGGCTTGTGGATGCCGCTGATGATCCGGAAGCGTTATTGGGAGCCGCCCGCCGTTCGGATGCCGAACTGGCACGACTGCCGAAAAGCCAATTCCTGCTCAAATTGTACCTTCCTTCCCTGAGCCGCGCATGCGTGCTGCACGTGAAGTGCATCGCGCAATTGCGCTCAACACATACCGCCCTCGCGGCCGAACGCTATCGCATGCAAACGGGCACCTTGCCTGAATCGCTCGACGTGCTCGTCCCGGAGTACCTGGCAGAACTCCCAATCGACCCGTTCGACGGCAAGCCACTGAGGCTGGTGCAAACTGATGAGGGCATCATCATCTACTCGATCGGCGAGGATGGAATCGATGACGAAGGCTTCGTCGCGGAGGAGGAGACAGGCCGACCCGGCTCGGACGTCGGTTTCCGACTCAATCGTCTGGAACACCGCGGGTTGATCCTGACGGACGAAAAACCGCCGGAGGAGGAGTAGCCATCGAAAGAGATGTGCACCCCCACAAGCTCAGCAGGGCGGCCCGCCGCCCCTCAAAACCCATGAATCAAAAACGGATTCGACCGCCGCTCGCGTCCGATGGTGGTCTCCGGACCGTGGCCCGATAGAACCCGCGTCTGGTCCGGCAGGCTCAGCAGGTTCTCCTGGATGTTCCTTAGCAGACTCGCGCCGCTGCTGCCCGGAAAGTCAACCCGCCCCACGCTCCCGGCGAACAAGGCGTCGCCCACAATGACAATGCCGTGCGCCTCGCAATAGAACGCCCGTCCCCCCGGCGAGTGGCCCGCGACGTCGCGCACCTCCCAGGTGGTACCATCGAGGGCCAGCCTGGAACCAGGCGTCAGGTCGTGCGGATCATCCACGTTGAGGCTCAGACCCTCGCCGAAGAAAACCGACAGATTGGCTTTCGGCTCGGACAGCGCCGACGACTCCTCATCCGCTATATACACGGGGATCTTGCCCAGCTCCGCCCGCACCTCGTCGACGCCGGCAATGTGGTCGGCGTGCCCGTGTGTAAGCAGGATCTTTTCCGGCGTCAGCCTCTTCTGTCGGACATGGTCGGCGATCATCTGCGCTTGTGGCGGCAGGCCCGGATCGATAATCCAGCAGGGTCCGCCCTCACGGAGATAAATCGTATAGCCGTTCTCCGCATACATCGGGTCATTGGTGACGTAGACCTGTAGCTCGCTCTCACTCATCGGCGCCCATCCAGTCTGTTCATCGCCTTCAGCAGCTCTCTGGCCTCTCCGGCACGTTTCGTCTCAGGGTACAGCGTCACCAGCGTCGTGCAATGCTGCCGGCACGCTTTCCAGTCTCGCGCTTCCATGGCTTCGGTCGCCTGGCGCCAAAGCTCCTCGGCCCTGACCTCAGCCTCAGCAACCGATTGCTCGTTCAACACGGCGGCCACCTCCGGATCGGCCTCAATCTCGAACCGCAGGGCGCGAGCCTCGTCCTGCAGCGATGAGGCGCGATATTCCCGCTCAACTTCCATAAGCAGATCGCGGGCCAGAAGCGGCTCACCTTCCTCCCATTTCGCCCGTGCGCGTGCGATTTGCCTGCGCCCGGATTCGAGAAGCCCCTCCAGCAACGCCTCCGCCCGCTTGACCTGATCGGGGAAATGCGTATGGCGGTTGGCCAGGATGCGCTCCAGAGCACCGGCTTGGGGACGGACGGGCTCCTGATCTCCAAGCGCCTCCGGGACGTCCTTGAAATGCACCTCCACGTCCTCGCGGCATTTCGCCTCAAACCAGCGCAGGGCCTCCTGCCCGACCTCCTTGCTCAGCACGTGGCCGATGGGCGGCCGGCTCACCGTCACCCGAACACCATTTTGGCGCACCAGTTCGAGACCCTCCAGCATCGGGCCACGGTTCATGTCCGATTGACCCACGGCATAGAAGACGGGAATGTCTCTCCGCTTCTTCACCTGTTCCGGCGTGACAGTCGGTGGCACATAATTCGCGGAGACCGCCACCGCCGTGCAGGGAAATGACTCTGCATACAGCAGGTGCATAGCCATCGCCCCACCCGCGGAATGACCGGTCAGCAGGACCCGCTCCCCGTCGACCGGGAGTGACGGCACCAACTCGTCCGACATCTCGCGCAAAAGCGGCAGGTCCGTCTCCCGCCAACCGGCGTCGACCCCTTGCGGAGCGATCAGGACGTACGGCAAGTCGGTTTCCATGGACTGCCAGAATTCGAGGATGTCTTCGGCCTTGGTCATCGTCCCGTGCAGGCACACGATCAGGGGGGCGCACTCACCGTCCGGCAGGTTTGAAGGCACGGCCACAAGACAGTAACCGTGATCCAGATCGACGCGCGGGACCTCTCCCCCACGCACCACCTTGGCAGCATGAGCCATGACGACCATCCACACGAGAAACAGCGTGAGAAATGATCTTCTTGGACTCAACACCGTACTCATCAAGGAAATCCTGTCAGGTGGTTTGTATCGCGGAGATGATGTTGCTTCTTGCCGCGTAGCGTGCCGGCCCCAATCCCGCCAGCACGCAGACCAGAACCGTAAAGCCGATTGAAAGAAGGATCGTCCCAAAAGGAACCACAACACCCGCATAGACGCCGCTCAGCTCGCCGACCAGATAATCCTCCGAGTGAGCCTGGTGGAAGCCCAGACCCAAGCCAAGGATGCTGCCCAGCAGGCCGAGCGTAATGGCCTCGGCCAAAACCATCCGCAGAATCTGGGAGCGCATCGCGCCGACGGCACGCAAAATCGCGATCTGCCGCGTCCGCGCGTGAACGCTGAGCATCATCAGGTTGCCGATGCCGATGGCCGCCACAATCAAAGCCACCGACGGCATCCACGTCAGCATGACTGCCGATCGCCGGATGCTCTTGTCTACTGCCTCGACCAGCCGAGTAACCGAACCGATGATGGCGTCGGGCCTGTCCATTTCCCGGGCGATGCGGGTCAGGACAAGCCGCTCGCGAAACACGGCCCAACGCAGCTCCGGCGTTCGGCGATCCCAACGCCGGCCCGCATAGTCCACCGCGTGGGCCATCCGCTTGAGTTCCTCACGAGCCTTCTCGGAAAGCGCTTCGCCGCGTTCCTGATGCGCCCTCAACTCCGGCAGGAGCGGCCCCAGGATGTCGCGCTGCGTCGGAAGAGCGTCCGACCATCGCAAGGCCCATTCCACCATGTTCGCCTCCTTGGTGGTGTCCATGCGCTGGTCACGTTGGAACTCTTCCGGAACCGGCGTCTCGGGCAGCTCCAGGTTCGACATGAACATGGAGACGACGTCCAAGCCGAACTTGTCCTTCAGATCCTCTCGCGTACCCAAAAGTGCGCTCGCCGAGGCAAACTGCATGTAGCTCTGAGCGTGGAAGAAGTTGGCGGCGATGTCCAATGCCGGAGATTGCACGACGGCCGCAACCGTAAACTCCGCCTCCCGTCCACGAATTCGAATCCGAATCGTATCTCCGAGATGCAGGTCATGATACTGAGAGGCGAACGTCGGGATGATCACGTAACCGCCCCGCTTGAGCTTGGCTTTGGCATCTTCAAGGTTGCCCTCGGCGAAGCCCACCTTCATCAGGCTGAAGATCTCGTCGACGTCGCCGGCAACGAACACCGGCCGGGTCATCTGCCGCAAGAGCCTCTCCCAAAGACTCCTCTGTGAATCGACTCCCGTCTGACCGCTCTCCGAGCTTGTCGAGAGGATCGTGCAATCGACATCCGTAACCACCGTAGTCTTGCCCACACCGGGAACCCTTTCGACCCGCTCGATGGCATCACCACTCACGTACTGGGGGGACCACACGAACGTTTCCGGCAGGTGCTTGGGAAACGCCCAGACCGCGTACACGCTCTCCAGGCGAACGGCCATAAAAACGATCAGCGACAAACCCACCAGCAGCATCCAGCAGACCCCGCCGCTGCGCCACGGGGCCTTGCCGAACTGATCTTCTGCTAGTTTGCCATTAAGACCCAGGGCGTTGCCCACGGCGCGCGCGACCGGCCTGCCAACCAGCAGCACCAACCCCGGGGCGATCAGCACGTACCCTATATACAGTGAAAAGGTGCCGGCAAAAACGAAGAACCACGTGAACCAGGCGAAGACGTCGGCACCGAGGCGCATCCACTCATGAACCCCAATCATCATGATCCCGATGGCGCCCGCGCCGATGACGTACGCCGTTTTCGCGGGCCTCGACTCGATATTCACCGCCTCCAGGGGACCAACCCGACAGACGATGAGCAGCAAGGCAAGCGTGCATAGCAGCGTGGTGGCCAGCCCGCTGCCGACCGCCAGCCAGTTGCCCCAGGAGCTGAAGTAAACCCGCGTCATCGCCACGTCCGGCAAATCGGCGATGTACCGGGCGCCCCAGTAACCGAGCCCCATACCCAGGATCGTCCCGACGATGCCCAGTGGGAGAAGCTCCAGCAGAAGCAGCCCCGCAAGCTGTATCCGGGTGACGCCGACGCAACGCATGATCCCCAGCACCGGCCGCCGCTGGATCAGACTCATGCTCATTGTCGTGAGGATGATGAAAAACGCGGTCATCATCGAGATGAACGCGGTAAGGACGAGCACCATTCGGGTGACGCGCTCGGCCTCGTTGAGCAAATCCTGTCTTCCCCGGGCCGAATGCACCTTATACGGCAGCCCGCGATCCTCGATCAGTTGCGTGACTGCCCGGCAGGCGGCCGTGAGTTTCTCCCGGGACGGGTCTTCCAGCATCACCTCGATGATGCTGGCCGACTCCTTCTTGTTGAGCAGCGCCTGAACGTCGGCGATCGGCAGATAGATCGTCGGCTTTTGAAACTCGGCCAGGCGCTGGCTTTCAAACAGCCCGATGACCTCGAAGGTCTTCCAGTCACCACGCCGGTAGGGAGCAATGGGGATCTTACTTCCCAGCTCGACGCCCCACTCCCTTGCGACGCTCTGCTCCATCACCGCAACGCCGCGCTCCCCGGTTTCGAACATGCGGCCGGTCAGCCCGGGCAGGGTGCGAAAGTGCTTCTCCGTTTCCGGATTGATGCCCACGGCGTCGATCTGAGAGCGACCCATTTCGACGAACTGCTCAGGGCGTCCCTCGTGGACCACATACATGCGATGTTTGAATCGAGCGGTCACGTGCTCGACGTTGGCCAGCTCGGAGATCGGCTCAACCAGTGATAGGTCTAGCTCTCCCCAGTGGGCGCCGGGCGGCTCGACCGATAAGTGCGCGGTCCCGACCCAGTTGGCAACCACCTCATCGGTGACGACGCGGCGGGCCGTTTCATAGAAGGCCGTCACAATGACCACGGTGGCCACGCCCAGGGCCACCGACAGCACCGCCGCGACGGTCCGCCCCGGCCTAACCCGCCAGTTCCGCGTACCGAGTTGCCACCAGCGACGCATGTCCCTCTCCGCCCGGATCCAGCGATCCAACGACCTGACCGTCCCGAAGGAACAAAACCCGGTCGGCGAACGTGGCTCCCGTCGATTCATGGGTCACCACGAGCACGGTTCGCTCGTCCTCGTGCGACAGCCTCGCCAAGAGCCGCCAGACCGCCTCGGCGTGAACCGTATCGAGGTTTCCGGTGGGCTCATCGGCGAGAATCAGAGCAGGGTCGTTCATCAAGGCCCGGGCAATGGCAACTCGTTGCTGCTCGCCACCGGACATGGCTTGAGGTCGATGGGTAAGTCGGTGGCCGAGGCCGACCGTGGCCAACAGCTCGCGTCCTCTCCCTTCACGGTCGCCGGCGCCCCGACCCTCGATCATGGAAGGAAGCAGCACGTTCTCGAGTGCCGTGAGGGTCGGCAGAAGGTTGTAGGCCTGGAACACGAACCCCAGGCGACGGCGACGGAACAAGGTCCGTTCGCGGTCGCTCATCTCGGCCAGATTCCGGCCCTCGATCGAGATCGATCCCGACGTGGGATCGTCCAGGCCGCCCAACAGATGCAGCAACGTGCTCTTGCCCGACCCACTCGCCCCCATGATCGCGACAAACTCGCCGGGATCGACCGTCAGGCTCACCGCGCAAAGGGCATGAACCGGCTCTCCGCCGGATTCATACGTCTTGTGGAGGTCCTTGACCTCAAGGACGGCAGTCATCCCGGCATTCTAGGTGGCCGCGACATAGCACGCCAGACTCCGACGGAGGCCGACAACTCGCGACAACGACGATGCGGAGGGCGGGAACTGAAGACTTGGGGACACATTGACCATACCGCATGGATGGCCGGCTCTATCGACGATCGAAGCGTGAATCCAGTGGGAAAACAAACGGCGCCCCTCATCCGGAGAGGCGCCGTCCCTGAGCCATATGCTAAGCCCCGCAAGTCGAAAAGATTATGCCGCGGGGACGATTTTTTTCTTCTTGGTCTTCTTCGTGTCGCGCTTGCCTCTCTTCTTCCGGACTTGTCTGGACTCCTCCTGTTGGCGCTTCTTCTTGACAACCTTCCTTTTCTGCTCGGCCTTTGCGGGCTTCCTGGTTTTCTTCCCCTTCTTCTCCACCTCTCGACGGGGGGCTTTCGGCTTCTTCTTGAGGCTTTCCCGTGAGACTGCGGGACCCTGGGGAATCTCGTTCCCACCGCGTCCAAAGGTGATATAACCCGCGACGCCCAGGCAGGCCACGATCACACCAATCAAAACAATCTGTTTCTTCTCCACGATATCCTCCTCGGCGTCTGGGAGCAGAACGTTATCATTTCATGTTCTTTGACAGCCAGAACTTAAGTATCGGGC
This sequence comes from Phycisphaerales bacterium, assembly GCA_020350565.1. Lineage (GTDB taxonomy): Bacteria > Planctomycetota > Phycisphaerae > UBA1845 > UBA1845. The sequence goes on from CP070718.1 coordinate 3,672,913, forward strand.
CCATCGGACTCTGCGTCAACCCTGAAGACAGGTCGCCCCTTCGCCATTCGGATGGGGCGCGGACCTCTGCCGCATGTATCCTCGGCAGGCTCCGCCACGTCTATGAATTCTGACGCCCAACATCGTGAGAAGTTCCGTTGATCGGCGAAAACATGTCGTTTACATCCTCAGTTCAGCATCTTCAGTACCGCCTTCATGCCGATCTGGCGCGTCCTCTGGAAAAAGGCCCGGCGGCCATCCGAGGACCGGAATGGGAATGCGGCAGATCGACGGACCCGCGCCGATGAGGATAGAGCCCACACGCAACAAGTACGCGAAACGCCCCCCACCTGCACCGCCGAGCCTCATCCCCCGCCACCAGAAGCCCCTCGATGTGACGGCAGGCTATGGCACTTCGATCAGGTCCGTGCCTTAGAAGGCTGGGGCGCGCTTCCTTTTCGGTCGCTTCTCTTTTGACCTCTTGGGATCCTTTTTGATGATCTCATTCGGTCGCCGAGGCTTCGCTGTTTTCCGGACAACTCGCCGTTTGTCCTGCGACCGCCGTGGCTTGCGTTCTTTCTCCATCTTCGTTTCGGCGGGTGCCTTTTCCGGCTCCTCTTTCGCAACTCGGTCGCTGGGTGGGCCGGAGCTCGGGGTCCTGTCTCCGCCAAACGAGAACCAGCAAGCGACACCCAACAGTGCAACGACCAGACCGCCCAGCACGTACGATTTCCCACGCCCGTTCATATTTGGGACCTCCCGTTGCTCGAATGACGCCTTGACCTTTCACCATGGGCGAGCAGGCGCATACCCCCAGCGCACCGCGAGCCCGAACGTCTCTCGCTTCAACGAGATGACACGCAGAAGGGACACCCAGCTCTCGATCTCTTGGACGCACCAAAGAACGCAGGGTTCCAGGCCAAACCGTTCGCGGAGCATGTCGCCTCCCACAACGGTATCACGGATCCCCGCAACCAGCCCCGTGAATCAGGACCGCAGCGGCACTGGCGACGGAGCGAAACCGCAGTACCGATGGATCTCAGTTGACCGGTCGCTTGGTTTCGCTAATCTGAGGCTTCGATGTGGTCGCGGCTTGGTATCCCGGCGTTTTGAACAAGGTGATTGAGAGGCAATGAAGATTGGATTCAGTTCAGCCACTTGTCCCCAATGGGACCTGAAGACGATGGTGGAAAAGGCGGCCGAGTTCGGCTTTGACGGCCTTGAGCTAAACGGCGTACAGAGCGAAGTCCACCTGCCCCACGTATCCGAGCTTGCAGATGACTCCGGGCAGGCACGGAACCTCTTCGAGAAGCACAATGTACAGCTCGTCTGTCTTTCCTGCTCGGCCACCCTGGACGCAAAGGCGGAACGGCAATTAACCGAAGCCCGCGCGAGGATCGTCGAGTACATCGAACTGGCCGGAAGCCACCATTGCCCGTTTGTTCGAATTCTCCCGGGTCGCGTTCAAAGGCGGGATCATCACCGAATCGCATTGTCGCGCATTGCCGAAGCGATTCGATCACTCGTTAAGCCCGCAACCGAACAGAAGGTCACCCTGCTGATCGAAAACGGCGACGATTTCGTCACCAGCGATTCGCTGTGGTTCGTAGTTGACGCGGTAAACCACCCGGCCGTGCGATGCTGCTGGAACCAATGCACCGCCCTGCTGGAAGCCGAACGCCCAACGAAGTCGATACCGCGCCTCGGGCAGAAGCTCGGGCTCATCCATCTTTGCGACGGCGAGTACAAGAATGATCGCCGACTGCTCACCTACACAGCTTTAGGCGAAGGACGCGCCGAAATCGCGAGGCAGATCGAGATTCTCAAAGGCATCGCTTACTCGGGATACCTGATGGCATCTTGGCCCAAGAACCAGATCGCCGCCCTTCAGGAGCCCGAGGAGGCCTTGCCCAAGGCTGCAGAGTATCTCCGTCAGCGCCTCAACGAGGAGCAGACGGTCTTGACCGCATACAAGGGCGACAAGAATGCTCCGAAGTACACTTCGCGTCGAGCCCCAGCCTTCCTGAGCGAAGTCTGAACGCTGCATGCCCTCCACACGTGGAATCGTGTTATGGTCCGTGCCGGCCTTGGCCGGCAGTATCGGGCTGATCGCGGGCGTCTTGCACGTGCTGCCCGAGGGCATCACGCCTATGCAGAAGATCGCTCTGTGTAGCGCCCTCCTCTCAGCGATTTGGAGCGCCGTGGCCGCGGTGTCGCGCCGGGTGATCCCATCACGCCATTCCAAACGGACCGCTTCCTACAGCTTCGCCTCTCTGTCAGAAGACCTTGCCCTTCTTACCGCCGTGCCGGCTACCGTGATCGAAATCGCGATTTTGACCATACGCCTGATCCATCAAACACTTGAAATGGCTACAGGGGTCCCCTCGTACATCGCCCAGCGGTACGGCTTTCAGCGCGCAGGCTTGGTCGCCATAGGGCTGCTCCTCATCTCGGCACTGGTAGCCAGGGTGAACACGCGGGACCGGCGTCTGCCTGCTGCGCTGCTCATCCTCGCGGTGATGATGATCTGTTGGAGCTGGGCTTCGGTGCCCGTTTTCACGCGTGGGACCGATGGGATGATCGAACGAACGCCCATGCCTTTAGGGCTGGCCGCTTCTCTGTCCGGGGCGTTGCTGGCCGCATCGGCACTACGAACACGTGCGCAGGCGATCGCGGCTCCCGCATCCGCGATGCCGAAGGATCATAAATCCGACCACGCCCCGAGAGACGTCGGCTGGATAGGATTTCGACCATTCTGCGGCGTGACCGCGTTGATGATTCTCGTCCTTGTGACGTACGTGCTCGTGGTGCCGATTCGACTGGGCGAATCGGGATACGGCCTGAGTATGCTGGCCAACGGGCTGTCCGCCGCCGTGGCAGCCCTGGGGCTGTACCTCACAGTCCGCGGGTGGTGGAATGCGAACCTCGCCGGTATCGCCATGGGATTGACCTCGCTCGCCTTGTGCAGCTTCGCCGCCGCATTCGTTCCCTCTCAAGTCGCTACGCATGACGAACGGTATCCGATGCTCTTCAGCGCGATCCTCATCGCCCTTGCCGGAGCCACCGGCCTTTGGAGCTTTTGCTCGGCCCGAATCGTCGGCAACCATGCTCAGGGAACGGACGTACAATGGAAGATCGCCGGAACCGTAAACCGTTTCTCGATCATCATGGCGGGCCTGGCCTTGCTGATCTCGACCATGATGGCGGTATGGCCCCGCCTTCCGGGCATCACGACGATGGACGATTCGTTTGGCCGGATGACTGCAGGTACGGCCTCCAACCTCTTCCTCCTGCTCGTGCTGCTGCGTTGCTCAACAGGCCCTTTGCGACCTGTCTTCTCGATCCTCGCTCTGCTATCCGCCCTGTCCGCCGCCGGTTTCATCCTGATTCGCATGCTTCCCTTCGCCCATAAGATTCACTAACATCGCCCGATGAAGTGTTCGAAGTCTTGGCGTGCGTGCGTGCCATGGCTATGCCCGGCGCACCGGGACGTGGCCCTGCATGCAATCATGCTCACGCAAGCGTGAGCATGGCACCCGGCGGCGCGGCGATACGGTCAGTTTGCGAAAGTGGGGACGTCCGGTGCGTGCGGTGATCCAGCGCGTGAGCGAGGCCTCGGTGACCGTAGCCGGCGAGATGCTGGGCGCCATCAACCGCGGGCTTCTCGTCTACCTGGGCGTGGACCGCGACGACGGCGAGACGGACGCCGCCTTCATCGCGCACAAAGTGCGAAACCTCCGCATCTTTCCTGATGATGAAGGCAAAATGAACCGGAACGTGGCGGATGCGTCCGGAGCCGTTCTCGTAGTCAGCGCTTTCACCGTCAGCGCCGACGCAAGGAAGGGCCATCGGCCCACCTTCGATACCGCGTGCGAGCCCGAGCGAGCCCGCGTTCTCTACGAGCAGGTTTGCAGGGCACTGCGTGACTCGGGCGTGCCGGTCGAGCAGGGCTCCTTCGGCGATGAAATGCAGGTCGCATCCACGAACGCCGGACCCATCTGCATTCTGCTGGAATCCAAGAAGCTGTTCTGATGTTTGGCATATTCCACACACCGCGCCGCGCTTCCATCCGCCGATTCCGTGGAGACTTCGCAAATCCTTGACACGCCCTCGACCGCAAGCTCCAATAGCAACGAGCAGAAAAACCCAGCAGGAGTCGTCAGGATTCGCCGCCGGGCGGACGGGCGCGACCACCGATGTATGTCCACTACAACACGCGGGCCCGCTGCAGAGCGTTGCGAACATCCTTAAGTGCACCATGCCGACACTTCGAAATCACGCCCGTACCATTCTGCTAGCCGCTAGGAGTCCGTTGAAAAAGGGGACCGGCTCTGAGTGTAGGCCCACTCGCACACGCGAAAACGCCATCCGGCGAGGTGCCTGTCCCCTTTTTCAACGGACAGCTAGGCAACGCGCGAGGCGGGAGACTCCTAGTCATGACTGATCCAGGGCAACAACCTCCAACCGCGACCGATGACGCCCAAGACGCGCCGACGGCCAACTCCCGACGAATCAATTGGATCTGGCTTGTCGTCATTTTCGCGGTCGCCTTGTGCTTTCGGTTGATCTATGTGCTGCAGATTCGCTCGAGCCCGTTTTACGGCAGCGAAGCGATGGATCAAATGTACCACGATCAGTGGGCACAAGCCTTCGCCAATGGCGAAGCATACGTGGAAGGGGCCTACTTTCGCGCCCCGCTTTATCCATGGTTCCTGGGAACGATCTATTGGCTCTACGGCACTGCTCCCATTGTTCCCCGCATGGTCCAGGCGATCCTGGGCTCCTTGAGTTGCGTTCTGCTCTACATGATCGGACGCGACGCCTTCTCCAGGCGTGTGGGCGTTCTCGCGGGTCTGAGCGCGGCAACGTACTGGATTCTTCTTTACTTCGATGCAGAGCTCCTCATCGTAGTCCTCGTCGTTTTCTTGGACCTCCTCCTGATCTGGCTTCTGTTGCGCACCGGGGATCGTCCTAAGCCCGGCCTGTGGTTCATCAATGGTCTGGTACTCGGTGTCTCCGCGATCGCTAGGCCGAACATCCTGCTATTCGCACCTGCCGTGCTGATCTGGCTCATAGCCATGCATCGCCGGTCGCTGCGCCGCCTCCTGGGTTACGGGCTCTGCTTCACGAGCGGCTGTTTCCTTCCCGTTCTGCCGATCACCGTCCGCAACTATGTGGCGGAGAAGGATTTCGTGCTCATCTCCTCCCAGAGCGGCGTGAACTTCTACATCGGCAACAATCCGGAGTCGGACGGGATGTCGGCGTACACTCCGGGGCTGCCCCTCGGATGGTGGGAGGGCTACTACGCCCAGATCGAGGAGGCATCCAAAGCGCTCGGAGGAAAGCCCAAGCCTTCAGAGGTATCTCGCTACTACTGGAACCGGGGCTGGAGCTTTTACCGGGAGCACCCGCGCCAGGCATTGAGCCTGCTGGGCAGGAAACTCGCCTATTTCTGGTCGCGCTGGGAGCATCCCAACAACCTGGACTTTCACTTCATCACGCACATGTACACGCCCATGGTCAGGTATCTGCCACATGGTTTCTGGATCGTTGCGCCACTCGGATTCCTCGGTCTGCTCCTGTCAATGGGCAAGGCAAAACGCCTTTTCCCTCTCTGGGGTTTCGTTATCGTATACACGATCACCGTGGTCACGTTCTTCGTCAACGCGCGCTATCGCGTCCCCGTCGCTGCGGTGCTGATTTTGCTGGGCAGCTATGCCGTCTTTTGGACGGTCGACGCGATTCGCCTGTCACGCTGGCCACGCATCTGCGGCGCCGTCCTCGTCCTGCTGTTGATCTCTCCCGTTGTGGCGCGCTTGCCGGAGGGTGTACGAAAAAAGGACATGTCCATCGGCTATCGGAGCGCTGGCCACAAGTTAATGGAGCTGGGAAGGCTTCAAGAGGCCGAGGCAATGTATGCCGAGGCGATCCGACAACGACCCGATGACGCCACGAACATTTGGGAGATGGGCTCCTGTCTCGCCAGGCAGAATCGCGACTCTGAAGCGGAGGAGTACTTTCTCAAGACGGTGCAAATCCATCCCCAATTCACGGAAGCCCGCCGTAGCCTGGCCATCGCGCGTTTCAACCAGGGGAAGTGGGAGGAAGCCATCCCCGAGCTGGAATGGCTCATGCAGGCCCGGCCGCACGACGGAGAGCTACACGTTCAGTTGGGTTCCGCGCTGGTCCTCGCAGGACGGACGGATGAAGGTCTCACGCATTTGCTGCGGGCGTTGGAGCTCGATCGCGCTCAACGGACCAACGTTTTGCAGGCCGCTCTCGAGCTAACAAGAGAGCGACGCCAGGGCGACGCGATACGCGTGTTGAGGGCCGCCTTGTCCTTGACCCCCGACGACGTTCCCATGAACCTGGTGCTATCGAAATTACTCTCCACGGCCGCGGACCCGGACATCCGCGATCCAGCAGCGGCTTTACGCTTGGCTGAGCACGCCTGCGAACTTTCTGGCTACAACGACGCCGACGCCGTCTTTGCCCTGGCCTCGGCGCAGTTTGCACTCCAACAGACCGAGAAGGGTCTTGAAACGGCCGGCCGGGCGCACAAGCTCGCCGCAGAGCAGGGCAACAAAGCGCTGGCCAACCGCATCCGAATCGTCATCAATCACTACCAGGACGCCAAGGAAGCTCCGTGAGCTTCTTAAGCTGTCCGCGTCGCGCCCCGGACCCGTCGCAGGATTTCCCGGCTGAATACATGGGCATCAATACCCGGCGCTGGCAAATATTCGGAGCGAAAGCCATCAGCCGGACCCACAGGCTGTGGTGGCTACCCGGCAGTTCCTCGCATCGCCGCCAGGTCAAGGCGACTCCTTCTTCATCCAGATGAAGTGGTCATCTTTGTTCTCGATCATATTGGTGACGGGCGCCGTGACTGACGGTTGTAAGATTCGCACGCAACAGCCGCATCGCGGGTACGGCCGGTGCCCATGCTCCTCTGGTGCGCGCCCGGATGCGATCCGCGGCACCCGCCCATCGAGTGACGCGCCGCGGGGCCATGCCCTTGGGTGGAATGAAGTTGCCGTCCAGGTTTCGGTGGATCTCGCGGCGATGGACGCTGGCGTGCCCTCAGGAACAAGAGATCGCCTTCAGCCCTTCGCGGCTCTAACAGTTGACCTTGCCCGGAACGAAGCCGCAGATCAAGAAGTCCGGGCCGGCGAAGTTGACGTGGATCGTTGGCCGCAGGCGTTTCGACGAAATGTCAGGCTGATCGTCGTGGATGTTAAAGGGCCACGATAGACCATGCTGCTCCAACCGGCCGGATTTCAGGCGAAGTGCTGACACGCCTGCACGTCTTCGGCGCCAAGATGAGCGGTGCTGACAAAGGCCCTGATCCAAAAAAGAACCGGCCCCCGAAGCAATCGCCTCAGGGGCCGGTGCGATGTATGAACTAGATGAACAGCCTATTGCCGATCACGCTCCAAAGGAGCGAAACCGCTACTGGATGTTCACCGTGTAGTCCTCAACCTCGCCGCTGGCGGTGTTGCCGCACGGATCCGGCTGGGGCGCACCCGCATCCGGGTAGTTCCAGCGAACCCTCAGACGCGTCTCACCCACCGTTGCGCCGGAGTCGACGATGAAGTCGAAGTCAAACGGCGGCGGAACCTGGTAGCCAATGTTCTCGCCCGCGTCATCGAAGTCGAAGTCCGCGTTGTAGTCGATCCAGACACTCAGCTCGCTACCAATGTAGTACCAGCCGATGCCGTAACCGATGATACCAGGCCTGAAATCGAAGTTGTAGGACGACCCGCGCGTCAGGTTGGTCGAGATGGTGGTCCAGTCCTCATAACCACCGGCGCCGCAACCCGTACCCGGATCCGGCAGGTGGTCGATCGTGCCGACGATCACCTCGGCGATGTACTCATCGCACAAGCCCGAGCCAGCCGGGCAGTACACGCCCAGCGGACACTCGAACGGCGGGGTACCGAAGCAATCCTCGCCCTCGTACCAGACCTCGCCACCAGCAGTCTCGCATTCAAGGATGGTGCCGGTCTCGATGCACGCACCCGCCAGGCAGCATGCACCGTCCGGGCACGGGGTCTCGAACGTGAGCGTGGCGTAGTACCGGTTGTCCTCCATGGTGCACGGCAACGCGTAGTTGTTGCCCGCCCAATGCGGAGCAACAGCCGCGTACCAGTCACCAGCCGGCAGGCAGAGGTCCATCACCGTGTTCACGCACTCACCAGGCCAGACTTCCTGCACCAGCGAGTCGGTCACCCAGCCACCACCTGTCTCGCAATCAGCCTCAAAGATGAAGATCTGCGCACAGAAGTCGGAGAAGACGGACCATGTGACGTAGGTCCCGTTCGGATCTGTAGTGCTGAAGCTGAACCAATCCAGGTCACGATTCACGTAACCCGGCTCAAGCGCAGGAACGATCGCGGTCGTACCGCAGATGGTGTCGCCCGCGCTGATCGGATCGAAGGCCTCGTAAGGCGGACCAGGCTCGCTGCAACCACCGTTGCAGTCCGGGTCAGGCGGATCGTGTGCAGCTTCCACGTCGCAAATCTCGGTGCACTCGTACAGGGCACCGTCCGGGCAGACGCAGTTACAGGTGATCTCGCCGTTGTCGCGACCGGCCGGACATACCGTGCCGTAGCCGTAGAACGAACCGCCGGCACCGCCTCCACCAAAGTAGAGGGGGCAGTGGTTCGGATCGCCCGGCGGGGCCAGGTGCAGCGGATAACTAGCATCACACGCAGGCGGATCACCGCTACTATAGAAGAACTTGGCCAGACCCACGTCCCCCGTTCCGATGGAACCGTCGCAGTCCAAGTCGTAACGGCAGCAGACCTCCTGGAACGCCGGGTCCGAGCAATCAGACGGGTAGTAGAACTTGATCAGACCGACGTCTGTCGGGTTCACAACGCCGTCACCATTGCCGTCACCGAAGCAGACCGGCTCATTGCCCCAGGTGGCGAAATCGCAGACCGAGACGCCGCCTTCGCAGCCGGCGGCATCTGTCTGGGTGCAATCGAGCCCGACGCAACAGGCACCGACGCTGCAGTCGACGTCGGCACAGCCCATGCCGACCCCACGCCAGATGCCACCCGCGTCGATGCACTCGTCCTCAGACTGGAGCTCGACGCAGCTCGGCGGATTCTGCAAGCAGCAGGCCCCGACCGGAGGCGGGCAGCTACCCGGAACCAGGCCGAGGTCGATGCAGAATACGAAGTCGCCGTCGTTATCCTCGTCGCCAATCATGATCAGCCCGCCGGAGGGCGTCCACAGAGCCTTGCGGCCGTTGCCGCCAAACTCGTCGCTGGACGAAGTCCACAGGAAGACGCAGTCGTCAGCAAGTCCCGAGACCGACACCCAGTAACAGGTACCGGGCTCGACCGGAACAGCAGCGTGCAAGGCCGTCATCTGGTAGATGTTGGTCGTATCCGGAGGCGCGAACGTGATGCCCGTGTCTTCACCGCCGACCTGCAACGTCGCGTCGGCCGTGCTGAACACGGCGATCGGGTTGTCAATGTCGGGCAGGCCGGTGCCAAGGTCCGGATAGTAGCCGACCTCAAAGTTGTACGCCGGCGGATCGCAAGGCACAGCGGTCAACCAGATACCATCGAAGCACATCCCGACGATCTGGGCGGGCTCGGTGATGTCCGGAATGAAGTCGTCGAAGCCCTTACCTTGGTTCGCCGCGTCCGGATCGGAGTAGTAGGCGTTCACGTTCGAGAAGAACTGGCAGAAGCCCTCCTCTCCACAGAACGACGACGGACAGACAACGTCCTCGCAAGCCTGATCCTGGAACCACGCCGTACCGAACGTGCACGGCGGCACCGGGTCGCAGAAGCACTGCGAGGCGGTCATCCGCTGGCCCGGATCGTCCGGCGTGGGACAACAGGTCTCATCCGGCTGGCAGCAGGCACCCGTGGGCGGAGCCTCACACTCGGCACCACAGACGATATCCAGCGTGAACGCCCCCGGAGCCGTACCGGGATCACTGCCGACCATGATGTAGTAGGTCTCACCCTGGATCAGCGTACCCGGGCAGAAGAAGGCATGGTTGGCCGGATTGGCGCACGAACGCGTGCTCGAAGTCTGGAAATCGGGCAAGCCACCCGAGTGAGCGAAGGCCTCAACCAGGTTACCCGTGCACGGCTCGGTCGTTTGGACCAAACGGAAGATACCGGCTACCGTGTCAGCCGCACCCGTGGTCGAGCAGGTCTTAACAGTGATGGCGTCACCCGTAGCAACCCACTTGTACCACATGGTGTTGTCTGCAAAGATCGGGTTCAGCAAGCACTGCGACCAATCAGACGACTCTTCCAGGACCTGCGGATCATCCAGACCTGCCGTCGCCAGACAGTTGTCGGCATTGACCTGGGTGTTGCACACAACATCGATCGCATCAATGCACTCGTCGTTGACCACGAGGTAGACGCAGCTACCGGGATCGGGATCCAGCGCCTGATCAATGCAGAAAGGCATGTCGTGGGGACCGTACGGGCTCGGATCGTAGAGGTCGTTGCAGTCCCACGGATCGGTGGTTCGACCGACGAGCAGGTAACCGTCGCCGTCCGTCGACGTCCGCATGTAGTAATTGGACCCCTGGACGCTCGATCCGTTGTTGACAATCCCCATGAAGTAGCAGTTGCCGGCCGTCACATTGTAGGCCGGGGTAAGCGTGCCCGCAAACTCGAAGTCCGCACTCTCGATGCTGCCGTCGCCAAGGGCCGTCACGCCCTCCTGCGCTCGAAGAACGGCCAACGAACCACCACTCTGGCTATAGGTGGCATCGAGCGTGTCCGGGAAGCCGTCGGTGTCCGTATCCAGCCAGAACGTAACCGTGAAGTCATCCTCGCTCGGATCCCACGGAGTGGCCGGCACGCTATCCACATAACCGCCGTTCCAGCAGATGTCCACGATGGGCTGGGTCGCGGTGGCCTTGAAGTTGTCGACCATCGTGTTCGTGGTCCCAACGATCCACCAGTTTCCGTTGGGCGACTGGCAGTTCGCCGGAGGCTGCTCGCAGGGCAGCGTCGGCATGCACGTATCGCCGGGGAGCTGGCATTCGACATTAATGCAGAAGGCCTGATCCCAGAGACCCGACGTGCTCCAGTCGTTACCGAACGGGGTAGCCCCGTCATCATCAGCGGTCCGCCAGTACCACGTGCAATCGGGGTTGTCGAGATCGTTGACGATGCGGAGGAAGTAGCAGGTGTCGTCGGCAAGCGTCAATGCCGTGCCGGCGGCCACCGTCGCGGTGTACTCCCAGATGTCAATCGTGGACGCACCACCCGCGAACGTGAGGTCCACACCCGTGTCGTCTCGGGTCACGGTAATCTCGAACAGACTCTCCTGCCATGAGGCGACCAGGTTGGTCGGAATGCCCAGGACGTTATCCCAGATCTCGAGCGTGAAGTCCTCGCCGATCGGGTCGCACGGGCCCGGGGGAGGATCGGGGGCCGCACCGTCATAGTAGCCGCCCCACCAGCAGAACTGGCTGAGCTGCTGGTCCGGATCGGCAACGATGGTCAGGAAGTCATCGTAGTTGCTGCCACTGGCCGTCAACACGATGCCATCCGGACCCGCGCCGCCCCCGCTCTCCGGCGGCATCTGGCAGTAGGCACTGGTGCCATCGAGCTCGCAGAAGTCGCCGATGGCACGGGTGCCGGTGGACGTGCCACCACCACCAATAACCGTCTGCCCGGCTCGAAGGCTGCCCATCAACAGGCTGCTCGATTCAGCAGACGCAACCTGCTTTGGCAGCACCTTCGTGCTTTGGGCCTTGTCAAGACGTACGTCGGCCGTGGCACTGCTACACAAAGCCACCAGGCCGAGTACCACCAATACGCTTACAGTTTTTCGCATAGAACTCCCTCCAACAAAGTTGAATGAACCCGTTGAGGCTACGCGCCAGGACCGCCCCCCTAGGCCTCGCCTCGCCTATTCAAGACAAACATGCCGAAACGATGACACGTTTCGGCATCCGATAACACCGCAATCCCCACCAAAGCGGTGAGAGAACGCGCATAAGCAGTACCCACCACGATAGCGCCAGCAATCGACGGGTGGCCTTAGTGCCATAGACGACATACCTCGACCAGACACGTCTCGCACCTATGTAGCGAGCACTCATGCTTTTCGGACTGGACAGCCCCCGGTTATGGAAGGTCTGACTAACCCCCTAGCCTCTCACTTCCTCCGAGCGATAATAACCCACGTCGCCCATTCTCTCAACATCCCTAGGGGTTGTCAACCGCCTTTCTGGCTCTGCCCAGCCGCCCAAAAACGGCCCAATTCCCTGCCGCACCGCTCGATAGATCCAATGCCCTCCACCAAAGTAAAGCAAAAGTGCAGCACTTGTGGACGCCCCGCACCCGCATGGAACGCCCGCGCGCCCGGAAATCCTACGGACCGTGACCAACCGGGGGGCCTCGATTGCCGAAACTGCCGCAGGATCTTCCACAATACATGGATTCCATTCTGACCAACGCCTTTCCACGCATGCAGGTCCAGAGCCCGTGCGCCGCGAACGCACGAGACCCGTATACCTTTCGGAATGCCGCCTTGACGGACCCAATACCTCGACCTGTACGCGCCGCTGACACTCGGGAGACAACGGTTTGCGTGCGTAAGCAACCTGCGAATGATCCGATATGCAGCGCACCACCTCATCCGCCCAAGTCGGCATGCCCGACTGCCCTTGGGTGATTCTTGCTCGATCGATCAGCGCCGTTCGTTTCACCGAGGCCAAATACGCCAAGTTCCGCTCAAGCTCGGCGGATCCGCATGTCCGATCTCGGTCGGAACCCATTCCCATATCGGTACTTTCGCCGACCTGATCCGCGAAAAACCTCGTTCTCGGCTTGAAACAACAAGGCCGAACGGACCTGGATCAGACGGTTCCGCACGCCATGACAACAGGATATGAACGGGGGCTGCACGCCGACTCACCCCCGCATCGGCGTTCCGAGCGACCGAAGTTAGCCCTACTGGAAGAAAAACCCTGGCGGCGACCCCAATGCTGGGAGGCCCCGTGGCCGGGAGCCACGGCTTAATCCCCAGGAGCACGCACGCCCTGGCAACATTGCCATCGCCGGGCCGGCAGGCATAAGCGGTTTGCGAAGCGCGGACGACGCTTTCGAGCGCATGAGGACCCACAAGCCATCATCCGGCTCTGGGCGCGACGGATTGGGACGACCTCATGACTCGAATCCCGCGTGCAATCATGGGATCGGGAGAAGAATCCGTCGGGGAATAATCGTCCGATAATCCGTCCCGGCAGAACATCGATCAACAACCGGCGGGCCAACCCCGTCGCAACCGATTCGGCCCGCATCTCACCATCTGACGCCCCGCGCGATTGGACACATGCAAAATGCATATTGTGGCTCAAAGTTTTGCTTGCTTCTCCAGCGGAAAGCGGCAGCGGCGACGGTACCCGGAGCCACTGACCATCGACGCCCGTTTCTCATTCGCTCGGCACAGCCGCACACGCCGAATAGGCCGCGCAGATCATCCAAGCCGAGCCAAGCACGCTGTCAGCGACCGCAATCACGCAGATGCAAATCAAGGGATGAGGATCAAGCGGAAAGAGCTTACCGCTCGTGCCAGCGAGATAATCGCGTGGCACGTTCGCGCTGCAGGACCAGATCGACGTCTTCGCTCAAGGCCAGCCGATCTCGGCGATTGACTTGTCTGTGCAGTTCTGCGTGCTCATGGGCCGACTGCGTCATCGTGGTCCCACAGCCGGGAAGAAACAGGATGGACGCGACGAACAGGGCAATCAAACAACGGGGCACACGGATCATCGAACGTTCCCCTTCAACAGGCCGCAACGGCTACCAGAATCTGCCGCTCACCCCAATAAGGGCACGCTCGCGATTGTAGGTGCCCCCGTTGCCCTGTCAACCGGTGCAACAGCGATTCCGTCCCGTTCAGGCCGGCAGGCAAGGCAGACCAGCCGACGCCTCAGAGATGCCCTAACCTGTCGAGCCTCGTTGTGCCTATGATTTTCTCTTCTTCCGCAGCGACTCGATCTGAACGAAGTCGTAGTGGCAGCCGGTGTTCATACCGGGACACTTCTGATGGGCCCGGTTCCAGTCATCGGCGGTTCGCAGGTTCTGCGTCCAGAACGGCCAGGTCCGGCACTGCAACGGGCGCACGGGGTGAATGGCACACGAAGTCCGTGGCCCGTCCGGTTCTCGACGGCCGGTCCGCACGAGGAAAATACAGTCGCCATTCGGCTTCTCGGTGAGGCTGTAGCGAAGGCCGACACGACGAACCTTACGCTCGTCCAGTTTTCCCTCTTCGTGCCCGAGGAACTCCGCGATTCGGGCGATGTCCTTCTTCGTCACCCAGACGTAGCCAGGATCGCCGCTGCAGCAGTTCCCGCACTGCGTGCAGGAGAAGCACAGCCCGGCCTGATACCATTTTTCCTTAGCCAATCGTGGGCTCCCTCTTGGAAACAACTGATTCTCGGACGAGGGAAATGCCATTCCCCGTAACACGGGTGCCCATAAAGTCCCCCGGATTGAAAAGCCCCGCTTCGATCGACGATGAAATCCCGAGGGAACGCGTATCCAACGTCCGGAGCGGAGGCGCGCAGCTCCGCCCCGGAACGATTGTCGAACGATTCAGTACGAGGTCAAGGATGCTGAGGCAGAACGTGGTCTGGTTGGCGGTGTTCGTGGTGATCGCCACAATGCTCCTGCGCCTTCCGCCCATGATCGCCCAGCAGGAGTCGGTGCTGAACGTGTACGGACCGCTGGTCGAAGCGGACGCCTTGGCCAGGAAGTACTACGTCGCGCCCATCGAAAGCCGACGCCTGGTAGACGGTGCGATCCGTGGCATGATGCTTGAACTCGACCCGTACAGCGCATACATCGCGCCGGACGAACTACCCGCTTTTCGAAGGCACCATTCCGGCGATTATAGCGGCGTGGGTCTCGAACTCGCCGTCCGCGGCGGCGAAGTCCGCGTGATCTCCCCGATCGACGACAGCCCGGCCGCCCGCGCCGGCATCCTTCCAGGCGACACGATTCTGGCCATCGACCGACACGATGTCGAATACATGTCGGAGTCTGCGGTCAACAGCCTGCTTGCCGGTCCGCTGGGGAGCAGGGTCTCGATTCGGCTCCGCCACGCCGGGCAGGGGCAAGAGGAGATCATCCACGTCACGAGGGGACCTGTCAGTCTCGTTAGCGTAAAAGGCCTCCGACGCCGACCAAACGGCGACTGGGACTACCTCATCGATGCGGAGAAACGGATCGGCTACATCCGCGTAAGCAGTTTCCGGGAAAACACAATGGGCGAGTTTAATCACGCCCTGAACACGGCGCTCGGCCAAGGTGCCACCCGTCTCATCCTGGATTTGCGATTCAATCCCGGCGGCCTGACCCATGAGGCGATCGCCATGGTCGACCGATTCGTCGACCACGGCGTGATTCTCAAGATCGTGAATCGCCGGCAATCAATCGAGGAGTACCACGCCACGGAACACGGCACGTTGAAAGACGTGCCCTTGACCGTCCTCATTAACCGTGCGACTGCGAGTTCGGCCGAAATCGTAGCCGGAGCACTGCAGGACCTGGACAGGGCAACCATCGTCGGCGAGCGGAGCTTCGGCAAGGGAAGCGTGCAGCACCTGATTCCCCTCGAGAAACACGACGGTGCGATCAAGCTCACTGTCGCGTTTTACCAGTTGCCGGACGGACGCATCATCCATCGCGACGCGAGCGGGCACGGAGACGATCAGTGGGGCATCGTGCCCGACATACTCGTCCCGCTGTCCGCGGAGGAATTCGACACAATCGTTCGGACCCGGGTAAAGCCGGATCGCTCCTTCCCCACAGGTGGCACCGTGGCGGCACCACCCCATGTCGAACTCGATCAGGATCGGCAGCTCCGCGAGGCCATCTCGATCCTTCGAGGAGCATCTTCTTCTGCGCCTCGAGGCGACTCTTAGGGCGATTCATCTTCGCCGTCCACACTTTTCCCATACGCTGGGCGTCTTGCGGCGATCGGGCGTCCCGTCATTTTTCATCCGCGGCGAAGCTCCCGAGCCCACGGATTCGTGGGTCGCAGTCGAGGAGGCTGATTCAAAGCGGTCGCACGTCACCTCACCCCAGGCCTGACACCTAGCCAAAAGCCGCGGCACCATGCACAATAGCGAGAAGATCGTCGAGAGGAACAATAACGCAGGCCGTCGAGCGAAGCTGAGCAGCCGGGAATCCACTGCGATATGCTCTCACTGAAGCTCAGGCTATTAAAGCGTCTTGACCGCATGGTCGGTCCGTGGGTGATCCGTTGGCTCAAACCGACCGCCAAGGCTCTCGCAACCGCACCCGGCAACCCGGCCGCCGCCTGGCAGCCGCAACCGATCGACCCGGATGGTATTAAGCGCATCTTGCTCATCCGACCCGGCGGGATCGGAGACGCCGTCCTCACGTTCCCCATGATCAAGGCGCTGAAGGAGCATTTCACCGGCGCGACGATCGACGTTCTCGGCGAGCGGCGAAACACCGGCGTCTATCAGATCAACAATCTCGTAAGCGCCATGTACCGCTACGACCACCGGCCCCTCCGCACCCTGTCGCAGCTCAGGCATGCGCGGTACCAGATCGTCATCGACACGGAGCAGTATCATCACCTGTCCGTAGTTGTGGCCAATGCTCTAAGGCCCGAATATCTTTGCGGCTTCGACACCGTGGGACGCGGGCAGTTCCAGACGCACCGCGTGCGGTATTGTGAGCCAATCTACGAGATTTACTCCTTTCTGCGCCTGGCCGCAGCGCTGACCGGCAGAGAGCCGTCCTTCGACCGCGACAGCCCTTTTCTGGACGTGGATGAACGTTGGCAGGAATGGGCGGCAAGGACGCTGGCACCCCATGGTGATCGACCGCTCGCAGTCATCGTGCCCGGAGCTTCAACACCGCACAAGTACTGGGCTCCCGACCGCTACGCCGACATCGCCCGCTGGCTGATCGAGCACGACCACTTCGTTGTCATTCTCGGCGGCCGCGACACGCTGCAGTCGGCCAAGCTCATCGCCGCCTGCAACGACGGCAAGGACGCGCTCAATCTGGCCGGCAGGACCGCCCTGCCCCAGACAACCGGCATCGTTCAGCGCGCGAGCCTCTACATCAGCTCCGATACCGGCGCCCTGCACATCGCCTATGGAGTCGGCACACCGACGGTCCACATGTTCGGCAGCGGCATCCAGGAAAAATGGGCGCCGCAGGGGCGGCGGTACGTGGTGGTCAACAAGGGCCTGCCTTGCAGCCCGTGCACGCGCTACGGCTACACGCCACCGTGTCCATACGGCGTCGCGTGCATGGAGGCCATCGAGGTGGAGGACGTCATTGCAGCCATCGAGGAGGTGCTGCGACAATGACCTCCGAGCCCGCCGGATCATTTAACGAGAGCTACTTCGAGCATACCTACGGCGTGACCCGGGTGAAGCCGTTCACCCGGCACTGGTGGTCGGTACGTCTGTATGCCGGGATGGCCGACTGGCTGCTGCGCCGGACGGGCGGCCGACGAATGCTCGAAGTGGGCTGTGGCTACGGTTTCATTCTCGCGAAGCTGCAGCATCGATACGAAACGTTCGGCGTAGATGTCTCGGAGCACGCCATCGAACAGTGTCAGACAGTGACACCAGAGTCAAGATGCTTCGTCGGCGACGTTCAAGAAGGCCTGCCCGCCGAACTCGAACGCGGTTCCTTTGATCTCGTTCTGGCGTGCTACGTCTTCGAGCATTTGCGCGACCCGCCGGCAGCCATGCATACGGTCCGGTCGCTCTTGAAAGACGGCGGCATGCTTCTCTTCTCGGTACCGAATACGGAATCGATCGGCGCGAGATGGAAAGGCAAGGACTGGTACGGGCGCAAGGACCCAACGCACTGCTCGCTCCTGCCTCCCGATCGCTGGATCGAACTGACGCGCGAGGCCGGCTTCCGCGTCGAACGTGAAACCTCTGACGGGTACTGGGATCTGCCTTACCTTCGACGCTTGCCGAAGCTGCTTCAGGCACCGCTCTTCCTAGCGCCGTCAGCGTTCGCCTGCGTCATGGCCCGGCCCGTCCTCCCGAAACGTTTCGGCGAGAACATCCTGGTGATTGCCAAGAAAGTATGAGTCATGCACAACGTCCGCATGAGGATCAGCGGAGCATCGAGGAGCACCCGGCTATGAAACATGTCTCCTGGATCGTTCCGACGCTCCTTGCCGCGGCCTTGTATACCCCGGCGATTCTTGGTGAACGAGTCTGGGACGACACCATCGTACAGAACAAGCAGATCATCGCCTTCAAGAGCATCAAGGACGTCTTCTTCCCGCCGGATCACATTCCGCAATGGGCATCGATGTACTGCCGGCCGATGGTGACCGCGACCTACTTGCTCGACGCGGCCCTGTTCGGACGTGACTCGACCAGGGGCCCACACGCCATGGTGGTCCTGTACCACACCATCGCCACATTGTTCGCATCGATCCTCGTCGGTCAGGTCTTAAGAGGCTACGACTATCGCTGGTGGGGCGCCTTGGCCGGCGGCATCATCTTCGCACTTCATCCGATTCACACGGAATCGGTATGCTGGATCACGGGTCGCAGCGATACCGTGGCCGCCGTGTTCATGTTTCCTGCCATGGTGACCGCCATCTTCTACCAAGACCGCAAAGCCATTTGGGCGCTGCTCCTCTCTCCGCTCCTTTTCCTCTGCGCCGTGTTCTCAAAAGAAGTGGCTCTCTCCGCTCTTCTCGTGCTGCCCTTCCTGCTGCTTCTGGTCCCCCCTCCTCGGGGCGCAGATCCGAAAGAGCAGCAGCGGCAGAAAGAAGAAGCGAAGACGGGAGCGGTACTCGCCCGCCTCTTCGGCTCATGGGCGCTTCTCACCCTCTACGCGATAGCCACCTTGGTCTACTTTTTCATGCGGAAGAAGGCCGGCGCTGGATACGGCGGGTCGCTTGACATGGATCCGGGTGAGATTCTCGGACGTGCGGCCGGCGCGCTCGCCTATTACCTTGCCAAAGTCGTGGTGCCGCCGCCGCAATCCTGCCTCGTCCTTGGGTTCCCCGCCACAATATTCACGCTTGTTGTGCTTGTGATCGCAGGGGCCGGATTCGTGTGGGCCTGCTGGCGTTGGAAGCACGGACATCCAGTCCGGGCACTAAGCTTCCTCTGGTTCGGCTTCACCTTGGCACCTTCCCTGGCGATCGCCCTGCGGAGGATCTCCGAGGCCCCGCTGGCAGAGCGGTATCTTTATCTTCCTTCACTGGCGCTCTCCATCGTCGTCGGGGCTGTCTTCTGTGCAGGTCTCAGGGAACGGTCGATACGCCTACCGGCGGTCGTCATGGTGATCGCAGTCGCGTGCGCCTATGGATACGGCACCGTGCACCGCGGCCTTGTCTGGCGAAACAACATCGCGCTCTGGTCGGACACGGTTGAGAAAGAGCCCGAATCGGGTCTGGCCTGGGGGCACTTGGGCAAGGCCTACATGGAAACGAAGGGCAGCATTGACCTGCATAAGGCACTGGAGTGCTACGAGAAGGCCGTCAAAGTCTACGACGATGCCGAGGGACGATCCATCTCCCTCAACTCCATCGCGGCCATCTATGCAACGTGGGACGAGAACGATAAAGCCGTTAAACACTGGAAAGCCGCCATCGCGGAGCGGCCCACTTATCCCTCCCCTTACTTCAACATCGGCAACATTTACGCGCACATCGTGGAGCAGACCGCCAAGCAGGAACAGCGCGTCGACTTCGAGTTGCTCATGGAAGCCCAATCGTATCTCCAGCGCGCAATCCAGCTCGACCCGCGTTACCGCAAGGCCCTCCTGCGCCTGGCACGCTGCCAGATGCAGGCCGGAACCTACCACAACTTTGTCAGGCGAGACCGCGAGTCGGCGCTTGATGCGCTTCAACAGGCCCGGCAAACCGCTCGGAGATTGATCGAGGTCGATGGTGACGGGCCTTTTGCCCAGCAGGCACAGAAAATTCTGCAGCTCACCGAGCAGCAGATCGACAGGCTGAATCGCTGAAACCTGCCGGTCTCCCGCCACGGTACCCGGCAAACCTGTGGCTTTTCGTTCAGCATCCGGGCTGGTTTTATAATGGCTCGCATGGCCGTGGCCTTCCATAATGGAGGAGGAAATCGCGCGGGTGCGCTGTAAGAACATTTGACAGGCGACCTCAGGCAAACGCCGAATACCGCCCGAGAGGTGAACGATGAAGGGTGACTACTATCTGCCCGAAGATCCCCTCAAGAGGTTTCAGGATCTTTACGACGCATTGAACGCCGACCGCAGTTGGTGGGAGGATGCGTCCTCCCTCCGCTTCTCGGCCATCACGGCATTAACCTGCCCGGGTGAGCCGGCTCATGTTGCCGGGGCCATTCGAGACATGGCGGACGACCTTCGCCGCGAGGCCGGTTGGTTCAGCTCCCTTTCCTCACAAATGCGCTTCGTCGTCGGGGCCATGCTCGTGCTATACCGGGACACGGCCGCTGATTTCCTCCGCGAAGTCGATCGCGTCCGCGAATTATTCCGGGCCGTGCGGCTCCGACGCGGTTACGCCTACGAGATGATGTCCGTCCTCACCCTTCGAATCCAGGCCGAGAAACAACCCATCCAGCAGGCTGCCGTTGAGAGGCTCAAGGCCATCTACGATCAGATGAAACGCTATCACTGGTGGCTGACGGGATCCGACGACTTGCCGGCGTGCGCCATCCTCACCGGCCAGAAAGAAACGCCTGAGCATATCGGCCTCACGGTCGAAAAGATCTATCGCGCAATCGATCAGCGCGGTTTCGCGAAAGGGAACCCTCTCCAGACCGCGGCGAACATCCTGTATCTCGCACCACTCGATTTTGAGAACATCGCTTCCCGCTTCGCCGATCTGGCAAATGAGTTCCGTGCCGCAGGCGTCTCCATCTGGCAAAGTGACTACGATGAACTGGCCATCCTGAGCTTCCTGGATCATCCTGCACTGCGAATCGTCGACCGCGTCTTACAGCACCGGAAAGCCATGGAGGAACTCCGGCCCCGACCGGACCGCTCGCTCACGTTCAACCTCGCCTCCAGCATCACCTTTCTGGAGTTGTTCCAGCTCGACCAGGACCTCAAAACCATTACCGACGCCAAGGCCCTCTTGGACATGCAGGCGGTGATCAATGCCCAGCAGGCTGCCATAGCCGCGTCCGCCAGCGTCGCCGCCACATCGGCCGCGGCATCGTCCTGAATGCACGATTGGGACGATTCGATCCGTCCAACCAACTCCGCCGAAATGTGACCGGGAGGCACAGCGACCTCTCAGATCAGGAATCGAGGATTCCCATAGGCCGATAGGACACCGCTGGTTATAGTCTCGCCATGGCCCTCGACACGCTCGGACAATTGTGCGCCCTGCTTGCCGCACTCACCTGGGCTTTCGCCCTCGTGTTGTTCAAAAGAAGCGGTGAGCATATCCCCGCGCTGGCGTTGAACCTGTTCAAGAACACGATCGGCATCATCCTGCTCGTCGCGACGCTTTCGTTGACCGGCGGCTTCATCCAGGTCTTCTACCGCCTGGAACCCATCGACATAGGCATCCTGATGATCAGTGGCATCCTGGGCATCGCCCTCGCGGACACGGCCATGCTCTATAGCCTGAACCTGATCGGTGTGGGGCTGATCGCCATCGTGGACTGCAGTTACAGCCCGCTCGTCATTCTCTGTTCGTGGCTCATGCTTTCCGAACAACTCACGGTGTTCCACTATATCGGAGGCGGGTTGATCGTCGCGGGCGTCTTCGTCTCGTCGCAACACGCGCCGCCGGCCGATCGGACGCGAGGTCAGATCATCGTCGGGATCCTGATGGGCATTCTGGCCATCGCGCTCATGGCGGTCGGCATCGTCCTGGCCAAGCCGGTGCTGGAATACACGCCCATCATCCCTGCGACGCTGCTTCGTCTTCTTCCGGGCACGATCGTTCTGGCCTTATTCGCCGTGGTATCCCCGCAACGGAAGCTGCACTTCTCCGCCTTTCGACCTGCGCCCGTCTGGAAGTTCAGCATCCCGGCTTCAGTCCTCGGAACCTATCTCGCCATGATCCTTTGGATTGGCGGATTCAAATACACCAAGACCTCCGTCGCCGCCATCCTCAATCAAACCTCGACCGTCTTCGCGATCGTGCTGGCCACGTTCGTTCTGAAGGAAGCCATGGACAATCGCAAGAAGGTGGCCGCACTGCTGGCCGTAGCAGGCGTTTTTATCGTCCGGGCGGCCCCATTCATAGAGAGCCTTCTCGCCAAGGGCCGATGAAGCAGCCGACTGCGATACGCGTTCGCCTGGGACTCCGTTGAAAAGGGGACTGGCTCCGAGTGTAAGCCCGCTCGCGCCCGTGAAAACGTCGTTCGGCGAGGCGCCTGTCCCCTTTTTCAACGAACGGACAGCTAGGCACGCTTGAGACGATTCGCTGAACGTGCCGGGCATCTAAGGGGTAACGCGCCCGTAACATCACCTCGACGGCTTGATCACCTCTTCCGATATGCGATATATAAGCTGTTTGCCAAGCTGGAGTCGGCCCATGTTTTCTGAGCCTTCTCGGATGCTCTCAGAAACCGTGAGGCTTCAAAGGCGATGGGCAGATGAACCACCTCGGCCGACGATCTGATGCGGACAACGACATTGGACTGATTCTTCACTCTGGGAGTCTTTCGGTGATGAAGAGACACCATGGCAACACAAACGACAAGCGGAACGAAAGGTCGAGTTATCGCGTCGCGGGCAACTCTCGACGATGGCTTCGAGGAATGCTCCCGGCGACGATCTGTATAGCCCTCGTGGCATGGATCGCCTCTCCGATGGCGATCGCTCAAGCCCCCTCACCCGACAAGGGCGATGCGCAAAAGCCCGAGGGCGCGCAAAAGGCCCCAGCCGACCTCAAAAAGACCTCTCTCAACCCGGCGCAGCCCCAACAAGGCACGCCAAAGATCCTAGTGGCCAAGCCGGTGCATGACTTCGGTGAGTTCTGGTCCGGCACGGCCTTAAGAAACGTGTTCGCCATCAAGAACGAAGGCACGGCGCCACTCGAGATCCTCAAGGTCAGACGCACGTGCGGCTGCACGGAAGCGGGCGCGCACCCGGACAAGCTCGCACCTGGTGAGACCGGCGAGTTCCCCTTCTCCCTCGACAGCACGAAGGTCAAGGGCAAATTCAACAAGGAAATCAAGATCGAGACCAACGATCCGTCCAACCCGACAACCACGCTCAGCCTCGTCGGGAATTGCAAACATTACGTGGACGTCGATAAGAAGGTCATCCATTTCAAATCGGTCTTTGGAAATGAGCCGGTTACGCAAACGGCCAAAATCACCAACAACACGGACGTCGACCTCAAACTCACGCTCGCCCCCATGAGCGAGGAGTCCAAGGTGAAGTACGAGCTGGTGGAAAAAGTGCCCGGCAAGGAATTCGAGCTTGTCGCACGCGTGGAACCGCCGTATGTGCCCGGGACCAACGTCCGAGAGAAAGTCACCTTGAATTCGAGCATCATCAAGCAGAGGACGATCGACATCCGTGTCTCGGCCACCTTCCCGGAGCGGTTGTCCGTCTCGCCCAGTCCGTTGTCGCTCGAGCCGCTTCCCAGGCCCATCACCAAGCAGTTGCTGTTCCGCAATGAAGGGCCAACATCGGTCAAGGTCCTGGATGCCCGCGTCAACGACGATAAGCTCAGTGCTTCCGTAATCGAAAAGAAGCCCGGTAAGGAATACGTCATCCGATTGGACGTCCCTCCCAATTACAGCGCGCCAAGCGAAGGACGCACACTCGTGGTCCAGACAGACGACCAGGAGCAGCCGGAGATCAAGGTCGGCATAAGAACCCCTACCCCGCGCGTCACGCCAACGCGACAGACCGCGGAGCGCCCCGCGCAGAAGCTCAAGGGTCAACCTGCCCCCCCGATCGCGGTAACAACGATCGACGGCAAGGGCCTGAGCAGCGCCGACTTCAACGACAAACTCACTGTCGTAAACTTCTTCGCCCCCAACTGCCCCCACTGCAAAAGGCAACTGCCCAGGGTCGAGACGGTACGTAAGGAATTCGAGTCCAAGGGCGTCCGATTCGTGAATGTCAGCCAGACGATGAGAAAGCCCTACACTGACGAAGAGGTGGTCTCGACCGTCAGAGACGCGTTCGGCGTCCAGGGCGAGTTGGCCATCAATTCAGATAACACCGTGGGCCGAAGATGGAAGGCAACCAGCTTCCCGACGCTGTTCGTCGTCGACGGCCAGGGAAACGTCGCCGAGGTCATCATCGGCAACAAGGGTACTCTCCAGACCGACCTCACCAAATCGTTGGCGACACTACTCAGTCCTGATGCGAAGACGATGGCTCAGCCTGCAGAGGCCGCACCGAAGCCGACCACGCAGAGCGGCAACGAACCCGTGGGAGAGAAGCCGGATCAGGCGAGAATTCAACGGATCCGCACCGGCGATGTACCGAACTTGGGCCAAGCCGAAAAGCCGGAGAAGAAGGAAGGGCAAGAGAAAGATAAACCGTAGGGAAACCGCGGCCACGCCGAACGCCCTCTTGGCAAAGGTAAACCGCCCATAGGATCGCCGTCGCCTCCGGTTCCCTCCACCGCTGGCGGCGGCGAATCTTTTTGGATGTTCGTCGTGGTGACCCTGTTATGCTTGGGGCGGCTGAGTAACGAATACGTCCCTCACCGGCTGTCACGCTGGGCGCGATCCATCTCGCGCTTATGTTCACGCTCTTTGAGCGTCTGTCTCTTGTCGGTGAGGCGTTTGCCGCGGGCCAAAGCAATCTCGACCTTGGCGATCCCGCGGCTGTTGAAATACAGGCGAAGCGGCACAAGGGTGAGCCCCTTCTGCGCCACTTTGGGGGCGAGCTTACGGAGTTCTCGGGCGTGGACCAGGAGCTTGCGGCGTCGAAGCGCGTCGTACCGTCCGCAGGTGTCAAAGGTATACGGAGCGATGTGGCAGCCGATCAGCCAGAGCCCGTCGTCCTCGATACGGATGTAGGCCTCTTCGAGCGAGGCTCGCCCCTCGCGTAGGCTCTTCACTTCCGCACCCCGGAGGACCAGCCCGCATTCCAGCCGCTCGAGCAGCTCGAAGCGGAAACTGGCCTTGCGGTTGCGGCAGACGGCGGCATTAAGGGACGGCTTCTTCGACATTGGAGGAAATGCAGCTATAATTTAAAATGGCCCACCCCGATTCGAGCCGGGCCTGTCCAAAGGCCGATTTTAATGGGGGTCGAACGCCCCGCAACAGCGACCATAGAATCGGTTATAATGAAATGGGGAAAAGCGCCTTGGCAACGAAAGATGCAAAAGCCATGAGCACCAAGAGGCAATTGGAGGTCAAGGAGAACGAGCGCGAACTCGTTCGTCTCGCTCGTCAAGCGGACCATGCCGCGACCCGCAGCCTGGTCGATGACCATAAGGACCGGCTCTTCGCCTTCATCCGGCGCATGGTACGAAACCATCATGACGCCGAGGAGATCTGTCAGGAGGCGTTCCTCAAGGCGTTCGCCTCGCTTGATTCCTATTCGAGCCAGTATCGGTTCAGCACGTGGCTGTTCACCATTGGTTACCGAGTGTGCCTGAACTGGTTGAGACGCAAGCGAGCCCTCACCGGGGAAGTGGATTTCGCCAACGTTCCGCTCACGGTTTCAGCGAGCGGCCCGAAGGAACTGATCGAATCGGAGGAGGCAGGCAAGCTGAAGGAGCTTGTGTGGGCGGCCGTCGATCGGCTCAGCACGCCTCAGCGCGCCACGGTGGTTCTCTTTTATCGGCACGAGCAAAGCTGCCAGGACATCGCCCACGCCCTGGGCCTGCCCGTCGCCACCGTTAAGAGTCACTTGCATCGGGCGCGCGGGCGCTTGCGCGAGATGCTCGAATCAGCCCTCGACCAGGAGGATATCGGGCGACTCTGCAATCTGGCGGGCTGAAACGGGTATAAGGGGGCGAACCAGGCGACTGGACGAATCCAGGCCGCCCTGTGGTTCCTGTTCGTTTCACGGATGCCGACATGCGCTGCAAAGACGCGCAAAAACTCTTCGACTCATACCTTGACGGCGAATTATCCCCCTCGCTCGCCGCCGAGTTGGGTGCTCACCAATTGCAGTGTCCCCGCTGCCGACGGGAGCTTGCGCTCTTGGAAGTCACGGGGCACATTCTGGGTTCAGACCCCGAGGTTGCGTCCCTGAGTGATGACTTCGCCGAACGTCTCCTCGCATGCCTGGAGCAACGCCCGAAGCATCGCCGGTTGAAGCGGGTGCAACGATTGCTCTACGTCGGCGTGCCGCTTGCCGCGGCCGCCATGATCGCGCTAGCCTTCCTCGGCGTGTTCAACCCCGAGACCCGTGTGGCCGGCGAGATAGAATTCAGGGACGACGCGTCCGTGCCTGATCAGGCGGAAGTCCAGGCAACAGGCACACCCGACTTGCTGGCCCCGAAAGCCGACGCCTCGTTCCCCGACCAGCGAGCGGCCGGTAGCGCGGCCTCTGACAGCGGCCGGAACCTTACCTTCTGGGACTTCGTCGACGCCATCGAGCAGGCGGCGGGGCCATCGAGGACCGACAAAGGCGAGACCGGCACGGAAGAGGATCCGGCGTCCACCTCCGACGATCAGACCGAGGCCTCCGAGGACGACGTCGAGGACTTGTAGCCCTTGAACCACCGCTCCTCGCGTACCCCACCGAACTCGACTCTTTCGGTTTTCGCGACCCCGGTTGTCGTCCTGTTTGCAATGGTCCACCGGCCTTGTATGGTGCGAAAATTCTACGCCAGCGCCCGGATTCGGCGCGGTACCTCGGGCCCGTGGCAACCGAATTAATGGTATGGCAAGTCCCGGCTCAATGTGTGCATCAACGCCCCCAGGGGCGACACACCTATTCGGCACGGACGTAGCGCGTGTGGCCGACGCGGATCGGGCCGGCAACGCGAAACGCAGGAGGATGAGGACCGCTCTCCTGCCTTCGCTCCTCGCCATCCTGCTGCTGTGTCCTCCTCTTCTGGCAGAGGACCCTGCCGAGGAACCCGTCCAACAGCCCATGGAGCGCTTCATACCCGCGTCGGCGAGGTGCTTCATTCACGCTTCGGATTTGCAGCAACTCGACCAGGCGCTCCGCCAGACAAAAGTGGCAAGTCTGGTGCCCCTGCTCGACGCCGCCGCTCTACAATCCGACAGCTACCCGGATCCACGTACCGCCTTGTTGCAGTTGATCGCCCAGGAGCGAACGATCCGTAAAGAAGACCTTACAGGCAGAGAAGTTGCCGCGGTCGCTCCGTCATGGTTCCAATTGGAGCAGGCCTACTGGCTCCTGCGAGTCTCCAACCCGGCGATCATCGACGAATGGTTCCCCCCGGAAAGACGTTCCCAGGAAGACGAGACCGGCGCGATGCGCTTCTTCCTTGTCGAAGAGAACCTCGTGGTCGCCATCCGCGACGACATCGTCGCCCTGGGGCAACGCGATGCGGGCAATGTCCTTTTGGGTGAAACGATGGCGCTCATGGCCGATGCCGGCGGCGAGACTCTTGAGGACTCAGAGTCGTACATAAGACTCGTCGAGACGTTGCCATCCTCGCCCGTGGGGCTGGCCTACCTCGCACACAGCGAGCCCGACGAGCAGAGCATGCCTCATCTCAGCTCGTTGGGTGCGGATTTCGAGCACGCCGCGATCGGGCTGAACGTGCAATCCGATCGACTCAACGTCGCTATTCGTACGTCGCCGGCACACCACCAGGATCACACCACCATCTCCGATGATGCCGTCGAACAGCTTCTAAGGCTCCCGCGCGCCACCTTGCTCGCGCTGGCCACCACATTCCAGGCAAATCATCTCTTCGAAGAAGAGACAAGCCGCGCCTCCGCAAACCCACTCGAGCGCGCGCTTAGAGCCTTGCGACGTTTCGCAGGTGACAGCCAGTCCGGAGGAGGCCCCTTCTCTACGCTGGGGCCTAACCTCATTATCACCTGGAATCCGAATCTAAGGGGGTACGGTGCAGTCCCGCAGGTCGCCGTCCTGATGGAATGCGAGGATCCTGCTGCGGTTCGCGATGAAGTGGAAGCGATGGCCGAACGCATGCTTCCGATCCTCGAATCCGTCTATCAATCCGAGCCGCATACCGGAGCGCGCATCGAGTACAGCCGGTATTTCGGAACGAAAATCGTCCAGATTCCCATGCGGAAGCATGCGGCCAAGTCAGACTACCCATTCATCAAGCTGCTCAAGCGGGCGACGCCCTCGTTCGCCGCCGTCGATGGCTGGTTCGTCTTTGCGATGAGCCCCGAGCACATCCGTCAGATCATCCGCTGCAACAACGAGTTATCCAGGTCGTGGGACGCTGTGCCGCAAATCAAGGAAGCCTGTCAGCGCTATCGAAACAGCTCGACGCTGTGCATCGCACAGCCGGGACTGGCTTCGGGCATCATCGAACGCTGGCTCCGCGACCTGGACAAAGGGGCCCCTTCCCTCCTCGATCCCAAGTGGTGGAAACCCACAGAGAAGTCCGCCCGCGACAAGCTCCGTCGATTTGGTATCGGCATGAAAGCAAGGCAGCGTCCCGGCGGCGTCGTCATCGCCAGGGTCTATGCCAACACTGCGGCAGACGGGCGACTGCAACCGGGGGATCGCATCGTCGGTGTCGACGGCGAACTGCTTGCGATGGATCGACCTAATGCCGACTTGCGGCGCCGCCTCCTCGCCTCAGAGACGAGGTCGGGACCCATCCTCAGGGTTCTCCGCGATCAAGCTTTGATCGACGTTCAACTCGTTGTGGAGGAGGAAAGAGACTCCGCAAGCCGCTGGACGCCCGCCGGTTTCCTGCGTGAACTCGCGCGTATCGGCCACTATGCAAACATCGCCGTGCTTGCAGCGGAACCCGATCAGGAAGATTCCCAATCTGTCCATCTCGTCCTTCAGGCCGCCCCGTAAGAAACCCAGCTCAGATCCGGACTTGCTCAATTGCACGCGGATAAGACGATCGACAAGTAGTCCGCGCCTCTGAAACTCCTTTTGCAGGGACAGGGCGGCGAACGGATCACGCCCAGACTTGAGACAAGCATTCGCTGCAGCCGGTGCAACCGAACGCACGAAAACGCCGGGCAGCCATCTCATCGCAAGCTGGTCTGGCTGCCCGGCTCTCCTGCGTTCGAATCCCAGTATGTGCCACCTCACAAGATTTTTCAATCCGGGAAATACCTGATCTTCGGCTTTCGGGTCCCAGGCTGGCGGATCGACCGGAATCCGTTCATCGGCCCAAAGGCCGCCGCGGGAACAAGAATCGAAGCGCACTTAAGGCCGGAAGCGCCCCATTGGGGCAAATACGCCCTTCGCGTACAGCCGCCCAAACCTTCAAACCTTGACCAAAAGCCGTCGCAGACCTGCAATCAGCGGTCCGCAGGTCCGTGGAACACCTTCCTTCTCGTGTATCTCCTCCGCATAGCGATCTGCGGACGCCCGGATCCCCAGACGACGCCCGAAACGCTCCTTGAGTTCGATCGACCGCGCGGTTCCGCGCGTTATGACCTCACCGAGGTGGCCGCAAACCTCATCTGCGCTGACGTAGACGAGGCGATCATCGCACGGATTGGATTCGATATGACGGTTTGCACAAGTGATGTTGCATGACGACTCCCGTGTTGATCCACAAAACCTTGATAATTTTCAAGAACACGAACGCGCGCCCGGCCGTCCGCAGTCACCTCCGAACTCTTGAACTTCGCCGGACAAAGCGCTGGCGACTCAGGTTGCGTCGTCTGATTCTTCCGTTGTTACCGGCCTGAAACAATGTTCTTAGCCCTTCACTTACGGCTTGACCGGCGAAACCCGACGAGGCGCGCCTTCCCTTCGGCAGCCGACAGAAGATCGGCCGTCCTGACCTCCGGGAACGATCGCAGACACTACCGCGAACTGCTTTACGCAACAGGGTGCGAATCAGAATCGCCGGCCTTTCACGGCCTTTTCCCCTTGTTTCAAGGCTAAAAGAGCGTATCCAACCTCGCTCTCACGTTAACGTTCCTGCTCGTCTTGTTCGCGGTCACCGAAAGTCTCCCACCTCGGCGACCATTTCCTGCCGCGAGGGGGAAGCCCGACTCCGGACACCCCGTCAGCGCGACCTTCGGGCCGGAACATAGGCCGTCATACCTTCCGGACACCTGCACGTACTGCTCTTGGCAAACAGCACGGGGATGGAACCGCAAAAGCCTTTTGCTAGAATGGAATGACCAATGGACGAATCCTGCCGATAAGCATCTTGACGCATCGTCCGGAGTGGAAAGTAAGGCGTAGCCTTGATCGATTCCTGAAGGAGAAGCACATGTTGAGAACTCACGGATCAGTACAGTCCGGCCGACACTTGGGCTCCTTGTTCCGCGTGAACCTGAGCGTGTTGTGCCTGCTGGCTTTCACGGGATACCTCTTCGCGCAAGAGCCCGGACCAAAGGGCCAGGGTAGCAAGAAGCCGGCCGACGAAACGCAAAAGCCGGAGCCGAAAGCACCCTCGAAAAAACCCACGCAAGAGGGACACAACATCACCCCCAAGCCCACTCAGCCGAGAGTGATACCGGCGCCCAATCCCAAAGCTCGCCCCGGTCTGTCAAGCGGGAGAGAGACACCAGGAAAGCCCGCCGCACCGAAGTCGCTTAGGGGCACACAGCGCTCCAAAAGGGGCAGAGCCAGTGCCGGATTCCAGATGGATCCCAACACCAAGTGGGCGTGTGACAAAACGGTCGTCGAACTCGAACCGGTCTGGCGAGGGGAGGATCGGCTGACATTCGCTTTCGATATTCGCAATGAAGGAACGGCCGACCTGAGGTTCCGCGCCAAAGGCGGGTGAGGGACCAAATTCAACGGTCGGGCCGACCGTACGGTAAAGCCGGGTGAGACGGATCATCTTGAAGTCAGCTTCCACTGCCGCAAGCTCAAGAGCAAGTTCACCCGAGACATCAAAGTAACCACCAACGATCCAACGAAGCCAAGCGTCACCCTCACGTGCAAGGGACAGATCCTCGAGCCGATGATCGTAGAACCAAAGCTTTTGAACTTCGGCCAGGTCTCGCGCCTGCAAGAAGTCGCCCCAAAGAAAGCCGTTTTGACAAAAGGCGACGGCGGACCGATCAGCCCCAAGCTGAAGCCCTTCGAACAGACCGGCATCGAGGCTGATTTGAAGGAGATCAAGCCGGGCGAAACGTATGAACTCGAAGTGAAATTGGCCGAGGAGTTCGATGGCAAGCTGGGCCGGGCGGATCTTG
Source organism: Phycisphaerales bacterium (assembly GCA_020350565.1). Lineage (GTDB taxonomy): Bacteria > Planctomycetota > Phycisphaerae > UBA1845 > UBA1845. Next base: position 3,704,102 of record CP070718.1, read on the forward strand.
AACTGGAAACGGGTGTCGCTGAAGCTCCCGTGATCAAGTTCCAGGTGTTCGCTCGATGGCTTCCCCGACTGGTCGCGAAGCCCAGATACTTCTCGCTCCCGATGCAGCCCTCCGTCGATACGGAATTGCGCGTCAACCTGGAATGGGATGACAAGAAGCCCCATAAGGTTGAAAATCTCAGCGTCGATGACCCGGACCTCCAAGTGCGCCTCGAGGAGAACGACGGGCAACAGGAAGTAGTCCTTGTCGTGCCGGCCGGGTACCGACCCCTGACCAACAGGCGCACCATCCTCATGGAGACGGACGATCCCACGGTGAAGAAATTCCAGATCCAAGCCATCGCCAAGCGGGACTACAAGCCGCTTCGCGCGGCCCCCACTACTCCCCCAAAACCCGTTGTCACCAAGGGGGAAACGGAGCCCGCCGCAATCCGCGCGAAAGCAGAAGCCGTCGAGACGGGAAGCACCGCGAAAACGGCCACACTGGAAGCGAAAGGGATCGAGAAAACCTCGATCAAAGAGGTCGCCAAACGAAAGAGGAAGGATACGTCCGATCCGGAAGAGCAACCCTCTGAGTCAAAAGAAGAGGCAACGAAGGCCAAAGGGAAGCCGTAGCTCTCGTTGAAACAAACTGGAAAAGGGGACATTCTACTTTTTCCTCGACGATCCAGGTCCCGGCCGGACATCAAGCGTGGTGCTCCCGGCCGGGCTCAGCGACCAGGGACGTCGAAAAGTAGAATGTCCCCTTTCCATGCGCAGCCGTGAGCGATGCGGCGACAATCCCACCGCATCCAAAAGCCTTGCCGCACGCGCGGCCATACGGCCATCGCACTGAGGATGCCTACGTCCTTCCTCTGCACGCCCTAATAGATCAACTTACCGTCGCTTTCACCTGAAGGCTCTGCATCTTCCCAGCCCCGCCGCACAAGGCCGAGACCGTAGATGCAGCATTCAAAGTCTTCGCTGAGATGGCGGAAGAGGGCGGGCGAAGGGGCAGCCGCGTTGTCGGTCAAATCCGACACGATGGCGTATGATTGCTTGCCCTGAGTCACGTAGTCCAGGAGAACGTCCGTGCTCCTCCTGCGCACCAGTCTCAGGTGCTCCGGGTAGACACCCGTCCAGAACAGCGTGTAGTCCCCGATATGACGGTACATGAGACGATCACGCTCGGTCTCGTCTTTCGGCTTGTCATCGCACACCACGGAGAGCATCGCCACAATCTGACTCAACGGCCTGTCCGTCATGTTACGCAGCGCATCGAGCTGATCGACGTGCGTGAAAGTCACCAGCAGATCGGCCAGATAATCCGTCAGCTCCGCATCGCAGATCCCGATTTGCGTACAGAAGGCGTCGTCCAGCAGTCCTCTGAACAGACGCCGCAGCGGGTGATCTCGTCGAATCGGTAGCATGACCGGAACTTCCTTTCGCACCCATGCCGACGAACAAACAGCCGTCGAATAGATCCGTCGTCCGTCCATTAAAGCGTAGGATTCCATTTTCGGCTGGGCAAACGCCGATCCGCCTGGCGGACACAGCTTTACGTTCGCCTCCGCGGGTTATCGGGATTTGCGTTCTCTGGTTGCGCGCTTTTGGTGACACTTGACAAAAGCCCGAAAAAAAAGAGCGGCTCGATTTGACCAATCGAACCGCCCCTCGGATCGACGTTTTGAAAGTGAACAGCGCGCCTTCCTGCGCGGTACAAACCGCTCTCCTACGGCTTGTCGTCCTTTGCCGACTCGCTTGCCTTCGGCTTCTTCGCTTTCGGGGTATGCTTCTTTGGTGACTGTTTCTTCGGCGATTGTTTCTTTCCGGAGCTCTTGGACGTGTCTTTCTTCTCCGTCCGTTCTTTCTTTGCGCCTTTGGCTTTGTTCTGCTCGTACCGCTCTCGCTGTGCGGTGGTCAATTGCGCGACCAGGCGCTCTTCCATCTGCTGGAACATCCCGTTGACCGGCTCGAGCAGTTGGCGATGTTCCTCTTCGGCCGCCTTGCTCGCTTCGTGGTCCTTGAGCGTCAGCGCTCGTTCCTGCTTGGCCATCGCCCGCGATATCTTGTCCTTGTTCGCATCAAGATAAGACTGCGCCCGCCCCTTGTACTCCTTGAGGATCGATCGAGCGTTGCCCGTCTGCGCCGCATCCAACTCGTTGTCTTTGATAAACGCCTCGACCCATGCCTCGAACATGGTGGGGCTGAAGATTTCCTCCCTCGGCTCGGGTGTGGTGGTTTGGACCTTGCCTTGATTCTCCTTACTGGGTAGCCATCCATCCGGCGGCTTGTCGGGTCTGGGAGGCTCACCGGGGTACCGCTGGGGAACGGGGAAGATTCCGGCATCTTTCGGGTTCCCCTCCGCCCAGCTCCGAAGGTTCTCGTCGATCTCCTTGAACTGGCGGTCAATGTCAGCCAGATCCCAATCATGCAACGTCCTTTGCTTCTCCTCCAGACACTCTCTCCACACTTCATTCGCGTCGAGGATCGCCTCCAGAGCGGCCTGGGCGAGCGGTCGACCTACGCGACCCACGCGCATCACCTCCGCCTTATCCTCCGGGGGGGCCCCCGCAAGTTGAGCCTTGATCAGCGTGCGGATCGCCGGCCAGATCTCGTCGTGATGTTCCTCCAGGAACAAAGTCACCCGCTCCCGCATCAAGTCTTCCGTTATCTGCGTCTGCTTATCGTTGAGGTTGTAGCGCGCCGCTATGTTCCGCACGGACTGCATCATGATCTGTTCAACCGTGCCCCACTCGGGAGGCAACGTATCCGCCGGCGGCTGAGGCGCCTGAGCCGGCTGATCAGGCTGCGTCGAATCGGGCTTCGACTCCTGCGCAGTGGCCGACCCGCAGAGTGTCACTACGCTCAACGCCAACACCGTCGCAAAACACACCAAACCTGATCCGCGTAGAATGGTCATAAGCATCATCGTCCTCATCGTACAGTGCCCCCGCTTAGGCTCACACCGCGCCATTCTCCTACTACTATAACCCTTGCTGACTGTCCAGGTTGCATTTACGCAGCCCCACAAGCATTCCCGCCCGGAGGGGACCCCGGGGCTTGCCCACCAGCCAAGGCAAACAGAGACCCAGACCGGCACTCCCTGTGACTTCCATTCAGGGTGACCCAGTGTTCATCCACGAGCCGAGTCGTTCAGACGACCCTGGCCTTGCAAAGATGGCTAATCAACGAACCGATGAGATGGTTAAAGCGGTACACCCACCACCACCGCCATAGTCTGCGAAGGACTCGGCTGTCCGGTTGGTTCTTCAGCGCCTTCTTGAGCATCCGGCGGCCTTCCCCCCACTGCCCCAACCGGACATAGGCGATGACGGCTTTCTGCATGGCCAAACCGTAGTCCGGCTTGTGCCGCAGCGACTCCAGACAGTGGTTCAGCCCGGCTTTATAGTTGCCCGACTGGAACAGGCACACCGCCAGGTTGTGGTGGGCAAAGGCATGGCTGTTCTCTAGCGCGAGAACGCGACGGAAACACTCCTCCGCGCGATCCACCTTGCCCAGCGCGAGGTAGCAGTTCCCCAGGACCATCAGCGCCGAGACGGACGGGGACTTCTCATCGACGGCAGCTTCAAGGCAATGGCGGGCTTGGTCGTAGTCGCCGAGACGCAGATAGGCCTCCCCCATCCGGGCCCGAAGCTCCTTCTCACCGTCCCCGTCAACACTCGCCTCCGCCAGGCGAAAATGCTCGATCGCCTTCGCCGCTTCCCCTCTTTCCAGCAGCAGCTTGCCGAGCCCCAGATGAGCCTGCCAGTATGAAGGGTCCAGCTCGATGATTTGAGCCAGCTTGGCCGCGGCTGCTGCCGGCCTGCCGGATTCCAGCGCCAGCTCAGCCAGGTCGAAGAGGATATCGCTGTTCCCAGGATCGTCACGCAGCTCGGCCAGAAGGTATTCATGCGCTTCGAGCAGCTTGCCCTGAGCACGATATGCCAGGGCTATGCACTGACGAACGCCGGGATACTCCGGGTCGATGTTCAGCACCCGCTCCCAGCAATAGAGCGCCCGATCCGTCTGCCCACGCTGCGCAAGTGAGTTGCCAATATTGAAAAAGCAGTGTGGGCACTCGGGGTCCAGTTCCTGCGCAAGGTAAAACATCTCCTCAGCCTGGTCATGTCGGCCCAGGTCGGCATAGATGGCAACACGCTGGCAGTACGCCGGCTCAAAGTCAGGATATTGCCGAGACAGCTCGGCAAAGATGGAGAGGGCTTGCGTATACTTGCGCAGCTTGGCAAGGTCGGCCCCGTAGGCCAACGAGATCTCTCGATCACCCGGCTCGAGTTCCAGAGAGCGCTCATAAGCCTCGGCCGCTTCAGCACATCGATCGAGTTCGTCCAGAATGTAGCCCCGGTGGGCATGCCATGAGGCATTGTGCGGATTGATCTCCAGCGCGGCCTCGATCTCCGCGAGGGCTTCTTCCCAGCAGTGCGACTCGGACAACTGCTGCGCCCGCTCAACCCGCTGTTCCGCCTCGAACCATTCGTTCATCAAAAGCCTTCCAAGTCACCAGCCGGTGAGGACTTACGGCTACTTCCCATTCTATCCCCGTTATCGGACAGGGGCAATCGCGAGTCCAGACCCAAATCCCACCCGCAATGCCTGCGCAAGGTAACACTTTGCAGGAAGTTGCCGACTTTGCTGCCTGACGCCTCTGTTTTCTACGCACGCATTGCAGCAGCCGTTCAATCCGCACGGCGAGCTTCGACAACGTCTTACGCGCCCAACATAGTCCAATGCGCTAACTCGCTAAGGCACGGTCTCGTAAAGAGCTTACGTCAGTGCCAACACGCTGACCGGTCGTTCCGCCGCGCAGGCTGCGTCCTTCATGACATGGTTCCGCATCTCGTCACCACCACGCAGGCAAATGGGACTACCCCGGGTCCGATTCCTGCGGGAGGATCAAACGGTAACAAGGGTGCTTCGCCAATGCAGCGCGAGCTGCCAGCAAGATGTCGCTAAAAAAGGAGAAACCAATAAAAAGCCCCTTGCTTTACGAGGCTCAATGCTGCATACTAAATATTAGTAAATGTAGGCCGTTTGGCCTGGTTCCGGCGAGTGGGCCGGAACGATGATACGGAAGAAGCCTCGCATCTCGCTGCGGAGAATCCACGCATGCGGCGCAGCAAGAAGTCGAGGCTTCTAATTTGCGCCTCCCGTCGCGTTGCCTGAAAGCACACCGCAAACAGCCCCTCCTGACTCGCAAGATCGATTAGCAAATGCCATCTTGTGGCATTTCAGGGTATGTTACCGAGAGAATCCCTTGTACGGGAAAGGGGTCGAAGCGGCACGCACCGATCAAACAAGCCGCACGCCTCAATCCGCGGCGGAACGCCCGCGCGAGTTGAAACGAGCGGCTTGTGCAAAGTTCCAACCGTTAACCCAACCCTAGCAGCGCTCGACCGCGATCGCGCTGGCTTCACCGCCGCCGAGGCATATCGCAGCCATGCCGATTCGCTTGTCGTGGAACTCCAGCGCCCGCACCAGCGTGTTGATGATCCGGGCACCGCTCGCTCCGATCGGGTGTCCGATCGATACGGCGCCTCCGGCCACGTTCACCTTGTCGTGATCCAGCTTCAGCTCCTTGATCGCCGCCAACGCAACCACGGAGAACGCCTCGTTGATCTCAAAGAGATCAACCTTACTCAAGGGGAGAGACAGCTTCTCGGACAGCTTCTTCAGCGCTCCGATAGGCGCCGAACCGAACCATTCGGGCTCCTGGGCGTGGTTGGAATGTCCGAGGATACGAGCCGCCGGCTTGATGCCCAACCGTGTTTTGGCTTCGTCGTCGAAGACCAGCATCGCCGCCGCACCGTCGTTAATGCCCGAGGCGTTGCCTGCGGTGACGGTCCCCTCAGCACCGAATGCCGGACGGAGCGAGCGAAGCTTGTCGGCGCCGCGGTACCTGGAAACCTCCTCGTCCTTTTCGACGAGGATCGTCTCCTTCCGCGTCTTGATCTCGATGGGCACGACTTCCTCCTTGTTGTAGAAGCCGTTTTCCCAGGCCTGGACCGCCCGATCGAAGCTGGCGATGGCGTAGTCGTCCTGCTGCTGCCGGGTGATATCGTACTTGGCAGCCAACTGGTCGCCGCAGGTCCCCATGTGCTTGTCGTTGTAGACGTCCCAAAGCCCGTCGTAGATCATGCCGTCGACCAAGGGACCGTCGCCCATGCGGTAGCCGGTCCGTGCCTGACGCAGGAAATACGGCGCGTTGCTCATGCTTTCCGCACCACCCGCCACGATCAGGTGAGCGTCATCACATTGAATCGTCTGTGCGGCGATAACGACGGCCCGCATGCTGGAACCACACACTTTGTTCACCGTGGTGGCTCCGCAACTCGCCGGCAGCCCGGCGCCGATGGCCGACTGACGAGCCACGTTCTGCCCAAGACCCGCCTGAACCACGCAGCCCATGTAGACCTCATCAACCTCTTTTCCGTTCACGCCGGCACGGGCGAGCGCCGCCTTGACCGCATGCGCCCCCAATTCGCCGGCCTTCAGCCCGGACAACGAGCCCAAGTAGTTACCGAAAGGCGTCCTCACGCCATGTGTCAAATAAACGTCTCTTAGCATGACCACTCCTTACCCGTCGCCCAGATGCTCAACTGAATCCGCCGAGACCGGGAGACCACGGTGACTCACTGTTGCCGCGCCCGATCCCGCAACCGCACCAGTCGGCGGAGCATCCCGGGCGCACGATTGAATAACCAGCTTCGCGAACACTCGGGACGGGGCCTCGACCTGCCTGGCGCTCGCGGCACCTGAGAGTCCCGCGTGTCCACACGCCTCGATGCAGGCGCGTCGCCGAGCACCGTAGCGGCCCATTTCAGGCTGGGCGATCCGGCCGCTCGCAAGCAAACGTTTGCCCTAAGCCCGACGGCCTCCTGCGCGTTGGCAGCGACCCTCACGCCAGATAAAGGTTACACCACGACTGCACGAGGAAGGTTCATCCTAGTGTAATTGCTGAAGAACGTCCAGAGTGTTGACCGCTTGACTGGTCACCGAAACACGGACCCGGCGCGTGTAACAAGACAACGCATGGGTGCGAAGGACAAACGCGTTTGGGACGGAAGAACCGCTCGAACGGCGGCGCCGCGCGCAGGATGTGCTGGGAGAGGTACGGCCTATCGGCGTAGTGCGCCATCATCGGAAGCCGACGATGAGGCCTTGGCGCCGGAGGCCTCCAACGGCAATCCGGTGGCTTCATCAAACGTGCACGACTTCTCAAGCAAGCGCAACTTCATAACCCGACCGACTTTGAACTTCACCGTCCGCTTGGCCGGAACGGGAACCTTGGCCATCGTCTTGGGATTCTGAGCGAGCCGGGCCGCCCGTATCTTGCTCTCGAACACGCCGAAGTCCCGGAACTCGAGGCGGTTGCCCTCCGCGAGTTCGTCAATGATCGCGTCCAGGAAGGTCTGAATCACCTTCTTGACCAGGACACGCTTCAGCACGTGCTGGTCGGCGATCCTGTCGATCAATTCCTTCTTGGTCACCGTCGCCATGGGAAGGCCCACCGTCTAGATGCTGCGGTTAATCAACACCTCCGAAGACAAGCAAATCGGGTGTCCCTTCTGCGTTTCGTCACAGGCTTCACGGGCACAGGAGTTGATCAGCAACGACCCGCCAGGCACCCGATTCCTGAACCCGAATATGAGCGCAAGTCATACTACAGCAAAGAGTTTGCGATCGCAAGCCGCTTTTCGGACATGCTCCAACAGGTCCCGCTGGGCCTGGCGGAGGGGCAATCACCCTACTGAGGTCCAACCGGGCGATGCCGTGCGTTTGCCGTCCTGAGAGTTTCCGTAAGGGCCGACCTCGAGGCAAGCGACCGCCCTACCGCGAGCTTGCGCCCGTTTTGACGGACTCGAATCGGCGGTAAAAGTAGTCGTGCCCCTCAAAGGAACGCGATTGGCGGTCAATCAGGTGGGTGACGTATTCGGTCACCTCTTGTTCAGGTGTGCTGCTGCTGGTCGCCGGCCAATCCGACCGGGCACCCGCCAGTGAAGGGATGTTTGTCCAGTGAGGATTGAAAAGTAGATGGCTCTGGCGGAGCGGAGGCTGTCTTCTATGCGGGGGTCGACTGGCGCAGCCGGCTAGCGAGGCCACCCCAGCGATGACCGCCAGAGCCATCAGTAGACGCAAAGGCTGTCGCACCTATGCTTCTCCCCTTTCCTCACGGTCCTCGTCCTGGATGACGAGCTTGCACGGCGCTCGCCAACCGAGCCCCGTGTCGGCAGGACCGAGAATCCCGCCTGGGCAAGGCCCGAGGGATCGATCGAATACCGGGTACGCGGGATGGGTAATTGACGAAAAGCGATCGGTCTACACAGCCCGGTCGCTCCTGATCAACGCCGAGGTTGTTCTTCGTCAACCGTCGAGGCACCAAGAAGGTGCGCTCATACCTGTTTGCGGAAGTCACGAGAGAGCACTACGATGCGGCGGCGTGCCCCAGTGATTGAATCCTCTCACCATCCCTTCAAACGGAGGCCTCAGCCTTGAACTTCTCAATCTCTGCAAAGCCCCATCCGGATGTCGAGGTGATCGTCGAGCTTCAGGCTGTGCCCGCCAAACCGGAGATGAAGAAGCACGGGACGTCGGTCGGCGACGTGACCGTTCGCGGGCCGGATCGCGCCGGTAAACCTGACGGCGCGCTGGTCGCAACGGTTTCGCTCGGCCCGCTCAAGGAGGCCACGGCCGAAACCGTTCGCCGCACCGGCGGTGCAGCCGCAAAGTGGATCAACGGCCAGTCGGCAAAGCGGGCAGCGGTCAAGCTCGCCGGCCTGACCGCCATGAAGATGCCGAACGCGCCGGCGGCCTTCGTCGAGGGATTGGCACTCGGCGCATTTAACTTCGATCGCCACAAGACCAAGGAGGAGTCGAAAGCGATCGACACCGGCGTCGAGATTGTTCCTGCCCGGGCAACGGCCGGCGTACGTAAGACCATAGAGGAGGCACTTAAGGTAGCCGAAGCTGCCAACCTCGCTCGCGAGTGGGCCCACGAACCACCGAACGTCATCAATCCCGTCACGCTGGCCGAGCGCGTCCGCAAGCTGGCCGCCTCGCTCAAACTCAAATGCAACGTCTTCGACGAGAAGCAGCTCAAGGCGATGAAGGCCAATGCGCTTCTGGGCGTCGGGATGGGCAGCAAGACGCCTTCGCGTTTGATCGTCCTGGAACACACGGGACACGCCAAGGCGAAGAAGGCGAAACCGGTCGTTCTGATCGGCAAAGCGATCACCTTCGACACCGGCGGGTACTCGCTTAAGGACAAGACGAACATCGTGGGGATGAAGTATGACAAGTGCGGGGGCATGGCCGTCCTGGGCACGATGCGTGCGGTGGCGGCACTGAAGTTGCGGTGCCCCGTCGTAGGGATCATCGCGGCCGCGGAGAACATGATCTCCGGCGAGGCCTACCGCCCCAACGACATCATCACCACCATGTCGGGCAAGACCGTCGAGATCATCAGTACCGATGCCGAGGGGCGCATGGTGCTGGCGGATGCACTCACCTATGCCTGCAAGAATTACAAGCCGCGTGCGCTGATCAACCTGGCAACGCTGACGGGCGGCATCGTGGTGGCGTTGGGCAACTTCCGGGCCGGCATCATGTCGACCAGCGATCGACTGGCCGACGCCTTGATCGCGTCCGGCGAGCGAGTGCATGAGCGCCTGTGGCGCATGCCTCTGGACAACGATTACTTCGAGCTCATCAAAGGGGACGACAGCGACATGAAGAATGCGGCCGGCCGCACCGCCCATCCGATCATCGGCGGAATCTTCCTGAAGCAGTTCGTTGATGAAAAGGTGCCGTGGGCGCATCTCGACATTGCCGGCATGGGCGACACCGACAAGGACCAGCCGTACTGCCCGAAGGGCGCGACCGGATTCGGAGTCCGCCTGCTGGTAGATTACATCAAGCGCCTCCGGTAGCGGGTGAATGGCGAATGACGAATGTCGATTGACAAATGTCCAATGACAAACATCGAATCGCAAACGACAAACGGCAAACGGCAAACAACGAATGCCATACGACGAAAGGCAAACGATTCCCGACCCCGAAGGGGCGACAGATGATGCCCGGCCCCAAACGGGCGACGAACAATGCCCGGCCCCGAAGGGGCAAAGGTCCCTAGCCCCGGGCGTAAGCCCGGGGAATCGGCGCCCCACGATTCGCAGAAGCCCCGAAGGGGCGACGACGATCCCCG
>CP070718.1:3714401-3720727 GCA_020350565.1 Phycisphaerales bacterium
CCAAGCGCCCGGAAGATGCCCGAGAGTATCGCCGCTTTGCCTATCATCAGAAGAAGGCAGATTCCCAGGACCAGAGGTAGGTTCTGAAGAATCCACAGCGGGTCGGCCACCATGCCGGCGGCACCGAAGAACAACGTGAGCAACACGACGCGAAGCGATGAGATGTCCGCACGAATCTGTGTGGCGAACGGTGAGCTCCCAAGGAACATACCCGAGATGAACGCGCCCAACGCCGGGGATACGCCCACCGAATGGGCGATCCAGGCAGAGCCCAGCCCGGTGACCATGGCGAGTATGATGGTCAGCTCGCGGTTACGTTCGAGTGTCAACCTCCCAAGGGCATGAACGGCGATCTTGTTCAGAATCAGGTAAAGTCCGGCGATCAGGCCCACCGCGAGGAGCAGGATCTTTCCGGCGTTGGCCGCCACTTCGCCGAGGCTTCCGCCACCACCAAGCATCGCCACAAGCATGGCGAGCGGTACGACGGCCATATCCTGCACCAGAAGAACCGCCAGGCTGTTCCGACCGTGAGCGCTGTCACCTTCGGCCCTTTCCATAAGGACGCGCAGAACGACCGCAGTGCTGCTCAGGGAGACCATCGCGCCCACGGCAACAGCTTCCTTTCCTGGAAGACCCGCAACGAACGCGGCCACAGCCCCCAGAAGGGTTGTCACCAGCACCTGAAGCGTGCCGGCCCAAAGGGTTCTGGTGCCCAGTTTCTTGAGCTGGGCCCATGCGAACTCGAGGCCGAGGCTGAAGAGAAGCAACGACACGCCGAGTTCCGCTATGGCCTCGATGGCCTGCTGGGAGCGCACCACTTGGATGCTGCCAGGCCCGCCCAGGACCATGCCGGCCAGGATGTAGCCGACCAACGGGCTCTGCCGAAAGCGCGAGAAGACCGCGCCTAACAGGAGCGATGCTGCCAGGAGAATCACGATGTCGGCGAGCAGGATCCAGGCGTCCACGATGATTCTCTCAACCTTGGGGGTGTGCATCTCTGCACCGGACCCAGAGTTCGGGAGGAACGACCTGTGGTGTCTGAACCACCGTGCGCAGCCCGTCGCGCCAAATCCGAACTCCAAACGCCGGTGCGTGGGAAACCACCGGTGGCTTGTGCTCCCGGCTCGGAAGAGCGGCGCGTCGTCGCGCACGGTCGGCTACACCATGATTGAGCTGGGAGCGGGCCCGGTTCGTTCCGGCATCAGCCTTTCGGCACCGTTCATCTTCCTTCAGTTCTCTATCTGAGGCAACTGCCGGCCCCGCGCGCAGGCATGATATCCTCGCTTTGCGCTGCTGGCCGGTGGTCCGTCCCGGTACGCGGGGATGGGGGAGTGATTCTCTCCCGTTGAAGGCCGTTTCCCCATGAGCAGTTGCGTATCCCACCCCGGCTGTGCTTGAGCGATGATGCATTGGCGCCTGAGGCAGCGGCGCGCTCATGGATGGCGGTGCAGGTCATGAGCCGCACGGCGTTGTGACTTATCCGACGCGAACCTGTCGTTTGCGATGGAAATCGAGGAACCGGGCCGTGCCCTCTTTGCCCATGTGGCGCTCGAGGATGCGCGGGTCGGTCTCGGTCAGGTCGCCGAACATCAGGCCCGTCCATGAATCACCGAAGGATGAATCGACGTGACAGCTCACGAACTTCGCGTTGAGTCGCAGGTACTGCCGGAGCAGCACGGGAACGCCCTTGTTGTCGCTTTCAATTTCCGAGACCAGTGACGAGACCTCATTGATGTCCGCCACCAGCCGGCCGTAACGCTGCACTTCAGGACCGCCGGCCCACGTCGGTGGTTTTCTCGGCCTGGCCAGCCTGGCGAGCTTCGGCAGGTAGGCGTGGGTCTCGAGAAACTTGATCATCATCTGTCGTGAGATCGGCTCGTAGTCGTAGTTGATGCCCACCGGTCCGAAGAGGATCCTGTACCGCGGGTTCTTTACGAGGAATGCGCCGATGCCTCGCCACAAGAGGGCCAGCGGCGAGTGCTGCTTCTGGTACTCATCACGGACCCACGAGCGGCCCATCTCCAACGCGCAGTCAATGTGAGCGGCAAGCTGACCGGCGAACTTATACAGCGTGCTCGTGTACAGACCTTTGAGGCCGAAACGCGGGAGGATTCTGTCCGTCTGGCCCAGACGATAGGCTCCGACAACTTCCCGCCTGGCTTTGTTCCAAAGAAACAGGTGCAGGTAGTAATGGTCGAAGCGGTCCAGATCGATCGGCTTGCCGGTTCCGACGCCGGCCGCGCGGAACGTGCATTCCCGCAGCCTGCCGATTTCCCGAAGGATGTTGGGAATGTCCGCTGCCTCCGCGCACCAGACCTCGAACGCACCACTCGATACCAGCTTGTACTCTTCCGATAGCTGCCGCAGTTCCGTTGTGAGCACGTCCGGATTCACGGCGGGGATGATGGCCTTCTGTCTCTTTTCGCGCTGGCGCAGAGAAGCGCTTCGCTCCGTGGCCTTGCGCCGTTCGTCCGGGCTGAGCATGTAGGTGCGCAGACGCAAATAGCCGAGCATGTCGGCGTCGCGCTCGAACGAGTCGAGCTTGGAGAACGGTACCGGGTCGCCGATCCGCGTCCTCACCGTCTTGCTGCGCGACTTGACCAACGCTCGCGGCAGCATGACGGTCCGCAATCGCGGATGGATCAGAGCGGCGATCTGGAACAAGGCGTCGTTGCTACCCTCGAAAAACTCCGGCAGGACCGACACCTTGGTGACGCGGATCATGCGGGCCACCGCTTCCTGCCAGGGAAGGTCGCGAACGATCTGCCGGCGCACGTCCAAGGTCGATACCTTGCCCGCGGGGAAGATGCCCAGCACGCCGCCTTGCTTGAGCCAGGCGATGCTCTCTCGGACGGGGGTGATATTGAAGCGGGCGGACTTCGAGCGGCCGAAGGGGTCTACGTAGATCATGTGCTCGCGGAGTGCGGGAATCCGGCCCAACAAGTAGTTGGCCAGCAACTTCGTGTCCGTGCGCACCGATCGGAGCAGATGCCCCAGGACGATTCCCTCCAAAGCGCCGTACGGATGATTGGCGACGACGATGAGCGGCCCTCGTCGCGGGATTCGTTCCAGGTCCTCAAGCGCGACCTCGTATCGAACATCCATGATCTCCAGCGCTTCGGTCAGGAAATCTCGGGCGCCTTGTCCCTTCGTGCTGAGCTCGTAGAGCTGTGTGAGCTTCCGCAAGTAGAAAAGGCGCTCAAAAGGGCGCTTGACGAGGGTGGAGAACAAGCGTCGAGGCAGCGGGCGTTCAAACGGGTTGGGTACGTCGAAAGGCGAGGCATGTTCGGTGGAGGCCGGCACTGCAGATCTCCTCGGCCCATGTCGGCGCCAGCCGTATGTGGCGGCTCGCGCGTCGGGCGCCACCGTCTTTAGTATACCCTCGATTTTTCAGCTTAGATAAACGGACTGTGAAGATTTGGTTAGGATTTGTAGCGGCTGAAGGGTCCGGCGGACTCTGTAACCGTGAGTTCCTTCGCGAGCGTTTTGCGGGCTCACGGTGCTGATACACGAGTTCACGTGCGCGCGGCAGAGCCCATGCGCGGAGCTTGAAGAGGCGAAGCGGGCGGGTAAGCCGAATTCTGTCCTTCGCGGTCAAGCGTAGGGACGATCATTTATCTGGGCCGACGGTCGCCCGTCGGCTCAAGCACCCTACCCGCAGCTTCGGGACCGCCAGCCCGTGCCCGTACGGGCATCGGTCAGCCGGTGTTATCCCATGAGGCGGGCCACCTCTCGCTGCTTATTTGGGCTTGCTGGCGGTGGGGTTTACCCTGCCACGGCCGTCACCGGCCGCGCGGTGCGCTCTTACCGCACCATTTCACCCTTACCAGGAGGAAGCGTCGGAGCGACAAGGGCCCCGAGTCGTCACAACACCGCCGCAATCATCCAGCGGTACCCTTGTATCTCCGGCGCTTCCTCCGGCGGTATGTTTTCTGTGGCACTTTCCCTCGGCTCGCGCCGGGTTGGCGTTACCAACCACCGTGCCCTGCCCAGTTCGGACTTTCCTCACGTCCGTCCAGCGAACGCGCGATCGCCTTCGCCCGCTCCGCCGTATTGAATTATACACCCGCCCCATACAAAAAGGGGACACTTTTTCTCCATGCCTCAAGTCCTGGAGAGACATCGAAGCCGTTACCTCGAATGGGCCCACAGGCAATGGAGATGGAAAAAGTAGAATGTCCCCTTTTTCCGAACAGTGACGAGAGCTTGGCGTTGGCCCTAGGAGTCTGGGTCTCTCATCCAGGGCGATTTGGCCTCTAGAGGCGGTGCGCCGGGGGCTGCTTTGGCCGGCTTCGGTTGCTCTTCCTCCGGCGGCGGGATTTCGGCGTTGAGGGGAGCGGCCTCGGTCATGCGGTTGAGGATCTGCCGGTCCTGACGGCGCCAATGGTCTATGATTTCGTCCGTGTCGCTGATGGGTTCGAAGGCGGACCAATGCCCGAAGAAGTCGACGTCGCCGCTGTCCGGCAGGCGGTCCGGCAGATCGATCAGCGTTCGCATGGGCATCAGCACGCTGTCGCCGATGATGAATGCCTCACCGGGGCGGAGAATCGGCAGCATCTCGATCAGGCTGGCGAACTGATCGCTGACGACCTTGGCGATGTACTGCTGGTCTTCCGGGTTGGACAGTCGCATGGCGATGAGGCTGTTGCACTGGGCAAGGACGGTTTCCGACAGCTCGGCCGGACGTTGGGAGATCACCAGGGCTGCCACACCGTACTTACGCCCTTCCTTAGCCACGCGCTCGACGGCTTTCTTCGCGAAACTGGTTCGGGCCTTGACGCGCGGGATGTAGTTGTGGGCTTCCTCATAGGCGAGAAGAAGGGGGTGCCGCTGGTGCGGAGGTGTCCAGAAGTTCAAATCGAACAGCAGGCGTGTCAGCACTGCGACGGTCACGTCGACGATCTCGAACGGGATGCCGGAAAGATCGATGATGCTGAGGTTGCTCCGCGGTTGCAGTCGGCCTGTGAGCACCTTGATGAGATGGTTCATCAACTTGGAAGCTCCACCCGCTGAGCTGTGGGTGGCGAGTTCGTCCTTGAAGAATTTGGAGTCCGTGCCGTGCTCGATGGGCTTCATCAAGAACTCATAGCGCCGGTCCTGGAGTTTCATATCGATCTGATCGATCAGGCCCAGCAGCTTGCCAAAATAGAGCGGATGAGACGTCTCGCCCTCCGGATTGCCGCGGTTGAACTGACAGCGTTGGTCGCGCATGAGCTTCTGCTGCTCTTCGGGCGGCAATGACCGCAACGCCAATTGGCAGAAGGCAAGGTGATCGTCGTTCAGAACGAAACGGGCTTCGTTCAGATTCTCCGCATAGGTTTTGAGCTTGTCGAGGGAAAAGTAGATGGGGGTGTCAAGCGTCAGGGCGCTTGTGAGTCCCAGGTCCTTGGCCGCGTCCTGCTTGAATTCCAACAACGCCGTCCGCAGGAACGAAATCTGCGTGCTGACGTACTCCGGGTTCGACCGGTCGACGAAGATCTCCTCGAATTCCTCGTATTTCAGGAGCCAGTAGGGCAGGACCAGGTCGTCGACGCCGAGGTAGGTCACGTTGGCGTCGAGTTGGCCTTCCTCGTCGCAAAAGGCCGCCCGATACTCGCCGTGCATGTCAAACAGCACGACCTGTGATTGGCTCAGGTCGCTGACCTCCTGGAGGATCTTCGCCGTCGTGCAGCTCTTGCCGCTTCCGCTGTTGCCCACGATGGCCGCGTGCTTGGCGAAGAACTCCGACCCGAGGACTTGCACCTCGAAATCCGTGCTCAGGGCGAAGCGCCCCATGGAGAAGCTCTTGCGGTACTCATCGTCCGCGGCCAGTTCCTCGAGGCTTCCGAAGATGGTCTCAAAGTCTCGGCGGACGGCCAGGCAAACCACATCGCCGACAATGGGATACGCGTTGACGCCTCGCGCGAATCGGCTGCCTATGATCTCGCCGACAAGCTGCACGTTCACGACAATGTTGCCGTCGCATTCGCCGCGCGTCTGATCGAGGCGGCCCGAACCCGTCACAAAGCCCACAATCGTGTGATCGCCCAGTGGGATCGTCAAATACGTTCCGAGTTGCCCGATGCGGTGGGTCCTACCTTCGTAGGTGACGTCCATCTTGTCGGCGGTGACCAGTACATCGATCCGACCGCCGGTAACGCGGATCACTTTTCCGATCGTCACTTCGTTCATCTGCGACACTCGTTATGGGACAATCGCGGTTTTCAACTCGCTTACACTAGAGGGATATCGATCAAATCGGCCCGCGGCGCAAGCTACAAAAGCAGCGCGTTCATGGTCCTCCGTCGGCCGCTCGCCTGGACGAAGGGTGAGCGTTTTCAAGCGCC
>CP070718.1:3720827-3724073 GCA_020350565.1 Phycisphaerales bacterium
AAGGCGCCGGGGGCCGGTGCGCCTCCTCTGCCCGCGGCGAAAGCCTCCGTGCCCACGGTGCCCTCGGCAAACAAACTGATCGCGTTGAAGCGTTCCCTTGGTCAAGGCAATCAATGCATCGGTCGCCGGTCCGATCACGCCCCAGACCACCTTCATGCCGCGATGCTCCATCTCCTCCTGGAAACGTCGGTTCACGCCGCCACAGATGACGTTCTCGACCGCCAACGATTGGAGGAACTCGGGAAGCTGGCAGGGAGCAAGGTGGCGGACATCACGCACTTCCTGCTGCTGCACCCGGCCGTCGTCGACCGTGGCCAATAGGACCTCGGCGCACCAGCCGAAGCGCGGGGAGACCTCATCACCGAACAGCGGAATGGCCACCAGCATCCCAAGTCCTCCATTCCGCCTCAAGCATCGTCGATGCCAAGGCGGCGTATACACCGTAAGTCATTTTATGAAAAAGACTTATATGAATTCAGCTCCGCTGTGCTGATGTAGCGTAAACGTTTCAATTATGGAACTATCATCGCCTGTTTTTAGCTAAAATCTTTCCAAAAAGGGACTTGTGTGAGTTTCCATAATGAAACGCGTGAGCGTCGGAAATGAAACGATCAGGCTTCGATGCCGAGCTTTCGGATCTTACGCCATAGCGTGGTGCGACTCATCCCCAGCTCTTCACAGGCCGCCGACTTATTCCCCCCGTGCCGCCGCAGGACCTCCTCGATGGCCTGGCGTTCGGCAATCTCCAGGATTGCAGAGCCCCGGTCACCCGCTGGAACGACGGCCTTCGCGGTAAGTTGTTCCGAAGAAAGCTCTGTCGGCAGGTGCGACTGTCTGATCACGGAGTCGTCGACCAGGACGAAGGCTCGCTCAATGGCGTGCTCCAGCTCGCGAATGTTGCCCGGCCAGGCGTAGCGCATCATCGCTTGCATCGCACCCGGCGACGCCTGACGCACGTCCTTTCCGGTCAGGCCGTTGAATCGTTCGATGAAGTGCTCAACCAGGAGCGGGATGTCCTCGCGGCGCTCGCGCAACGGCGGCAGTGAAAGCCGGACGGTGTTGATGCGGTAGTAAAGGTCCTGACGAAAGGTGCCAGCGGCCAGACGCTCCTTCAGGTCTTGATGCGTGGCGGCAATGATTCGGACGTCCGCTGTGCGCGTCTCGCTCGAGCCCACGGGCTCGAACGTGCCCTCCTGCAACACCCGAAGGAGCTTGACCTGCATGGCCGGCGACGTGTCGCCGATCTCATCCAGAAAGATGGTGCCACCGTCGGCCGACTCAAACCGCCCCACACGGGCTTGCTTCGCGTCGGTGAACGCGCCGGCCACGTGACCGAAAAGCTCCGATTCCAAAAGCGTATCGGGCAGGGCGCCGCAGTTGACCTTGACGAACGGGCCCTCTCGTCGAAGACTCTCTTCGTGAATGGCCTTGGCGAGCAGCTCCTTGCCCGTTCCGGTCTCGCCTTCGATGAGCACGGCCGCATCGCTTGCGGCAACGGCCGACACCAGCGCGAAGATCTCCTGCATGCGATGGTTCTTGCTGACCATATCATGCAGGGTGTGGCGGCGCCGCATTTCCTGCCTGAGACGCTGGACCGCCGTGAGATCACGAAACGTCTCAACCCCGCCGATGACCTCACCGTCCTCGTTCCGCAGGACGGCGGTCGAGATGCTGATGGGCACCTCTTCATTGCGCCGGTTGAGAATCGTGAGCTCCAGGCCGCTGATCTGCCTGCCCGTCCGAATGGACTCGGCCAGGAGGCATCCGGTCTGGCACACCGGCGCACGGAAGATGTTGTAGCAGTGCTCGCCAATGGCCTCTGCCGCGGCGAATCCTGTAATGCGCTCGGCCGCGCGATTAAACGTCGTAATGATGAAATCGTGGTCGACGGTAAAAACGCCGTCGGCGATGGAATCCAGGATGGTTGCGACTTCCTGGGGGCTGAGATTGGTATGCACGCGTTGATCGGGCATCACATGAGTATTCTAGGTCTTTGCACGCCACATAACAAAGGCCCTGATCACGCAGCAGGATTGAGGTCACTGCCGCCGCGTACGTTGCGCTTGCGCTCTTCTGCAGGTGCACACCGCGCTACAGCCTTGGGGACTCTTGAAGCAAGGGCGGGACATTTCACGCTGGCGCGTCGGCCCACCCGTAGGCCGCAGACATTCGCCATTCGCCACTCAGCATTCGCCATTCTTCACGTCTGTAGGTCCAGGATGCGCATGGCCTCTTCGAGCGTCGTGGTGCCTTGTGCCACGAAGAGCTTGGCCGATTGTCGAAGAGGAACCATGCCGTCCTGGATGGCCTGGGCTTCGATCGCGTCGGGCGTTGCCTTTCGCTCGATCAGGCCGCGGATCGCGGAGTTGCAGATCAGCATCTCAAACAGCGCGGCTCTGTCCCTGTAGCCGGTATACCTGCACGTTTCGCACCCTCGTCCCTGGTGCAAGGCCGTGCTGCCATTGCCGCCCACGAGATCCGCCACGTCGTCAAACAGATTGAGAACCTCCGTTCCTTGTAGCGCTTCCGCGCACTGCGTGCAGATCCGGCGGACGAGATGCTGTGCAATGACGCCGCGCAGCGAGGCCGCCAGCAGGTGGGCATTGACCCCCAGCCCCAGCATGCTGTGGATCGCGCTGGCAGCTTTCGTCGCATGGAGTGTGGCGAAGACCAATTGCCCGGTGGAGGCCGCGCGGACCGCCGTCTTGGCCGTTACCGTGTCACGCACCTCACCGATCATGATGATGTCCGGATCCTGCCGCATCACCGCCGGCAGCAGGTCGCCGAAATCCAGCCCGATGCGCGTGTTGATCTGGCTTTGATGAACGCCCGGAATGTTGAATTCGATCGGGTCCTCCAGCGTATTGATCTTTCGCGTCCCGTCATTAAGCGTGTTGAGGATGGTGTAAAGCGTTGTCGTCTTCCCCGCACCGGTCGGTCCGCTGACCAGGACCAGACCATGCGGCTGGCGGATCAACGACCAGAGGATGTTCCGTGTCGTCGTGGTCAGACCCAGGTTCTCGATGTCAAAGATCTGGTTGCGCCGATCCAGGACGCGAAGGGCCAAATCCTCGCCGAAAAACGTGGGCATGGTCGAGACGCGCACGTCGATCGGATCATATCCGTCAAGCACCATGATGCGCCCGTCCAGCGGCTTGCGATGCTCCGCCGGATCGAGTCTCGCCTCGACCTTCGCATATCCGATGACTCTCAAGCCCCACTCGTGTGAGACTCGGCCCAGGTCGA
>CP070718.1:3724173-3726871 GCA_020350565.1 Phycisphaerales bacterium
GACGATCCACCTCAACAGTCAACGCAAACCGTACATATCCCTCGCCCTGCGGACCGAAGCCCGCGCCGGGGATGACCACCACGTCTGCCTCATCGAGCAATCGCGTTGCCGCCGCCATGGAGTCCCACCCCTCGGGACATCTCGCCCAGACGAAGAACGTCGCCTGGGGTGTACCGACGTTCCAGCCGGCCTCGCGAAGACCGGCAAGGAGGACATCCCGGCGTTCGCGATAGGTGTCGCGGATCGCCTGAACCTGTGCATCATCAAAGCGACGAAGCGCCTCGATCGCCGCATCCTGGATCGCCCCGAAGACACCGGAATCGAGGTTGCTCTTGACCTTCGCAAGCGCTGCGATCGCCTCGCGGCTGCCGGCAGCGAATCCCACACGCCAGCCAGTCATATTAAAGGTCTTCGAGAGCGAGTGGAACTCGATGCAAGATTCCCTTGCCCCATCGATTTGGAGGATGCTCATCGGAGGCTCTTGATGGTAGAGCTCGATATAGGCCGCGTCTTGAGCGATGAGAATCCCGTGCTGTTGGGCGACAGCGATTGCACGCTCATAGAGCGCGCGATCGGCTATGGCCGCAGTGGGGTTGTTGGGGTAGTTCAAATACATCAAGCGGGTCCGACGGAGGACCTCATGCGGGATTGCGTCCAGGTCAGGCAGCCAGCCGTTCGCCTCTAGAAGCGGCATCTCAACTACGGCTCCCCCGGCAAAAGTGCTGCCGGCCGCGTAGACCGGGTAGCCCGGTGCCGGGACGAGCACGACGTCGCCCGGATTCACAACGGCCGTCGGAAGATGCCCGATACCCTCTTTCGTGCCGAGCAGCGAGATGATCTCCCGGTCGGGATCGAGCCGGACGTTGAACCGACTCTTCAAGTAGGCAGCGGCGGCCTGACGGTAATCGCGTCTCCCTTCCGTTGGAGCGTATCGATGGTTCGGGGCATGTCGGATCGCTTCGCGCATCCGATCGAGGATGAATCCCGGCGTCGGACGGTCCGGGTCGCCAACACCCAGATCGATGACGTCGCGCCCCTGTGCCAGGGCGTCTCCGCGCTTGCGGTCGATTTCCCCGAACAGGTAAGGTGGAAGCTTCGATAGTCTGTCCGCTTGCCGCATTCTGGGATTCTCCGCTGCCATTACCGATCCGTCTTCCTTCGACCGTAGTGATTTCCGCCCGGCGCCGGCCTTGAAGGATGACAATTCGCTCGCCGATTCGTCATTGCATCAGGCACGCGGGATCGAGCGCAGGCCCGTCCGAACCCTCGTTGCCAACGAGAACATCCCAGCAAACCTGTGGGAGTCGCAATGCCATGAATCGTTCCCGGATTCCGATCGGTACGTTATGCCTGCTCGCCCTCACGTCAACCGCGGCGGCCCTGGACCTGAAGCCATTGTCCTCCGCGGGGAAACGATGGAGGTCTGGCCCATCGAGATCCTGGCGGCACGCGGCTTCCACATCCAGGAGCTACCGCGCGAGCAGAGCGCGGCCTGGGTTTACATCGAGGCGATCAGCGCCTACGCCGACCCTGCAAACGAACTTCGGGACGCATTCGATCACACGCTCAAGGGCCACTGGCCCGAAGGCGTTCCCGCCCTGGAACGGTACCTCACGGAGCCTGGGAACCGCAAAGCGGCGGAACTCTCCCGGAGGGCCGCCGCCATGAAGCAATGCCAGATGCCGTACTTTGGCGATCCTTCTCAAAGCGTGGTCGCGGTTCTGCTTCCCAACCTGTCTCACATGCGTTTCCTCTCGAAGCTGCTGGTCGTTGAAGGCAAACGACTTGAAGCCACGGGCCGATAGCAACAGGCGGCGGAGCTGTACGGCGTTGTCATGGACAGGGGACATCATGCGGCACAGGGCTGCACGTTGATCGAGGGCCTGGTCGGCGTTCCCGGCCGCGCCCGAGGCCCCCCTCGACGCCGCCGCCTGCCACTGGTATCGTCTCCACCAACCTGGGAGTGTCCGGCACCCTGGTGGGGCCCACGGCCTTCAAAGCCGATGCGGCCGTGGCGTAACCGACGCAGACACATCGACTTACGATTCCGTCAACCCCGAGCTTGCCGCTTTTCTTGCCGCTTTCCCTGAATTGCAGGACGTGATTCGCGCGTGGCCCGACCTGCCCGGCAACGTACGCGCCGGGATTCTCACACTCGTTGAAACGGATTCCAAACGGTGAACCTTGAAGCCCTAACGACACGGGGCCCGTCGCAAGTGTGCCCCAACGAGCCCCGTGCAGGAGAAGAATGAACTATGCTGGATGCTACCAAACCGACTGCCCCACCGAAAGAGGACTTTTTCGCCGATCTGGACAAGCTGCGAGTCTCGCAGAACTTCGCTGCGAGCGTTGGCGTCAAAAAAGTCCTGTTGACCGTACCTGTTCGCAAGCCGAGCAATCAAGCGTTCGTCCGAACGCACCCCGACGAAGCCTACCGGCTGGAAACGGCAGTGCTCGAGCTGAAAGACGAACGCGAAACCTACATCGTCGTGCCCGAGCTGTGGCAAGACATCAGCACCGAGCTGGTGCCCAAAGTGCTCTTCACGGCTATCGACAGGCAAAACAACGTGTTTCTCTGGCCGATTCGTCTTCCGGGCAACGATGGCCGACTTGACCAGTGGAACCAAAGTGCATTGGAAGCGGCGCAGATGGCCCGGAGCAATTGGGTGCGGATTTCTGCGAACATGTCCCTGGGCGC
>CP070718.1:3726971-3743867 GCA_020350565.1 Phycisphaerales bacterium
GGTCAGCGCCGTCGACCCGCGCGTGACGGAGAGCCTGATCCGCCAGTCCGAGGCAAACATCAACCGATTCAAGTATGCCATCGACGCACGAGAGAACTCCATTTTCGTCAATACGCTGGAGCCGCTCATCCGACTCGATACCGTGGGAGCCAGCCGCGACGAACTCATCAGCAACCTGCCACGCTATGAAGAGGACTACCGCAAAGGCGTGGAGGAGTACCTGGCCGGAAACCTCAACATCGACGACCTCATCAAGCGCCGCGAAGACCTCTTCAGCAGGCAGGAGAACATCAGCCAGCAGACTTGGCTTCTCGGGGCCAACGTCACGCAGCTCTGCGCCGCCACGGGCAAGTTCTTCGAGCTGCTGGACGAGCACATCAACAACAACCACAAGAACGGCAGCGGACCATAGGCGCTTCCGATGTTCGGACGCTCTTCGCTACGTGACGCCGACGGTGCGTTCAGGCGAGGCCGGGTAGCTCGGCACGAAGGCGACGGCGTCAGGGAGCCGGGTGTCGGGAGGACGGATGGCACCCGGCGCGGAAGCGATCGGACGGCTAATTCCCGTCGGATGTGGTGCTTTCTCCCAGGTAGCCCAACGAGCGCAGGCGCTTGATCATCTCTTCGCTGAATTGCGGCGCGTCTTCGGACTCCATTTCGACCCAGAGGTGTGCTTGAGCCCTTAACAGGTCTTCGAGTCTTTCAAAGCCGGCGGTGGGCTCGTCACCCTGATCGCGTGACGGGGAACGACCGATCCGACCTGTAAGGTTGTTGGTTTCCCAGGGGTCGGAAGCCAGATCGTACCGTTCGTCCCGGCCGTCAGAGCTCCAGATGTATTTCTGACGATCGTTGAGAATGCACTTGAGCCGGCGTTCGAAATCGCCCTTGCGCGGCGAGGAGTTCCAGGTGTCCATGTCATAGGAGGGCCGATAAAGCTCTGCGATGACGGCTCCGCCCGTCCGCTCGTCGGTCAAAGCCTCGACGAACTCCTCTTCGGACAAAGGATGCGCCTGGGGACGGCGAGCGACCATGAGGTCAATGAGCCGGCCCAGCAGCCGGTTCTCGACGGGCCGATCGATGACCGTGCCCGCCCCGGTCGCATCGGGAAAGCGAATAATCAGCGGAACCCGGATCAAGGTCTCGTGCAAGCTGAAATCATGGCCCATCAGGTCGTGGTCGCCCAGGTTCTCACCGTGATCCGCGGTAATGATCAGTAGCGTGTTCTCCAGGAGTCCTCCATTCCGCATGAAGTCGAAAAGTTGGCCCATGCGGTAGTCCTGGTAAGCGACCTCCGCGTCGTAGAGGTCGTTGAAGATGGCCAACTGCTCTTCGTTGTACTCTGTCTCGCCGAGGTTGTAGCCGAGGATATCCGGGAACCGGGTACGTCCCCAGCCGGTTTCGGTTCGATGGCCGAGATAGGTCTCGTAATATGGCGACGGTGGAGCGAGGTGGTTATGCGGCTCATTGAAGTTGAAGAAGGCGAAGAAGCGCCGATCGCCGTTTCGCTCGAGCCAGTCCTTTGCGGTCGACACGATCAAGGCCGCCCCCTTGTCCGGTGAAGGCAGCGGCCCGCGAATCCACTTCCAGGCTTCCAGCAGCGCGGATTCCTTCAAGGGGAAGAACAAGTCAAAAAACTGATCGAAACCTCGCGCCAGGCCGGACTCGCGGCTCACGTAGCTCTTCCTGGCGAAGGCGACGGTGTGATAGCCTTGGTCGCCGAGCTTCTCGGCCAATGTGGGAAAGCGGTCATCAAGGAACTGGTGTTCGCGGATGGCCCGATGCTCCGAAGGAAAAACGCCGGTGAAGATGGACGCATGTGAAGGCAGCGTCCAGGGAGAGGCCGCATGTGCTCTCGTGAACAACACGCCTTCCGATGCAATCTGATCAAGCGCCGGCGTCGTCAGGCGGTCATACCCATATGCCGAGATGCGGTCGAATCGCGTCGTGTCCATCACGATGAGCACGATGTTCGGTCGATCGTCTTGTTTCGCGCCGATGGCAAGCGCGGGCAGGGCAGGCAGAACCATGACTGCGATGAGCAGCAGGGCGAGGACGAGATGCAGGCGCCCCGCCCCGGCGTCCCCGGAACGATCGCTTTGTTTTTCTCGCCGGTATCGTCGCCACAGAAGCAGAACGAGCGCTGCGCCCGCAATGGACTCCACGATGACGGGTACGGCCCATGGAAGCCCCAGCGAGAGCGCACCGTTCGCGGGCCAATAGAGGGTCGTATAGACGGCTGCCAGGAACAGCGCGGCGAGAACGATCGTCGAGCGTTTGTGAAACGCCGCCAGTTGACGATCGGACCAGTACTTGCCTGTCCGCCGCCAGGCTGCGCTCCAGGCGGCGCCGACGGCCAGGCCGAACGCGAGGTAACCGACAACCGAGACCCGCAGGAAGCGCAGAGGCTCCGGATAATCCTTCACTGCGCAAAGGATCAGCGTCTCCGCCAGGCCGGCCACGCCGAAGATCAGCGCGCCCGCCAGCCCCGCGCGCACAAGCCTATCACGCGTTTGAGGAATCGCCTGCTCCAGCAGGCTGCCTTGCTGTTGATCGTCTCTGCCCACGATGGTGCTCGCTCAGTTCAGGTTCAGGCGCGGCTCAAGGGCACTTCCACCCCGACGGTGGAATAAACGCCGCAGTCCGCGTGCTCATTTCCTTCACGGATGGCATCGGTCTATCGCCAAGGGCCGATTAGGTTGGATCGTCAGGTGTCGTTATCGGATGGCGTGTCTTCGGGCGTGAGCGGCAGGGCTGATAATCGCATCAGAATTCGATTGACCGCGTCGTTGATCAGGCGTCTTTGTCTTGTTGCGCCGGCATTATAGGTATCGAGCGCGCTTGCTGATCTCGCTGAGCCGGGCGGTTTCGGTACGCGGTTGCAGTGCCCTTTCGCAAGTGGGCCTCAAGGTCACTACTCGTAGCGCAAAGCCTCGACGGGATCGAGGCGAGCGGCGCGGATGGCAGGGTAGATGCCACTGACGATCCCGACGGCGATGGCCATCAGCAAGGCGACGACAATGGCCATCGGGGGCGTGTAGATCTCCAGGACCTGTGTCACGCTGCTCAGAAGGTTGGCCATTGCCCAGCCACAGGCGACGCCCAGGCCGCCACCGAGAAAGCTGATGATCGCGGCTTCGATGAGGAATTGACGAAGGATGTCGAAGCGACGGGCGCCGACGGCAATGCGCACGCCGATCTCGCGCGTGCGCTCGGTCACCGACACGGTCATGATGTTCATGATGCCGATCCCACCGACCACCATCGAGATCCCGGCGATGCTGTAGAAAACGACCGCGAAGATGGCCGCAAACTGACCGAATTGCTGCTTGATCATCTCCTGGGTGAAGATCTGGAAATCTTCCTCCTCGCCGGGTTTGAGACGATGCTCGGCTCGCAGCGTCTGACGCACCGCGTCAATGGTTTCGGGAACCTTGTCCGTCCCGGAAGCCCGGACCACCAGCATGGTCAGGTATCGGGCACCGAACAATCGGTCCATCGCGGTGGTCAGCGGGACGATGACCTGATTATCCACCTCGATGAAGCCAAGTGTGCCGCGTTCCTCCATCACGCCAATGACGCTGAAGCTCTTGCCGTTGATCTTCACGTTCTTTCCCACGGCCGGCAGCGAGCCGAAGAGCTTCTCCGCCACGCCGTAGCCGAGCACCGTGACCATGGCATTGCCGCGGACGTCCTCGCGCGTGATGAAGCGGCCTTGGGCGACAAGGTAGCTGTTGACCTCGTCGTAATCCTCCGTGGTTCCGAGGACGGCGGCTCCGGTGTTCTTCTGAAAATACTTGATCTGACCGGCTCCCTGGAATTGCGGCACGGTGGCGGTGATGATCTTCTCGTGCTCGCGTCGGATAGCGTCGGCGTCTTCGGGTAGAAGGGAGTTGACGCTGACCGCCCGGCCACCGTGCTGCCGCTGACCGTTCACTACGATGACCTGGTCCGCGCCCAGCGATTCGAACTGCTCGAGGATATCCCGCTGCGAGCCCTCCAGAATCGAGACGGCCGCCACCACGGCGCCGACGCCGATGATGACGCCCAAGGTAGCCAGCAGCGAACGCAACAGGTTCGTCTGCAAGCCCTTGATAGCCATCCTCATGATTCGGAGGAAGAACATTGATCTGTCCTCTATTCCTCAGCTTTTCTGCAACCACCCCTTTTCAGGGTGGCCCACCTCCTCCGGAGGTGGGGTACTCCATTGTGCAACGCCGCGCGCTATTTCCCGCATTGCCTGGCGAGAATCGCTCGCCTGTTCCGATACGTTGCGCCGGCTCACCCGCCGGTCCGTCACTCCGCCAGGTCCGTGGTCCTGGCGGATGCCCCTCGCCGTTCATGCTGCAACGCCGCAGTCGCTCGTTCATCGTCGGGTGGGGGGAAGGGTCCCTCTTCCCGATGCAGGTGCATCTCGGTTGCCTTGACCGCCTCGATGATCTGCTCCCGGTAGCTTTGATCCACGGCGATGTCCTGCACGATCTTGCCGTCCAGCATGTGGATGGTCCGGTTTGCCTGGACCGCCACGTCCATCTCGTGCGTCACCAAGAGGATGGTGATTCCGCTGTCGTGCAACTCGTGGAAGATTCTCATGATCTGCTTGCCGGTACGGGAATCGAGGTTTCCCGTCGGCTCATCGGCGAGGATCAGCTTCGGGTTGTTGACAATGGCCCGGGCGATGGCGACGCGCTGGCATTCGCCCCCGGAAAGCTCGCTGGGTTTGTGCCGGCCACGCGCGCCCAGCCCGACGCGCTCCAGCGCCGCTTCCGCCGTCTTCTTGGCGTACGAGCGGCGCGTGTAGATCAGCGGCACCGTCACGTTGTCCAGCGCCGTCGTCCTGTTGATCAGGTTGAACGTTTGAAACACGAACCCGATCTCCCGGTTACGCACCTGGGCAAGCTGTTTGTCGCTCATCGCGCTGATGACCTTGTCACCCAATTGAAGCGCACCGGAGGTCGGCCGGTCCAGGCAGCCAACGATGTGCATCAACGTGCTCTTCCCGCTGCCGGACGGACCCGTGATGCTGACGAACTCCCCCGACTGAATGGTCAGGCCGACGCCATCGAGCGCATGGACCACGGAATCGCCCATGCGATATTCCTTGCGAAGCTCGTAAGCTTGGATGATGGGGGAATTCGTTGGGGGTGAAGCCATGTGTGCCCCGGACACTACCGGTCTTTCTTGTCCTTCTTCTTGCCGATGATCATGGGCATTTTCGTGTAAACGGTCATGCCTTCTTCGAGGCCCTCCTTGATTACCGAAAAGCTGCCATTGCTCAGTCCTACCTTGCAGGCCATGAACTCCGGCTCGGTGTCTACCGCTCCGGGCTGCTTGGGGGGCACGTAAACGCCCAGCTCGCCGTTCGGGCCTTCGCGAATGGCTTCATTCGGACAGAGCAAGGCATCGGCAACGTGCTCCGAGGTAAAAGAGACGTCGGCGCGCATGCCCGGCAGCAGTTTGGACCTGTTGTCGCTCATAATGAGAACGTCGACCTGATAGGTGACAACGTTGTTGATGATTCTGGGCTCAGGATAAATGCGCTCAATGAGCCCGGCAAACTCCTCCTCACGGAACGCCTCGACGGTGATCTTGGGCATGTGTTTGATCATCGCTCTCGCGGTTTCGAGATCGGTCGGGGGCGTGATGGTGCCGTCGTTGCCCGGCTGAGCCCATGGAGGGGCGATCTCGAGTATCCGTCCGATGTCCGCCTCATCGACCTCGGCACGGACGACCATCTTGGACGTATCGAGGATAAGTGCCAGCTCCGTGCCACCCGTAAACGTAGTCTTCCCGCCCTGAATCACTTCTCCCACGTCTCGCGGCAGGAGCGCCAGGATGCCGTTGATGGGGGCGATGATCTTCGTCTCACGCAGTCGTCGCTGCGCATCCTCTTTGTTCTTCAGCGCGGTTTGGTGTGTTGCTTTGGCCTGTTCGACGATTTGCCTCAGGCGTGGGATGGCGAGCTCCGCGCGCGCGAGCGCAGCCTGGGCGGCCGCCAATTGGGCCGCTTGCGACTTGCAGAAAGTCTGCCGCGTGATCAACTCTTCTTCGTTGCGCATCGAAGGATCGAAGCCCTCGAGCTTCTCAAGGCGGTACTGCGCCAGCTCGACGCTCGGCTTGATCTCCTCCACACGTGCTTTGGCGGCGTTCAATTCGGCGGTTTCCGCCTGCCGTAGATTGAGCTTGGCCTCCTCGAGCCTGGCCAGCGTGAGTTGTACGTCCAGTTCCGCTCGGTCGACGCTGCGCTGTTCCTCTTCCTCGTCAAGCGTGACCAGCTTGTCGTTCTCATGTACTTGCTGCCCCGCCTGCTTGTGGATTTGAACGATCTCTCCGCTGGCCTCGGATTTGACCACAATGCGTCGGGCGGCCTTGATCTCCCCGGTCGCGTTGATCGGCAAGGTCAGGTCCCCGCGCACGATCTTCGCCGTCTTGCCCTCATCACCGAGGGGAATCCTCACCTTGGCCTGGAAGGAGATGTAACCGAAGACGACAACCAGAATGACCAGGATGGCGATGACGACGTTTCTCATGACCCTGTCCTCCGTTAGGCCTCCCAGCGGATCGTACCTGCTGCGAGGAGCGCCGGCGCGTCAGAAGTTGTCGCAGATTCGCACATTCCTAGCAAGACAGCGGCACAGGCTTGCCGGCCTGTGCCACTTCCTGGTTCGTGCCTTGCTCCTCGGGCAGCACCCTGCGGACCGCGGGGGCTCGCATCACCGGGCAGCCGACGAGGGGAAGCACTCCATATCGAACGCCTCGGCGACGGGCCGGTTGGTCACCTTCCCGCCCTCGATATTGATCCCTTCCGCAAGGTGCGGATCGTCCCGGCAGGCGGCCCGATACCCTTTATCCGCAAGCTGAAGGGCATAGGGCAACGTAGCGTTGGTCAAGGCAAATGTCGAGGTCCTGCCCACCGCACCCGGCATGTTGGCAACACCATAGTGAACGACATTGTCCACCACATAAGTGGGCTTGTCGTGCGTCGTGGGACGGATGGTCTCGCAGCAGCCGCCTTGGTCCACCCCGACGTCCACGATCACCGCGCCGGGCTGCATGGTGGAGAGCCATTCCTTCGGGATCAGAATGGGGCACCGAGCACCGGGGATCAGCACCGCTCCAATCACCAGGTCCGCCCTCGTCAGCAGTCTCTGCAAGGTGAGGCGGTCGCTGAAGACCGTCTCCACGTTGGCCGGCATCACATCGTCAAGGTAGCGCAGGCGATCGATGTCGATATCCATGATGATGACCCTGGCGCCCAGGCCGGCGGCCACTTTCGCGGCATTGGTCCCCACAATGCCTCCGCCGATGATCAGCACCTCCGCCGGCTCCACGCCGGGAACCCCGCCCAGCAGAATCCCTCGCCCCAGGTTGGGCTTTTCGAGGTACTTGGCCCCCTCCTGGATGCTCATCTTGCCGGCGACCTCGCTCATGGGCGTCAACAGGGGAAGTCCGCCGCGTTTGTCGGTGATGGTTTCGTAGGCGATGGCGATCGAACCGCTTTTGAGCACGCCCTCGGTCAGCTCGCGCGAGGCGGCGAAGTGGAAGTAGGTGAACATCACCTGCCCCTCCCGCATCATCTTGATCTCGGGGGGGAGAGGCTCCTTGACCTTCACGATCAGGTCCGCCCGGGCGAAAATGTCGCTTGGACCAGCGATGATTTCCGCGCCAACCTGCGCGTACTCCTCGTTGGTGATGCCCGAGCCCATGCCGGCTTGATCCTCGACCAGCACGGTATGCCCCCGGCGGACCAGTTCGTCCACGCCGACAGGGGTCATGGAGACGCGATACTCATGGGTTTTGATCTCTGTGGGAATGCCTACGATCATGTTCGGTCGGACTCCATCTACGACAACGGGTCAAAGTGCCTCTTTGACGGCCGGGTGGACGGGGCCCGTGCCACCGCGTCGCGGGACACGAGCTTCTATCCGGGACGCCGGGCCTACCACGGCGGAAGCGGCGATCACCCAGCGTGCTCGAGAGCGGACTATATCGATGTCAAGTAGAGCACGCAATTAAGGCCCTCCAGGCCGCTCGCGACGGTATGGCCAGCACACAACGTGCCAGCCGAGGCCCCCCCACACCAGTTCCCGGCGAATTGCCGGACCGCGCAGCTCGAACGTGGGTGCGAAGGTCGCGGGTGAAAATCACAGTTCGCGTCGAAGACAGGAAGAGACGGCGATGCCGTCCCGGCCGATGACGATCTGAGCGGCTCCATGGTCGGCGGTGTTGAGGAAGCGCGGCCTGTCGCCCTCGTCGCAGGCGAGCCGCCGCAGGATTCCCGTGAGGCCCGAACGCGTCTCGGAAATCGGCTGGTTGCTGGAGCGAACCAGGTAGGAAGACCCGACGGCGCGGAGGAATGCCTCCGTGCTGGAGACCACGCCACCGTGATGCGGCAGCAGAAGCACGTCGGCCCCCAGGTCTCCACGTTCAAGAAGCATGCGCTGAGCTCGATCCTCAATGTCGCCAGTCAAGAGGATCGAATGGCCCTTGAAGGAGATTCGCATCACTACGGCCGCATCGTTCGACTTGAGCGTCTCATCAAACGGACCGGCGGGCCAAAGTTGCTCGAAGACCGCGCCGCCGAATTGCCACGCCGCGCGACCGCTGGGAAGGACCTCGACCGGCCGGCCGCGTCCTTCAAGAAGTTCCAGCAGCCGGCCGCTCGGGGTCCGACTCCTGCTGTGAGGCTCAAAGTACGTACTCACGAACACGGAGCCGACGGCGAATTCATCCATGACGCTCGGCAGGCCGTTGAAATGATCCAGGTTCGCGTGGCTGAGATAGACCGCGTCGATTCGATCAATGCCGCGGTGCCGGAGATAAGGAAGGATCGTGCTCCTCCCGACGTCGTAATAGACGGAGCCCCCGGCGTCATAGAGCACCGTTTTGCCATCAGGCAGCTCGAGCACGGTGCAGGAGCCGTTGCCCACGTCCAACGTCGTCGCGATCAACCGCTCAGAACGTCTGTCCTTGTTGGGCCAGGACCATGCTGCAAGCCCGCCAATCAACGCCATCAGCGCGATGAGCGTACAGACAGTGAGTCTTTGAGAAGCCGGGCTTAGGAGTATGGGCCTGTCGTCAGAGAATGGTGCTTCGAGATAGAAGGGTCTCCGCGGAAGACGAAACGCCAGACACGTCAAAAACACGTAGTAAAGGGCGATCAGCCACCAAGGCGGTGCCGAGGCTCCAATCGTTGCGCCGGGGAGCTCCGAAAGATGCTCCACCGTCCGGATCAGGAGCGAATCCACGGCCGCCAGCGGACCACCGAGCAAAGACCCCAGGGCAGGTGAGACCGCCGTGAGGAGAAGCTTGGAAAAGCCAAGAGCCAGCACGACCGTCACGAGCGGCATGACGACGACGGTATTGACCGGGCCCCAGGGATGGACCCTGCCGAAATGAACCATCACGACCGGTAAGGCGGCCAGCCAGGCGCCGATCGAGATGGCCAGCGCCGTGCCCAGATACCGCAAGAGGCCTCCCAGAGCCCTCGTTGGAAGCCGGAGTCTCCTTCGCCGGTTGTTCCCTGACGGTTCGAGCAGTTGCTCCTCGTATCGTGTTCGCCGTAAGAGAAGGCGTCGCAACGTGTCTCGGGATGTCCCGGCCAGCCTGCCTACAGCGGGTGACAGATAGCTGACACCCAAAACGGCGGCGGAGGACAACTGATAACCGACGTCGAAAACCATTCCCGGCTTTACGAGGGCCAGTACGATCACCGTGGCCGAGATCCAGTTGAGACGTGCCCGCTGTCGACCCAGAAAGCAGGCGATGCAGAAGATCAAGGCAATGATGGAGGCGCGCAGGATGGGCGGGCGAGGCTCGGCCACAAGCAGATAGAAAGCGACCGCTACCGTCATCGCCCAGATTTCGGTCGAGCGCCGCGGAGAGAACAGCCGGACCGCCGATCGCGCAAGGAACATGACGATCACGAGATGCACACCGCTGACCGCCAGAAAATGGACGCAGCCGGCGTGGATGAACGTCTCGTTGAGCTTGCGATCCGTCTGCGAGCGATGGCCCAGGATCATCGCCTGGAGCAGGCTTGCCTCTTCGCCCGCAGCGGTCGTCAGATCGTCGATCAACCAGCCGCGGAGCGTGCTCCGGAGGCGGTCTCGCTGGCTCGGTCGCGTGTCGATCAGAGCATCGTCAAGTCTGACAACTGCTTCACGGTCGTTGCACCGCATGCCGCCGCAGACCCCCTGTCGGCGGTATCGGGAACGCCAGTCGAATGCGCCTGGGTTGCTGGGGGGCGGGAACGGGTAGAGCCTTCCCACCAACTCGAGTCGCTCGCGCCCACGAAGGTCGAGGACGGTCTCCGAGACCGTCACGCGCATCAAGCCGGTCGCCGGAATCCAGCCGCCGTCCGAACCTGCGACCGATTCAAGATCGAGGAGAAAGGCCGTGCGGTCCTGACCGAAGCTCCAACGCCTGAACACGTACCGAGAGGAATCAAGAACCCGGGGCGGAGAGGCAACCGTACCGCGTACGCTCGCGATGACCGGCGCCTGCTGGAGGTAGGGTTCGATGCTTGAAGCGGGCACGCGACGTTGATCCGCAAAGTGGAGCAGTCCCCCTGTGCCGCCGGCCGCCAGGGCGACGAGGACGGCCACAGAAGCCGCCCTTGCCGGCGTGCGCCCTCGTGGAAGTAGCAAGACGAGGAGAAGAACGCCGGCGCCGCCCAGCAGGATCATGATCCCGTACACGACGGGTTCATACTGCAGGTACCGGTCGGCAATGATGCCCAACAGCATCCCAACCGCTGCCGGGAGGAGAGGCGCCCTCCGTTCAAGCGTGACTTGATCCGACCTCATCGTGAAGATGAGAGTGTATGGACCCTAAGAGTCCGTTGAAAAAGGGGACTGGCTCCGAGTGTAAGCCCACTGGCACCCGCGAAAACGCCGTTCGGCGAGGTGCCTGTCCCCTTTTTCAGCGGACAGCTAAGGGGAGAGAATGCCGGAAACAAAAGCGTATCGGGTCAGCTCAGCCCGATTGTGCACGTCGAGCTTGGCCATGATCTGCGTCTTATGATTGTCCACGGTCTTGGGCGCGATGCTCAGGGCGCTAGCGGCCTCTTTCACGGACATGCCGCTGGCCAGCAGGGCAACCACCTCAATCTCGCGCGGCGTTAACATGGACTCTCTGGCGGACGACCTGACGCCTTGGGCAGCACGCTGCCCCAACTCGACGATTCTGGACTGGATCGATTCCGAAAACACCGTATCACCGCGAGCAACACGCCGGACCGCCAGCATCACTCTTCCAAGCGGCTCCCGTTTGAGCAGGTAGCCGGCAGGTTCGGTTGCGAGGATTTGGTCGAGGTATGGATCGTCGGTCCGGGTGGAGAAGACGATGATCTTGGTGTCGGGACCGGCGGCACGAATGACGCGAATCAGGGCCGCAGTGGCCTCAAGGCCGAGAATCACGACATCCGGGCTGCTCGTCCGAATGCCCTCCACTGCCGACTTCCCGTTTCGTGCCTGACCGGCGAGCCTCAAACGCTCATCCGCTCGAATGTGGGCGATCAGCGCCTCCCTTACGGGTTCGCAGTCCTCAGCAACAAAGACCCTGATCTTCTCTGGCATAGACTATCGATTCCTCAGCCAATTGCCCAACCCTGAGGGGGATGGGACCACGCCCAACCACTTACGGGTCATCCCGCAAAAGCGTTTCGGAACAAGCCTCTGGACCGACAGAATGATCGCCAGCTCTTACGGCAGCCGCCTTGGCATCACCCCGCCCGGGACTGAGAATACCTGTTGCCGAACGCTAACAACAACATCGGCGATGAACCTGAGGCATTTACCCTATGGGAGGGCGGCCGGGCGGCGCCAGATCGCTGTCAAGCCCCCCGTGGCGTGGATTCCTCAGAGGCAGGAAGGTCGGGCTGATGGGACGATTCACATGGTCGGAACTCGCATTTCCGGCGGTTTTCCGCTATTTTCTGCTGGTCGATCGGCATCTGATCATACAGGGAGGGCCCGATCTCAGAGGGCTCGAACCCGCGCTCGGTTTTGAGGCGCTGGAGGTGACGCCTTGAGTCCATTGCAGATTTCGACCCTTTTCACCGCCCTCGTGGCGGCTTTGTGGCTCTTCCGCAACTGGGCGATCAGCTATGCCATGAAGCGGAGACGGGTACTCAGCTCGGCCGACTACGGGTTGATGGAGGAGGGTGCTCCGAAAGTCTCCGTGCTCGTGGCGGCCAAGGATGAGGAGGAAAACATCGAGGCCTGCCTAAAGTCGCTACTGAATCAGGCGTATCCGTCGTTCGAGATCATTGCAATCAATGACCGAAGCACGGATCAGACCCTGCCCATCCTTCGAAGGCTCGAAAAGGAGGCTCAAGGGCGCTTACGCATCCTGAACATTGATTCTCTGCCGGAGGGTTGGTTCGCCAAGAACAACGCGATGTGGCGAGGGACCCGGCTCGCCACCGGCGAATACGTTTGCATGATCGACGCCGACTGCCGGCAGACCTCCTCAAAGGTGCTTTCCACGGCGGTTCAGCACGCCCAAGCTTACAACGCCGATCTGCTGACGATCTTCCCCCGGCTCGAGTCCCGTACCTTGTGGGACCGCCTCCTGCAGCCGGCGTGTGCCGGCCTCCTGTTTACGTGGTTCCCGACGAACAAGGTCAATAAGCGTCACAACAACGTGGCCTACGCCAACGGCCAGTTCATGCTCATGCGACGAAGCGCATACGATGAGATCGGCGGGCATGAGCGGGTCAGGACGCAGGTCAATGAGGACATCCACATGGCACGCCTGATCAAGGAGCACAACCTCAGGCTCCGCGTGGTGGAGAACGCGGACCTGACCGTGGCACGGATGTACCATACTCTTGGCGAACTCTTCCACGGGTGGAGCAGGATTTTCTACGGGGCCCTCGGATCGGTGCCGAAGCTTGCCGTTTCGATCTCTTCAATCGTCTTCCTGACCATGCTACCCTGGATCAGCCTTCTGGTGGCATTGATCGGCTGCATCGAGGCGCCCGCCGGCCAGAAAGAGCCGTGGGTCGTGGCGGCGTGTGGGTGGGGGGCGGTAGTTGTCCTGATGCAAGTGGCCGCTCTTCGCCTTTACCGGGTGTTCAAAGTTCGCTGGCCGTACTCGCTCGGCTACGTCTTTGCCGCGACGGTGTTACTGGCGATACTGTGCAACGCCGTGCTGAAGGTGCTCGGATTGAGCGTCACGACGTGGCGAGGAACGACCTATCTCGGTGGCCGCGTATTGCCGAATGTCGAGGGAGCGCCCTCGAATCGCTAGAGCGATTGCATGACCGGTTGGATTCCGCTTGTGAATGGATCAGCCGATGCCTGATGTGACAGACGAGCTTGAAGGTGCGGCGGAACAGGTTAAAGAAGTCGTCGACCCCTTGATTCTGGATACCTGGCAGTTCAAGCTGGCCGTCGCGCTTGTGCTTCTCCTGATCGCCCTGGCGATCTATCGCAGGATCCGGCGTGCGATTCGCCGTCGCCGCCCGGTCCGCTTACACCCGAAGCTGCAAAAGTACGGGGAAGGGTACGGCCAGCCGGATGAGCAGCTTCTCGCCCAGCGCCGGACCGAGGCGGAGAAGATCCTGGCGACGTCGACCAGTGTGGCTATCGCCGGCTACGAGGTCCTCGAGCAGGTGGAGGCCGTCTACGTCGACGGGTTTCGCAGGCCGGAGGACGCGCTCGAAGGCCTGAAGGCCGTGGCGGCTATGAAAGGCGCCAACGCCGTGATCAATGTGCAGCGCTGCCGCGGCGAGCAGGGAAGACACGCAGCCGGCGGCGACGCCGTCATCGTGCGAAAGGCCGGCGAGACCGGAACGGCGCCCGAAGAAGCCCGATCTGCCGAAGAGATTGGCGAACGCAGGGGGGCACCGCCCGAAGATGCTAGCTCTCAGAATGTTTCCGAGAACGCGTGCCCGGGCGAAAGTGAGGTTCCACCGTAAAGGGACCGCATCGCCAAGCCTGCGGGGGACGATGCTGCGACCCGCCTGTGCTTCACGGCGGGAGTAAACCTGGGCTCAGTCCTGCGCGACCCGTGGCGCTGGCTATAATCCTCCGGCAGAGGTGCGGAGTGTGCCTGGAACAAGGAGGCATTTACCATGATCAGTCTTCGGAACTCACGCCTCATCGTGCTCGCCCTCTTGTCCGCGGCCTGCGTCAGTCCGGTCGCCCGCTCCATGGCGGGGGAGGAAGCGCAAGCTGAGGCCAAAGGCCGGCAGGCGATCGCCCAAGGCGTTGCCTTTCTGGTGGCGTCGCAGAGAGAGGACGGGGGCTGGGAGGCGTTCGGCCGCACCCATCCGGCCATTACGGCGCTCGTGCTCAAGTGCCTGTTGGAGGAACCCGCTTATGGCACGGAGCACCCCGTCGTGAGGCGCGGTCTAGCTTTTCTCATGCGCTTCGTGCACCCGGACGGCGGGATTTACGTCGAGGGCGAGGGCATGAGGAACTATCACACCAGCGTGGCCTTAATGGCCCTGTCTTCGGCGAAGGAGCCCGCTTACAAGGAAACGATCCAGAAAGCCCAGGCATTTTTGCAGAAGCTTCAATGGGACGAGGGCGAGGGTTACGGCCCCTCGGCCACCTGGTATGGCGGGCAGGGCTACGGGCACAGCAAACGCCCCGATCTGTCCAACACGCAGATGATGCTTGAAGCCCTCAAGCAGAGCGGGCTGCCTGCTGACGACCCCGCGTACAAGAAGGCGCTCGCGTTCGTATCGCGCTGCCAGATGCTCAGTGAGACGAATGATCAGGCGTTCGCCCGCGGCAGTGACGATGGCGGCTTCGTCTATACGCCGGCCAACGATGGCGAATCCAAGGCCGGGACCGTCGTCGTCGAAGGGAAGCCACGCCTGCGCAGCTACGGCTCGATGACCTATGCCGGCTTCAAGAGCATGCTCTACGCGCAAGTCGACCGTAACGACGTGCGCGTGCAACGGGCCTACGAGTGGATACGGCGCTATTACACGCTCGATCAGAATCCAAACATGCCCCTCGCCCAGTCCAAGGAGGGGCTTTATTACTTCTATCATGTGTTTGCCCGGGCGTTAGACGCCTGGGGTGAGGAGATCATCGTCGATGCGCGCGGCAAGCCGCATCGCTGGCGTGAGGAGCTGTGCCTTAAGCTGGCGGAGCTCCAGCAGCCCGACGGCAGTTGGTTTAACGAAGAAGACCGCTGGTATGAGGGCAATCCCCACTTGGTGACGGCTTACGCGGTGCGCGCCTTGCAGACCGCGCTTGACCGGTAGGAGTCACGGAATCTTGGACCCGCAGAGCCGGGCGATGAGAGGGAGGCTCATGAGAATGCGTTCCGGCATCGTACACTTTGTTCAGGCAATCGCATTGACCGGGGTCATGTGTGCGCCGGCCGTCGCCCTTGACCTCGTCGAGAAGTATCCGTGCGCCGCGCCTGCCGGGGAGGGCACGAAAGCGGATGCGAAACCGGCGACCTTCACGGAAGCGGACATCTACGAAATCACGAAGTTCACCTTGGACAAGTGCGAGCCCATGAGCCTGAGGGTCGGAAGGTCCGACCTGGCGATCGGCCATAACGCGGACGGGGCTGTCTGGGCCGTGGTGATCCCGCGCGAGGGGGGATGGCTGACGTCTCCCCGAAATCTGCAACCGGAAGTCATTGATCATATCTGGCTCCGTTTTCATCCCAGCTTGCTGGGCACCTTGTTTCCACCGGGAACGGTCGTCGGCGTCGGGCGAAAAAACGTCGCGGACCGGGTCCGTGACGTCGCCAAGGTGAAGCTTTTCAATAGCTGGCACGTCGGCGAGCGGGCCCTCGTGCCGCCGCCCCACGAGATGATCGTCGATATCGATCTGACCACCGGCCAGCGACGGTTCTTCAGGGCTGACCGGGCCGAGCAAAGGGTGCATTACGTCCAGGCATTCGAGAATCGCGCGGTGCCGTATCCGACCGCCCTGGACCCCGGGCAGGCGATCCAGGCCGTGGAACTGGTGTGGTCGACGTATGATCGAGAGTATCCGATGTTCGGGCTTTGTCCCGAAGTGGACTGGGCGGCGGTGGGCAAGGAATACCGTGCCAAGGCCGCTAAGTGCGCGAACGAACGAGAACTGGTGCGCCTGCTGACGGAAATGCTCGAGCCACTGCATGACGACCACATCTGGATCAAGCATTATCAAGGGCAGATCGGCGCACATCATCGACCCTCGAGGGCTAACTACAACCTACGCGCCTTGGACCGATTGATCGGGGAAGACGCGGATTACCACATCTCCGGCGTTGTTTCCAAAAAGCTGAAGTCGGGCGTCGGCTATATTCGGATTCCTTCCTGGAAGGATGAGCAAGTCGTCGGAGATGTCGAGAAGGCGTTGGAGGATTTCCGGGAGGCGAAGGCGTTGGTCGTCGACGTTCGATCCAATGACGGCGGGGACGAAAGACTGGCCCAGCGGGTGGCCGGTCGATTCGCGACGGGGGATCACGTCTACGCCTATGCTCGCTACCGCAACGGTCCTCGACACAGCGACTTCACGGAACCGGTGTCGCGTTCCATCCACCCGACGGGAGCGTGGCAGTACAGCAGGCCGGTGGTGCTCCTCATCGGGCAGCAGTGCATGAGCAGCAACGAGTGGTTCGTCTGCATGATGAAACAGTGCCCTCAGGTTACGACCATGGGAGAGACCACTCGTGGTTCGAGCGGCAACCCCAAATGGCTCGATTTGCCGGGCGGTGTCAAGGTCAGTATGCCCACCTGGCTTGGTCTTTTGGCGGACAAAAGTATCCTAAACAAGGGGGGCATCGAGCCGGACGTACGGTGGCCGTACTCCGGCGAGGGCTTCATCGAAGACCGTGACGACCTGTTGGAGGCGGGCTTGGCCAAGGCGCTGGAGCTGGCCAAAGCCGCCGAAAAGAAGCAGTGAATCGGGCGCCCGGTCGTCACATTGAATT
>CP070718.1:3743967-3759579 GCA_020350565.1 Phycisphaerales bacterium
CAGCGAAGGCGAGGACGCGTGGCGAGCGAAGACGGCCTCAGCTTGGCGGAATTCCAGCCCATCTTCCGAGTAGGCCAGACGAAGCTCGGTATTGACCGCCACCCGCTTATGAGCCTCGTGGGCTGAGGCCGGCGCCTCGTCGTAATAACCGGCCAACACGGTTACCGGCAGGCTGATCAACCCGATTACGGCCAAAAGGAAAGTTCGTAACGTCGCAGTGATGCTCATGGTCCACCCGACCTCCGTGGATTCGTGAAGACGACCCGATTCGCACGTTTCAGCCCTCTCCCTCGCCCCCTATCTGACGCGCGACTTCAAGAGATGTTAGACCGCCTATGGCCATGGGGCAGCGGGCCCCGCCCCCGCCCTGAAAGCGGGCAAGCCCACAGAAACGGCCCGGCCGGCAAAGCCAGTCATACCGGAAAAAGCCTGGCTTCTGAATCAGGTGAGCATAAACAGACGTGCCGGTCGGCTCGGCACCTACTCCTGTCCTGCGATGGTAAGCAGGGCCCGGAGGATGCCGATGCACTCGCCCTTCTTCTTGACCGCGAGGACCGGAATAGGACTACCCAGGATGAGCTGCTCGGTGACCGCACCCAGAAGGACGCCGGCCGCCCCGCTACGCCCCCGCGCGCCGATCACGATGAGGTCCGCGGAAGCCCGCGCCGCCGCCTCCAGAATCACCGGGACAGGCTTGTCATAGAGATCGGGAACGCACTGTGTCATCACCGGAACGCCCTGAGTGTCCACACGACTCAGCAGGCGCTCGCACTCACGCTTGGCCGCTTCTTCGAGGGCCGCTTCCGCTTCCTCCAGGCTGGCGCCGGTCCGCGAGTAGCCGGGATGGACTTGATAGACGTTCAGGCAGATGATCTTCGCCCTGACCTCTTTGGCCACGTCGCAAGCTACTGTCACGGCATTGGCCGAGCATTCCGAATCTCGCACCGGGCAAATGATCGTATCGGTCTTGACCTGGGCGGTGATCGGCAGCACCAAAACATTGCACGAGGCCTTCCTGGTCACACGTTTAGCCAACAGTGCGCCACGCACCGGCTGAGCGCTGCGACCGACGATGATCGCATCGATGTCCTTGTCGTGAGCGTAGCGCAGAATCTCAACCAGTGCCGAGCCCTTGACCACGTCACAGTGCAGCTCCTCCTTGCCGTGCCCCTTGAAATGCGCCGTGGCCAGTTCGCGCAGCGTTTCGACCGTAACGGGCTCGCCTTCCGCAGGGGAAACACTCGACGGTGGACCCTCCTCATCCTGAACGTGAAGCAAGTGCACTTCCTTCCACTGCCGCGCCCGTGACACCGGCCCGGCGTACCTGAGCATAAGGTAGTCTCTTGCAGGTTCGTGAATGCAGACCAGGACTTTTCGCGTTCGCTCCATGGCAATCCCTTTCCGACGCGTTTCGACGCAGCCCCTGGCATGCCGCGCACCAGGCGGCGCGCGCCGTCGGGCATGTGGGCATCTTACCATGCGTGATTCCGCTCGGCGCTTCCAACCTCTACAAACGGCGCAAGAACCGGCGTGCGAAAAGTGGCCGATCGACGTCGCTCCCGGCGCAAGAAAAAGGCCATCAGACGTACCCCATACGACAAAACGCCCAATGGCCCAAGCTTCCTGTAGCGGGTGATTGCTGATTCGCCGGCTCGCGGCTCAAAGAACCACCGGCACTGATTCGCGCGGGTAACCCGTACGCCCCGCCTAGCCGATCCCGAGTATGGGCAAGATGCTCTGCAGGATCGCGTTCGCGATCGCCATCAGCAAAGACGACAGGAAGTCGCCCAGAATCGTGTCGAAGCCACTCAACATCACAGGTCTCCTGTTCTTTTCACTGTAACTTTAAGAAGCCATGCTCACAGAGGCAACGGCCTCTGCCAGCTTCCCATGGGAAACGGAGGTCCCGGCCCCGCAGGCGCTGCGAACCAGCAGTCCGACGACTAGATTGGCCGCCCTACCACATGATTCGTGCGGAGCCGGAACCGACCGTTTGCCAAGCTCCCGCCTGGCTTCGAGAGCACGAGACGCGACCGTCCCGCCCCCATTCTCATCCGCATGGAGTCAGTGCGTCGGCTATGCTCACCTTCGACCACCGTGACTTCCTCTGAAGCACCCTGATTCTCGGGTGCCCGAGCAGTTCGGATTCTCATTAGAGGGGGGCCGGCCCCTTACATCGCCCCGACGTCGATGCGTTCGCTGCAACGATACGTCGATTATTGACTGTCCGTCAATGAAGTGACAAAAAACGACATTCAAACGCGGGCGCCTCGCGCACGCTCCACTTCGTTCGGAAAGACCTCTTGCCGTACCCGCTGCAGGGTATGCTCGTAGTCCCATTCCGTCGTCAGTGGACGCCAGCCGAAGCCGTCCAGGAGCAGAAAGGTGGTTTGGCGGATGGTTCGGAAGGGATCGGCCATGCCGAGAACACTCAGTTCGGACCTCGATCCCGTCAACGTTCTTCCCCCCAACACCAACGAAAAGAGGCCGAACGCCATCTCCTCGGCCGTCATCTGCATCGGCAAAACGAGATCTCCCTGGGCGACAGCGTCGCGAATCACGCCGGTGGCAATGCCGAGCATCCTGCTCCTCTGAGCTTGAATCGTTGCCAGCCTTTCGTCGGAGGTTTTCGCCAGGAGCGAGCCGATACGGATAATCTGTTGTGCGCGCAGGTAATCGGGATAGAGCCTGAAGAAAAGCTCGTCCGCCTCGCCGAGCGCGACCATTCGCTCACGAGGCCGGCCTGAAAACGTCGCCGCACGTTCGATGAGGTCCATCCGGGTTTCAAAGGTCTGAATGGTGACCGCCGCAATGACGTCTTCTTTCGACGTGAAATGTTGGTAGACCGTACCCTTGGAGTAGTCGATGGCCTGGGCGATCCGATCCATCGTCAACCCGAGGTAGCCGCGTTCCAGAAGGATTCTGCGTGCCGCGTCGAGAATGCGGCCTTCTCGTTGTTGGATTTCACGCTGCTTGCGTGTTTGGGTGCTCACGTCATGCATTCTGACGCTTCGTCAGGGAGTGTCAACCATCCTCGGCCCGCTTCGAGTCTCGCCGCAGGCTGGCGGAGGTTCAGCGGACAAAGACCCGGAACGCACCCCTCGCCTGACCCTCTCCGATCAAGAGCAGGTGCGAAGCCTCAGACGCGGCGGGATTGTTGCCTCTGACAACCTGATTTGCTGGTGAAAGACTGGGACGGTGCGCGGGGCTAACCGCCAGGCAACGGACCTTCTTCGCCCACCTGCTCGCGGCCGATGCTATCGAACGAGCAGAACTCCACGCCGATCTCGTAGTTCATGCCCCCAAGACGGCGGCATCGGCGGACGACCGTAGCCATCGTGGTCATCCGACCACTGTCACCGATGGGAAAAGTAGCCCTCAGGTAGGCTCCAATGTCGATCGTTTTGCGGTGGTGGAATGCGAGCCCATGGCGGGAAACGCTATGCATCCGGCTGACAAACGTGCCTTCATCAAAGTCTGTGCCGCACATGGGCGTAACCGAGATGAGGACCGCCGGCAACGGATGTCGCTCGGAGCGCCTTCGATCCTGCCCCGATACTTCACTGTACTTGTTCAGCTCCGCCACAATGCGGTAAACGTCCTCTTTACTCAGACTGATGCCTACGTTGGCGTCGGGTGTGGTTGTCATTGCCGGCTTTCTCCGCGCAACCGCGGTGATCGAGAGCCTCAAGATTTATCGACGCGATGCAGGACATTCTTTGGCCCCCGCCCCGAGGCGGCATGCGCAAGAGGTCACCCACGGGCTGGTCCGCCGACCATGCGGCCGCTAAAGGCTGCGGAACGCAACCTAATCGGACGCAGAACGCGCTTCCGCTGAGACTGCACTATCAGAGAGTCACGCTTCTATCAGGGTGCTCTTGAACGATGCTCGCGCAAAGCCGCGCTGGTCGCTGCTCGAGTCAATCGAGAGGAGAGCTTCTGATACAGCAGCGAGGCGGCCAGCAGCATGACCCCGAGCACGGCGAACGAGATCACGCGGTGCACCATCTCCAGATGGGCCAGATCGACGAAGAAGACCTTGACGAGGGTCACGGCATAGAGGGCCAACGCGAAGTAGCGAAGCGGTCCGATACGCCGGATGAAGCCCACGGCCAGCAGCACTGTGGCCAGAACGCTCCAGAAAACCGACAGGGCAACGTGCATGGCAAATTGAGGGTCGGCGAAGCGCTCGCTGAACGGCTCGAAGCGGAAGCTTCGTACGACCTCGAAAGTCCCAGTCCCGGCAATGGTCAAAGCGACAAGCAGCACGAACAAACGAGATAGGGAAGCCGGCGCTTCATCGCCTTCCACGGCAGTAGGCAAACGACTCGCAATCGACCGCACCATCGCCGCGAACGCGGCCACCAGAACACCGGTCACCACAGCCCGGTTCAGAATCAGCCCGCGAATCTCCGACCAAGCATCGCTTGTCGACGCCAGAAGCGTGTCCCACGACAGGAACTTGACGGTGATCGTGAAAGCCAAAACGACGGCGACGACCCGAGCGGATGCCACGCGGAGCGCCACCAGCCACCAAAGCACACCGAGCCCCAGCCACCACCAGGTCGCGAGGTACCGCTCCCACGAGTAAGCGAAGATCCCCAGGACCAGGGCGGTTCCCAGAACCACCATGAATCCCGTCGCCGATGCGTCCTCTTCACGACGTTGGGAACGGGACTGCGACATCGCCGCCGCTGCTGCGTAGGCACATGCACCCACGAAAACAAAGCACAGGATGAGCCAGGACAAATGCCAATGACCGACGGACACCAGCGTGGTCTGCAAGGCTTCGTCTTTGCACTCGAACACAATGAGATGAACGGAGGCGGCCACGAGAATGCCCAACCCCTTCACACGCAGCCACAGGGCCTGTGTCCGCCGGCAAAACCAGAGGGTCACGACGGCCTGAACGGCCCAACTCAAGCTGACCAGGTAGCGATCGAATTGCAGGGGGGCCGCTAAAGCCAGCATGCCCGCCCCGTCGATCCAGAAATGCGTGCGGACGGACGCGGTCAACGGGGCGAAGCCGCACAGCCGCCAGGCGATCAACCATTGCAGGCCGGCGCAAAGCACGGCGAACAGCCCCATCCACTGCGGCAGCGCTTCGCGCAGCAGGACGTAGATCGCAGC
Organism: Phycisphaerales bacterium; assembly: GCA_020350565.1. Taxonomy (GTDB): domain Bacteria; phylum Planctomycetota; class Phycisphaerae; order UBA1845; family UBA1845. The sequence continues at coordinate 3,749,098 of CP070718.1, forward strand.
AAAGAAAGCGACGTTGTTCGCGTGAACGATGATGGAAACGATATGGGGCCTCGTCAGGGCTTGCCGGCGCAGAGCGAGAACCGCTTCGGCGTGAAAGAGCGCATAAGCGGCAAACACAAAGCCGGCGGTACGCCACATGGCCGGCACGTCGTAGAACCTCAGGGCCCAAACGCCGAAAAGGATCGCCGTCCCGAGCCAGGCGATCAGCCGGATCACGTCCCACCGGCGAAGGAGAGCGCAGACGAGAAATCCGCAGTCCAGCACCAGCAAATACGTCATCAAAGCGACTTGCTGGTTTTGCCCGGTGCTTAAAAGGACCGGGGTGGCCAAGCCGCCGATCAAGGCGAGGATGGCAACGGGTAACACCTGACCATGGACTGCAACCGCACCGCCCAAGGAGGTCACAACGATGTAGAAAACGAATGCCGCGCTGGGACTGACGAGCTGGTAGAACTCGTGGGCCGCGTAGACCGACAGGTAAAGGATGCCCACTCCGCAGCCCAGCACGCCGATGGCGAACATCCGCATTTTGCGAAGGAGGCAATACTCGCCCAGCACCACCAGCAGCGTGCCTGCAATCCCGCCGAGGATCACCCGGGTGGAGGGACTGATCCAGCCCTGGTCAAACGCATACTTGACGAAGAACGCCGCGGCCAGGAACAGGACGATCGCGCCAACCCTGTTGAGCCACGTGCCTCCGATCCGCTGTTCCAGGTTCGATTCGGTCGCGGAAACCGGCTCGGCCCGGGCGGGTTGCGCCATGGGCGGCAAGCCCGCAACAGTCGGCGGCGTGCGAGGCGTGGGTTCTCCAGCAACCATGGGTGGTTGCAATGTGGGGACCTCGTCCTGTGTTTTGTACGGTGCACGTTCCGCCTCGCGAGTACCCGCCTCGAGTCGCGTGATGCGGATGCGCAGGAAGTCCAGCTGCTTTTGCAGCTGAGCACACGCGTCGCGCAGTTCGGCGAGCTCTTCGTTACCAGACTGCTGAGCCGACATGTCCTTGGCTCGAAGGGGCGCACCATGCATCCAGGTGCTTTCACGTGGGCGTCAGTATAAGCCCGCGGAAGCGTGGGTACAGCACAGAAACCAGGAATTCCTGAAACAGCGCGGCATTGGGGACCAACATTTCTCGGATCGCGGTGAAGACTCCGCCAAAGCAGAGGCGTGGGTAATCTTCTGGACGCGGAGGGCCGCATCCACTATGAATCCCGCAATGTTGTCCCTGATCCTTGGGAATGCCTCAGCGGTGGCGGCCGGCCCTCCGGAAGCCCAGCCGCTGATCCAACACCCGACCGCCGTTCTGGCCGTCCTGCTGGCCGTGCTGGCGATCATTTTCTATCTGGCCCGGCACCCCACCTTCGGGCGCATCTTCAAGATCGTCCCGACGCTTGTGTTTTGCTACTTCGTGCCCACTCTTCTCACAACGATGAGAGTGATACCGGTCGAGTCCCCTTTGTATGCCTGGGTCAAGAGCTTTGTCCTACCGGCAAGCTTGCTGTTGCTGATCCTTGCCCTGGACCTGCCGGGCATCATTCGCCTGGGTCCGAAGGCCGTTGTGACGTTGCTCTCCGGCACGCTGGCCGTGGTGATCGGCGGCCCCATCTCGCTTCTGATCTGCAAGGGCCTTCTGCCGGACGATGCCTGGAAGGGCATGGCCGCGCTCTGCGGCAGTTGGATCGGCGGCGGTGCCAACATGATTGCGTTGAAAGAAACCGTCGGCTGCAGCGACGAACTACTCAGCATTATCATCATCGTCGATGTGTTCGTCGCCAACATCTGGATGGGCACGCTCCTGTTTCTCGCAAGCCGCCAGGAAGCGGTGGATCGCTGGATCGGTGCCGACGCCACGGCCATCCACCAACTCGAACGAAGGATGACCGACTTTCAGGCGCGCGTCGGCCGCATTCCCTCCATGCCCGACCTGATGACGATCCTCGCCTTCGGTTTCATTGGGAGTTGGCTCAGCTACAAGGGCGGAGATCAGTTGGGCAAGCTGATCCACGATAGCGATGGGTTTCGTTTCATCGAGAACTTCGTCCCCGGCGACGCATGGAAGTACATCATCGTCACGACCATTGGGCTGGTACTTTCGTTCACCCCGGCCCGGGGACTCGAAGGCGCTGGAGCGTCCAAAGTGGGCTCGGTGATGATCTACTTGCTGGTTGCATGCATCGGCGCCAGCGCGGACTTTCGCAAAATCGTGGACTGTCCGGAATTCATTCTGATGGGCGCGATCTGGATGGCCATCCACGTCGTCGTGATTCTCGGCGTCGGTCGGCTCATCCGGGCACCCATCTTCTTCATCGCCGTCGGCTCCCAATCCAACATCGGGGGAGCAGCGAGTGCACCTGTCGTGGCATCCGCATTTCATCCTTCGCTGGCTCCCGTCGGTGCTCTGCTGGCCATCGTCGGCTACGTTCTGGGCACCTACGCCGGCCTGTTGTGCATCTTTCTGCTGAAGAAAGTCGCCGGCGTCCAAGAGATGGCCACTGCGATGACGGGTGCCTAACTTGCGTACCCCGAGTAGAATGCCGCCTTAAGCAGGAAGGAGTGAACCGCCATGAATGTCATCGCTGACTTGTGCGTCGTCCCGATCGGTGTTGGAGTCTCGGTATCGAAGTACATCGCCGAGTGCGAGCGGGTGCTGAAACGAGCCGGTCTGGAGCCCCACCTGCACGGCTACGGGACCAACATCGAGGGCGAATGGGACACGGTGTTCGCTGCCATCAAGGAGTGCCACGAGGCCATCCACGGAATGGGAGCCCCGCGCATTTCCACGACCATCAAGCTTGGCACCCGAACCGATCGGCCCCAGACCATTCAGGACAAGATCACGAGTGTTGAGACGAAGCTTGCTGAGGACGGATAGACGCGGTTCCATAGAGGACCCGCGAGGCAACGGAAGCAGCCCCGGCATGCCACCCGGTTGCAGTCTACATCTCACTCATTGTGGACAGGCCTTTGCCCATTTCCCGAAATGCCGCAAAGAGGACATCGCAGCCCAAGCACCGGCAGGATCCGTCAGAAATCACGGTCATGGAGGACCGAGCGCGCGCCGGCGAGAATCGATTCGCGCTCGAAGCCGGGCTGCCCATGCGGCTGCCTGGCAGTTGCACGGGTGTACCGCGCGACATTACAGTGAATCATCGTGCTCCACCGCTGCGCTGGGCTCCAGTGGGAGGCAGCCGGCGGCACGGAGATTGCAGGATAGCTTTCGAGTCTTGCCCTGCGGGCGCGATGCGGTCCTTGGAAGGACGACGTGCCGCTGCCTTTGCGCCGGACCGATGGCAAAGTTCCAGTGATAAGCACGGGTAGAATGGGCCGGATGGAGAAGCCGCAATGACTGCTGATCCCAAGAACATTCTGGTGATCGACGATGATCCGGACGTGCATGAAGCCCTCAAGCTGATCCTGGAGCCGGCGGGCTACAAGCTCGTCTGCGTCTCCACGGGGCAGGAAGGGCTGGATACGGTCAAGGCCGATCCGCCCGACGTGATCCTTCTGGACATCATGCTCAGCTCGCCCTCAGAGGGATTCCACCTCGCCTATGAGTTACGCAAGGACGAAGCCGAGGCCAGAATACCGATCATCATGATCTCCTCCATCGGCGAGACCATGGGTATGGATTACGCTAAGGAGCTGGGGAGCGAATACGTTCCGGCGGAGAAGTTCCTGGAAAAGCCTCTGAAAGCTTCCGTGGTGCTCGAGGCCGTCAAGGAAGTGCTCGCGGGCAAGTCCGAGTGACCGGGTCGGTAAAGGACAGCCCCATAACTCATGTCTCCGAAACAGCACGTCGCTGATCTCATGTTCCCGCACGGGCGTTTCCGCGCCCGCGCGCTCATCGCAATCATCCGAGGGCAATGGTTTATCCGCCTGCGCTGGATGTTCCTGATCGCGGCGTCGGCCCTACTGATTCTGGACCGCATCCATCTTCCGGACTTCAAGCGGCCTTGGGCCGTGGCTATCTGTATCGGCCTGGTCGGCGTCGTGAACTTTATCTGGTGGCTGGTGGGCAGGCACCTTCTGGGGGAAGTCTATCGCGGCGTCGGCCCATCGGCTGAGAACCTCAGCCGAGTCGTGTCTTTTCTGAATGCCCAAATGACCGTCGACTTGCTGCTCCTAACGGGGATTCTGAGGTTCTCGGGCGGCATCGAAAACCCGATGGCCATCTTCTATCTCTTTCACATGCTGATCTCGGCCCTGCTGCTGCGACCGCTCAACGCGGCCCTGCAGGGCTGCTGGGCCCTGTTCCTTTACGGCGGTCTGGCTGTGGGAGAGTGTGCGGGCCTCATCACGCCGCACTACCCATTCCTGAACTGGGCAACCGAATTGGAGATCCATTCCGACTGGTCGTACGTGTTCACGGCGATCGGAGTGCTTGGCGCAGGCATCTTCGGAACACTTTACTTCACTCTGCAAATATCCTCGCGTCTCGACGAGCAGGAGCGTGAACTCTTCGAAGCCAACCGGGCCCTGGAACAGAGCCAGGAAGCGCTTCAGGAACTGCAGGCTCGCCGATCGCGGTTTATGCAGACCGCCGCCCACCAGCTCAAAAGCCCCTTGACGGGAATCGAAATGCTTGCGGACCTGATCCGCAACGGCGTGGTGGATTCGGCCGGTATCCCGGACGTCGTGAGGCGAATCATCAGGCGGTGCCATGAGGCCATCGTCCAGGTGACTGAGCTCCTGACCCTCTCACGCATTGGTGACGCAGCGCCGACACGACACGAAAGGGCCAGCACGGATCCGCGAGCCGTGGTGGAGAAAATCGTCGTACGCTTCACCGAGCAAGCCCAGGCAAAGGACATAAAACTCGATGTGAACTTTGCACACGCCGCCGGCGCGAGGGCACGCGTTGAGCAGCGTGACCTGGAGGACTGCATCAGCAACCTGCTGGACAACGCCATCAAGTACACGGCGGACGGCGGTTCGGTATCGGTTACGACATCCAGCACGCCCCAGAGATTGTCCATCTCGGTAAAAGACACTGGAATGGGAATTGCTGAAGAGCAGGTAGACAGCATTTTCGATCCTTTTCGGCGAGGCAACCTGGCTCTGGCCGCCAACATACCCGGGTCGGGGCTGGGACTGGCCATCGTAAGAGAAGTGATTGAGCAGGCCCACGGCAATGTCGATGTCCGGTCGACCGTCGGAAAGGGATCCGAATTCACGTTGTCCTTTCCGCGGCAAGACGCGCCCGCTTCCCCCGAGAAGGTGCGCGGCACACACGCGACCACACTGACCAGCAAAACGGCGTCCGACAACCAGGATCGGACGTAAGGAGAAGACGTGATGCTCGACCGAATCCTGACGCGGAAGCGGCTGCTCGAGCTCGTCGATCAGCTCGCTCTGAGCCGGAAGATCATCGGTCCGGTCAGGCGGAAGGACCGGTACTTCTATGACCGGGTGGACCGAGCGGGCGAACTCGACCTTGACTTCAACTACTGCATTTACAGCCCAAAAGCCTTCCTGTTCCCGGCCTACGAACCACTTTTCTCTTTCCAGCGGGTCAACCGGTCGTTCAAAACGACCGCGATCTATGAGGACACGCCGCAGGCCATCGTGGGCGTGCACCCGTGTGACGTCAACGCCATCAGGCTGCTGGACCACGTCTTTGCCAACCAGCACCGCGACGAGCACTACCTCACACGCCGGAGAAACGCGCTGATCATCGGGATTGACTGCCCGAAGCCCTGCACCGAGGGCGTCTTCTGCCAGGACATGAAGGCGAATGAAGCGACCGCAGGGGCCGACCTGATGTGCTATCCGTTGTCAGGAGACGAAAGCACCGATGACGGCCGATACGCAGTCGTTTTCGGGACGGAGCAGGGCCGGGAGCTGGTGCTGTACGCGCAGGCCGGCGAGTCACCCACAGTACACGACGAACGCGCGTTCGACACGTATAAGGCTCAGAAGCAGGGTGAATTCCCGCAGATGATCCCCCACGACGTCGATTCGCTCCCCGATCTGCTGAACCGCAGCTATGACTCACTGTTGTGGGAAGCGACGGCCCGAAGGTGCTACTCTTGCGGCAGTTGCAATCTGAGCTGCCCGACCTGCTACTGTTTCAACACCTACGACGAGCTGGATATGTCGCTGAAAGCCGGCGAACGCCGCCGCGAATGGGATGGCTGCCAGCTCACGAACTTCGCTCTGGTGGCCGGCGGTCACAACTTCCGCCCGAAAGCCTCCTCTCGTCTGAGACACCGCATCTATCGCAAGGCAAAGTGGATCAGAGAGCGCGAAGGGATACCCGGCTGTGTCGGCTGCGCCCGCTGTGATCGGGCCTGCACGGCAAAAATCAACTCCGTTGAGATTTACAACCAGTTGGCGGAGGAGGAGTAGGATGACCCTGCTCGATCAGACAGCGCACGCGCCACCGAAGAGTCTCTACGAACCAGAGCCGGCTGAGGTGCTCGCGATCAAGAAGCTGACGGACTTCGAGAACCTCTATACGCTCCGCTTCGCGGACAGGCATCCGCTGGGCCATGAGCCGGGACAGTTCGTGCAAGTGGCCCTGCTCGGCATCGGAGAGTGCCCGATTTCCATTGCATCTTCGCCGACGCGACCTGATGCCTTCGATCTGTGCATTCGTCGAGTCGGCGAGGTCACCGAGCACCTTCACAGGCTGGAACCCGGCGACATCGTCGGCATCCGAGGGCCGCTGGGCCACGGATTCGACGTTGGGGAGTTTCACGGCAAGGACATTCTGATCGTAGCCGGCGGTCTGGGGATCGCACCCGTACGGTCGCTAATTCAATACATCCTCGACGAACGAAGTCGGTTCGGCGAGTTCCACCTGCTTTATGGAGCCCGCGCACCTTCCGAGCTGCTGTTCAAGGACGACATGGCTCACTGGCGTGAGAGCGACGACGTCAATTTCCTGGTCACAGTGGACCGCGCGGATGAGGGCTGGCGCGGAAGAACTGGCGTGGTCACCACGCTCTTCCGACATCTGCCACAGCTCGACACGATGAATACGATGGTCGTCATCGTTGGCCCACCCATCATGTTCAAGTTCGTCGTGTTGGACGTGCTGGCCCGCCGCATTCCCCAGAAGGACATCTTCTGCTCACTGGAACGGCGGATGAAATGCGGCGTGGGCAAATGCGGGCACTGCCAGGCCAACAACGTGTACTGCTGCCTGGAAGGCCCCGTCTTTCGATACGGACAGCTCAAAGCGCTGCGGGAGGCGATCGAATGATTAAACCGAAAATCGCCATCTTTTCCCTGACCAGTTGCGAAGGATGCTCGCTCGCCATCCTGGAACTCGAAGATCAACTGCTCGACATCCTCGGCGCCGTTGAGATCGTCAACTTCCGCGAGGGAATGACCGAGCGAAGCTGGGACATCGACATCGGGTTCGTGGACGGCGCGGTTTCCACGCCGGAGGACGAGAAGGAGATCAAGCACTTCCGTGAGCACTGCAAGGTCCTGGTGGCTATCGGCGCCTGCGCCTGCCTCGGGGGACTGAACACGCTGAAGAACCATCAAGACGAAGCGGACTACCGAAAGTACGTGTACGGCAAGCGGGCCGAGTGGTTTCCCAATGTTCCGGCGGTGCCGCTCTCGGCCGTCGTCAACATCGACTACGAACTGCCCGGGTGCCCGATGGTCAAGGAGGAGTTCCTCACATTCGTCAAGTGCATCCTGGCAGGGCGAACGTGGAGACTTCCGGACCACGCCGTCTGTGTCGAGTGCAAGAAGAAGGAAAACCTCTGCCTTTACGAGAAAGGCGAGATCTGCCTGGGCCCGGCGACCCGCGCGGGCTGCGACGCCATCTGCCCCACGTTCGGAGCGAAATGTGAGGGGTGCCGCGGGCTGGTAGGCGAAGAGCAGCTCAAAGCCGCCGGCGTCAACCTCCGCGAGCAGTATGACGTCGCGCTGGAGGATGTCCTTGCCGATTTCCGGATGTTCGGCGCCTACCAGGGCAAGGCTTTGCCCTAGCACGCAGGGCTCGGAGTCGAGTGCGTAAGGTCGAAGGGAGTCCTTTGTTGAAGAACGTTACCATAGATGTCAAACACGTGACACGCGTCGAGGGACACGGCAACATCGCCGTCAGCGTGAAAAACGGCGAGATCACCAGGCTGCAGTTGGCAGTCGTCGAAAGCCCCCGCTACTTCGAGGCGTTGCTGCGCGGGCGCAGATGGTATGAGGCCCCCCACCTGACGTGCCGGATCTGCGGCATTTGCAGCGTGGGCCACACGTGCGCCTCGGTGCAGGCGGCCGAAGCCGGCGCGGGAATCCAAATCACCGAACAGAGCCGGATGCTGCGCAAGCTGGCTCTGAACGGCGAGCAGTTGCAGAGCCACTATCTTCATGTTCTGTTTCTGGCCGTCCCTGATTTCATGGGCGTCGGATCGGTGATTCCACTGGCCTCGACGCATCCCGAGGTCGTGAAGACCGCCTTACGCCTCAAGAAGCTGGCCAACGACATCTGCAGCACGGTCGCAGGACGGCACATTCATCCGATCGCCATCACGCCGGGCGGGGTCACCCACTTCCCGAGGCCGGCAGAGCTGATCGACCTCAAGCGAAGACTGGAAGAGTCGCGCGCCGACCTCAAGGCCGTCGCCGAAGTGTATGCCGGCTTTCCCATCCCCAATTTCGAGCGCGAGACCGAGTACTTCTGCCTGAGGGACGACCGGGACGGCGAGTACGCCTTCTACGACGGCAAGCTGATCTCAACGCTCCAGCCTGAACCAACCGAAGTCTCCCAGTATCGAACGCGCGTGATCGAGGAGGTTGTGCAGCATTCGGCCGCCAAGCACTGTAAGTCACCGAACTCGCCGCAGTACGCCGTCGGGGCGCTGGCCCGGTTCAACAACAACCATGAGCGGCTGCATCCCGAGGCGAAGAAGCTTGCGACGATGCTCGGCCTCAAGCCCATCTGCTGCAACCCGTTCCAGAACAACACGGCCCAACTCGTGGAGTGCGCCCATTGCACCGAGCATTCCATTGAGCTGATCGACAGACTGCTTACCAAAGGCATCAAAGAGGAACCGCTGGTCAAGCCGGCGAAGTTCGGCAAAGGCGCCGGCTCGACCGACGTCCCGCGCGGCACCCTCTTCCACGAATACGAGTTCGACAAGAACGGGACCATCATCGGCTCAAACCTCATCATCCCGACCGGCCAGAACCTGGCCAACATCGAGGAAGACATGAGGGCGCTGGTGCCGATCATGCTGGAGCAAGATAAGACCAAGCAGGAGATGACGCTCACGCTGGAGATGCTCGTGCGGGCGTACGACCCGTGCATCTCCTGCGCAACACACTTCCTGGACGTGGATTGGATCGAGTAGGAAAAACACCATTTGTGAGGTCGGGCCCGGCGGAGGTGCCGTGCCGGGATTCCAAAAACGCCCGTCCGGCTCGATCTTGACCGGAGCGTACCGGCGAGCGCTTCACGTCGCCGGCAGCGTGCCGGGTTCCACGGTCCGGGCCAGCGCGGTGGCCGCCACCCAGGCACTCGACCAAGCCCACTGGAAATTGAAGCCCCCGATGCGCCCGTCGACATCGAGAATCTCGCCAACCAGAAACAGGTCGGGACACTTGCGTGAGGCGAGCGTGCCCGGCGTCACCTCGCTCAGGGGGACGCCGCCGGCCGTCACTTCGGCGTACGTAAACCCGCGGCTGTCGCGTACGGGCAGCGGCCAACATGCCAACGCCTGCGCGAGCCGGCGCCGGGATTCCTTCAGCAAGTGAGCCATGGGGACCGCGCCGGGCAAACCGAGGGCACCCAGGATGGCGTCTGCGACACGCGCGGGCAGCAGGCGGGCGAGCGTACTGTGGAGCTGGGCCTTGGGCTGCACCTCGACGAACTTCAACAGCTTTCTCTCGATGGCGCCGGCGTCCTCCCCCGGTACAAGGTTGGCAGAGATCGTGACCTCCCGCTGCTCGATGTTCGCCCGATGCCAATGGCGCGAGACATCGAGAGCGGCCGGGCCGCTGACGCCGAAGTGAGTCCAAAGCAGCATTCCGACAACGCGAACGGGCTTCGATCCAGCAGCACGCGAGGTCAGCTCGACCGGTTGTGTGATGCCCGATAACGGCTTGTGGAACTCGCCTTCGAGAACTAAGGGAACTAGGGCCGGCGTCGGCGTGACCAGCGTGTGCCCCAGCTCTTCCGCCAGCCGATAGCCCGAGCCGTCGCTGCCCGTCTTGGGGAGTGATTGACCGCCCGTGGCAAGGACGACGCGCCGCGCGGACAGTGCGGTGCCATCCGAGAAGACACGGAAGCCCTCGGGACAGCGCCGGATGGCGGTCACGCGGCGTTGGATGAGGATGCCCACGCCCAGGCGGGCGGCCTCACCGAGCATGGCTTCGAGTACGCTACGAGCCCGATTCGTTTTGGGGAAGAGCTTACCGTTCTCTTCCTCATGAAGTTCGACTCCAATCTCCTGGAAGAACGCCACCGTGCGCTGGACAGGGAAGGCGGCCAGGACGCGCCTGATCACGTTCGGGCTCCCGCCGGAGAAGTCG
>CP070718.1:3759679-3767577 GCA_020350565.1 Phycisphaerales bacterium
AGCCACCGGTCAGCGACTCGACCATTCCGTTTACCGTCAAGGGTGACGTGGGAGTGTTGGTGCCAATTCCGACGCCGCCACCGGCCTCGATCAGGAACTGGTCTTCCGCGGTGGATTCGAAGAACGCGCTCGTATCGGAATCCGCCCAGACGAACGCGCCGTCATGGAGAGCGCGAGCGCCCCAGCCCATGGCAAAGCTGAACCGCCCATTGGCAGCGTTGTTTTCACCACCGGGAACGACGGAGGATTGGCCGCCGGCAACATTCGCTGCACCGCCGCCGACAAACGCTCCCGACCAGGTAGCCTCGTTGAGAACACCTCCGCACACGCTGGCGCCGTAGGCGTCGGCGAAGTTCATGTCGCCGCCGCAAACGATGGATCGCCCCAGGCCGGTCAGCGTATCGCCGGCCACATTGCTGGAACCACCGCCAACCGTGCACCAAGGACCTAGCGCCTGGTTACCAGAACCCCCGCCGACTGCTGCAAACGTTGCGGTGGCGGGATCCGCGTCGTCATTCCCCGCCTGGTTGTTTCCGCCGCCCCCGATTGTGCCGTGATCGTCAAGAACACGGTTACCTGTCAAAGGGTCTTGGAAATCCGTTCGGCCGCCCCCCGCAATCGTGGCGTAGCTTGCCAGGACCTCATTACCGCGCCCGCCTCCAACGGTCGCCCACCAGCCGTTGGCGATATTGTCGCCTCCGCCACTGATCGTCGATCCGTGAAACAGAGCCTGATTGGCACGTCCTCCGCCAATGGTGGAAAGCTGGGCGACGGCCACGTTCGATTCACCACCGGCGACCGTGGCATATTCGGCCGAGGCGGGGTCCTCCTCGTCATCGCCCGCCTGATTGCCTGCGCCGCCGCCGATTGCGCAGGCGTGGTCGGTTGCTCGGTTCGGAGCAGGATTGCCGGTCCCATCGTCCGGACTCCCGCCGCCGCTGATCACCGCAGCCTGAGCGCCGGCCGTCACCTCATTGCCCCCATAGCCTCCGATCACGTTGGGCGCCCCGGGCGTTTGCGGGGTCCACAGACCCGGCAGAGCGAGGGCGTATGGCGCGGGGGTTAGCTCCTGGCGGGGGCTTAACGTGGTGAACGCGCCACCGCCCGCCGGCACCCGAACTTTGATCTCCAGCCATCGGGCGTTGCCGGTGAAGGCCCCCTCACCGAAATCCAGAGTCACGGTGAAGAGGCCGTTGAGCACCCCAACGCCGTATTCCAAATCCGGCAGACCGACCTGATCACCAGGGTCCGTGCTCAGGGGATCCGCCCATAATGTGAACTCGAAGTCGACAGCCTGATTGACCGGAGCACCGCCCCCCTTGAGCTGACCCTGGTACGTGAAGGCCGTCGCAACCGTCTCAGCTTCAGCGATGCTGGAGGCCGCTACCGCGCTGCCAACGAGGGCAACAACACAAAACCACCTCGCTTTCGTTTTCATTGTCTCTCTCCTCTTGTGTTTGGTGCGATGAGATCAGAATGGCGGCGTGCTCTGCGCCGCGAAACAAAGACCCGCGAGGACGCGCCTGCGAATCCTTGGATCTCCCGCCGGTCCCCCGGGCTTCGGGAACAGTGGCGCTCGTCAAGAACCGGCTGGATATAAGTAACACTTTATATCGGTCAAAAGCCCGCAGATTGGCACTCACCGTCGCGGGTCTGATATGATGGCAAAACAGAGGTGGCATTCCCGTTTCTCGAAGGGCCTGCATCATCCAAAGCACTGCACCAACAGGAACAGCGACATTCGTGGCTCCGATCGGACAAACGAGCTGCTGATTTTTCTCAGGTCACCCACGTGTGCGAGACGTCCCAGCAACAAGTCACGCAAATGCTCCGGACGGCCACCGACGGAGACCGCGGGGCAATCAACCAGCTTTTGACCATCGTCTACGAAGAACTGCACGCGATCGCCGAGCGCTACCTGAATAGCGAGCGACCCGATCACACGCTCGGCGCCACCGCATTGATTCACGAGGCCTATCTCCGGCTGGTCGACCTGAACGCCGTGCGGTGGAAAGACCGCAGCCACTTTCTTGCTTTGGCCGCCCAGGCGGCCAGACGAGTGCTTATCGACCATGCCCGCGCCCATAGGCGTTTGAAGCGCGGGGGAGACCGAGACCGGACACCGCTGTCCGCGATTACACCGGCTTCCTTGAACGAAGGTCTCGATGTGCTCGCCCTGCACGAAGCGTTGGAGCGGCTTGCCGAAGAGCACGCCATCGAAGCACGAATCGTGGAGATGCGCTTCTTTGCCGGGATGCCGGTGGGAGAGATCGCGGAAGTCCTGAACGTCTCCGACCGCACAGTGCGACGTCAATGGCAGTTTGCCAAGGCTTGGCTCTATCGCGAAATCAGCAAGGGCAATACCAGGGCAGGATTGGAGACTTGAGATGGACAGCGCTCTCGCCCGGCGCTCAAAAGAGCTGTTTGGTCTTGCACTGGAGCTTGAGCCACATGAGCGCGAAGCCTTTGTGAACGAACAGTGCAAGGGCGACCGAGCACTTCTCGCCGAGCTGAAGTCGCTTCTCGCCGCGCACGTCCAAGCCGACCGTTTTCTGGAGCCACCGGACGCTGGAACCCCACCTGGAGAGTCTGAGTCCTCAGCGCCGGACGAGCTGCTCGCATCCGAAGGATACGCGATCGCGGGCTATCGCCTCCTGCGAGTGATTGGCGTAGGCGGCATGGGTGTCGTCTACGAAGCAGAGCAGCAGAGTCCGCACAGGCGGGTGGCCGTAAAGATGCTCCGGCCGGGGCTCGCGCCCTCCTCAGTCAGCCGGCGCCTCCGTATGGAGGCGGAGATCCTGGCGCGGCTCAAGCATCCGGGAATTGCTCAGGTATATGCAGCCGGAGTAGAGGCTGGCCCCGGTGCTTCGGAACTGCCCTACTTCGTCATGGAGTACATCGCCGGGGCAACACCCATCACCCAGTTTGCGAATGACCGGAAGCTCTCTAGCCGGGAACGCCTGGCGCTTTTTCTGAAGGTCTGCGAGGCAATCCATCACGGCCATCAGCGCGGCGTGATTCATCGCGACCTCAAACCGGGAAACGTCCTCATCGACATGTCTGGGAATCCCAAGGTGATCGACTTCGGCGTGGCCCGCATGACGGACGCCGATGTGACCATCGCGACGTTGCAGACGGATGTCGGGCAGCTCGTCGGGACACTCCGTTACATGAGCCCTGAGCAGTGCGAGGGAGATTCGGCCGAGGTCGACATCCGCTGCGACGTATATGCGCTCGGCGTTCTGCTTTATGAACTGCTGACAGGGCAGCTTCCCTATGATTTTACGACGTCATACCCTTTCGAGATTCCGCGCGTGATTCGAGAACAGGAGCCGCGCCGTCCATCCGCGATCAGCCGCGCGCTTCGCGGCGACATCGAGACCATCGTTCTCAAATCACTGGAAAAGGACCCAGGCCGACGCTACCAGTCGGCACTGGACATGGCCCAGGACATCTGGCGATTCCTCAACAACGAGCCAATCGAGGCCAAACGAGACCGCGCGGCGTACGTGTTCAAGAAGGCGCTGGTCCGGCACAGGAAGGCCGCAACGGCGGCCTGCCTTCTTGCCATACTCGTCACATCCTCAGCCATTGGGTTTGGCGTTCTCTACGGCCTCGCCGAACGCCAGCGGCAAGTCGCAGAGGAGCGCGCCGCTGCGCTCCACCGCAAAGATTACTTCAACAGCATCGCTTTGGCCCAGAACGCCTGTGAGTCGGCCAACGCCGTGGAGATGATCGGGCTTCTCGACCGATGTCCCGCCGATCTGCGGGGTTGGGAATGGCACTTCCTCCGCAATCTGGCTGACGAAAGCGTAATGACCATCCCGGCTCACGATGGCGCGGCGATTGCGGCCGCTTTCTCACCGGACGACCGAATGATCCTCTCTGCCGGCAGGGACGATAAGACCCTCAAGCTCTGGGATGCCGACAAGGGCACGTTGCTTCGAACCTTCACTGGCCACACGACGATGATCGCATGTGCCGCGCTCTCTCCCGACGGAACCAGGGTGGCATCGGGCGGCTTTGATGCAGACGGAAAAGTGCGAATCTGGAACACCAGGACCGGCAGTGAGCTACTTACCTTGCGGGGCCACGTCTGGACGACGGCCGACCTCGTGTTCGCGCCTGATAACACGCGCATCATATCGGGAGCCGCTCAGCACGAAAGGCTTGCAAGAGACCATCTTGTCAAAGTCTGGAATGCCGCCACAGGCGAGCTGTTGATGCAGCTCTTTGACGGCGACGCCGATATTCGTGCCCTGGCGATCAGCCCCGACGGGAACGTCATTGCGTCGGGCGGCACCGACAGTTTCATTCGACTATGGGATGCCCAAACCGGACGCACCCTGCACGACTTTGCCGCCCACGACAAGAAGGTCGAGAGCCTGGTGTTCAGTCGGGACGGCCGGCACCTCTATTCGGGTTCCTGGGATAAGTCCGTCAAGGTCTGGGATCCGGAAACCGGCGAGCTCCTGATGACCTTCCCAACGCACGATTCCGAGATCTTCGATCTTGCCTTGTCCCCGGACGGTGAGCAACTGATCTCTGCTACCAGAGGGTCGATTGAGATTTGGGATGCATTATCAGGCAAGCTGCTCCACAGGCTCCTTGGCCATCTGGGCTACGTTTTGAGTGTTGGGTTCTCGGCCGACGGTTCGCACATCGTGTCTGCCAGCAACGACGGAACCGTCAAGGTGTGGAACCCGAGGCAAAGAGACAGTGCATTCACGCTCGGTCGGCATGAGAACATTGTTGATGCCGTCGCATGTTCCCCCGACGGACGGTGGATCGCGTCGGGGGGAAGAGACAACACAATCAAGGTTTACGACGCCGAACACCACCGGCAAGTCGCTGCGTTCCGTGTTCACGATGGCCCGATCACCGCACTGGCGTTTTCCTCCAAAGGTAAATGGCTCATTTCCGGCAGTGTCGATCGCACGGCCAAGGTCTGCGAAGTGCCAAGCGGCGTCGTGTACCGGACGCTCCAGGGCGATCACGGAAGAATCCTCACCGTGGCCTGCTCGTCCGATAGCAGACTGATCGCCACCGGAACGCTGGATGGCTCCATCATTCTATGGTCATTCCAGACCGGCGCCCCGATCATGTCCATCGCCGCTGGCGATGACGGCGTGCATTCGTTGGCATTCTCCCCGGATGGCGGAGAATTGGTGTCCGGCGGTTGGGAGCATGCCGTGAAGCGATGGAATACCACAACGGGCAAGTTGACGGGAACGCTGGTCGGAAACGATGACGGAATCGAGGCTGTTGCCTACTCGCCAGATGGGACTCGTATTGCCTCTGCCGGACTGGACGGGACGATCCAAGTATGGGATGCCTACACGGGTGAGCATCTCCACACGCTCAGAGGGCACAGACACACGGTGAAGGACGTCGTTTTCTCACCGGATGGCCAGCGGATCGTCTCTGCCTCATGGGATACCACAATGAAGGTATGGGACGCTGCGACCGGTCAGCTTGCCTTGACCCTACGAGGCCATGACAACTCGGTTCTTTGTGTCGCCTTTGCTCCAGACGGCCGCCACATCATCTCCGGCAGCGTGGACAAGACGGTGAAGATCTGGGACGCTGGAAGCGTTGAATGACTTCCACGACGAACGTCCTGCAGCACGCCCAGATCGCGCCTCATGCACGCACCCGGAGCTCTCCGCCCGAAGAGCGCTATGCGATCCGATGATCACTCCGCAGGAGCACACCAAGCACACCAAGCACGCTCTATGCCGATGGCGCGCCTCCGGAACCACGACTGAATCTGTGACCACGACCGACGCCGGCTCGAAAGACGAATAGGTAAGCCGCGCCCTGTGTTGTCAATCGAATCCGTCCCCGTGGCACAGTTGGATAGCGCATCGGCCTCCGGAAGTGAAGGCTTCAGGTTCGAGCCCTGCCGGGGACGCGTACATGTATCAGGTCGATGACGCCTTTCCCGTGCTTGACTGGCTGATGCCAGGATTTCTCTCACAAGTATCCACAAACACCCTTCCATCGGCAGGCGTACCATCAGTTAAGAGCAGCCCAACGGCGGCCTTGTTGATCCGATACTTAGCGCACGGACTCCGAGGGAGCTGCCGGCCATGCGAATCCCCAAGCCGTTTCAAGAGCCCCCGCCCCTGGATGTCTCATTTCGCCCCAGGACCATAACCCGTCGGCGAGCGCTGCTGATCAATCCGTTCTACCCGAAGGACCCGAACGCGAGTTTCAGCAAGCACGTGCTGACTCCCTCGGTTGCGCTGACGTCAATCGCTGCAAGCACACCGCCGGATTGGTCCGTGGAGTATTGGGACGAAAATCTGCTTCAGGGGCCCCCTCCGCGCGAGCCTTTCCCTCAGGTCGTTGGCATCACGGTCCACCTGACGTTCGCGCGGCGCGCATACACGCTTGCGCAATGGTATCGCGAGCGCGGGGCGAAGGTGGTTCTCGGCGGTCTTCACGTACTGTCCTGTCCCGATGAGGTGGCCCCACATTGTGATGCGATGGCAATCGGGGAAGGCGTACGGCTCTGGCCCGAAATCCTCCGCGACGTATCGGTTGGACGCCTGCGCAGCAGGTACGTCGGTTCATATTGCGAACCGTTTCAGAACGAACCGCCTCCGAGACGCGACCTGCTGCCACGCGAGAGCTTCCTCACAACGACCAGCCTGATCGCCACGCGCGGGTGTCATAATCGTTGTGGCTTTTGCTACCTTGCCACAGCAGGTCTGCATCAGCCTTATCAGACGCGCCGCGCTGAGAATGTTGTTGCGGAAATTGAAGCCGACCACCAGCCTTACGCGGTGTTCATTGACAACAACCTGGGATCGCGTCCGGACTATCTGCTCCGGCTCTGCCGCGCGCTTCGGCCACTGGAGAAGATCTGGAGCGCCGCAGTCTCCATCGAAGTAACCGACGACCCGGGGCTCGTGCGCGAGATGCACCTTTCCGGTTGCACGGGCGTGTTCGTGGGCTTTGAGTCCTTGGATAACGCCAACCTCGCCCAAGCCCGGAAGAAAAGCCCACATACGGACGACTATGCGCGTCGGGTGAGGATCCTCCACGAGAGCGGGATTCAGGTAAACGGCAGCTTCGTTTTCGGATTCGATCACGACGGCCCGGACGTATTCGAACGGACCGTGACCTGGATAGAGGAGAACCGGCTTGAATGTGCGACGTTTCACATCCTTACGCCGTATCCCGGAACACCGCTGTATGCCAAGTTGGAAGCTGAAGGACGTCTACTGCATAAGGATTGGTCGTTGTACGACACGGCGCATGTGGTTTTCCGCCCCAGGCGAATGAGTATCAAAGCACTCGAGGAAGGCTACGCCTGGTGCTACCGAAGGCTGTTTTCACACGGTTCGATCTGGCGGCGACGACCACCGAATTGGCGCGAGGTCTCGCCCTACCTGGCCGGATCCTACTTGTACAAGCGTTCGAACTTCCTGTGGTACTTCCTGATCCGCTTTCGCCTCACGCACTTCGTCTGGAAAGGCCTCGTCGAACAGGCACGCCGACGCCACGTCCGATCACGCAGGCGTTTGGGCTGTCTTGCGTGCCAACAGGCCGCCTTGCCGGGATGCCCCGTCTCGGCCGGCGTCTGAGTTCGCTCGTCCGGCTTCGTCCGCCGTCGGCACAGCCGCTCTCGACGCCCAAGTCCTCGCCGGGTGTCGTGTGAGCCGCTATCCACTACTGCGGGCCGGTCATCGCGCCGTAGAACATGGCGTAATCGTCCAGGTCGATCGTGTCGCCGCCGGCCATGTTTCCGGCACCGCACGGCCCGTCGGCCGGCTGACCGTAGCAGCGGGCAAAGGCCGCGAAATCCTCGAGATCCACGTCTCCATCGCGGTCGAAGTCGCCGCTCGCCGAGACAGCACAGGAGATGTCCATGACAATCACGGCATCGA
>CP070718.1:3767677-3781055 GCA_020350565.1 Phycisphaerales bacterium
GTTCCTCCGGATCGGCCCCTTCGGCGATGGACATCGGGATGGCCAGCGTCTCCGAAGGTGGGAAGTAGTTGAATGCGTGCGGGTTATGCAGCGCTTCCGACTCCGTGCCCCGCTCGCCGATCACCTTCACGTCCACCCGCCGCGGATGGGCGAAGTCCGTCACGTCAAACACGGAAAGCTGCACGCCCTGGTACCAGGCGAACTCGCCCATGTCCACCGCGTCCTTGCCGATGGTGAGCAGGTGATGCTCGCCGAGGGGGTGAATGTAGTCGGAGTAGCCCGGCACCTTGAGCTCCCCGACGACCCTCGGTGCCGTCGGAACGCTCAGATCGAGCGTAAAGAGCGGGTCGACCTTCTTGAAGGTGACCAGGAAGCCGCGTTCGCCGATGAACCGGGCCGAGTAAATCCGTTCACCGCGCGCGATGTTCTCCACGCTGCCGACGACGGCGAGCTCTTCGCCTTCGGGTCGGAGCACGTAGACGTTGTTCTTCGCGGTGTCACCACCGGTGCGGAAGACATGACCGACGGTAGTGGCCACACGCAGGTGGTCCTCGTATTCACCAAGCGAGAAGCGATTGAGCAGCCGCCCGCTGACGATGCCGGCGCCGACGAACCTGGCGCCGTTCTCATTCAGGTCGAAGCGGTAAATGTCGGTCGTCTCTCTCTGATTCCCCCAGTAGTCGTAGTCACCGTCGGCCAGGTACATCGCTTGTGGCGAAACGTAAACCGTACCGGCGTTGGCCATGACACCGATGGACTGGAACGTCTCGCTCGGTTCGTCAACGTCCCAGGTCACGACAGCGGTCATTTCATACCCGTCGGGATCGACGGGATGATAGACGTCCCGCCAGTTCACCAGATCCTGCGTCGTTGATTCCTCGTCGCGGATGGTGATCGTGATGTCCGGCACCAAGGCCGCAACGTCACTCAGAAGGATCGGCATGCGTCCTTGCGTCGAGGGAAGGGCAGGCCAGACGCTCAAGACAAGGTGCAGTTTTGAGCCGATCAGACGGCTGGTGGTGAGCGAACCCTCAACCTCCATCGAGGCCACCATCTCCGGCGCTGACCGGTCCGTCACGTCAAGAACCGTGATCACCGCGTTGCCCCACGAGCAGCAGTACCAGTCGTCCATGTAATCGTCCGCGTAGGCATAGTCCGTACCCAGCACGATCGCAGTGTCGCCTCGCAGGTAGAGCTCGGACGGCGTGCCCTGCAATTCGGTGGTGGACAACACCGCCATCTCATCGGCCGGAGAGGCGCGAACGATCCGCAAGGTGTTCCCCGAGAGGATATAGAGGTAGGTACCGTCGTTTTTGACCAGGTCGCTTTCATCAACGCCCTCTTCCTGGACGTTCGTCGTGGAATGGCCTTGCTCCCCGCCCGCTCCTCCGGGTGCGCCCTCGCCTGGAAGCACCGTGTTGTCATTTGAGCCTTCGGATAATGGAGCCATATCGGCGTTGAAGAAACCCCGTTGGCCACTCCACCATGAGCCTTCATACTCGACTTGGTCGGCCAGGTACTCCTTGAACACCATGGCATTGGCGAAGCCCTCCAGGTCTGCTATCCCGGTTTCGGTGGGTGGGAAGAACCAGCAGCCGCCCGTGAGCGGCGTCAAGCCCAATCCCAAGAGGATCGCGAGCACCGCGCGGCTGTGGAGTCTCGGTTTGCCCGACAGGAATTCACTGGATGTTGTGCTGCGCATAGCCATACCTCCATCCGCCGCTCCGGTGACATGCGAAACGGGCGACGAATACATGATAGGACGTGAACGAACGACCTGTATGGTCGGCCACGTACCGGTTAAAGACATGGGCAAGTCTAGAAAGCCCAACTGTCCGGTCAAATGCGGTTTCCGCACCGTTTGTATAAGCGTATGAGGCAGTCAACGCCGTTTGGGCCCCGGGCAACGAGGTCCCGCATGTCCTGGGGTGCAACGCAAATGCACGCGCTCTTTCGTTCGTGTGCCTGAGGACCTCGCGATACCGCCTCAGCCCATCCATGCCGGCGCCTTTGCGCGCGTAGGGGCCATCTCAAATCGCTGCTGGACCGGCAGAGACGCCGGTCCTACTACTACTGGTTGTTGTCGCTGACGAGCTGCGTCTCGCAGAGGTTGCGATAGAAGGTGCTGCGCTTGAGCAGTTCCTCGTGCGTGCCGGTATCGAGAATGCGACCCCGGTCCATGACGAAGATGCGGTCGGCGAATTGAATGGTGCTCAGTCGGTGAGCCACGATGAACGTCGTTCGATCCTTCGAGTAATCCGCGAGCGCTTCCTGAATGTTCCGTTCGGATTCCGAATCGACCTGGCTCGTGGCCTCATCGAAGATGAGAATCGGGGCGTTACGGTAGATCGCCCGTGCGATCGCCAACCGCTGCCGCTGGCCGCCGGAAAGGGTCGTCCCACGTTCGCCGAGAACCTCGTCGTAGCCGCGGGGAAGGTCGAGAATGAACTCCTCCGCATGTGCCCTGCGGGCGGCATCTCGGACGCGCTCCTGATCCGGCGAATCGTTGCCATAAGCGATGTTCTCGACGGGCGTGCCGGCGAACACGACGGCGTCCTGACTGACCAGGCTGATCTGTTTACGCAGGGAAGTGATCTTCGCATCTTGGACGTCCACGCCATCGTAGCGGATCGTTCCGCCTTCGGGCTTGAACAATCGGGGCAACATGCTCACCAGCGTCGTCTTGCCGCAGCCGTTCGGCCCGACGATGGCCACGCTCTCTCCCTTGCGGATCGACAGAGTAACGCCGTCAAGCGCCGGCTGATCCGCGCCGGGATACGTGAAGGTCACGTTTTCGTACTCGACGCCATGCTCCAACGGCTTCAGTTCGATCGTTCCGATCGAGTCTTCCGTCTCGATCGGTATCTGTAGCATGCCGAAGATGCGCTCCGCACCGGCCGTCGAACGCATGACGCGCACGTACACATCAGTGAGCTTGCGAAGCGGATCGAACATCGCCGTGATCACCACGCCCAGCCCGAGGAACTTCGTGGGTGACAGGTCGCCGCCAACGACCCGACCGGCCAGCCAAACCGTCACGATGCTGGCACCAAAGACACCCAGCGTCTCGAGCATCGGGCTGGTGAACGCCTGAAGCTTGGCGAGCCGAAGCTGCTGTTTGAACATTCCGCAGTCGACTTTCCTCAGCCGGACGCGTTCGGGCTCCTCGGCCGTATAGGCCTTCACCACGCGAATGTTCTGCAGGCTCGTGGTCAGAGCGCCGACCATTCGGCCATAGCCTTCCAACAGCCTGCGGTTGGCTTTTTTCACCTTCCGGCCGACGGTCACGAAAATGACTACCGTAATTGGCGTGATCACTACCAGCAGCAACGTGATGCGCCAGTCCACAAAGAAGGCGAAGCCGAGAAGGAAGACCGCGCGCATCGGCTCGCGGACGAACTTGCCGAACAGAGTCGTGAGTCCGCGCTGGATTTCCTGCACGTCCTGCACGAACCGGGTCACCAGGTCCGCCGTCTCCTGACCGGAGAAAAAGCCCATCGGCATGTGCAGGATACGCTCGTAGAGCGTCGCGCGGAGTGACATCATCGCACGGAGCAAGGCTTTGGATATCAGCACCTCGCCTGCATACCGGCAGGTGTTTGCGATAATCAGGAGGACAATCAGACCAACGAGGATGTACTTGAGAACCTGAATCCTGTCGGCCGACGCGTCCGAGGGCAGCAGGCCCAGAGCCCGAAGCATCGCGGCGTGTTCGAAGCCCGGCGGCTTCGGTCGCACGGTCAAGCTGCCGCGGTAGCCGCTCACGTTTTCCTGGGCCGGCTCCACCAGGATCGTAAACTCAGAATCGCTTCCGGCCTCTGCGACCTCACGCAGGAGCCCCTTCACCGGGAGACCGTCCGGCGATGAGATCAGATCGAACGCCCGAACGCCTTTCGCATAGAGCGTTGAAGACGAGGAGACCTTGGCCAGACGCACGGAGCGGGCATCGGCTTCAGAAGGCGCAGCGAACTCGACATCCAGCCGCTCACCGGCCACCATTCGATGCACCCACGTATGGACGCCTTCCTCTTCCAATAAGACTTTGAAAACCGGAAACACGGCGCCAACGCTGAGCGTATGCAGCGCGGCAAAGACGACCGTAGCCAACAGACCCACCAGGATCAGCCGGCGGAACGGCCACGTCAGGGCGAGCATTTGCCGAAAGCTACGAAATATGAAATGCGCTCTCGGCGCCCGCTGATTCTTGTCGGTCTCTATGGCCAGTAGTTGGGGATTCATCAAAGACGCCAGGCGCGTTTGCGACTTCGTTTAACTACATGGATGGTACGGGCAAATCCGCCTTCGGCGCCCGCCGCCATGCCCTTTTTCAGCTCTTGCACAGGCCTTCGCCGACCCCGACTCGCCGGGGTCCGGGTTGAGCCCTCCTTCGGCGGAACCTCGGCATGCTACTCGGTAAGGACACCGATTGACAGATTCCGGAATGGTTCTACTCCTCAGTGCGTTGTGGGAAGCCAATCCACGGCGGCGCGATTCCCCAGCCGCGCAGGCTCAAGCGTGCTTTTGATACAGTCCTACGTACTCCTCCGCGAGCATCGACCAATCGAACGTCCGCTCACCCACGTGGCGCGCATTCCGCGCCATTTCCTCCAGCTCTTCGTCAGGAGAAGTCAGCAACGCACGGAGTGTTTCCCTCAGGGGCTCGCGTTGCGGCGGACACACGCGGATCGCTTTCTCCATCCCTGCCGGCGTCCCAAACGGCGTGGCCAGCACCGGTACGTAGGCCGCAATGGCCTGCATGGCGGAGATCGGGCAGCGAATGTGCAGGCTCGGGGCCACAAGCAACGAAGCATGCCCCAGCCACGCTCGCTGAGTCGTCACGTCGGGCGCGCGGGCGAACAGAACGCGCTCCTCCCCACCCTTGCGGCGCACGCCGGCCTCGAGTGTCTTTTGCCAGTATTCGAACTCCGGGCCCGCAAGGGCGAGGTTCCAGCCGCTTGCGTCCAGGCCAATCTCGGCAAACGCTTTTAGGAGGGGCACGTGCCCTTCGATGGGATGCAGGGGTCCCAGCAGCAGCAAGAGCTTGCCCTCGGGCAGGTCCGGCAGGAGCTGTCCGGTCGGTGGGCCCATGCGATACAGCGGCATGTCCAACCCATAAGGCAACCGCCTGATGTTCTCGTTGAGCCGCTGCTCCCTCAGGTTCTTCTCTTCCAACTCGTTGATGGCTAATAATGCCGTCGCCTTTCGGATCAGGCCCCTTTCGCTCACCAAGCGCCGCAGCCGGTCGGTCCAGCCCATGGGACGAAAGCGGCTCTCCGTCATGTCGCCCATGGGGGAAAGGAAAAACGGCTTCCCCAGCGAACGAGCAGCTTTGGCCGCCGTAGGCGCCAGCTCGTCGTCCCAGCCGTGGATATGGACCACGTCCGCTCCTTTTATGAGCTGCCCGACGGCACCGGGGCCGTGACCGAAATCGACCAGGCCGCGGAACCCATGCGCAACCGGCTCGACCGCCAGGCCAGCGGACTCGATCTCATACTCGCGGAGCTTGTCGAACAGGTCTCGCAAGGAAACGGCGACCGATCCGGCTTCGGGCTCAAACGATGTCACTACATGCAGCACGCGCATCATAGCGGCCGCGATTCTATCAGCGCATCCAAGGATTAGCAGCGCTGGAACGTGCAGTTTCTCGTTTTGCGAAGTGTCGCGGTAAGGCTAATCCATATAGCCGTCGATCTTACCTCGTTTGCGCGCTTTAGCACGGCGGTTGTAGGCGGCGACCGATGATGCCAGCTTCCGCCACTCGGCCCGCCAGCCTGAGGGGTGAAGCCCGGCCTGATGGCGATAGCGCTTCAGGAAGCGCGCCCGGTCCGAGGCGCTCACTGTGTGATATTCCGCCAGACTTGCGGCCAGGCGCACCAGCCTTTGCCGCCGTCCTTTTTCGGCGGAGAATCGCCGCGTCAGCCCGTCAAGATCGACCAGCAACACACGCGGACCCTCATCCTTCCCTCCCATTGAGTGAAGAGAAGATTCGAAGCCTTAAGATCGCGATGGTGGAGACCGCTGCGGTCAAAACGGACGTAGAAATTGACGATCACATCGATCAGTTGGCGCTTCGTCCTGGCAACCTGATCCGGGGGAACCTGTGGCAGAAGTGTGAGCGCGACTTGATCGAGATCGACGACGTCGTCGATCCCCTCAGTGACCAGCCATGCCGCCGGTTCAGGCTTTCTTCGCTCCAGCAACGCCAGAGGACGGGCGGTCGAGATACCCAACTCCAGTAATGTTGTGGCCCGCTCCCAATTCAGCTCCGCCCGCGAGGAACGAAGATGGGCCAACGTCCGCTCGATGAATCCGCACGCTCTGCTTTGCTTGCAAATCACCTCAAGAGCTTGCTCTTTGACGATGAGCCGGGCTCGGCAGACCTCGCCGGTCTTGGAATACTTGAGCGTGGCGTAACCCGGCAGCGAGGGCGGCCGCTCGACAAGTTGCTGGAGGAACGCGCGCCAGTCATCCACGCTTACTTTCCGCGGAGCGATAGACGACGGCCGCACGGCTGACGGGATTTCCGTCAGCACGCGACCTTGCCAGCCGCCGACCAGTTGAATGGGCTCGACCTTCACGATGAACCACCGAAAAGACGACAGATTCTTGTCACTCGTGGAACTCTCGTGAGCGCTCCAGACCACAATCAGAGAAGCGGGCTCGACCCTCTGCGGCCGGAGGGTCAATGGACTCCGCCGAACACGGCGGCGCTTATGGCCTCTTCCAGGAACAGCATAGCCGCACCGGCAACGGCCACAACGGCACCGATGATCGCCCGCGGGCTCACGCGCTCTTTGTAGATTAGGATGACAAACGGCAGAATGAAAACCGGCGGCAGGGAGCACATCGTCTGGGCGATCCCCACCTCCACCCGATCGGAAGCCACCAGCGACATCCATACACCCAAAAACGGACCGACGATCGTCCCACCGGCCGCAAACAGCAGACCGCCTCGAACGCTGCCCATGCGAAGAGGAACCAGACCAACGGCTCGGCGCCTCCGTTGCCTCGCGGCGTGAATCGCAACGATGGGTGCTACGCCGATGCCGGCGAATATCATCCTCATGAACGTGGCGGTTTGCGGGGCGATGTGCTGATCTTCCGGAAGAATCCCGTGGCCCATCCCCTGCTTGCTTAACAGCAAGCCGCCTGCCTGGCACGCGGCGCTGACGAACGCGAGGATGATGCCACGAAGCCGATGTTTTGCAACTCGGTCTCGGGCGTCGACGGGACGTTCGCAAACGACCCACGCCACACCGCCGATGGTCAATCCAATGCCCACCCAGGCGATCGCGGGCAGACTTTCTCCCAGGGCGAGCCATCCAAACCAGGCGGCGAACAATGGAGCCGTCGTCATAATAAGCATGGAAAGCCGAGGCCCGATATCCACGAAAGCCGTGAAGAGCGCCTGATCCCCGATACTCAAGCCGATAACACCGGACAAGGCGAGAAACCCGACCTGGGCCGCCGTCGCATCCGGAATCCACCGACCGGTCAGGGCGCGGTGGACGCAAGCGTGCAGCACGATGGCCATCAGGATGCGAACCGCGTTTACCGTCACGGGACCAAGGCGTTTTCCAGCTTCAGTAAACTGCAAGGACGTAAGCGTCCACAGAACGGAGGTGGCGATTCCCGCTGCCGGCCCGACAAACTCGGTGAGTTGAGCAAACATGGAAGTGAGGCATTGTACGTGCCCCAGGTCCAAAACGACAGTGACCATTTGGGGCGCATGGCGACCCATAAGTAAAACGTGAATTTTCGTTTTTCCTATCTTGAAATCGGGGAAGCAGATTGGGTAACATAAAGTTCAGATGGAGCCAGGGCTCTAAGGGGAAAGAAGCTACATCTCGCACCTTCACCTTAGGGCTTCGCCCCATCGTACTCGAGGCTTGTGCGTGCGTGTCCCTGGCGCTTTCCGTTTCCCCGCGGGTGAGGCGTCGGCAGGCCGTGTTGGGTATCAGGGTATAAACAGATCGGGAGGTGGAGTCTTACAAGGTGTATTTGTGCAGCAACCATAGGTCCGGGTCCGCCGGCGGTCCCGGAGATGGGCGGTGCCAGTGCTCGCGTTCGGTTGGGCACCGCAATCTCTCCGACTGCGGCGGACTCGATCGGTGAAGGACCGAAGGTTCGCGCCGGCCCGGTCACAGGCATCGGCGGCCGGTTCTCGCCGGCCGAGGAGCCTTGGGCTTCGGTGGCTGCGACACGATCGGCGGCGTGAGCCTTGCCGCGCTCAGGCTCGCCTGTTGTTTGAGGGCGATGCCCGGCGGTCCATGTGGCGTGCTCCGGATCACCTGGTCCAGGAGCGGCGGTTCCTCTGCCCGTCACGCCGGTGCTGCTTTTTCGCCCGGCCTGCGGGGGCTGACCTTTATGGACGCCGTGGTTGCTGGCACAAACACTCCGGATTGCGGTGCGACAGCGGCTTTCACGTTTGGTTCGCCCGTTTTCCTTCCACGTTTCCGAGCCGACGACGGCTGACCATGCTCGGTTTGAGTATGCTGATGCCGGTTCGTCGTCGCCGGCAGGAGCCTTGGGTCTGAGAGTGGCTCATGATCCAACGGCCGTGACTGTCTCGTATGGACAGCCAGAATTAAGCCCGCTTCGCTGAGAAAGGTGGAGCGGGTTTTGTTTTTCGGTAAAAGCTCATTGCCGGGCTGGAACAAGCAAGCAGAAAGGCCTCCAACGATCAACGCCACCTTGAGAAGGCAATCACTCATTCACGCGAAAACGCCCTGAAAACCGCAGGTATGTGGGGGCACCACTCAGAACCTCTTGCATCCGCCTGGCCCATCACGACAATCTGCCGGACGCAACACTTTCTTCCCCACTCGCGTGCGAAGGAAGGGCCGTGAAAGAGCGATCCATTGACGAGTTCGAGTCCATCTTCGAGCGGGCGTCGATCCCGGTGCTCGACATTGAAGAGGTTGCAATTAATCGGATCTCCGCGGTCCTGAAGGGCGAACCTTTGGACGATTCGGTTCTTGTGCTGGCCGCCTACCTGAAGAAGCGGTTCGAGGCCCAGGTGGACCTGCATTATCCCGCGATATGCGACGGGGAACCGGTGCTTAAGGCGGCGCGCAAGCGCGGGCTGGATCCGCAAACGCAGCCTTTCGTCTCAACGGCGGAACTGGTCGGGCAGGTGAGCATCGGGCGGGCGCAGCTCGTTCTGATGGCCGAGCCGGTCGAAGAGGAGGCCCGCTTCATCGACATCGACGCGATGGTGCAGGGCACGGCCCCGCCCGTTCTGATCATCCGCCAGCCGATCGATAAGCCGATCGACATTTTCGCCCGCATATTGCACAGCCTCACGGGCAACTTCCAACAGACGCAGAACTTCTCCTACTCATTCACCCTGGTGAAGGATCGCGGCACCCTCGAGCTTCTGCACACGGTCGACGAGAGTGACGTCGAGGATGTCAAGAAGGCCCTTCGCATGTCACTCGAGGTGGATGCTTATGAAGCGAAGGAGCTGCTCGAAAGCCTGGCGCGACACGCTGAGCGATATCTGAAGGGCGTTGTAGCGGCTAGCCACAAACGACCGTTTAACGTCAGTTACGCTTTGGCCATGGGCGAGGTCGTGCCGACGGTTCAGGCGGCACTGGCCGGCGGGAAGTACACCCTGCTGGTGGTCGGATCGCACGAAGAGGGCCACAGCCGCGTCAGCACCAGCGACTATCGACTGATGCATACGGTGCGGGAGATACCGGTGTTAGCGCTCTAAAGAGCGAATGGCGAATGCAGAATAGCGAATGGAAGAGCTGGGGGTCATAACCGTTTGACGTTTGCCGCTTTGAACATCCTCGCATCCGTCCAAGAGTATGCTGGCCAGGTGGCCGCCTATCAGACCTGGTTTTTTGCGGTCATCCTGGCCGTTACGCTGATCGCGCTGGCCACGGAAAAGATTCACAAGACGATCCTTGTTTTGCTCTCCGCATTGTTCTGCCTGTTCCTGGCCGACTTCTGGGGTCTCTTTCCACGGCAGGAGGGCCATCATCTTCCCGTTTACATTCAGATGATTGAATGGGAGGTCATCGGGATCGTCATCGGGGCAACGGTGTTTGTGGAGATTGCGGCCCGGAGCGGCGTGTTCACGTGGATCAGCGTGAAGATGCTCAAGGCCAGCGGCGGCGATCCGTTCAAGCTGCTCATCTTCCTCTCGGTCCTGACGGCCGTGTTCAGCGCCTTTTTGGACAACATCATGGCAATGATCATCATCGGGTCGCTGACCGTGGTGGCTTGCCGAAGACTGGAGCTCGATCCCAAGCCCTTTCTGATCACCGAGGGCATCATGACCAACGTAGGCGGGCTGCTGACCTTGATCAGCTCGATTCCCAACATCATCGTGGGTAAAGCCGCGGATATCAGCTATCTGAAGTTCCTGATCGTCTCCGGCCCGTACACCGTGGTAGCGCTCGCTGTGACCATGTTCATCGCCAGGCGGCTGTTCGGGAAGACCGTCCGGCCGCTCGCCGGCGAAGAGGCCAGAACGCACAACCGCGCGCTGGTGATGGCGTTTGATGAATGGGAGACCGTGAATGACCGACGCTTCTTCTACACGTCGATCGTGGCCATCATTCTTGTCATCCTGGGCTTTGCCTTCAAAGCTCAGATCCCGATTCTGAGAGACTTCGGCATCGAGGTGGTGGCGATGATGGCGGCCGTCTTCATGATGCTGCTGCACGCCAAGGACGTGGAGCACGATCTGGACGATGTCGAATGGTCGCTGGTGTTCTTCTTCGTCGGCCTGTTCGTGATCATCGGTGTGATGGAGCGGGGCGGTGTGCTGCTGAAGATCGGCACGTCGCTGGAGAGGCTGACGGGCTCGACGGGGGCGGTCGGGCTGATGTGGTTTACGGCCCTCTTCTCCTCGGTGACGGACAACATTCCGCTGGCGGCGATGCTGGCGAAGATCTTCGGCCCCACACCGGAAGCGGCCGCCGCACTGCCACCCACGCAGTGGTGGGCGGTGGTATTCGGCGCCAACCTGGGCGGGAACATCACGCCGATCGGATCGGCCAGCACGGTTGTCGCCTGCACCATTCTCAAGAAGCACGGCATGAAGGTGCCGTTCATGCAGTTCGTCAAGATCGGCGGCGTATTCGCCCTCGCGCAGTTGATCCTGGCCAGCGGATATCTGCTGATTCTGCAGGCGATTCTTTCGGGCGGGGCCGGGTAAGCGATTGCCAGCACTTGGTTGATCTGTCCTGCCGGCTCAGTTCGTCGAGCCTGCGCCGCCGAGACGAGTGCCTGAACGACGACCACCGCGGCTTATGTTATGAGCGTTCGCGGTGTGGCATTGTGCGCCTTCTGATCGGCCGCCCGGTGAGATCGGGCGATCGCTACAGAGCTCTTACGTTCGGAGCTGCCACCGCATATCGCAATCACGAAGCCGATCGCGCCTCCGATCACATGTGCCAGAGGCACCGGCGTGAACACGAACTCCGGCTGAACGAAGATGATGCTGCCGGTTGCGCACTCATAAAGGGTCTTGAGCACGAAGGCCCCAAGGCCGGCCGCTGCGGTCGCGAAGACGACCCGGTCTCGTGAGCGGTTCATTCGGATGAGCTGCACGGCCAACAGTACAAACAGGGCCGAGTCCAGCCCCGATAGCCCGCGGTAGTACTGCATTTGCGGCAGCGCGACCGCACTGAGAAGAGGAATCAGAAGCGCTGACGCGGCGACGCATGCGACAAAGGCGCCGCGGCGCAGTTGTTCGCACAGCACGCCGAGCGTGAAGAACATCATCACATCCCACACCACGTGGCTGAAGTTCCAGTGTGTCCACTGGCAGGTCACCAAACGCCACCCCTCGCCGCTCAGCACTGCCGCCCGATCGTACTGCAACATGCCGGTCAATCGTGGACACAGAAAAACGAGAATGGCCGCCAGCGCAAGGGTCAGCGAGACGCCTGGCAGACGCCTCGCCAACCGTTTGCGTGGTGTGTGACTTTGAATCCGGGCGTTCACGATACGCCTTATCCTTTGCTTTCCGCGCGCCGCCGACGATGGAAGCGCGTTGCGGCCCACCCGGCAAAGCTCACAATCGCCACCGCAGACAGCGGATCGAACGCTCCCCCACCGCCGCCGCCCGGCCTGGGTGAGGGGTGATGAAACATCGGCTGCTCCCGGTCCACCCGGTGATTGCGAACAGGCTGATCCCTTCTCGCCGCTTGTGCCTGATGCTCCCCGGCGACTCTCCGCTGGTTCGCCCGGTCTATTCCGCGCTCGGCGAACGCCTCATCCGACAGCACGACCATGGACGTTTCATCGGTGACGAGTTGATAGGCCACGCCGAGATCTTCGACGGCTTCCTGTGCCTCCGAGGGCGGCATCGCACCGACCAACTTCAACGCCTCGATCGCCTCGATTCGGTTCATCGCCCATAATCGCTCCAGCTCCGGGTTCTCGGTGTCGATGTCGGGGAAACTGAAGCTCGTGGAGTAGGTTCTGTCTTCGCCGGTCAGTCGCGCCTCCAGCTCAACCGTGGCCTCGCCGTCTCCTTCGTAACGGCCGAAAAGGACAAGCTGTTGTCCACGGTAAACCTTGCCGATGGCGGGATCGGTAAGGTCAAACACCTTGACGCCGGTAATGTGCAACTGAGCGTCGTGGAGGCACTCGTAGGTGATTTTGCTCTTGGCCAGGAGGATCTGGCCGATGATGTCGTCGGCGTTGGAGACCGACGCGTAGAAACCGCCGCTGGCGTCGGCGATCGCCCGCATTAACGGCCAGTTCGCGCTGTTGCCCATGAGGAAGCCGAACAGTCGGACGTCGTACTGTGTCATCAACCGCTGAAACGCCGCCGGATCGATGGTGCCGGTATTGGTGACGGCATCGGTTACGAGTACGACGCTGGTGACCCGATCATCGTTGAGGCCGTGAAGGGCCAGATCGAGTCCGTCGTACATGTTCGTGCTTCCACCTGCCGACAGGAATTCCACGTCCGTGATCGCGGACTCCACGTTGCTGCGAGATGCGGCGATCCATCCCGGCGTGAGCTCGCGGGCGCGCGAGTCAAACGTGACAATGCGGAACCTGTCCTCAACCCGCAGCTCACCAAGCGATCGAGCCACACCTCGGACAAGTGTGCCGAGCTTTCCTTGCATGCTGCCGGACTTGTCGAGGACGAAGAGGTAGTCCGCGCCCGATGTGATCGGCTGAAGGTCAAGCCCAGGTGTGACCACCAACATGAACGTGCCCGGTTTGTCTGGATCATCGCGGTAGGCGATGAGCTCGACACGACCAGGCAGGCCGTCCTCGAGCCGATAGTACACGACAAAGTCGCGGTCAAGCGCCACATCCTGCGTCTCGACGCGGAGCCTGTAGTGTCCCTCATCGAGCTTGTCCGTGATTGTGGCGCCCTCAAAGCCGGGTACACGTACAT
>CP070718.1:3781155-3794981 GCA_020350565.1 Phycisphaerales bacterium
CAGCACGTGCAGGGTGGTTCCTTCGACGGTGAGCAGAATCTCGTCGTCTTCGGAGCAGGGCCCTTCAGACTCCCGTGTGCAGCCGGAATCGTGGTACTCCAGCAACCGCGGGAGCGGATCTGCGGGCACGGCGGCGTTGTCGACAAGGGGGCCTTCCGACGGGATGGTGCTTGGGGTACCGGCTTGGGTCGCCTGAGCGGCGGACGCTTGTGCTTGCGGGCCGCTGGCCAGGGCTTGCCCGGTAACGAGCCCGATTGCGAGGACCATCGCAAGCAGCGGTACAATGCTGTTACGGCTCATTTCTCTTCTCCTCATGATGTGCTCATCCGGAACGGTGATTCCGCTCACGGATCGCTTCCCCGACATTTGGCTGTTTTCTAGTCGTCGCCGCTGGCCCTGGCCTGAAACTGCGGACCGCCGCCTCAGTTGCACTCGCCGTGAGCCGGTTTTACGGACGCTCATCGCGCGCGGCGCGGCGAACGGGCGCCTCGTTCATCAGCATATAGACGGGCCGGAGCATTTCTTTGACCTTCTATTTCCCAAATACAGCCGTACCGTAAGCGACGAAACGCTTCTGGCACTTCTGCCGCTGTCTGGGGCTCGAGCCAGCGGCCGCAAAGTACGAATCGCACCTGTTCAAGCTCAATTGCTCAGTTGGGCGCGAACAGCTTGGATTCTGCGGACCAGGGTTGCATTGTCCGGATCCAGTTCGGAGGATCGCTCGTAGGCGCGGAGGGCATCGTGATGACGGTTCTGATGGAAAAACGCATCGCCCAGCGAGCTGTGTGGCGCGGACCACTGAGGAGCCAACTCGATCGCGGCTAGCAGATGGGGGATGGCTTCGTCGTAACGGCCCAGATTGTTGAGGCACATCCCGATGTTGCATTCCGCTTGACCGTCGCGTGGTCGCAGCCGGCCGTAGCGTAGCCACGTCTCCATGGCACGCTCGAACTGCCCGTTCTGCATCTCCAACGACGCTAAGCCTGCCAGCACCGCGCTCTGTTCCCCGGCCAGCCGCAAGGCGGCGCGATAGGCAGTCATGGCGTGGCTGAGCTGTCCGGCAGCCGCCGCACCGCTCGCGATCCGCTCAAGCCGCGCAACCTGCCGCCAGTCCACATCCGCTCTTGCGACACCTGCCACCCCGTTGTTTCGAACGCTCATCAGGGAAGCGATGGGAAAATCCGGCACCGCTTCGCGAAGCCGGCCCAGGTCCATCAGCATGCCCCGCAGCCGCGCGCCACAAGTCAGTCGTTCGACCTCCAGCCCCGCGATCACGGCCGCCGGATCGTACGAAATGACAACTTCACCCTGAGGGGGGCGAAACAGATAGGCGAAGTCGTTGCGGCGATCGCTGATGGTTCGAAACGAGCCGTAGTGCCTCCGAAGCATCTTGTCGGTTTGAACGACGCGCGCCAGCAGATCTGCCGGTTCACGGATTCCCCATTGCTGCAGGTCAGCCGTCACCGGCGCTGATATCCCGAACCGGCGCTCAAGGACGGTAAAGTCCAACGGCGCTGGACTGCCGAGGAGAATGAACTCGTCATCACGGCCGACAAACAGGACCGCATGCGGGAACACGTGAACGAAGGTGCTGACGGCCTTTTCCACCGCGCTCCGCGGCATCTGCCACACTGGAAGCCACTGCGTCATCATCCCGCGGGGACTTAGGTGGGACATCACCGACTCATAGTACTCTTCGGAGTATAGGCGCCATACCCCGCTTTGCATGGGCGGTGGTGGCTCGCTCGTCACCAGGTCATAAGTTCTGTCCGCGAACTGGAGGAAATTTCGTCCATCATCGTGGATCATTCTTATCCGGTCATCCAGATGGACTTCTTCATTGGCGCGGCGAAACTGCGGTGCCGTCTCGAACACCTTGTCGTTCAGTTCCAGTGCGTCGATGTGCACGATCGTCTCGTGCCGCGCGATGGCGGCGGCCGTATTGCCCACGCCGTAGCAAATCAAAAGCGCCGTCTTCGGGTGGGGGTGCATCAGCAACGGGAAGTGGGCCATCAGGCGCATGTACTGCTGGGAGCGCGGGCTCGTATCCGACATACAATGACCGTCGAAAAACAGGCGATTGGATGCCGGCGCGGCCACCACATAGGTCGTATGCGCACCGTTGCTCTTCAGCGCTCGAACTGGATAGATGAAGGCATCGCTTTCGGGGTCCACCATGGAACGGTCGAAGCCGCGGGGCATCAAAAGCACCGCCGCCAGCAGCCCCAACGCCGCCGCCGCGGGTTTCCACCAGTTCAGCCGCTTGGTTAGGCCGATGAGCAGGAACAGCAAGGTCAGAACCGCCGCGAACACGAAGAACAGCTTGAGCGAATAGAAAACGCTCACCAGAGGTGCGGCCCACACAAAGCCGATGAGTCCGGCGCAGAACGCTAGTGTATTCAGCCCATAGGGTATTCCCACGTGCCGATTCGAGGCGTGGAAGCGGTCGCAGACGTACGGGAGAATCGAGGCGACGCAGCAGAAGGGAAGAAACACAAAGACGCCGACGAAGAAGAGCACCACGGGCAGGCTGGACATAAAGACGTGAACCGATACGCCCCCGGACTGAGTGACAAGCGTGCCCTCCGCCATTGCCCGCAGTGCAGGCCCCGCCACCCGCGCGCTGAGCCAGCCCTTCAAGTCGTACACGGCGTTCCAGATCGCAAAGTAGACGGTGAAGGAGACGACGAGTGCAAACCCAATGTATCGCAGCCGCAATTTCGGTAGCGTCCGTACCAGTGTGCTGCCCACGAAGATCGCCAGAATGGCCCAAAAGGAAATGAAGGACATCGCCGCTTCCGTATCACACCCGACAAAGGAGATGCGTTTGAAAACATCGCCTTCGAGAATGCCGGAGAGCAGCCCGCCTATCAGCGCACACGCGAGCAGCGGCCCAGTTCGCCAGGAAGAGCCTGAGTTCCCGCCTGCCAAGGCCGTCGTCCGTGACGTCTCGTTCGATGGCTGAGAGAAAACCGGGCTCTGTTGCCGGTGCCACGCCAGGAAGTAAACGCCGATCCACAGATTAAGCATCATCGCAACATAAAGCGTTCCGTCATAGCCGAGCCAGGCCAGAAGGACGAACTCGGATGCCAGCACCCCGAGGCACGCGCCCAAGGTGTTCCATGCGTAAAGTGCGGAGGGGAATCGTGCACTTTGCGGAAAGGCGTGACACAGCAGCGGATAGGTGAGGCCCATCAGGAAGCAGGGCACAAAGACACACACCGCTGCCAGCACTGCCCGTATCGCCTGATACTGAACTGTATGACCGTATATCCCGGCGGCGTTCTGCGTATAGGGCCAACTGATTCCGAGATTCTCCGGCATCGCGACGCACGCCACCGTCAGCGTCATGGAGACAGTGATCAGCACTTCGACGGCGCCGTACTGGCGCAGGAGATCTCCCAAACGAAGGACTTTGCCGAGCGCCTCCGTGACCCTGCGGCTGAGGAGTGCGCCGAGTCCGATCCCCGCGATGAAGGCGGTTACGACAAGCACGAAGGTCAGGTTCGTGGAGCCGAACTTATCGACGAGGAGGCGGTACCAGACGACCTGGTAGGCCAGGCTGGCAAAGCCGGAGAGTCCGTAGAGAATAACGACGCGGTGCGCGAGGTCCGTTTTCGTGAGGAACCCCAATGGCCCCTTCTTCGGTGTTACCCGTTTGCTTGTACGGTCCGCCGACATTTCCAGACGGCCCTCGCCGGCACGAAGCGGGTAGGTCAGCCTGACATCGTACCTGAACGAAGTCTGGGTTCAAAGCCATTTTTCATCTTTGACACCGGTTCTGCGCTGGCTTGCGCAGCGTGTACGAGCCGCGCGATGAACCAGCGCTGGACCGGGAGCGCCAGTCGGCCGGTTTGGTCCATGCCGTCCCCGTCCTCGTCTCTTGGCTACGAGACATCGCCATCTTGGTGCCCGTTCAACCCCGTCGGACACGCGGGCCCGACCCACCTCGCCGGTGGATGCGGCTCGTTTCTCTTCAACCCGGCCACCCACGACGCGGCGCATCGTGGGATCGATCCGCAATCGCTCCGCGTCGTTAACATCTTCGTAGCCCGCCAGGCGTCCGTAGACCGCCTGTCACAACATGGCCGGCAGAATGTGCCGCGTGTTCTTCCCTTGCCGCGGATCGGACAACACCGCATTGGCGTTCTCCGTTAACCGGAAGGCTTCATCCAATTCACGAAAGGGCAGCGGCCCTGCATCACTCGTGATCTTGGTCCCGTGAAATCCAAGCCTGAGCTTGCCATCAAACTGCACACGAAGTGCCTCTTTTTGCCTGTCACCCGTTGGGTGCCTCCGTCACAATGGCCCGAATCCCTCGAATTACAGGCAAAACGTGCACCTATCATGCCATCAGCAGAGACTGCATCTGGGAAAGGCGCGGTGACAAAAAACTTGATCACCACCGCGTCTCACCGGCCGATTTTCGGGGTCGGTTCCAGCCCTGCAGGAATCAGGTTGTGCGGACTGTGCAGGTTCGCGACAATGGGTGGCGATGGATTCCGCCGAGATGACACATCTCAGTTTCCTGCTGCGGCTTCGTGACCGGACGGACAAGCTGAGCTGGCAGGAGTTTCATGAGCGCTATGGCCAATTGCTTTACCGCTACGCACGCAGCCGGGGTGCGAGCCACGACGATGCGGAAGACGTCGTGCAGGAAGTGGAGATGTATCTATTCAAAGCGGTGGACGGGTTGGAGTACGACGCGCGGAGAGGTCGTTTTCGCACGTATTTACGGTCTGCGGTGGTTCATGCACTGGCCCGGCGAGCGAGCAAGGAGGCCCGTCAGCCGACGGGGCTTGATCCACAGAGGTTCGACGGCGTGGCCAGTGAGGACGGAGAGAAAGCGGATACGCAATGGCAGCGTGAATGGGAGCTTCATCGCGTCCGGTGGGCCATGCGCATGATCGCGGACTCATTCGAGCCGGTCACACTGAAGGCCTTCGAGATGCATGTTCTGGGCGGGTGCTCCGTGGACGAGGTGGCGAAGATGCTCGGGCTCAGCAAATGGAGCGTCTATCAGGCAAAGAGCCGCGTATTGAAACGCCTCAAGGAGCAACTTGCCGGCGCGGATCCGGAGGGGGACATTTAGTTATCTGCACGGGACGGAATCAGGCATCAACCTCGAAACGGGTGTCAGGATGGTTTTCTTGATGTCACGAACGTGGTTGGTGCTGCAGGTGGCGTTTCTCCTTGACGGCACCCAAGGAAGAAGCCCAACATCATTCTGACACTTTTTGACACTTTTTCACCGGCCTGACGAGCGGTTCTCAGGATTCCTCCGGGGGCGACTGGTGCCGGACGATGTCGCCGGTGGACAGGAAGACGACGTCTTCCGCGATATTGGTGGCAAAATCCCCGATGCGTTCAAGGTTCTTGGCCACCGACAGCATATCCAGCAGGGAAGCCATTTCGTGGGAGGAATCGGCACCTTCGGCCACGATGGTCTTGACCGTCTGTGCGTAGAGGGCATCGACCATCTCCTCCTCGGTGAAGATCTTCTTGGCGGCTTCGCCGTCTTGTGCGCTGTAGGCCTGGAGCACGTCGCGTAGCATTCGCCGCACAAGGGGATCCATTTGCCGGACGGTCTCGGCGCCTGGCAGGTCCTTGGCAGCATCCAGGTGACAGGCGCGCTCCGCGATGTTCACCGCGCAGTCCGCCACGCGCTCCAGATCATTATTGACCTTCAGGATCGTGCAGAGGAGCCGAAGATCCGGGCCCACCGGCTGATACAGAGCCATCAGCCGGATGACCTCCGACTCGACCTTCACCTCCTCGTCATCAACCGCGAAGTCTCGGGAGATCACACGTCGGGCCAGACGATCGCCCGGCTCGAAGACGGCCTCGCCCGCCTCCTGAACCATGTCCTCCACCAGGTTTCCCATGCGCACCGAGCGTAGCAGAAGCTCATCGAGTTGATTGACAAAATGAACGGTCATCACATTATCCGAACCGGCCCGTGATATAGTCCTCGGTTTGCTGTTTCTTCGGCTTGGTGAAGATTGTGCGCGTTTCGTCGATTTCGATCAACTCGCCCATGTACATGAACGCCGTTCGATCGGAAACGCGGGCGGCCTGCTGCATGTTGTGCGTCACCAGGACCACCGTGTACTGCTTCTTCAGCTCGTCGATGAGGTCTTCGATGTGGCTCGTGGCGATGGGATCCAGCGCGGAGCAGGGCTCATCCATGAGCAGGACGTCCGGCTGCATGGCAATGGCCCGCGCAATGCAAAGCCGCTGCTGCTGCCCGCCCGAAAGAGCCAGTGCGCTCTGATCCAGCTTGTCCTTGACTTCGTCCCAGAGCGCCGCCTGCCGCAGCGCATGCTCCACCAGGTTGCTGATGTCGCCTCTGTAACCGTTGATTCGCGGGGCCCAGGCGATGTTGCGGAAGATGGACTTGGGGAAGGGATTGGGTCTCTGGAAGACCATCCCGATCCGGCGCCGCACCTCGACCGGATCGCACTCTCGGCCGTAAATGTCTACCCCCAGGTAACAGAGCCGGCCGGTCGTCCGCACTCCGGGGATTAGGTCGTTCATGCGGTTCATCGCTCGGAGCAGGGTGCTCTTGCCGCATCCGGACGGGCCGATGATGGCGGTCACCCGGCCTGAAGGAACGACCATCGTCACGTTCTTGACCGCCTGAAACTCCCGGTAGAAAACGGAGAAGTCCTCGATCGACAGGTGCGTGGCACCCTGGTTATCACCATCCGATGGTTGCCGAAGCGCATTGGTGCTCTTGATGCTCAAAACAGGTTTCACCATGTTACCCGTGGGTGCCACCGTCATCACCTTATCCTCGCATTCGCTTGGTGATCCTCGCCCGCAGGAGAATCGCGCCTGAATTGAGCAGCAACACCAGCATCACCAGCGTGAACACCATTCCGTACTGTACATGCCGGATCTCGTCGACGGCTTCATGCTCCGAGCACAGGTTGTAGATGTTCCAGGGAAGCGCCGGCGTCGGCTCGGAGAACGTCTGCAGGAAGGAGAGCGGCTGACCCACGCTGACAGCGGCCGTGAAGATGATCGGCGCCGTCTCGCCCGCGGCCCGTCCCATACTGATTACCGTTCCAGTCAGGATGCCTGGCAAGGCCGCAGGCAGTATGACCGTGGTGATCGCGCGCCATTTGCCAACGCCCAGGCTTAATGCTGCCTCTTTGTAGGTCTGCGGCACCGCGCGGATCGCCTCCTCGGCGGAGCGGATCACGAAGGGCAACACTAGAATGCCCAGCGTCAGCGCACCGGCGAGGACGCTTTTCGACTGCGAAACGTGCAACGAGTTGATGAAGAACGCCAGGCCGAAGAGACCGTATACGATGCTGGGTACGCCGGCCAGCGTGTTGATGCACGTGCGCAACAGACCGACCAGGCGGCTGCCTTCCTCCGTATATTCCACGAGATAGATCGCTGAAATTACCCCCAGAGGCACGGCAAACAGGATCGCCCCCAGGGTCAGGTAGATCGTGCCGAGCAGCTCGGGCCAGATGCCTCCGAAGAAATGCGCGTCGTGCGAGGAGTCGAACAGGAACCGCCAATACAAGGTCCACCGCGGCTTGAGCATCGCTGATGCATTGTCTTCCACGTAGGCAAAGAGCGGCTCCAGTGACGTGCCTTTGAAGTCCTCGACGCGCGGCGTGAGAATCTTACGGCCCATCTGCGTGGGGTCGGAATAATCGTACGTCTCAATCAAGAGCAGGTGATTCAGAGCCATCTGAGCGCGATCCCACCGTGTCTGCCCGTATTGCTCTCGCATGAGCACCGGCGCGTCTTCCGCCGGAAGCGGCCCCAAGAGTCTGCGGAGATGGTCTTTCAATTCGCGCAGGGGTCCGGCGTGTTTCCTGCGGCTGGCGAAGTCGGCCGACTCGAGCTCCGCTTCGAAGGCCGCCAGCATGTCGTACACCGGCTGCCGCGCCTCAGTCACTTCTGCCGTCTCCGCGTCGACGGCACCTGCGCGGCCATGACCGAACACCTCGAACTGCAGCTTACGGTGCTCCACCGTCCCCTTGAATACGAAGGCCCCGAGCCCCCGCACGACGATCGGGGCAAGGAGAATCACCAGCGCAGCCGCCATCAGCAGAATCGAGAACCATCCCAATCCGGTGAACGAACGGTCGACGAGTTTGCGTGAGGTCAGGTCCACGTCAGGCTCTGCCTATCCTCGATGTGCGCCGGACGATTCTGTCGCTGACGTAATTGAACGCATACGAGATCACCAGCAGACACAGGGCCATGGCGAACAACACGTGGTAACGTGCCGAACCGGTCACGTGGTCCGCCTCGCCCGTCTCGCCGGCGATGGTCGCGGTGAGTGTGCGCACCGGCTCCAGGACGTTGAACCAGGGTCGAGGGATTTGAGCGGCATTCCCCGAAGCCATCCACACCACCATGGTTTCCCCGATCGCCCGCATGATGCCCAGGATGATCGCGGCGCAGATCCCGCTCTTCGCCGCCGGAATCACGATGCGCAGCATCGTTTCCGTACGCGTCGCGCCGAGTGCATAGGCACCCTCGCGAAGTTCGCCTCCGACAGATTGCAGGGCGTCCTCCGACACGCTCACGATGGTCGGCAACGCCATGATGCCGAGGATGATGGAGACGTTCAGGGCGTTGGCGCCGCTGGATATCTCCAGGGCGTGAAAGCTCCTGCCGACGAACCAGATGCCCCAGAAGGTGGGCGCCGCCAATGCGGCGGCGAGCCCTAACCGGCCCATCGAGCGAATTCGCTCCGGCAGCCGGCTGCTCAGGACGCTGCTGACGATCCACAGCATCAGGAAGGCAACCGGTGCTGTGATCATCCACCAGGCCACCGAAAGGATGGTTCCTCCACGCTCCTGCAACTGCGGGGCAAACACGACCAGGGCGAAGAAGCCGAACGCCACCGAGGGAATGGCCGCGAGCATCTCGATCACCGGCTTGACGAGCTGACGCAGGGAAAACGGCAGCATGTCGCTCAGGCAGACGGCTGCAGTGACGCCCAGCGGCACGGACACGAGAATCGCTCCCAGGGTGACCAGCCCGCTGCCGACGAAGATCGAGGTCGCGCCAAACGACGCCGGCGACGAAGACGGATACCAGGCCGTGCTGGTGAAGAATTCCTTCAGCCCGCGCAACTGAAAGAAGGGCAGGGCATCCTTGATGATGAAGTAGAATATGAACAGGATGACCAGAGCCGAGCTGCTGGTGATCAGGAGCAGGATGCCGCGCCCCCCCAGTGCGGCGAGCCGCCGGAGGCGGTTGGCTCGCGCGCTGATGATCAGGCTGTTCCTCTGAATGATGAAACGCGTATCGGCCATGCTGCGGCTCGCACCTTGTTCGGCACCCCTGATGGGCCAGGCATATTCTTTCTTCCCTTTGCCGCCCGCCAATGTGCGCGAGTTCTTTTATTTGTAATGGGTCACCGGGACGAATCCGAGCGACTCGATGATCTCCTGTCCTTTCCTGCTCAGGTGCAGCGTGACGAAGGCATGCAGATGGCTGCCCAGTTCGGGATAACCGTCGGTGAAGAGGTACAAGGGCCGTGCGACCGGATAGCGACCCGACGTGACCGAGTCCGGATCGGGATGAACGTTGTCGACCGACAGGGCCTTGACGGTCCTGTCCAGGAAGCCGAGGCCGACGTAGCCGACCGCGCCCGGTGTAGATTGCACGCGCTGCCGGGCGGCGCCGTTGCTGCCTACGTACTCTGTCGAGCCGGCAATCTTCTCCTTTTGCATGACCAGATTGTTGAAGCACTCAAACGTGCCGCTGTTGCTGTCGCGGCTGATGGCGACGATTTTCTTGTCCGGCCCGCC
The DNA here is from genome assembly GCA_020350565.1 of Phycisphaerales bacterium. Classification (GTDB taxonomy): domain Bacteria; phylum Planctomycetota; class Phycisphaerae; order UBA1845; family UBA1845. The sequence continues at coordinate 3,790,947 of CP070718.1, forward strand.
GACCTGGCTCCAGTTGGTGATCTTGCCTGCATAGATGTCCCGCACCTGGGAAACCGTCAGGTTGGCCATGGGATTGCTCGGGTGAACGACGATGGCGATGCCGTCAATCGCCACAACGTGCGCTACCGGCATGACGCCCTTGTCGACCGCGGCGCTGAATTCTTGCGGCTTCATGAAACGGGACATGGCCGCTGCGTCACAGGTCCCGTTCACCAGGCTCTTGGCGCCGTTTCCACTTCCTGACTCGCTGACCGTGATGTTCACGTCGGGGTGCTGCCGCATGTAATACTCGGCAAAAGCCTTGGTGATCGGACCGACGGTCGTGGAACCGTCGATCCTGACCTTGTCCTCCGTCTGTCCCCAGGCTCCGTTGCTCGGCGCGCACAACGCCACCGCCGCAAACAAACCGCCCGCGACCTTCCTGATTAAGGGAAGAGGCTTTTTCTGCGTCGACATGCTTCATGCTTCCTTTCGAATGCGTGTCAAAGAGTCATCCTGAACCGCAATCCTGCCACCGTGGTGTCGGGATCACCCTTGTAGCCGCCGGTATTGGTGATGAACTGAAGGTGCGGGCTGACGGTCAGCCACGGCAACACATGAGCGGAATAGTAGAGTTCGTAGACGGTCTCGCGGTCGGCACCGGGGTGAAGCTGCCGGTACTCGCCGGAGAGGATGCCCTGCCCGGCGCCGAACGCCAGGACGTCCTTGTCGCGCCTGGGCATAACGCCTTTGTACTGGATCGCCGCCGCCCAAAAATGTTCGATCATGTTGACCTCGCCGTGGGCGTATCCGTATCGACCCGCAACGGCGATCCCTTGCTGGTCCTCGGGTTGGTCGTTTTCCTTCCAGACCATCTGGTCGAAGCCCAGGTAAAAGCCCCAGTCTTCGCTGTCATACCGGTCGGCCCGGAGGCCGTTGAGCGTGTCGAAGAACTTCTTCTTTGTAGTCGGATCGTACCAGGTGCCGACCAGATAATGCCCCGGGAGCTTCCCCTTCGCCGAGGTGAACTTCGGCCGCCAGCCGATTTCGCCATAGCAGCGGAATTCGTCCTCGTCGTGGAATGCCGTATTGAAGTTCGTTTGTCGGTCACGGGCATGGGCATCAATCGCCGCGGCGCGAACGTACACGGCGTCCGAGATGTTCCAATTCACGAAAACGCCAAGGCCTTTCCTGGGCGGAATCGTAGCGTTGCGCACCAGGGCCTGGTTCATGAAGTACTTGTCCTCATGGCCCATGATCTCGCTGGTGTCGAAGAGGTCCTTGACCGGCTCCATGCGGCCGATGCGAAACTCGAGCCGATCGTCGAAGAATCGCTGCTTCCAATGCCACTTGTCGACGAAGATCGGCTCTTCGCTGCTGGCATCCTGGTTGGTCTTGAACAGTCCGCCGACCTTCTCCTTGTCGAAGTCGCTATCATCCCCGCCCCAGGTGCCCTTGGCGCGGATCCAGAACTCGGCGCCCTGGATCAGCTCCATCTTCTCGAAGTCCAGGTAGATGTTGAATTCGTAGCTGCCGGCGGTGTCGTGGCCGTTCTTGGTCTCCTTACCACCATGCATGTTGACCATGAGCTGGTTCATCAAATCGATCTTGAAACGGATGCCCTCGTCTTCCAGCTTGCTGCGCACGCCGCCCCAGTCACCGGTGAGTGTTTTGGTGGTGAGCAGATCGAAAGGCGCGCGTTGCGATTCGTGTCCTGAGGCGGCGTCCGTATCCGGCTGGTCCGCTTCCTGAGGTGCTTCAGGCGGTTGGTCCTGGGCCTGGATTGGGCCGGCGCACGGTAGAAGCAAGATGAGGGAGAGCCATCGGAAGCCCGGCGGGGGGCGGTCTGGGCGACGGAACATTGCTTTGCCTCGGTGGGGCACTCGCAAATCACGCACATCGGTGCAGGCTCGGGCGCTGACTGTGCTCGGGCCAGAGCGCCGCTGTCGTGCCAGCCATGCGCGCGGCAGGATAGACGTCATCTGTGAGCCTGATATTCAGGCGGCGTTAAGATTCCATTAAGCCGGGGGATTTATCGACGCGCTCATTTGGAGGGATCGCCGAGGAAGCAGGGCATGCGCCGCCGCGCAGAGGGGAATTACGGAGCCCGAGCTTTTTGTTAGAGCCGCAGTGTGATCAAGGCGCGCCGGAAGCCGTATCATCAGCGAGGTACGCGTGAGGGTCGGATCGAATGGGAAGGGGCAGGATCGTCGCTCTGCATGCGTCCAGACTGGCAGGAGAGGTGCCGCAACTCTCACGCGAGACTCTGTTTTGCAGTAGAAACCTAATTTTTTCATTGGAAGGCCAATTCATGCGGTTTGAGAGCAATCACGGGCCGAAGAGCGCCACGTCCTATAACGAAGACGTCGGCCGGGACGGGCGCATGAAACGACCGAACGAACCAGGATTCGAACATCCGATTCAAGGCCTGAACCGCTCGGAACATCCTCTTCGCGGGCCAGCAGGGCCGGCAAAAGCCGCCTCGCCGCCGCCTCGCCACTGGGGTATTCCCCCCAAATATCGGCTGTTGATCGCCAAAGCGTATTGAACCCGGGTGGGCATTTCGCTTAAAGTAGAGAATCTGGGGAATAGGATGTGGGCGCCTGATGGTGTGCGCGCCCATTGAAGAGTTTTTCCGGTAGGGGCGATAAAGTTGAGGCACAATGGTAAGGGGTATGAAATGAGAAACTGGTTTGCTTTTGGAATGGCTGCGGCCTTGCTCGTGATTCCTGGGGCTGCGTTTGCCGTCGGGTTCAATCCTGATGGTGACCTCGACGTGGACCTGGCCGACTACGAGCACTTCTACGGCTGCTTGTTGGGACCGGATACACCCGCGTCAGGGGAGTGTGCAGTCCACCACGACGATGACGTCGATGGAAACGTCGACCTCGTCGACTTCATGGGTTTCATGCGGGCATTCACCGGCGAGATCGTTGTCGGCGATCGAATCGCAACGGAACTTGCCGGAAACTCGCTGACTGCTTACCCGTACTTCGAGTACGTCAAGGCGTTCAACGAGAACGCCACGGTGGAGGTGGCCATTGATCCGACGCGTTTCCCGACGATCGTCGGGCAGACGTGCGACATTTATATCGTCGATGCGAAGACGGCTTCGCAGTGGTCGGGCGATCCCTCTCTGACCGACGTCACACCCGGAGGCGCCCAGACCGAGACTTTCGGCGGTTCGACCATTCAGGACAACACGTTCCTGGTCACCGGCCCCTACGACCTCGATGCCAATGCGGGAACGGGACTGGGCGTCGGCTATGACGTTGTCTTGGACTGCGATCAGGACGGTGAGCTGAGTGACGGGGACTACATCGACGGACTGAGCACCGAGGCCGGCCTGTACGCGGTGCACGACTTCACCGATCTTGGACCTCTCGGTGTCACCGAGGTGGTCTACAGCGGCGGCACCTGGCTCGGCCAGGACACCTACTACCCCTCGAACATCGCTTCGATGGGGCAGCTTCCGCTGATCGTGATCAGCCACGGCAACGGGCACAACTATCAGTGGTACGACCATCTCGGCAACCACTTCGCGTCGTACGGCTACATCGTGATGGCGCACCAGAACAATACGGGAGCGGGTATCGAGTACTGCTCGATGACCACGATTACGAATACCGACTATATCATCGCCAACCAGAGCTCCATCGCCGGCGGTGTGTTGGACGGGCACATCGATTCGCACAAGATCGTGTGGATCGGCCACAGCCGAGGCGCTGAAGGCGTCGCGCGGGCTTATGACCGGCTGTTCGACAATGACTTCGGCTTCCCGAGCGGTTCGGCGCCCCCGGAGGAATACGGGCTGGATGACATCATGTTGGTCAGCAGCATGCTGCCCACGGACTTTTTGGGCACCAACAGCTCGAACCCACACGATGCGAACTACCATTTGTGGACGGCGGCCGGCGACTCCGACGTGAGTGGTGATCCGGGCAACGACATCGCTCAGACGTACCACCTGCACGATCGGGCGACGCATTATCGAATGTCGACCACCGTTCAGGGGACGGGTCACGCGTGGTTCCACGATTATTCCGGTGGCTCCAC
>CP070718.1:3795081-3797054 GCA_020350565.1 Phycisphaerales bacterium
CGTGACCTAGACGGCAAGGAGCGATTGCCGCGGAGCCTGGATCTCATCGCCGGCGTGCCAAAAGGTACGGTTTACCATCAGCAGGCCGGCGGCGGCGGCGGATTCGGCAACCCCAGGAAACGTCCTGCAAAACTCGTCGCCGACGAAGTACGCAATGGCGTCATCTCCGCGCGGGCCGCACGTGATTTGTACGGCGTCGCGGTCAACGAGAAGACCGGGGAAATAGACGAGAGCCAGACAAAGCTCTTGAGAAAAGAGAAGGGCTCAGGGAGCAGGCGCGCACGATGAACTTCGAACTGTCAGAAGAGCAACAACTCCTTCGCGACACACTCTCCCGGTTTTGCGAAGAGCGAATCAAGCCGCAAGCGGCCGCGATCGACGAAGCGGGCGAGTTCCCGCGCGAACTATTCCGGGAACTGGCCGATCTCGGCGTCTTCGGCCTGCGCTATCCGGAATCCGTGGGCGGAGCGAACACGGATTTCGTCTCCTACTGCCTGGCCATCAGTGAGATCGCGCGCGGCTCGCTGTCTCTCGCCGCGCTGGCGGCCATGCAGTCCCTGATGGGCACCCATTTCCTGAACAGGTTTGGCAACGCCGACATCCGCGAGCACCTGCTCAAACCGGCCATCAAGGGCGCCAAGATCGGCACGATCTGCATCACCGAACCCGATGCGGGAAGCGACCTCAGCGCCATTACCACAACCGCCGGAAAGGTGGACGGCGGATACCGCCTGGACGGCCAGAAGACCTGGATTACTTCCGCTCCCGTGGCGGAGTTCTTCACGGTTTTTGCCCGCACCGGCAAGGATGAGCCGCTGACGATCTTTCTTGTCGAGAGGGAATTCCCGGGCGTTTCCGTCGGGAGAGCATTTCAGAAAATGGGCTGCTGGGGGACGTCGAACGCAGAGGTCTTTTTCGAGGATTGCTTTGTTCCTGAAGATCATCGCCTGGGAGAGGAAGGAGAAGGCGAACGGGCCCTGCGCGAGATTCTTGCTGAAATTCGGATCATGACGGGCGCTCTGGCGATCGGCGTGGCCCGGGCTGCGTTGGACGAGGCCGTACAATATGCGGCGCAAAGAGTGCAGTTCAAGCGGCCCATCAACCGTTTCCAGGCCATCCAAATGAAGTTGGCGGAAATGGGTACCGACCTCGAGGCCGCGACACGCCTGGTTCACTACGCTGCGTGGCTTAAGGATCACAACGAATCCTACGAGTCTTACCAGCGCGAGGCGGCGATGGCCAAGCTTTTCGCAAGCGAGCGGGCGAACGAAATCTGTGACCAGGCCACCCGCATTCTCGGAGCGTATGGCTATTCGCAGGAGTTCTCCGCCGAACGGTACTTCAGGGACATCCGATTCACGCTCTACGGCGGCGGCACCAGTGAAATCCTGAAACTGATCATCGCCAAGGAGATGACCGGGTGAGCCACACAGAAGCGAACCGGACGATGTCCGCCGCAGCGAGCTGTGAAGCGGAGTTCAACGGATGACGGAGACCAGGAAGATCCGCGTGCTCTTAGCCAAGCCCGGGCTGGACGGGCACGATGTCGGCGCGAAGATCGTCGTGCGTGCGCTCATGGATGCCGGCTTCGAGGTGATCTACACGGGGCTGAGGAAAACACCGGAGCAGATCGTCCAGACCGCTATCGACGAAGACGTCGACGTTCTCGGCCTGTCGATCCTGTCGGGCTCGCATCTGCCGATCTGCCGGCGGGTCAAGGCCTTGCTCCAGGAGCACGGATTGACAGACCTCCTTTGGCTGGTCGGAGGCAACATCCCGCAGAAAGATCACGAGGAACTGAAGGCGATCGGCGTCGAAGCGGTGTTCGGGCTGGGCACGTCGCCGCAGGCTATTGTCGATTGCATCTGTGAGAAGCTGTCATGAGGTCCCAGGATACAACCGATCTCAAACCGCTCTTCAACGAATCGGGTCTGGAGATCAAGCCGGTCTATCGTGGCGAGGACGTGGAGCAA